>JAWLDG010000002.1:0-595991 GCA_041686775.1 Luteolibacter sp. | reverse complement strand
GCTCAACCTCCTCAAAAGCGACGAAGCCCTCAAGGGAAGCCTCACCAAAAAGCGCCGCCACGCCCTGCTCGACAACACTTACCGCGAAAAACTCCTCTCTCTAGCTTGATCGCCCTGGACCGCTACTACAGCGCCGCTTCCGCCACCCCGGCCAGCGTCTTCCCGCGCCTGCTCCGCATCTATTAACATTGGCTCTCCAAACTCAACGGCGGAGCGAAGGTCAACCGGGAGCGTCTCGTCCAGGACATCGTATCGTTTATCGAGGCTAGCGGCTTCCCGAACCAACTCTCACTGAAAAAACAGGGAGTCTTCGCTATCGGCTACTATCACCAGCGCAAGGACTTCTTCACCAAAAAGGAAACACCGCTGCCCGCACAAACCGAAACCGCCTGAACCTTCCCACAAACCAATCGACAAACCACCAACCAACCAACACATCATGAACCACCGTTACGACTTCCTCTTCCTTTTCGACTGCCAGGACGCCAACCCCAATGGCGATCCCGACGCCGGCAATCTTCCCCGCATCGATGTCGAGACCGGCCAAGGCCTCGTCACCGACGTCTGCCTCAAGCGCAAGATCCGCAACTTTGTCGCCCTCACCGGCAAGGGGGCCGATGGGAAACGCATCTACTTCACCGATGGTGGAGTGCTCAACGACCTCCAGCAGGAAGCGCACGATGCGGTCGGTATCCCCGAAAAGGAATCAAAGGCCCCCAAAGACGGGAAAAAAGACCAAGCCACCGCATGGATGTGCAAGACCTACTATGACATCCGCACCTTCGGTGCTGTCATGTCCACCGAGATCAACTGCGGACAGGTGCGGGGTCCGGTGCAACTTTCGTTCGCCCGCTCCATCGATCCCATCGTCTCCAGCGAACATGCCATCACCCGCTCGTCCGTAACCAACAAGAAGGACATCGAAAAGGAACGCACCATGGGCCGAAAATTCACCATACCCTACGGCCTCTATAAAGCGCAGGGCTTCGTGAACCCCTTCCTCGCCAAGCAAACCGGCTTCAGCGATGCCGACCTCGAACTCCTCTTCCAATCCCTCGAAAACGCCTTCCAGTTCGACCAATCCGCCGCCCGCCCCGCAGGCAGCATGAATCCGCGGGCTCTTCTCGTTTTCAAACACGACAGCGCCCTCGGTTCCGCTCCCAGCCACAAGCTGTTCGATGCCGTCACGGTCACCCGCAAACTCGGCGTGGAAGTCGCTCGTTCCTTTGCGGATTACGATGTGTTGATTGACGAGTCGACCATCCCATCTGGCGTGACCCTCATCCGCCGAATCTGAATTCCCATGAACACGCTGCTCTTCAAAGTCGAACACGGTGACTGGTGCGCCGAACTCCAAATGCCCGCGACCTACGTGCTCGGCGACCTCGCGCACGCGATCCTGGATGCGGTCGGCTTCGACAGCGATCACGCCTACGGTTTCTATGACAACCTGAAGAATCCCCATCGAAGCAAGGAGCGATACACCCTCTTCGCCGACATTGGGGAGGAGGCGGACGAAGGCGATCTGGGTGTGGAACACATGCCCATCGATGCCGTGTTCAAGCCCGGAAGGAAGATGCTCTTCCTCTTCGACTACGGTGACGATTGGCGTTTTTCCGTGACCTGCACAGGAGGCGAGGAGACGCGCGCCTTCAAGCATCCCAAGATCCTGTCCATCACCGGGACGCCACCGGAACAGTATCCGGATGGGGAGGAGTAGGGGACGCGGTTCATGAAGCGGGAGTGAATATGGGATTTGTGATATCAGATTCGAAAGCGGGAAGATCCGGAAACCATGCTTGATGACGACCAGTTCATCCCGATTTCCGCGCTCCAGCACTGGCTGTATTGCCCGCGGCAGTGCGCGCTGATTCACCTGGAGCAGGCATGGGCGGAGAACAAGTTCACGGCGGAGGGCCGGGTGATGCATGAGAACGCGCATGAAGGTGCGGACGAAAGCAGGGCGGGGGTGAGGATCACGCGCGGCATGCCGGTGGCGTCCCGGATACTGGGGCTTGCCGGCCAGTGCGATGTGGTGGAATTCCATCGGGACGGCACGGTCCTGCCGGTGGAATACAAGCGCGGCAAGCCGAAGGCGCACCGCGCGGACGAGGTGCAGTTGTGCGCGCAGGGGATGTGCATGGAGGAGATGCTCGGCATCCGGATCGTGACCGGCTGCCTGTATTACGGCGAGAAACGCCGACGGACGGATGTGGTGTTCGATGCGGACCTGCGCGAGCTGGTTCGGGCGACCGCCGGGGAAATCCGTCAATGCTTCGATTCCGGCATCACCCCCACCGCGCAATACGACCCGCGGCGTTGTGACGCGTGCTCCCTGATCGATCTGTGCCAACCGCTGGCGATGCGCTTGAAAAAGGGTGCCGCCGCGTGGTTCTCTTCCAATCTCAAATCTGAAATCTCAAATTCATGAAGCCATGACCTACGAACGATTCGAAGACCTGCCCGTGTGGCAGGAAGCCATCCGTCTTGCCGAGGGTTGCGAGGACTTTCTCATCGCCGCCAAGCACCGCATCACCTGGTCCAAACGCGATCAGCTCGACCGTTGCTCGCTCTCGGTATCCAACAACATCGCCGAGGGCTTCGAGCGAGGAACGAAGAATGAGTTGCTCGCCTTCCTCTACATCGCACGCGGCTCCGCCGGCGAGACGCGCTCGATGCTCTGCTATTTCGAGCGCCGGCCGGCGCTGGCCGATTTCAAATCTCAAATCTCGAATTTGAAATCCATCGCCGAGTCCTGTTCGCGGCAGCTCCGCAAGTGGGCGGACTCGTTGCAGAATTCGGAAATCGAAGGCCAGCGGCAATTGAACGATCGCAGCCGCGAAGAGTGGCGCAAAGGCCGTCAGCAAAAGGAATCCCGCCAGGCATTCGATGCCATGATGCGCGAGGGCATGAGGAAATTCCCGCCCGACCATCCCGCACGCATGGAGTGGGAGCGCAAAAACGGCCCACTTGATTGAATTTGAAATCTCAAATTTGAAATTTGAAATCGATACAGCGATGAAGCGGCACCTGAACACCCTTTTCGTCACCCTGGAGGGCGCTTACCTGCGCAAGGACGGAGCGGCGGTGGAGATTCGCCACGAGGGTGAGTCGAAACTCCGCGTTCCGCTGCACAATCTCGACGGCATCGCCTGCTTCGGCTGGGACATCTCCTGCTCCGCCTCACTGATGGCGGCCTGCGCGGAGGCAAAAGTATCGCTCTCGTTTCACACGCCACATGGAAAATTCCTCGCCGCATCCAATGGTTTCACTTCCGGCAATATACTGCTACGGCGCGAGCAATACCGCCGGGCCGACCACGAGCCCGCATCCCTGGCCATCTCAGCCAACATGATCGCCGCCAAACTCGCGAACACCCGCCATGTCCTGATGCGCGCCGCCCGCGACCACGGGGAGAAATCCGCCGATCGCGCCTACCATCTCACACGCGCCGCGGACTTCCTCGCCGTGCGGATCGGGCTTGTGTCCCGCGCCACCTCGCTCGAAACCCTGCGCGGCATCGAGGGCGAATCGGCCTCGGCGTATTTCGCGGCGTTTCCCCACTTGCTGACCAATCACGACCCGGCCATCGCCATCAACGGCCGTTCCCGTCGGCCGCCTCTCGATCCCGTCAACGCGCTGCTTTCCTTCCTCTATGTCCTTCTCATGCACGATTGCCGCAGCGCGCTGGAAAGCTGCGGTCTCGATTCGCAGTGCGGCTTCCTCCACCGCGACCGCCCGGGCCGCCCCTCGCTGGCACTGGACCTGATGGAGGAATTCCGCGCTTTCCTCGCGGACCGCACCGCGCTCTCGCTGCTCAACCGCCAGCAGATCACGCTCAAGGATTTTGAGATCAAGGAAAACGGTGCCGTGCTGCTCAAGGACGACTCGCGCAAAAAGGTCCTCACTGCATGGCAGGAGCGGAAGCAGGACGAAATCACCCATCCCTTCCTCGATGAGAAAACCACCGTAGGACTCCTGCCGCATCTCCAGGCGCGACTGCTCGCCCGCCACCTCCGCGGGGACATCGACGCTTATCCCGCATTCCTGGCACGCTAGGCCCGCTTTCGCGGGGCAATCTCAAATCTCGAATTTCAAATCATGTATATCCTCGTCACCTACGATGTCTCCACCACCACCCCGGCCGGAAAAGCCCGGCTGCGAAGGGCGGCGAAAACCTGCCTCGACTACGGCCAGCGCGTGCAGAACTCGGTGTTCGAGTGCAAGGTCGAGCCCGCGCAACTCGTCACCCTCAAAAACCGCTTGTTCGAAATCATCAACGAGGAAACCGACAGCCTGCGCTTCTATCATCTCGGCTCCAATTGGCACCACCGGGTAGAGCACCACGGAGCCAAACAGGGATACGATGTTGATGGGCCGCTGGTTCTTTGATTGGGTTTTCGCAAGGCTTGGCGCATCCCGCGCGAACCCCGAGCGGACATGATTTTCCCACAGGGTTCGCGCAGGCGGCCATGCCTTGATTACAAGCTCTTTGACATCATCCGTTAGGAAAATCCTGCTGCGGGCTCCTGATTTTTTCACAGGTTCGCGGATCATTCTCTTCTTTCCCTAGGGAAATAAGGCTTACAGACTCCCGCCGTCGCCCCTCGCAAGAGGGGCGCGGATTGAAACTTGCATTCTCGGCCGGATTTTCAATCCCAGCGCGTCGCCCCTCGCAAGAGGGGCGCGGATTGAAACGACGACTCATCCGCCATCGTCGTCGATGCCAGGGGTCGCCCCTCGCAAGAGGGGCGCGGATTGAAACAAGGACTCCGCGCACATCGTGGACCGCCGCGAAGCGATGCAGCTCGGCGTCGCCCCTCGCAAGAGGGGCGCGGATTGAAACAATAAAAACGCAAATTTAGCCACCCATCCAAAAGGTCGCCCCTCGCAAGAGGGGCGCGGATTGAAACCTGGTTTCTTGCGTCGGCTTCCGCATCGATGCGTCGCCCCTCGCAAGAGGGGCGCGGATTGAAACGGCCTGCTTGGCGTCGCGTTGCGCCCGTGCCTCCGTCGCCCCTCGCAAGAGGGGCGCGGATTGAAACACCGATCGCCCGATTCTCCCCGAGATCGGTGAAGTCGCCCCTCGCAAGAGGGGCGCGGATTGAAACAGTTGAAGAACTGGAATCCCTACGATGAGATCCGGTCGCCCCTCGCAAGAGGGGCGCGGATTGAAACCTCACCAAGGTGACGCCGATCCTCGAACGTGAGGTCGCCCCTCGCAAGAGGGGCGCGGATTGAAACAAGCTGATCGAGGAAACCTGCATGCCGCTGGCCGGTCGCCCCTCGCAAGAGGGGCGCGGATTGAAACCACTTGAGGGTGACGAACTTGTGGCTGTCCACGGTCGCCCCTCGCAAGAGGGGCGCGGATTGAAACCACTTGAGGGTGACGAACTTGTGGCTGTCCACGGTCGCCCCTCGCAAGAGGGGCGCGGATTGAAACTCCAGGTCGCGGTTCACCCGGTCGTCCTGACGCGTCGCCCCTCGCAAGAGGGGCGCGGATTGAAACTACGAATCCATCCAGCACCGCACCGTCGAGTGCGTCGCCCCTCGCAAGAGGGGCGCGGATTGAAACGGACACCCGAGCGAAGAGGTCTGTATCAAGTGCGTCGCCCCTCGCAAGAGGGGCGCGGATTGAAACATGCGGTCGGCATAGGCGAGGCGCATTAGTTGAAGTCGCCCCTCGCAAGAGGGGCGCGGATTGAAACACGCCAAGCCCGGTCACTGGCAGGTTGACGAGCGTCGCCCCTCGCAAGTGGGGCGCGGATTGAAACGTTTTCCGCCGAGCTGGGGCTCGGCGTTCCGGCGGAATCTCCGCGCCGCATTCAGCGCCTGCGTCCGCGCGGGCGGCGGCGGACGGATCCCGGGGATGTTTTTGCCGCGGAAACCGTGACCCTGCCGCGCGTGTGGCGGTCGGCCAGCGCCTCGATGTGCCAGTCGTGCGCATCCCAGCGCGGAATCGACATCCGGATGGTTTTTTCGATCTCGCGCAGGTATTCGAGTTCGTCCTCGGAGCAGAAGGAGACCGCGCGGCCATCGGCTCCGGCGCGCGCGGTGCGGCCGATGCGGTGGACGTAGGCTTCCGGTTCGTTGGGCAGGTCGAAATTGATCACCAGTCCCACGTCCCTCACGTCCACGCCGCGGGCGGCGACGTCGGTGGCGACGAGCACCGGCGTGAGCCCTTGTTTGAAGCGGGCGAGCGCCTTTTCGCGCTGCGCCTGCGACTTGTTGCCGTGGATCGCGTCCGCCGGAAAGCCCGCCGCGCACAGGGTCTTCGCCAGTTTGTTCGCACCGTGCTTGGTGCGGCTGAAAACGATGGTGAGTTTCTGTCCCGCGGCGTTGGACTGGGCGCGGAGCAGTTGTTCCAACAGCGGCCGCTTGCCCTCACGGGTGAGGAAGCAGACCTGCTGCTCGATCTTCTCGGCGGTGGTCGTTTCGGGAGTGATGCTGACGTGCGCCGGATCGCGCAGGATGGTGCGCGCGAGTTCGACGATGCTGGGTGCCAGCGTGGCGGAGAAAAACAAGGACTGTCGCTTTGCAGGCAGCATCGAAACGATGCGTTTCACATCGCGCAAAAATCCCATGTCGAGCATGCGGTCCACCTCGTCGAGCACGAAGAACTCGACTTGTGACAGATCGATGTGGCGTTGCTCGATCAGATCGAGCAGCCGTCCGGGGGTGGCCACCAGCACGTCCACGCCGCGACGCATCGCATTGACTTGAGGTACCTGGCCGACGCCGCCATAAACGAGTGTCTGGCTGAAACGGACGTATTTGCCATAAGTGGTGAAACTCTTGCCAACCTGCGCCGCGAGTTCGCGGGTGGGTGCCAGCACCAGCGTGCGGCAGGTCTTCGGTCGCACCTGGCGCGGGTTTTCATGCAGGGCCTGCAGGATAGGTAGCGCGAACCCGGCGGTCTTGCCGGTGCCGGTCTGCGCGCAGCCTAACAGGTCGCGCCCTTGCAGCAGCAGCGGAATCGCCTGCGCCTGGATCGGCGAGGGCACGGTGTATTCAAGTTCGCGCAATACGCGGTGAAGGGGCGCGGCCAGCGGCAACGCCTCGAATGCGGTCGGGGTCATGTCTTTCTTAATGCCCGCACCTGCCGGGAATCGGCGGCGGGCGGTGTCGATGAGCGATTTATCGGATGAACCTCAGACAATCTCTCATCGATGAAGACCGGACAAGGGTGGGAACGAATCGCGTTCCCATGGCGGTGACGGGCACCCCGCGGCGGACTGATAGCCGGATTCGGATGCTTGGCAAGGGTTTAATGGCGCGGGTCTTCGCGTGCTTCTCGCATCCGCCGGGGATCTTCATCGATAGGAAAATCCCAGAATCGGAAATTTTATGGATAAATCCGCCCTTCGGCGGCGTTGATTCAATGACGCGTCGATGCGTCCATTCCAAGCGGCCTGGCCGACACGTCTTCCGGTTTTTTTTGGGTTTCCGTGAGGCGTGTGGTCAGGCCGTCTTCTCATGATCCCGTTGGGAAGCGCCAATTGAGGGCCATGGTCGTCGCCGGCTGGCAGCAGTGGCCGGCAAGGCCCGCTTGTTCATGCTGCCCGCGGTGGATTTTCCCTGGCCGGCCGGCCAGGCGCTTGTCACCCGCTGTCATCAAATGATGAATCGCTTTGCCACCGCAGGATTCGTCGTCTAATGGCTCATTGTGACATACGGATCCGCAACACAGGCCTCCCCGGGCCAGCCAGACCGGTTTGGCGGACCCGCCGCATGCATGGCACACGGGGGTGCTTGGGCAGACAGGCTGTTCCGGGAAACATCGATATTTTCCAGCATGATCACCATCCGGGTATTGCAAGGTGTGATCTTGATCCCGTGTCTGACCTGCTGGCTCGGCGCGGCGACTTATTATGTCAGCCCCGATGGTGACGATGCCAACGCCGGCACGGTGCCGGAGTCGCCGCTCCTGACCATAGGCAAGATCAACAGCATCTCCCTCCAGCCCGGCGATGTCGTGCTCTTCGAGGGTGGGAGCATGTTCAGCGACGGCGGGCTGCTCGTCGGCTCAGGTGAGGCCGGCAGCGCCGAACAACCGGTGACCATCGGTTCGTATGGCACGGGCCGGGCGGTCATCGCCCCGTCGCAGAACACCTATGGAATCAAGGTTTACAACACGGGCGGGGTTGTCATCCGTGATCTCGTGATTCGAGGTGCGGGGATCGATACCGCCACCGCCAGCGGGGTTTTGTTTTTTTGCGATCTTCCCGCCGGGGTGGGACTGCCCCGCGTCGAGGTGCGGAACGTCGAGGTCCAATGGTTTCAAACCGGCATTGAACTCGGTGCCTTCCATCAGGAATTCTGCGGTTTCAACGGCGTGTTGATCGAGGACTGCCTGGTGCGTGACTGCCGGCGCGACGGCATTCACGTCTATGGCTACCAACCCGGCAGTTCGACACAGCAGTCGCATCAGGACGTCGTCATCCGCGGCTGCGAGATCCATGGAGTCACCGGAGACCCGAACCTGACGGCCGACCATAGTGGTTCCGGCATCATCATTTCCGGCACCATCGGCGGGCTGGTCGAACGCTGCCATGCATGGAACAACGGCGGATCCGCCGGCAATAGCTCCCTGAACGGCCCGGTGGGCATCTGGACCTACGCCGCCGATTCCGTGACCATCCGCCATTGCCTGGTACACGACCAGAAAACAATGCCCGGCAAACTGGATGGCGGCGGGTTTGATATCGACGGAGGATCCACCAACTCCGTCATCGAGTACTGCTATTCCCACAACAACGACGGGCCCGGCTATCTTGTTGCTGAATTCGACGATGCGCCCCCCCTGTCCAACGCGGTCATCCGGCATTGCGTAAGCTGGGGGGACGGCCGCCGCGACATGGCCTCCGGATTTTCATTCTGGAAAGGAAGTGGCGCTTCCTCCATGCTTTCCGGAATCGACGTTTATCAGAATCTCGTTTATGCCGACGCACCTGAAGCCGGACCGTGTGTCAGATGGCGTGTCGGCGAAATGTCCGGAATCCGCATCCGCAACAACATTCTCATTACCCGTGGCGGCGAGCCGTTCGTCGATGTCGGCAACAACACCGCCCGCTCGTATTTCACATTCCAGGGAAACCTGTATTATGCATTGGATGGCAATACCACCAATGCCTGGCGCTGGGGATCCACCAATTATTCATCGCTCGGCGAATGGCGCGCTGCCTCCGGCCAGCCTGAAACCGTGAACGGTCAACCGCTCGGGATCAGCGCCGATCCGCGGCTTGGATCGATTGTCGGAGTGAGTCATCCGTCAAACATCGCCGAACTGCTCGCCTTTCAGGGATTCAAGCCCGCCGCGGATTCCCCGGTCATCGATGCGGCAATTGACACCGCACTGCCCCAGTATGGCGGCGTGGCGATGGCGGACATTGATTTCCGCGGCCACCTCATCCCGCACGGTCCGGCGCGCGATATCGGGCCTTTCGAGTCACCCTTTCCGGTCAAGGCACCGGCGCTGGCATTGGAAATTTCCCCACCGGACATGCTGGTGCTGTCCTACATTGCGGAGAGAACCGACTTGTCATACGCGTTGCAGACAAGCTCCGACATGCTCGACTGGGAAACCACCTTGCTGCCGGCACCGGGGCGCGAAGACCTGTTCTCGCCCGTTTTGTATGAACTCCCGGTGCCGACAGAACCTGGGTATTTCCTGCGGATCAAAGTGGAAGCCGAGTGATTCATTCACTCCGAGCACTTTGAACTTTGCCCGCGGGATGGAAGTTTCATAGAAGCGCAGTCATGAGAAAAACCCTTCTCGCGCTCTGCTGCGCCACGCTCCCCCTGCTTGCGGACACCGATACTTTCCGCGAACGCTTCGCCGATCCCGCCACCCGCTCGCAGGCTCTCGCCGAATTGATACCCGGCACGCGCGATTTCTATTTCCACACCGCGCTCGATCATCAGCTCGCCGGGCGCTTGGTGGCGTTCGAGAAAACACTCGTGGAATGGAAAGCGGCTGCGGACAAACCGGAGTCCCGTGTTTCCTTGGCCGGCATGCCCGTGTTGGAAAACCGCCGGTTGCTCATCGACTATCAGAAAAATCCCGCCGCCTCGCTGGAGGAGCTGAGCCGGCGGCTTGGCTTGGATTTCGATCACGAGCGCCCGGACGCCGCCGCGGCCGACGAGAGTTTGCCGACACGGCTCGATCCGGCGCTCATCACCGAAGCCGCCTTCGAGAGAAAAGCCGCTCAGAGGAACCCGAAAGAGGCATACATGCTCTATGACGAGCAGCGGCTGTATCGCGAACTCGATCATGTCGAGTCCTTCGACGAAGCGAAGATCCGCTGGTTCCTCCGGAAACTCGACCGCGCCGATCTGCCCGGTGTTGTCGCGCTCATCGACCGCTCGCTCGCGCTGGAGCGGCCGGTGGCGTTCGGCGCTTCCGGACTCCATGAAAAACTCGATTCCGCCCAACTCGCCGCGTTGCTGGAGTTGCGGCCGGAGCTGCGTGCCAGCGAGAAATTCACCATCGCCTATCTGGCGAAACTCCGTCCCGGCGATGAAACCGACTTCGAGCGCGACCCGCAAGCTCATGCCGCGCATTTGAAGAAATGCCGCGACCATGCTCTCACTTTGCCGCCCGCGCTGGTTTCGCTGAAGGCGCACGCGCTTTATCATCACCTTCGCATGCAGCAATCGCTTGGCAACCATCCGCCCGATGATTTCCTCGCCTATCTCGCACTGCCGCGCCTGCGTCATGCAATCCTGCACACTCCCGAGGATCCGCCGGAATATCATATCAAACCCGAAGCCGATTACTCCTCCGCCACCGGCTGCAATTCGGTGGGCGACGACGCCCCTTTGATCGAATCCCTGCTGCAACATTTCCTCGCCCGCGCCGATTCGCCGGAGGACTTCGCGGATTACGTCCCGGAGAAAACCCTGACAAGGCTGCATGCCAAGGCACGTTTGCTGGCCGGTGAGGATCCAGCGCGCTGGGGGTTGGCTCTCGATCCCTCCGAGTTCAGGTTGCTGCAAGAGGAATCCCGCATCGCTTTCGCGCCGGGCGCGCCGCAACTGCTCGCGGCGGACGACGCGGTGAATCTCACACTCGATCTCAAGAACACACCGGAACTCTTGATCCGCATCTATGAACTCGACCTGCCATCGCATTTCGCGCATCAGCGCGGCGAACCGGATGTCGGCATCGATCTCGACGGACTCGTGCCGCATCACGAACGGCGTGTCCGCTACACCCAGGCACCGATTGTCCAGCATCGGGAAAGCATCGCCCTGCCGGAACTCGTCGGGCAAGGCGCGTGGTTGGTGGATTTCATCAGCGGCCAGGTTTCCGCCCGCGCGCTGATCCGCAAGGGCCGGCTCAATGTGTATCCCGACCGCACGGCCGACGCCCAGACACTGCGGGTCTTCGATGAAACCGGCAAGCCGGTGCGCGACGCCCGCCTCACGCTCGGCGCGGAAACCTTCGCCGCCGACGAACGCGGCATCATCAACATTCCCAACTCGCCACATCAACCGGTCACGCGCGGCGTGGTCAACGCCGGCAAGCTCGCGGCACCGGTCGCGCTCGGCCCGCGCGGCGACGAAATCGCGCTCGACGCCCGCTTCCATCTCGAGCGCGAACAATTGCTCGCCGACATGCAAGCGATGTTGCTGCTCCGCATCCGGCTCACCAACCACGGCCACGAACTGCCGCTCGACCGCATCGAAAACCCGGCGCTCGTGCTCAAGGCGGAACTCGCCGGCGGCGTCACCACCGAGCGTGTGATCGCGGAAAATCTCACGCTCAAGCCGCTGATGGAGATTCCGTTCCAAGTGCCTTCCGAGTTGCTCAAGCTCACGCTCACCCTGCGCGGCACCGTCACGCCCGCCACCGGTGGCGATCCCCTGAAGTTTACTGAACATATCGAATACGAGTTGAATGGCGACATGAAGAATTCGCGCATCGGCACGGCGTTCTTCTCGCCGGTCCAAGGCGGCCACCGTCTCGAAGTTCGCGGACGCAATGGCGAACCGCTCGCCTCGCGCGCCGTCACGCTCGCCGCTCATCGTTTCGATTTTGGCAGCGAAGTGAAAGTCCGCGTCCGCACCGATGCGCAGGGCCGTGTCGATCTCGGCACGCTCGATACCATCGACTATCTCGTCGCCGATGGCACGGACATCGCGGAAACCTATTACGAACCCGCGCCGGAATGGCTCAATGTGCCTGCTGCAATCCACCTGCCCGCCGGTTCCGAAATCCGTCTGCCGATGGCGAAACCCGCGGAGGTTCCGGGCCGCACCCGGATTTCCCTCTTGGAAACGCGCGACGGAACCATCGTCCGCGACCACTTCGACAAGATCGCCATCGAGGAGCGGCAACTCGTGATCCGTGGTCTGCCGGTCGGCACCTATCAACTGGAACAGAACGATCAAATCACCGATATCCTGATTTCCGCCGGCGCGGAGCACGACGGACTGCTGGTTTCCAACACACGCATCGTTCCGCGCCACGCGCCGCCGTCGCCGGAGATTGTCGATCGTGTGATCGAAAACAACCGTGCCCGCATCCGTTTGCGCGGCCATGGGCCGGACACACGGGTTTCCATCATCGGCATGCGCTATCGTGATGAGGATTGGAGCGCGGGAAGCGGTATCTATCCGTTCGAGCTTCCGCTGCCCGGTATTCTGGCAACCGGTTTCCAGCGCTGCGGCTATCTAACAGACCGACGCCTGAGCGATGAGATGCGCTACATCCTCGACCGCCGGGCGGCGAGAACTTTTCCCGGTTCCATGCTGCCACGCCCCGGCTTGCTGTTGAACCGGTGGACCGAGGATGACCTGACACAAGATACCTTGCTCGGCGGAGATGGCCGCGGTGGAAAGGGCTTCGGAGGCGGGCTTCCTTCGGCAGTCCGCAAGCGTTCCGAAGGCAAGGACAAGCGGCGCGGTTCGGATTCCGCGCACGATCCGGTGTATGATTTCCTCGCCCGGCCCGCGGTCGTCCGCGTGGAACTCACGCCGAATGCCGATGGCTCGCTGGAGATGCCGCTCGCCGATTTCAACGGCTGCCAGTTCCTGCATGTCACTGCCGCGGATTTATATGCTTCCGATGAAGCCATCCTGCCGCTTCCCGCCAACGACACGCCGTTGCGCGACCGCCGGATCACCCGTCCGCTCGATCCCGAAACACACTACATCGCCACACGCAGCGCCGCCGTGCTCGCCAAGGGCGCCACCGCGTCCATCGAAAACCTGCTGGACGCCGATTGGCGCGCGTTCACCACGCTGGCCGACGCGCACCAGCTTCTCTACGGCATGCTGCCCGACAACCGCCTGCGCGATTTCGTTTTCCTCACCGAATGGCCGGAGCTCTCCGAAGAGAAAAAGCTCAATCTGCTTTCCCATCACGCCTGCCACGAACTCCACGTATTTCTCAAGCGCAAGGACCGGACGTTCTTCGACAAGCACGTCAAGCCGCTGCTCACTCACAAACCCGAGTCGACCTTCATCGACGATTGGTTGCTCGATCGCGATCTCACCGGCTACCTCCGCCCCTACGCATGGAAGAAGCTCAACGCCGCGGAAAAAGCCCTGCTCGGCCAAGCCATGCCGGAGGCAAGGAAGCGCATCGCCCGCGAACTTTCGCTGCGCTGGGAACTCGAAAACCCAGGCCCGGACGAGGAAACCCGGCTCTTCACCCAAACGTTGCGCGGCACCGACCTCGCGCTCGAGGACAGCCTCGGGCTGGCACGGAATGATATTCTCAGTGAGTCTATGGAATCCGCAGGAGTCGCTTATCTCACCGAGAAGATGAAGCATATCATAATCCCGCGCATCGACTTCGAAGACGTTACCGTGGCCGAGGCCATCGATTTCCTGCGGCTGCGCGCCAGGGAGTTGGACACCATGGAACTCGACCCGGCCCGAAAGGGAGTCAACTTCGTCATTCGCCGGCCCAGCGGTGGAAGCGATCCCGGCAATCTGCGGATCAGGGAACTCAAGGTTGAAAACGTCCCTCTCGGCGTGGCGTTGAAATACATCTGCGATGCCACAAGGCTGCAATACAGGAGCGATGATTTTGCCATCACTCTCATGTCCCAGACAGAAACCGGCGAAGACCTGATGACACGCACTTTCCAGGTGCCGCCGGATTTCGCCTCGTCGCTCGATGCCTCCGAATCGAGTGCCGACGTCGATCCGTTCGCCGAGCCGTCGACGCCGCCACGGCCCACCTCACGCCGTCCGATTTCCGAGTTGCTCAAATCGGCTGGCATCAATCTACCGGAAGGCTCGTCCGCGACGTTGAGCCCCTCCGGCACGCTCATTGTCACTGCCTCTGCCCGCGAGATGGACAAGGTGGAGGCTTTGAACAACGCGATTGTGTCATCTCCATCGGCTGGATACGCCGCGGGCGGTTTCCGAGATGACACCTATCTGCCACCGCTCGGTGAAGACGAAGGCGTCGTTGATGCCTTTGCCGCCGTCGATCCCTTCGCCGCTGCCCCCGGGCTTCCGATGTCCACCGGGGGGGCGCTGCTGCTGGCACGACCGCCACTCAGTTTCCCCGAGCGCACCCGCCTGTGGCGGGAATCGAATTATTGTCGCCACATGGGAGCGACCGACGAAGGCTTGATTCCGCTCAACCGTTTCTGGATAGAACTCGCCGCATGGGATGGCAAGGGGCCGTTTCTATCAGCCCACTTCAACGGCTGCCATCGTTCGGCCAACGAAGCCCTGATGTGTCTTGCGCTGCTCGATCTGCCATTCAAGGCGGAGCGGCCGGAGGTCACGGTGGACGGCACTTCGCTGCGCGTGAAGGCGCGCGAGCCGATGATCCTGTTCTACAAGGACACGCGTCGCGCCGAGGAAGTCGCGCCGGAATCGCCGTTGCTGGTCCGCCAATCGTTCACGCCATTCGGCGAGCGCGTGCGCATCGTCGATGGCCGCGAGGTGGAGAATCCGGTGACCGGCGATTTCCGTCCCGGCGTTGCATATGCCTGCTCGCTGATCGTGACGAATCCCACTGGCAGCGGCCGCCGCATCGACGTGCTGGCCCAGATTCCCGCCGGGTCGATCCCGCTCGCCGGCCACACGGCCACGCTGTCGTCCACCCACGAGATCAAGCCGCACGGCGTGGTGAAACTGGAACTCGCATTCTATTTCCCCGCGCCCGGCGACTTCGCGGTCTATCCGCTGCACGTCAGTGAAAACGGCGTGATCCTCTCGCACACCGCCGCGCGCACCTTGCGCGTCTCGGACGAAGAAGTACCCGCCGATGCCGCGTCGTGGTGGGTGCTCGCCCGCGAGGGCAGCGACGAGGGAGTGCTCGCCCGCCTGCGTACGGAAAACCTCGCTACGCTACATCCCACACCGATGCTCTGGAGACTGCAAAACAAGGCGTTTTTTCAAAAGGTCACTGCGATCCTGCGCGAGCGTATGCATTTCTCACCGCAGGTGGCGGCCTATGGTTTCCATCACAACGATCCCGCGGCGATCCGCGAGTATCTGGAAAACTCGTTCGCGGTCACGCAGCTCGGTCAATGGCTCGACAGCCCGTTGTTGGACGTGCGGCCACGGGTGCACCACGATTGGCACACGCTCGAATTCGATCCACTGGTCAACGCGCGTGCCCATCGTTTCACCGGCGAATCGCGCATCACCCACGAGGCCGCGCGCGAACATTATCATGCCTTCCTCGACCAACTCGCGTGGAAGCCGTCGCTCGACGCATCGGACCATCTCACTATGTGCGCGTTCCTGTTCCTGCAAGACCGCATCGGGGAAGCTCTGGAGCGATTCGCGAAAATCGATCCGCAAAAACTCACCGGCCGCATCCATTACGATTATCTGCACGCGGTGGCGCTTTTCTATCAGGAAAACCCGGCTGCCGCCCGGGCCATCGCCGCGCGCAACCTGCCGTCGCTGCCGCCCGGTTTGTGGCGCGACCGCTTCCAGGCGGTGATCGACCAGGCCGATGAAATCGCCAGCCTCGCCGAAACGAGCGAATCCAAGCCTGCGGAAAACGACAAGGCCGCGCCGCAACTCGACCTCGTCGCCGGCGACGGCGGCAAGCTCGTCATCCGCCACCGCGGGTTGGAACGCGCCACGCTCAAGCTCTTCAGCGTGGACCTCGAAGTGTTGTTCTCGAAAGACCCGTTCCTGACCGGCGACGCCGGCGGCGGATCGGAACCCGCCATCCGGCCGAATCATCTGATGGAAGTTCAGCTCCCCGCAGATGCCAGCGAGACTGTGATCGAACTGCCGGAACACCTCCGCCAAGGCAGCCTGCTCGCCGCCGCCGACAGCGGCAACACCCGGCTCCTGCGCGTGCTCGACTCGCGGGCGATCGAACTGCATCTGTTCCCTGAAACGCGCACGCTTCGCGTCACTGACGCCACCACCGGCAAGCCGCTTCCAAAAACCTACATCAAGGTCTATGCCGAGACGCGGGACGGTGAGGTGAATTATCACAAGGACGGCTACACCGACCTGCGCGGCGCCTTCGATTACCTCAGCCACACCGGTATCGATGTTTCCACGATCAAGCGCGTCGCCATTTTCGCCAGCCATCCGGAAAAAGGCGCGCGCACCGTGATACGGAATCGCTGAACGAAACCGCCGCCACGATGTCCTGCATTTCGCCTGCGCTTGAAAGACGGCGGCCGGAATGCGCGTTTTCGCCAGTGGCAGTCCCGGAATTTCCGCGGGCTGCCGAAGGTTTTCAATTCCCAAACCACAGCACCATGAGCCACCACTCCGATTTCCAGATTTCCCGTCGCCGCTTCCTGCGTCGAGTCACTGCCGCCACCGCCGCCACCGGCCTGCCGATGTGGTTTGTGCAGCGCGAACTGGCGCTCGCCGCCGAACCCGCGAAAACCGTGGCCTCGCCCAACTCCCGCCCGCGCATCGCATTGATCGGCAGCGGCGGCATGGGCACCGGCGACGCCCGCAACGCCTCTCGCCTTGGCGACATCGTCGCGGTCTGCGATGTGGACAAAAACCACACCGAGCGCGCCGCCGGCCGGCTCGCCAAGGACGACAAGAAACCCGAACAATTTCACGATTTCCGCAAGGTGCTGGAGCGCGACGACATCGACGCCATTATCAACGGCACGCCCGACCACTGGCACAGCCTGATCAACATCGGCGCGGCCAGGGCGAAAAAGGATATCTATTCCGAGAAACCGCTCACGCTCACCATCGACGAAGGCAAGCAGGTGGTGAAGGCCGTGCGCGACAACAAGGTGATTCTCCAAACCGGCACCCAGCAGCGCAGCAGCGTGCGCTTTCGCCTCGCCTGCGAGTTGGTGAGAAACAAGCGCATCGGCGATCTCAAGGAAGTCACCGTCTGGCTGCCGGCCGGCGTGCGCGGCGGTCCGTTCGAAACCAAGCCGGTGCCCGGGCATCTCAACTGGGACTACTGGCTCGGCCAGGCGCCGTTCAACGAATACGTCCCCGAACGTTGCCACACCACGTTCCGCAACTGGTATGACTACTCCGGCGGCACCATGACCGACTGGGGCGCGCACCACATGGACATCGGCTACTGGGCCATCGGCCTGGTCGCGCCGGTCCGCGTGAGCAGCAAGCCGCTCGCCCTGCCGGTCCCCGGCGGCTACGACGCCATCAGCGAATACGAGGTGCGCTTCGAGTATGCCAACGGCGTGATCTTCAACGTCAAGACCACCACCGACGACTCGCCGTTCGGCGCGGTGATCAATCCGGATGGCCAGCGCAACGGCATCCGCTTCGAAGGCAGCGACGGCTGGATCTGGGTGAACCGTTCCGAAATAAAGGCCAGCGAAAACGACCTGCTCCGCAATCCGCTGCCCGACGACGCCGAGCGGCTTTATGTCAGCAACGACCACATGGGCAACTTCTTCGAGTCGATGGCCAGCCGCAAGGACCCGATCTGCCCGGTCGAGGTCGGCCACCGCTCGGCCTCCGTCTGCCATCTTGGCACCACCTCGCTGCGCACCGGCAAGTCCCTGACGTGGGACCCGGAAAAGGAAATCTTCACCGGCGAGCACGCCGAGGAGGCCAACCGCCACCTCGCCCGCGAAATGCGCAAGCCGTACGATTACTCGTTCGTCGCTTGAGCCCACCGGAGTGGCTGCCTCCTGGCAGCCATGTCCCGCACAGGCGGCTTTCAAGCCGCCTGTGTGATTCATGACGCTTTCAAATCGCCACTCCAAACTTGACACGCCCACGAACGTAAAACATTGTTTTAACATGATCAAAACCATCACCAAGATCGGCAATTCCCACGGCATCATCTTCGATTCCACGCTGCTCCAACTCGCCCACCTCAAGCCCGGCGACCAGGTGAACGTGGAGGTGCATGCGGGGAAGACGATCATGATCACTCCGATGAAAACGGAGCCTGATCCCGCCGAGTTCAGTGCCAAAGTGGAGGATGTGATGCAGCGCTATGCTCAAACCATGAAGCGCCTTGCATGATCACCGACCCCAACGAGTGCATCCACCTGACGGTCGAGCAGGCCATGGAAATCCATGCCGCCGCGATCCGGCTTTTTGGCGGTTCGCCCGGCTTGCGCGACGAGGCCCTGCTACACTCGGCCACCGGCGCGCCGCAGGCGACTTTCGGAGGAGTTTCGACCTTCTCCGACACGGTCGAGGTCGCGGCAGCCTATTTGTATTATCTCTGCAGCAATCACCCGTTTGTGGATGGCAACAAACGGGTGGCTATCGGCGCATGCCTGGTGTTTCTGGAACTCAACGGGCACACTCCGTCGCCGGACAGCGAGGACTGGGAAAACCTCACGCTCGCCTGCGCCGCCGGGGTGCTCTCGCGCGACGACGTCACCGCCACGCTCCGCAAGCTGCTGCACTGAGGCGGGCGGTCACTTGAGGAACACCTCGCGCGGCTTGGCTCCATCGCCGGGGCCGACGATGCCGCGTTGTTCGAGGATGTCCACCATCCGGGCGGCGCGGGTGTAGCCGAGGCGCAGGCGGCGCTGCAACAGGGAGGTGCTGCATTTCTGCTCCTGGCGGGCGACCTCGATGCACTTGACGATCAGTTCCTCGTCGGCTTCGGAGATTTCCTCCTCGTCGTCCTCGCCGGCGGAGTTGATGGATTGCTGGATGTCGGTCTCGAAGTTCGGCTCGCCCTGCTTGGCGCAGTGGTCGATGATGCGCTCGATTTCCGCATCGGTGACGAAGGCACCCTGCGCGCGCTCCAGTTTCGCCGAGCCGGGCGGAAGATATAACATGTCCCCCTTGCCGACCAGTTTATCGGCCCCCTTGGTGTCGAGGATGACGCGGGAGTCGAGCTGCGATGAAACCTGGAAGGCGATGCGGCAGGGGATGTTCGCCTTGATGATGCCGGTGACCACGTCAGCGCGCGGCGTCTGGGTGGCGATGATCAGGTGGATGCCTGCGGCGCGCGCTTTCTGCGCGATGCGCGCGATGCACATCTCGACATCGGCCGGCGCGGTCTGCATCAGGTCGGCCAACTCGTCGATGAGCACGACGATGTAGGGGAAGCGGTCGGGGATCTTGTCCTCCTCGAACATCTCCATCTGCTCGTCCTCGTCCGCCTCGGGCGTCAGGTCGCCGGCTTCGAGCGCCGCGGCAATCGACTCGATGTCCTCGTCCGGCACCGCATCGAGCGACCACGCCGGCGGCTGGTGGCTGTCGGGGGAAGCCGTGGCTGCTTCTTCAGGCCCGTCCGACATGTCGGACGGGTCTGCCTCGTCCGACGGCTCTTCTTCGACCGGAGCGGGCACCGGCTTCTCCTTGCGCGGACGACTGTTGAAGCCGTCGAAGTTGCGCACGCCTTCCTTTGCGAAGATGCGGTAGCGTTTTTCCATCTCGTTGACCACCCACTTGAGCGCGGCGACGGTTTTCTTGGGATCGGTGACGACCGGCACGACGAGGTGCGGCAGGCGGTTGTACATCTGCATTTCCACCACCTTCGGGTCCACCATGATGAAGCGCAGTTCATCGGGGCCGAACTTGAAGAGCATCGAGGAAATGATCGAGTTGATGCAGACCGACTTGCCGGATCCGGTGGCACCGGCGACGAGCAGGTGGGGCATCGCGGCGAGGTCGCCGATGACCGTCTTGCCATAAACATCCTTGCCGAGCGCGAGCGGGATCTTCTTTTTCGCGGAGCGGAACTCGGGGTCGTGCAGCAGTTCGTGGAGCGGCACGGCGATCTTCTGCGAGTTGGCGATCTCGATGCCCACGGTGTCCTTGCCGGGGATCGGCGCGAGGATGTTGATGCGCTCGGCGCAGGTGGCGCGCGCGATGTCGGCCTCGAGCTGGGCGATGCGGGAAACGCGCAGGCCGGTGCTCGGATAGATCTCGTAGCGAGTGATGGTCGGGCCGCGCGTGATGTCGCCGGGCGTCACCTCGATGCCGAAGGCCTTGAGCGTCTCGATGATGACATTCTGGTTGCGCAGCAATTCGTCGCGATTGGCTTCGGGAGCTTCCTCTTCTTCATCCGCGTCCAGCAGGTCGAAGCCCGGCAATTCGTAATCGGGGTAATCGCCGGTCGAGAGAAACTGGTGGCCGGATTTCTTGCGCTCGAAGGGTTTCGCACCCGGATCGAAAGGCTCTGCAGCGCGGCGTTGCGAGGCATCGATGATCTGCGGAGCGGGTGTGTCCCTGAGGGGCAGCAGCGCCTGACCGTCCTCATCGGCGGTTACCTTTTCCTTCGCCGCGCGGGCTTCCTCGCGCTCCTTGCGGCGCTGCTCGCGCTGGCGTTCGCGCTCGGCCAGCAATTCCGCCTCGCGGGCGGCGGCGCGGCCTTCCTCGCTGCGGCTTGCACGCCATGCGGCGAATTTCCGTGCGACGGCCGCGCTGCAGGCTTTGGCGAACCGCACCGGCTGCTGGCCGGTGAGCATGATCACCGCCACCAGATACACGGCCGAGGTCACGACGATGGTTCCCACCCGTCCGATCAGATTCATCAGCACGAAGCCGCCCAGCCCGTTGCCGATCACGCCGCCGGGGCTGTTGAGGTGGCAGCTTTCCGCCCAGTCCTTGAACATGAAATCCGCCGCATGCAGCCAGGCGGAGGCCGACAAAAGCAAGGCCGCGAAGCCCAGTATCGCGCGCGGCCAGAGACGCCCGTTGAAAGCGAACTTCAACACGCCGAACCAGATGAAACTCACCGGCAGCAGACAGCCCGCCGCACCGAACAACAGGATTTGCAGAAATCCCAGAATGCCGCCCACCGGGCCGATCAGGTTCTCATCCGGCGCGCCCGACTTGTCGGCGAAGGGCTCCAGAAACCCACCCAGCAACGGAATGCCCGACGGCCCGCGCAAATCCGCCGGACTGTATTTCACCAGCGACAGCAGCAGCAACATCCCGCCCGCGATCCACAGGATCCCGATCACCTCGTTGGTCCATCGCGGCGTCTCCGCCACCTCGCCGCGCTTCTTGTTGTCCCTGCCTGCCATAGCTTCACCTGCCGCCACAGCATCCCCGCACTCACGCCCGGGGGCAAGATTGTTTTCCGAGTCGTAAAATCAGGAAATCCTAAGAAAATCCGCCCGCCGCCACGCCCATCCCGGCAATCCGCTTGGCGATCCGCCCGCCGCGTATCATCGTCCCACGCGTGACCCGCTTCCGTCCATGCATCGACCTCCACCAGGGCAAGGTGAAACAAATCGTCGGCGGCAGCCTGCGCGATGACGGGCCGGGGCCGCGGGAAAACTTCGTCTCGGACAAGGCACCGGCTTGGTTCGCGGAGACCTTCCGCGCCGACGCCCTGACCGGCGGCCACGTGATCAAGCTCGGTCCGGGCAACGACGCCGCGGCCCGCGAGGCGCTCGCCGCCTGGCCCGGCGGCTTGCAGATCGGCGGCGGCATCACTCCGGACAATGCCCGCGACTGGCTCGATGCCGGGGCCAGCCACGTCATCGTCACCTCAGCGCTTTTCGACCATGACGGGAAATTTCTAACCGATGTGCTGGAGCGCCTCGTGAAAACGATCGGTGCCGAAAAACTCGTCATCGACCTCTCCTGCCGCCGCGCCGCCGATGGCTGGGTGGTCGCGATGAACCGCTGGCAGACGCCCACTTCGCTGCGCGTCACGCCGGAGACGCTCGACCGGCTCGCCCCGCACTGTGCCGAGTTCCTGATCCACGCCGCCGACGTCGAGGGCCTCTGCCGCGGCATCGATGCTGACCTCGTCTCGCTGCTCGGCGGGTGGGGGAAAATCCCGCTCACCTACGCCGGCGGCGCGGCTGCCATGGAGGACGTCCTGCTCGTCGAGAGCGCGGGGCAGGGGAGGGTGGACGTCACGGTGGGCAGCGCGCTCGACCTCTTCGGCGGCACCGGTTTGCGTTACCGCGATCTCGTGGCATGGAACCGTCGTGAGTGCTGATCGCGGCTTCCTGCTCGACATCCCGGCGAGTCGCTCCAAGTTATCGCCGGGAAAAACCAGGCCCGTTCTCCCATGTTTTCCAATGTCCTCCGCTACGGCACCATCCTGCTCGCCCTCGCCGGGGTGGTGGCCATCGTCGGCATCGACCGCCTGCAGGCCGAGCGCCGGATGCCGCAGAGCGACGACCCGCCCATCCCGCCCGCGCCGAAGCCCTACGCCGAGGCGGTTTCCGCCAGCGGCATCCTCGAGGCACTGAGCGAAAACGTCGCCATCGGCGTGCCGCAGCCGGGACTCGTCACCGAGGTGAAAGTGAAGGTGAACGACGCGGTGAAAACCGGTGATGTCCTGTTCCTGTTAGACGACCGCGACCTCCGCGCGCAGGAAATCACCGCCAAGGCGAAACTCGATGTCGCCCGCGCCAACATCGCCGTGGCCGAGGCGGAACTCGCCAAGGTGAAATCGCGCTACGAACGATTCGCCGCCGTCACCGACACCCGCGCCGTCAGCCGCGACGACCTCGATACCCTGCAACGCGAGGTCGAGGTCGCCACCGCCAGGCTCGCCGCCGCGCGCGCCGAGCAGACGGCCATCGATGGCGAGTTGCAAAGCATCGCCCTGCTCATCTCCCGACTCACCATCCTCGCCCCGCGCGACGGCACCATCATTCAGCTGAACATCCGCGCCGGCGAATATGCCGCCACCGCTCCGGAAAAACCGGCGATGATTCTCGGCGAAACCGGCCGCCTGCAGGTCCGCGCTGACGTGGACGAGCAGAACTCCACCCGTATCCGCCCCGGTCAGAAGGCTCGCGCCAGTCTCAAGGGCGATCCGTCCGTCACCTTCCCGCTCGAATTCGTGCGCGTGGAACCCTATGTCATACCCAAGGTTTCCCTGACAGGAGCGGGCACCGAGCGCGTCGATACCCGCGTGCTGCAAGTCATCTTCTCGCTCGACCGCCCGGAAAATCCGCCGATCTATGTCGGCCAGCAAGTGGATGTGTTCATCGAAGCTCCGGAACCATGAAAGTCGCCACAATCTTTCTCGCCACGCTCCTGCTAGCCGCCTGCACCGTCGGCCCGGATTTCCTCAAGCCCGATCTAACAGGCGGCGGCGATTGGAAGGAAACCCGCGCCACCGCCGGCGCGCGGCTGCCGGACGATTGGTGGAAACTCTACAACGACCGCGAATTGAACCGCCTGGTGAAACGCGCGCTCGATGCCAACAACGACCTCGCCGCGGCCAAGGCGCGTGTGGACACCTCGCGGGCGCTCGTCGGTCTCGACCGCGCCCGCATGTTCCCGCGGCTCGATCTATCAGGATCCGCCGGTTACGCCCGCCGCTCGCAGGAAGCCACCGTCGGCAACCTGCCGACCGGATTCGCCGGATTCGACATTGATCTCACCGACACCAACTACCGCGGCTCATTCGATCTCGCCTACGACCTCGACCTCTGGGGCCGCAACCGTCGTTCGCTCGAAGCGTCCACCGCCGATGCCGCCGCCGCCGCCGCGCTCTACGACGCCCAACGCCTCGGCATTGCCACCGAAGTGGCGCGCCAGTATTTCCTGCTGCGTGGGCTCGATGCGCAGGAAGTCGTTCTGTTAGATACCATCAAGAGCCGCCAGGAAACGCTCGAACTCCAGCAGAACAAGGCCGATGCCGGGCTCATCGACGGCCTCTCGACCAGCCAGGCGCGCACCGAACTGGAACTCGCGCGCAATGACCTCGCACAAGTCGAGCGCCAGCGCGGCGCGGCGGAACACGCGCTCGCCGTGCTCTGCGGCGCGCGGCCGTCGGACTTCGACCTGCCCGCGGGGAAAATGACTTCCACGCTGCCGAAAATCCTCGCCGGCACGCCCGCCGAGGTGCTCAACCGCCGGCCCGACGTGCGCGCCGCAGAAGAGGAACTCCGCGCCGCCAACGCCCGCATCGGCGTGGCGCAGGCCGCGTTCTATCCGAACTTCTCGCTCGGCGGCAACGCCGGCTACGAATCGCTCGGCGCGGAAAATTTCCTCGATTGGGAAAACCGCATCCTTTCCATCGGTGCCAACGTCGCCGCGCCGATCTTCGACGCCGGATCCAACCGCGCCACCTTCGACGCCGCCGTGAGCCGCCGCGACGAAGCGCTCGCCCGCTATCGCAACACCCTGCTCGTCGCCCTGCGCGAGGTCGAGGATTCGATCACCGATCTCAAGGGCCTCGCCCGCTCGCGCGCCGCGCTCGAAAAAGCCCTCGCCAGCGCCCGCGACACCCAGCGCATCTCGCAGGAACGATATGACAAGGGACTGAGCAGCTATCTCGAAGTCGTCGAGGCCGGTCGCACCGTGCTGCGCGTGCAACTCGTCCTCGCCCAGATCGATTCCCAACAGCGCATCACCCTCGCCGCCCTCGCCAAGGCGCTCGGCGGCGGCTGGCAGGGGAAATGAGGTGATTTTCACCGCGTCCGTGCCAGGTTCCCGCCATGCCAGTGCGCGGCCGCGGGGCGGACGGCAATCCGCCGAATCGATTCGAACAACTTCGGGTGGAAACCGACGAGGACGCCTGGGTGGACGACGACCCGCGCCCGCTGCGCACGACTTTTCTGCGCGACGACTCGCAATCCGTCCTCGCCCGCAACGACGCGGACGACATCTCGTTCGATTACGGACTGAATCCCTACCGCGGCTGCGAGCACGGCTGCGCCTATTGTTACGCCCGCATCTATCACGAGTTCCTCGGCTTCTCAGCCGGTCTCGATTTCGAATCCAAAATCGTCGTCAAACACGACGCGCCGGAACTACTGGAAAGGGAACTGGCGAAAACCGGCTACCGGCCCGGCGTCATCAGCCTCTCGGGCGTCACCGATTGTTACCAGCCCGTCGAGCGCAGGTTGGAACTCACCCGCCGCTGCCTGGAAACGCTCGCCCGTTTCCGCAATCCGGTCGTCATCATCACCAAGAACACGCTCGTCACCCGCGATCTCGATCACCTTGCCGAACTCGCCCGCCACCGAGCAGTCGTCGTTTTCCTCTCGGTCACCACGCTCGATTCCGACCTCGCCCGCGTGCTCGAACCGCGAGCGCCCACGCCGCGCGCGCGGCTGGAAACCCTGCGCACGCTCGCCGATGCCGGCATTCCCGCCGGAGTCAGCGCCGCGCCGATGATCCCCGGCCTCAACGATTCCGAACTCGCCGTCATTCTAACAGCCGCCGCCGAACACGGCGCGACTTTCGCCGCCTACTCGCTCGTCCGACTGCCCGGTGCCGTGGCCGATGTGTTTGCCGGCTGGCTCGATCGCCACCGACCACAAGCCAAAGAAAAAATCCTCAACCGCATCCGCTCCAGCCACGGCGGCGCTTTGAACAGCGGCACCGCCACGGAACGCATGCGCGGCACCGGCCAGACCGCCGCCCAATGGCAGGCGCTGTTCCGCACCCTCTGCCGCAAACACGGCCTCCACCCGCGCACCCCTCCACTCGACCTCTCCGCCTTCCGCCGCTGCTCCCCGGGCCAGCAGGAACTTTTCTGATCGCTGCCCGTCGCGATAGCGGCATGGAATCGCCGCGAAAGCACGGCCGCGACAGGCGTGTTGTGGAACACGCGCGATTTGCGGGTGAGGAAGTGAGGGCCGGTTTCATCGAAAGACTTCCGACTCACAAGCATTGCCCGCCAGTTCACTCAATCGATGGGCGCCAGTTCGACCTTGCGGAAATGGATTTCCGCGCCCTCGCTTTGCAGGCAGATCGCGCCCTTGGTGGCGGTGATGTCGCTGCCTTCGTTCATCAGCACGCCGTTGACCCAGACGCTGATGCGGTCGCCCTCGCAGCGGACGCGCATCGTATTCCACTCGCCCACCGGTTTTTCGACGCTGTTCTGGCGCTTCACCCAGCGGCGGTCCTGCGGCGTGGCGTTGGGCACGGTGACTTTTTCGCCGATCATCCAGAAATCTCCGGCGTTTTCATGGGCGAGCTGGACTTCGAGCGACTTCGGCCAGATGAAGCGTTCGCGTGGCGTCGAACAATGGACGAGCAGGCCGCTGTTGCCGGGCTTGCCGCCTTCCGGCCACCGCCACTCGACGGTGATCTCGTAGTTTTCGTAGTCCTTTTCCGTGCGGATCACGCCCGGCGGCCGACCTTTGCAGATCAGGATGCCGTCGGCGACCGACCAGATCTGCTCCGGCTTCACCTTGGGATCGATGACGTCGAAGGTCCAGCCATCGAGGTTTTTGCCGTTGAAAAGGGCCGCGGGCTCTGCGGCGACGGCCATTGAGGCGGCACCGATCCAGCATAGCAGTGTGCGCGTGATGCGAGTCATGCCACATCCTTTAGCGGCAGGAAGTTCCGGACGCAAGCCTAGCGCTTGCACCCGTCCGCGGCAGGGTGTATGGCCTTCGCCCCGGCGGTTTTCCGCCCCAGCCCATCGCACACATGATCAAGTGGATTCTCCAGAAAATCGTCGGCTCGAAAAACCAGCGGGAAATCCGCCGCATCCTGCCGACGGTGTCGCGCATCAATGAAATCGAGGAAGCGCTCCAGCGCGAGCCCGAGGAAAAACTCCGCGAAATGACGCGCAACTGGCAGGCGCACCTCGCCCGCTACCACGCCCTCGAAATCCCGGCGAAACCGGTGATCGAGCGCATGAATTCCGACGAACTGGTGGCCACCGCCGCGTCCCTGGAAGCCCGCCTTGAGCCGCTGCGTGTCGATTTTCCCGCACTGCCCTCGCGCATCGAACCGACCGCCGCGGCAATCGAGGCCGCCAAGGCCGCTTTCCACGAGGCCGAAGCCGATTTCCCGAAGGCCCGCGCCAAATACCTCGAACAAATCCTCCCCGAGGCCTACGCGGTGGTGAAAAACGCCGCCCGCCGGATGTGCGGCAGCACCATCACCGTCAACGATCACCCGATCCTCTGGGAAATGGTCCACTTCGACGTCCAACTCATCGGCGGCGTCGCGTTGCACCGTGGCATGATCGCGGAAATGCAGACCGGTGAGGGCAAGACGCTCGTCGCCACCCTGCCGGTCTATCTCAACTCGCTCACCGGTCTCGGAGTCCACATCATCACTGTCAACGACTACCTCGCCCGCCGCGACGCCGAGTGGATGGGCGCCCTCTACAAGTTCCTCGGACTCACCGTCGGCTGCATCCAGAACCAGATGCCGCCGTGGGAACGCCGCGCGGAATACGCCTGCGACATCACCTACGGCACCAATGCCGAGTTCGGCTTCGACTACCTCCGCGACAACGGCATGGCCTCCACCAAGGACGAGCAGGTCCAGCGCGGCCACTACCTCGCCATCATCGACGAGGTGGACTCGATCCTCATCGACGAGGCCCGCACCCCGCTCATCATCTCCGGTCCGTCGTCGCACACCAGCCACCAGTTCGACAAATACAAGTCGCTCGTCGAACAGCTCGTCAAACGCCAGGTCACGCTCTGCAACGAGGTGGCCGCCGGGATCAAGCAGCTTTTCGATGAAGGCGACAAGGAAGGCGCCGGCCGCCTGCTCTTCAAGCTCAAGCTCGGCCAGCCGCGCAACCGCCAGCTCATGCGCTACATGGAAGAGCCCGAGATGCGCCGTCTCATGGAGAAGGCCGAACTCGCCCTCCACCAGGACGCGCAGAAACGCGAACTCTTCGCGCTGAAGGAGGAGTTGTACTTTGTCATCGACGAAAAAGGTCACGACGCCGACCTCATGGAAATGGGCCGCGAGTTTCTCTCCCCCGGCGAACCCGAGTCCTTCACGCTTCCGGATATCGGCACCCTCTTCGCTGACATCGACACCAACCGCGAACTCACTGACGAGCAGAAGATCGCCGCCAAGGAGGAGTGCCAGCGCAAGATGGATTCGCAGGCCGAGAAAATCCACAACATCTCCCAGCTCCTCAAGGCCTACTGTGTGTTCGAGAAGGATGTCCAATACGTCGTCAAGGAAGGCAAGGTGATTATCGTCGATGAAAACACCGGCCGTGAAATGCCGGGCCGCCGCTGGTCCGACGGACTGCACCAGGCGGTCGAGGCCAAGGAAGGCGTCGCCATCGAGAAGGAGACCCAGACCTTCGCCACCATCACCATCCAGAACTACTTCCGCCTCTATCAGAAACTCGCGGGCATGACCGGCACCGCCGAGACCGAGGCCGCCGAGTTCCATGACATCTACCGGCTCGACGTGCTGCCCATTCCCACCAACGCGCCCAACATCCGGGTGGACGAGAACGACCAGGTCTTCAAGACCCGCCGCGAGAAGTTCAACGCGGTGATCGCCACCATCGAGGCGGCCCACACCAAGGGCCAGCCATGCCTGGTGGGCACCGCCTCGGTCGAGGCCTCCGAAACCCTGGCCCGCATGCTCAAGCGCGCCAAGATCCCGCACTCGGTGCTCAACGCCAAGTTCCACGAGCAGGAAGCCGAGATCGTCTCACGCGCCGGCCAGCGCGGAGCGGTCACTGTCTCCACCAACATGGCCGGCCGCGGCACCGACATCAAACTCGGCGAGGGCGTCGCCGATCTCGGCGGGCTGTTCGTCATCGGCACCGAGCGTCACGAATCGCGTCGCACCGACCGCCAGCTGCGCGGCCGCTGCGCCCGCCAGGGCGACCCCGGCCGATCGCAGTTCTTCATCTCGTTCGAGGACGACCTGATGCGCAACTTCGCCGCCGCCGACCGCATGACCTCCATGATGGAGCGCTTCGGCATGAAGGAGGGCGAGGCGCTCGAACACTCGTGGCTCAACAAGTCGGTCGAAACCGCCCAGAAGCGCGTCGAACAGCGCAACTACACCTGGCGCAAGCGCGTGCTCGATTTCGACGACGTGATGAACATGCAGCGCGAGGTCGTTTACGGCTACCGCAACGAAGTGCTCACCACCGAGGTTCCGCGCAACCTCGTCAACGAGATCATCGAAGAAACCGTTCCCGCCAAGGTGCGCGAATACCTCAGCGAGCGCGACGACGAACTGCCCGATTACAAGGAACTGCTCAACTGGGTGAACGCCACCCTGCCGATCCGCGTGACCGAGGAGGATGCCATCGAAAACCTCGACGAGGCTTCGATCTCCGCGATGCTGGTGAAAAAGGTCAAGGAGGCCTACGAGATCCGCACCGGCAAGCTGCCGATGGAGGTGCTCGACCAGGAGGAGCGCCGCATGGTGCTCGTCGCCATCGACAAGCAGTGGCAGGAACATTTGTATAACATGGACGCCCTGCGCGAAGGTGTGCATCTCCGCGCCCAGGGCCAGAAGGACCCGCTCGTCGAATACAAGAACGAGGCCTACAACCTGTTCGTCACGCTGATGGATTCGATCAAGCAGGAGGCCTTGCAGAACCTGTTCCGCTCCGCCGCCAATCTCGAAGCCTTCCTCAAGCAGCTTCACAGCGCCCCGCAACAACTCCACGGCGGCGAGTCGGCGCTCACCCAGGCGAACGTCGCCACCTCCGGCAACATCTCCGGCGCGGCGCTCGAAGCCGGCGGCGAAACCAAGCTCAAACTCAACCTGCCCAAGCGCAAACCCAGCTTCTCGATCGAGAACGCCGGCCGCAACGCCCCGTGCCCCTGCGGCTCTGGCAAGAAATACAAGAACTGCTGCGGCAGGGAGGCCTAGGCACGTAGGCGCGGTCGTTAGACCGCGGCGCGACGCAATCCCCACGGATGCGCTCGCAACCAAGGAATAGGCTTCCTTTTACGGTTTTCAGTTGCTGAATCAGGAATCCAGCACCTGCAGTGAAAGCCCGTCGATCCGGTCGAAGTGGCGTCGATTGCGGGTGAGCAGCGGCAGGCCCGTCTGCACAGCCACGGCCGCGATCCACAAATCGTTCTGCCCGATGCCCTGATACACATCGGGATGATTTTCCTGCAAAGCCGAGGCAATGCGGGCATAAAACGGCACGGCGCCCGCGGTCTCGTCCAGTGGCAGGCCAAGCGACAGGAAGCGCTCCACTTCCGCCGGATCATGCCCTGCCCGCACCGCTCCATGCCAGAACTCGCCGCGCACCACCCAGGAAATGCCGAGTGTCTTGCCGGGATGGGCGCTTGCAAAATCCATCGCCCAGGACTGGCGACGCCAAAGCCCCACGAGAAACGTGGTGTCCGCGATCAAGTCCATGGATCGTGTTTGGTGCTCTGACGGTTCTCGATCGTCGATTCCAGCAATTCATCCCGTCCATTAGCGGATGTCGCCCTTTCGGCGGCGAAGCGTGCCATGGACTCCAAAGTGCCCGCGCGGGGAACCACCCGCTTCACCACTGCCGAAAACGAATCGCTTCCCTGCCGCTTCCAGCTCTTCAGTCTCTCGTATGCATCCTCGTCCAATGTGATGGTTTTCATGCAGACACTCATGCATGCACGGATTGGGGAATCAAGCATGAATATCCATGATTCCATGCCCAAAGATGCGACCGGAAGATCCTGATGGAACAGCAATCCACCCGTTCCAACGAACGAGACTACGTGTTGCATCCCAAAGCTCCGTGAATCGCCTCCGCCGCCCTGCTGAGCGCTTGCGGCAAAATTCCCATGAACGGTGCTATCGAATCCCGCTTGCGGGGACTGCCCCCGGTCACAGGTCGATCTCATCCGGTGGTAGCACGACCGGAAGCCGATAGCGGCCCAAGCGGCGGTAAATGGAAAAGTCCCGGCGATCGGTGGTGATGATTTTCGCGTCGCGATGGATTTCGGACATCACGACGAGCGATGCGTCCGCCGCGTCCATGCGTTCGTATTTCATCATCAACTCCTGGGTTCGCTCCAAGTGTCCGGGCCATGGATGCAGCAGTTGGATTGCGCCAGTACGGACCAAGCCCAGAAGTGCGTGGACGGGTTGCGTGTTGCCGCCCAGATGCCAACAGGCCTCGCCAAGCACGATCTCGGTGGTGTGGAGCGGACCCCGAACCGCGGAGAGTGTTTCAACCGACCATGAATGCCATTGATCGGCGGCGTTGAGTCACCCGATCAATGGTCCGGCATCAACGAGATTCGCGACTTCCATAGCCTTCGCGGGTGGAAAGGTCGGACGGACCGGAAAACATCCCTTGATAGGGTGCGGCCAGCTTGGCGAAATCGGTGGCGTCGGCCTCCATCTCGCGGGCCAAGGCCCGCCGGACGATCGCCGACACGGGCTCATTGCCCGCCTTCGCCTTGCGCCGCAGCTTCGTCTCCAGCGCTTCGGGAATTTTCACCGTCAGGGTCTTCATGGTATGATGGAGTGTATTACCCGCTCCCATGGCGCGCAAGGTGGCTACTCATGAACTTGCTTGGTGACTTTTGCTCACTTCGTCAGTATCCAAATTAAAATACCAAGAAGAACACCAACGCCGGCCAAAACGTGAATTATTAATTCTATAGAAAACTTCATTTCAGGGGAATATTATCAGGCAGCCGAATCGATATGACGCTATTCGCCATTCGGGCAGTTGGATTTCAATGTTAAGATCTGCTAGATCGTGTGTTTTTCGTGCTTGGGATTCCTGCTTTCCGGCCGCAACACCTCGTGGATCGCCTCCGCCGCCTTCCGTCCGTCGCGCACGGCGTGCACCACCAGGCTGGGGCCGCGCACCACGTCGCCGCCGGCGAAGACACCGGGCAGGTTGGTTCGTTGATCCGCATCCACTTGGATCGCGCCCCACTCGTTCAGTTCGATTTCCGATAGATCCGATTCGGCGGGGAAGGGGACCGGATCGAAACCGTAGGCAATGAGCACCAGATCCGCGGGCAGGATGAACTCCGATCCTGCAACCGGCCGCGGCTTGCGGCGGCCGGAGGCGTCGGGTTCGCCGAGTTCCATGCGCACGCAGCGCACGGCGGTGACTTCGCCACGGTCGTTGCCTTCCACCGCCACCGGGTTGACTAGAAACTCGAAGCGCGCGCCTTCTTCGAGCGCGTTGGCGTATTCCTTGCGCGAACCCGGCATGTTGGCGAGGTCGCGGCGGTAGGCGCAGACGGTTTCCGCCGCGCCGCAACGGAGTGCCGTGCGCAGGCAGTCCATTGCCGAGTCGCCGCCGCCGAGCACCACCACGCGCTTGCCCGCCACCTCCACCGGCGGCAGACCCAGCGAGACCGGCGCGTTTTTCTGCGCGAGAAACGGCAGTCCCTGCAGCACGCCCTTCAAGTCCGCGCCCGGCACGTCCAGCTCCCGCGCCTTGAGCGCGCCGATCCCCAGATAGACCGCGGAAAAATCCCGCCGCAGTTGGCTCAAGGTGATGTCCTTGCCGACGATCACGCCGGTGCGGAACTCCACGCCCTGCCGCCGCAGGATGTTCACGCGCCGCTCGACGATTTCCTTTTCCAACTTGAACGCCGGAATGCCGAACAGCAGCAAGCCACCGGGCAACAACTGCGATTCGAACACCGTGACCGCGTAGCCGAGCTGCGAGAGCCGGTCGGCGCAGGCCAGCCCGCCGGGACCGGAACCGACCACCGCCACGCGGTGGCCGTTGGACGGCGCGGTGGCCGCCACGCCCTCGCCTTGGGCCAGCGCGTATTCGTTGATGAATTTCTCGATCGCGCCCACGCAGACCGGTTCTTCCAAACCGCGGAGCACACAGGAGTCTTCGCACAGCCGTTCCTGCGGGCAGACGCGCGGGCAGATTTCCGGCATGCTGCTCGTCTGGCGGGAGATCGCCGCAGCTTCGAGAAACCGCCCCTCGGCCGCCAGTCCCAACCATTCGGGAATCCGGTTGTGCAGCGGGCAGCCGCTCACGCAGGCCGGTTCGGCGCATTGCACGCAGCGCGACGCCTGCTCGCGGATCGTCTCGGCCTCGAACAACGAGTAGATTTCATGAAAATCCGTGATGCGCTCGCCCGCACCGCGCTTCGGCGGCTCCGCGCGCTCCACCTCGCGCCACGCATACCTCGCCTGACCGGTCTGCATGGGATCGCGCTTCATGGATGCAGGCACGCATACGATTTTCCGAGGGGGGGCTGCAATGCCTGAAAATCCATGACATCATTTTGCCTTGGCGTGAACGAAGCGCCTGCCAACTTCCGTAAACCACCGCTGATCCATCCTGAACCATGAAATTTCTGCCCCGCATGACCGCCGCCGCCCTGACCGGACTCGCGTCCCTCGCCACCGCCGCCGAACCCGGCCTGCACTTCCCCGGCAAGGAAGGCCCGGGCAAGGGCAAGAAGATCGTCCTCATCGCCGGCGACGAGGAATACCGCTCCGAGGAGGCCCTGCCGATGCTCGCCAAGATCCTCAGCCAGCGCCACGGCTTCGATTGCACCGTGCTCTTCTCGCTCGACCCGGAAAACGGCCACATCGATCCCAACCAGCAGAAAAACATCCCCGGCACCGAGGCGCTCAACGACGCCGACCTGATGTTGATTTCCACCCGTTTCCGCGACCTGCCGCCGGAACAGACCGCACCCATCACCGCCTTCCTCAACGCCGGCAAGCCGGTCATCGGCCTGCGCACCGCCACCCACGCCTTCGCCGGAAATATGCGTGACGGCGATTGGGGCTACACCTTCCGCGACAAGGGCGGCTTCGGCCTCAAAATCCTCGGCGAAACCTGGGTCGCCCACCATGGAAAACACAAGGTGGAAGGCGCGCGCGGCGTGGTGGAGGAAGCCAATGCCTCCCACCCGGTCCTGCGCGGCGTGGACGATGTCTTCGCCCCCTCCGACGTCTATACCGTGAAAAACCTGACTGGCGACGAAACCATCCTGCTCCGCGGACTCGTCACCGAAACCATGGCACCCGACTCGAAACCGGTCGATGGTCCGAAGAACAACCCGCCGCAGGCGCTTGCCTGGCTGCGCGAATACACCGCGCCCAACGGTACCACCAAGGGCCAGGCCTTCTGCACTACCGCCGGCGCGTCCGTCGATCTGGTCAGCGAGGGACTGCGCCGCCTCGTCGTCAACGCCGCCTTCCACCTCACAGGACTCGAAGTGCCGGAAAAAGCCGACGTTTCCTACGTCGATCCTTTTTACCCGAGCTTCTTCGGATTCGTGAAGGACTCCAAAGTCTGGGCCGACCGCAACCTCAAGCCCGCCGACTTCGCTCTCGGAAAATCCCCCGTCGCGGTCGATCCGCCCGGCACGCCCGAATGGCCGTTCCGCGAAACCGGGCCGTAACGACCGGCTGCCGTACCACCAAAACCCATGAACTCGATCAAACGCGTCTTTTTCTGGCTCTCCGGGGCCGGCACCGAAACGCTTGAGCGCTGTCCGGCTTGGGAACAGCGGAAATACGTCGCCTTCGGAGCGACGGTCCTGGTTCCCTGCGCCTTCGCCTTCATCGCCTGCGCCTACGCGCTCTCCACGCTCACGGACAACCCGCGGGTGATCTACCCCGTCGCGGCGGTGTGGGCGTTCATCATCCTCACCATCGACCGCGCCCTGCTTGCGGGATACCGGCCGTATCTCTCGGTGTTCCGGAAACTCTCACAGTTCTCGCTGCGCCTGGTGGTGGCGGTGCTGATGGGAATCACGATCGCCCACCCGCTGGTGCTGCTGTTGTTCCGCGACACGGTTTCCTCGGTGATCGAGAAGGACCGCGCGGCCGAGATCGAGGTGGCGAGGTCGGGATTCGAGAAAGAAAAGGACAAGATCCGCGCCGCGGCGACTTCGCTGGAGGCGAGCATCGCCGAGCAGCGCCAAAGGTGGAACGAATCGTTCCAGGCGAGGTTCATCCTTCAGGACAACGAGGATGCCAATGCCGCGATTCCGGGACTGACCGCCGAACAGCAGGCCGAACTCAAGGCCGCCACCGACGAAGCCACCGCGCCATTCCGCGAGCGGCTTGCGCTGGTTGAGGCGCAAAGCGCCGAGTTGTCCCCGCAATATGCGAAGCTGCAAACCGAACTCGGGTTCTGGCAGACCGAATTCGAGCGCGAACTCAACGGCCAGCGCTCCGGCTTGAAAGGGGAGGGGCCGCGGGCGCGCTCGATCCGTGACGATCAACTGGAACCCCGGCGCGAGGAATCGAAGCGCCTTGGCGGCCTGCTGGAGCATCTCGCGACCGAAAAGGCCACCTTGCAGACGATGGTTCGCGAGGCCGAGGCCGGAGCCATCGCGCAGTTCGAGGCGAAGCTCGCCGAGATCGCCAAGGCCAACCAGGCCGAGGCCGAGCGCGTCGCCGCGCTCAAGCGCAAGGTCGAGCAGGACCAGGCCGAGCAGTTCGTCACCCAGCAGAACGCGCTGCGCGACACGATCAAACAGCAGATCGACACCCGCCTGCTGGAACTGCGGCGGGTGCAGGACGAACTCGCCGCCGTCACGAACGAGGAATCCGAACGCCTCGCCGCCCTGCGCGCCGAACCGCGCCGCGACATCCTCACCCAGACGCTGGCCCTCCACGCCTTGTTCAAGCAGGGCAGCCAGGGCGGGCAGTTCGCATTCTATACCTACATCGTGCTCACCCTGCTCTTCATGTTGGTGGACACCATTCCGCTGATCGTGAAGTTTTTCACCAAGCCGGGTCCCTACGACACCCTCGTGGACCGCGATGAGATCAGCTTCGACGCTGAACACCGCGCCTATCGCAAGAGCCACGGCCGCTACATGGAGCAGTTGTCGGCCAGCAACCTGATCGCCGTGACCCGCAACCCGCGGCTGGAAAACGCGCTCGTCGATGGCATCGAGCACTCCCGCGCCGCCCGCGAGTTCCTCGATTCGCTCGTCGAGATGGAAAAATCCTTCGCCGAGAAAATGAAACTGGAGGAAGAGATGATCGGCATGGCGGAAAGCGACAAGCGTGCCGCCCTCGAAGCCATCAAGCGCCGCTTCTACGACGACCTCCACCACCGCATGGAGGTGTTCTTCGCCTCCGGCCGCGCTCCGGTGGAACCGACTCCCTCTTGATCCCGGAGGGATCGGAGAAATTAGCCCCGGTTCGAGGAGCGATAGCGACGACCACCCGGGGTCTTGCATAGCACATGGATCCGACCCCGGAGTGGGTCGCGGAAGGCGCGGGCGCCATAGGTCATACCGGCCGTTCTTGCACGCCCTCCGGGGTGCGGATGGATTGGAACCCCAACCGGGGGTGGTCTTCGCTATCGCTCCTCGATGCCATCTAATATCTGTAATCCCTGCCGGGATAAAGACCTACTGCTTTCCCAGGCGCCGATCCTCAAAGGCATTGGGCTTTGGCCGATCTTTCCTTCGAAGTGGGAAAGCACGCAGAAGCTGTTCAGACGCGCTAAACAGGAGTCGCATGCATTATGAAATTCCGAATCAGTCGCGCCTTGACTCTCCCGCCCGTCCCAGCAATCTGGCAGGGAAACCACGATTTGTGACAATTTACTGTTCTGCAATAAATCAGCCGCCATAAGCACATGAAACCTAAAGTCTTTGGTGTTGCCGCCATTCTGCTTCTTGTTGCAGGGGTTGCAGCTATAGCATGGCTTGGGGGATATAAGCGAGGCTACAAGCTCGGTTTTAGAGACGAAGCGAATGGTGAAGTTAAGATTCTCGGTGTCACCTCAACGAACGGAGACACGAGAGTCGCTACCTCGGAAGGATTTTTGGAAGTGATCTCTCCTCATCAGGTTGAGCAGTTGCCTGATGATCTCACGTTGGAAGAACTATTTTCAGAATGGGGACATGGATACCTAGGTGGACCAGGCACCGACCCTCCGATCTTTTGGTATATGGCCGATAGAGAGGGTGACTTATTTTATTGGGTTTTTTGGGAACAGCGCGATGCCAAAGCTCTGGTGGAAGGACAGCTAAGCAAGGTTCGTGTCAGGACGATTGCGCGTTCTGGTTTTCAAGCGGATAAGAAGCCCAGTGTCGTCTGGGGAGCCGAGTCGACGGATGTTCCCTATATTCCGGGCGACAGCCCGTTCAGGCCATCCATAGAGGAAGAATAAAGAAGCAGAACAAGGCAGAGATGGCGACGCCGAACCAGCTGCCTGATTGAAAAGGAACTTTCCCTCTTGGGGATCTTGTCGAACAACACCTGGAATCATGAACGAGAAGGATTTTGAACTGCTTTGCGAGAGCATCCGACAGGCGGGTGAGATCCGTCGCGGCAAGCGCAAGCCCGCACGTGTGACTGTGGTTGCGGATCCCGACCCCAAAGCCATCAGGGAGCGGCTGGGTTTGTCGCAGTCGCGATTCGCGGCGATTATCGGGGTCAGCATCCGAACGCTCCAGAATTGGGAGCAGGGCCGTCGGGAGCCGGAGGGACCTGCGAAGGCTCTTCTGCGCGTTGTCGAGAAGGATCCCCAGGCGGTCTTGAGCGCTCTGCACTCATGAATGCGAAAGAGAAAGCCATCACCGATCGGATTGCGCGCATTGAGGATGCGATTGCCAAGGGACGCGAGTTCCTGGAGAACGGGAAACACGCGGAGTGGCATGGCTTCCGACCCATGTTCGTGGACAAGACAAGGGACGGTCGCCGACTGCCTCCCCACAGAGACTGGGTAAGGAATGTGTTTCTTCCCCGTCATGAGAAGTTGCTGGAAGAGGCTCATGCGTCATTGGAAAGAGTGACTGCGAATGGTAAGAGATTGGCGAACCAGCGGAGTCAGGCATCCGGTTGATACACTCAACGCACCGCCGCCAACCGGATGACATGCTCGGCCGGCCGCATGGCGGCGGCGAGCTCCTCGATTCGCTCGTCGAGATGGAAAAATCCTTCGCCGAGGAAATGAAACTCGATGAGGAGATTATAGGCATGGCGGAAAGCAACAAGCGCGTCGCCCGCAGTAGATGGCAGGTCTTTCGACCTTCGATAAAAAAGTTGCGAGACACCGTAATGATGCCATCATGGTGCCAAAATGAACATTACCATAAATGATGTGCCGCAGGATCTGCACGAGCGTCTGTGCCAGGTTGCTGATCAGAGCGGGCGCAGCCTCAACAAGCTGATCCTCCACACGCTGGAGCAGTCGGTTCGGCCCCGGAGGATTGACCGGAGTGGCCTTTTGAGCAGGATCAGGCGGCGCAGGGCCGACATGTCCGCCTGGCTTGAGGACGAAACCCTCCGTGCGGCGATCCAAGACGGCCGCAGGTGATCGTCGTGGATGCCAACGCGATTGCCCATTTGCAGAACTGTCCGGATCTGGCAGTCGAACCCACATGATGTTTCATGGAAGTCGGAGGAGGCGACATCGATGCCCGGAAAAATGAACCAGCAAGAAACCGCCCGGAGCTATGATGCCCTTGCCGGCCACTGGAACGGCGACAAGTTCTGTCGGAAGAACGGAATCGAGCCGCACAGGAGGGCTATTCGTTTTTCGGGCAAGTCGGGCCCCGCGATCGATATTGGGTGTGGCAGCAGCGGCCGCATCATCGACTTGCTCCAGTCGAGCGGCTTCGAAGCCGAGGGATTGGACATTTCGGAGGAGATGCTCCGGCATGCGCGTGCCAGGCATCCCGGGGTTCTTTTCCACCACGCCGACATCGTTTCATGGGAGTTTCCGAGGAAATATCAGTTCATTTCCGCATGGGACAGCGTCTGGCATGTCCCGCTGGAGCACCAGGAGCCGGTGCTGCGCAAGCTCTGTGACGGGCTGGCCGGGCAGGGCGTTCTGATCTACACAACCGGCGGAATTGACGAACCGGGAGAAGTGTCGAATCCGTTCATGGGGCAGCCGCTTTACCATGCGGCATTGGGCATTCCCAGGATTCTCGAAATCATTGGCGAAATGGACTGTGTCTGCAGGCACCTGGAGTATGACGAAGCCGACAAGGACGATGTTGGCAGACATCTCTACCTCATCATCCAAAAGGCGTGACCGCGCCATGCCTTCACGGGTCTTGCAGCTCTTTCAAAGTTACTGGCTTGCCGGTACGACCCGGATGACGTGCTCGGCCGGCCGCATGGCCGCGGCGAGTTCCGCGGCGAGCTTGCGGTGGACTTTTTCGGTCAGGGCGACGGTGGCTTCCATGTCGGTTTCGCCTTCGGGGCCGTGCATGAGGGTTTTCATCTGGCGCGTTTCGTAGGCCTGCTTGGCTGCGGCGGCGTCCCAGACCTTGCGGAAGGGTGCGTGCAGCGGATGTTCGATGAAATCCGCGGCGAGGTTGATGCCTTTTTCCAGCGCGGCGGCGTCGTATTCGCGGCTTTCGGTGCCCCAGGTGACGGTGTAGCGGGCGGCGGCGGGGTTTTTCAGGCGCAGGGTGAAGCGGTTGAGTTCCTGATCGAAGGGGACCAATGCCAGCCCGGCGCGCAGCGAGTCGTCATCGGCGACATTTCCGGGGCCGGCGGCAAACGGGAGGCGCGAGCTGACGAGGGTGATGGCGCCATCGTTCACCGATTTCACTTCATGTCCGCCGTCGGCGGTGGCGGTGTCGCCATCGAGCGTGATCGTGCCGAGATCGCCGTCGAGGCCGAGTCCTTTGAGAAACGCGTAGGCCATGACGAGCTGGCCGGCCCAGCCGGGATGGACGCCGTCCTTGCCGGAGACCATGAATTCGGGGCCGTGCTGTCGTTTCGCCCGCCAATCGGCGACGAGCATCGGCTGATAGATATCGGCGAAGCGGACGTCGTTTTCCGCGGCGACGCGGATGCCGAGGTTGCGGAAACGCGAAAGCGCCTGGTTGAGTTCGAGCTTGCTGCCACGCGCCTCCTTCACCCAGTGCGGGACGGAATCGATGATGCCGGGCGAGCCGAGCAGGACCTCGCAGCCGGCGGACTTGAAGGTCCGGATCATGGTGGTGAGCGCGTTTTCGTAGTCGGCGGCGATTTGCGGGTCGTAGGGGACGTAGCGGAAATCGTTCATGCCATAGCAGGTGGTGGCGACGTCCGGCTTGAAGCGCAGCACGTCGTTTTCCATCCGTTTCACGAAGCCCTCGGCGCGTTCGCCGCTCCAGCCGAACTGGCGGCAGGTGACCCGCAGCTCCGGCACGCAGGCGGTGAGGTAGGCCTCCATGACGAGCGAGTAGCGTTTCTGTTCGGTGATCGAGTCGCCGCAGATGGCGAGGCGGTCGCCCGGCTCCATCATGAGCGCGGCGGGTTCCGGCGCGCGGTCCAGCGAGTAGGGGGCGAAAAACGGATCGTCGGGCAGCGTGGCGGTGTCGCGGGCGAGCGCCAAAACGGGCAGCAGCAGGAGAAGGACGATGGATTTCATGGGAGCTTGTGGCTGCCGAGTGAAAACAGACGGCGCGCGGATGGCAAGGAATCCGCCTGAAACGGGCGGTTCGGGCGTCTCCCCGCGTTGCGCTCCGAGCTTGCCCATTTCCTCCGCGCGGGTCATGGAGGGCGCGTGACGCGCGACCTCTCAGCCGATCCGGCCTGGCAGGAGCAGGATCTGGGGCTGCCGCTGCCGGATTCTCCACACGCGTGCTCGGTTTGCCTGCCCACTTGGAACGCGGTGATCGGCTACGAGGAAGGCCGCAAGAAGGTGATGAAGCGCCTGCGCGCCGGTTACCCGCGGTTTTTCAAGCATCCATCGGTCGAGCGACTGTTCGAGAACGCGCGCGCCGAAGTGGCGGGTGAAAACGAGGACGTGATCGTGTTGCCGACGCGATCGTCGGTGCAGCGCGCCCACCGCTGGGTCGAGCGCCGGGCCGAGGCCGCCGTGCGCATTACGAGTTATCATGGTTTGCAGGCGTTGGTGGTGCCGTCGCGCGCCAAGGCGGAGGCGGACGCCTATTGGCGGTTTTCCGGCGAGGTGGTAAGCAGCCGCCAGGCCCGAGATCTCTTGGATGGCGGACTGCGCCAGGGTGGCAAGTCACACCTCATCGCGCGGCATCTTGCCAAGTTCACCGGCGCGCCCGTGGACCAGGTGTTCGTTTTCGCCAGCGGCATGGCCGCGGTGACCGCCGTGCTGCGCGCGCTGCCCGGCTGGGCCACGGGGAAAAAGACGCTGCAGATCGAGTTTCCCTACGTCGATTCGCTCAAGGTGCAGGAGCACTTCGGCCACGGCGTGGTCTATCTGAACGAGGCGGTCGGAGAGAGCTTCGACGAGGCGCTGCAACGCATCCGCCAGGGCGAGTTCGCCGGGGTGTTCACCGAGCTGCCGAGCAATCCGCTGCTGCGCACCGTGGACTTGCCGCGCCTCGCGCAGGCTTGTGCGGACGGCTCGACGCCGCTGGTCGTGGACGACTCGGCGGCCGGGCCGCTCAATGTGGACGCGCTGCGGTTCGCCGACGTGGTCACCGGCAGCCTGACCAAATGGATTTCCGGCGTGGGCGACGTGATGGCGGGCATGGCGGCGGTGCGCCAGGATTCGCCGTTCGCCGCGGACATGGCGGCGGCCTTGAAATCCGAGTCCGAGGAAAACGCCCCGCTCTATATCGGCGATGCGGAGGCGCTGCTCTCGAATCTGAAGAGCTATGCCAAACGCATGAAAACCGTCAACGCCACCGGCCTTGAACTCGCCTCATGGCTCGCCGCCCATCCGGCGGTGGCGCGCGTCTGGCATCCCTCGCTCACCACCCGCGAAAACTACGACGCCGTCCGCCGCAAGGGCGGGGGATACGGCGGACTGCTTTCCTTCGTGCTGAAAAACCCGAAGAAAACCCCGAAGGTTTACGATGCCCTGCGCGTTTCCAAGGGGCCGAGTTTCGGCACGCCCTTCACGCTCGTCTGCCCGTACGTGATGCTCGCCCACTATCAGGAACTCGACTGGGTCGAAGCCTGCGGCGTGCCGTCCCGGTTGCTGCGCGTGTCCTGCGGCCTCGAACCCGTGGAATCGCTCAAGGCGGTGTTCGACGAGGCGCTGGAACTCGGCTGACAGTCTCCCTCGCGGAAACACCCTTGAAGCCTCCACGGTTGAAATGGTTTCCTGTGGCGAAACTTACAACATCCCCATTTCCATGATTGTTAGAAACCCACTTCTCCTCTTGTTGGCCGTCCTGGCAACGGACATCGTTTCCGCTGCGCCGCCTTATCTCGCCAATGGTGCCAAAACCGGCGAGGCCGATGCGCGGTCGGCCATTGTCTGGACACGGCTCACGGCCAGACCCAAGGCGGATTTCGCACGGCTGCCGATTTTCACCCGGGGATTGAAAAACAGCGATCCCGATGAAGGCGCGATGCCCGTGGACGTGTTGCCGGGAGCGGAAGGCGAGGTGCGTGTGACGTGGTGGCTGGCGGGGGATGATGAAGAATCGAAGCACTCCGGCGATTGGGTCGCGGTGACCGCCGAGAACGATTTCATCCATCAGTTCCATCTCGACGGGCTTCAGCCTGCGACCCGCTATGCCTATGAAATCGAGGCCCGCGCACCCGGCGCGATGGAAGTGAGCAACCAGCTCACCGGGCATTTCCAAACCGCGCCGCTGGCGGATCAGGCGGCAGCGGTGCGCTTCATCGTCACCACCTGCCAGGCCATCCGCAGCGTCGATTCGGGCGAGCAGGGGCATCTGGCGTACCGGCAGATGCTCAAGTTCAAGCCGGACTTCTTCGTGCACACCGGCGACATCCTCTACTACGACAAGGCGCCGCTGGCGAAATCCGTGCCGGAAGCGCGGGCGAAGTGGAACCTGATGTTCGCCTACGAAAGCAACCGCGCATTTCATCAGGAAGTGACGTCCTATTTCATGAAGGACGACCACGACACGCTCAAGAACGACTGCTGGCCCGGACAGAAATATGGCGACCTCACGTTTGACGAGGGTTTGGAAATTTTCCGCGAACAGGTTCCGATGGGAGAGAAAACCTACCGCACCTATCGCTGGGGCAGGGACGTGCAGATCTGGATGACCGAAAACCGCGACTTCCGCTCGCCCAACAACATGCAGGACGGCCCGGAGAAAACGATTCTCGGGGAGGAGCAGAAACAATGGCTCAAGAAGTCCCTTCGTGAATCGGATGCGACCTATAAGTTCGTCATCTCACCCGGTCCGCTGGTGGGACCGGACAAGAAAGGGAAAAACGACAACCACGCGAACAAGGGCTTTCACAATGAAGGACAGGAACTGCGCGATTTCCTCAGCGCGTTGCCGAACACTTATGTGATCTGCGGCGACCGTCATTGGCAGTATCTCTCGAAGGATCCGCAAACGGGCTTGCTGGAACTCGGCTGCGGCCCGATCAACGACGAGCACAATTATGGCGGAAGCCCCGGAAAGATTCCGGAATACCATGAATTCTTCAGCAAGCAGGGAGGCTTTCTCGGAATCACCGTGGAAGGCGGCAAGGCCAGGGCCGAGTGGTATGGCACCGGCGATCCATCGGCCGATCCTCCCGTGCGATTCACCCGCGCCTTGGGTGAGTAACCGGTCCGCGATCGCGGGCACCTCGCGGTTCATTGCGAACTGGGCTGGAAATCGCCGTCCGTGAACTGCGCGCGGGCCTCGCCGACGAGAAACAGCGAGCCGGCCACCAGTACCGGATGGCCGGTGGCGCCGGCCGCGGCGAAGGCGTCCGCGAAAGCGGCGAAACACCTGTGCGGTGGCGCGTTTTCCGGCAGCAGGGCCGCGATTTCCGAAACCGGCACTGCGCGTGGCGTGTCCACCGGGCAGATGAGGATTTCCGCGGCGAGCGGAGCGAGTTCCGTTAGTATGCCGCCGATGTCCTTGGCGGCCACGGTGCTGAAGACCATCGCGGCCTTGCGGTCGCCGAACCGCTCGCGCCATGTCGCGGCGAGGATGCGCGCGGCGTGTGGATTGTGCGCGCCATCGAGGATCACACCGGGCCGGATTTCCTCGAAGCGGCCGGGCCACGAGACGTGGGACAGCCCGTGACCCACGATGTCCGCATTGAGCGGCACGCCCGCGCGGTGCAGGGCGGCCACGGCGAGCGCGGCATTCCACTGCTGGTGCGAGCCGGCGAGCGCGATGTGATACCCGAGCAGCGGTTCGGTGAGAAACTCGATCGGTGTGCGCGCCTCGTTGGCGGATTTCTCCAGCACGACGCGGGCGGCGGGTTCCTGCGGCGAACAGACGGCCGGCTTGCCGTGGCGGAAAATCGCGGCCTTTTCCGCGGCGATTTTTTCCAGTGTGTCACCCAGCCATTGCATGTGATCCATGCCGATGGGCGTGATCACCGAGACATCCGCGGGCACCGCGGTGGTCGCGTCGAGCCGGCCGCCCATGCCGGTTTCCAGCACGATCAGCTCGCAGCCGCACTCGCGGAACCAGCGCATCGCCAGCGCGACGGCGATCTCGAAAAACGTCGGATGCGGGTCCATGCCGGCGCAGATTTCCCGCAGCTCGCCGAGCATCCTGGCGCAGTTTTCCTCCGGGATCTGCCGACCAGAGACCTGGATGCGCTCGCGGAAATCGACCAGGTGCGGCGAGGTGAACAATCCGCTGCGCCGGCCGCCGGCGCGGGCGATGGCGTCGATCATCGCGCAGGTGCTGCCTTTGCCGTTGGTGCCGGCCACCTGGATCACGGTGGTGTCGTGCGCGGGAAACGCGAGGTATTCGCGCAACAGCCGCCGCGCGCCATCAAGTCCGAGCTTGATCCCGAACATCTGGGTGGAAAACAGCCAGTCGATCGCCTCGCGGTATTGCATGGTGTGACGCGCCCTCCATCGCCCGGATCGCGGCGCATGCCAAGCGGCGATCGCGCGGGCATTGCGGCTTGATCGCGCGGATGGCCACAGCCACGCTCGCCCGCGCCCGATGAAGGAGTGGATCGAAGAACTCGAACGCTGGGGAGCGGATGTGATCTTTGGTCGTGCCAAGGGCTTCCGCGCCGCGTTGACGCGTTTCCTGATGCGGGCGCTTTCCGGGGTGTTCCGCCTGCTCGTGCAGCTCCGGCTGTGGCGCTACCGCAGCGGCTGGAAACCCCGGCATTACATCGGCTGCCAGGTGGTCTCGATTGGCAACGTCACCGTCGGCGGCACCGGCAAGACGCCGGTGGTCGAACTACTCGCCCGCTCGCTGCGCGATCAGGGCCGCCGCGTTTCCATACTCTCGCGCGGCTACAAGAGCCGCCGGCTCGACCGCCCGCAACGCTGGCGCGACGCCGCCGACCGCCAGATCCCCTCCGATCAAATGCCCAAGGTCGTCTCCACCGGCGAGGCCCTGCTGCTCGATTCCAAGTTCGCCGGCGACGAGCCGTTCATGCTCGCCCGCAATCTCGACGGCGTCTCGGTGCTGGTGGACAAGAACCGCGTCAAGAGCGGCCGCTTCGCCATCCGCCATCTAGCGGCCGACACGCTGTTGCTCGACGACGGCATGCAATATCTCGACCTCGCCCACTCGCTCGACATCGTGCTGGTGGACAGCCAGGCGCCCTTCGGCACCGGTGCGATGCTGCCGCGCGGCACCCTGCGCGAACCGCCGAAAAACCTCCGCCGCGCCGGCTACATCCTTTTGACCAAGTGCGACGGATCGTCCAACGAGAAACTCATCGCACGCATCCGGAGATATAACAAAACCGCTGAGATCATCGAGTGCGCGCACGGTCCCATCCACTTGGAAAACGTCTTCACCCGCGAGCGCGAGCAGCTCGATTTCCTCAAGGACAAATGGGTGGGCGCCATCAGCGCCATCGCCGTGCCCGAGGCCTTCGAGGGCTCGCTGGAAAAACTCGGCGCCCGCGTCGAAATCCGCCGCCGCTTCTCGGACCATCACCGGTTCACCCGCAAGGACGTGGACCGCTTCATGCAACGCTGCGTCGAGCGCGACATGAACCTCATCCTGACCACGGAAAAGGACGCCGTGCGTTTCCCGCGGCCGTCGTCCATCGACGTGCCGGTCTATTTCCTGCGCATCGAGGTCGAGATCCTCAAGGGCCGCGAGATCTGGGTCGATCTCATCCAGCGCCTCTGCCACCCGCAGCCCGCGCTCGATCCCGCCCTCCGCCACCGCGACGCCTACCGGCTTTGAGGTCGGGTTATTGGCCATAAAAAGCACAGAATGCACAAGGTGATATGGCTGGATGATCGAAGCCTTCCTGTCTAACAAAATACTTTGTGATTCTTGTGCCCTTTGTGGCAGAAACCCGGTAAATTCAAAGGTTTGCGGCTTGATTTACCATGTGAGCGAATCGTCTGTTAGGCTTTATCCGGGTCCTTTTTGCTTGATCGTCGGCCGATGCGTGGTTGGTTGGGCCTTCCGTCCACCCGCCGCCGTGTGAACCCAACCGGAAGGAACGATCCGATCCGCAAGCTCCATAGTTTCCTGTCTTCCAGCCATTTTTTTCCTCTGCGGCGGGGGGCTTGCTGGTGCCGAGGTGGCGGATTTCTCCAACCGCGAAGCCGTGGAAAAATCGGTATCGAACGACGGAACCGTGGTGCTCGAATGGTCCATGGGCGGGCGTGAGGTGGAGCTTCAACAAGCCGCCGGGCCGGAATTCGACAATGCGGTGACGCGCTACAACGGCAGCGATTCCGCCAGTGCTTTGACCGGGCTTGCCGAGGGCGTGCATTACTTCCGCATCCGTGATGCAGAGGGCGTGCAATGGTCGGAGCCGCTGCGCGCGGAGGTGGATTTCGTTTCGAACCGCACGCTGGTGATTTATCTGTTGTCAGGCGGCCTGGTGGTGGTGCTGACGGTCGGCGCGATTGTCACTGGATACCTCCGCACCGTGGAAAGGAGCGGGTCATGATCGCGGCCGCCGTTCCCGGGATATCGCAGCCGGTCGGATGGGCCATCGCCATCGGCTTGGGCGTGCTGTGGGTGCTGCTCGGAAAATGGTGGGGTCGCCGCGCCAAGGACGAGGAAGGATTCATGCTTGCCGGGCGCAATGTCGGCCTCTCGCTCGGAGCGGCCACCTCGATGGCCACCTGGGTGACGTCGAACACCACGATGCTCGCGCCGGTGTTCGCGCTCACGCTCGGAATCTGGGGCATGCTGGCGTATTCCACCGCGAGCTTCGGACTGCTGCTTTTCGCGCTGTTCGCCGGCCGCATCCGCCGGCTGCTGCCGCGCGGCGTGACGGCGGGCGATTTTTTCCGCCTGCGCTACGGGGTTCCGGGCAGGGTTTTGTTTTTGATCATCACCATGATCTATTCGATGTCATGGCTGGTCAGCATGGCCATCGCCGGCGGCGACCTGATGGAGGCGCTGGCGGGAATTCCCTACCGCCAGGGCATGTCGCTGATCCTGGTGGTGTGCGTGCTCTACACCATCTTCGGCGGGCTTTACGCGGTCATCGGCACCGATTTCATCCAGAGCCTGATCATTCTGTTAGGAATCGTGGTGATCGGAGTGCTGGTGGCGGTGCGGATTGATTTCGATACGGCCTATCAGCATCTCGCGACACACCAACCGTCGCTGATCATGATCGTGATGCCGGCTGCGCTGCTGGCGGTGTTCAACAACCTGTTGTTCGGTTTCGGCGAGGTGTTCCACAACAACGTCTGGTGGTCGCGCGCTTTCGCGATGCGCGGCGACGTCGCGCCCAATGCCTTCCTGCTGGCGGGCGTGCTTTGGTTCCCGATCCCGATCGCCGCCGGATTCATCGCGCTGGCCGCAGGTCCGATGGGCATCAACGTGCCGGAACTCAACCAGACCGGCCCGCTCGTCGCCTCCACCGTGATGGCGCAATCCGGCCTCGGTGCCGCCGCCGGCGTGCTGATCCTGGTGGTGCTGTTCTGCTCGATGGCGTCGTCCATCGATTCGCTGCTCGCCGCCACTTCCGATCTGCTCATCCGCGATTTCCACGGGGAAAAACCGCAGCGGGCGGGGGAGGATAACGGTTTCCGGCGCACCGCCGTGATTGCGATCCTGACCGTCGGCGGCGTGGCCTGGCTGCTGGCGCTGCCGCACTGGCCGATCGTCAACGCCCTGTTCATTTCCGGTCCGCTGGTCGGCAGCCTGATCTGGCCGATCATCGCGGGCCTGTTCTGGCGCGGAGTGAACCGCCGCCTGGTCATCGCCGGTATTGTCGCCGGGTCCGCGCTCGGATTGGTGGCCTATTTCCAGATCGGCTGGTTCTCCGCCTCGCTCGTCGGCACCGCCGTCTCGATGGGCTTCACGATCGCCGCGCGGTGGATCGTGCCCGCGGATTTCCCCGCCGTCGCAACCCAAGCCAATCCCGCGTCATGATGTTTTCACCGGAGTTCATCCAAGGTCTCGTTTACCTCGCCCTTGCATGGACCGCGGGCGGCGCGCTCGTGCTGCTCGTCCTGCTGGCCATCGATTGGCTCAAGGGAAAACTCTGGTAACAAGCACATATCATATCATTTCATTCACCCCCACACTCATGGAACCCGAAGAAATCCAGGAAAACCGCATCAGCCCTAACATCGATCCGCCGGAGGGTTCCGAGGCCATTCGGCCGGAGCCGTCGAACCTGTTCATCGACAACCCGGTGAACCTCGAAACGCTCGAACGCCTGCGCGGCCGCAATGTGATCGAGGCCGGCCAGTTCACGTTCGAGGAGGTCGTCGAGTTGTGCAAACTCGCCGCCATTCTCGAAAAGATCGAGATCTGGCCGTATCACCCGCTGGACGGCAAGATCGTGGTCACCGCGTTTTTCGAAGCCTCCACCCGCACGCGCACCAGCTTCGAGAGCGCGATCCTGCGGCTCGACGGCAAGGTGATCTCGATCGCCGACGGCGGCACCACCGGCCAGGCCAAGGGCGAGTCGCTTGCGGACATCGGAGAGATGTTCAACGCCTATGCCGATCTTGTCATCATGCGCCACACCGAGACCACTGCTCCCGAGCAGATCCTTGAAAACCTGCGCATCCCGCTCGTCAATGCCGGCAATGGCTCCGGCGAGCACCCGACCCAGGCACTTGCAGATTGGTTCGCATTGCTCAAATGGCGTCCGAGCTTCGCCGCCCCGCCCGCGCCCGGCGCGAAGCGCCTCAACCTCGGCATCCTCGGCACCCCGGGGTCGATGCGCGCGGTAAAGTCGTTCCTGCTGATGTCGCTTCTGTTCAAGGACCACATCCGCAAGGTCACCGTGATCTCCGAAATGGCCGACCCCTTCGGCGAGGAGGTCACCGCAAAACTCAGCGCCTGCGGCATCGATTACGAGGTCTCCAACGACGTCCGCGAGCACCTGCCGGAACTCGATGTCATATATATGAACTCCATCGCCTTCCTCGGCGACTCCTACAAGAAGCTCGACAGCCGCTTCAAACTCAACGCCGAAAGCCCGATCAGGAAAAGCGCCGTGATCCTGCATCCGCTCGCGCGGCTCGACGAACTGGACACGTCCTTGGACAAAACCTCCCACAACCTCTACTTCTCGCAGGCGCACGGCGCGGTGTTCGTGCGCCAGGCGCTGCTGCTGGCCGCGCTCGGCCGGCTCAAGTCGCTGCCGAACCTCATCGACCTCCATCCGTCGAAAATCACCGGCTCGACCGAGGAATAAGATCACGAAACGAAAAACATATCATCTAACAACCATTCATCATGTGCGGAATCGCAGGACATTTCTCAGCCAAGCCCCTACCCGAAGACACGCCGGACGTTATTGACGCCCAACTCGCCACCATCGTCCACCGCGGTCCCGACGGCCGCGGCCATTACATCGACCGCGCGGCGGGCGTCGCGCTCGGCCACACCCGGCTCGCGATCAACGACCTTGAGGGTGGTTGCCAGCCGCTGCACGCCGTGGACGGCCGCCACGTGCTCACCACCAACGGCGAGTTCTACGATTTCAAGCGCCATCGCTCGACGCTGATGGCGGAGGGCGACCGTTTTCTGACCAAGTCCGACTCCGAGATCGCGATCGGGCTTTATCGGAAAATGGGTCTGGATTTCACCAGGCACCTGCGCGGTGAGTTCGCCTTCGCACTGTATGACCGTCAGGAGGACGAACTGATTCTATTGCGCGACCGCTTCGGCGTGCGGCCCTTGTTTTACTGGGTCTCCCCGGACGGCGCGACCATCGTTTACGGGTCCGAGGCGAAATCCGTGCTCGCCCATCCCGCCGTGCCGGCGCGACTCGACCGCAAGGCGGCACTCCACCAGCTCATGCAGACCATCGCTCCGGGCATGAGTTCCTTCGAAAACATCATATCCCTGGATCCGGGCTGTTTCCTCCGCATCCGCAAACGCGGCGGACGGCTCGATATCCAGCAGCACCGCTACTGGGATTACGATTTCCCGCGCGAGGAGGAAAGGCCCGCGGAGTTCGACGAACAGGAGCACGTCGAGCGCGTCCGCGACGAACTGATCCGCGCCATCGTCCTGCGCCTCGAGGCCGATGTGCCGGTGGGATGTTATCTCTCCGGTGGCATCGATTCCTGCTGCATCCTCGGCCTGGCCACCGGCGCGATGCAGTCGCCCACGCACGCTTACACCATTTCGTTCGACGACGATTCATACGACGAGGCACCGATCGCCGCCGAGATGGCGCGATCGATGAAGGCGGTGCAGGAAGTCATCCATCTCAAGGCCGACGATTTGTATGGTGAAAATTATATCAAAACCGTCTGGCACGCCGAACGCACGTTCTACAACACGCTGGGTGTGGCGAAGAACCTGATGTCGAAGCGCGTCTGGGACTCCGGTTACCGCTGTGTGATCACCGGCGAGGGGGCCGACGAGCTTTTCGCCGGCTATCCCGCATTCAAGCGCGACATGTTCCTTCACGGCATCAGCCACGAGCCGGAGAATGTGCGGGCGGAATACGCCGCCGCGCTCGAGCGCAACAACGCGCTCTTCAAGGGCGCCATTCTCGCCGAAAACCAGCGCGTTCATCCGGCATGGGTGGCGCTGTGCGGATTCACCCCGTCGTGGATCCAGCCGTGGATGGACACGCTCGACCTCGCCCGCCCGCTGCTTTCCGACGAACTGACGGAGGAACTCCGCGGCTACGATCCCATCGCCGAGATCGCCTCGCGCATCGACGGCTCGATGCTCGAAGGCCGCCATCCGCTCGACATCGCGCAATACACGTGGAGCAAGTGCCAGCTCGAAGGGCAGATCCTCAACTGGGGCGGCGACCGCGTGGACATGGCGAACTCGATGGAGTCCCGCCCCGCGTTTCTCGACCATCATCTCGCCGCCGCCGCCGTGCAGGTCCCGCCGAGCCTGCGGATCAAGGGCAACATCGAGAAACACGTGCTGCGCGAGGCGGTCAAGGGCGTGCTGCCCGAGACGCTCTACCGCCGCGAGAAATTCGCCTTCATGGCCCCGCCGGCCCACACCGACGCATCGAAGCGCGCGAAGGTCCGCGAATTGATCGACGCCTATCTCAACGAGAACATGGTCGCGGATGCCGGCATCTGCTCGCCGCGGCGCGTCACGGAGTTTCTGGAAAACTACCACCGTGACACCGACCCGACCTCGCTGGTCCGCAAGGACACGCTGCTCAACCACCTGCTGTGCCTGCACATCCTGCACGACCAGTTCATCAAGTGAGCGAATCGCGCGGACGCTTGCTTCCGCGGGCGATTTCCATTCACCTAGTCACATGGATGCCGAAGCGCTCGCAAGTTCCGCCGCCAACGACGCGCAACCGCCCGCCGGCCTGACCGCCACCGGGCATGTGCTGTGGCTCGCCAAGGCCGGTCGTTGGGACGAGGCGCACGACCTTTGCCAGAACCTGCCCGATCCCGATGGGGCCTGGATTCACGCGTGGCTGCACCGCGAGGAAGGCGACTACGGCAATGCCTGTTATTGGTATGAGCGCGCCGGCAAACCCGCCGTGCCCCGCGACGCATCTTTGGAAAACGAGTGGTTCGAGATCACGCGCGAGCTGTTGCCATCATGAAAACCTTCATCCTCTGTTTATTGCTTTCGCTGCCCGCGCTCGCCGCGCGGCCGAACGTGTTGTTGATCGGCATCGACGACCTCAACGACTGGATCGGTTGCCTCGGCGGCCATCCGCAGGTCAGGACACCGCACATCGATCGTCTTGCCGTGCGCGGCACGCTGTTCGCCAATGCCCACTGCCAATCGCCTCTCTGCAATCCGTCGCGCACCGCGATGATGACCGGCTTGCGTCCCACCACCACCGGCGTTTACGGCCTTGCGCCGTGGTTCCGCAACGTGCCTGAGCTGCGCGACCTCGTCTCGCTGCCCCAGGCGTTCCGCCGCGCCGGATATCACACCGCCATCGCCGGAAAGATCTATCATGTCTATCCACCGCAAAAGGACCGCGCCGCCGAGTTCGATATTTATGGGCCGCCATGCAACTTCGGCCCCTTTCCGGAGAAAAAATTCGTCGAGACACCCTCGCCGATGCGTGCCGTCGATTGGGGCGTCTATCCGGAAAAGGACGAGCAACAGAACGATTGGCAGATTGCCGACTGGGCAATCGATTTCCTCGGCCGCGAACACGAGCAGCCGTTTTTCCTCGGCGTCGGCTTCGGTCGGCCGCACGTCCCGTGTTTCGCCTCCCAACAGTGGTTCGATCTCTATCCGGACGAGACCTTGAAGATGCCGCCGCTGTTGGAAAACGACCGCGACGACGTGCCGGACTTCGCATGGAGACTCCACTGGAACCTGCCCGAACCGCGGCTCAAGTGGCTGCGTGAATCCAACGAGTGGCGGCCGCTGGTCCGCGCCTACCTGGCGTCCACCTCGTTCGTCGATTCACAGGTCGGCCGCCTGCTCGATGCGCTGCAGCGTTCGCCTGCGGCGGACAACACCATCGTCGTCCTGTTTTCCGATCACGGCTGGCACCTCGGTGAAAAGGGGATCAGCGGCAAGAACACGCTCTGGGAGCGTTCCACGCGCGTGCCACTCGTCATTGCCGGCCCCGGTCTGCCACAGGGCCAAAAAGTCGCCCAGCCGGCGGAATTGTTAGACATATTTCCCACGCTGCTCGATCTCGCAGGGCTTGAATCCATCAATGGTCTCGACGGCCTCTCACTCCGCCCGCAGATCGAAAATCCCGGCCAGCCGCGCCGACCGGCGATCACCACGCACAATCCCGGCAGCCACGGCGTGCGCGACGAACACTGGCGATACATCCGCTACGCCGACGGCTCCGAGGAACTTTACGATCACCGCAACGATCCCAACGAATGGCATAACCTGGCGGGCGATCCGCAGCATGCGGAAACCCTCCGGCGACTGAAATCGTTCCTGCCGCATAACGAAAAACCCCATGCTCCGGGCTCAGCGTCCCGCATCCTGGAAAAACGCGGCGACCGCTGGTTCTGGGAGGGCAAGCCGGTGGACGAATTGCCGCAGAGCCTCTGACGGAAGCCTTACCAGCGCTTTTGCCCGACGTTTTCCATGCCGGTGCCGAGCTGTCGCAAGTCGCGGCCCACGCCGATGAACGTGTTGCAGGAGGTTTGAAGCAGGGCCAACAGCAGGACGAACAGGATGGTCTTCACGGCGGGAAATCTAACGCCGGCTGGCCCGGGATCAACTATGAAGCTTTCGGATTCGAGCACGAAACACCCTTGGTACACCGGCTTTTTCGGCAGCGTTCGCTGCAATGGCGGACTTCGTCCCAGCCGCTCCCACTTCTTGCGCCACGCGAATGGCCGGTCGCAGGTGGCGCAGGTTTTTTTGCAACGGGTTTTCCGGCCGATTTTTTCGTTTGCCCGGCGGGCGATCCCGCGCGACGGATCGCGTGCCTCCGCCATGACCGACACGACCCTCGAAGCCGACACTCCGCCCGAGTTGGAAACCCGCCCGTCGCGGGCCTTCATGCCCTATCCGGTGTCCACGCTCAGCCCGCCGATCGTTCCCAATGACCTGACCTCGTTCAAGACCCGCGGCATTTCCCAGGTCGAGCGCGACCTGCGGCAGAAGCTCACCGAGATCCGCGAGGACTACCTGCGCGCCATCGATCACTTCAACTGGAACAAGCTGGTTTATGAGGCGGAGATCCGCTTCGAGCCGGTGGTCGGGGAAACCTATCACCTTTACGACATGGGCGGCCGTCGCGCGCTATCGATGATCTCGCCGGACCAGTGGCCGCACCGCCATCTGGCCACCTTGCGTCTCAACCACGACCGCCAGTGGCTGGTGGTGGAAACCGGCGACGGCGTGGAGAGCGCGGAGTTGTTCGGTGGGGTTTGAATCCCAACGGGATTCCGCACCCCAGCCGGGGTTGGCACAACCCCGGGTCTAGGTAGGTGTGTGTGACAACCCTGAATGGGTTGTGCAGGTATGGCATGGATGTTGGCTCGGAACCTGCGGAACGCCGTTGGCGTTCATCTTGCCGGTCATTGCGTATCCCAGGGTTGTTCCAACCCTGGGCTGTCCTGCACAATCCCTATGGGATTGCAGAAAATTCATCGGAATTTGATGCGTCGGCTCTGGCCGCCTTGACCCGTGTGCTGAAACATGGCGTTTTATCCGTCATGACAGTGAACGGATATTCAACGCGAATGACTCACCTGCGGAGCGCCTATGTGATGGTGCTGGTGATGATGGTCCTGATTTGCCGGGGCGGTCCGGTTCATGCGCAGGAGCGCACGTGGACCAGTGATGACGGCAAGGAAATCGTCGGCGAGCTGTTGAGGGAGACGGGCGAGGCGGTGGTGCTGAAAGTCAAGGAGCGGGAATTCACCGTGCCGCTCACACGCCTCAGCGAAGCGGACCGCGAATGGCTCGAAGCGCGCAGGAAAGAGCTGGAGGAAAGGAAAAAAGAGAGCGCCGCGCTGGCGGGCACCATCCAAACCTATCCGAAAAACGACGGCCAGCAGGTCGCTTTCCATGTTTACTATCCCACCATCTTCTCGCCGGAGAAACCGCTGCCGATGCTGATCCTGTTCAGTCCCGGCGGTCAGGGGCGCGGGATACTCAACAGTTTCAAGGACCCTTGTGAAAAACTCGGCTGGATCGGGGTCGGCTGCGACACGTTCCGCAACGGCGTCCCTGCCGAGGAATTGGATCCGCTGTTCAAGGAACTGCTGCCGATCATCGAGAAGACGGTGCCGCACGATCCCGAGCGGCTGTTCACCGGCGGCATGTCCGGCGGCGCATCAAGGGCGCTGCAATACACCGCCAAGTTCGACCGGCCGTGGAAGGGAGTCATCTCCTGCGGCGGCTGGCTCGGCAAGGAGTTCGATCTGGATTACCGCAAGGGCATGGCGGTGGCCTGGGTGAATGGCGACAGCGACAAGGGTGCCAACAGCTGGCTGGAAAAGGACAGCGAAGTCCTCAAAAGGCGGCGCTGCAAAACCAAGCTGTTCGCATTTCCCGGCGGCCATGTCGTCGGTCCGCCCGAAGTGCTCACCGAGGCGATGCGCTGGGTGGAGGAAAACAGCCGCTGAGTGCTCGCGGGTTGATTCAATTTCATTTCCCGAGCCCGTGTTCGCGGGCGAAGGATTCGGCGGCGGCTTTTTCCGCGTCGCTGTTTCGCGGCATGGCTCGATGCATTCGTTCCAGCGCCTTGCTGCGGTCGGAGCCGGGCGGGAGGGTTTTGAGCCATTGCATGGCGATCTCCGGTTCGTAAGGATGGACCTTGGCGGCGTAAGCGCTGACGGCAGCGTGTTTCGCCGGGCTGTCGGGCGCGTTGGCGAGCCACTTGCCGGCGGCCTGGTAGTCTTTCTCGGTCCAGCGGGCGGCGAGCTCGTAGGCGCGCTCCTTGGAAACCTTGTCCGGCAGTTCGCTGGCGGCGAGCCATTCGATCCATTGGCCGGTGTCGCCGGTTTTCACCCGGTGTTCCATGTGTTCAGTGGCGGATGCGAGTTCCTCGTTGGAGAACTCCGCGGATGCGATCCAGGCGGAGGTTTCCGCGAACGAGCTTTCGTGCATGCCATTGCCGAAGGCGAGATTCTGGATTCCATTTTCCAGAAGTTCCGGGCTTTGGTTGGAAGAGGCGTATTCCCGAAGCGCGGCGAGCGTGGCGGTGCGTTGCTCGGGAGTGGATGACGCTTCGATGATCTTTCTGATGCCTTCGTGGCGTTTTGACTCCTCAAGTTCGCTGAGGAACTGAAACGCGAGCACGGGATCCTTCGATGCCACTCCGGCGACGAGGTGGGTCATGGCATCCTCCGTGACGAGATCGGGATGGGCTTCCTTGTTGGCGCGGATCCATTCGAGCGCGCCGAGCGGATCGTCCTTTGCCCAGTTGGCGAGCGCGCCGCCCATCGCGTGTTTGGCCATCATGCGGTTGTCGCCGAGCAGGTCGGACGATTCCGTGAAGAGTTCGAGCGCCGCGCGCGGGTGGTCGTTGGAAAGCGTCATGATGGAAAACATCAGCATGCCTTGTCGTGTCTCGTCCTTGAGATCGGTCGCTTCGCGGAATTCGGCGATGAGGATCTTCATCTGCGAGGCGTCGAGCGAGAGCATGCGGTCCATGAAATCGACAATGCGTTTCATGGTTTCGGCGTCGGGACGTTCGCCGCGTTTTTCGATGTCCTCCATCTCGCGGGCGAAGGCGATCAATTCGGCGGCGACGGATTTCGCCTCGGCCACCTTGTCGGGGCGTGCCTCGCGTCTGGTGCGAGCGCGGTGGTTTTCCGACCCGCCGGAGCCAGTGGAAATGCCGAGCGCGGCGGCTTCCTCGACGAGCTTGGCATGTGTGGTCCGAACGCTGATGAACTGTCGTTGGCCCTGCCAACCGAATGCGGCGGCAATGACCAGGATAATGGCGGAAATGAAGATCGAAAGTTTCATCGGTCTGGAGTCATTCGAGTTGCTTGAGGATTTCCTCACGGCGTTTTTCATCGGCGATCTTCATGGCGAGTTCGCGCGCCTTGTCTTTCGAAGAGCGGGCACTCCAATGCTCAAGCAATGCAATCAGCATATCATCGCCTGCACCCGCGGCATGGTAGTCGGAGGCGATGGCCGAAACCTCGTCGTATGACATTCCTTCCACCCCCGTTAGGGATGCCGCAAGGGCGGTTCCGGTCGCCCGGTCGGCGGAAGCGGGATCGGCCGATGCGGCCCAGGTGCGGAATTGGTCGAAGTCCTCGCGGGTGGCCTTGCGCTCGTGGGCAAGCATGTTGAAACGATGCTCCGCGGTTTGTTCGATACAGGCGGCGCGCTCTGCCGGTGTGGCATCGATGCGTGCGATGTAGTCGTTGATTTTGGTCAGATCGTCCCCGTTCGCATAACGGCTCATCTGGCGTGCGATGATTTCCGTGCGCTCCTTTTCCGGCAGGGTGTTGCGGACGAGTTCGGCGAGCGCTTTCTGGTCCTTTTCCTCCACGCTGTGGAACGAGCCCCAGAAGACATCTTTCCGCTGCTCGGGCGGAATCTCATTCATCCGGCGCGCGGCGGCGGCCGGATCGGACGAGAGCAGGGATTTGATGATGACTCCCTCGAAGCGCAGACGTGAGGGATTTTTCCCGTCGAGCGACTTGCTGTCGAAGGTGCCAGCGGCGAGTTGGCGGTCGAACCACGCGCCGGCCGCGGCGGGATCGCTGCCGAGCCATTTTTCAAAGGCATTTTGGAGCTGCCATGAGAACATGCCGCCTTCGTCGTCGGCCTTGCCGATGAAGCGGTTGAGTGCGAGTTCGGGATTTTTTTCGGCGATGGCCCCGACCAGCATGCCTTCGAGTGCCTGGCGCGCTGCCTCGGGCAGGTCGAGCGCGGCGATTTCGTCGAGCGCGGCGGCGAGTTCCGCTTCGGACATTTCGAGGATTCGCTGTTGAAGGCGGATCATGGCGCGCATGTCCGGCATCCGGCCGGATCGGCCCATGTCGCCAAGTCCGTCGGCGATTTTCTTCCAATCGAGAGACTCCTTTTTGTTCGCTGTTTCGTTTCCGCCGTCGCTTTCAGCATCCGCCCCCGCCGCGCGGGCGGTGGCGATTTCCTCTCGGAGACGGGTGTTTTCCCGTTCCAGAGTGGCGATCGAGCCGCGCTGCGAGCCGAGCCATGCCGCGGCGATGGCAAGCGCAATAACGGGCGGTGCGAGATGGATGGGTTTCATGCTGGGTGAGGATTGCGCCGGGAAAAGCGGTGGCGGTCAATGCCGAAGCCGGTCGTATCCGTTTTCGAGGCATTGAAGATTTTATTTCACCGCCAAGACGCCAAGTGCGCCAAGTAAAGAGTTGGATCGATCAAATTGGAAACGGCAGGCTTTCTGATGAGTGGAATATTTTCAAGAGGTGGACAATGCCGGCTCAATCATATCAGTCCATGTCCGTGGCTTGCTTCCTTGGCGCACTTGGCGTCTTGGCGGTGAAACAAACACGAGGCCTTGCAAGGGTTATGGGTATCATGCAGCGTCGCGAGCGTGGACGACAAGTTTCCCAAATCCCCGCCGCGGGCGTGGGCGGAGATCGATCTGGCGGCGATGGCGGCGAACCTGCGGGTGGCGCGCGGGGCGGCCGGCTGCGAATTGATGGTGGTGGTGAAGGCGGGAGGCTATGGGCACGGGCTGGAGGAAATCGCGCGCATGCTGGCCGGGCATGAGATCGCGTTTTTTGGCGTGGCGAACGTGGGCGAGGCGCGCCGGATCCGGGCGGCGGGGGTGGAGACGCCGATCTATCTGTTAGGCCCGACCTGGGAGGCCGAGCGGGAGGAAATCGTGGCTCGGGGATGGACGCCGTGCGTCTCCTCGCTGGCGGAGGCGGAACATTTCGACCGGCTGGCCGCGGCGGCCGGCACGTGCCAGAAAGTGCATCTGGCGGTGGACACCGGCATGGGGCGAGGCGGGTTCGTGGCGGCGGATCTGCCGCAGGCGATGGCGGCGCTGGAGCGGCTGCCGCATTTGGAAATCGAGGGTATTGGCTCGCATTGCCCGTCGGCGGACGAGGACGAGGCGTTCACCCGCGGACAGATCGCGATGTTTCATGAAATCATCGGCACGCTCGGCGGTCCGGAGCGTTTCAAGTGGCGGCACTTGCTCAACAGCGCGGGCCTGTTAGGCTACGATCGCGGCCTCTGCAATCTCGCGCGGCCCGGGCTGATGTTATATGGCATTTCGCCGATGCCGGGACACCAATCGCGGCTCTCCAACGTGATGACGCTCAAGTCGCGCATCACGCTGCTGCGCACGCTGCCGGCCGGGCATGGCGTTTCCTATGGCCGCGAATACGTCACCGCCGCGCCGACACAGGTGGCCACGGTGGGCATCGGCTACGGCGACGGCTACCCACGCCATGTCTCGGGAAAAGGCGCGGAGGTTTTCATCCGCGGCAGGCGCTGTCCGATCCTCGGCCGGGTGACGATGGACCAGGTGATGGTGAACGTGACCGCCGTGCCAAACGTGCAAGAGGGCGACGAGGTGGAAATGTTCGGTGCCAACATCCCGGTGACCGAAGTGGCGGAAAAGGCCGGCACCATCGCGTGGGAAATTTTCACCGGCATCACGCCGCGCGTCGTGCGGCGGCACATAGGCGCGTGATTTTGGGGTTTGAAATCCGCAATCCGCATCCATCCTTCGCGCGCATGTCATCGGAACGCCTGTCCATTCCCCGCTACGCGATGGCGCTCGCGCACGTGGCGAGCCTGCGGTCGGAAGATCCCTATCGCAAGGTGGGTGCCGCCGCCTTGGATCACGACAACCGGGTGATCGCCACCGCCTACAACGGGCTCGCGCCGGGTTATGACGCGCCGCCGGGATTCTGGGACGACCGCGACGCGCGGCAGAAATTCATGCTGCATGCCGAGGTGAACCTTTGCAGCCTGTTCCGCCGCGGCGAGGCAAAGCTGGTGGCCACCACCACCATGCCCTGCACCGCTTGCATGCAGACACTGTGTGCCTATGGCATTAGGGAGATCTACTATCGCGACATCTATCATCAGTCCGACGCCCCGGAGATCGCCGCGCTTTACGGCGTGAAGCTGGAACAGGTCGTAGATTTTCCGCACATCGACCGGACAGCCGCGCCATGAACTTCGCACAAGTGATTTGCCCGACTTGTTTCGAGTCATTCGAGGTGGCCGTGCCGCCGCCGGACGAACTGCCGACGGAGGTGGACTACGATTGCGAGGTCTGTTGCCGGCCGATGGTGATCGTGTTCACCGAGGACGAGGTTTACGCGCGCGGTCTGGCGGATTGAAACATCAGGCGATATGAATTTCGAAACACTGAGCCGCTGGGCGGACGAGGAATTGAAGGCGATCCTGCGCGCGCTGCCCGACGAGGTGCGGACGGCGGCGGCGAAGGTGCCGGTTTCCATGGAGGAAAAACCGGGGGTGGGGGAGTTCGATGGCGAGTTGGCGGGCGACGAGCTGGGCCTGTTCGAGGGTCCGGCGATGTGGGAGGAACCGGATGCCCACGAGCTGCCGCGCATCCGCTTGTTTCTCGCGAACCTGTGGGAGTGGGTGGATGGCGAGGAGGACGATTTCCGCGACGAGGTGGGGACGACCTTTCTGCACGAGTTGGGCCATTACTTCGGGTGGGATGAGGAGGATCTGGAGGCGCGGGGATTGGATTGAGAAATTTTCGCGCCGAGTTGCCTACTCCGCCAAGGCTACGAAGGCCAAGGGGGCTCGGCGATCCCGGGCTTTTGCGCTTGCGGGTGGGTGGCACCGGCGGTGGAGTGGCCGCGCATGACGCGTTGGTGCGAGAATTGGCGGAAATTCGCCGCTTTGATGCTGGGGCTGCTGTGGCTGCTGCCGGCCACGGCCAGCTCCGGGCAGACGGTGAAGGTGAATTTCGCCGACGGTTTCGATTTCCCCGTCGGCAAGCCGAATGCCGCCGGATATTACCGGGCACGGGGACTGCGGTTGCGCTCGCCGCGGCATTACGGCGACGACTGGAACGGCCGCGGCGGCGGCAATACCGACCTGGGCGATCCGGTTTACGCGGTGGCGGACGGCGTGGTCACCTTCGCCCACAACGTGCGCGGGGCGTGGGGCAACGTGGTGCTCACCCGCCATGCCTACCGTGATCCGAAGTCGGGTCAGGTGAAGTTCATCGACACCCTGAGCGGCCATCTCGACAAGATGACGGTGCGCACCGGCCAATTGATCAAGCGCGGCCAGCAGATCGGGACCATCGGCACCAATTCCGGCATGTATCCCGCGCATCTTCATTTTGAAATGCGCCACGACCTGAGGGTCGGCGTGGCGAACCGCTCGGTGCCGGCCACGCTGGAACACTGGGCGGATCCCACCAAGTTCATCAACGAGCACCGCAAGCTCAACCGCGAGTGGCGGCCGGCCGCAGTGCCGACCGGCACCTATCCCGCCTACAAGGGCTTCAAGGGTCTTTGACACGCGCCATGGAATCTCCCGAACCAAGTGCGGAAAAGAAATCGCCGGACACCGTGGTGGATGTCGAGGTGTTGGAAAACGAGACCGCGCCCGCGCCGCCGGGATTGCGTCAGGACCTGGCGGTGCTGATGAAGGTGCGGCTGAATTTCTTCGTCCTGATCACCACGTTTTTCGGCTTCGTGCTTGCCTCGCGCGGCGGTTCGTTCGAGTGGATGAAAATGGTTCACACGCTGCTGGGCACGGCGGCGGCGGCCTTCGGCTCGGCGGCGTTCAACCAGTTGATGGAAATCGAACTGGACGCGCGGATGAAGCGCACGGCGGACCGGCCGCTGCCATCGCGTCGGATGGATCCGGTGGTGGCGTTTGCGATCGGCTGGATGCTGTGTGCGATCGGCATCATCCACCTGGCGGTGCAGGTGGGCCATGAGACGGCTTATCTGACGGCGGCGACGATCGCGGTGTATGTGTTTGTTTACACGCCGCTGAAGCGGGTGAGTTCGGCCAACACATTGGTGGGCGCGGTGCCCGGGGCGATCCCGCCGGTGATCGGCTGGGTCGGCGCGGGCGGCACGATGGGCTGGGAGGCGTGGTTTCTCTTCGGCCTGCTGTTCCTGTGGCAGCTCCCGCATTTCATCGCCATCAACTGGCTGTGCCGCGAGGAGTATGAATCGGTGGGATATGAAATGTGGTCGAACGGAGATCTGACGGGCCGCAAGAGCGGGGCGCTCTCGGCAATTTTCGCACTGGTGCTGGCGGCGTGGTCGCTGCTGCCGGGCGCGCTCGGGTTCGCGAACCTGTTGTGGAGTCTGGCCGGGCCACTGCTGGCGCTGGTGATGATGGCGCTGGCGATCCGCTTCGCGTGGGACGGCCGGCGCGAGTCGGCGCGAAAGTTGTTTTTGTTCACCTTGCTCTATCTGCCGGTGTCGCTGGCGGTGCTGGTGATCGCCTGGAGGGTGCGGGCATGAGTGCGGCGAAATCATTGATCGCATCGACGCGACGGCTTTGCGAATCGCTGGCCGGGCTGGATTTTTCGCCGCCAGTGGCGCGCGTTTACCGGCCTCTGGAATACGCGTGGAAACCGCACAGGCGCTACCTGGAACGCTTCGGAGGCGGCCGGCGGCGGGTGGTGTTTCTCGGCATGAACCCGGGACCCTTCGGCATGGCGCAGACCGGTGTGCCCTTCGGCGAGGTGGCGGCGGTGCGCGATTGGATGGGGATTTGCGAAGCGGTGGAAAAACCGTCCGACGAACACCCGAAGCGGCCGGTCGAGGGCTTCGCGTGCCAGCGCTCGGAAGTGAGCGGGCGGCGCTTGTGGGGATTGTTCGCCGAGCGTTTCGGCGAGGCGGATGCGTTTTTCCGCGATCACTTCGTGCTCAATTTCTGCCCGTTGGTGTGGATGAACGAAAACGGCGCGAACCTCACGCCGGACAAACTGCCCGCCGCGGAAATGGCTCCGGTGGAGGAGGCTTGCCTCACGCATTTGACCGAAGTGCTGGAATATCTGCGGCCGGAATTCCTGATCGGCATCGGTGGATTTGCCGAGGAGCGGCTTCGTCGTGCCGCGGAAACGGGCGGCGGAAACGGGAAAATCGGCCGCGTGCTCCATCCGTCCCCGGCATCTCCCGCGGCCAATCGCGGCTGGGCGGAAGCCGCCACCCGGCAACTCGAAGCGCTGGGTGTATGGTGAAACCGGCATGTGGCTTGCGCGGCCGGTGGCGGATCATTAGGGTCCGCGCATGCCCGCCGTCACCCAGACGAAGTTTTTCGATACCGGCAGCCCGCAGGATCCGCTGAAGTTGCGCGATGGGGGAGTGCTGCCGGGTGCCCGCATCGCCTACGAGACATGGGGCGGACTGAACGCGGAAAAATCCAATGCCATCATGCTGTTCCATGCCTTGTCCGGCTCGCATCACGCGGCGGGTTACAATCCAGCCATCGAGGGCACCGGCGAGCTGTGGCAGGAGGAACTGCACCAAGGTTGGTGGGAGGACATGATCGGCCCCGGCAAGGCGCTGGACACCGACCGCTATTTCATCATCTGTGCGAACTATCTGGGTGGCTGCTACGGCAGCACCGGCCCGGCATCCATCGATCCGGAAACCGGCGGGCCCTGGGGCTCCGCCTTCCCCGCGGTTTCCGCCGCCGACCAGGTGGATGTGATGGCGAGGCTGCTGGACGGTCTTGGAATCGGCACGCTCCACGCGGTGGTCGGCCCGTCGGTGGGCGGGCTCGTGGCACTGACATTCGCCACCTTGCTGCCGGAGCGCGTGCGCAACATCATCACCATCGGCTCCGGCTACAAGACGACGGTGCTCAACCGGCTGATTCTTTTCGAACAGATCCTCGCGATCGAGAACGACCCGTTCTTCAACGGCGGCAACTATTACGATGCCTCGCCGCCACTGTATGGACTGGCGCTGGCGCGGATGATCTCGCACAAGACCTTCGTGCATCTCGACTCGATCGAGCGCCGCGCCCGGCGCGATGTGATCCAGGCCGATGACGTGCTCGCTTGGTACCGGGTGCGCGACCAGTTCCAAAGTTACATGTTGCATCAGGGCAAGAAGTTCGTGAGGCGCTTCGACGCCAACACCTACCTGCGCATCATCGACATGTGGTCGCGCTACGACGCCACGGCGGAGGGCCGCGCATCGTCGCCGGCCGACCTGCTCGCGCGCGCCGCCAAGGCCGGCCAGCGGTGGCTGGTTTTCTCAATCGATTCGGACTTCTGCTTCTATCCCGAGGAGCAGGCGGAACTCATCGGCCATCTCGAACGGGCCGGGGTGGAATCGATGCACATCACCGTGCACTCCAACAAGGGCCACGATTCGTTTTTGTTGGAGCCGGACCTTTATACGCCGCACGTCTCCTGGCTGCTCGGGAAGTGAGCCGCGTGCCGGAGGCGTCCCTCCTCCGACACGCGACCGTTTCAGCAGCAACGGAGAAACCGGTCAGGGCGTGACCGTCACGTTGTTGAAAACGGCTGTGGCGGGTTGTTCCCCACCGCCGGCCACCGCCAGGCCGATGTAACTGGAGCTGCCGAGATCGATATTCGCCGAGGCCACCTGCACCCACGAATTGCCGTCGGTGCTGACATGGGCGCGAATCGTTGCACCTTCGCGTGAGAGCCTCAGCCAGGCGTTTTCCCTGTTGAGCAGGGAAACGGTGGAGATCGAGGTGTTGCCGGTGGTCTTGGTGCGTCGCAGCCAGCGGACGTAGCCGGTGGAATCCAGACCGATGAACGCGTGCTTGGAATCCGCGGCGAGCGACTCGCGGATCATGATGCCCACACGCGACTGGCTGGTGGCGTCCGCCAGCGATGCGAGACGCACGGTGATGTCGCCGTCGCCTGTGAGCGTCTGCCAGACGAACAATCCGGAGTCCGACCGGGATGCCAGCTTGCCGGCACCGGTGAGAGTGAGCGCATCGGCTTCTCCGGTGGCGTTGGATTCCTCGCCGATGCCGCCGATCCGCTCCATCGTCCAAGGCAACGGGAGACCGGTGGATTCGACTTCGATTTCCAATACCGCTTCGGAAAACGCCCCCTCGGGGTCGCGGGCGCGGATGGTGAAGGAGTTGATCCCTTCCGAATAGGAGGTCGGCGTGCCGGCGATGGAACCGTCGGGCGCGACCTCGAGCCACTCCGGTCCTCCGGACTTCTCGTAGGCTACAAGGTCTCCGTCGGGGTCCACCGCGGTGCCTTCCAACGGTGTGCAGGTGTAGAAGGTGTCGGCGGTGCCGGTGCTGCGGTTGATGCGCGGCTCGACGAAAACCGGCGGCTGGTTGAGCTTGGTCGGCGCGGTGAGGCTGATGAAGACGGTGGCGATGCCGGAGTTCACCGTGCCGTCATTGACCTGATAACTGATTGAATCGCTGCCGCTGACGCGCGGGTTGGGCGTGTAGGTGAGATTCGGCGCGGTGCCGCTGAGACGGCCTTTCATCGGCTGGCTGACGATGCGGTATTGGAGTGGGTCGCCATCCGCGTCTTTGGCGAACAGTGTGATGGCGAGCGGGACGTCGGCCGGCGTGGAAACCATGCGCGACATGACCACCGGCGGGTCGTTCACCGGAGTGACCTCGATGGTCACGGTGGCGAGTGCGGAATCCATGGTGCCGTCGTCGGCGATGAAGGTGAAACGGTCGGTGCCATGGAAATCCGGATTGGGCGTGTAAGTGAGATTCGGCGCGCTGCCGCTGAGACGGCCGTTGGCGGGGTACTCCGCGATGCGGTATTCGAGCGGGTCGCCGTCCTTGTCGCTGGCTTGAAGCAGGATGCCCGTTGGGTGGTCCTCGGCGGTGGTCACGGTCTGGTCCGCGGCGGTCGGCGCGTCGTTCACCGGACGGATTTCGATGGCGACGGTGACGGTTTCCGATTCCAGTTCGCCGTCGTTCACCCGGAAGGTGAACGAGTCGCTGCCATTGGCGTCCGCCTCGGGCTTGTAAGTCAGATTTGGAGCCGTGCCGGACAGCGAACCCATCGAGGGCTGCGACATGATCTGATAGGAGAGCGTGTCGCCGTCCGGATCGCTGGCGGCCAGCGTGATCGGGAGTGCTGTGTCCTCGTCGGTGGAAAGCGATGCGGACTGGGCCACAGGCGCACGGTTTTCCTGTGGCGGAGTGCCGTCACTGTCCGTCGTCCCCAAAATGTCGAACTCGGCGCAGGAGAAATAGCCGTTGCCTCCTTGCGCCTCTCTGACCATTTGCAGTTTCACATGGCGGGCGTTCACGGCAAGCGGGAGCAATACTTCCTTGGCGGTATCGTCACCGGCCAGCGTTCCCGTCGCCACCGGGCTGCCCCAGTCGCTACCGTTGTCACTGACATAGAATTCATATTCGGCCAGAGTGCTGCCCGTCAGACCGTCTTGTCTCGGCAGGTAGCGGAAGCCGGCGATCTGTTGCGCACGGCCCATGTCCACGGCGAACCAATGCGGCGGGGGTGGGACGTCCAGCCAGTCGGTGTGCCAGATGGTGTCGGGATCTCCGTCGATGATGCTGGCTCCGGAAAAACCGGAGTAAACCGTCTGCTCGCTGCTGGTGGTGACGATCCAGCCTTCCCTTGGAATCAAAGCGACAGCGGGCGGGGGTGGTGGGGCGGCGGATGCGATGGTGAATGAGACGGTGGCGGTGTTGGAAGTGGTTTTTCCGTCATCTACGCGGAAGGTGAAGGAATCGAAGCCGCCGGCATCCAGCGCCGGAGTGTAAGTCAGATTGGGCGCGGTGCCGGAAAGCGTGCCTTGTGTTGGCTGGCTCCGCAGCTCGTAGGTCAGCGGATCGCCGTCCAAATCCGTGCCCCGCAGCGTGACCGTCAGGGCGCTGCCGGCGGTGGCATTGAGCGATTGGTCGGAGGCCACTGGCGCGTCATTCACCGCGCGCACCGTGATGGCGACCGTCACGGTATCCGAGGTCAGTTCTCCGTCGCTCACATTGAAAGTGAAGGAGTCGGAGCCATAGGCATTGGTGTAGGGGGTGTATGTCAGATTCGGTGCCGAACCGCTGAGTCGGCCCAGGCTTGGAGACCTGACGATTTGCCAGGCAATCGCGTCGCCGTCGGGATCGTTGGCGGTGAGGGCGATGGCCACCGGCTCGTCTTCATCGGTGGCGAAGGTCGCACCGGTGGCGGTGGGCGCGCGGTTCTCCTGCGGCGGGCTAACGATGGCCTCGCCTTCGATCAGGCTCAACTCGGCCACCGCGCAAACCACCTGGCCTGACGCGTCTTCGAATGCGCGCAGCAGGATGTGGCGGCCGACTGTGTCGGCGAAAAGCACCTCTTTTTCGGCCGGATCGTTCGCAAACGTTCCGCTGGCGACCGGATCGCCCCAGTTGATGCCGTCGTCACTGATGTGGAATTCGTATCTGCCGATGTTGCCGTTGTCCCATTCATCCTGGCGTGGCAGGTAGCGGAATCCCCGGATCGACTGGGATTGGCCGAGATCGATGTGGAGTTCATGTGGTGGTGTGGCGACGTCGCTGCTCCACCGGGAATGCCAGAAGGTGTCGGGATTGCCGTCGATGGCATTGATGGCGCGCCCGTCCTCGCCCGCGGTTTCCTGGCTGCTCGCCGAGACGATATTCCATCCCGTGGTTGGAATCATCCCGACCATGGGAACCGTGTGGGAGATTTCCCCGGTCGGGTCGCTTTCCAGGCCGGAAGTGTTCACCGCCCGCAACACGAAGTAATAGGTCTGCCCCTCACTCAATCCATCCACCGTGGTGGTGGTGACGTTGCCGGTGTTTTGCGTCAGCGTGTGGACTCCGGGACTGGTTCCGTAACTCAGCTTGTAGCCGGCGATGTCGGTTTCCGGATTCGGATTCCATGCCAACTTCACCGAGCCGGCATGAATGGTTCCCGCACAAGCCAGCATCGCCATCGCGGCGCCCAATGATTTGGTGAGGCCGATGCTCGAAACGAAACGGCGGCTTCTATCGGATAGCGGTGGCGTGGCGGCGCGAGTGTGCGCGACCCCGCACGGATTGGCCTCAGCGGCCAAACGGCTGGTTTTCATGGCTGGTTGTAAGGGTGAGCGGTGGTGAAGCTCCCCCCGTCGGGATTCCGGAAACGATTGGGACGGTTTCCGGATGACGGGCGGCCTGGAGCGGGATCTCGACGCGTGCCGGACGGGTGATTCCGGCGGGACTCGCGCCGATTCGGGACTTCCCGATTCAGGCGGCCTGACGCGTTACAAGGGAGTCGCGCGGCAGGTGGATATTCGGTGATTCAATCGGTGTTCTCTCGTCGGCCTATTGGATCGGTTGGATGTGGAACAGCAGGGTGGCGGTGTGGGTGTGTGTCAGTTCCGTTCGGATTGACATTTCAGGTGATAAAAAATTTAGGTTCCCCTTACAAGTAATTTTTCAAATTTATTTTGAACGCTTTTGAATTAGCATTGTCCCCGACTGCAAACAGGCGTGCGAACGAGCATGCAAGCCATTGTTTTTTAAAATGATGTGGCTATGCAAAAACAAGCCGCACGGGGCGTGGATGCGGGCCTTGCGTCAGGCGATCCGCTGGGTAAAAGGCCGATGGGAAAGGCTGCGTGGCTCAGGCGTTACCGCTGGCACAGGCGCCAATGGGGCCTTCCTCGCGGTCCCAGGTGCGCAGGAAGGCTTCGATTTCCGTGAGAAGCGCCTCGCAATGTTTGTTCCATTTGCTCGCGCCACGCAGGATCATGGCGCTTTCGCGCAGGCCGGAGAAACGGATTTCCTCGGCACCCGCATCGCGCAGGATGGAGAGTTCCGAGCGCAGGGTTTCGAAGAACGCGAGTTCGAAGCCATTGCCGGCCTCCATGGCCGCACGGACCAGCGAGACTGTCACCGGCGGGGCGAGCGGTTGCAGTTTTTCCGCGATGCCGTTGCAGCCGATTTTTTCCAGCATTCGCCGCATGCGGTCGTAGAGTTCCTCGAGCCGCATCAGCTTGAGCGGGCAGCGGGTTTCGAGATATTGCACCACCCCGCTGCGGATCTCGTCCACAAACGGAAAGTCCGCCTGGTTCGCGGCACGCGCGGCGCGGCGCAGCGCGTCATCGATCCAGCCAGTATCGTAATCGATCACCTGATGGCGGCCGATTTGCAGGGCGGGGCGGTTGCCGATGAGTGAAATCACGGATGGCGGAGAAACCGGATGAAGGGGGGAGGGGCGGAATGGAATAAGGGATGGAGCGGGTGTCGGCGGATCAATCCTTGAACAAGCGCCGCTGGAAGGGATCGCGCGCGGCGCGGCGGGCCAGCGACTGGATTTCCCGGATGAACTCGTTGACGTCCTCGAACTGGCGGTAAACCGAAACGTAGCGGACGTAGGCGACCGGATCGATCTGGTGGAGCTTGTCCATCACCTTGGCGCCGATCACCGAGGACGGCACTTCGCTGAGATGGTCCTTGTGGAGTTCGGTGAGGATTTCCTCCACCGCGCGGTCGAGCCGGTCCATTGGCACCGGGCGCTTCTCGCAGGCCTTGACCAGTCCGCTCATCAGCTTCTCGCGGTTGAGCGCCTCGCGGGTGCCGTCGCGCTTCACCACGCGCAGCTCGGTGCGCTCGATCTGCTCGTAGGTCGTGTAGCGATAGCCGCAGCTCAAGCACTCGCGTCTCCGCCGCACACTGGTGCCGTCTTTGGAGGGTCGGGAGTCGAGGACCTTGTCTTTGAGGGAGCCGCATTGGACGCAACGCATCGGGGAAATTCGGGAACAACGATGCGGATCGTAGAAACACCGATGGTAGCGTCAAGACGAAAACCACGGCATATTTGGTGGATGGGCCGAAGAAGCGTGAGCCTCCCGCAACAAGCTCCCGTGCCTTGCCGGAGAAACTTTCCGGAAAGATCCATTGCCCGGATGCAGGGTGTTCCCGTATTCCCTCTCCATGCTTTCAACGCTTTTTCCGCGGCTGGCCATCATGGCGGCACTTGGAACAGTCTTGTGCTCATGCGATCGGAAACAGCGTTTCGGAATCGCTTACGACGAGAGCAGCCATGAGGAACGGGTCGCGGAAACCACGGCGGTATTCGCCGGCGGAAGCGAGGCCGACGGTATCGAGCCGTTCATCGACTCGTTTTTCACCCGCATGGGACGCGCCAGCCGTTCGGAGGACGAGATCGATGTTTTCGATTTCATCTCGGTGGATGCGATGCTCGAGACCGCCGAGGATGCGGGCGCGTTTCAGGGACTCAACATGGTCGAGAAAATGAATTTCCGCCGGGGCTTTCGCCAGGGACTTGCCGGTGTGGACCAATCCATCCGGCAGATGGGCTATGATCGCCACCGCATCGCGAAGGTGGAAAAACCGCATGAAAACCGGCGGATCGTCTATGTGAGTTTGTATGACAACGAGCTGAGCATCACCACCCAGATGCGCTGGTGGCTGGTTCGAACGGATGATGGGTGGCGTGCCCACGACTACGAGGATCTGACCGTGGGCCTGCGCACCGTCGGGCTGATCGCCACGCTGATGAAGGCAGGGCTGGGAGACAAGGCCGACCCGTGGATCGCCGACTTCATCCCGGTGGTGTCGAGCATGCAATCGATCGATCTCAGCGACCCGGAAGCGATGGTCACGCTGCGGGATCCGATGATCCGCCTGCTCGAGCATGACCTGCCGCTGGACATCCGCCGTTTTGCCAACACGATACTGGCCAGCATCCGCATGATGGAGGGCGAGGTGGAGCAGGCGCGGGAATTGCTCGAAGCGGCCGAAAAGGGTGGTTACGACAGCCCTCTTGCCGACTATCAGATCGGCTATATGATGATGAACCGCGAGGACTGGGAGGAAGCGCTCGCGAGTTTCGAAAAGCATATCTCGATCTTCGGCTCCGACTTCGACGTGCTTGAAGCGGTGTCCGACTGCCACTACCGGCTCGGTCATCTGGAGCTTGCGCGCGAGGCGGCCTTGAGAGGGCTTGATGACAATCCGCAGTCGGTCAACTGCCTCGCCAGTCTGGTCGCGGCGAGCACGCCGGAACAGCTTGGCGGGGCCGCGCTCGCCGCGCGATTCGAGGCGTCCGGTAATGCGGCGGAAGCCTATGAAACCGCGCTCGACTATCTCGTTTCACTGGATGCGATGGATCATGCGCGCGTCTTGTTCGCCGCCTGTCGCGGGAAGTTCGAGGACCCGGAACTTGTGGAATACTACGAGGAAACCCTCGCCGGGGATGCGGACGCCACGGAGTGAAACGGGTCACAGGGATGCGGCCATGAGCAAGTGGCGCGAATGGTTCGTGTTGGTGGAGAATAAGCGGAAAAACATCCTGAGACCGAGGCGGCTCATAATAGACCCACGGGTTGGTGGCTATGCTTGGGAATGACGGCGTCGATGTGGCGGTTGCCGAGGTGTTTGGAAACGGCCTCGGCGAGCACGTCGCGGAAGTCGGTGGTGTGGCGCAGGTCGCGGCGTTGCTGGAGCTGCTCGACCTCGAGGCCGGGCCATTCGCCGAGCACGGGTTTGGGCGGCTTGGCGAGCGTGCCGCCGAGGGCGATCATGCAGTTCGCCCAGCCGTGGTCGGTGCCGCGGGTGCCGTTTTCCCGGACGGTGCGGCCGAAGTCGCTCAGCGTGAGCACGAGAACGTCGCGCATGCCGTCGCCGAGGTCCTTGGAAAACGCGGCCATGGCCTCGCAGAGGTCGCGCAGGCGGTTGGCGAAGCCGCCGGTCGCGCCGCCCTGGTTGTTGTGGGTGTCCCAGCCGCCGTAATCGATCTGGATCACCTCGGTGCCCACACCGGCCTTGATGAGACGGGCGGCTTCCATGAACTGCCGGGCGATGCCGCTCTTCGGATAGGTGGCACCGTGGGCGGGTTGGTAATCGCCTTTCGCGATGGCTTCGAGCTGGCGGGTGCCTTCGAGCGTGGCGGCGGCGGTTTTGGCCAGCATTTCCGCGGTGGTGGCGGCGTGCGCGGGATCGGGCTTGGTGCAGTAGGCGGTCTCGAGCGCGGCGCGGAGCACGGCGGCGTCGGCCTGTGTGGCGGGCATCGCGAGGTCGGCCACGCCGCGGATGGCGTAGGCGGGCGCGCGGCCGCGGAGCATGCGCGGCAGGTTGCCGCCGATGGCCACGGCGCGGATGGTGCCGTGGCCGGTGGAGCTGGCGAGGTGGCGGTTGAGCCAGCCGTCCGATGACAGCGAATTGCCGACGACGCCGGTTTCCCAGGTGTCCTGCTCCTCGAAGTGCGAGCGCGTGTTTTCCGCATAACCGACGGCCTGCAGCGCGGTGGCCGTGCCGTCCTTGAACATCGGCCTCAAGGCGGCGGCGGCGGGGTGGAGGCCGAAGAAGCCGTCGAGATCGATGGCCGAGTCGTCCGCGCCGGACGGGCGGGGGATGGCGAGCGACTGACGATGTTGGTAGTAGTTCTTGTCGCCGTGGGGGACGACGAAATTGAGGCCGTCGATGCCGCCGCGCAGGAAGACGGCGACGAGGGTGCGGTCCTTGCGCACCGGTGTGGCGGCGAGCGAGCGCAGCGGTGAGAAACCACCGGCGATGGCGGTGGCGGCTCCGAGCTGGAGAAAGTGGCGGCGGGTAATCGGGTCCATGGCGTGGGTTGTTAGGGTTTTTGAATCAGCGGGATTGGAACTCCGGCATCATGTGGAGCAGCGTGGCGAAAAGAATGCGGCGTTGATTGTGATCGGAGATTTCTTCCTTCAGGATGGCATGAAGCGCTTCGCGGGTGGACTCCCGCGGCGGCAGTCCGCGGCGGGCGGCCATGGCGTGATCGATCACCGCCTCGCGGTGCGCGGCGTGCTTGAGTTTTTCCGCGTCGAACCAGTTCCACGGCAAGCCGGCGGCGAGCGGACTGCCGACTTCCTTGCAATAACTCCACTTCTGGAGCTGATAGTTCGAATCGGCATATTCCGCGTTGTTTTCCGGGTAGCCGTCGGGGCTGGCACGGTCGAACAGGTTGCGTCCGCTGCGGTCGCCGAGCTGGATGACCGACCATGGATGGAAGCTGCCGGCGGCACGTTGCGTGACCACGCCGAATTCGATGGGAGTGAGGAGTTTCGCCGGAGGATCCGCCGCCATCAATTCGGGTGAACTGGCGACCGACGCGAGCAAGCGGGCGAAGTTTCCGCCTCCGCTTTGAAACTCGCGGGCGAGGCTGGCGACCGCGCTTTCCGTGGCCGATTCGCCGAGGTAATGGGCGGCGAATTTTCCCGAAATGAAGCGCGCGGTCTGCGGACGGCAGGCGAGCATTTCGATGACTTGCAGGATGCGGTCGTCCGCGGATTCCGGTGATGCGGTTGCTTCCACGGCGAGTCCGAACACCTCGATGCGGCCGGCGTGGTTTAGGTAGGGCGAAAAGCGGTAATCGTAGCCGATCGCCCCGCCGTCCATGGTCGCCTCGCGTTGCGCGCCCCAGCCGGTGAGCAGTTGCGCGAGGCGGGTGACGTCGTCCTGCCGGTATCCGCCGTGCACGCCCACGGTGTGGAGTTCCATCAGCTCGCGGGCGTAGTTTTCATTCAACTGGCGGTCGAGGCTGCTGTGCTGGTCGAGATAGATCATCATCGCCGGGCTGGTGGCGGAGGTGATCAGCAGGTCCTGGAAGCGGGCGATCCCAAGCTCACGGAACGCGCGGTGTTCCTCCCATTTCGCGGTGGCGCCGGCTTTCGAGATCCAGGTGGAAAAGTGGTTCTGTGCGAAGAGCGCGAACCTCGCCGCCACCGGTTTGCGCGTGGCGAGCAGTTCGCAAATCACCCGGCCGCGGATATGATAGTCGCTCACGTCCGGAAACATGACGCGTGCCAGCGCGTCGATGAGTGGATCGTCGTGGCGGGCGGCGCATTCGTCGCGCAGCCATTCTTCCTCGCCCATCGTCAGGATGCGGGCAAGCGTGCGCGGGTCGGGGCCGAATGCCAAGCGGTCGGCCAATCTAACAGCACGCGGATAGGGCAGTGATAGCAGTGGCCCGTTTTCCTCCACCACCTCGACGGGGACGGCGGCGGCGGTGCGTTTGCCGGATGCATCGACGGCGGTGACTTCGAGCTTCGCCTTGCCTTTACGCAGCAGGCTGCCGGGCAGGTGGAGCGTGATCGGTCCGGTGTCATGTCCGGCGGAAAATGCGAGCGGGGCGGGACGGCCGTCGATTTGAACTTCGATGTGCGAGAGCGCGAGGTCGTCCAAGGCGTGCAGCACCACCGCATCGCCGCGGCTGGAGAGGCGCGCGCCGGGCGCGGGGTAGAGGACCTCGATTTCCGGCGCGGTGGCATCGACGAATTTCGCGGTGTCGATGGCGACGCCGCCGAGCGCGGCGCGACCGTCTAACAGCTCGATGGTGAGATGCTTCGGACCTTCATCGAGATCCACGGCGGCCACTGCCTGCCATTCCCAATGGGCGGCGGCGCGTGGCGAGGCGATTTCCATTTCGCGCAGTGCCTTGTGGCGGGCTTTCGGCTGGTGGAGTTTCACCGAGAACACGCCGGGCTCGGCATCGGGAAACGCGTGGGCGAGCAGCGAGATGCGGCGCTTGCCGGTGAGTTGGGATGACAGCTCGAAGCGCACGGTCGAGCCGGCTTTTGCGAAGTCATGGAAAACCGGTGGCGCGCCCTCGCCGGCGAGCGGGCTGGCGGCTTCGGGTTTTACGGGTTTGGTTCCCCGCCAGTTGCCCCGGCGGAGGTCGTAGCGGTCGGAATCGTAGGCGATACCCGGTTTTTTCACCGGATGGCTGGCGGCGTTGGCGTGCAGGGTTTGCGGAAGCGAACTCGCGACGGAGCCGCAGGGCGAATGCGAGGTGATTTCCACGCGGTTCGCGCCTTTTTTCAAATCGTGCGGATGAACGGTGAACGACGGCTGTCTGCCGTAGTCCGACGCGAGGCGCTCGCCGTTGATCCAGAGGTCCGAGCGGATCAGGCGGTAGTCGTTGTCGTTGCGCGGACCGCGTGCGTGCAGCATGGCGTCGAGTTTCACGCGGCCGTTGACCGGCTCGCCATCGACGATCGTGACAAACGCACAACGCAATCCGCGGGCGGCGGGTGCTTTGTTTTTATCATCGCCCGACTCGGCCGGACCGCCGGTCATCGCCATGCCGCCCTGCATCATCATGGAGCCTCCGCCGGCGGAGGACATGTCGATGCGGCGCAACTCGAAGCGGTCGATCTCGGCACCGCGCAGGATCAGATTGCGATAGTTGAACTCGTTGGCGAGTGTGAGACCGGTCCATTGACGACCGGCGTCGAGCTTGAACGGCCGGCCCACGGCGACGCGGTGCCAGGTGGCGCTGGCGAGTCGGGCCATGCCGACGGAACCGGCGTCCTCCCCGACCACGACGCCCAGCGACGGATAGGCGGAACCGGCCAGCGAGCCGCGCGCGCGGACCATCCATTGGTAGTGACCGGTTTTTTCGATTTCCGGCTGGATCACCCAGGCGGGTCGAGACCTGCGCAACGCGACCGCGCGGTGCCCGGAGGCGGCCGGATCAAGCGAAACCGCGGGCGGTTCCATGCCCATGCGCTCGGCACGCGGCGTGTCGAGCATGTCCTCGCATTCGCCTGAAGCGACGATTTCCACGTCCTTGGCGGGCGGCAGGATCGTGACCCGGTGGGAGTCGCTGATGAGCCGCTTGGTGCGGGCATCGTTGCCGGGCAGCGGCGGCTTGCAGGAAACCGACAGCTCGCACTCGCCGACGGGGAGTTTCCCGGTGTCGAGCGCGAACATGAACCGCCAGAACGGCCCGTCGAGCGGCGGAAACGACTCCACCGGTTCCAAAGTGCCGCCATCGGGCAGGTGCAGCCGGGCGTCGGGCGACGAGTCGCGGTCGATGCCCGGCGCGCCCACCCAGATGTCCACGCCCACGGCCACCTCGCCCCACAGGCAGGCACCTTCCGGCGGGGTGGTAAATCGCGGGCGAGACTTGCCGAGCAGCGCGGTCGGGCGCTCGTCGAGCACGCGGACGCGCAGGCGGTTGCTGCCGGATCTCAACACGGTTTCGCCGGGTGCGAGTGTCAGGATGCGCGCGAATCCGGTGTCGTTTCCGGCGAGGAATTCCGGCTGCCGCAGGACGCGGATGAGTTTTTCGTCTTCCACAGCCAGTTCATGGCGGGTGGTTTCCTCCACCGCGGCTGGCAACCGCAGCGGGATCGTCGCGCTTTCGCCGAGGCGGTATTCGACAGCGCCGGTGACGAACGCGGGATCGGCGGCGGCGGGCAGAGCCGTGACCATGAGTGCGGCCGCCATGAGGAATGTCGCATTCCATGCCATTCGGGACATTTGCATTTCATCCCATACTTCGCAAACCGTTCTCCGGCTTTCAATGATGGAAATTCCATGCCCACATGCGCGGCCCCGGATCGCGGCTTGCGTTTGCGGGATGCGTTGGGAATCTTCCGCGCGCCGTGCCTGATTCGTCCCGCAAGCCGTGGTGGCTTTTTCCCAACCTGCTGGGCCTCGATGCCCCGTTGGTGGCGGTGGCTTGGCTCTACGTTTTCGCGCAAACCTGGCGGCTCGGCTATCACCCGTGGGAGGCCTACGCCTCGCTGGGACTCGTGGTGTGGGTGATCTACGCGTTCGACCGACTGCTCGACGCCTCGCTGGTAGGGGAGGGGAATCCGGCGATGGAAATGCGTCACCGCTTCCACTGGCGGCACCGCAAGTGGTTCCGGCTCGCCTTGATGGTGGCCGTGCCGCTGACGCTGGCGCTGGTGGTATTGCGGATGCCGATGGCGCTCTACAAACACCTGATTCCCGGCGGCGTGCTCGTCGCGGGTTTTTTCGGGCTCGCGATGATCACCTCGCAGGAGCCGGAGCGGGTCTCGCTCACCAAGAACATCATCGGCGGCACGGCCTTTGCCTTCGGCACCGCCATCGTCGCGCATGTTTACCGCTATGAATTCGGCCTCAATGACATGGTGTTCTCGCGTGAGTTCGTCTGCTTCGCGGTGCTTTGCATCATGAACATTTCCGCCATCGGGCTGTGGGAACACGCCGCGCGCTCGCCGGACCGCGAGATCGCGGCCTCCGACGAACTCTCGCTCACCCTGCCGCTCATCCTGCTCGCCACCGTGGCGCTGGCCTATGCGGTGATGGAGAGTGAAATGAGCACCCGGCCGTTTTATTATGCCATCCTCACCGGTGCCGGCCTGCTCTACGTGCTGAACCGCAGCCGCGCGAGTTTCGGAATCGACTCGCTGCGCGTGCTGGCCGATGTGGCGATGCTGATTCCCGTGCTGGTGTTCATCGCCGCGCGCCGGTGAGGCGAGCGGTGGTGCGATTGCGGCTTGCCCGGCCTGTGCGCGATTCCTAGCTTGGCCGCCAACCATGAGCGGCACCCATCCATCGGACAAAGATCCCGCGTTCATCTTCCTCGGAGCGCCCGGCGCGGGCAAGGGCACCCAAGGCAAGGTGCTCGGCACCATCCCGCGGTTTTTCCACTTCGCCTGCGGCGACGTCTTCCGCTCGCTCGACACCCGCACGCCGCTCGGCCTGAAATTCGTCGAATACTCCAGCCGCGGCGAACTCGTGCCCGACGACATCACCGTCGCCCTGTGGAAGGCCCAGATTGACAACCTCGCCGACGGCCATGTTTACAAGCCCGACATCGACATCCTCGTGCTCGACGGCATCCCGCGCAACGTCCGCCAGGCCGAGTTGCTGGACCACTACATCGAGGTCCACCAGGTCTTCCACCTCACCTGCCCGAACCGCGACGAGCTGGCGCGCCGCATGCGCAAGCGCGCGCTCAAGGAAAACCGCCTCGACGACGCCAGCGACAAGGTGATCGACCAGCGCATCGCCACCTACGAGGCGGAAACCAAGCCGATCCTCGCCCACTACCCGAAGGAACTCATCACCACCATCGACGCCACCGAGCCGCCGGTGAAGGTGTTTCATGAAATCGTCAGCCGCATCATCACGCTGCCGATTTATGATAAAATGAGCACGATGGTGTTCTAACCGATTTTACGATGCGCCTGATCTTCGTCGCCACCGGTGACATCGCCCTGCCTTCGTTCCGGCATCTGCTCCTGCATGGCCCGCGCCCGCTGGCGCTGGTCACCCAGCCGGACAAACCCGCCGGCCGCCACCAGACGCCCACGCCGCCGGCGATCAAACTGGAGGCGCTCGCCGCCGGCATCCCGGTCCTGCAACCGGCGCGCATCGGCGATGCCACCGCGGAACTGGCCGCACTTTCGCCCGAGGTCATCGTCGTCATGGCCTACGGCCAGATCCTGCGGAACAACATCCTGCAACTCCCCTCGCTCGCCATCGTCAACCTGCATGCCTCGCTGCTGCCGCGCCACCGCGGCGCCGCCTGCATCCAGGCCGCCATCGACTCCGGCGACCGCGAGACCGGCATCACCTCACTCCACGTCGTCCGCGAACTCGACGCCGGCGACATCATTCTGACCAAAGCCACCGCCATCGCCGCCGACGAAACCGGCGGCACCCTGCACGACCGCCTCGCGGACCTCGCCCCCGAGGTCCTGGCAGATACGCTCGAACAACTTGCCGCCGGCACCGCTCCGCGCATTCCGCAGGACCCGGCGCTCGTCACCTACATCCCGAAGCTCACACGCGACGACGGACGCATCGACTGGCACCAGCCCGCCGCCGCCATCGAGCGCCGCATCCGCGCCTACGATCCCTGGCCCGGCACCTTCACCATCGCCGTGGAAAACGGCACCGAAAAACGCCTCAAGCTCCTGCCACAAACCCGCGTGCTCGATGCCGGCCCGCCGCCCGGCATACTCGCCACCGACGACGGCCGCCTGATCGCCGGCTGCGGCGAGGGCGCGCTGGAAATCCTCCACGTCCAGCCCGAGGGCGGCCGCCGCATGAACGCCGCCGACTACCTGCGCGGCAGGAAACCGGAGCGGTTTTGTTAGGTGCCTGCCGGATCGCTCCGGTCCGCGAGATGACGCGCCAACTCCAGTTGGTTGGGCCTCCGTCCGGGAAGGACCACTCGCACCTGGCTGCTTCGTCCGCATTTCCCGCACGCAAGGAGCGGCGAAACATGTTCGACGCGTCAATGTGTGGATCATGCGGAGTGCGAGTGCCCGACTCATGGGCTTTTCATTGGCACGGCGGACCCATTCCGCCGCTCCCTTCCTGCCTTTTAGCATCTCCATCAATCGCCTTGTGAGGCTGCGGGGACTGACCCGAATGGACGTCGATCACGGGGTTGAGTGTTGAACTACGGTAAATCATCGAAAAAGAACGGCTGGTAGTGGTTGTCACGGCGCGGCTTGTTCGACAATATTCTTCTAACGAATGAGTGCCAATCTGATTCCGCATATTGCAACGGCAGCTACGCCAACTGCTCCGAATACTGGATTGCCGATCGCAAATCCGACAACGGCACCGAAGACACCCAAGCACATCGCTACTATCAACACCACTTTTCGTGTGGGGTTGCCACCAGACGATCGTCCGGTCAATTTGTATCCACACGAGGGGCAGCTTTCAGCTGCGCTGGAGATTGACTTGTTGCATTCCGGACAATCGATTAAGGCCATTCCATTTATCCTTTCTATGTCGAACGTATAGGCCATGCGCGGCGGGGATGGAAGCCCGAAATCAATTTGGGACGTTGCCCGCCGTCGTATGAGCTGGATTGTTGGTCATCTTGTTTCGGTGAGCTGCCAATTGAAGCGTTCTCGGAAATCACGAAAGCAGGTCGGGCAGATCCATCGGTATCCAACCTCGTCACAGTATGCCTCGCAAATCACCTCGCCGTCATACTTCGCCATGTCGGCTCGCTCCACGATCTTCTGCCAGCAAAACTCACAGTGCTCGTGGTCCCAATCTTTTCGTCCGTCTTTTTTCCGAAACTCGACGAATCTCAGTTGAACTCCCGCGAGCCACTTCTCTTGTCCTGCAAGCCGCCAGTCTGAATCAGATACTTCCATGTTCGTTTTTCGCATTCCCGCCATCGTTGCCAGCATCTTCATTCTAGACCAACAGTCTTTATTCGCCCACTTGCATATCGCCTCGTGCGGATATGCTGTAGGCGTCTTCGGCTGATAGAAAAGCGCCGAAGTCGCTGAGTGTCAATGCCGGAATCGTCGGATGGCTGTCATGGCGATGCCGGGGGATCGGTGCGTTTTCCCGGATGCTCCGGATTATCGAAGGAGTCGGATATGCAATCACCGAAATCGAAGCAATCAGTGCGTGTTGAAATTCCCTGGAAACGATATTGCTACAGCACCGCCGCCATTTTCTCCAGTCCGCGCAGCATCGTTTCGCGCGGGCAGCCGAAGTTGAAGCGGACGTGGCGCGGCCAGCCGAAAAACGCGCCGTCGGACAGGAACAAGCCGGCCTTTTCCTCGAAGTGCGCGGCCGGTTTGTCGATCGCCATGCCCGTGCAGTCGATCCACGCGAGATAAGTCGCCTCGCCCGGGATGATGTCGAGTTTCGGCTGGCGGGCCTTGATGAAATCCACCAGCGTGTCGCAGTTGGCGCGGAGATAGGTCATCAGTTCGATCCGCCACGGTTCGCCATGGCGGTAGGCCGCCTCGGCGGCGTAATAGGAAAGCGCGTTGATCTCGGCGAGCGTGTGGCCGCGCGCGGAAGAAAATCGCCGCCGCAGCGAGTCGTCCGGCACCACCGCATAGGCGTAGCCGAGTCCCGCTATGTTCCATGTCTTGCTCGGCGAAAGCAGCGTGATCGTCCTCGCCGCGAATTTTTCCGGCAGATGCAACGCGGAGAAATGCGGTGTCGCGTTTTCGTCGAAGATCAGATCGCAGTGGATCTCGTCGGACACCAATACCATGTCGTGCGCTTCGCAAAACTCCGCCAGTTTGATGACTTCCGCCGCGCTGAACACCCGGCCCAGCGGGTTCTGCGGATTGCACAGCAGGAACAGCCGCGTGGCGGGTGTCACCGCCTTTTCCATCGCCTCCCAATCGAAGGTCCATCCTTCCTCGCCGCGCACGTGATCGACGGTGATCAGGTCCGCCTTGCCATCGTGATGCACGCCAAGGAACGGCGGATAGACCGGCGTGCAGGTCATCATCGCCTCGCCCGGTTTGCAGAACGCCCGGCCGGCCAGCGACAGCGCCGGCACCAGTCCGCCGAGATGCACGATCTGTTCGATCGGAACGTTCGCCCCGCGCCGCTCGCGCAGGTAGGCGGTCACCGCGTCGTTGATCCCCTCATGCGCCTGGGCATAGCCGAACACGCCGTGGTCCACCCGCCGGTGCAAGGCTTCGAGGATCGGCGGCGCGGATGCGAAATCCATGTCCGCCACCCAGAACGGATCCAGATCGGGGCGGCGGTCATACTTGATGCAGCCGCTGCCGCGGCGCGCGATCGGGGTGTCGAAATCGAATGGCATGGGCGGCGTTCATTGCCGGGAACGGGCGCGGATTCAAGCGCGGGATGCAATTCCCCCGAGCCCGGACTTGCAGAGGCGATGCCGTCCATCCAGTCTGCCGCGTGCCAGAAACCGCCGAGAACGTCCGCCGCTGGAACGGATACGTGTGTCCGGATTGCCGCTTCGTTTTCCGGGTGGCGCGCGATCACGATGGCGATGGCGTCGTCTGTCCCGGCTGCCACCGCCTGCTGCGCGTTCCCGGTTCCGGCGAGTCGTTGCCGGCGTTGGTGATTCCTTTGCCACCTTCGGCCGATCCCGCCTTGCGCCGTCGCAAGCGCCGCCGCAGGTCGCGCCAGAGTGAGTCCGGCGATTGGGAAAGGGCGGACGAATCCCGCCACCACAAGCGCGACGTTCTGCAGATGCACTGGATTCTCATCGGCGGCGCGTGCGCCCTCGCGCTTTGTGTGGCCGCCGTCCTGTATGCCATGCGGGGCGCGCCTGAAACCCCCGCCGCGCTCCCGGTCCCCGCGGTCGCCGCCCCGCTTGATGACACGGTTTCCGCCGCCGCGGAACTCTCCGATGCCGCCTTTCTCGCGCTCGCGGAGCCGCTGGCGGAAAAATTCCTCGCCGCCCGCAGTGTCGAGGAACTGCTGCCGCTGGTGCGCGAACCGGAGCGCGCCGCTCCCCGGATGCGCGCCCACTACGGCGGCGACGCCATCGAGCCCGAGGGCCTGTCCCTTTTCAACACCCGCGCCACCGTGCTGCGCGAGGGACCGTTCCTCACCGTCGTCGTCCGCACCCGCGACTTCGAGGAAAAGATCATGGCATTCGTCAACACCCCGGAAGGTCTCAGGATCGACTGGGAAGGCTGGGTCGGCTGGTCCGCGATGGCATGGGAGGATTTCCTCGCGGAAAAACCGACCGCTCCCACCCTCTTCCGCGTCGTGCTGCGTCCGGTGGATTATTATAACTTCGGTTTCTCCGACGACACACGCTGGCGGTCCTATCGGCTGGATTCGCCCGACGGCGAGCACTCGCTGTATGGTTATGTCGAGCGCGGCACACTCACCGACTCGCGCATCCGGCTCTCTCCGGAAATCAAAATGTCGGCCTTCACACTATATCTCCGTTTTCCCGATGACGGAGGTTCCCGCAACCAGGTGCTGATCGAGCGGCTCGCTGCCGAAAGCTGGTTCATCGAAAACGAAGAAACGCCGTGACCCCCACCACCTACGACAAGGCGCTCGAACTCAACCTCGCCCCGCAAATCTACGGCACCTTCGCCGAGATCGGCGCGGGCCAGGAAACCGCCAATTGGTTCTTCCGCGTCTCCGGCACCGCCGGCCTCGTCGCCAAGACGATCTCCGCCTACGACATGACCATGAGCGACGCGCTCTACGGCCGTGCCGACCGCTACGTCTCGGCCGCGCGGCTCCATGCGATGCTCGATCACGAATATGGCATCCTGCTCGAACGCCTCGGCCCGAAGCGAGGCGCGGACACCACCTTCTTCTCGTTCTGCAACACCGTGCGCGCCCGCGGCTACCGCGACAGCGGCGAGTGCCACGGCTGGCTCGGCGTGCGCTTCCAGAAAAACCCCGGAGATCCGCCGTCCGACGTGATCCTGCACGTTCGCCTGCTGGACCACAGCGCGATCGACCAAATGGAGGCGCTCGGCGTCATCGGCGTGAACCTGATCCATGCCGCCTTCCATCAGCGCGAGTCGCTGCACAAGTTTGTCGAGTCGCTGGTCGATAACCTCGACCGCGGCCGGGTGGAAGTGGACCTGCTGAAATTTTCCGGTCACGGATACGATCGCTTCGACAATCGCCTGTGCGCGCTCCAGCTCGTTGAAAGCGGTCTCACCGAAGCCACCATGTTCCTGCCGGACGGCGAGGTCGTGCAACCCGCCGAGGCGCTCTACCGCCATCCGGTGCTGCTGCTGCGCGGCAGCTTCGATCCCGTCACCAATCTCCACCTCGCCATGCTCGAACAGGCGCAATCCACCTTCCGCGGGATGCTCAGCGACGACGAGCGCGCGGAAGCCGTCGAGTTGTGTGAAATCTCCATGCACAACCTGCTGCGCGGGCCCGGCATCGATCCGGACGATTTCATCGAGCGTGCCGACGCGCTGCAGGCGCTTGGCAAGACCGTGCTCGTTTCAAGCTGCGCCGAGTTCCACCGCATGGCCGCCTTTCTCAACCGCTGCACCAGGAAACCGGTGGGCATCATCCTCAGCATCGGCCTGCTCAACGAGCTGTTCAAAGCCAAGTGGTCGGAAAACCTCGCCGGCGGCCTGCTCGAATCGTTCGGCCGCCTGTTCAAGGAAGGCGTCACGCTGCTCGTCTATCCGTGGAAAAACCGCCGCACCGGCGAACTCGTCACCGCGGAGAATTTCCTCGCCCCCGAAAACTGCCGCCATCTCTATCAGCACTTCGCGGACAACGGCCGCATCCGCGGTCTCGCCTGCGGCGACGAATCGCTGCTCGCCCACACCGGCCGCGACGTCTGCCGCATGATCCTCGACGGCGACGAGCGCTGGCGCGAACTTGTCCCCGAAAGCGCCTGGGCGATGGCCGAGCGCCACGCCCGACTGCACGCCGGCTCATGATTCCCGATCCCGGGGCCGCATGACGCTGTGATCTTTCCGGGTTTGCTCCTTCTCTCAAGCTCCGCGTCTTTCCGATGGCGGCATCTTTCCGGTTGCCAAAGCCGCGGGGCTTTGCTCACCTCCCGCCATGGCCAATCCGACCAACGTCCTTTCCAGCGGCATCGAAATCACCGGCTCCATCCGTTTTTCCAACGACATGATCGTGGACGGCAAGGTCGAGGGTGAGATCACCTCGGACAAGGGCCGCGTCACCATCGGCGAAAACGCCATGATCAAGGGCGACGTGACCGCCGGCGATGTCAAGGTTTACGGCAGGGTCGAGGGCAAGATCACCTCGCAGCGTTGCGAGTTGAAGGACAAGTCGCGGATCAATGGCGACATCAAGTCGAAGGTATTCTCGATGGAGGAGGGCGCCTCGCTTTCCGGCCGCACCGAGATCGGCGGTTGAGCGGTCAGGGTTCCTCCCAGCTTTCCTGCTCGTGTTCCGCCGAGCGCGGTTCAAGGTGTGAAATGACGCGCCCGTCCGGATGCAGGGACTCGGCGAGAACGGCTTCGATTTCAGTGGCCATGGCGTGCGCCCTGCCCACGCTCAGGGTGTCGTCGAAGACGAGATGGAACTCGATCCAGTGGGTGCGTCCGGAGTGGCGGTAGCGCAGGTTGTGCCAGGCGAGTCCGCGTTTTTCGGCCTCGGAGTCGAGCAGCAAGCGGAGGCGGTTTTCCATTTCCGGGTCGCTCTCGTCGAGCAGTCCGCCGAGGCTGTGGCGGACGAGGCGGTAGCCGACGCGCAGGATATTGAGTGCGGCGAGGGTGGCGGCGAGCGGGTCCCACCAGACCCAGCCGGTGAGCCGGTAGAGACCCAGCGCGAGCAGCACGGCCAGGCTGGTCCAGACGTCGGTGAGCACGTGCGTGCCGTTGGCGGTGACCAGCGGCGATCCGGCGCGCCGGCCGACGGCGACGAGCGAGAGTCCCAGCACCAGGTTCACCGCGGCGGCGGTGGCGGTGAGGGCCGCGCCGAGGCCGAGCCGCTCGATGTGGACGCCGGAAATCACCTGTTTACCCGCCTCGAAGAGGATCAGCATCGCGGCCGCGCCAATCATCGCGCCCTCGAATCCGGCGGAAAGGAACGCCACCTTGTCGTGGCCGTAATGGTGGGTTTCATCGGCCGGTTTGAAGGCGAAACGAAGCGCCCAGCAGGCGAAGGCCACCGCGAGCAGGTGCACCACGCTTTCCGCGGCGTCCGAGTAGATCGCGGAGGATCCGGTGACAGCGGCGGCGGTGACCTTGATCGCGAGCAGCACCACCGCCACCAGCAGCGAGAGGTTCATGATCCGTTTCTGCTGGTAGTAACCGGCCACGCGCGCATGGTGCATGCCGCGGCGGCAATGGCAACGCGCATTCCGTGCTTTTCCATGTGAGCATGAACACTACGCGATGATGCCGCTGGATGGGCGGTGCCGTCCGGCCTACTCTTGCCCGCGTGAAAGATCCCTTGCTGCCGATGAATCCGGCGGAATTCGAAAAAATGGCCCACGGCGACCCCGCCTCGCTGGTGAGCCTGGCCAATGAGTATTTTCAGGAAACGCGCCGCTTGATGGCCGGGTGGAGCGAGATGAGCGATGCCGGGGATTTCAATCATCTGCGCGACGAACTGCATCGCTGCAAGGGTGGCGCGTCTCTTTTCGGGCTTGAACGGCTGGTCGCGTTTCTGGGTGAATGCGAGCGCACCTCGCACTTGGAAACCCATGGCTTCGACATGAACACCCTCGAGACCGAACTCACCGCCGCCGAGCAGGCCGTGGCGGCCTTCCACCCGACTGCTTCCTGATGGCCGCCAGTCTGCAATCGCCGGAGCAGGAACTGCGCTTCACGCGATCCCGGCAGGCGGTGGCATTCTGGCTTGCCGCCGCGGTGATGGCGATGGCGGGCATCGTGATCGTCGCCGTCTCGTTCCACCGCGTGGAAAACCCGGAACTGCCGCATCCCGCATGGGCGCTCGTGCCGGTGGCACTCTCGATCGTGCTGGCTCGCACCGCGGTGCGGCTTACCCGCCACGCTTATTTGATCCTCACGCCGCTGGGCATCGAGATCTTCCCGTTTTTCCGTCCCGCGGCTGGCATGCGGCTGGTGGCGTGGCAGGAGGTGACCGGAATGGACACGGATTCCGCGCTCACCCGGCTGACGCTGCACCACAACACGGAAAAAACCTCCGGCATTCATCTCTCGCTGCGGCCGATTCGTGCCGACCGACGCCATCTTCTCGCCGAGGCGGTGCGGCGCCGCCTGCGGCAATCCGCCGGGGACTGAGATAATGGAATTGCGGGACTGCGTCTGATTTGGATGCTGGACGCGTGATCCGACTGGATGCCAACGCGACCACGGCGATGCTGCCGGAAGTGCTTGATGCGATGTTGCCATGGCTGCGCGACGGTCATGCGAATCCCTCCGGGGATTACGCATCCGGCCGCCGGGCGCGCGCGGCGGTGGAGGAAGCGCGTGGAAAATTCGCGGCATGGATCGGCGCGGAGCCGGACGAGGTCGTTTTCACCAGCGGCGGCACCGAGAGTGTCAACACCGCGCTGCGATCGCTCGACCGCCTGGTGGGGCAGGGGACAGTGGTGGTTTCATCCATCGAGCACTCGGCGGTGTCGCACTGCGCGGAGGATCTCGGCAGGCCGGTGAAATACGCGCCGGTCACGCCGGATGGACGGCTCGACCTGGAGAAATTCTCCGTCCTGCTCCCCGGCGCGGCGTTGGTTTCGGTGATGGCGGCCAACAACGAGACCGGCGTGATCCAGCCGCTGCGCGAGGTTTGCCAGATGGCGCGCGAACGCGGAATCCCGGTGCATTCCGATGCCGTGCAGACCGCCGGCAAGAGTGGCCTCGACGTGCGGCAACTGGGTGCGGACATGATATCATTTTCCGCCCACAAGTTTCACGGGCCGCCGGGCGTGGGCGCGCTTTACGTGCGGCGCGGCATCCGGTTTTTCCCGCTGCACCTCGGTGGATCGCAGGAAAACGGCCGCCGCGCCGGCACCGGGAACGTGGCGGGCATCGTCGGCATGGCCGCCGCGGCCGCGGCTCTCGGGCGGCGCTCGCAGGAACTCGCCGCGCTGCATCTGCTGCGCGATGCCTTCGAAACCGCCTTGCTGGAATCGCTGCCCGGCGTGCTCGTCAACGGCGATCCCGTCCACCGCCTGCCCAACACCAGCCACCTTTCGTTCGCCGGTTGCGAGGCGGTCGAATTGATCCGCATGCTCGACCAAGCCGGCATCGAGTGCTCCGCCGGCTCGGCCTGCATGGCGGGAACCATCCGCCCGTCGCACGTGCAGCTCGCGATGGGTATCGACGGCGCGCGCGGGCGCGGCAGCATCCGCTTCAGTTTCTCGATCCTCAACTCGATGGACGAGGCCCGTCGCGCCGCGGAAGCCGTCCGTCAATGCGTCATGAAACTGCGCGGGGTGCCGGGCGGCGGCACAGCGGACTGTATGACGAGGTGAATCCGTCGGGCTGGAACTTCGCCTTGCGGTTGAATGGCGGGCCAATTATCCAAGTGTCACTCCGCCACTTGTGAAACCCATCCGATTTCTTCTTCCACTTGTCATGTGGCTGCTCGCTGCGGCAACAGCATGTGCCTCGGATTACCAGCCTGAATATCCCGAACTGGCGAACGGTGGCAGGCAATATGCGTCTTTTCCGATCCCTCCGGATCAATACCCGGCCGTCGATGGCGGGCTGTGGCGCATGCTCGTGTCGCGGGTGGAGGCGGATCCCTTCAATCTGGCGGCCACGGTGATATTTTTGCTGGCGATCATCCACACCTTCGCCGCCGGGATCTTCACCAAGCTCGCGCACAAGTATGAACACGCGCACGACGAGGCGCTGAAAAAACGCGGCCCGCGCGATGACGGCCACCCGGATGGCGTGCCCGAGGTGTCATTCCGCGGCACCTTGTTTCATTTCCTTGGCGAGATTGAGGTGATTTTCGGCCTGTGGGTGATCGTGCTGGGTGCGGCGGCGGTCTATTATCATTCGTGGCTCGATTTCGAGTTGTATCTCTCGCATGACCGCAGTTTCACCGAGCCGATTTTCGTGGTGGTGATCATGGCGATCGCCGCCAGTCGTCCGGTTTTGCGTTTTGCGGAAAACCTGATGTCCCGTGCGGCCTCGCTGGGCGGAGGCACACCCGCCGCGTGGTGGTTGAGCGTGCTGGTCATCGCGCCGCTGCTTGGCTCGTTCATTACCGAGCCGGCGGCGATGACCATCGGTGCGATGTTGCTGGCACGGAAATTCTACCGCCATCACCCGCCGCCGAGGCTGGCTTATGCGACGCTCGGTCTGTTGTTTGTCAATATCTCCATCGGTGGCACGCTCACCAATTTCGCCGCGCCGCCGGTGCTGATGGTCGCGTCCGAATGGCAGTGGTCCACGGGTTTCATGATTCAGCACTTCGGCTGGAAGGCGCTTGCCAGCATCCTGCTGAGCTGCGGAGTTTATTACTTTTTCCTGCGACGGGATTTTCCCGCTGGCGGAACACAGCCGGTGGCGGATGGCCGCACCGCGATTGCAAGTTGGCAGGAGCGCGAAACCGCCGTGCCGGCCTGGGTGACCTTCACGCATCTCGGTTTCCTGCTTTGGACGGTTTACACATCGCACTTTCCGGTGCTTTTCATCGGCGGCTTCCTGTTCTTCCTGGCCTTTGTGATCGCCACCCGCCATCACCAGAACGAGGTGTCCTTGCGCGGCCCGATTCTCGTCGGGTTTTTCCTCGCCGCGCTGGTGATCCACGGCGGCTGCCAGGCATGGTGGATCTCGCCGGTGATCCGCGCGCTTTCGGCGGACGCGCTGATGATCGAATCCGCCATTCTCACGGCCTTCAATGACAACGCGGCCATCACCTATCTTGCGTCGCAGGTGGAAGGCATCACCCCGGCGGCGAAATACGCGGTGGTGGCGGGCGCGGTGACCGGTGGCGGCCTCACCGTCATCGCCAACGCCCCGAATCCCGCGGGGCAGAGCATTCTCTCGCGTTTCTTCAAGGATGGCATTTCACCGCTCGGTTTGCTTCTCGGTGCGCTGTTGCCTACGCTGATCGCCTATTTGTGCTTCAATTTCCTGCCGGGCAAATATAACAATGCCCCGGCGGACGCCCACGCCGCGCCGGCCACTGAAATTGAATCGTCACCCGCCACCCATTGATTGCCCCATGTTCACCGGTCTTGTCGAAACTGTCGGAATCGTCCGTGATTTGCAGCTCCGTGGCGAACAGGCGCGGCTGACGCTTGATGTGCCGTTCGCCAGCGAACTCGCCACCGGCGACTCCGTGGCGGTCAACGGCTGCTGCCTCACCGTGGCCGCTCACGATGAAACCGCTGCTTCCTTCGACCTGCTGGCCCAGACGCTGCGTGTCACCTCGCTCGGCTCGCTGGTGACCACCTCACGCGTGAACCTTGAGCGTGCGATGAAAATCGGTGATCGCTTCGGCGGCCACTTCGTCCAGGGGCACGTGGACGCCACCGGCACCATCACGCGGCTCGAAGCGAGCGGACAGGATCACATCGTGGCGGTCACCTTGCCGCCGGAAATCGAGCGCCTGTGCGTGGACAAGGGCTCGCTGGCGGTGGACGGCATCTCGCTCACCATCGCGGAATTGAAGGACGGCGAGGCGGTTTTCTGGATCACGCCACACACCTGGGAATTCACCCACCTGCACGCGGCGCGCGCCGGCCAGAAGGTCAACCTCGAAGCGGACATGCTTGCCAAACACGTCGATAAACTGCTCGCCGCGCGCCTGGGGACGCTTTGATCAATTCATCTCGAACACCTGCTCGCGCGGCCGGTCGCCCCAGTTCCATGGGCCGAAATCCTTCGTTTGTGGTCCGCTCGTGATCGTGATGGTGTAATCGGTGAAGCCGCCCATCGATGGCGTGTCGGTGATCAGGAAAAAGCGGCCTTGCGCATCGGTAAGGGTGGTGCGGCCGTCAAGACCGGTGCCCACCGTGGCCCCGGCCACCGGCGTGGTGTGCGTGGCATCGGTCCACACCGCGCCCTGGATCGAGATCGGCGGGATCGCAGGCTCCTGAAAGTCGTATTCGCCCATTCGATAGAAGCGGGCCTTGAAGTAGGATGCGTCAAAGTCGTCATATTGATAGGTGCCGGCATTGTCGTTCCAATGGACATCCAGCAGGGTCCATCGCTTCATGTCGCTGGAGGTTTCCAGCAAGTATGACTCTTCCGGATCGCCACTGTTGGCGGTGATCCGCGTGGTGCCGCCGGTTCGTGTCAGCACTACGTTGGGCAGCAAGGGCTGGCCGGTGGTCTTGATGGTGAAGACCGTCTGGCTTTCAAAAGCGGCCACCGCGATGGCATCGGGATAGGAAGTTTCGTCGATATCGGTGATCTTCAGGAAATGCAACCCGCACCGATAGGTCTTTCCCGGTTTGAGAATGCCGGCGGGAATTTCCACTTGTGTGCCGCTTTCCAGTTCGAAGGGATCGACGAAGAAAACCTCCCGGTCCCGGCCATCGAGTATTTCAAACTCGATCAGCCCGGCACCGGGTCCGAAAGTTTCACCATTGTCCCATCCCGGCAGCGCGTTCCATGTGATGGTTGCCGGCGAGTCCGGATCCACCGCCTGCAAGGCGGCCAGGTTGGTCACGGTGGGAGCATCCGGATATTGGTCGGTGGCACCCAGGCTGAGCGTGACGCTTCGTGGACCGTCCGCCAGTCCGTCCAGGTAGAATTGATAACTTCCATTCGGAAAGAAGCGGTCGAGATCGGCCTTCGAACCGTATTCGCCCGGTGCCTCGTATTCCGTGGCGTCCCATGGGTCGCAATATAACGGGCTGACGCGGCCGTTCGCCTGGACGGTCACGCTGGCGGATTTCAGGCGGTTGGTGGCATTGGCATCCACTTCCACGATTGCCTCGTGACGGCCGTCCGGAACCGCGGTTTCTCCATGCTGGACTAGATACCGGGTCTTGATGACGCTGATAAAATCGACGTCCGGCGGCGTGCCCGGCTCACTCTCCCAACTGGTGCGGAATGAGCCATCGGCCGTGCCGCTCAGGGCGTGGCCCGCCGCATCGCGGAAGCCCGCGAGATTGAGCGACCAGCCGATTACGCTGTCCGGCGGCAGATTGGTGGAAAACTTGCACAGCAGCACGGTGTTTCCCTGGGTCCATTGATAATTGAAGGTTCCCGTGCTGAGCGGTCCGCCATCCTTGCTCCAGCCCACTGAGATATGCGCGGGTGACATCGGATGTGAAAAATAAAAGGCAATCGCGGAATCCACCGGAATCTCCGACCATGTGTCACGCGGACTGCCGCGCAGGAACTCCGCGCCCAGCGGCTGGCCCGCAAGCGCGGCGGTGCGGATCCGGAAACCGGTGAGCTTGTAATAACCGGCCACTGACAACGCTGGCGATGCCGGAGGAATTTTCACATCCGTGGTTCTTACAAACAACAGCTCCGCCTGATAGTCGGTGCCGGGTTGCAATTCCCCTGCTGGAATGCTCACTGCGGTGTCTGTGCCATCGAGCGCGCTGGGATCTCCCGGCATGCCGGTTTCCCAAACGATGAATCCATCATCCTCGCCACCGAGCCGGCTTACCGAGACTTGGATGAAATCGCCACTCGTCCCACCCATCGCAGCCCACTCGATCGTGATGTCTGCGGACGCGTCAGCGGATTGCAGTGAAGTGAAATTGGTGACATGAGGAACGGGCGGATAGGCGCTGCCAACGAGCGAAAGCGGGATATTCACCGTGTCATCATTCTGGGTGACGAGTTGCACGGTGTAGGAGCCGTCGGGCCGTGCGCTGTCCAATTCCAGCGGACTGTCGTAGCCGTTTTCGACGCCGATTTCCGGATCGTTCCCGTCGCCGTGGGAATCCATTTCCAAGTCCACCACCGCACCGCCGGGCACGGTGACAGTGCCGGAAATGATCGAGTCGATTGCCGTGCCAATGGCGAAGGCCTCGAAGACATGGAGCGGCTCCCAATGCTCGCCCTCGTTCTGGACCTCGCCGGTTTCATGCCAGGTGCGCCACTCGCCGATCGAGACGATGTCCGCACTGGTCTGGGCGAACTCCTGGCCTTTGAGCACCGCCACGAAGCCCACGTCCTGGGACATCAACGGCAGCGGCAACAGCAGCCACAAGGCTGCAGAGAGGATGAACGGGTTTTTGCAAACGACAGGGCGGTGCGCAAGGCGAGTGACCATCGCATTCATGGTTCATGCAGGGCTGGAGTTTCGGTGGCGGACTCGCAGACCCTCCAAGGCCTTGAACAGGCCCGTCACAACGGCTTGAATTTGTAGCCGATCACGGCGGCCACAACTCCGCATATATTGCGGATTGGTGCGCTGCGCTTGCCCGCTTCAGGCGTCGATTTCCAGCCGGTACCGCGGTAATGACGAATCGATTTCCCGACTCCACGCGTCGATGCCGCCTCGCAGGCCGCAGGTTTCGTGCAAACCATGACCACGGAACCATGCCACGCGGTCGAGCACGTCACGACCACTGTGGTCGTAGAGCAGGATGCGGGTCTTCGGATCGCCCGCGAAGAGCTGCTGCTGGAGATCCTGGGTGAAAAATTCCGATCCGGGAATCGCCACCGCCTCGTGCTCCTCTCGCGTGCGGATGTCGATGAGACGAAGCGTGTCGAGCTGCGAGAGCACATCCGCGGGCTCCATCAGCATTTCCAAATCGTGCTCGTGGCTGGTCTGCAGGTGGGCCAGCACCTCGTCGGCATCCAGTCCGGACCGCTCGCTGAGTGCGGCAAGTGTCTCCTGATTGGAGAACGCGCAGCTCTGGCAGCCACCGAGGTGATAACGCGCGAACAAGGCCCGCCTCGCGCCCGGTAATGCGGTGAGAATCGTTTCCATCGTCGAGTCCCTGGTCAGGTCGGAGGCTTGCATGGCGCGACCGTGGCACAACGCGGCATCCGCGTCGAGACGCCGGATTTCCCATTCCGCTTGCGCTCGTGCCGTGCCGGCATAGCATCGCCCGCTTTCCCAAGCCATCTGCTGATGAAGCGCATTTTCGTCGAAAAAAAAGCCGCACACGGTGCCGAGGCGCGCCACTTGCTCCACGACCTGCGCGAATCGCTCGGGCTCACCGGCTTGAAAAACCTGCGCCTCGTCCAGCGCTACGACGTCGAGGGGATCGGCGACGCGGATTTCCGCGAAGCCGCCACCCACATCCTCTCGGAACCCCAGGTGGATGACATTTCACACGAGCTTGCCATCTGCGAAAACGAATCCGCCTTCGCCGTGGAATACCTCCCCGGCCAGTTCGACCAACGCGCCGACTCCGCCGCCCAGTGTATCCAGATCCTCACCGGCGGCGAGCGCCCCGGCGTCCACTCTTCCAAAATATACATCCTCGAAGGCGCGCTCACCACGGAGCAAATCGCCGCCGTCAAAAACTACCTCATCAACGCCGTCGATTCCCACGAGATCCCCGTAGCGGCGATCACCGGTCGCCGCGAATCCTCCTCCCCCGCCGACGTTGCCATTCTCACCGGTTTCACCACCGGCGATCCCTCTTCCATCAAAGCCGAGCACGGTCTCGCCATGTCCGCCGAGGACGTTGCGTTCTGCCAGCGCCATTTCCGCGACGAGGAACACCGCGATCCCTCCATCACCGAGCTGAAAATGCTCGATACCTACTGGTCCGACCACTGCCGCCACACCACGTTCCTGACAAAAATCGACGAGGTCACCTTCGACGACCCCGCCGACCCGGCCGCACGCGCCTGGCAAACCTATCAGTCTGTTAGGAAAACCCTCGGCCGCGACGACAAGCCGGTCACCCTGATGGACATCGCCCTGATCGGCATGCGCGAACTCCGGGCCTCCGGCGAACTCGACAACCTCGAAGTCTCCGAGGAAGTCAACGCCGCCTCCATCGTCGTTCCGGTTTCCATCGATGGCCGCCCCGAGGAGGAGTGGCTCGTGATGTTCAAGAACGAGACCCACAACCACCCCACCGAGATCGAACCCTTCGGCGGTGCCGCCACCTGCCTCGGCGGCTGCATCCGCGATCCGCTCTCCGGCCGTTCCTACGTCTATCAGGCGATGCGCGTCACCGGTGCGGGTGATCCCAACACCCCGTTTTCCGAAACCCTGCCCGGCAAGCTGCCGCAGAAGAAAATCTGCCGGATCGCCGCCCACGGCTACTCGTCCTACGGCAACCAGATCGGTCTCGCCACCGGCCATGTCGCGGAAGTCTATCACCCCGGCTATGTCGCCAAGCGCATGGAAATCGGCGCGGTCGTCGCCGCCGCACCGCGCTCGCAGGTGTTCCGCGGCACCCCCGCGCCGGGCGATGTGATTCTCCTCATCGGCGGCCGCACCGGACGCGACGGCGTCGGCGGCGCCACCGGGTCATCGAAGGAACACGACGACTCCGCCCTCGAAAACTCCGCCGAAGTCCAGAAAGGCGACGCCCCGACCGAGCGGAAAATCCAACGCCTCTTCCGCAACCCGGAACTCACCCGCAAAATCAAGATTTGCAACGATTTCGGAGCCGGCGGCGTGTCTGTGGCCATCGGCGAAATCGCTCCCTCACTCCAAATCGACCTCGATGCCGTCCCTAAAAAATACGACGGCCTCGACGGTACCGAACTCGCCATCTCCGAATCCCAGGAACGCATGGCCGTGTGCGTCGATCCTTCGGAAATCGATTATTTCATCGCCGAAGCCGACAAGGAGAACCTCGAATGCGTGAAGGTGGCCGACGTCACCGACAGCGGCCGTCTCGTCATGACCTGGCGCGGCAAAACCATTGTCAATCTGAGCCGCGCCTTCCTCAACACCAACGGCGTGCAACAATCCGCCAAGGTCCACGTCACGGAGCGCGGACTTCAGTCCGCCACTTTCCCCACCTTGACACCCACGGTATCTTCTCACCATGAACAACGAACGTCCCTACTTGAACGAAGCACATCGCAAGGCTTCGCAAGCCGCCTCGGAGGCGATTGCCAACCAATCCTCGACATCCTCACAAGAGTTCATCGAGCAAGTCAAAAAGCTGGCATCCCAGAGCCAAAGAACCGAGAGGAGCGAATCAAGCTCGAGCGCGCCATACGCAAAATCGAAGAACGCGAATTACGCAGCATAGGTTTCCCCATCCTCAACGCCGCCGACTTCAATCAGAAGTGGGCCCGCCAAGGGGAAATCTCTGGAGCTGAGCAGAGGGTTTATTTTGAAGAGCAGGAATGTTCCGTCATAAAGGCGAACGACGGCAGTTTTCACGGGAACTGGCTTCAATATCTCGAACGACTCCATTTTCATCAGCTTCTGTTTCCAGAGACGGCTTACACATTCCTTGGCCTGCTGGTGGAGGACTCTGGAATCTCCATGGTGGTGCGGCAACCATTCGCAAAGGCGTCGGACGGCATTGCCGGTGCCACCCGCGATGAAGTGGAAGCCTGGATGCGGGACCACTTCGGTGCTTTCCGCTACAAAAACGACGATTACTACCTTCCTCAGCTCGATCTCCTCATTGAAGATCTGCACGACGAAAACGTCCTCGTTTCCGAAAACCGGAAAGCCCTCCTCGTTATTGACCCCGTCATCTACGTCCGTCCCGCCGACCTTCCAATTCCCTCTCCTCTTACGGAGCGCGGACTTCAGTCCGCCTCTTCCACCGCTCACTGCTCACTGCTCACCGATCACCTCCGTTCCCTCAACATCTGCTCCCAGCGCGGCCTCGGCGAAATGTTCGACGGCTCCGTCGGCGCGGGCACCGTGCTGTGGCCCTTCGGCGGCAAGCACCAGATCACCCCGCCCGACGCCATGGTGGCCAAACTGCCCTTGTTAGAAGGCGACACCGATGTTTGCACCCACATGGCCTGGGGCTTCGATCCGGATCTATCGGAACGATCCCCGTTCCACGGTGCGGTCTATGCCGTCACCGAATCGGTCTGCAAGGCTGTCGCCTCCGGCGCGCGCCTCTCCGACATCCGCCTGACGCTGCAGGAGTATTTCCCGAAACTCGGCGCCGACCCCAAACGCTGGGGGCTGCCCTTCGCCGCGCTCTTGGGTGCCTTCCACGCCCAGCACTTGCTGCGCCTCGCCGCCATCGGCGGCAAGGACTCGATGTCCGGCTCGTTCAACGACCTCGACGTCCCGCCCACGCTCGTTTCCTTCGCCCTCGCTCCGGGAAAAGCCAGCCTCGCGCTCTCGCCCGAGTTCAAACAAGCAGGCTCCACCGTCTCGCTGGTCACCGTCCCGCGTGACGCCGACAATCTGCCTGATTTCGAGTCCCTCAAACAAACCGCCGAGGCCATCCATCAACTCAACCAGGACGGCAAGCTCCTCTCGCTCCACCACATCGGCAAACCCGGTCTCGCCGCCGCGCTCGCCAAATCCTGCTTCGGCAACCGCATCGGTTTCCAAGAGGGGAGCGCGGGCGTCCCGCCCGCTTCCTTGCACTCCGAATCGTATTTCACTTTCCTCCTCGAGCACACCGATCCACTTCCCGCCTCGCTCAACGCCCGATCCATCGGCCAAACCACCGTCGACCCCACCCTCGTCCTGAACGGCGAAGCCCACGATCTAACCACGCTCCAGTCCGCCTGGGAATCCACCCTTGAGCCGGTCTATCCGACCAAGCCGGAAGAGATCGAGGATCGTGGATCGAAGATCGTGGATGCCGATTCCGGCCTTTTCCAAATCCGCAACCGGCACACTTCAATTGCTGCTCCCAAAGTCCTGATCCCCGCCTTCCCCGGCACCAACTCCGAATACGACTCCGCCAAGGCCTTCCGCGAAGCGGGCGCCGACCCGGAAATCCTCGTCTTCCGCAACCTCACTGCGAAGCACATCGAGGAATCCCTGACCGCCCTGGCGGAAAAAATCCGCCGGTCGCAAATCCTCATGTTGCCCGGCGGCTTCAGTGCCGGCGACGAACCGGACGGCTCGGCCAAGTTCATCGCCACCATCATCCGCAACCCGCGCGTGGCCGATGCCATCATGGACCTGCTCAAAAACCGCGACGGCCTGATCCTCGGCATCTGCAACGGCTTCCAGGCCCTCATCAAGACCGGCCTCGTGCCCTACGGCGAAATCCGCGAGTCCACCGCCGATTCGCCGACCCTCGTCCACAACACCATCGGCCGACACATCTCGCGCTACGCCCACACCCGCGTCACCAGCACGCTCTCGCCGTGGTTTTCCAACAACAACGTCGGCGACATTCACACGATCCCGCTCTCCCACGGCGAAGGCCGCTTCTTCGCCAGCGACGAAGTCATTTCCCAACTTGCCGCCAGCGGCCGGATCGCCACTCTATACTGCGACGAATCCGGCGCGCCCTCGATGGACATCGCCCACAACCCGAACGGCTCGCTCGGCGCCATCGAAGGCATCACCTCGCCCTGCGGCCGCGTCCTCGGCAAAATGGGCCACACCGAACGCGCCGGAAAACACGTTGCCAAAAACATCCCCGGCAACAAACACCAGCCGCTCTTCAAGGCGGGGGTGGGCTATTTTTCCCTCTGAACCAGCGGGTTCTCACAAACCAATTCCGGAAACGACGAGAAATCCCGGTCGGCGGACCAGAGTTTCTTCACCCGGTGGTGCAGGCAGATTGCGGCGATTCTAGCGTCGTGAATCTTCGGCCCCTTGATCAGTCCGGCACTCGCCTGCGAGGAAATGACCTCCCAATACCCCGGTCCTTCCCCGAGGAGCCTCAATCCCGAACTTGCCTGCCATGCCTCGATGGCCGCAAGCGCCGTGGCCAGGGGCGTGGGTGGATTGTAGATTTTCGGGTGCGTCACGATGGCGAGGAATTCATGCACGCACGACCACGGAATCGCCCATGGTATTCCCGAATCAGCGAGCCCGGTGACGAGTGCAAGAGCCTTCTCATGCCATGGTGAATCCTCACGGTGGGCATAGACCAGCAGGTTGGTATCGATCGCGATCATGGGTAAATCGCATCCCGGATTTGATCCCACGAGGCTGACTCGAATTCCCGGCTCAAACCCTTGCCCTTGAAGGTCACGGGCCGCACTTGCCTCTCCGGTTGGGGCTGGTCGAGCGCCGCCGCAAGCGATTGCTCAATCAGTGAGCGCAGCGTGATGTGCCGCTCCCGCGCGCGCGCCTTGGCGCGCAAAAGGAGTGGCTCGGCAATCTCGATGGTTGTCTTCATATGGGTAACCATATTTTAAGATGGAGTGAGGTCAAGTGATCAATCCGGCCAGCCTGTGGTTGAGATGCGCTTGATCCAAATCTGAAGGAAACGGCTCGGCTTTCCTTTCGGCTTTTCACAGTGGGGGGTGGGGTATTTCTCCGCCGGAGCCGCATGATTCCCGGAATGCGGTTGCAGGTCGCAAGGCGGCTGTCTTAAATCCTCGCCCGTGTCCCGTCTGGAAGCCCTTGCACCGCCTGCCGAAGCGGCAACGAACCGCGATTTCCTGCGCTCGGTTTTCGCCTCGATGCTGCGGGCGCGGATCTTGGAAAACAAGCTCTCCAGCCTCTACAAGGCGGGCAAAATCGTCGGCGGCGTGTATCTCGGCCGCGGTCAGGAGGCGGTGAGCGCCACGCTCGGTGCCGCGCTCGTCCAAGGCCGCGATTTCTTCGCCCCGTTGATCCGCGACCAGGCCGGGCGCACGGCATTCGGCGAGTCCTTGCTCGACTGCACCCGCACTTATCTCGGCTCGGTCGAGGGGCCGATGCGCGGGCGCGACGGCAACATCCACCGCGGCCGGCCGCGGGAAGGCACGCCGGCGATGATTTCGCACCTCGGTTCACAGGTCTCGGTGATCTCGGGCATGCTCTTTGCAAAGCGCCTGCAAGGCGATCTCGACGGCCGCGTGGGTGCGACCTGCATCGGCGACGGGGCCACGTCCACCGGGTCGTTTCACGAAGGGCTCAATCTCGCCGCGGTGGAAAGACTCCCGCTGGTGGTGGTAGTGGGCAACAACCAGTTCGCCTACTCGACGCCGAACGACCGCCAGTTCGCCTGCGCCGATCTGGTGGAGCGGGCGCGCGGCTATGGTATCGGTGGGTTTTCCGTGGACGGCACCGATTTGCTGGCCTGCGCCTCGGTGATCACCGAGGCGGTGCGCCGCGCTCGGGCGGGCATGGGGCCTCAAATGGTGGTGGCGCGGCTCTTGCGCCTTTCCGGCCACGGCGAGCACGACGACGCCTCCTACGTCCCCGGCGAAGTGCGCGACGGTCACTACGGCCGCGATTGTGTCGAGGTGGCGATGCGCCAGCTGGTGGAAAACGGTTTCGCCACCGTGGAGGAAATTCTCGGCTGGCAGGAGGAATTCGCCGCCGATGTGCAGCGCGCCGTCGCCCAAGCCCAGCAGGAATCCGCGCCCGATCCCTATCGCGAGAAGTGGACCGCGCTTGCCACCCGCTTTCCGCTCGCCACCCCCACGCCCAGCCAGCCCGTTTTCCCGTGAGTGTCACTTACATCGATGCCATCCGCGAGGCGCAGCTCACCCTGCTGCGCGAGGACCCGCGCGTGTTTCTCTACGGCCAGGACATCGCCACCTTCGGCGGGGCCTTCAAGGCCACCAAGGGACTGGCGGAAATGTTTCCTAACAGAGTCTTCGATTGTCCGATCTCCGAGGACGCGATGATCGGCCTCGCGGTCGGCGCGGCGATCGAGGGCATGCGGCCGGTGGTGGAAATGCAGTTCGCGGATTTCTCGTCGATCGCCTTCAACCAGATCGTCAATCAGGCGGCCACGCATTTTTACCGGACCGGCGTGCCGGTGCCGATCACGGTGCGCCTGCCGTCCGGCGGCACCGCCGGCTCGGGCCCGTTCCACAGCCAGAGCATGGAAGGAATCTACGCGCAATATCCCGGACTGATCATTCTAACACCCGCGTCGGTGAGCGACGCCTATCACATGCTCATCGACGCCGTGGCGCTGGATGATCCGGTCATTTTCTGCGAGCACAAGTTCCTCTACCGCTGGCTCAAGGCGAAAACGATCAACAACGACCACCTGCCGATCGGCCAGGCGCGCATTGTCAGAACCGGCAAGCACGCCACGGTCGTCGCCTACTCCGCGATGGTGCACGAAGCGGTGCGCGCCGCCGACCGCCTGCATGACGATGGCTGGGAAATCGAAGTGGTCGATCTGCGTTCGGTGAAGCCGCTCGATATCGACACCGTGCTCGCCTCGGTCGCCCGCACCGGCCGCCTTCTCGCGGTGGGCGAGGCGTTTCCCTGGGGCGGAGTCACCGCCGAAGTGGTCGCGCGCGTAGCCGACGAAGGGTTCCACTTGCTCGACGCCCCGCCGCAGCGCCTCAACTCGCGCGACACGCCGGTGCCCTATCATCCGAAACTCTGGGCCGCCCACCGCCCGACCCCCGAATCGATCTGCGAAGCGCTCCGCAAACTGCTCGCTTTCTAACATCTCAGTTTTTCAGCATTTCAGCTTTTACCCACACCATGCCCACCGTCCCGATCCTCATGCCCCAGCTCGGCGAATCGATCGCCGAGGCCACCGTGATCCGGCTTGGCGTCGCGGAGGGTGACGCCGTCCGCGCCGACCAGGAAATCATCGAGGTGGAAACCAACAAGGCGGTGATGAGCGTGACCACGCTGTGCGACGGCGTGGTCGCCGAAATCAAGGCGAAGGAGGGTGTTTCCTATTCGGTGGGTTCGTTGTTGGGGCTGCTGGAAGTGACCGAAGAGGAAGTCGCCCGCACCGGAGTGGAAACGCTGGAGTCGATGGAACAAAAGCGAGTCCAGGCCGCCGAGAGCCAGCATCCGTCGCAAGCCGAGGCCAATCTGCACTTCGCGCTCGACGCCGACGACGCCTACGAGGAGGCCCCCGCCGTGGTGCCCAGCGTGAAGGGCCTGCCGGTGCCCACCGGAACGATGGGCGCGCACTACATTTCCCCGCGCATGCGCGCCCGCATGGACGACCTCGGATTGCGCGAGGCCGACATTTCCGCCGTCGCCGGTACCGGCGCGGGCGGACGTGTCACTGTCGAGGACCTCGAACGTTTCCTCGATTATCTCGAAGCGTGGCCGAGCACCCAGGCCTCGCCGATGCGTTTGTCGGTGGCCGATGCGATGCGCCGGAGTTGGACGCGCCCGCTTGCCACCGTGGGACTGCCTGTTTTGTTGGACCGTGTGCTCGCCCATCGCCGCGATCATTCGCCCAAGCCCGGACTCACGCTTTACATGCTGCGCGCGTTCGCCCTGGCGCTGGCAGAAAATCCCGCCACCGCCGGCTATCTGATCGGCGACAAGATCGTCCACCCGCGCGCATTCGATATCGGCGTGGCCGTGCAGATCGAGGACGGCGTGCTCGTGCCCGTGGTTCGCAAAGTGGACCAGAAACCGCTGCGCGAACTCATCGCGGAATATGACGATCTCGTGGACCGCGCGCGCCGCCGCCGCGTGACCGAGGACGATTGCCGCGGCGGTATTGCCACCGTCACCAATTTCGGCACCTTCGGACTCACCATGGGCACGCCGATCCCCCTGCCCAACGAAACTCTCATCCTCGGCATCGGCGCAGGCGTGAAAAAACCGGTGTGGAGCGCCCAAGCGGAGGTTTTCCTGCCCGCCACCACGGCGGAAATGTTCCTCACCTTCGACCACCGTGTCATCGACGGCGGCGGCGCGGGCGTGCTGCTCACGCGTGTGTCCGAACTGCTCCAGCAGCCGGAGTCCCTTTGATGATACGCGCCGCGGTGCCGGCATGGGTCCGGTCAATCATTGCGCGGGAATTGCTACGGTCTGGACTTGCCGCGATCGTGCGCGGATAGCTTTGTCCACAAGGTGGATAATGCGCCCCCACAGCTTTCCTGTATGGGTAAAATACGCGCAGCCTAAGCGACTCCCTGCGGTGCCGGGAATCCGCGGGCTGCGATCATACCGCCATCCGCCAGACATCCCAAGCCATGATTACCAGAATCGACCATCTCGGCATCGCCGTCCAATCGCTCGACGAGGCCATTCCCTACTACGAAAACGTGCTCGGCCTCACCTGCGAGGGCAGGGAGGAAGTGGAGTCGCAAAAAGTCCGCACCGCGTTCTTCGCCGCCGGCGAGGTGCACCTCGAACTCCTCGAACCCACCTCCTCGGAGAGCCCGATTGCCAAGTTTCTGGAAAAGAATCCATCGGGCGGCATCCATCACATCGCCTTCGCCACCGATGACATCGATGGCCAGCTCGCCCAAGCCAGGGAACAGGGCACACGACTGATCCACGAGGTTCCCTTCGAGGGCGCGGCCGGCAAGCTCGTCGCCTTCCTCCATCCCAAGTCCACCTTCGGCGTGCTCACCGAGTTCTGCATGCCCGCCAAATCACACTGAACTCCGATCCAACCAACACTTCGCCCCATGGCCATCGATCCCACCCTGCTTGAAGCACTCAAACAACGCCGCGAGGAAGCGCTCATCGGCGGCGGCATCGACCGCATCGAGAAGCGCCACGACAAGGGCCTGCTCTCCGCGCGTGAACGCCTCGCCGCATTCTTCGATGGCGGGCATTTCATCGAGTTCGGCATGCACGCCCATCACTCGTGCATCAACTTCGGCCTGGAAAAGCGCAAGATGCCTGGCGACGGCGTGGTCTGTGCCACCGGCTACGTCCGCGGCCGCCCGGTCGCCGCCTTCGCCCAGGACTTCACTGTCGGCGGTGGTGCCGTCGGTCGCATCCACGCCAAGAAAATCTGCGACCTGCTCGACTTCGCCATCAAGGCGGGCATCCCGGTGGTCGGTATCAACGACTCCGGCGGCGCGCGCATTCAGGAAGGCATCGACGCCCTCTCCGGTTACGGCCAGATCTTCTTCCGCAACGTGCTCGCCTCCGGCGTGATCCCGCAGATTTCGATCATCGCCGGACCCTGCGCCGGTGGTGCCGCCTATTCGCCGGCGCTCACCGACTTCATCATCATGACGCGCCAGAATGCGAACATGTTCATCTGCGGGCCGGATGTCATCAAGGCCGCCACCGGGCAGAGCGCGTCGCTCGACCAATTCGCCTCCGCGGAAGCGCACGCCGCAGTTTCCGGCAACATCCACCTCATCGCCGAAGACGACGAGCACGCCGTCGAACTCGCCAAGCACCTGCTCGACTACCTGCCGTCCAACAATCTCGGCGACCCGCCGTGCAAGATGAACAACGACATCCAGCTGGAGGAGGATCCGGGAATGAACGAAATCATCCCGGCCGATCCGAAACTGCCGCTCGACATGCAGCAGGTCATCGACCGCCTGGTCGATCCCGGCTCTTGGTTCGAGATCCAGCCCGATTATGCACCCAACATGCTCACCGGCTTCGCCAAACTGCAAGGGCTTGTCATCGGCATCATCGCCAACCAGCCCAAGGTGAAAGCCGGATGCATCGACATCGATTCCTCCGACAAGGCCGCTCGCTTCATCCGTGTATGCAACATCTATTCCATCCCGGTGCTTTCGCTCGTCGATGTGCCCGGCTTCATGCCCGGCCTCGCCCAGGAGCGCGGCGGCATCATCCGCCACGGCGCGAAAATGCTCTTCGCCTGGGCCTCCGGCACCGTGCCCAAGATCACGCTCATCTGCCGCAAGGCCTATGGCGGCGCGTATCTCGCCATGTGCTCCAGCGACATGGGCGCGGATTTCGTCTTCGCCTGGCCCACCGCCGAGATCGCCGTGATGGGCGCGCAGGGGGCCATGAAGGTATTGTATAAAAAGGAAATCCAGGAAGCCGATGACCCCGCGGCCCTGGAAAAGGAACTCCGCAAGGCCTACTCGGAAAAATTCGCCTCGCCCTATCAGGCCGCGTCCAACGGCATGATCACCGATGTGATCGACCCCGCCGTCTCGCGCAGCACGCTCGCGCTCGCGTTCCGCGGCATCATCGCCAAACATGAAACCCGCCCGCCCAAGAAGCACGGCAACATCCCGCTATGAATTCCATGCAGCTCATTCCACCCATCGCCGCCGTCGATCCGGATTTCGCCCACTCGCATTCGGTGATGGATGCGCTGCCGCATCTCGGCGGCATGCTCATGGTGCTCATCACACTCGCCTGCCTGTGGGCACTCACGGCGATCGTCGCCAATCTTGTCTCCACCTATCACAAACTACACCCGCCCGAACTCGCCGCCGTCAAGCCCGCGAAAGCAGCCGCTCCGGCCGCGGCTGGTAAATCCGCGACCGCTCCGCCCGCTGCTGAACATGCGGGCGTCAGTCCGGAAATTGTCGCCATTATTTCCGCCGCCATCGCCTGCATGGGCGGTGGAAGCCGCCGCGTGATCTCCATCAGGCCGGCCGATACCAGCTGGGAAAAGGCCGGCCGCCAGTCTGTTCTCTCATCCCACCGCATCCGCTAACTTATCATATATTATGGAACGTCTCCGCATCACAGTTGATGGCAAAGCCTACGAAGTTGTCGTCGAGAAAATCGAAACCGGCTCCGCCGCATCCCCGGCTCCCGCAGCCAGACCCGTGACTCCCGCTGCCAGCGCACCGGCACCGGCTCCGGCCCCGGCACCTGCGCCTGCGCCCATGGCAGCTGGCGCAGGCGACATGGTCAGCCCGCTCGCCGGCATCGTCCAGGCGATCGAGGTCAAGGTGGGCGATCAGGTCAACGAGGGCGAACTCGTCATCACGCTGGAGGCGATGAAGATGTACACACCCGTCAACGCCACATCCTCCGGCACCATCAGGGAAATCCACGTCAACGTCGGTGATGCGGTCGAGGAAGGTCAACCGTTGTTCACGATCTCCTGAGGTCGCCGCCAGTTAATCAACGCAAGCAAGGTACTCACACCCGGAAATCCCATGTTCTATACCGCCTTCATCGATCTAAAGGAAATGTTCATGAACACCGGTTTCTCCCAGGTTCATTGGCAGATGTGTGTGATGTGGGTGGTCGTTTCGGTGCTGCTCTATCTCGCCATCGCCAAGGGCTTCGAGCCGCTGTTGCTGGTGCCCATCTCGCTTGGCGCGCTGCTGGCCAACCTGCCTGCCTATGAACTCATCGTCCAGTCACCGGTCGGCGACCAGCCGGGCGGTCTTTTCTGGTATCTCAAGCAGGGACTCGACCTTGGAATCTATCCGCCACTCATCTTCCTTGGTGTCGGTGCGATGATCGATTTCGGTCCGCTCATTGCCAATCCGCGCACCCTGCTGCTGGGTGCCGCCGCGCAGTTCGGCATCTTCGCCACCTTCGTGGCCGCCCCTTTGCTCGGCTTCGACATGTTGCAGTCCGCCTCAATCGCCATCATCGGCGGTGCCGACGGCCCGACTTCGATCTTCGTCACCACCAAGCTCGCGCCCGACTTGCTCGGGCCCATCGCCGTGGCCGCCTACAGCTACATGGCGCTGGTGCCGCTCATCCAGCCGCCGATCATGAAGCTCCTCACCACACGCGATGAGCGCAGGATCCGCATGAAGACGCTACGGCCCGTGTCGCGGTTCGAAAAAGTCGTCTTCGCGCTGGTCGTGATGGTCTTCTGCATCCTGGTGGTGCCCGATGCCGCTCCGCTCATCGCCATGCTCTTCATCGGCAACCTGCTCCGTGAGTGCAAGGTCACCGAGCGCCTCGTCAAGGCCGCCCAAAACGAGATCATCAATATCGTCACCATTTTCCTCGGCGTCTGTGTCGGTCTCAAAATGGGTGGATTCAAGGATGTCATCGTCAAGGGCGTGGAGGTGCAGAAACACAACTTCCTCAATAGCCAGACACTTGGCATCCTGCTGCTCGGTGTGCTCGCCTTCGCCATCGCCACCGCCAGCGGCGTGCTGATGGCCAAACTGATGAATGTTTTCTCGAAAAACAAAATCAACCCGCTCATCGGTTCCGCCGGCGTCTCCGCCGTGCCGATGGCCGCGCGGGTCTCGCACGATGTCGGCATGAAGGCCGACCCCGCGAACTTCCTGCTCATGCACGCCATGGGCCCCAATGTGGCGGGTGTGATCGGCAGTGCGCTGGCGGCGGGTTATTTCCTCTCGCTTCTCAACTAGTCATCACACATATTACACATGAGCCATTCGTTTCCCCTGCTCACACCCGAAGAGGCGGCCGCACTGGTCAGCCATAATGAAGTCATCGGATTCAGCGGTTTCACCCCCGCGGGATCTCCCAAGGTTATTCCCACCGCCATTGCGGAGAAGGCCATCGCCGAACACGCCGCGGGCCGTGAATTCAAGATCGGCGTCATTACCGGCGCTTCCACCGGTCCCTCGCTCGACGGTGCCCTCGCCAAGGCGGATGCCATCAAGTTCCGTACGCCCTATCAGTCGGACAAGGACCTGCGCGCCAGCATCAATGCCGGCAAGACGCACTTCTTCGACATGCACCTGTCGCTGCTGCCGCAATACGTGCGCTACGGCTTCCTCGGCGAGGTGGACTGGGCGATCGTCGAAGCCGCGGATGTATCCACCGATGGCAAGATTCTCCTCACCACCAGTGTCGGCGCCGCGCCCACTTTCCTCCACCGGGCGAAACGCGTGCTCATCGAGTTGAACCGCCGTCACCCGAAGGAACTGCTCGGGTTCCATGACATCTACGAACCGGAATCCCCGCCGCATCGCCGGCCGATCCCGATCTGCAGCGCGGAGGACCGCATCGGCACCCAGCGCGTGTGGGTGGATCCGAGGAAAATCGTCGGTGTCGTCGAGTCGAACCATCCCGATGAGGTGAAGGATTTCAGCCCGGTCACCGAGGTCACCAACCGCATCGGCATGAATGTTGCCAGTTTCCTCGCCGCGGAAATCCGCAACGGCCACATCCCGAAATGCTTCCTGCCCATTCAGTCCGGTGTCGGCAATGTGGCCAACGCCGTTCTCGGCGCGATGGGCGAGCACCCGGAAATCCCGCGCTTCCAGATGTATTCGGAAGTCATCCAGGACTCGGTGATCGATCTGGTGAAACAGGACAAGTGCTCGTTCGTCAGCGGCGTGTCGCTCACTGTCACCGACGCCGTGTTGCAGGGAATGTATGACAACCTCGACTTCTACCGCGGCAAACTCCTGCTGCGTCCGCAGGAAATCACCAACAATCCGGAAATCGTCCGCCGCATCGGCATCATCTCCATCAACACCGCGCTCGAGGCCGATATCTTCGGCAACGTGAACTCCACCCACGTGCTCGGACAGAAGATGATGAACGGCATCGGCGGCTCCGGCGATTTCACCCGCAACGCCTACATCTCCATCTTCACCTGCCCGTCCACCGCCAAGGGCGGCAGCATCTCCACCCTGGTGCCGATGTGTTCGCACATGGACCACAGCGAGCACTCGGTACAGGTGCTCGTCACCGAACACGGCGTGGCCGATCTCCGGGGCAAGGACCCGCGCGAACGCGCCGAAGCCATCATATCCAACTGCGTCGATCCGTCGTATGCCGATCTGCTCTGGAAATACTTCAAGCTCACCGTGAACGGTCATACCCCGCAGACATTCCGCTCCGCCTTCGCCTTTCACCAGACCTTCCTCGAATCCGGTGACATGCGGAACACCACCTTCTGAGTGTGGCGGCGATCACCGGTCGCCGCGACAGTCTGGAATTTTCAAATCCCGAATTTCATATGTCCCATCTCCTATCCGAATTCCCCGAGCACACCTACGAGCAATGGCATGCCGCCGCTGAAGCCCTGCTCAAAGGTGCGAATTTCGAGCAAAAACTCGTCAGCAAGACCTACGAAAACATCACCATCCAGCCGATCTACCGCCGCGAGGACATCGCGGATCTGGAACACCGGAAACACTTTCCAGGGTCCGGCTCGCTGGTCCGCGGCAGCCACGCCGACGGTTTCCTCAAGTCCGGATGGGAGGTCTCACAGGAACTCAAGGCACCCACGCCTGAAACACTTAACTCGCTCATCCACGAAGGACTCAACGGCGGCCAGAGTGAACTCAATATCTTCGTCGGCTGCGGCCAGGACGATTGCTGCACTGGCGGCACACGCATCGATACCGCCGCCGATCTCAAGGTCGCCCTCGACGGCGTGGCGCTCGACGCCGTTTCCACCTGGTGGCAAAGCGGTCCGGCCTGCGTCGCCACCGCCGCACTGGCAATCGCCGCCGCCGAGGACATGGGCACACCCGCCGCCAAACTGCGCGGTGGTTTCGAAAACGACCCGCTCGGCCAACTCGCGGCCAAGGGTATCTCGCGCCAGCCGCTCGCGTTGCGGTTCGACCACATGGCCGCTCTGACCGACTATGCCGCCAAGCACGCCCCCGGTCTGCGCACGATCAGCGTGACCGGCGATGTCTGGCACAACGCCGGTGCCAGCGCCACCCAGGAACTCGGTTACGTGATCGCCACCCTCGTCGCCTACATCGAGGAAATGAAGGCTCGCGGCCTTGACCCCGCCGCCGTGCTGCCCCGCATCCGCATCCGCCTGGCTGTCGGTTCGGACTATTTCATGGAAATCGCCAAGATCCGCGCAGCGCGCTGGCTCTGGAGCAGGGTGGCCGCCGCCTACGGAGTGGAAAACGTGCCGGTGCATATCCACGCATCCACCTCGAAGTGGAACAAGACGACCTACGACGCCCACACCAACATGCTGCGCGTCACCGCCGAGGCCTTCGCCGCCGTCGTCGCCGGTGTGGACAGCCTGCACATCGGCCCTTACGACGAAATCTCCGGCAAGACCGACGAGTTCTCCCGCCGCATCGCCCGCAACCTCCACACCATCCTCCGCGAGGAATGCGGACTTGACCGCGTTATCGACCCCGCCGGTGGCTCGACCTACATCGAGTGGCTCACCGACAAAATCGCGGAGAAATCATGGGAGATTTTCCAGGATGTCGAGCAACAAGGAGGCATGCTCGCCGCCCTCGAAGCCGGTACTGTGCAAAAGGCCGTGCAAGACGTCTGCAAGGCAAAGTTGCAAAACGTCCGCCGCCGCAAGGACCGGATCGTCGGTGCCAACATGTATCCCGATCTCAAGGGCAGGAAACTCAATATTCACAAAGTCGAGTGTCGCGCCGGCCAGCCGATCCCCGGCGCACCCGCCCCGCAGCAACTCGCCATCACACCGTCTAACAACTCATCGATGGTCGAGCAGGCCATCGCCGCCGCCAAGGCGGGAGCCACCAAGCTCTCTCTTGCCATCTCCACCGGCTTCATCTGCGAGGAAACAGGCCCTGCCGTCACCGCGCTTCCTGCGCGCCGCGCTGCCGAGGAATACGAGACCCTGCGCGACGCATCTGCCGCCTTCGCGGCGAAAACCGGTGCCGCGCCCGCCATACTCCAGCTCAACATCGGCCCCTCGCGCAAATACCGCCTGCGCGCCGACTGGACCGCCGCCTTCTTCGAAGCCGCCGGCTTCGCCATCGATGGCAAACGCGACTTCAAGGGCATCGACGACGCCGTTGCCGCTCTAACGGAATCAACGGCCGCCATCGCCGTGATCACCTCGGACGACGCCACCTACCTCGAAACCGCCGATGCTCTGGCCAAAACCGTCAAAGCCGCCAAGCCCGCCATCCACCTCCTTCTCGCCGGCGCCCCCGGCGACAACGAGCCCATCTGGCGCGCCGCCGGCATCGACGACTTCGTCAACGTCCGCAGCAACAACTTCGAACTCAACGAACAGCTGCTCAAGATCGCAGGCGTGCTCTGACTCTTTGCTGAAAACTGAATTGCCTCCACTTAATTCCGGCCATGCCAGTATGGCTTCGCAAATTTTTCCACCTCGCTAACGCTCGCTCCGCATTCTGAAAACTAGCAAACTTTTTCCCATGTCCCGCCCCGCTTTTTCCCAAATCCCCTACACCGCAGTTCCGTCCAAAACCAGCTACACGGAGTGGTCCGCCGCGCTGGAAAAGGAACACGGCAAGCCTATCGGCCAGATCGTCTGGGACACGATGGAGAAAATACCCGTCAAACCGCTCTACACCGAGGACGACCTCGCGGGCATGGAGCACCTGAACTACCAGGCCGGCATCGCCCCCTTCCTCCGCGGCCCATACGCCACGATGTATTGCTTCCAACCTTGGACGATCCGCCAATACGCCGGGTTTTCCACCGCCGAGGAATCGAACGCCTTCTACCGCCGCAACCTCGCCGCCGGACAAAAAGGGCTTTCCGTCGCTTTTGACCTCGCCACCCACCGCGGCTATGACTCGGATCACGAGCGCGTCGTCGGCGATGTCGGCAAGGCCGGTGTCGCCATCGACTCGATCCTCGACATGAAGATCCTCTTCGACGGCATCCCGCTCGACAAGGTCTCGGTCTCGATGACCATGAACGGCGCGGTGCTTCCGGTGCTCGCCTTCTATATCGTTACCGCGCTCGAACAGGGAGCCACTTTGGATCAACTCGCCGGGACGATTCAAAACGACATTCTCAAGGAATACATGGTGCGGAACACCTACATCTATCCGCCCGCGCCATCGATGAAGATCATCGCCGACATTTTCGAGTTCACCTCGCAGAACATGCCGAAGTTCAACTCGATCTCGATCTCCGGCTACCACATGCAGGAAGCGGGTGCCACCGCCGACCTCGAAATGGCCTACACGCTCGCCGACGGCTGGGAATACCTCAAAACCGGCATTGATGCGGGCATCGACATCGACGCCTTCGCGCCCCGCCTCTCGTTCTTCTGGGCGCAGGGGAAAAACCACTTCATGGAGGTCGCCAAAATGCGCGCCGCCCGCATGCTGTGGGCGAAGATCGTCAAGACCTTCAACCCGAAGAACCCGAAGTCGCTCGCGCTCCGCACCCACTCGCAGACCTCCGGTTGGTCCCTAACAGAGCAAGACCCCTACAACAACATCGCCCGCACCTGCATCGAGGCGATGGCGGCCACCCTCGGCCACACCCAGTCGCTGCACACCAACGCTCTCGACGAGGCGATCGCCCTGCCCACCGACTTCTCCGCCCGTATCGCCCGCAATACCCAGCTCTTCCTTCAGGACGAAACCGCCATCTGCCGCGTCATCGATCCCTGGGGCGGTTCGTATTATCTCGAAGCACTCACCCACGAACTCATGCACCGCGCCTGGGGCCACATCATGGAAGCCCGGGAAATGGGTGGCATGTCCAAGGCCGTCGAGGCCGGCATCCCCAAGATGCGCATCGAGGAAGCCGCCGCACGCCGCCAGGCACGCATCGACTCCGGCGAGGAAACGATCGTCGGCGTGAACAAATACCGCCTCGCCAAGGAAGATCCGCTCGACATCCTCGACGTGGACAACACCGCTGTCCGGCTTTCCCAAATCGAACGCCTCAAGAAACTCCGCGCCGAGCGCGACGAAGCCGCCTGCCAGGCCGCCCTAACAGCCCTCTCCGAATGCGCCGCCTCCGGCAAGGGAAACCTGCTCGCCCTCGCCATCGAGGCCACCAAGGCCCGCGCCTCGCTCGGTGAAATCTCCGACGCCCTCGAAAAACACTTCGGCCGCTATCAGGCCACCATCCGCTCGATCTCCGGCGTCTATGGCAGGGAATTCAGCAATCAAGGCGACATGAACGACATCCCCGAACTCATCCAGCGCTTCGAAGCCGCCGAAGGCCGCCGCCCGCGCATCATGGTCGCCAAAATGGGCCAGGACGGCCACGACCGCGGCGCCAAGGTGGTCTCCACCGCCTACGCCGACATGGGCTTCGACGTCGATATCGGCCCGCTGTTCCAAACCCCGGAGGAGACCGCCAAGCAGGCCGTCGAAAACGACGTCCACGTCGTCGCCATGAGTTCCCTCGCCGCCGGCCACAAAACCCTGCTGCCCACCCTGATCGAGGAACTCAAGAAGCTCGGCCGCGAGGACATCATGGTCGTCTGCGGCGGCGTCATCCCCGCCCAGGACTACGACTATCTCTATCAGAACGGAGCCGCCGCCATCTTCGGCCCCGGCACCGTAATCCCGGACTCCGCGAGGAAGATCCTGCAGCTTCTCCTCGAACAGGTGGAGGAATGACGGAGCGCGGACTTCAGTCCGCCCGCTGCGCCAACTACCCGCCCCATGGCTTTTCCGGGTCGAACTCAGCTCCGGTTTGATCCCTTACACAACCATCGGGCAAATAGGTCACTTCGAGGGGATACCATTCGCAGGCAAGATACTCGCCCGGCAGTTTGCCGGCATCGAAAAGTCCGCAACGGCGGCGCATCTCGTGTGCAAGGCCACGATACGCGTTCGCCCGGTCCGGATAGACGCGCCAACCTTCCTCATCGTAATCCTGCGGAACTGGACCGTCCCAACGGTCGTTTTCATACAGGCACCAGCCTTGCAGGGTTTGGCCTTCAGGCGGAGGATTCAGACGCGGGATCTCTTGAGGTGTCGACATGCTGAAAAATGGCTTTGTGATCGTGGCGGCAAACCGCAATGCCCAATCCTAAATGCTGGCTTGGCGGATGCAATCCGCCGCCACGGGTCGCTCAGAACGGGATGTCGTCGTTATCGACATCCATGACGGGCGCTTTTGGTTTCACCTTCTTTCCGCCGACTTTGGCGATGCGGACGGAGATGACGGTATGAGTGCCGTTCTTTTCGCGTTTTACCTCGAAGAGATCGATGGCTTCGAAGAGATCGACGAGTTTCTTAAAGCCGTAGGTGCGGTGGTCGAAGGGGCCTTCGTTGTTGATGCGATTGGCGATGTTGGAAAGATTCGCCCAGCCCTCGTCATCGGCGGAGGAGTTCACGGCGTTTCGGAGCGTGGTGATGAGCTTGGTGTTGTTCTTGAGGTTCTGGCCTGTCTGGAGGATTTTTTCGGTCTTGGGCTGGCCGGACTTCTGTTTGGAGGGCGCGGGTTTAGCGGACTTGGGTTCCTCCAGATAGATGAAGCGGGTGCAGGCGTTGATAAACGGCGCGGGGGTTTTCTGTTCGCCGAAACCGAAAACCTCCTTGCCATCGGCGCGGAGGCGCTGGATGAGCGGGGTGAAATCGCTGTCCGAGGAGACAAGGCAGAAGGTGCTCATTTTTTTCGTGTAGAGAAGGTCCATGGCATCGATGACGAGCGCCATGTCGGTGGCGTTCTTGCCTTTGACGAGATCGAAGGACTGCATCGGCTGGATCGAGTTTTCATGAAGCACTTTGATCCAGCCTTGAAGGTCGGTCTTGGTCCAATTGCCGTAGGCGCGGCGGATGTTGACGACGCCGTGGGCGGCGAGTTCGGAAAGGATGAATTCGATTTTTACGGCGGGCGCGTTGTCCGCGTCGATGAGCAGGGCGATGCTGTTCGAATGGGTGGCAGTCATGTGATTCTTTCCAGCCGCGATTGTCCCGCACTCATCGAAACACTCAAGCCATAGTCGGCGCTCAAGCGCGGATTTTGAACGACTGGTTAGGCTGCCTCCGGACGACACACCCCGCACAGAAGATATTGAGCGACCGCCGCACATCATTGACCTTGCGGCAGCCTCTACCATAACGGTGCCGCCGACATCGTCGGTCCCGCCCCGTCATCCCGGAGTTCGCGAGGAGGATCCTACAACTGCTTCTGGAGCAAGTGAAGGAACTGTAGCGGCGTTCTGCGACCGTCGCATTCCTCCCAGCGCCATGAATTGCAGCGGCGGCATCATGGAGCCTCTCCATGCGTATCATTCCCCCCGCTCCCCCGGCACGAATTTCTGATAGAGAAAGGAGGCGATGAAGGCGATGACGCCCACGCACAATAGCGCCGCGATGCGGTAGATGTTTTCGATGTTGGCGAGGTCGTGGAGGAAGAGTTTGACGAGTGTGGCGGCGAGCAGGCCGATGGCGGCGTAGCGCGCGCCCCTGGTGCGGGTGGCGATGCCGGTGACCAGCGTGGCCAGCGCGAACAGCGCCCAGCCGATGGTGTAGCTCATGTCGCGGGCGAAGTTGCCGGTGAACTCGAAGGTGATGAAGGTTTCGCCGGGAACGGTGAAGAAGTCGGCGATCTGGATGTTGAGCAGCAGGAACAGCAGGACGCCGCAGAAAGCATACAAGGTTCCGCGGGCGATGCGGTTGTCGCGGGTGCCGATGCCTTCCAATGTCTGCGGAAGCCAGCGCGCGGCAACGAGGTGCGCGGCGGCGGCGATGCCATAGACATACAAATGCCAGTTGATGATGGCGGTGCCGCTGCGTTCGTATTCGGCGAACACGGCGGGGTTGATGGCGAGCCGCACGAAGGAGGTGGCAAGCAATCCGATGCCGGTGAAAACCAGTCCCTTGTGCGGTACATGGCGGAACAGCCAGACGAGCGCCGCGCCTTCCAGCGCCCACGCCACGGTGAGCCACTGGCGGTCAAGTTGGATCGGGAAGATCAGCGTGATGAACAGCAGTGCCACGCCACCGAACCAGGCGAGGCGGGATTTTGTCAGGTCGTCCATTTCATGCTCCCGCCGCCACTCGTTGGCCAACAGCGCGAGCGCGGGCACGGCGAACGCGGCGGAAACAAGACCCATGATCTCGTTGGGGAACGCGCGCTTGATCAAATCATGCACCAGCAGGAACTGCCCCACGCCGCAAAGCGCGCTGGCGATCCATGGTGCGGCGGATGTGGAGCATGCCTTTCGGAAAACGAAGGGAACCGCGGTGAAGATGAGATAAAACCCGAGATACCATGCCAGCGCGGTGTGAGGCTGGGCGGGATCGAAGCGGGTGCCGTGCCAGACGGCCTGCATGACGAAACCGAGGGCCGGAGCGGCGGGTTGCAGCCATGGCATTTTACCAAGCAGCGCCACCGCGGTGAGCAGGGCGGCGAGGGCCAGCCCGGTGGCGAATACCGGCGTCGGATCAGTCACTGGAATTTGCAGGATCATCAGGATCAGCAGCAGGAACGGCATTGCGGCGGCGGCGAGCGGGATGAGTTTCGCTGGGTCCTGGACGGCATTGATGCCTTGTTTCACCAAACTCCGCGCCAGCCATACGCCGGCGCCGGTGAAGAAGAGGGCGAAGGAGATGACCACACCCAGCAGCGCGTTGATGGCGGAGCTGACCGGCGGCATGTGGAACAGCCAGACGACGGCGGTGACGAGGGTGAAGGTGAGCGCGGTCAGCACCGGCAGCACCACGCCGTGGCGAGCGCAGGCGATGATGGCCAGCAGGTTGGCGACCAGGATCGCGGGCCACAGGATCATCGACACGTCATTCGTCACCAACAAGGTGACCGACATCAGTGCGATCACGCCGGCCGGCACCCATGGTGCGATCATGGCTTGATGGACGGGTCCGTCATTTGCCGGAACCAACTGCCTGAGAAGCGCCGGCCACAGCGTGTGGAGCGCGCCGAATATCAGATAGATGGCCAGCGCGATTCCGAGGGTGTCGGGCTTCAGATGCGCGACGGTCCAGATGACCAGATGGAGAAACGTGACCCCGGCGAGCAGCAGCGTGGTGCCGGCAAACCGCGGATGGAGCATGGCCAGCGCGATGCAGGCGAGATTGACCAACAGCACGAAACCATAGAGCAGCGGCGCGCGCTCCGCGATGGATGGGAACGACAGGAAGTAAAACGCGAAGCCGAGCGCCGTGGCGAGGATGCCGAAGCCCGCGGCGGGAACGTGAGGATCGTCGCTCTTTCCACGCGAGACGATCCATGCGGCGGCAAGAAACAGGATGCCGAATCCTAACAGGATGCCCATCGGTACCAGCGTGGCGTGGCCGGTCGCGTAGTCGCCGGCGCGGAAGAACCGCGATGCCCATTGAACGAGCATCAGGATGGTGCCCGCTGCCGCGCCGGAAGCGAGAAAGGTCCAGCGACCGCGCACCGCGAGCGCGAGCAGGCCGGCGTCGAGCAGTGCGATGTAGCCGAACAAGGCGGCCGGATGATCCTGTACCAGCGGCAGCAGCACCGGCGTCAGGAAACCACCCAGCATGCCGAGCACCGCGACCACCAGCGCGTCGTGGCGGACGGCGGTGAGAAAGGCGGCCGCCGTGACCACCGACATCAGGGCGAAGGTGAATGTGTTGCCGAACAGCGGGAGCTGATAGACCGCATGGGCGGCGAAGCTCACGCCATAGAGGACCAAGACGCCGGTGGCGCACAGCGCCTGTGCCAGCACGCGGTAGTTCGGCCTGCGGTGCGTCCACCATCCGCCGCCCAGCAGGGCGAATCCGGTGGCGAAACCCGCGGCGATTCGCAACGCAGGCGGGATCAGGTCGCGTTCGAAGGCGTATTTTACGAAAAAGATGATGCCGAAAAACAAGGCCACGCCGCCGAGCCAGGCGAAGAGCTTTACGCCGAGGAATTGCTCGATGGAGAATGCGGGGCGGGGTGGGGGAGTCGCGAAGTTATCCGACCGGGGTGGCTCGGGGGCGGGTTCCTTCACAGGCGCATTCTCACGAATCCGCCTGCGCTCGATTTGTTCCCATTCGGGGAGCGGCGGAGGCGTGTAGGCGGGTTTCTGTGGAAGAGTCTCGGGAAATTCCGGCGCTTTGGGAACGAACGGGCGGACTGAAGTCCGCGCTCCTTCCGGGGCGCGCGGGAGCGGCGGGCGCTCCAATGGGCCCGGCTGGTCCGGGATCTTCCGCAGTTCGCGCAGGCGCGCTTCCAGCTCACGGATTTTCTCATGGGCTTCCTGCGCCGTGCGGTTGGCGTTTTTCGCGGAAACCACCGCGACGACCGGCAACACGAAGATGAAAACGACAAGCGCGAGCAGAATGAGAATGACGATGCCGTCCATGGCCGGGTGCGGATGATTGGCGTTTTTCTATCAAATCCCGCGTCCCGCGGGTAATCGAAAATCCATTCGGAATCATCGATTCAGTCGATACATCATCCTTCCGCAGGGCTTGCGATGATCCGGTCCGCCAGCCGCCGGGCGATGGCGGGGGCGGTGAGGGAGCCTTTGGAGCCGAGGCCGTTGAACATCCAGTGGCCGTCGCCGAGCGGACCGGCCTGCGGTTCGCTGCGGCGGATGATCGGGCGGATGCCGGCTTCGTGGGCGGTCACTTCGAATCGATCGTCGCCACCCAGCCGGCGGGCGATGGCGCTGACTTTTTCCAAGCCGGCGGGAGTGGGGTGCTCGTCGAGTTGGTCCCACTCGTAGGTGGCGCCCGCCTTGAAGCGACCGTCGCCGAGCGGGACGAGCCAGCCGCCGCCGATCCGGATGTGGTCCTGCGGCCAGTGCGGGGCGCGCAGCGTGAGGATCTCGCCCTTGGCGCAGCGGTGCGCCCCGTGGCGGCCGCTTATGAGACCCGCGGCACCGTCGCACCAGATGGCACGTGCCGGCGGCGAGTCATGGGCGATTTCCGCTTTTCGATAGATTTCCTGTTTCAGGAAAAACGCGCGCGAGGCGTCGAGGAACCGGCGGGTATCGAGTCGTCCGCCGCCGCTGAGGCGCAGCGCGCCGCACCAGCCGTCCGCGGCGAGCGGTTCGCCGTCGAGCCAGCGGGCGACATCCGGACGCGTGCGCTTGGCGAGCATCTTGCTCCATTCCTTTTCATCCGCGGCGAGGCGGACGATCGGCAGCGGATGCCAGAAGTGGTCGTTCAACTCGGATTTCCGTTCCTGATAGAAACCCAGCGCCTCCGGCAGCAGTTCGGCCACATGTGGCGTGGGTTCGAAGTTTTTGCCGGTGACCGGATTGACCAGTCCGGCGGCGACGCGCGAACTGCCGCCCTGTTCGCGGTCCACGATGCGGAACGGGACGCCGCGCCGCCAGAAATGCCATGCCAGGCAGGTGCCGGCGAGCCCTTGGCCGACAATGGTCCACGGCGCGCTCACTCCGGCATCAACGGTTCGTTGGGATCCGACCATGCCGGGTCGTGGCTCTTGGCGTAGTTGAAGAGGTGCTTCTGGAGATAGGGCGCGAACGTCTCGCGGGATTCCTTGTCGAGTTTCGCGACGACCGCGCCGTTGAGCGTGCGGGTGACCTTCTGCATCAGGTGCAGCGTGAGCTGGCGGCCCTTGCGCGCGCGTTGCACCTGCTTGTGCGTCAATTGCTCCACCGAGGTTTCGACCAGTTGGTGGCTGGTGATCCCCCAGCGGGTCATCAGGGAATCGATCGGCTGGACGCCGTGGTCGCGCGTGTCGTCGGACATGCCCCTTGATAGCGCGGATCCCGGCGCGGGCTCAAGCCATGAAAAATGCGGCTCAGCGCCATTCCATTCGGATCCAAGAGGAGGGGATAAATGTGAATCATTTTGCTCCGACCCCAGGCGCTTCATCTTTCAATCCGGCCTCGCCGGCATGGCCCCGCATTCCAGGATATTCAGTTGCAGGAGCCAGGTAAACCTGATGAGTTTGATTAGATGAAAAAACTCCCAGCCTCTCCATTGGCTCTCTTGGTCGGAATCGGCATCGGGTTTTTCATCACGAAAGCCAACAGGCCTGCCGATTCCGGCCATGATGCCGAATCCCTTTCCCCCGGTGGTGATGCATCTTCGAATCACCGCACACGCCCTTCATCGAGGACCTCGTCCTCAGGCAAGTCCACCACCGGGCGGACGGCGTCCTCCCCGCGAAATCTCGCCGCCCTGTTGAAGCTGACCGGCGATCACTGGAATGCACAGGATTCGATCGCGTTCCTGGAGGCTGTCGAGCGACTGGGCGCGGAAGAGATCGCCGCGATGATGATTGATCTTGAGAAACTTGATAAGAGCGATGCCCGCCGGTACCGGCTCTGCAATGCCTTGATCAACCGTTGGGCCGTGATCGATCCCGATGGCGCGTGGGACGCCGCCACGCAATTCGGCGACAAGAATTTGAAACGACAGATGATCGCATCGGTGATCGGGGCCATCTCCCGGACGGACCTCGGCACGGCACGGCACATGCTGTCCGGAATCAAGGATCCGCAGACCAAACAGTCCGCACTCTACGTATTCCTCAACCAAGCGGCATCGGAGGACCCGGAAGAGGCGTTTCGTGTGCTGGCATTCGAGTCAGCGAATTCGCAGGGCTATGCCCACTATCATAATCTGTTTCAAAGGTGGGCCAAGGATGATCCCGAAGCCGCCATCGCGAAGCTCAGCCTGATCAAAGGGACCTCGAACCGGCAACAAGCACTGCAAGGCATCGCCACGGCGCTCGTCGCATCCGATCCGAAGCGCGCCCTGGACATGCTCTACGGGATGCCGCCCGGGCAAAGCCGCACCAGCATGCTTGCCTCCATCACCTCCGCTTGGATGAGCCGGGACAGCGATTCCGCAATCGCATGGATCGACAACCTGCCCGCAGCCGACAAGTCCAAGGCTGTTCAAAATGGCATTTGGCAATTGGCCCAGGAGAATCCCGCCAAGGCCGCCGCGCTCTTGTCATCGTTTCCCGCAAACAACCAGACCAGCCACCAGTTTTCGCAATTGGCAAGCCAGTGGGCGCAACAAGACCTTGAGGCTGCCCAAAAGTGGGTGGAATCCCTGCCTGCCGGTCGGACCCGGGAACAAGCCATGAGCGGGATCATCGGCACGATGGCGCAGACCGATCCCGTGAAAGCGGCGGCTATTCTCGGCGGTGTGGTCGTGACTAACCAAAACTCCCACCAGGTCGGTATGGTCGTCGGGGAGTGGATCAAGACCGATCAAACGGCCGCGCTCGCATGGCTCGACAGCCTCGACCTCCGGGGAAGCGCCCGGATGAATGTGCAGAGCCAGATCATGCACAGCTGGGTCAATGAGGATGCTCCCGCCGCCAGCCGATATGCGATGGGAATCCAGGATGAGAAATCACGGCAGCAGGCAATCAGCACCCTGATCAGCGCATGGGGTAGCAATGATCCTGTAGCGGCGCGGGACTGGATCATGAACTCCCTCGAGGGCGACTCCAAAAACCAATCCCTCAACTCACTGATTCAGAGCCTGAGCTATCAGGATCACGCCACTGCGCTTCAATACTATCAGGAGGTGACGGCAAACCTCGCGCCGGAAGCGATCGAAAAGACCTTCGGAAGCACAGCGTCACGCATTGCAAGCAGTTGGGTCCAGCATGATCCCAAAGCCGCCGGGCAATGGGTGTTGAGCCTGCCCGAAGGAGAATCACGCTCGAACTCAATCCGATCCATGGTGGATGATTATGGAAATTACGATATCAAAGGCGCTGCGGAATTCGTCAATACCCTCGCGCTGGGGAAAGAACGCGACCAGGCGGTGGGAGCGCTGGTAGCCGATCTGGGACAACAGGGCGATCCGGAGTCCGCATTCGACTGGGCGGCGAGCATCAGCGATGCCTCAAGGCGGGAAAGCATGATCCGCGACGCTGCGAACCAATGGAAGGAATATGACCTGGCGGCAACCCGGGCCGCCGTGGCCGCCGCCGACCTCAGCAATGAGGCCAGGAACAAGATCCTCAAGAGTCTTGAAAACTGAACCGGTTTCAAAAGTTGGGAATAAATGACAACGAGACGGTTATACGGGTGTGAGGATGGCGGCTAGGGCTCCAGGGTATCGGATTCGACCAAGGAGAAAAACCGCATGTCATCGCCGCCACCCGGGACGTTGGCAAGACCGATGGTTTTCCCGCAGCCTGCGATATTGACGTGACCCTCCCACACCGGCCATCCGTTGACCGGGATCGAGAGGTCCGGCCAACTCACCAGCTTGTAATACTTGCCGCATCGGCCGTTCCACTCGAAATCATAGTTGCCCGGGTTGCCCGCATTCGGTGTGAACGCCAAACGCAAAATCGAATCCTCCTGGGCGAGGGGAGGGGTGGCGATGGCATTGACAGCCCCCTGCACGGTGGTGACGGCAAAGTCCCCGGTCGGTGTGAAGACGCCGGTCGTTGGATCGACGGTGTAGAGCGCTCCGTCAAGGTTGGCGCCGCCGAACCGATCCAACGCATAAAGCACCCCGTCGCAGCCGAACTCAAGACCGGTCAATTTGGCGACGCCCGGGTCCACTCCGACGCCGCTGCCGATCGGAGTCGCCGCACCGGTGGAAAGGTCAATCGAGAAGAGTTGCGGGCTGCTGCTCCCGCCGGTCACCGCATACATCGTGCTGCAGTCCCAGGCGAGTCCGGAAGTCGGACCCGATGTGCCGGTCATGATGCCGATCGGAGTAAAGGTCTCCGCGACCAGATCGACGATGCCGAGGGTCGATGGCGCGGCGTTGGATCCCTGCGTCGAGCGGGCCGCGTAGAAGGTGGTGTCGGTGATCTCCATGCCGGTGAAGAAGAGAGCCCCTTCCGGGTCGTTGATGACATTGCGCAGGAAGACGCCGCTGGCCGAATACTCGTTCAAGGTGTCGCCGGAGCTGGAGACCGAGGCGTAGAACTTGCCATCGGAGCCGATCTCAAACTCAGGGCCCTCTCCCGGAGCCATGTTGATCACGCTTTTCATGGTCCCCGGCGTGACGGTGTCGAAGGTGCCGACGCTGCCATTGTTAAGGAATGCGCTCATGGGAACGCTGGGGGCGGATTGCAGCCTGATGGTGTAATTGAAAGTCAAATTACCACCCTGCAAACTGTTATCTATCCACTTGTTTCCGTAAATATCGAGGTTGTAGCTCCCTGGAGGGAGCGTGGCGCTGGCGTTGGTGGCATCCGTGGTCGTTGAATTCTGATATCTGAAGATGCTGCGATCAAAATCGGAAAAGTCCGATCCCAGAAAAACGTCCGCCCCAACGACGAACTCGCCGGAAGGATCATTCAGGGAATTCGCGATGGTCACCTCGGTGGAAACCGTGAATGGTGTGGAGGATTCGACCAAAAGGTTGATTCCGGCGGTTCCGAACCATATCGAGTCATCCGGATCGACGGCATCGTGACTATGGCTTATCCGGCCCTTTATGACGATGGAGCCGTTCGCTGCCACTTCCTCCAGCCCGCCGGTCACCGTTGTGGAATAGGTCACTTCGGCGTTGGAGGAATCCTGCCAGGTGAGATTCGGATTGTACAGGAAGGTGTTCGGGTTTGTCGTGGTGAGGGCCATTGCGCTACCCTGGGTGAAATTATTGCCACCCAGGGAATCAGGCCCGCCCGAACGACCCGATCCGTAGATTTGAAGTGAGGAGGTATCGATGTTGGCCTCGATCAGGGACAATCCTCCCGCGGAAAAAACGAGGCAATACGTCATGATGCGTGTCGGTATCGGATAAATCATGGAGAATCGTTGTAGGTAGCCTTCTCCTGCCGTTCAACTCAAAACGTTGAAAATTTGATAATGAAACACAAAATACGAAGGAATTGAAAATTCAGATATGATTAATTCAAAGTGTATCTTCCTTATTGTATATAAAGGATTCAGCGGATCCCGAACCGGAACGGGTCGGCGGGGTCGAAATGATAGACCGACTCGCCGGTGATCCAGGCCGAGCCGGTGATGCGGGGCAGGATGCGGCCGTTGTCGAGATTGTCGCAGGTGCCTTCGAAGACGGTGTCGAGAATGCCGGCCTGGCGCCAGGTTTCGCCGGGGCGGAGTTTTCCGGCGGCGTGCAGGCAGGCGAGTTTGGCGCTGGTGCCGGTGCCGCAGGGCGAGCGGTCGTAGGCGTTTCCCGGGCAGAGCACGAAGTTCCGGCTGTCGGCCAGCGTCGGGTCGCCGGGCGCGGCGAAGACCTCGATGTGGTCGATTTCCCTGCCCCCCTCGCCGGTGATGGCGGCGTCGGCCAGCGCGCGTTTCACCGCGCGGCAGAAGGCGGCGAGTTCGTCGATGCGGCCGCGTTCGACCGGCGGGCCCTGGGCGTCGATGAGGAAGAACCAATTGCCGCCCCACGCGATGTCGCCGCGCACCGTGCCGTAACCGGGGACTTCGACCGCCACTTCGGCGGCCATCCGCCAGCTCGGCACGTTGGCCACGGTGACCTTGCCATCGCCGTGGAAATCCGCGCCGATCACGCCGACGGGGGTTTCGATCCGGTGATGTCCGGGCGCGATGCGGCCCATGTGCGCCAGTGTGACGACCAGGCCGATGGTGCCGTGGATGCACATGTGGAGCGGGTCCACGTTGTTGAAAAAGATCACGCCGCAGGCGCAGTCCGGCTCAGATGGTTCGAGCAACAGCGCGCCGACCATTGCGTCGTGGCCGCGCGGTTCGTTGGCGACGGCGCGGCGGAAGGCGGCGTGGCGGTCGCGGAAGATCCGCGCGCGCCCCGCCATGTCGCCGCCGCCGAGGTCCGGCGCACCGGAGATCACCACGCGCGTCGGTTCGCCGCCGGTGTGGGAATCGATCACCCGCACTGTTTCGTTGGATATGCCGTCCGTGGAAGTTTGCATGTTTGGTTAATGATATCATTCCAGCCACCGCTCAACCGAAGCGCGCGGGCGCGAGTTTTCCGATGTCGATGTGGGTTTTGCCACCCGCCACCAGTTCGGCGACCAGCCGTCCGCTGACCGGGCCGAGGCTGAGGCCCATCATCGCGTGACCGGTGGCGACGATGAGGTTTTCGAGGTTCGGAACTTTTCCGATGTATGGCATGCCATCCGGACTCACCGGCCGCAGTCCGGCCCATGGTTCGATGCCAGTGAAATCGTCCGCGCGGAATTCCGGGAAATACGACGACACCGAGTTGACGATGCCGCGCACGCGGCGGGGGTCGATGTTCAGGTCGTTGGCACCGATTTCCATGGTGCCGGCGAAGCGGAGTTTTCCACCCATCGGCGTGACGGCCACCTTGGCCTCGACGAGGATCGAGCACAGCTCCGGCACCTCGCGCGGGGCGGGCAAGGTGAGCGAGTAACCCTTGCCGGCCTGCATCGGCAGCCGCAGGCCGACCTGCCGCAGCAGTGTGGGCGACCAGACACCGCCGGCCACCACGAAATGCCCGCCCTCGTGACATTCGTCACCGGCGCGCAGGGCGCTGACCCGGCCGTTCGAAAATTCGAATCCCTTCGCCTCGGCGGAGCCGGTCACCTCGCCGCCCATGGCGAGCACGCGCCGCCGCAAAGCTGTGAGAAAGCGGTCGGGATCCAAGTGGCAGTCCTGCGGGAAATGGACCGCACCGGCAACGTCCATCGTGATGCCGGGGTCGAGGCGGGCGGTTTCCCGCGGGTCGAGCACGCGCGCCTCGATGCCGATCTCCGCGGCGGCGGCGGCCAGTTCGGTTTCCTCGTCGAGTGCTTTGGCGGATTTGCATAGCATCAGCAAACCGCGCTGTTGCAGGCCGAAGTCGTCCTCGCGTGCGAAATCGGCGAACATGCGGCGGCTTTCCAGACTGAGGTCGCGCAGCAGCTCGCGGCTGCGCGCCACGTGGCCGGCATTGGCATGCCGCCAGAACAGCCAGCCCCAGCGCAGCAGCTCGGCGCTGGGTCGCGGCCTGACATAAAACGGGCTCTCCGGGTTGAACATCCAGCGCAGGCCTTTGGCGATCATGCCCGGCGCGGCCAGCGGCACGAAATGGCTGGGCACCACCATGCCCGCGTTGCCGTTCGAGCAGTTCGGCGAGTTTTCCGCGCCGCGCTCGATCACCCGCACCGGGCACCCGGCGAGCAGGCAATGGTATGCGGCGGAGAGGCCCACCACGCCTCCTCCGACGATCACCACGCGGTCATTGTTCGCCATGTTTCGCTGCGGCCATCCATCCGCCGCGACGATGGAAATGTCGATGCGATAGTTTGGCGGCGGCTCAGCGCGTGACGATGGTCAGTTCGGCGACGCCCATCGGCCCCTTGGCGGGGTCGGGCACGCAGGTGAAGGTGAAGCCATGCTTGAAAACCGGCGTTTCGCCGGGATTGCGCAGCAGCATGCGCGATCCGCCACCCGCGGTGAAGGTGATGCGGCGTCCGTTGAGCCATTCGAAATCGAGTTCCATCTCGCGGAAACCCTCGCCATTGAACGGGGTGTCGAAGGTGGCGGGTTCCAGCAGCGGTTGTTTCACGCGATCGCCGTTCACGCGGGTGAGTTCGACTTCCTCCTTGGATGCCTGGTTTTTCAGGCGTTCCAACTGTTTTTCAAGCTTGAGCTTTTCCGTGGGGTTGGCCTTGGCGAGGCGCTCCTTTTCCTGATAAAGGCGGTAAAACGGCGGGGCATCGGTGAAGATGGTGAAACGGAGCGGGTTTTTGACTCCGCCGTCATCGGCGATACGGCCGCGGATGCGGATCTCGCGGCGGTCGAATTCCACTTCCATTTCGATGGTCGCGCCGTTCTTCACCTTGCCGCGATATCGCGTTTTGGCGGGTTTGTCGGTCGCTTCGTCGCTGGATTCGACCGTTTCCGGCAACAGCCTGTTGATGACGATCTTTCCGCTGGGAAGCGTTTCCTCCACCGATGGATGGATGCGGTGCGGATGGCCGCTGCCGACCGCCGGAAGGTCGTTGTTGTGGTTGTAATGCATCGATCCGTCGGCGGCGATGCCGAATCTGTTTTTCGATCCGTCATAACCCGCGAAAAATCCGAACCATGGCTCCTTGTTGAGGGTGGGAAGCCCGGATGAAACTTGAGTGGCAGCGGTCAGCAGGGCCAGCGGCGCGAGGATGGCCGCGATGAGATTGTTTGGCGGGAGGATGTTGCGGATGTTCATCATTCGTTCAGGTTTCACGGGCCGCGGAGCGCGGCAAGCAGAAACGGCCAGGGCCGGAGCATCCAAAAACATTGTCGAAGGCATGCGTGTATTTCCCCCCGGGAGTGAAAAAAGAATCCGCTCCGGACGTAATATCCGGCCGATTCGCCATACACCTCGATTCGTCATGACCGCACGTTCCATCCTGCCGCTATTCACACTCCTATCCATTTCGTTATCCGCCGCCGACCCGTTGCAAGACCGCATGCCGGCCGTGTTCGAGCGGGCCGCGGTCCAATACCGGGGCATGCTGCAAGACGTCTCCGACCAGCCGGGACAGCCGCGGACGATCACGAAAGACGGCGAGGTCCGGATGGTGCGGCCTCAGGACTGGACCAGCGGGTTTTTCCCGGGCTGCCTGTGGTTTCTCCACGAATACGACGGTTCGGAGGAATGGAAAAACCACGCGCTCGATTGGACCCGCCGGCTGGAGGTGATCCGCCACTTCAAGGGCAACCACGACGGTGGCTTCATGCTCGGCTGCAGTTATGGCAACGCGCTGCGCCTGGTACCTTCCGACGAATTCCGCGGGGTCCTGCGTGACGCCGCCGCCGCGCTTGCCACCCGCTACATTCCCAAGCTTGGCATGATCCGCTCGTGGGATCACAAGCCGTTCATCTGCCCGGTCATCATCGACAACATGATGAACCTCGAACTGCTCTCATGGGCGGCGAAAAACGGCGGAGATGCCAAACTGCGCGAAATCGCCGTGAGCCACGCGGACATGACCGACGCCAAACATTTCCGCGCGGACGGCACGGCTTATCACATTGTGGATTACGATCCGGAGACCACCTGGATCCGCGCGATTTACGCCGGCCAGGGAGCCGACGTGCTGACCCCGTGGGCGCGCGGCCAGGCGTGGGGGATTTACGGGTTCACCATGATGTTCCGCGAAACCGGCAAGAAGGAATACCTCGCGCGGGCGGTCTCGCTGGCGGAGGCGGTGATGAATCACCCGAACCTGCCGGACGACAAGGTGCCATGCTGGGACCTCGGCGTGAGCGCGGGAGAAGGCGTGCCGCGCGATGCCTCGGCCGCCGCGGTCATGGCTTCGGCGTTGATCGAGTTGAGCCGGCTGGCTCCGGAGGGCGGGAGGTTCCTCGATTTCGCGCGCGAACAGTTGCTGTCGCTCGCCTCGCCCGCCTATCTCGCCGAGCCGGGAAGCAACGGGAATTTCCTGCTGCTTCACTCGACCGGCCATCTGCCCGGCGACTCGGAAATCGACGTGCCGCTGGTCTATGCGGATTATTATTTCCTCGAAGCGCTGCTGCGTTACCGGGCGCATGTCACGGACAAGCCGCGCACCGAATTCGGCCAGGCGCGCTGAAATCATGGCCGCTTCGCCGCCTCGTAGGCGGTCCAGAAATCCTCGCCCTGCTTGCGGCTGAACGGATAGGGCGCGGTGCCGTCGTTGAGGCGGACGCGTTCCTCCTCCAATAGCTTGCGCAGTCGGGCGAGCGTGGCGGCGTGGGCCGGATTGTTGGAAAGATCGCGCATCTCGTGCGGATCGTCCGCGAGATCGAAGAGCTGGGTGTGGCTCGCTCCGTCCACGCAGTATTCGATGAGTTTGTGGCGGGCGTCGCGAACCGCGCGCTGCCAGGACATGAAGGCGAAGTAGAGGTGTTCGCGGTGTTTCACATTGGCATCGGAAATCACCGGCTTGAGGCTCTGGAACTCGACCGTTTCCGGCACCGGCAGTCCGGCGAGTCCGCACAGTGTCGGATAAATGTCATACAGATAGCACAACTGATCGCGTTTTTCGCCGCGCGGGATGCCGGGGCCGGCGATGACCATCGGTACGCGCACCGAGTGATCATAGACGTTTTGTTTGCCCATCAGCCCGTGGCGTCCGAGCGCGAGGCCGTTGTCGGAGGCGAAGACGATGATCGTGTGGTCGTATTGCCCGGATTTTTCGAGCGCCGCGAGGATGCGGCCGATCTGGGCGTCGGTGTGGGTCATGGTGGCGTAGTAGTCGGCAATGTGCCTGCGGACGGCTTGAGGCGTGCGCGGGAAAGGCGCGAGCGTTTCATCGCGGATTTTGAGCATGCCGTTGTCGAAAGGATGTTGCGGCATGAACGACTCGGGCAGCGGGATGTCGTCGGGCCGGTATTGGGCATGGTATTCGTCAGGTGCCTGCCGCGGATCGTGCGGGGTCTGGAAGGCGACGTAAGCATAGAAGGGCTGTTTGCCGCCGGCGTGTTGTTCGAGGAAACGGATCGCGGCATCGGCATAGATCACGGCCGAGTGGCGGTCGTCGTCGCGTGTGGGTTTGACGCCCTTGTAATCGCCGTCCGGCCGGAACGGATAGAGCGGCGGATTGAACTGCCGGCTCATGCCCTGGAGCAGCAGCTTGTCGCCATGGGTGTAGGCGCGGCCGAGTTGGCCGGATTTGCCGGGATCGTTCTTGCCGGTGGCGAATGTGAGATATCCGTTTTCGCGGAACACCTCGGGCAGGGTTTTGTTTTCCGGAGATATCTCATAGCCCCAGATGCCCTGGTTTTCGAGATTCCACAGGCTGCGGCCGCTCAGCAACGACGCACGCGACGGCAGGCAGACGCCGGGCGACGAGGCACCCATGATGTAGGCGTTGGTGAACGAGGTGCCTTCTCCAACCAAGCGGTCGATGTGCGGCGTGCGGATGTGCTTGTTGCCCAACGCGCCGACGGCGTCGGCCTGTTGGTCGTCGCTGAACAGGAACAGGACGTTGGGACGTGAGGCCGGATTGGCGGCGGCGGCGGCGAACAGGGCGAGGAATGCAAACCCGGGCAGGCGAATCATGACGGCGGCGATCCTACAAGGAATCGCCGCCGATGCCATGATCAATTGCCGGACTCCTCGGCATCCTCATCCTTGTACTCATCCGTCGTCTCTTCCAGCGGCGGGATCGCGATCGGCGGCGTGACGGCCTCGATCGGCGGAGTGGTGACCGAACGCGGCGGGGTGGTGACGATGCCGCCGGGTAGCTGCTGGACGGAACCCTGGTTGGCATTGTTCCCCGCGGTGGGTTGGGCCTTGGCGATGAGGTCGGCGCGTTCCTTGAGCAGGGGATCGACAGTGCTCTTGGCAACGAGGAAGGTGCGGCCTTCGAGGGCTTTTTCCTTTTCGAGTTTTTCGGTGAGCGACTTCAGGCGTTCCTGGAAGGCGTCCTGCTTGATCTTGGCGTCTTCGGGAGTCTCGTTTTCCTCCTTCTTGCGCTCCTCCGGAAGGTCGGCGCTGACATCCACGGTGAGAAGCATTTCCTCGCCGGCGGACGCATCCGCGCCTTCCTTCGGCTTGGCTGGAGTGATGGTGAGTTGATAGATGAAGCCTTCGAAGGTCTCGATCACCGCGCTGCGCTTGTTTTCGGCATCGGCGCGGGCCTCCACCTCGGAGGCGGGAACCACGTCGTTGAAGCGGGCATAGGAGAACAGGCTCTTCAGCGGCGCGGCGTTGGTGGTGTTGAGTGTTTCGTCACCGGTCGCGCCATCGAGCTTGAATTCGGCGTCCTCGGTCTCGCGCGTGACCTTCCATGCGACCTCATCGCCGCCCTTCTGGTGGAGCGTGACGGACTTGATTTTCTCCGGACTGAAGAATGAATTATCGAGCCAGCGCGAAGGTTCGTCGCTGATCGACGGGAACATTTCGCTCACGGCGTAGAAACCGGTTTCGTCGGCGTGGTTGCGGATGTAGCGGCCGACGACCGCCGCACCGCCGAAGGAGCTGTTGCCCGCGCCGCTCTCGATGTTCTTGCCGAGCGAAACGGTGGCGAGTTCCTTGCCGCCGGCGTCCTTGAAGACGGCGGTGAGTCCGCGGTCCTCGGCTTCGGTGGCGTTTTCGTCCATGCCGAAGCGCGGCGCGAACGACGGACCGGCCTCCATGCCGCGGGTGACCTTCAGTTCGGCGACCGTGCGAAGGAAATCGTTCACGGAACTGGTGCTGGCCGGGTAGTCGTCGCGTTCGGCGACGGTCCAATTGTCGTCCTTTTGCTCGATCGTGACGGTGCCTTCCGCGCCGGTGATGGCGACGGACGCGACATCGGTGGCGGGGAATTTCTCGAACAACGTTTCTCCGGCGGCGCGCGCGGTGGCGCTTTGGACGGTTTCCTTGCCGGTGAATTTCACGACCGCCACGGCGGCGGCGAGGATGACGGCGATGATGCAGAGGATGATGACCTGACGCTTGTTCATGACGTTAAGAAATTAGGATGTTGAATAGGATATCAGCGGGCGCGGGTGTAGCGGCGGCGTTGAAGGAACAGTGCCAAGCCGATGAGGACCACCAGCGCCGGCATGGCGGCGACATTGAGCAGGGTGATGTTTCCGGCGAGCCGGTCTTTCTGGCGCTGGAGGCCTTTTTGCTCCTCGCGGATGAGACGGGCGTATTCCACCTGTTCCTGACGCAGCTTGCGGATCTCCGCCTCCTGTTCGGGCGAGAGGTAGAGTTCCGTGCCGCTGGCCTTCTGCGCCTGGAGTTCGTTGAGACGCTCCTGGGCGGCGCGCTGCTTCTCCTCGAACTCCGTGACCTTGGTGCCGACCTTTTCGTTGAACTCGGCCTCCATTTTCTGAACCACCGTGAACGGCCTGCGGACCGCGGCACGCGAGCGCGCGCCGATGAGATGTTTGGAGCCGACCGCCTGGTCGATCAGGTTGAAGAGCAGCGAGGCGTTGCCGTTGACGGGTGAGGCGAGGCCCATGCGGAGCAGTTGCTGGTTGTAGGCGAAGTTGTCGTAGAAGGCATCCACGTCGGCGATGAGGAACACATTGCCCGGTGCCTTGCCTTCCTTGAGCGATTCGGCTTCCGGCTCGTCTTTCTCTTCCGCGTCCTCTTGCTCCGGTGCGGCGGTTTCACCCGGTTTGCCATCGGGGAATGCGGTTTTGAAGGTGCCGTGGAGGTGGGTGACGAGATCGTAGGCGGTGCCCGATGAGCGGAACGAGGTGGTGAGTTCGGCCGCGAGCTGCGAGGCCTGCATCGAATCCACGAAACCGGCACCGCTGGTGGATTTGACCAGCGTGTTGGTGGCCACTCCACCGCCGCCGGTGAGGGTGAAGGCACCGGGCAGGAAGAAGGTGACAGATTCGAGGTCCTTGGTGATGACGTTGTCGTCCTGCGGCATCGCCTCCTTGTCGAGCGTGAGCACCGCGAGGCCCATGCGGTCGCCGGATAGGCGGGTGGCGTAGGCGGGGTCGGCGAGGACCTGGCCGGACTCGAAGGAAACGCCCCATGCGCCGAGCAGGGTGGGCAGCGTGGAGGTGGTGGGCGTGCCGCCCATGCCCATCATCGGATTGCCGCCGCCAGTCATCTGGGCGGCCACCGAATAGGCGTCGAGGCAGGCGACCACGGTGCCGCCGTTGAGCAGATATTGGTCCACGGCGAACTCGGCTTCCGGCGTGATGCCGGCGGGATGGAAGAGCAGCAGGACCTTGATCGAATCGGCGTCGACTTCCGTGGTTTCCAGCGGGATGTCCTCGATCTCGAAGGACTGTTTCAACTGCTGATAGATCACCCATGCCTGGTTGCCCTGCTGGCCGGGCATCATCGGCGGACCGCCCTGGAGGTCGAAGGCGGACATGATGCCGATTTTCGGTTTCACCGGGGTGGTGACTTCGGCGATGGCCTTGGAGAGATGGTATTCCAGCATCGTCTCGTCGCGCGGGTCGATGAAGGGAATGACGCTGGTCTTGTCCAGACAGGAGACGGCGAGGCCGAAGTAGAGGTTTTGGTCGTTGATGCGCTGGCCGCTGATGCCGTCGAGGTTGGCGGAGTCCTCGGCGTCGGTGTCGGGCTCGGGGTCGAGGTTCTCGACGCGCAGTTTGCCGTCGGACATCGCGGCGTATTCCTTGAGCATGTCGTCCACGCGGCGCATGTGGATTTTCATCTCCTCGGGCATGTAGTCGCTGCTACGGGAGGCGTAGTAGCGAATCACGACGGGAGTGTCGAGTTCGCCCAGGATGGACCTGGTGCCGTCGGAGAGCGTGTGGATTTTGTTTTCGGTGAAATCGACGCCGCGGTTGCCCATGGGGGTGAGCGAGACGAGCCAGTTGGCGAGGATGGCGATGGCGGCCAGCGCCGCGATTCCGAATGCCGAACGGGTGACGGGATGGGTGATTTTCATGTCGGTAAGCGGGAAGGGGTATGCGGTAAGCGGAATGGATCAGGCGCGTTTGGCGGAGAGGATGGCGCTGGTGCCGAGCAGGCAGACCAGGATGAAGGATGCGAACCAGACGAAGTCCTGGAGGCGGAACATGCCGCGGATGAGCGAGCGGAAGTGCTCCCACACGCCGAGCGCGGTGACGGCCTCGACGACGGCCGGCGAGGCGGCCTTGCCGAGTTCGCGGGTGAAATCGTCATAGCCGCACAGCACCATGGTCACGCAGATGGCGACCGAGACGATCAGGCAGACGACCTGGTCGCGGGTGCAGGCGGAAACCAACATGGTGATGGCGAGGAAGGTGCAGCAGACGAGGAAGCTGCCGATGTAGCCGGCGAGGATGGCGCCGTTGTCCGGATCGCCGAGGTAGTTGACGGTGATGACGATCGGAAACGTGAGCAGCAGCGCGGCGAGCCAGACGGTGGCGGCGGCGAGGAATTTCCCGATGATGGCGCTCCAGGTGGAGACCGGGAAGGTGCCGAGCAGCTCGATGGTGCCGGTGCGGTGTTCGTCGGCCCACAGTTTCATGCCCACGGCGGGTGCCAGCAGCATGAAGATCCAAGGGTGCCAGAAGAAGAAGGTCCATTCGAGCGAGGCGTCGCCCACGCGCATGAAGTTGCCGAAGCTGAAGGTCAGTCCCATCGACAATGCCAGGAAGATGACAATGATGGCATAGGCCGTGGGCTGGGCGAAGTAACTGCTGAGTTCGCGTTTGTAGATGGTGGCGGAAGTCATGGGATTGAGTATTGAATATTGGATATTGAATATTGCGTGACTCAGGCCGCCGTTTGCTCGGTGTCGCGGGTGGTGAGGTTGCGGAAGAGGTCGGTGAGCGAACCGGTGCCGGATTGCTCGATAAGTCCCTCGGGCGTGCCGTCGGCGACGATCTTGCCGCGGTCCACAATGACGGCGCGGGTGCAGGCGGCCTCGACCTCCTCGAGGATGTGGGTGGAGAACAGGATCGCCTTTTCCTGGCCGAGTCGTTTGATGAGCTGGCGGACCTCGTGCTTCTGGTTGGGGTCGAGGCCGTCGGTGGGTTCGTCGAGGATGAGCACCTCGGGGTCGTGCAACAACGCCTGGGCGAGGCAGGTGCGGTGGCGGTAGCCCTTTGAGAGCGTGTCGATCGATTGGCGCGCGACACTGCCGAGGAAGCAGGTTTCGATGGCGCGCTCGACAGCGTCTTTTTTGGCACTTCCCGAGAGACCACGGATACTGGCGCAGAATTTCAGGAATCCGGTGACCGTCATGTCGTGGTAGAGCGGCGCGGACTCGGGCAGGTAGCCGATCCTGGTCTTCGCGTGCGCCGGGTCGTCGATCACCGAGATGCCGCAGACCTTGGCGTCGCCCGAGGTGGGCGGGATGAAACCGGTGATCATGCGCATGGTGGTGGACTTGCCGGCTCCGTTGGGCCCCAGGAATCCGAGGACTTCGCCTTTTTTCACGGTGAACGTGAGGTCGTCCACGGCACGTTTGGATCCGAACTGCTTGGTCAGGTTTTCGACTTCGATCATGGAATGGGGTGGCGGGTTGAAAAGGGTTGGTGCGCGCGTAGCGACGCCGGGGAGGTTTCTTGTTTCAAAAAATGTGACAAGGGAAAATGTGCGGCGACTGCGGTCCAGCATGCTGAGAATCAGGCGGGAAGCCTCATGCGGGCATTTAAAAAAAGCAGTCCGGCCTCGGTATGTCATGGCTGGGGAAAACCGGACGTCTGGGGGCGGCGGCCGGGCGGATGCTCCCCGCAAGTTCGCGAAACCTTCGCTTTCCGATCCACTCGATCTCGCTTATCAACGTCGCCATGGCCACCGATGCTCCACCGAAAGACCGCGCGATCCGGCTCATCCTGATCGAGGACCACGCGGATTTCCGCGAGTCGGTGGGCATGGTGCTGGAGGAACGCGCGCACTACGAATGCGTTGGCAGTTTCTCGACCATGGAAGACGCGCTCGATGAAATCCGCGCCGGATTGAAGGCGGATCTGGTGCTTTCCGACCTCGGCCTGCCCGGCATGAGCGGCATCGCCGGCATCCGCAAGATCCGTGAACTGCTGCCCGAGGCGCGCGTGCTGGTGCTCACCGCCTTCACCGACAAGGCGAAGGTTTTTTCCGCGCTCGAAGCCGGTGCGCATGGCTATCTGGTCAAGGCCGGCAGCGCCTCGCGTCTGCTCGAAACGCTCGAAGAAGTGCTCGCCGGCGGCACGCCGCTCGATCCCAAGATCGCCGGCATGATCCTCCAGACATTCCGCCAGCTCAGTCCGATTCCCGAGGCGGAATCGCTTTCCGCCCGCGAGTGCGAGGTGCTCCAGCTCTCCGCCAAGGGGCTCACGCGCAAGGAAATCGCCGAGGATCTCAAGCTCAGCGAGCATTCGGTGACCGAATACATCAAGCGCAGCTTCGACAAACTTCATGTCCGCAGCCTGCCCGCCGCCGTCAGCGAGGCGATCCGCCGCGGGTTTCTGGATCTCTCCTGAAGCCGGGCGGGCTGAAGTCCGCGCTCCGTGGGTGTCCCATTATTTGGGGACATGACAAAATTCCGGATTTCCCGCATCTTGCGTCCGTCGAGGGGAGAGGTCCCCGGTTTCAAACGGTTTCAACGACAGAAACAAAAACGGGTCGCGCGGGGGCGCGGCCCTTTTTGTTGGGCGGGATGGAGGGTAGGTTGGAAGGCAGGCTGGGTGTGAAGCGGTTTCCGCGCTCACGCAACCGCGGCCTCCTGCGGCAACATGGGGACGGCGGCGAGGAGTTGTTTGGTGTAGTCCTCCCGTGGGTTTTCGAAAATCTCCGTGGCATCGCCGTATTCGATGATTTTGCCGCGGTGCATCACGGCGATGCGGTCCGCCAGATAGCGGATCACGGCGAGGTCGTGGGAAATGAAGAGCATGGTGAGGTGCAGTTCGCCCTGCAGACGGCGCAGCAGGTTGAGGATTTGCGACTGGATCGAGACGTCGAGTGCGGAAACCGGTTCGTCGGCGATGATCAGCCTGGGTTCGGGCGCGAGGGTTCGGGCGATGGCGATGCGCTGGCGTTGGCCGCCGGAGAACTCGTGTGGATAGCGGCGCATGTGGCGCGGCGAGAGGCCGACGGTTTCGAGCAGGCCGGCGACGCGGTCCTGAAGCGCGGGGCCCTTGAGTTTCGGATGGCGTTGTTGCAATGCCTCGCCGAGCGCGGAAAAAACGGTGAGCCGTGGATTGAGCGAGGCATAGGGATCCTGGAAGATCATTTGAAAATCGAGCCGGTGGCGGCGGATGTCACGGCGCGGCAGCGCGGTGAGATCGACATCGCCCATCCGCACCGTGCCGCTGTCTGGTGGCAGCAGTTGCATGATGATGCGCGAGAGCGTGGACTTGCCGCAACCGGACTCACCGACAAGACCGAGGATCTCGCCTTCGGCGATGGTGAGGGAGACACCGTCCACCGCGACCACGCGTTCGCGGCCCTTGTGGAAGGTTTTGCGGATGTGAGTCAGTTCGAGCATGGCGCTTGTATAGGGCGGTTCCGATGCGGTGCAAGCCGCCGGAACGATGAAAAAAATCGTCCGACTCGGTTCTGGCGGAGCGGAGCGGGACTTGATAGATTGGCGGCGTGATGTCGGAGGAATCCCCGGTGACCCCGCGCAAGGTGGAGCCGCTGCTCGGCTGGGCGGCGCTGCTGCTGTTGTTGATCGGGTGTTTTTTCGTGCTGCGGCCGTTCATGACGGCGCTGATGTGGGCGATCATCCTGACCTATTCGCTGTATCCATTGCAGCGCTTGTTCACGCGCTGGTTCCGGGGGTCGCGCACGCTCGCGGCCTGTCTCGTTACCTTGACGGTGGCGGTGGTTTTCGCCGGGCCGGTGGTGCTCATCGGCGTGAGCCTGGCGCAGGACGGGAAGGATCTGGCGGTGGCGACGCGCGATTGGTTCATGGCCGCGCCGGAGGAACCGCCGGGCTGGGTTTCCGGCGTGCCGGTGCTGGGCGACGAGTTGGATGGTTATTGGCGAGCGTTCGCCGAAGACCGCAACCATTGGATCGAGGAACTCGACGAGGCGCTGAAAACGAATCCGCCACGGCCGAAAATCGTGGTGGAAACCGACGGCGGAATGATGCTGCGCGAGGCTCCGGAGCCACGCGGCGGGGCGGCGACGGGAGAAACCTCGGATGGCGCGGAAGAGGTCCGTGAGTCGCCGCAACTCGTGATGATGATCGGCAAGGTGCTGGTGTGGGCGAAGTCGGGTCTGATCACGGCCGGGTTGGCGGTGGGGCAGGGGGTGACACAGGTGTTGTTGAGCGCGTTCCTGGCGTTTTTCCTGCTGCGCGAGGCCCCGGAGCTGTCCGAACGGCTGGCGGTGGCGGTGGAGCGCCTGGCCGGTGAGCGCGGCCGATACCTGACCAAGGTGGCGGGAAACACGGTGCGAGGAGTGATTTACGGCATCCTCGGCACGGCGCTGGCGCAAGCGATGGTGGCGTGGTTCGGCTTCTGGCTGGCCGGCGTGCCGGGCGCGGTGCTGCTGGCGGTGCTGACGTTTTTCTTCGCGGTGGTGCCTTTCGGGCCACCGCTGATCTGGGCTCCGGCGGCGGTGTGGCTGTTCACGCAAAACCAGCCGGGCTGGGGGGTGTTTCTGCTGATCTGGGGATTGCTGGCGATCAGCAGCGTGGACAATCTAGTGCGGCCGTTTCTCATCAGCCATGGCACGAAGTTGCCCTTCGTGCTGATTTTCGTCGGCGTGATCGGAGGCGCGCTGGCCTTCGGACTGGTGGGCGTGTTTCTCGGCCCCACGCTGTTGGCGGTGGCGTTCCGGTTGGTCGCCGAGTGGTCGGCGAGTACGGTGCCGGCAGAGGATTCCGGTGCGGAGGGGATTTCGGCATTGCGCGGCGGGGGCTGATGGGCGAGAGAGCCGCGCATGGCGGTATGTCCGGCGGCAATGGGACGGGTGTTGGAGGTGTTCGAGAGCAATTTCCGCGACCGCGGCGAACTCGGTGCATCGATCAGCATCTGGTGGAATGGTGCGGAAGTGCTCTCCGAAGGGCATGGCTGGTGCGAGCGCGAGCAACTGCGTCCGTGGACGAGCCGGACGCTGGTGCCGGTCTATTCCGCCACCAAGGTGCCGGCGGCGGCGACCTTGCTGCTGGCGCTGGCCCACCGCGGATTGAACGAGGAAACCCCGGTGCGCGAGGTTTGGCCGGCTTTTCCGGTGGCGGAAGCCCGGTTTTCCCACCTGCTCTCCCACCAATGCGGTCTGGCCACCCTCGACCGGCGGGTGGACGTTTTCGATCATGCCGCAGTGGTCGGAGCGATCGAGGTGCAACAGCCGGCGTGGTCGTTGGGCGAGGGACATGGATATCATCCACGCGTTTTCGGCGCGCTGGTGGATGAGCCGGTGCGACGGCTCACCGGCATGTCGCTCGGGGGTTATTGGCGGGAGAAAATCGCCGTGCCGCTGGCTTTGGATTTCTGGATAGGCCTGCCGGAGGCGGAGTGGACGCGGGTCGCCCGGCTCTACCCGGGAAAAGCGGGCAAGGACGATCTGATCGACGCGTTTTACAAGCAGCTCACCACCTCGGGCACTTACACTCGGCGCGCGTTTGCCTCGCCTCACGGGCTGCACGCCATTCACGAGATGAACGAGCCGCGCGCGTGGGCCGCGGGGCTGCCGGCGCTAGGCGGCGTGGGCACCGCATCGGCGCTGGCGAAGTTCTATCAGGCGGCGATCGGGGCCATTGAGAGCCCGCTCACGCCGCACATCCGGCAGGCGCTGGCGACGCCCGTCAGTTCGGCCGACGACCGCGTGTTGCTGCGTCCCACGGTTTTCACCTGCGGTGCGCAGATGGATCCGCTCGATGGCGATGGCCGGAAAATCCGCCACATTTACGGCACTTCGAAGCTCGCCTTCGGTCATCCCGGAGCCGGCGGCAGCCATGCCATGGGCGATCCCGCGACTGGTATTTCCTTCGCCTACACGATGAACCAGATGGACCTCAGTGTGATGCCGGGGCTGAAGTGCCTGAAAATGATCGACGCGCTTTTTCCCGAGAATTCTTGAGAAAATGGTTGCCGGGGCGCGAGTTCGGATTCAATTTGGCGCGCAATCTTCACAAAAAAAGGCAAATTACTAAGGATTATGTTTCCCGAACACGCCCCGTTCGACGCCACCAAGCGCGCAGCTCTTGAAGTGCTGCTCGCGGGCATGGATTCGCGCCAGAAAGTCTGGCTCAGCGGTTATCTCGCGGCGAGCGGTGGCGAGACCGTGGTGGTGCCCGCCACAACTAGGGCTGAACTGACGGTTTTGTTCGGTACGGAATCCGGCAACTCGGAATCGCTGGCGGATCGTTCGGTGAAAGAGGCCCGCAAGCGTGGCTTGCGCGCGCGCATGGTGAACATGGCCGATGTTTCACCGGCGGATCTTGCCAAAACGAAGCACCTGCTGGTGATCGTCTCGACCTGGGGCGATGGCGAGCCACCCGAGACCGCGGCGGCGTTTCACAAGCAGTTCATGACGGACGATATCCCGCTTGCCGGGGTGAAATTCACGGTCTGCGCGCTCGGCGACACGTCCTACGAGAAATTCTGCCATACCGGGAAAGAGTTCGACGAACGCCTCGCCGCGCTGGGTGGCGAACGGATCGCGCCGCGGCAGGATTGCGATGTTGATTTCGAGGAGCCCTTCGCCGCATGGCTCGAAAACGCGCTGTCCGCCGTGACACCGGATGCGTCCACCGCCGTCGCTGCCGTGCCAGTCGCCGGTTCCGCGCTTGAATATGGCAAGAAGCATCCGTTTCCCGCGGAGTTGCTGGATGTGGTACTCCTCAATGGCAAGGGATCGGCCAAGGAAACGCTGCATCTCGAATTTTCCCTCGCCGGTTCCGGCCTGAGCTATGAGCCGGGCGACGCGCTCGCCGTGGTCCCGGCCAACGCGCCCGATTTGGTCGAAGATATCCTCAAGGCGGCGAAACTCGGCGGCGATGAAGCGGTGCCGCTGAAGGATGGTGGCGACAAACCGCTCGCCGAAGCCCTGCGCGATGACTTCGACATTACCGCGCTCTCGCGCAATGTGCTCACCAAACTCGCCGCCGCGGCCGATTCCGGGAAGCTGTGCGCCTTGCTCGCCGACGATGCGAAGGACCGGCTCAGGGAATACATCGACGGCCGGCAAATCGTCGATGCCATCCACGACTTCGCGCCCGACGGACTGCCCGCAGCCACGCTAAGCGGTCTTTTCCGCAAACTCCCGCCGCGGCTCTATTCCATCGCCTCCAGTCGGCTCGCGCATCCCGATCAGGTGCATCTGACTGTTTCCGCCGTGCGATATTTCACTCACGGCCGCCCGCGCAAGGGCGTGTGCTCGACTTATATGGCCGACTTGTTGAAAGCCGGCGACACCGTGCGGGTCTTCGTCCAGCCGAATAAGAACTTCCGCCTCCCTGCCGATGGCGACACGCCAATCATCATGGTCGGTCCCGGCACCGGCATCGCGCCGTTCCGGGCCTTTGTCGAGCACCGCGCCGCCACCGGAGCGAGCGGCAAAAACTGGCTGTTCATGGGCGACCAGCACTATCTCTACGACTTCCTCTATCAGCTCGAGTGGCAGGATCACCTCAAGAGCGGCGCGCTCACGCGGCTCGATGTCGCCTTCTCGCGCGACCAGCCGGAGAAAATCTACGTCCAGCACCGCCTCGTGGAACAGGGAGCCGATGTCTTCGCATGGCTGGAACAAGGCGCGCACTTTTACGTCTGCGGCGACGCCGCCCGCATGGCCGGCGACGTGCACGAGGCATTGATCTCCATCGCCGGCAAACACGGCGGCAAATCCCGCGAGGCCGCCGAGGGATACGTCGAAGACCTCAAGTCATCCAAACGCTACCACCGCGACGTCTATTGATCCGCACCTCGCTGAAAACTGAAAACTTCAAACTGAAAACTTCCACCATGTCCGAAGAAAAGAAACTCTCCGCCAACGAGAACATCAAGATCGCCAGCAACTACTTGCGCGGCACCATCACCGAAGGCCTTGCCGACCTGACCACCGGCTCGCTGTCCGCCGACGACCAGCAGTTGCTCAAGTTCCACGGAACCTATCAGCAGGACGACCGCGACCTGCGGGCCGAGCGCCGCAAGCACAAGCTGGAAAAAGCCTACTCGTTCATGATCCGTATCCGCGTCCCCGGCGGCGTGGCCACGCCCGCGCAGTGGCTGGAAGTGGACCGCATGGCCACCCAGTTCGCCAACGGCACCATCAAGCTCACCACCCGCCAGGCCTTCCAGCTTCACGGCGTGATCAAGAGCAACCTCAAGCGCACCATCAAGGAGATCAACCAGACCGCCATGGACACCATCGCGGCCTGCGGCGACGTGAACCGCAACGTGATGTGCAATCCGAATCCCTATCTATCGAACGTCCACGCCGATGTGCTGAAGGTGGCCCAGGGAATTTCCGACCACCTCACTCCGAAAACCCGCGCCTACCACGAGATCTGGCTCGATGGGGAGAAAATCGAATCTTCCGAGGAGGAAGTCGAGCCGATCTATGGCAAGACCTACCTGCCGCGGAAGTTCAAGATCACCATCGCGGTCCCGCCGTCCAACGACGTGGACATTTATGCCAACTGCCTTTCGTTCATCGCCATCGTCGAGGACGGCAAGCTCGCCGGCTTCAACGTCGCCGTCGGCGGCGGCATGGGGTCCACCCACAACAACGACAAGACCTATCCGCGCCTCGCCGATGTGATCGGTTTCTGCACCGTGGACCAGGCGGTGGACGTGGCGGAGAAAATCGTGCTCATCCAGCGCGACTTCGGCGACCGCACCGACCGCAAGCACGCCCGCTTCAAATACACCGTGGACGACCACGGCCCGGACTGGATCCTCGCCAAGCTCAACGAATACCTCGGCTACGAACTCGGCCCGGTGCGCCCGTTCGAGTTCACCGACAACGGCGACCGCTACGGCTGGACCGAGGACAAGAACGGCAACTCGCAACTCACGCTCTTCATCCAGGGCGGACGCGTGCTCGACACCGCGGATTACCCGATGCGCAGCGGCCTGCGCGAGATCGCCAAGATCCATGACGGCGACTTCCGCCTCACCGCCAACCAGAACCTCATCATCGCCAACGTCTCGCCGGCCAAGCGTCCGGAAATCGAGAAACTGTTGGAGAAATACGGCATCAAGGACAGCCACGACAAAAGCGCCCTGCGCCTCAACTCGCTCGCCTGCGTCGCCCTGCCGACCTGCGGGCTCTCGCTTGCGGAAGCGGAACGCTACCTGCCCGATCTTCTCACCGAACTGGAGGAGACGATCGAGGAAAACGGCCTGCGCCACGACGCCATCACCATCCGCATGACCGGCTGCCCGAACGGCTGCGCCCGGCCATACATCGCCGAGATCGGATTCGTCGGCCGCGCGCCGGGGAAATACAACGTCTATCTCGGAGGCGGTTTCGCCGGCCAGCGTTTATCCAAACTTTTCCGCGAAAGCGTGCCCGCCACGGAAATCAAGGAACTGCTCGCGCCCGTCATCGCGCACTACGCCCGCGAGCGGAACGATGGCGAGCGCTTCGGCGATTTCTGCATCCGCGCCGGATATGTGAATGAAACCAAGCAGGGCCGCGACTTCCACCACAACCTCAAGCCGGAAGCGCTCAAGACCGCGCAACCCGCCTGACATCCGTCCATGCAAGCCCTCAAGTTCCACGCGCAGCCCGATATCGATCCGGCGTCCCTCTCCGCCGAGATCGCGCCGTTGCGCGCGGGCGAGCGCATCCGCCGGCTGCACGAGCGCCTCGGCGAGCACCTCGTCGCCACCACCAGCTTCGGCCTGCAATCGGCCGTCATGCTCCACCTCATCCACGAGCATGCGCCGGAAATCCCCGTGGTCTTCATCGACACCGGCTATCTGTTTCTCGAAACCTACCGCTACATCGAACAGTTATCAGGTCTGTTGGACAAACTCGACCTGCGGATCTATCAGCCCGCCGTTTCCGCCGCGCGCATGGAAGCGTTGTGGGGAAAACTGTGGGAAGGCGGTCAAGAGGACATGGACCGCTATGCGATGATCACCAAGATCGAACCGATGAACCGCGCCCTGCGCGAACTCGGCGCCGACGTCTGGCTCAGCGGACTGAGACGCACACAATCGAAAACCCGCAGCGACCGACCCTTCGTCGAGCGCCAGAAAAAAACCCTCAAGGCCTATCCCATCCTCGATTGGGCCGACGTGCAGGTGGACCTTTACCTCCGCCAGCACGACCTGCCGCCCCATCCGCTCGCGGAAAAGGGCTATCTAACAATGGGCGACTGGCACAGCACCCAGCCCGCCGAAAACGGCGACGCCGAAGCCACCCGCTTCAACGGCGCGAAATACGAGTGCGGACTCCACCTCGAATCCAACGCCTCGGATTTCCAGATCTGAACGGGCATCTAACAGGTTCAGGCGTCTGAGTTCATGCTTCAGCATGCCCTTGCCATAGCGGGGGAAAAGATCGGCTAAAGTCTCAACTCAGGCGCTGCGAGAAGCTGTGCATGCCCATTTGGAGTGTTCCTGCCAGCGGGCGGAAAAAGAACGGATTTCACGCGTAACATTCCCTCCGCTTTGTGGTAGGGAACGGCAGCCCATGCCAGACCCCACCTTTTTCGGCACCACCCGCTGGACGATCATCCGCGACGCCGCGCACGGCGGGGACACGCTGGCGGTCGAGGCGCTCGGCTCGTTGGTCGGCACCTACTGGCAGCCGCTTTACCGCTATGCGCGGCGCAAGGGCAAGACACCCGAGGACGCTGAGGATCTGGTGCAGGGGTTTCTCGCCCACGTCATCGAGGCGCGGGCACTGCGGAATACGGATCCATCGAAAGGCCGCTTCCGCGCGTTCCTGCTGGCCTCCTTTCAGAACTGGATGATCAACGATTGGAAACGAGCATCACGTGAGAAACGCGGCGACGGCACGGTTCCACTCTCGCTCGATTGGCAAAGCGCCGAAACCGGCCTCCAGTTCGAACCCGCCGACGAGCAAAGCCCGGACAAACACTACGACCGCGAGTGGGCGCTTGCGTTGTTAGGCAAAGTCCTAGCCGATCTCGAAACCACCTGCCGCGCCGAGGACGGAGCCACGCAATTCGAAGCCCTGAAATCCTGTCTAACAGCCGACTCGGCGCGCATCCCCTACGCCGACCTCGCCCGCCAGATCGACACCACCGAAGGCGCGGCGCGCGTCGCCGTGCACCGTTTGCGCAAGCGCTACCGGCATCTCCTCACCCGGGAAGTCTCGCGCACGCTCGCCTCGCCGGATGCGGTGGAGGAGGAAATGCGCTCGCTCTTCGCCGCCCTCGCAAGTTGATCGAAAAACTTGGTAACACTTTTCCCCGTTCGTTTTTGAGGAAAGGAGAAACCCGAAACACATGACCGATCCTCTTCCGACTTCCGCCTGTCCCGACTGCGGCGCACCACTGCCGCCGGAATCCCCGCAATCGCTCTGCCCTGCCTGCCTGATGCGCCAGGCGCTGGCGTCTCGGACGGTCGCACTCGACGGCGACAAGACCCCGCAACTCCCGCCACTCTCGCCGGAGGAAATCGCCGACCGCTTTCCCGGTTACGAAATCCTCGAATGCCTCGGCCGCGGCGGCATGGGCGCGGTTTACAAGGCGCGGCAGAAATCGCTCAACCGCCTCGTCGCCATCAAGATCCTCGCCCCGGAGCGCGTCGGCGAAGGCCGCTTCGCCGAACGCTTCACCATCGAGGCAGAGCTGTTGGCGAAACTCGGCCACCCGCACATCGTCACCATCCACGACTTCGGCGAAACCGGCGGACTCTTCTATCTGGTCATGGAGTTCATCGACGGCGTGAACCTGCGCGACCTCCTCCGCGACGGGAAACTCGAGGCCCAACAGGCGCTCGCCATCGTCCCCCCGATCTGCGACGCCCTGCAATACGCCCACGACAAGGGCATCGTCCACCGCGACATCAAGCCGGAAAACATCCTGCTCGACCGCGACGGCCGGGTGAAGATCGCGGATTTCGGCATCGCCTCATTGGTCGGCGCCACCGGCGAAAACTCCGGCACCCCACCCTACATGGCCCCCGAGCAAAGCGGCGGCACCGTGGATCGCCGCGCCGATATCTACGCGCTCGGAGTCGTGCTCTACGAAATGCTCACCGGCGAACGGCCGGAGAAAGATCTCGTCGCTCCCTCGCGCAAAGTTAGCATCGACGTCCGGATCGACGAGATCGTCCTCCAGGCATTGGAGAAAAACCCGGAGCGAAGATACCAGCAAGCCAGCGTGATGAAAACGCGGCTGGAGACGATCGCCGAGCCTGAGAAGGCTTCCGCAAAGCTGCTCGACAAGGCGCTCCGTTGGTTCATCCATCTCGTCTGGGCGGCATGCGTTTCCGGCTTGGTCACGCTTGCGATCACTTTTGTTTCCGAAATTCTGACCAAGGATCGCGGCCACCTGGATCAAATACCGATGACTTGGGAGGACGTTTATGGCCCTGTGATCATGGTGCTTCTGGGAGGGGGCCTCCTGACGATACCTGTTAGATCGTTCCGCTTCTCTCAGAATATGGATCGGCGCTGTTTTCGCGGCAGCGGGCATCACCGCCATCGCATACGTCCTGGCCGCGCCGGTGGAAGATCGCAGTTTTCATTCTACGAATTTCATCGTGGCAATCGGGATCTGTGCCTTCGGAACATTCCTGTTCGGATTCGCCGCAGTTTTCGGAAAAGAGAAAGACCGCTCTCCGCGCTCTATTGGGCATTCGTTGAAGCCGGGTTTGAAAAAGTTGATATGGTCAGTCGCGGTATGTTTCCTGGCAGGTATCCTCTGGGTGTTTCTGAGAAATTCGGGCACATCCTATCCATCGTTCTCCTTGAACTCCCGGTACGAGGCGCCGGTCATGGGTCGCATCGAGTTCAAATTCAAGCATCCCGATTCCCTCAGCGGCAAAGGTGTTTCGTATGCTGTGAAAAAGTGGGGGGACACCCAGTGGACTCCAAGTTCCGGCAATGCGATCACGTTGACAGGTGGGCGATCGCTCCTGGTCAAATCACGGGTAAACGCTTTGCGTCCGGATGCTCCGATGGCGATGGTCACCACCTCATCGGATGGCACTGATTGGGAAACCAAAGAGTTGCAAATCGGTAATGAGGAACTGAGCCAAGAACTAGTTTTTGCCAACGGCCTGCGCGTGGAAATCCTGTGGACTCCCACATCGCCACTTGCCAAGGCAGACGAATTCATTGATTTTGAAATCGAAGCCATTAAGGCACGGGCGGCTTATCTGGAGAATGATCCGATCCGCCAACATGCGGAGCAGAAGCTGGCAAACTTCATCGCCGCAAACCCAGATTTCCCCAATGATGAATCGAGGGAAGTTGCCACGAATCGAAGGGCGGAACTGGTTGTAAAGATTATCAGTCTGACAAAGCAGTTTGGTCAAGGACATGCGGAAATCCTCCAACCCAATCGTGAGTTGGAGCTGCTCGATCAGGTCATGGAGATTGGCGAAAAGCAGCTACTTCGTGACACATCGGAAGTCGTATCTCCCGGAGACCTTCCCAAGGAGAATCGACTGCAAGTCCGTAGGGTCGCGCAGGATGATCCCAATTCAGAAGTGCTGGAAAATCATGTGACGGATGATGGACAAAAGCACGAGCTGCGGGTCAGCCGGGAGGTAATTGTTTGGGATCAGCACATTGAAAGAGCAGGGATTGTTTCGGAAGGAGAGGAGCATCGACTGGACATCACTCTGAACAAAGTGGGCGGGGCACGGATGTCTCATGCCACTCTGGGAGAACCGGGTAGTGTTCGACTTGCAATCATTGTCGATGGCCGTATCACTACAGCCCCTGTCGTGATGAACCAACTTGGAAATCGTTTCCAGATCTCCGGCCTAAGTAGCAGGGAGATGGCACTGGAATTATTGAAAAGCTTTCCGAGTTGGGAGAGGGAGATTCAAGCAGACGACGCTTATCGTTGGCTGATGCTGATTGATGAGGAGGAGTTCGGGAAAAGCTACGATTCCGCGTCGGCGTTTTTCCGCAAAGCGCTCAACAGGGAGCAATGGACAGCGATGCTTTCGCAGCTTCGGAAGCCTCTGGGTGTCGGATTACCACCAAGAAAAATCAAGCAAGTCGATGAGGTGCGATCACTTCCTGGAGTGCCCGACGGTGAATACCGGGTGATTCAGTTTGAGACCCAGTTTCCAAACAAGCGCGACGCCATTGAAACCGTAACATTAACGCGGGAGCAGGATGGTGTCTGGCGGGCGTCCGGATACTTTATCCGATGAATGTCACGGGATAGACCGATCATCCGAGAAAAGCGTCAGCCCGCAGGCCGAAATGTTTGCCCAGCTTCACGGCGTGATCGGTGGTGATTTTCCGTTCGCCGCGCAGGATCATGGGGCCGAGCGGGAGCGACTTGCCAAGGATGCGGGACAGATCGGCTCCCACAAGGCCATGCTCGTCGAGCAGGTGCTTGAGGAGCCCGACGGAGCGGAGCTTCGGCTCTCGGACGGTTTCCTTTTCCCGCTTTTCCAAATTGCATCCATTTGCTGTCTGAATCCGACTGATTCACTTGGCATCAACCGCCACGCTGCCAGTTTGACATCGAATGCTTCATGATGTATGAAAGGCATCATGACACGCACCCAGATTCAATTTCCGGAACCGCTTTACCAGCGTCTAAAGCAAATCGCCGAGCGTCAGGACTGGTCGCTTTCGGAGGTCATGCGCAAGGCGGCGGAACACTTCGTGGCCCGCTTCCCCGAAGAGCCAAAGCCCAAAGCCGCGTGGCGTTTTCCCACGCTTGATTGCGGAGGCGACTTCCTCACAAACCCTGCCAGCCTGCGGCCCGAGGCCGACGCCATCATCCAGCGCTCCGGGTCATGATCCTTTCCGCCGATACAAATCTCTTTCTTTACGCGGCTAACGCCGATTCGCCGCACTTCGATGCTGCCCGCCGTTTTTTCGAAGAGGAGGCATCGGGAAAACAGCGCTTCCTGCTCTGTGGATTGGTGCTTGTGGAAATCTACATGCAACTCCGCAATCCGGCCGTCTTCAGGAAACCGAAGACCGCCCGCGAGGCCGCCGCCTTCTGCGATGCACTCCGCGCAAACCCGACCTGGGAGTTCGGCGACTACGAACCCGATGTGGGCAAAATTCTCTGGAACTGGGCCTCCAAAACCAACGCCGGTTTCCGCCAGATCATCGACGCACGCCTCGCTCTTACGCTCCGCCACCACGGTGTCACCCACTTCGCCACTGCGAATGAAAAACACTTCGATGGCTTCGGGTTTGAGCGTGTTTGGAATCCGGCAGGCCAATGAGCGTTCCGGTTCGGGTCTCGGCACCGAAATCAAACCTCCGCCAGTTCCCGCACCAGTCGCGGGCCCTGATAGATGAACGAGGTGTAGATCTGCACCAGCGAGGCGCCGAGGCGGAGTTTTTCCCTGGCGTCCTCCACCGATGAGATTCCGCCGACGCCTATGATCGGGATGCGTCCGCCGAGTTGTGCGGCGAATTCGCCGAGCACGCGGTTGCTTTTTTCGAGCAGCGGTTTTCCGGAGAGTCCGCCGGCCTCGTTGGCGCGCGGGTGATTTCCAACCGCCTCGCGGTCGAGCGTGGTGTTGGTGGCGATGAGTCCGTCGAGCCCGCCGTCGAGAAACACCTTGGCGAGCGCGCGGATGTGGTCGTCGTCGAGATCGGGCGCGACCTTGAAGGCGAGCGGCACGTGCCTGCCGTGTTCGGCGGCGAGTTTCGACTGCTCGGTTTTCAATGTTTCCAACAAGCGCGCGCTGGCTTCCGCGCCTTGCAGTTCGCGCAAGCCCGGGGTGTTGGGCGATGACAGGTTCACCGCGATGTAGCCGGCCACCGGATAGGCCTTGCGCAGGCAGGCGAGGTAATCGTCGGCCGCGTTTTCGTTCGGCGTGTCCTTGTTCTTGCCGATGTTGAAACCGATCACGCCGCGGAAGGATTTCGATTTGTGGACCTTGGCGACGCCGGAGTCGATGCCGGCATTGTTGAAGCCCATGCGGTTGATGATGGCCTCCTGCGGGATGAGCCGGAACAGTCGCGGCTTCGGATTTCCCGGCTGCGGGCGCGGGGTGATGGTGCCGATCTCAATGTGCCCGAAACCGAGCCGGCCGAGCGCGTCGATGGTGTCGCCCTCCTTGTCGAGACCCGCGGCGAGGCCGACGCGGTTGGGAAACGTGAGACCCATCACTTCCACCGGTTTCGCAGCGGGTGCGGATTGCAGCAGGCCGAGGACGCCGGTGGTTTCCGCCATCCGCAGCGCGGACATGCTGAGGTGGTGGGCGGTTTCCGGATCAAACCGGAACAGGAACCTGCGGGCCAGCGGATAGAGCGCGTCGATCACGCGCGCAGCGTGGGTGGGAGGGCGGGCTTTGTCGAATCCGTGATGTGCAATTGCTCATTTCGCCGGCGGCGGACCGGCGAGCACCGTGTTTTCCGCGGCCGGGGCGGCGGGTGTTCCGACGGGTCCGTAAGTCAACAGAAAGCCGGTGGGCAGGATCATCGAGGAGCCGAGGCTGAAATCGAATGAATCGGTGCCCGTGGCGCTGCTTTCCGGCAGCGAGCCGATGAAGACCGGCCGCGCGGAATGACCGGTGGTCACCCAGAGATGATAAGCATGGTCCGCTTCGGCGGGCAGCAGGTCGCTCACCACGAGGGTGCCGGTGTCGCGCACGGGATCGTAGATCGGCACGGCCATCGGCGGGAGCGGGGCGGCTTCGTGGGCGACGGTGGTTTCCTGCAAGTGGCTTTCCCCGACGGGTTCCTCGGCCACTGCGGGCGCGTGGCGGTTCATGGCGGCCAGCGCGTCGCCCAGCAACGCCGGAGTGACCAGTGACGGCCGGTCCGCGGACACCTGGCCGGGCGGCAGCATGGTCATGACCACCTGCAAGGCCCTGCCGGGCACGATCTGATAGAGTTCGCGTTCGCGCTGTTGGAAGGCTTCGAGGTTTTCTTGCAGTTCCGCGATTTCCATCGTGAGCCGACGGGTTTCCACGGATTGGTCCGGTATGTCGCGGGCCTCGTCGGCCGGCCGGGCGGGTGGGGGACTTGGCTCGGCGATGCGCGGTGCTTCCGCCGTGGAAACGAGCGCGTCGCGGATTGTCCATGCGGCGAGCCCCAGTGCGAGCAGCCAGCCGCAAACGGCGAGCCCCAGCGGGGCTTTGCGGCCGGCGTGCGGCAGGCCGGCGCTGCGTTTCAGGCGCTCGATTTCGGCGGCTTGCGGGGTGACCGGCGCGCAGGAGGTGGCGGCGATGGCGGCGGCGAGGCGGTCCATTTCCTGGCACGCGCGGCGCAGTCCGGGATCCTGGCCCATCGCATCGGCGAAGCGCTCGGTTTCCTCGTGGTCGAGCATGCCGAAGCTGCGCCATACGGCGCTGTCGTAGGGGTCAGAGTTCATGGCACGAGAGTTGCGTGCGGACGGTTTCGAGTGCCAGCCGCAGGCGGGTTTTGAACGGCCCGGCAGGTGGGGCGGAAGCGGAATGCGCGAAGTCGAGAAAGACCGCTTGTTCGAGACACATGCGCGCTTCGGGATCGAGGCGTTCGAGCGCGGTTCTCAATCGCCGGCAGTCTTCGGCGCCGAGCACGGCGGGCGCATCGTTGTGCTCCGGCGGCGGAGGATTGCGGCGCGGTGAGTTGGAGTGGCGGATCTGGCGGGCGGCGGCGTCGCGCAGCATCGCGAAGGCCCATACGAACGGCGGCGATTGGTGGGGGTTGTAGGAATCGGCGGACTTGCGGATTTTCGCGAAAATCTTGCGCAGCAGATCATCCGCGGCACGGCGGTCGCCCAGCATGCGGCAGGCGATGCCCAACAGCACCGGCCCCCACAGTTCATGCAGTTCCACCAGCGCCGCGCCATCGCCACGGCCCACGCGCCGGATCAACCCGGTCGCCTCACGGCCTCCATCCTCACAGAGTCCCGACGGCAGATCGTGGAACGGATTGGGCGCGGTATCGATCATTGCCACCCACATAACACGGAATCCCCGTGTCCCGGCAATCCTTTATGTGAGCGAAATATGGAGCGCGGACTTCAGTCCGCAGGATCGCGAGACGATTCGGAAAGACCGGCGGACTGAAGTCCGCGCTCCGTTCACCTGCGTTTCTTTCCGCCGGTTTTCCTGCGGCGGATGGGCTTGGAGGGAGAATCGTCGAGCAGGGCGGAGTAGGTGTAGTTGAAATTCTCCAGTTTGCGGCGCGGGATTTCCTGCTCGATGAAGATCTCGACGGATTTGGCGAAGTCGAGTTCGTCGGCGGTGAGGATGGTGAAGGCGTCGCCCTCGGCCTCGGCGCGGCCGGTGCGGCCGATGCGGTGGACGTAGTCCTCGGCGTTTTCCGGGACGCGGTAGTTGATGACGTGCGAGACGCCGGAGATGTCGATGCCGCGTGCGGCGACGTCGGTGGCGACGAGGATTTCATAATCGCCCGCCTTGAAACCGGCGAGCGCCTTCATGCGGTCCACCTGATTGATGTCCGAGTGCATGGCGGCGACCTTGGTCTGGCCGGTGGATTTGATGAGCGAGGTGAGTTGGTCCGCTTCCTTGCGGGTGCGGGTGAAGACCATCACCGAGTGGTATTCGGTCTGCTTGAGGAGTTCGAGCAGCAGTTCGTCGCGCTGGTCCATCGCCACAGGGTAGAAGGCATGGGTGACGGTGGTGGGAATCGAGGCGCGGGCGATCTCGATACTGGTTGGATCGGTGAGGCACCACTGGGCGAAGGTCTGGATCGCCGGCGGCATGGTGGCCGAAAAAAACAGTGTCTGGCGGCCTTCCCAAGGGCAGAGGTTGACGATTTTCCGCACCTGCGGGAGGAAACCCATGTCGAGCATGCGGTCCACTTCGTCGAGAATGAGCACCTTGATCTCCCCGAAGCGCATGGCGGCGCGGTAGAAGTGATCGACGAGGCGTCCGGGAGTGGCGACGACGATGTCGGCACCGGCCTCGAGTTGCTCGGATTGGGTGCCGAGGCCGACGCCGCCGTAGAGCAGCGCGACTTTCATGCCGGTGTGCTTGCCGTATTTTTCGAACTGCTCGGCCACCTGATGGGCCAGCTCGCGGGTGGGTTCGAGCACGAGGATCTGGGGTTTGCCCAGTTTTTCGATCTTCGAGAGCGTCGGCAACGCGAAGGCCGCGGTCTTGCCGGTGCCGGTCTGCGATGCGCCGATCACGTCGCGGCCTTCGAGAATGATCGGTATCGCCTGCGCCTGGATCGGCGTCGGGGTGGTGTATCCGCTTTCCTCAACGGCTTCCAGAACGGCGGGCGAGAGCCCTAATGTGTCAAATCCCATGCGGCGGCTTCCTTAGTGACCCGTTCCGCCGCGGTCAAGGGGCGATTGCCACGCGAAGTCAGGCATGTCTTGACATGGCTGGCGGGCTAAGGCGGGATTCCCGCCCCATGGCCAAACTCTCCATCCGCGATGTCGATCTGGCCGGCAAGCGTGTCCTGATCCGGGTTGATTTCAACGTGCCGCAGGACAAAGCGACCGGCGCCATCACCAACAACCAGCGCATCGTCGCCGCCCTGCCGACCATCCGCTATGCCTTGGAAAAAGGCGCGGCCGTCGTCCTCATGTCGCACCTCGGCCGGCCGAATGGCCAACGGGTGGAGAAATTCACGCTCAAGCCGGTGGCGGAGGAGCTTTCCAAGCTGTTGGACAAGCCGGTCACCTTCCTCAACGACTGCGCCGGCCCGGAAGTGGAAGCCGCCTGCGCGCCGGACAAACTGAATCCCGGCGACGTGGTCCTGCTCGAAAACCTGCGTTTCCACATCGAGGAGGAGGGCAAGGCGAAAAACGAGGACGGCAGCTCGACCAAGGCCGATCCGGAAAAAGTCGCCGCCTTCCGCGCCAGCCTCACCAAGCTCGGCGATGTGTTTGTGAACGACGCCTTCGGCACCGCCCACCGCGCGCACAGCTCGATGGTCGGCGTGGACCTGCCGCAAAAAGCCGCCGGTTTCCTGATGCAGGCGGAACTCGACGCCTTCGGGGCCGTGCTCGACAATCCCCAGCGCCCGCTGCTCGCCATCCTCGGCGGAGCCAAGATCGCCGACAAGATCCCGCTCATCAACAACCTGCTCGAAAAGGCCGACAAGATCATCATTGGCGGCGGCATGGCCTACACCTTCCTCAAGGTGAACCGCGGCGTGGAAATCGGCTCGTCGTTGTTCGATGAAGCCGGCGCCGGCATCGTCGGAGAACTCGAGGCGAAGGCCAAAGAGCGGAGAGTGGAACTCATTTTCCCGGTGGACTTCGTCTGCGCCGACGGTTTCAGCGCGGATGCCAACACGCAGCCGGCCACGCTCGAGAGCGGCATTCCCGACGGCTGGCAAGGCCTCGATGCCGGGCCGGAGTCGATCCAACTCTACCGTGACGCGATCCTTGCCTCCAAAACCATCATTTGGAACGGTCCGGCGGGCGTGTTCGAGTTCGAGAAATTCGCCGGTGCCACCAAGGCGATGGCGGCTGCCGTGGCCGAGGCCACCGCGGCCGGGGCCATCAGCGTGGTCGGCGGCGGCGACACCGCCACCGCCGCGAAGAAATTCGGCGTGGCCGACCAAGTGACCCACTGTTCCACCGGCGGCGGCGCGAGCCTCGAATTCCTTGAAGGCAAGACCCTTCCCGGCGTGGCCGCGCTCAGCGATGCCTGAACCAATTGACCTATCTCCTCCCAACCCAAGACACCCACATGAACCGCAAGCCGATCTTCGCCGCCAACTGGAAAATGAACAAGGGAGCCTCCGAAACGGAGGACTTCGTGAAGAGTTTCCTGTCCAAGCTCCAAGGGCAGGATTTCCCCTGTGAAATCGTCATCGCCCCGCCGTTCGTCTCGCTGCCGAAACTGGCCGACATGCTGCACAACGCGAATGCCGTGCAGAACGCCCACGCCATTCAGATCGCGGCGCAGAACTGCTCGCAGTTCGACAACGGCGCCTACACCGGCGAGGTGAGCGTGCTGATGCTGCGCGAGTTTTACGTCCACTACGTGATCATCGGCCACAGCGAGCGTCGCTCGATCTACGGCGAGACCGATGCCGTCATCAACGCCAAGATCAAGAAGGCCCGCGAAGCGAACCTGAAACCGATCTTCTGCATCGGCGAGACACTGACCGAACGCGAGGGCGGCATGCTCGAAACCGTGCTCCGCACCCAGGTGACCGACGGTCTCAAGGACATTTCCGAAAAAGACCTGCTCGAAACCGTGATCGCCTACGAGCCCGTCTGGGCCATCGGCACCGGCGTCACCGCCACTTCGGAACAGGCGCAGGACGCCCACGCGTTCGTCCGCTCCGTGCTCAAGGACCTCTACGGCGCGGACACCGCCGCGCGCATCCGCATCCAATACGGCGGATCTGTGAAGCCGAACAACGCCGCCGAACTGATGGCCTGCCCGGACATCGACGGCGCGCTCATCGGCGGGGCCTCGCTCGAACCGCAGAGTTTCATGGAAATCATCCGCAACGGCTGCGGCCAGCAGGGTTGAAGGATATCCGGCATCGGGAAAACCGGAAGCCGGAGTCCCTCACGATGACGGGCAATAGCCGGAAGATCGTCGGTCGCGAGGCCGTATCGATCATGCCCGGCCCATGCATTCCATCCTGCGCATCCACATCGCCGCCATGCTCGCCTGCGTGGCCGGTTCCGCCGCCGGATCGCCAGAAGGCATGCTCTGGGATTCGCCGATTCCGGAGGATTGTCCATTCGAGCGATCGGCGACGCTCACCGGCATTCGTTTCACCGGCCGCCACGGCGATTACAAGACGGGCGACACTTTCTATCCCTCATGGGCGGCGGATGGAAACCTCTACTCGCCCTGGACCGATGGTGTGACCGACGGCGTGCGTTGTTCCTCGGGAGGAGACATGAAAAACGGATTCCGCAGCGGCCATGCGGTGATGATTGGCAACGACCCGCTGGCATTGGAAATCCGCAACACCTCGCCACCCAAACAGTCGCTCGGGGCACCCTACCGCGGACGATATCCCTGCGGCTCGCTGGTGCATGACGGCATCTGGTATTATGGCACTTATTGTCTCGGGCCGGCGGCGGAGTTCACCCACGAGGGCTTCAGGTGGAACTGGCCCAACCTCGGGCCGATGCCGGGATTCCATATCTCCCGCGATTTCGGCAAGACATGGGAGCCGCCACCTACGACGCCGGGAAAACCGCTTTTCCCGGAACCGTCGGAATATCTCGGACCGGTGAAGATGGGCGCGCCGAAGTTTGTCGATTTCGGGAAAAACATGGAACATTCGCCCGATGGCAAGGCCTATCTGTTAGGTATGGGCGCGGTGGCGGATGACCCGATGCCGCGGCCGTGCATCAGGCCCGGGCCGCCGGGCACGCCGTTCGTGGCAAACCCGTCATGCGGGGAGGTCATGCATATTTCACCGCGCGCAGCAGAGCTTGCGGTCGGCCCGCTCAGGGAGGTGTTCGCCAAAGCCTTCAAGCAGGCGCAAGGCAAACCGTTCGCGCATGGCAACCTGAGTTGGATCAGCGCGGACCAAGTCTATCTCGCGCGCGTCACGCCGTCGCCGGAAACCATCAACCGCCTCGATGCCTACGAGTTCTTTGCCGGACATGACGCCGCGGGCAAACCGTTATGGACGGACGATTTCGACAAAATCGAACCGCTGCTCGAATGGAACAACCACATGGGCTGCGTGACCGCGACCTGGGTGCCGGGGCTGAAGAAATACCTGATGTGCGTCACCGACGGCTGGCCGACGGTGGCGAAAATGAACTCCTACATTCTCGAAGCGGATGTCATTACCGGTCCGTGGCGGATGGTGGCTTATATGAAGGACTTCGGTGAACAGGCCTACTTCCTCAATTTTCCCTCGAAGTTCATCAGCGATGACGGCCGCACATTGTGGTTGTGTTATTCGGCGAACTTCAGCTCCGGATGGAATGGCGTGGACCTGAAAATCAACCCGCCCGGCGGCCGCTACGGGCTGAGCCTGCACGAGGTGGAATTGCCCGGTCCGGCCGAGGCGCCGTGAGTTTGCGTTTTTCCGGCTGGCAGCATTTCTCCGGTTTGGCGGACAATCACGGCTTGTGATGAAGAGGAATTCGCCACAACCTGCATCCGCATTCACTCCTGACACCATGGCCAGCGCCCAACCTTTCCAAACGCTTTTCGAATCCTTGGGTCGCTTGCCCGCCGCCCATGCCGAGGCGGTGAACCGTCAGGCCACCGAGGTGTTGCACGACATCCTGAGCGTCCCGGTCGAGCAGCCCGGCCGCTGCATCCTGCTGCGTGCGCCAAGGGCGGGTCATGGCAAGACGCACCTGCTCTCGCGCGTCCAGCACCAGCTCGGCGCGAGTCATGAATTCATCCCGCTGCACGCCGATTTCGGCTGCCGCATCGACGCCGCCACGGTGATCGACGACACGCTGCGCCGCCTGCTCCGGCCGCTGCCGGCCGCCGCCGGTCTCTGTGTGCTCGATCTGGTGACGCGCCGCCTGTTTTCCTCCGCACTGCAACCGCTGGTCGCTTCCGGCGAAGTTCCGTGCCAGGACCGTGAGGCGGCTCTCACGGCTCTGCGCGCGCGGCCGATCGAAACCTTCGATTTCCACCACCCGAATGCCGTCACCGCCCACTGGGCGCGGGAAAACTTCGACGTGCTCGGCCAGCGCCTCAGCATGGAGATCGCGTTGCGTTGCAACCTGCCCGCGCGCGAGATCGCCTTCTGGGTGGACGCGCTTTTCCGCTTTGCCGCCACCTCGCCGGAAAACACCGCACGGCTGCGCGAGATCGGCGATGCCGTGCGTGAGGGAAATCCCGGCGACGGCGTGCTCATGGAGCGCCTCGAAGCCCTGCTCGCCATGCTCTCGCAACTGATGCGCGTGGTGCTTGTGGCGGACGAGTTGGAGGGATTCTCCACCGATGAGACCGCCGCCTTGCGGCTCGCCGCCTTCCTCGGCGCGCTGCGGCAATCGGTCGAGCGCCTCGACGTGATCCTCTCGCTCAACCGCGATATCTGGGACAATGCCTTCGTCCCGAAACTCAGCGGCGGCCTGGCCGACCGCTTGTCCGAAGTGGTCGTGGAACTCGAAGCGCTCACCGAGGAGGAAATGGTCGCCTTGCTCGAATCCCGCGTCCCGGGCATGGGATTCCGGATTCTTTCCCGGATCGACCGTGACAAAGCCGGCAGCCACGCCCGCGGCGTGATCCGCGAAGCCGGCAAGGCGTGGCAAGAGAGCATCGCCGAGGAAGCACACGCCGTAGCGGAAAAAACCACCGACACCCGCCCCGTTGCTTCATCCGTGGTTCCGGGCGACGATTTCGTGACTCACGCCGCACCCGCACCGCAGCCGTCACCCGAACCGGCGGAGTCTCCCGCGCCTTCGCCGGAAACGTCTGCGCCGCCGCCTGCGGAAACTCCCAAGCCCTCAGTCCAGCCGCCGCCACCGCCCGAGGGCCAGGTCGCGGACCCGGATCGTGTGGACGACCTGCTGCGCCAGTTCCGCGAGCGCTACGGCAAGGGCGGAGCTTGAAAAATCGCACAAACCCCTTGCGATGGCGGGTGCTTTGGGCGCTTATTCGCCCCGCAGCGGCATGAGCAAATCCACCACCGAAATCGAGGCCCCGGACAACATCGCGCGCGCATCCCGTGCCGCGGATGACTACCACGCCGAGACTGACGAACTGGACGGCGAGCACATGACTCTCAACATGGGTCCGTCCCATCCCGCCACCCACGGCGTGCTGCGTCTGGTGCTCGAACTCGACGGCGAAATCATCATCAAGGCTGATCCCGACGTCGGCTTCCTGCATCGCGGCGACGAGAAGATCGCCGAGAACATGCACTACAACCAGTTCGTGCCCTACACCGACCGGCTCGACTACCTCGCGCCGCTCGCCAACAACGTGGCCTACGCCTGCGCGGTGGAAAAACTGATGGGCTGGGAACTCCCTCCGCGCGGCCAGGCGCTGCGCGTGCTGTGCTGCGAACTGGCCCGGCTTTCCTCTCACATGCTCGGCGTCGGCGTCTGCGCCATGGACGTGGGCGCGATGACCGCCTTCCTCTACACCTTCACCGAGCGCGAAAAAGTTTACAACCTGTGCGAACAACTCACCGGCGCGCGCTTCACCACCTCCTACACCCGCGTCGGCGGCCAGTTGCGCGACATGCCGCCCGGTTTCGAGCAAAGCGTCCGCACTTTCCTCGTCGAATGCGAGGTCACCATCGGCGAGATTTCCCGGCTGCTCGACAAGAACAAGATCTTCATCGACCGCATGGCCGACATCGGCGTGATCACCCGCGAGTCCGCCATCGCCTGGGGCATGACCGGCCCGAACCTGCGCGCCTCCGGCGTGCCGCGCGACCTCCGCAAGGACCGCCCCTACCTCGGCTACGAACAATACGAGTTCGACGTGCCGGTGGCCGACGAGGGCGACTGCTACGCCCGCTACCTCATCCGCATGGAGGAAATGCGCCAGTCGGTCCGCATCTGCCGCCAGGTGCTCGACACCATGCCGCCCGGGCCGGTGAATCTCGCCCACTCCAAGAGCATGCTGCCGGAAAAAGAGCGCGTCATGATGTCGATGGAGGAACTCATCCATCACTTCATCGTCGCGACTCAGGGCATCGACGCACCGCCGGGCGAGGTCTATTTCGCGGCGGAAAACCCCAAGGGCGAACTCGGTTTCTACATCCACTCGAAAGGCGGCGGCGTGCCCAACCGCCTGAAAATCCGCAGCCCCTCGTTCTGCAACCTCTCCATCACCTCCAGACTCCTCCCGGGCCACATGGTCTCGGACATCCCAGCAATCCTCGGTTCGCTCGATTTTGTGATGGGCGAGTGCGACCGATGAATTTAAAAGGCTACCGCCATGAAAAAAGCGATCCTCCTAAGCATGTTGTTGGCCGGCGTTTCCCATGCCGGCTTCGAAACCTGGACCAACAAGGACGGCAAGGCCGCCGAACTCGAACTGGTGAGCGTCTCCGACAAGGACGGCGAAAAGGCCGGCGAGTTCAAGATGCGCAGCGGTGCCTCGGTCACCCTGAAAGCCTCCGACTTGTCCGATGAGTCCGCCGCCAGACTCAACGAATGGCAGCCGCCGGCCGCCGAGGCGGAGGCGACACCCAGCGTGTTCGACGACATTCTCGACGGCAATCTGGAACGCCTCGACGGCAAGCGCCTGAAGAAATGCGACGACGCCACCAAACCGGCGAAATATTATGTCTTCTACTACACCGCTTCGTGGTGCCCGCCATGCCAAGCATTCACTCCGACACTGGTGGATTGGTATAAGAAGAACAAGAACGACAATTTCGAACTCGTCCTGATCACTTCCGACCGCGATGAAAAAGCGATGGAAGGCTACGCGGCGGAGAAGAAAATGCCCTGGCCGCAACTCAAGCACAGCAAGGCGAAGAATTTCAAAAAGGAATTCCAGCATGGCGTCACCGGCATCCCCTCGGTGATCGTCTGCGACCTCGAGGGCAAGAATCTCGGCAACTTCCGCAGCAACCTTCCCGGAATCACCGCACTCGTCAAAGACTGATCATCACATGTCCGACGCCGCTCTCAAGGAACTCGTCGCCTCGCCCGAAACCCCGGGCAGCAAGCACTTTCCGCCCTTCGCTCCCACCGACGAACTCGAGGCGGAGGCCGCCAGGCGGCTCGCCCAGTTTCCCAAGGATCAGAAACGCTCCGCCGTCCTGCCGATCCTCCACTTCATCCAGCATCGCCACGGTTTCCTCTCCGCCGAGGCCATCGAGTGGACCGCCAGGCGCATCGGTATCGAACCGATCAAGGTGCTGGAAGTCGTGACCTTTTATCCGGGCTTCCGCCAGTCCGCCCCGGGGAAATTCCACATCCGCGTCTGCCGCACGCTCTCCTGCGCGATGGGTGGATCCTACGAACTGATGGAACGGCTGTGCGTACTCACCGGCATCGACCGCTCGATGATGGATTCGCATCATCATCCGGTCGCGGTATCGCCTTGCGGCAACTTCTCCGTCGAGTTCGCCGAGTGCCTCGCCTCCTGCGGCACCGCGCCGGTCTGCCTGGTCAATGACGATTTCCACGAGGGCGTCGCCTCGGACAAGGCGGAGGAATTACTCGCCAAATACAAGCCTTGAACCATGGCCGATGGATTTTCGAAATCCTGAATCCTTTTACTCCGACCCCGGGCGGTGAAACTGGCCAGGCGATTCCGGGGGGGCAAAGTGCTTGATTTCCGGGACGGCGAGATCAGCGCAGGAACGGGTTGTTTTGCGCCTCGCGGCCGACGGTGGTGGCCGGACCGTGGCCGGGGAGGACGCGGGTATCGGGCGGCAGGGCGAGCAGGTGGCGCGCGATGCCGTCCAACAACTGCCGGGTATCGCCGCCCGGCAGGTCGGTGCGGCCGATGGAGTCGGCGAACAGGGTGTCGCCGGAGAACACGAGTTTCTCGTCCGCGAGATGGAAGATCACCGAATCGCTGGCATGACCGGGAACGTGGGCGAGTGCGAATTCCATGCCGGCGAGCTTCAGCGGCTGATCGATATCCAACAAGGAATCCACGGTATAAGGATCGACCCGGATCGGCATACCCCAGGCGCGGGCGGCGGCTTCCAGGGTGAGTTGATCCGAGTAGGGCGCGAAGGCATGCAGGTGTGCGCCGCTTTCCTGTAGCGCCGCGGCATCCAGCACGTGGTCGTAGTGCTGGTGGGTAAGCAGGACGTCGGTGACCTGTTTGCCGTTTTGCTCGAGCCAGCCGCGGATGCCCTCGGGCGCGTCGATGAGGAAATTTCCCGCGTCGGTCTCGACGAGGTAACCGTTGGTTTGCGTGAAGCCGCCGGTGTAGAGAGTGATGGTCATGTGGGTGGGTGTTGGAGCATGTCGCGTGAGACGCGGAACCGGGCCGCGCAGCGCGGACATTGGATGCGGATGGTATCGGCGTCTTCGAAGAGTTCGTCGAGCCGTTCGCGCCAGCCGCCGAGCACCGGCAGGATTTTTTCCAGCGTGCAGCCGCAGTGGAAGCGGAAACGCCGGGTTTCCAGCACGTTGGTTTCCTCGCGCGAATCGATTGCGGTGACGGCCTCCTCATCGAGTGTGGCGAGCCATTCCAGGTCGCAATCCGGCTGCGCCGCCACCAATGCGAAGACCTCGTCATCCAGCCGGAAGCCGCGGGCCGGGCGTTGTTCGGACTGGTCGTAGTATTGCGAGATCCAGCGCACCGGGTCCTTGCCGTCCACCTCCAGCGTCGAGCTGCGCGGCTCGGGCATGCCGGTGGCGCTGGTTTGCGAGTAGAAATAATTGCGGTCGGGCTCGCGCACGTCCTCGGTGAAGATGCGGCCGGTGACCGCCTCCGCCACCGATCCGCCGGTGACGAACAGGTTGAGGCGAGGCGCGCGCAGGTTCACCGTCCAGGCGATGGTTTCCGCCCACGGCCGCGCGGTGAGGTGCAGCGCAAGCATCGCGAGCGAGTCCTTGAGCATCCCGTCCAGCTCCGGCGCATGGCGGATGCCGTGCTGCATCAGGTGCAGATAGTAATCCGTGAACACCGGCGTGAACTGCCCGCGCAGCAGCAAGGCGTTGCGATGGCGGACGAACAGCGACTGGACGGTGGTGAATTCCTCGACGGGCTGCATCAGGGGTTGGAGTAGGGGATTTCGCGCTCTTCCAGCAACGCTTGTGCGAATGGATCCCCTTCAGCCGCCATGTCGCGCAGGCAATCCATGGTGTATTGCCTTACCGCGCTGTCCGGATTGGACAATGCCACATCGCAAACCTCCCAATCCAGAAAGCGATCGAACATTTGTTTCACGGCCTCCAGCGATGCGTTTGGGAGGAGTTGGCGATAGCGCTGGCGTATCACCGATTCCAGATGCCTCGAGTCATCCAGGTCCTTGTCACGTCCCGTGTTGAGTTTGGTGACAATGATGTCGAGCGGGCAATCAAGACCCATCACGCGCACCATGCCGACTTCCTCGGCGGCGGTTGCGACATCCGTTCCCTCGATCCTGCGCCAACCGGGAAGCGTGTGGATGCTCAAGTCCGCAAAAAGGTCGCAAGTGGATTGAACGGCGTCCGCCCATGACATCGGGGACTCCAACGGATCCAGCCAGACATCGGCATCCTTGGTCGGCCGGTTGTAGCCGTGTGCGATTACCGCCAGACCGCCGATCACGATCACGCGATGTTTTGCTGCGAGTTCCGTGATGAAGGTTCCTGCTTGGGTGCCCATTGTTCGACCGTTTCGTTGATTTTGCAGGCGATTTCCCAAAATTCCGCGACGGATGAGGGATTGTGGATCCACGGCTCGCTGTTGTCGGTGATTTTGGAGGGAGGAAGATTGGGGCGTTTCCGGCGCAGGCGTTCCATGCGGAGACGGAAGGTCCACTCCTCCTTCAACCGCTCGACCGGGATCCTGTATTGCGGGAAAGGCATGGCGGACGCTAGCCGATCCGGCAATGGCGCGAAAGGGGGAAATGCGGAGCCCGCCACACTTCTGTGGTGGGGCGGGAATGCACTTCGAATGAAAAGCCGCTAAAGCGGCTCTCGCATTCGCATCCCATTGGCATGCACGACATGAGTGTCGTGCCTCCATTCGCTTATGCCCCCGGCAGCTCGATGAAGTCTTCGAGCTTCCGGATGCGGGTGGGGTGGCGCATTTTCCGCAGCGCCTTGGCCTCGATCTGGCGGATTTGCTCGCGGGTGACCTGGAACTGGCGGCCGAGCTTGCTTGAGAAATCCCCGGTTGCTTTGGGGCTGATTGCTCTCAAGCAAGATGAAGCGGCTGTTCCGCGTATGGATTCTGCGCCATGAGCCTTCTTTCCCTCGGTTTTGACTTCTGGAAGAAACCGGGACTTGTCATCGTCGCCTTTATTTCCTTCTCGGCTTTGTCCGGGGCCGCCTCTGTTTTCGAGGTCCTTGAACTCAGCCCCGAGGAGGTGGCCCGCGCAGGATCGTTACCACCTGCTTCGACGCTGGCATACCTGCTAACTTCGGAGACTGAGCGCAGACAGCTCATTGATGCCCTGTTGGAACCAACAGCCGCTGTAGCCAAGGATCAGCGATTCTGTTATGCCGCCCAGCTGCTTGAACTCTGGGGAGAGCTCGGGCGAGGGCTTGAGATTCTGGAGCGGGAGCCAGCCGCTGACGTTGATCGTGTGCATCTCATGCGGCTGCTCTACCGGAACGGCAAACAGGATGCGGCAAAAGAGGTTTTCGCTTCAATCCAATCGCTCGCCCTGCCAATCGGGCCAGTGACAGCGCTGCCCAAGCACCGCATCCGGCTTGCAGTGGAACCGTTGATTCTACAGGAAGATCTCTCCGAGGTGGCGCGGTTTCTGGCGTGGCTCCAGCCACAGTGCCGGATCAGCGAGTGGCGGTCGGCTGTCTTAGCCCAACGGCTCAATCTGGCACTCCATCAGGGAACTCTGAACGAGTTGTTCGCAGAACTCGCGGAGAAATCGACCATCGCTCGCGCCATCGCGGAGCGGATGCTTGATCCGGACAGCCCCATGGTCACGCCCGACGCCAGAACCCCGGTTCTTGATTTGGCATGGCTCGTGCAATCAGACGGATGCACGGCTCAGGCGGCGCGATTCCTCGAACATGCAATTCAAACCGGCGCGGGCAGTGCGGCCGAGCGCAGCGAGTTGCTCCGTCAATTCATTCTGAAGTGGAACGAGAACGAGCCGCGCGCCCGCTTGCTTGCCAGATGGATGGAGCGGGACGATGAATTCATCCGCCTCATCACCGGTCTTGGCCCCGTGATGAGCTTCTCGGCAAATTTATCATTTGAGTCACTCTGCCGACTTGCTGAGCGCCATCCAGATGACGCCTATCTCAACTTCCTTGCGGGATTCAACCAGACATCGCGCCTCAATCAGGGGCGTCCGCTTGTGGTGACCCGCCCGGCGCTGGCCTGCTTGGAACGGGCGTTTGTTTCTTCACCGCTGCGGGTGGGCGGAACGGGCCCGGCCGGCAATTTGAATGATATCTCCGGGGGGCGCTACCGCTATCCGTCTTGGAAAGATGATATCGCGCTCCATGCGCTGGAGCAACTCGCCAAACGAATGACATCGAGGAAACTTCACGAACTCGTCTTTTCCCGCGATGACTTCAAATCACTGCCCGTCCCGGACCGCCTCCGCTACCTCAACGCGGCCGGACTTGATCTGCCGTTCATGGATTTGATTTTCAACACCAACTGGCGTGATCCGGCCAACGATGCATACGGCGGCGGCATTTCTTTGCCTTCCTCTCATCCCCGCCAAGCGCCTCAGGAACTGGTGGAACGCTTCTATGCGCTCATGCCTGAAATCATCCTGGGCAGCCCACAAAAACCGGCAGCATGGGTCGCCGCCCATTCGCGAATGCCCTTTCAGATCCTGTATGGGAGCCATCAGAGACCTTCATCTCCACAAGAACTCAGCCTGTTGCGCCGTTGGCATGCTGGTTTGTTGGCACGTGGTGGGGATTTCGCGCGGCAGGTGCTGGCGGAGGGAGAAAAATTCCGGGGTGGCAAGACGGACTTCGAAATCATGAGTGAGGTGCTCGGAACTGAGGCCGCCCGTCGGATTGTTCGAGCGCGTGCGGAAACGGCAGAACTCAACAACAAGCTGCAAGCGTGTTCGTGGTTCGCACCTTCCGGTCCAAGTGGGTTTCCTGTGGGCTATGGTCCCGATGACTACTACAATGTGGGACTGGTTTCCGGAGAAGATATTTCACCCGTCATGTGGCTGATCCAGCGATATCCGGCGCTCGCCGGTTTGCACGAGGCAGGTCTATTCGGCGGGGCGGCTGCCATCTCACCATGGGCCGCCATCCTTCGTTCGCAACTCCCCGCAAATGACAAACTTGCCGTTGCTTATGACATCGCAATCACTGAGGGGATTGTCGTGGCTCCCGGTCCGGCTTCGGCGGAGCGTGCGGAGGATCATGTCGGAGCGATGCTCAGAAGTCGCAACGATCCGGATTTCGTCTTGTTCCGTGCCACCAGAGGAATCTCGCTGAAGCACGGAAAACCGCCCGCCGATCCGGCCGCAATTGAGGAACTGGCCAAACTGAGGAAAGCCCCAGCTCCGATTCGCCGCGCTGCTGCCGACCTTGCGCTGAAGGCTGGTGGGGAGCGGATGAAAAAATTGCTGGTGACTTTGAACTCCAAAGGGAGTCCTCCTCCGAGAGGATGGGCTTATCCTCCCGGACCGAGTCCCGATCAGCTTTCAAACCTGTCCCAGGCGGTCCGGAGTTTGAAATTGGAACCTGATCTTGATCGATTATGCAGGCTCCTCACGGACCTTTCGGAGACCGGGCAGCTGGGCACCCACTCGGTGATCCAGATCCCGGATGTATTGGCCCGATTCAGTAACCCTCATCATGATCGCCTCATCGAATTGCTGCGACTGGAACTGGAGCCGATTCCCAGTGCGTCGGGTCGTGATGAAGTGCCGCTCAAACCATCGGTCGTCGATCTGCATCGGTTGCACGCGTTTTTCCTTCAGCAGAGTCCGGACTCGGCTGCGAGATTTCGGCAAATCGCAATCGAGCGTGGCTGGGCGGGCGACGACTATTCCGGCGAAATCGCGGAAGTATTGCTCAAGGACGGCCAGCGCGAGGCTGCCATCGAGTGGCTTGCAAACATGGTGATCCAGCGGCGCTTCCCTCCGCCACTTTCGGGAGGTCTCCATCGTTTCCCCACCATGCCAAGGCATTCACCCTCCGATTACCTGTTGGATGAATACCTGCCTGTCGCCGGCTTGGAATTGATCGCCAGGGAAAAGCTCGCCCTGCCCATGCTCGCCATCATTGACGCCATGCCCGGCGTTGAAGACCCCGTGCTCCGCGGTTTTTTGAAGTTTTACGATTCACCCAGCATTGAAAGCTTCGAGCAACACCTCGGCGGGCTGACATCCCCCACCAATCTCCATCTGTCCAATACCCTGCGGCATCGGCTTCCGTATCTTCTGAGCAGGCTCAAACACACCGAGGGCCTCGCGAAGGACCTCAAGGAGACTGCTCCGCAGTAATAGGAATCGTCGACTGAAGAAGGACAATTCCTACAACTCAGTGGCTCAGGCCCCCGGCAGTTCGATGAAGCCTTCGAGCTTCCGGATGCGGGTGGGGTGGCGCATTTTGCGCAGCGCCTTGGCCTCGATCTGGCGGATGCGCTCGCGGGTGACCTGGAACTGGCGGCCGACCTCTTCAAGTGTGCGGCTGTAGCCGTCCTTGAGGCCGAAGCGTTGTTCCAGCACCTCGCGCTCGCGTTCCGTCAGGGTGTCGAGCACGTCCTTGATCTTGTCCTTGAGCATCGAGAAGCCGGCTTCCTCCATCGGGTTGTCGGCGGCCTTGTCCTCGATGAAATCGCCGAACGAGGTGTCGTCCGAATCGCCGACGGGTGCCTGCAAGCTGATCGGCTGCTGGGCCATCTTGAGCACGGCGCGGACACGCTCGACGGGCAAGTGGATTTCCTCGGCGATTTCCTCGGGGGAGGGTTCGCGGCCGTATTCCTGGACGAGCTGTTTCTGCACGCGCATCAGCTTGTTGATCGTCTCGATCATGTGCACCGGGATGCGGATGGTGCGGGCCTGGTCGGCGATCGAGCGGGTGATCGCCTGGCGGATCCACCAGGTGGCGTAGGTCGAGAACTTGTATCCTCGGCGGTATTCGAATTTCTCGACCGCCTTCATCAGGCCCATGTTGCCCTCCTGGATCAGGTCGAGGAACGAGAGGCCGCGGTTGGTGTATTTCTTGGCGATGGAAATCACTAGCCGGAGGTTGGCCTCGACCATTTCGGTCTTCGCCTTGAGCGCTTCCTTGAGCCAGTGCTTGAGCAGGCGGTTGGACTCCTCGACGGTTTCCAAGGTATGCCATGAACGCTGCTGGATTTCGCGCAGCTTGGTCTGGAACTCCTTGTCATCCGGATGCGACTGCAGGCGGCGGCCGTATTTCCAGAACTTCTGCATGTAGTCGTTCACCTGCTCGCAGAAATCCTCGACGACTTTCTGTTTGAAGTAGAAGCGGGTGTAGAGGCGGTGGAGCGTCTGGAGGTTTTTCTGGAAATTCTCCTCCAGCTTCTTCTTGCCGCGCGGGCTCTTGACGGAGAGCTGGCGGAAAATGTCGTCGTTTTCCTGGTGGAGTTGCTTGAGTTGGTCGCACAACTTCGGCAGGCCCTTCATGTAGCGCTCGCGGGACTCGATTTTCTTGTCGAGGATCACGCGGTCGAAGCGCTCCTTGCCCTTGGTGAGCTTGTCGGCGAGTTCGAGGTAGGAATCGGTGACGAAGCCGAACAGGTGAAGGTGTCTTGCAACCTCGATTTCCGCGTCCTCGATGCGCTTTGAAATCTCCACTTCCTGCTCGCGGGTGAGCAGCGGGACCTGGCCCATCTGCTTGAGATACATGCGGACCGGGTCGTCGAGGATGTCGAGCTTCTGGTCGGTCTTGAGTTCCTCGTCGTCGCTGTCGCTGTCGTCGCGCTTCTTGTCCTTGTAGCGGTCCACCTCGGAGGCGTCGATGATGTCGAACTCCATGTTGCGGAGCCGCTCCATGATGGCCTCGACGTCCTCGGGATCGACGAGGTCGTTGGGCAGGATGTCGTTGATGTCGTCGAAGGTCAGGTATTCCTGTTCCTTGGCGAGCTTGATGAGTTCGCGGATCTTCTCCTGGATTTCCGGGGTGTCGATCCGGCGCTTGCCGGCCTCGGCAGAGGCTTTGGCAGTGCCGGTGGCGGGCTTTGCGGCGGCGGAATCGGCGACGGGGCTTTCCTTCGGAGCGGCTTGAACGGTTTCAGCGGCAGATTGCTTTTTCGGGGCTTTGGCCGGTTTTCCCGCGGTCGCGGCCGGGCTTTTGGCTTTGGCACTGGTCTTGGCGGCCGCGGCGGGTTTCTTCTCCGCCGGGGTCTTGGCTTTGGTGGTGGCAGCCGGTGTTTTGCCTGCGGTGGCGGACGGTGTCTTTTTCGCGGGAGCGGCCTTTTTCGGGGAGCGTTTGGTCGAGGGCATGGAAATGAATTGATGCGCTGAGGGCGGGATTCATGGACGCAATCCGCCCATCCTATGGGCACTGCGGTGGATCCGCGGGCGGGCGGAATCAAATTGCCATCGCGCGGCCCGTCAAGTGCATTCTCACGTCACTTCTGCGACATTCGCATCGTGCCATCGCGGAGCTGCCGGCGAGGATACGGATTGTCCGGCGCGAGCGGTCTGGTTAGAGCTTGTGCATGACGACCGGACGGCAGGTGGAACAGGCGTTCATTCTTGGTGCCGGTCTTGGCACGCGTCTGCGGCCGCTCACCGACCGGCTGCCCAAACCTCTCGTTCCGCTTTACCATCGGCCACTCGCGGCATGGGCGATGGATGCCTGTGTCCGTGCGGGCATCCGCCGCTTCGCGATCAACACCCATCATCTGCCGGATGCCTGGCGCGGGTTTCCGGAGCAAGCCGGGCATGTCGGCGCAGACGTGGGTTTTTTCCACGAACCGGAGTTGTTGGATACCGGTGGCGGGCTCAAGAATATCGAATCATGGGCGGGCCGTCGTTCCCTGCTGGTTCACAACGGCGATATTTTCACCACGCTGCCATTGGAGAAACTCATCGCCGCACACCGTTTGGGCGGCTGCCCGGTGACGCTGGCCTTGCGCTCGCAGGGAGCGGAGCGGCGGGTCGGGGTGGATGCCACCGGCACCCGTGTGACGGACATGCGGCACTTGCTGGGAATCGACCCCGGCAGCCATGTCTTCAGCGGAGTGTATTGTATCGAGCCGGAGTTTTTCGACCGCTTGCCGGCGGGCGGGGTGTTTTCGGTGATTCCCGCCATGGTGGATCTCGCCCGGGTGGGACAACTCGGGGCGGTCGTGATCGACGAGGGCGAGTGGCTGGATCTGGGCGACCGCGCCGCCTATCTGGCGGCGAACCTGCGATTGCATCTCGCGCATCCGATCCATCCCAGTGCGAGGATCGGGCGGGGGGCGCTCGTCGAGCGTTCGGTGATCGGGCCGGGTTGCGAAATCGCCGCGGGCGCGCGGGTGAGTGATTCGGTATTGTGGCCCGGCTCCCGCGTGATGGAGGCGGCGCGACTGAAAAAATGCGTGGTGTTCAGCGGGCATCCGGTCTCGGGCCAACATCGGGAGGCTGACCTGTGATTTTCCGCGGCATCTTCCGCCCGGACATTCAGGCTCGGCATTTTATTAAAAAATATTGATTATTTTTAAAAAATCGACAATCTCGGCGCGTCTGGAAGAGTTTCCATGTTCGCTTACTTGAAACAACCGAATCACATCGCGCGGGTCTGGATGCCCGTTGTGATCTGTATGACGACGTATGCCGCAGGCGCGGCACCGGTGGCACAAAGTCATCATCCGATTTCCAGGCTGGCCCGGATTTTCGACTCGCAACTCGTTAAGGTAGAGGATCGTGTGGCATGGCTGGAGCGGCAGATCAGCAGCTACGCGCGGCATGTCGAAATCCCCCTCAAGTCCGGCATCGGCTATCGCGGGGCGAGGATCAACGCGGATGCGGGAGATCCTTCGGTGACCCTTGATTTGGGCAGGGAATACCAGATCGACCGGGTTTTTCTCGTGCCGGCCCAGCGGGAATTCATGGACGACAAGGGGATTTTTCCCAACCGCTTCACATTGGCTGTTTCGAATGACGAGGGCTTCAGCGAACAGGAGATTATCTACGCGACGGGCAAGTTTCCCTATCCCAGGCCCGATAGCAGCCCGGTGCTGTTCCAATCCAGGAAATCCGGACGCTATGTGCGGCTCACGGTGCACGAGGGACATATCCGGGAGGCCTATGACATGTTCGGGCTTTCGGAGTTCGCGGTCATTTCCGAAGGCCAGCCGGTCTCGCTTGATGCGCGCGTGATCACGGTCGGCGCGTTGAATGTGAAGAATTTGTGGTATCCCGAGGCGCTGATTGACGGTCGCACCCCGCTGGGCATCTGGCACAATGGCTTCGCCAGCAATGACAGTCCGGGCGATGCGGTGATGGTGCGGGACGACGGTCAGGCCACCACATGGTCGTTGGATTTCGATGAATCCGCCGCGATTGACCGTGTGGTTCTGTTTCCTTATCAAATCAGCCGCTCCTTCGACACCGCGATCCTGCCGGAGAAATTCCACATCGAGCTCACCGGCGGGGAGGAAGCCGGCGGCCGACGGGTATTCGAGTGGCGCAATCCGCTGCCCGGCTCCAGCCACAACACGCCGATGGTGATTCCGCTCAAGGGACGTGCGGCTTCGGGTATTCGTGTGACCGCCTCCGTTCCATGGATCATGGGCGATCGGAAACTCCACGCGCTCTCGGAAATCGAAGTCTGGTCCGGCGGGCGGAATCTCGCCGCCGGGTTATCCGTGTCGCGCGAGCACGCCGGCGAGGCGACCGATGTGACACAGCTTACTGACGGCCGCAGTTCGGAACTCCGGATCATTCCGATGGGCCACTGGCTCCATCAGCTCCGCGAGCGATCCCGGCACGAGCGCGAACTGGAAAGCCTGCGCGGAGTGCAGCGGCAAATGGCCTCCAACAGCGAATTGAACGCCACTTGGGGCTCGGCGGTCATTCTCGGCCTCACGTTCATGATTCCCGTCTTCATCGTCGAACGCCGCAGGCTGATGTCCAGGGAGCAGCTCGACACTATCCGCAAGCGCATCGCCTCCGATCTTCACGATGACATCGGCAGCAATCTCGGCAGCATTTCCCTGATCGCGCGCACCGCCCGCAAGGACCTGGTGCGCATGCACGGACCCGAGGAAATCGCCGAGGATCTCGACGAGGTGGAAACCATTGCCCGCGAGAGTTCGCTGGCCATGCGCGACATCGTCTGGCTGCTCGAAAAACGCCAGGACACGGTGGGCGACATGGTCCAGCGGATGCGCGAAACCGCCACACGCCTGATGCGCGAGGTGGAATGCACCATGGAGTGCGAATCTTCCCGGACCGCCGCCAAGCTCTCGCTCGACGGCAAACGCCACCTGTTCCTTTTCTTCAAGGAAGCCATCCACAACGTGCTCAAGCATTCGCGTGCCACCCGGGTCTCGATCCGCCTGTGGGACGAGGGCGAGAAGCTCGCCCTGGAGATCCGCGACAACGGCGCGGGCCTGCCCCGGGACGAGCGCGGCCAGACGGTCACCGTGCGCAAGCTCGAGGATCGCGCCCACGTGCTGCAGGGCACCTTGCTGATTGATTCTCCTGATGATGGCGGCACCTGTATCCGCCTGCTCGTCCAACGCTCGAATCTCAACCAACAACCCTCACAATCATGATCGCCGCAGCATCCACCGTCACCAACATCTGGATTCTCGAAGACCACGAAATCTTCGCCAAGCAGATCCGCCGCCTGCTTTCTTCCGAGGAGGACCTCGCCTGTCCGCATCACTTCACCAGTCCCGCGGAGATGTTCGACAAACTCCGATTCACCAACGAGCGGCCGGACCTTCTGCTGCTCGATCTCGGTTTGCCGCGACGCGACGGGCTCGAAGTGCTGGGCGACATCCGCAAGGTCTTGCCGGAAGTGAAGGTGCTGATCCTCACCGCTTACGACGATCGCGAGAAAGTGTATCGCGCGATCTGCAACGGGGCTTCCGGGTACCTGCTCAAGACAGCCGATCCGGATGAAATCATCGCCGGCATCCGCGATGTGATCCACGGTGCCTCGGCACTCAGCAGCCCGATCGCCAAGATGATTCTCGAAGGATTCTCACGCTACGGTCCGGTGGAGGAGATCGAGCCTCTCACTTCGCGCGAGGAAGACGTGCTGCGCTATCTGGTCCGAGGACTCATCAAGAAGGAAATCGCCGATGAGTTGGGAATTTCCCAGCACACCGTGGACATGCACCTGCGCTCGGTTTACCGCAAGCTGCACGTGCGCTCGCAGACCGAGGCGGTCTCGAAGGCGCTGCGCCAGGGCATTGTGTGAAATCCCGTTTTTCTTTTGCGATTGGAGTTCGCAAATCGAAAGCCCCCGGTCCGGCAAGCGGAACGGGGGCTTTTCAGATTCGAATTGGCGCGGTGCGCCGTTCAGGCTTCGGTGTCCTCTTCCGTGGCGCCTTCCCCGGCCTCGACCTTGATGGTGAGCAGGGCGCTCACCTGCGGATGCAGGCGGATGCTGACCTCGGACTTGCCGGATTTCTTGATCGGTTTCTCCAGCTCGATGGCGTGGCGGTCGATGACGATGCCCGCGGCTTCGAGTTCCTTGTGGATGTCGATGCTGGTCACGGAACCGAAGGCCTTGCCGCCCTGGCCGGTGGAGAGCGTGAACTTGGGCGTGATCTTGGAAATGCGCGTGGCGATTTCCTGGAAGACGAGCAGTTCTTCGGCTTCGCGGCGGGCGCGGGTCGCCTTGAGCGCTTCCACGTAGCGGAGGTTCGTTTTGGTCGCCTCGTAGGCCTTGCCTTGAGGAATCAGGAAATTGCGGGCATAGCCGGCGCGGACTTTGACGACGTCGGCTTCGGCACCGAGGCCTTCGATTTTTTCTTTGAGGATGACTTGTGCGTTGGCCATGGCGGATGTGGGAAATCTTCGTTCGGGGCGCGCGGTTTAGGACCCGCCCCATGTCGAGTCAAGAAGAATGAAGGTCAAAAAGGCGCTTCGCCCGGTGGTTTTCAGCGATGACGCTCGATCCGCACCGCCACGCAATCGGTGTCCGGCAGGATGCGTTTCTCGACGCGCACGCGCACGCCGGAGAGCGGGTGGTTGCGGAGCAGCAGGTCGGCGGTTTCCACGGCCAGCGTTTCGATCAGCCGCCGCGGGCGGGCGGCGGCGAGCGAGGCGATCTGCGTGGCCACGGCATGATAATCGACGGTGCGCGAGATCTCGTCCGCCAGCCCGGCGAATCCTTGGGACGGGATCATTTCCACACTGATCCATAGCGGTTGCGGGGTGGCACGTTCCTCGTCGGGCACGCCGATGTGCGCTCGCACTTGCAGGCGGCGGATTTCAATGAGGTCAGGCTCGGGCATGGTCGATGAGTCGTTTGGCGAGGCATTCCTCCAGCAGCAGGCGCGTCGGCCGGTTCAGTTCGAGTGCCAGCGCGTCATGGGGAGGGAGCCAGCGGAACTCTTCCGCTTCCTCGTTGAGCGTGACATCGGTGCCGGTGGCGCGCACCACGTAATTGAGCAGCAGGAAATGCTCCGGGCGCATGAATTCCGGGGAATCGATGCAGTCCTGCGCCATCACGAACCGGATGTCCCGGATTTCGAGTGAGGTTTCCTCGCGGATCTCGCGGCACAGGGCGTCGATGGACGGTTCGCCGCGGCGGATTTTACCACCGGGAATGCCCCAGAGGTCGCTCCACTTGTGGGTGCGGATCATCAGCACGCGTCCGCGTTCGTCCTCGATCAGCGCACCCACGGTGGCGACCGGTCCGGCGGCGCTGCGGCGGCGCTCGAGCAAGCCGCGCAGCACGCCGAGGTCCGGCACGGTGAGGTCCGGTTTCACACCGGCGAGGATTTCCGGGTGGTTGTAGCCGGTGAGCACCGCGATGGAGGCCACGCCGCCGTGGCGCGCGGTTTCCACGTCGTGGGTCATGTCGCCCACGAACGCGGTCTCGTCCGGAATGAGGCGATGGGTTTCGAGGATGCGGTGGATCACCTCGCGCTTGTCGAGCACGCCGGCGTAGGTGGCCTCGAAAAGGTGGCGGAAGCCGAACCCGTCGAGCTGTTTGACGAAGGCCGTTTCATCCATCGAGGTGAGCACGAAACAGCGGATGCCGAGCGCCGCGCACCATTCGAGCTTCTCCCGCGCGTGAGGCAGCACCGTGACGGGAGTGACGGCGGAAGCGAAGGCCGGCCGGAAATGCGATTCGAGTTCCTCCAGCGGCACGTCCGGCAGAATCTCCGCGTAAAACTCGCGGTAGGGCAAACGGAAGCGACGCCGGAACATCTCGCGGTCGTAAGGCGGGAGATCGTATCTGCCCAAAACCGCATTGGTCGCCTCGATCACCGGGCCGAGATCGTCCACCAGGGTGCCGGACCAGTCGAAGATGAGATTGCGGAACATGATCGGGCCGGTCGTTTCAGCCGATGGTGAACTTGATCGATTTGATCCGTGCGGTCCCCTGGTTCTCGCGGATGCGCCCGAGCAGCATCGGTTTCATCTGTTCGAGTTGGAAACGCATGGCCGGCTGGGTGACGTGCAGCACGAGCACGCCGTTTTTCACGGATGCCGGTTCGGTGTTGCGGGCGATGAACTCGCCGGCGATTTCCCGCCAGGCCGTCTTGAGTTCCTGCTCCTGGATGCCCTCGGCAAGGCCGGCGGACTTGAGGATGTTATCGATGAAAGCGCCGGCGCGGTTGACGCGGGACTGGAGATCGAGCGCCTCGTCGCAGCCGCGCCATTCGTTCAGGATCCGCGTCCGGATACGCGTCGCGCGGTCCGTCTTGCGGCGGGGTGCGCCGGAAGAACGGTCATTCGTCGCCATCGTCGCCAATGGCCTCCACCGGGCAGCCTTCCATCGCCTCGCGGCACTGGGCTTCCTCCTCGTCGTTCTCGGGTTGTTTGAAAACGTAGGAATATCCCTCGTCATCCGAGCGCCGGAAGTTGTTGGGGGCGGTTTCTCGGCAGAGGTCGCAGTCGATGCATTGGCTGTCGACATAGAATTTGCCGGTGATGTTGTCAGCGTTTTTGTCTTCGCGGTCGGCCATGGGAATTGGGATGAAATGAACTGCCACTTGGATGGCCGGGATGAGACCGCGATGCAATCCGATTTTTCGGGAACTTGTCATCCGGGATTCGCTCTGGCCAAATCGCCCCGCCGCCCGTAGCAAGGTCGCGCGTTTCACCATGACTCCCACGCCAGATCCACCCCAGCCGGAGGGCGAAAACCCGCTGCCACCGCGCCACCGGCCCAATCTCAACGAACTCGGCCAATCGACCACCGAGTCCGAATTGTGGTCCTTGGACGAGGATCTGGACACGGATGGCCCGGCCCCCGACGAGCCGCTGCGTGCGCAGGGTGGAGTCATCCCGGAGCCGCGCCAGCGCAAGTTGTCCGGAAAACCGGGCGCTTCTTCCAGAGAGAGCGGCGAGAATCCTCCAGCCGAGCGCGAACAAGTCCGCATGGACGTCGGCAAGTCCCGTTCCGTGCCGTCTGATGAAAAAAACCGGTCGGCCATGTCTTCGAGCTACGCCGATTTGGACGATCTCGAAATGTGGGACGACGAACCCGATGATATTGGTATCGGCGAACTGCCGCCGGTTTCCGAAGTCCCGCCCGCGCCGGTGGCTGGAGGACCGAAGCCATCGGTAACGCCACCGGACGAAATCCCGGTGACGGAAAAGGAAACGCCGGCGATGGAACCGGAGGAGACATTCTCCCTGCCGCCACGGAAAAGCGCGGCGACGCCGGTCGCCTCGCTGCGCCCGCGTCTCGGTCTCTCCGGGTTCGAGCGGATCGGCATGATCGCGCTCGGCGCGCTGTTGTTGGCAGGTGCGGTCTATTTCTATGTGTTCTCCGTCAAGCGCCTGCCCACCGAGACCTTGCGCGCGGAGACCACCGACTTTCCGATCGAGGGCGAGCGCGTGTCCGTCGAGTCTGCGGACACCTATTGGCGAGTCCCGGTCACCGAGGGGCCGGAGGCCGACACCGTCCGCCGTGGCACGCGCTTGATGCCGGAAATCGAGATGAAGGCGAATGGCCATGGCGCGGTGCGGGTACTTTTCCGCGATGACGAGCGGCAGTTCGTGGGCGACGCCGTGACGCGCCAGGTGGACGGCTCCGCCACGCTGCGCATCCCCGCCACCGCCGGTTTCGAGGACACCGGCATGCACGCCGCCTACCGCACCGGCGGAACGAAGCCGTGGACCGCCGCGGTTTACGAGGGGGAATCCGTCAGCTCGCCGGGGAGCGGCTTCAAACTGCTTTTTGAAATGAATATTTCCACCAACCGCCGTTGAATCCGTCTGCCATGAACGATGACATCGTGACCCCCGTCGTGCCCCGCGAAGGCTGGCACGTGCTGCACTTGTTCTATCATATCGACCACGGCCAGTGGTCACTCCTGAGCGATGAGGAGAAGCGCCAGGCCAAGACCCGGCTCAGCGAGTTGGTGCAGGAAATCCGCGCCACGCCGGACACGCATCTGCTGGGATTCGCGGTCGTGAGTCCCAAGGCGGATCTCGGATTCATGCTGCTCACACCGGACCTCCAGGTGGCGAACGCTTACGAGAAACAACTCAGCCTCTCGCTGGGGGCCGACATCCTCAATCCCGCCTATTCCTATCTCTCTCAGACCGAAAGCTCGGAATACACCACTACCCGCGAGCAGTATGCCGCCGATACGCTCGTCGCCGAAAAAGGACTTGCCGAGGGCACTCCGGAATACGAGGCGGCGCTCAGGGAATTCGACGATCGCATGGCCCACTACCTCAAGCACCGGCTCTATCCGGTGCTGCCGGACTGGCCGGTGATTTGTTTCTATCCGATGTCCAAGCGCCGCCAAGGCAATGACAACTGGTATTCGCTTTCCTTCGAAGAACGCCGCCGCCTGATGGCCGGCCACGCGCGCGTGGGCCGCACGTATTCGGGGCGCATCCTCCAGCTCATTACCGGCTCGACCGGACTCGACGAATACGAGTGGGGTGTCACCCTGCTCGCCAAGGACACCTTGGACATCAAGGCGATCGTTTACGAAATGCGCTTCGATGAAGTCTCGGCGCGCTATGCCGAGTTCGGGGACTTTTACATCGGTCTGCAGCTTCCCCTGGACGAGTTGTTCCGGCGCGTCTGTCTGTGACCGGCGTGCCATCCGGGATTGTGCGACCGCGGGATGAAATGAACATCGTCGATCAAATCGCATTGCGAGCCTCCGCGGAGCGGCCGGCGCTGGTGGCCGGCGGGGTGACGCTCAGCTACGGCGGCTTGCTGGCCCGGGCTTCCCACATGGCGGATCGTTTGCGGGAGTTGCCTGCGTTCCGCACCGGACGGGTGCCGCGCGTGGGTTTGGCATGTGCGAGCGGTGTGGACTACATCGTTTTCGCGCTGGCGGTGCTCAAGGCCGGCGGCTGCCTTGTGCCACTGGCCGATGAGCAGACCGATGCCGAGCGCGAGGATGTCGTGAAGCGCACGGCGCTCACCGGCATCCTCTCACACCAATCCTCGCGGTGGAGGAGCGCGGAATCCGTCGTCTTTGACGACGAGACGGGTGCTGCATGGATCGCGCTGGAAGCCGGCGGGTTCGGGCATGAGGAGGAATTCCAAGCGCTGGAGCCGGCTTTCGTCCGCTTCAGCTCCGGCACCACCGGCCGGAGCAAGGGAGTGGTTCTGAGTCACCATGGCCTCGCAGGGCGGGTCACGGCGGCCAACGCGGCGCTTGGTATCGGCCCCGGCGACAAGGTGCTCTGGATGTTGCCGATGGCGCATCACTTCGCGGTTTCCATCGTGCTTTATCTCTATCATGGCGCGTGCACCGTGCTGGCCGGTTCGCATCTGGCGGATGCCGTTCTCGAAACCGCGCGCAGGGAGCGCTGCACGGTGATCTACGGCGCGCCGTTCCATTTTGCCATGCTCGCGGCCGGGCACGGGTCGGAAGAATCATGGCCGGAACTCAGGCTGGCCGTCAGTACGGCGGCACCATTGCCGCAGGAGGTCGCCCACGCTTTCGCCGCCCGGTTCGGAAAACCACTGGTGCAGGGGCTCGGCATCATCGAGGTGGGGCTGCCGCTGCTCAACACCGGCGGCGCGACCGACGCCCCCGGCGCGGTGGGCCGGCCGCTGCCGGCTTACGATGTGGAATTGCGTGACGAGGAAGGCCGCCCGGTCGCTTCCGGCAGGGTGGGAGAGTTGTGGATCAAGGGTCCCGGCATGTTCGACGCCTATCTGGCGCCATGGCAGCCCGCCGAAGAAGTTCTCGTGAACGGCTGGTTTGCCACCGGGGATCTCGCCGTCACCGACGCCGCCGGGCGGGTTTTCATCCGTGGGCGCAAGCACAGCGTCATCAACGTGGGTGGCATGAAAGTGTTTCCCGAGGAAGTGGAAACGGTGCTGCTGAAACATCCCGCGGTGGCGGCCTGCCGTGTGACTGCCAAAACGCACCCGGTGCTGGGCGCGGTACCGGTGGCGGAAATCGTTCCGTCCGCGCCGCCCGGTCCGGAGGTCCGCGATTTGGCCGCATGGTGCCGCCGATCACTCTCAGCGTTCAAAATCCCCGTTCGCTTCCACATGGTGGACAAGCTGGAACTCACCGCCAGCGGCAAGATCCGGCGGGCATGAAGCGGCGCACGCCTTTTCAATCCTCCTCGAACTTGCGGGAAATCAGCTCCTCGATGGCGCTGAGCGCGTCTTCCGCGTCGGGGCCGTCGGCGCTCACCGAGATCACCGAGCCATGGCCCGCGGCCAGCATCATCAGGCCCATGATGCTCTTGCCATCCACTTCCTCACCGTCCTTTTCCACGAAGACATCCGCTTTGAAACGATTGGCGGTTTTCACGAACTGCGCGGCGGGACGCGCGTGAATGCCCAGCTTGTTGAGGATCGTGAATTCTTTCTTGGCCATGGAGGATTCCGGCTTGCGCCGGGCGAACGCTAGGAAGTCCCCGCCAGCCGTCCAAGGTAAAAATGAGCCGGACCGGGCAGGAAGCCTACACTAGGGAGCGTGCTGCTCTCATGCCGCATCGCATGGGGAAATAGGGAACCGCGAAGGCGCGAAGACGCAAAGTTTCCTGGATTGCTTGGGGTAAATGAACTGGATTTACAGAGTGTAGCCTTTGCGATTTAGCGTCTTTGCGGTTCAAAAATCGTATCAAGCAAGGGGTTTGGAATGATTGATCATCCCTAATGTAGGCACCCTGCCGGACCGGGACCCCCCGTTTGAACGCCATTCGGGCGGCCGATGTCAGGCGAGCGGGTATTCGCCGTCGTCGTCCACGCCGTGCCAGCCGAGTTTGCCGAAGGCGCGCAGGATCGAGTCGATCGGTTCGCCGTCCTCCTCGCCGTCGCCATGCTCGATGGTGGCGCTGCCGCTGAGGCCGTGGTTCACCTCGATGCTGATCACCGTGCTGTAGCATTCGAGATTGATCCAGTCGCCCCACGACTTCGCCTCATGGCGCGGATCGAGGTTTTCCTTGCGGAGTGCGGCGAGGATTTCAGCCAGTGTGCTGGGCGGGGAAAAGTCGGGAACTTTGAGATTGGTTTCCATGAATGATGCGTGGGGGAAATGTAAGACGCGACCATGGTGAAACAATTTTCCCGCCGGGTCTAGGATCGAATGCTTCTTTCCGTCCGCGTGTCCGCCCGATGGTTGCATATCGTGCGGCTTTGAGCATGATCCGGCGCCGCCATGGAACCCGTCACCTTCCAACCGCTTTACATGACCCGCGTCTGGGGCGGGCGCGAGCTTGAGCGCGTCTATGGGCGCCAACTGCCCGAGGCGGAAACGCCCTATGGCGAGTCGTGGGAAATCGTCGATCGCGGAAACGAGCAATCGGTCGTCGATGAGGGACCGCTGGCAGGCACTGCGTTGCATGAATTGTGGACCAGCCGGCGTGAAGAAATTTTCGGTGATGGCTATGGGGCGCACGCGCGGTTTCCGGTGCTCATCAAGATTCTCGATGCACGCGACGATCTTTCAATCCAAGTGCATCCGCGTGCCGGTCAAGCCGGGCCGGATGCGGAGCCGAAGACCGAGATGTGGTTCATCGCCGGCTGCGATCCCGGGGCGAAACTTTACGTCGGCCTCAAGCGCGGCGTGACCCGCGCGGCGTTCGAACGGGCGCTGGAGGATGGCGATGTGGCCGATTGCGTGCATGCCATCGAACCTCAGCCCGGCGACTCGATTTTCATCCCTTCCGGCAGGCTGCATGCGATCGGCGCGGGATTCCTCATTCACGAAATCCAACAGAACTCGGACACCACCTACCGCGTCTTCGATTGGAACCGCGCGGGTCTCGACGGCAAACCACGCCAGCTTCATATCAGCGAGTCCCTGGCCAACATCGACTTCGACGACATCGAGCCCGGCATCGACGCAACACACGAGGGTGTGCTTGCGCAATGCCCGTGGTTCCGGACGGAGCACATCCGGCTTCAGGCCGGTGGGACGATTGCCAATCCGGATCCGGAAAAATTCTCCATCGTCTCGGTGATCGCCGGAACCCTGACGAGTGCCGACGGCAGGCGATTCGAAAAGGGCCGGACAATATTGATGCCGCGCGTTGCGACACCGCTTGAGTCCCTGACAGCCACTGATCTTTTGCAAATCACTGTGCCATGACGAGCGGTGGATTCACGCGTCGCGATAACACTCGCCGAGTTTCGTCAGCTTGCCTTCCTGATCGAACAGCGCGCTGGTGCCCAGCGCCCGGTTGTCCGGCATGGCGGGGAACCAGGCGTAGCGCTCCACGAAATCGAGACGGTCGAGCATCGGCAGCACCTCTTCCATGAATCGCAGTACCGATTCCGGCCTGTGGCGGTTTTGTTCCGCTGAGGCCGCCTCCCAGTCGCCCACCGCGAACTCGGTGATCCAGACCGGTTTGCGGAACATCCGGTGGACTTTCTTGAGGCGGTTGACGAAGCCCTTGGCGTTCGGGCCGCCGTAGGAATGCACGCAGACGAAATCCACACGCAACTTGCGCTTCTTCGCGCCCTTCATGAAGGCCTCCATCCATTCGCGATCCGGATGCACACAACCCGGACTGCCGAGCCGCATGCCGGTTTGTTCGAGGATCGGCCAGAGTTCGAGCGCCTTCTCGACGCTGATGTTGGACTGGTTGAACTTGTCCGGCTCGTTGAAGCCTAGCAACTCTTTGATGCCCGCCTCCTTCGCCGCGCTGGCGGCCTCGGCCACCTTTTCGGGCTGATATGGCCGGCCCCAGATCATGGGAATGAATTCAGATCCCTCCGGCTTGTCATCCGGAATGTCCGCGCCCCAAGTGTAGAACCAATCGCAGCGGAGGTCGCGCAAGCGGTCGGCCCAGCCCGGATTCCTGGTGGCGATGCCGAGGCCTTTTTTTCCGGGAGCGGTCTTCTTCGCAGCCGCGAACAATGGGTCTCGGGAGGCGAGTGCGGCGGCAAGCGAGAGGTGGAGGAAATGGCGGCGGTTCAGGATCATGACATTGCGACGTTATGATGACTTGGATGAGGATGGCCGGGCGAATGCTGGAACAGGTAAACGTTTTCAAGGACCCGTCACTTTCAGTCGGACGAAACGATTGCCGCCGGCCGGAAAGGAGTAGGTCACATGCTTGCCCGAAATGCTGACATTGCCGTCGAGCGTTTCGGTGGTCCAGCTTCCTGCCGCCAGCGTGGCGGAGGTTTCCACCGTGAAATCGGTGCCGTATTCGCCGCCGTAATCGTCTGCCATGGTCCAGGTGACGCTGAACGTGCCGCCGTCGTTGGTGACGCCGGGCAGCGGCGTGGCGCCGGTGGTGTCCGTGGCTCCTCCGAGGAAGTATTCGATGCCATTGGGCACGCCATCGCCATCGTGATCCTCGTCGAGGCCGCCGGCGGTGGTGTTGGCGGCTTGCCAGGCGGAGAAACCGGAGCCGGCCGATTCGATGAGGTATCCGCTGGCATCCAATGTATAAGTTCCACCGCCGTTCACCGTGATGAGCGCCAGTTGTGCCGGGGTCAGGCTGCCGACACCGTCGCCGAAGCGCAGTGATGATCCGGAGTCGAAGGCTCCTGTAATGTCCAGCGAACCGCCGCTCCAGTCGATCGCACTGCTGTTGGCGAAAGCGAGGGCCGCCCCGTTGCCAAGATGTATGGTCGCGGTGCCGGTGACATCCAGCGTGCCCAAGGTGTCGGTAAAGCTGGCCGCGTTCAGGGTGGCGTCGCCGATGGTCAGCGCCGTGTTGGGCAGGACGTCATTCGCACCCAGTGCCAGCGTGCCGGCGTTCACGCTGGTGGTTCCGCTGTGGTTGTTAGGGCCGGAGAGGGTCAGCGTGCCATTGCCGGTTTTGACCAATGAGCCGCTGCCGCTCAGTGTGCCGCTGTATTCGGTGTCTGCGTGGTTGTTGCCGATGGAGACCGTTCCGCTGCCCAGGCTCAGGTCGCGTGTGCCGGTGAGCGCTCCGATGGTGGCGTTTAGGTTGTTGAGATTCACCGTGCCGGCGTCCTCCGCGTTCATGTCGAGCGTGCCGCTTTGCAGGGCGAGCGGATCGCCGGTTCGCAGGGTGCCGAGCGCCGCGCGATAGGTGCCGCTGAAGGGGTTGGCGGCATCGAGATTGAGGATTCCGTTGGAGAACGAGTCGGCCATCACGGTGCCGCTGCCGCCGATCGGGCCGGAAATCGTGTTGACCGTGCCGTTCGGAGCCGAGCTGAGGGTGAAGCCATGATTGGTCACACCGCCCGAGAGCGTGATGCCGCCGGTGCCGCCATCGCATCGAATGGTGGAGTCCGCTGTCACGCTGACCGGACCGGCCCAGGTGAGGGTCCGGTTGTTGCCGCCGCCGATGCGCAGGGTGGCCCCGTTCAAGGTCAGGGCATTGGTGAAGGCATAACTTCCGGCGGTTGCATAAATCGTCGCGCCGTTCATCGCCACGGGACCGGTGCCGAACGCATCGCCGTTTTGTGGAAACACCGAACCGGTGCCATGATTGGTGAAACCACCGCTGTGGGTGTTCGCATTGGGCAGCGTGAGGTTTCCGCTGCCCGTCTTGTGCAGTGCCAGTGAGCCGCCGGTGTTTTGGAGCAGGGTATCGAGGGTGAACGCCGCATCATTGTTGCCAATGCTGAGGGTGGCCGCTTCCGGGGCGCTGTTGTCGATGACGCCGCTACCGGTCAGGGCGTTGATGGACTGGGAGGTGCCATTGAGATCGAGCGTGCCACTTACCGCCAGATTGCCCGCGGCTACGCCGACCGGCAGCACGTTTTCCGCATTCAGCGAGACCTTGCCCGCGCCCGCGATCGTGAGATCGAAGGCCCCGGACACCGTTCCGCCGATGCCAAGAACCCGGCCGCCGGCGATGTTCCAGCTTTGCGCGGCGCTCAAGACGAGTGGCGAGGTGATGGCGAGGTCCCGGGTGGCGCTTGCGAGATCCAAGCCGCCGTTGCCGAGCGTGAGAGTGTGGATGCCGCCGATGGTAACCGGGCCGGCCGGATCCTTCACCGTGACGCCGGCGAGGTCGAAGTCCTGGGTGAGCACGGTGTCCAGATTCGCGGTCGAGGTGCTGTCGAAGGTCACTTGGTCGCCGGTGGCCGGGACCGAAGCGGAGGCCCAATTGCCGGCATCGGTCCAGTCCGTGCTGGTGGCACCCGACCAGATGGCCGGTGGCAGTGGAACGATGAAGCGCCATTGCACGGAGTCCGTGGTGTTGGTGGTGGCCTCCATGGTGTAGGTGGCGGTGAATGTCGAATTGTTGTAGGTCATCCTCAGCCGCTGGCTGCTGGCGGGGTGGTTGAGGTAATGCCAGCCGTGCTGGGCGGCGGTGAGCGACCACTCGACAGCGCTGCCGGTGGTACCCGGTGCGGCCAGGCTGACGTTGGTGCCGTCGCTGCTCAGGCGGCGGCCGTCGTTTTGCGAAACGATATAATAGCGGTTGTTGGCTCCGGTGGAGACGAGGGTCCAGTGGTTGATCGGGCTGTCGTTGCGGATGTTGCGGGCGGCGGCGGTGGTCTGGCCCGGGTTGCTGGCGAGGCGCTTGCGGGTGCTCTTGTTATGGATGTAGTATCTCTTGTTGGCGCGGACCGTCGCATCGCCGTCCCAGCCGGCGTAGAGTTTGCCGAAGGCGGTGAGGTTGCCGTTGGCATCGATGGAATTCGACCGCGGCCCGACCGGACTCCACGGCCACTCGGGTGCGGGCGCGGCCGGGTTGTTCGGCCCGCCGTCGCCCTCGGTAAAGATGAACAGGGCGTATTTGTGGAGCCACGGCAGGCTCTCGGCGCGCCACATGAACTCGGCAAGGCAGTTGTAGTTGTCCTCCTCGGTCCAGGTGCCGTTGCCGTCCCAGCTGACGAAGGAAAACTCGGTGAGCCACACGGGACGATTCCAGTTGTTGTAGCCGGTCTGCAGGAAGTTGACCAGGTTGTCGGACGAGCCGCCGTTCGGGCCGGGATAGGTGTGGAGGGCGGTGTAATCCACGCGGTAGCCGAGCGTGTTGGCATTGGTGTAGAAATCCCCCAGCCAACCGTTGGTCATGACAGCGGGTGCAGGGCTGACCAGCGGCATGTCCATCGCCTGAAGTCTCGGCCAGAGCGCGACGGCGGTCTGCATCGAGCGCGTCAGGCTGAAGTCGTCGGCGTTGGTATTTTCCAGATCGAGCGAGTTTCCCGATTGGTTGAACTTGTCCGGTTCGTTGAAGCCTAGCAGATGCAGCGAATGGCCCGCGGTGCGCCAGGCGGGATACAATTTCCAGGTCGAGTTGTTGGAAGTGTCGAAATTCCAGTTGAAGTTTCCCCACTGCATGGGGTGATGGATGGCACCGGCAGGAAGGGTGTGGGAATTGGCGAGTCCCCAATTGTAGGCCCAGTTGGCGTTCAACTTCATGGCCACGCTGGTGCCGCCCACGCCTTTCTTCGGCGAGTGGGTGGAATATTCGATCTGCCAGCTCTGGGTGGGGGAGCCGTTGCGGACGTTCTGCACGAGCGGGGTTCCCGGAACGGTCGCTCCACCTTGGGTGTCGATTGCCAGCCCGCTCCACAAGTTGATAAAACAAAAGCCGGTGCCATCGACGACATCGAGGATCCAGTCCTGGTCGGGGAGGGCGGTGTAGGGCGCATCGATCAGCGCATCGCCCGGTGTCTTGGACAACTGCGCGCCGGAGAGATAGTGGCCGGTGGCGCGGTTGCGCATGCGGTAGGTGCCGGTGTCGAGGTTGAGCAGGATCTGATACTGCCTGTCCTCCAGCGTGAGACTGGATTGGTTCAGGCCGGGCTCGCCGTCACTCACGGCCATCGCTTCGCCCGCGGCGGCATTGGTGATGAGATGAAATGAATCGCGGTAGTCGTCGGGCTTGGCGGCCAAGGGCGGCAGGCCGGTGACGCCGGTCCCCAACGGATAGCCGGCATTGCCCTCATTGGCGGCGAAAACACACAACTCGCGCACCGAGGTGACGCCGGGGTTGGCGAACTCGAGCATCACCCTGTCGGTGGTGACGGGAGTGGTGAAGGAAATGACCAGGGCATCCAGCGTATTGCCGGTGATCGCTCCGCCGGGGATGGACTGCCATGCGGAGCCATCCCAATACTTGAGTTCGAAGTCCGCCAGCGGGGCCACGCCGGACGAGCCGCTATACAGATGGGCGCTGCCGATCTTGCTGCTGACGCGCAGGTCGATTTCGAGTGCCTGGGTGCCGGCGGTGGACGTCTGCCATTTCGAGGCCTCGTTGACCCGGCCGTCCACGGCGAGCAGCGCGAAGTTGCCGGCGGTCCGGGCGGTGGCGGTGGCAGGCCGTTGTTGGGCGAGGTTCAATCTCACATCCGTGCCCAAAGGAAATCCGGTTTCGCCATGCGGCGGATACAAGGCCAGTTCGCGCACCCTCATGGTGCCGTCCGTGCTGTGGATGCGGAACGAGGAGGCCGTGACCGGTGAGGTGAAGACGATGTTGCGCTCGATGTTGGTATTGCCGGTGATCGCCGAGCCGGGAGCGTCCACCCACGACTCGCCGTCGAGATATTGGATGCTGAAATTCGCCTGCACGTTGCTGTCATCGAAACCGGTGAACACCTGTGCGCTGCCGACCTCGACGGGATAGGGAAAATCCACCCGCGCCCAGTGCGGACCGCCGCCCTCACTCTGCCAGCGGTTGTCGTTGCCGGCATTGCCGTCAGTGAGGTAGGTCGCGAGTCGCTGGCCGCTCACGGAACTGGTCGTGACGGGCTGGAATTTCGCCAGGTTCACCCGCTGCGGTGCGACGATTCCGGCCACGCTGAATTTCGGACCGTTGGCCGCTTCGTAGGCGAGCGGGCCGGTCTTGAAGCGCACCTTGCCATCGTTGGTGTCGTTGGCCGGCGCCACCTGGATCAGGAAACGCGTGCCGGTGATGTCGAGTTCCGCCGTGATGGGTTCGTCAAACGCGAACACATATTCCCCGTTGGTGGTGTAGGCATAAGTTCCGCTTGCCGATCCGATGACGACATCATCGCCACCGCCCGCCGCCTCGTCCGCGCCAAGATAGGTGAAAGTTACGGTGATGGTGGCGGCCGTGTTTTCGGCAGCGGCGGTGGACGTTGCGAAACCAAAGCCCGTCAATGTGACACGCGTCGGCCCCATGTTCGGCGTGAGAAGCCCGGCGAAACTCCTGTTGTAGGAGGCGACCGATGGTTGGGTGACGGTGACGTCGCCGCCTCCGATCACTGCGTCGTCCACGAAAAAGGCCGGGCCGAGCGCCGATGTCACATCACCGATCCCGATTGTCGCCGCACGGGCAGTGGTCCCGGTTGCGATCACCCACAGTGCGGCAAGCAAGGGCAGTGTCCCGGTCTGAGACAAGCGGGAGATCGGGAATTCGGGAAATGTCATCGTTGGGGTGTGAATGGGACTTTGAATGGATGGAAACGGTATGTCCAACCCGCCTTTGAATCTGATCGGGGATTGATTTATTTCAAGTTGCCGAATGCAAGAGCAAGGTGGCGGTCTTCATGAGATGTCGCTGTTGATAAAGAATTGGAACGGATCATGAAAAAGACGGGCCCGATCATCGGGCCCGCCTTGGAATGAATGACGTTCTTACGGAGTGGCCAGCCGGAAGAAGGCCTTGGGATCGGCCGAGGTTTCCTCGTAGCTGGTCTCGGTAGTGTTGGTGCGGCTCGGAACGTCGGTGAAGCTGCCGGGTTCGAGCGTGGTCGAACGCTGGAGGGTGACCGAAGCCGCGCCGTTGAGATCCCAGACCAGGTTGGTGGTGGTGCCACTGCGCGTGATGCTGAGGATTTCCGGAGATCCCGGGGCGACCACGGTGCCGCCGAGCGAGATCCGCGAGGAGCGCAGGGTGCCGAAGGTGTTGAGGCCGTCGTTGGTGTACCAGATGCCGGTGGCGAACATGTCCAATCCCTGGTTCTGGGCCTTGATCCGCAGCGCGGCGGTGGACTGGATCTTGACGATCAAGCCGGTGCCGGCGCTGGTGAACTCGATCGGCGCGGGAAAGTTCCAATACATGATGGTCGTCGCGCCAGTCACGGTGAGCGTGCCCTTCGCGCTGCCGACCAGGGTGGCCTGGTCGATGCTGCGTTTGCCGTCCGGGCCGGGATCGAAAAACTGCACCAGGATGTCGCCGCTGGTGTTGATTGGCAGCACCACGGGCCAAGCGAAGCCGGTGAGGCTCACGGCGCTGCCGGCGGCGGGAAACAAGTTGTCATAATGAAGAGCGAAGCTCGTCACACCGGCGGTGAAATCCGCATCCACATTGCCACCGGAACCAGCTTCATCGACGACGGTTTCTCCAAGTGGAGCCGAGGATTGAAAATCGAGCTGAGTGGTGACTCCGGCATCCTGAATCGGCGTGAAGCTGCCGACCGCGGGCGAAGTGCCGTCGCCGGGGAAACTGGTGTCGTCTTTCGGGTTCGAGTTGTAGAAGAGCACTTCAAGCGCATCCGGAGTGCCGTCGTTGTCGAAATCGGCGTTGGCGAGCGGGTCGAGGCCGTTGGCCACCTCGTAGCCGTCGCTGAGACGGTCGTTGTCGGAGTCACGATTGCGCGGATTGGTGAGATGGACCAGAATTTCATCGCCGTCGCTCAAGCCGTCTCTGTCCATATCAGGATCATTTGGGTTGGTGCCATAGGTGTAGAGTTCCTCGAAATCCGTTAGACCGTCATCGTCGGTGTCGGCCTTGGTGGGATCGGTGCCGGTGCTGGCCTGGCTGAGGAACACCCCGGTGTTGGTTTCGTAAGCATCCGGGATGCCGTCGCCATCGGTGTCGGGCAGGGTGCCGCCATCGAAGCTGCCGGCCACGCTGAGTTTCACGTCGGCGGCGAGGCTGCCGGTGGTGGTTTTGTAGCGGATGGTGTTATCGCCCTGGATGCGGATCAGAAACCTTGATCCGGTACCGGAAATGTTGGCGACCATCGGCGTGGTGAATTGCCACACCCGCTCGCCTGCGGCGGTGTTAACCGGGATGGCATCGGTGACCGAGCCGACCACCACATCGTCTCCTCCTCCAACGGCATTGTCCGCGCCGAGGTGGGTGATGGTGACCGTGGCGGTGGTCGCCAGCACCTGGCTGCCGGGCGATGCCCAGCCAATGCCGGTGATGGTGATCTGGGTGCCGGCGGGATCGTAGCCATTGACGCCGAAGTCGCGGCCGAAGTAGGAGTCAGATGCTTGGTAATCGCCGCCACCGGTGGCTGCGGTGTCGAAGAAGAAGTCCGGGCCGAGGGTGGCGGTGACATCGCCGACGACAATGTCATTGGCATGGGCCAGGGATGTGAGTCCGACCAGTATGGGCAGGACCAACAGACGGTTGAGTTTAGGTTTCATGTTTTTTTGGATGGGTTGGGGTTTGGTTCATGGTTGTGAGAATCGGAAGCGGAAGAACTCCCGGGGCAGGATGGACGAGGACATGGAAATCTGATAGATTCCGCCGCCGAGCGACTCGACCAAGGCGTCGGGATCGGAGGCGAAGGAATGCGGAAAGGGCGAGCGTTCGAGGGTCGGCTCGAAAGGCGGCTCGGACTCGCACGCGAGGCGCAGGGAAAACGGCGCGGATGAGAACTCGAGCGCGCTGGTGGATCCGGTACCGTCGCTTCCGGTTGCGATCGCCCGCAGGGTGGTGAGTTCGCCTTCGATGGCGGAGGCTCCCATGGCATGGATGGACAGATCGCCGTAGGTGCCGTTGAGGACCAATGACACCGATTGTCCGCCGTATTCAAGACTGAGGGTGCCGGTGGCGGCGCGATGGCGGAGGATCGCCTGGGTGGGGCTTGCGGGCAGCGAGGACAGCGGCGTGGCGGCGGTGTTGCCGGTCTTCCCTTCCGTCAGGACCAAGGTGCCCGTTGCGAGGTCGATGCCGGAGCGGATGAACTGCGCGCGGTTGGTCGAATCGCCGAGGCCGCTCCACAGCGCGGCACCCGGGGCATGAGGGCCGGCCTCGCCAGCACCGATCATGAAGGCGAGGTCGAAGTCGGTGGCGGTCGAGAGCGCGTCGCGGCGGGTGGACGAGATCCACAGCGGGCTGGCGGAGGCGGTTTTCAGGCGCAGTCCGCCGGGCACCGGCCAGTATTCGAGTCCGCCGTCGATGACGGTGTCGGCTGAGCCATAGAGCGGCGGCAGGGTGCGTGCCTCCCAGGAACGGAAGCGCTGGAGCAGGGAATCGAGTATCGCGGGCTCGGCCGCGGACTGGTCGCTGTTTTCCGCGATGTTGTCGCGCAGGTTGTAGAGTCGGGGTGGCCCGCCGGGATCGGCGATGAGGAGTTTCCAATCGCCTATGCGGGCGGCCGAACCACCTGTTCGCGTGCCGCCCATGCGCCAGCACAACACACGGTCGTCGGGCAGCGGGGTGCCGTCGCGCAGCAGCGGCATCAGGTCGAGACCGTCGAGGCCGTTGCGGGCGGCGGCGGGAGCGTTGCCGGTGGCGTTGACGAAGGTGGCGCCCCAGTCGAGCGCAATGGTCGGATCGGCGATGGTTTGTCCGGGCGGGATGGTGCCCGGCCAGGCGGCGGCGGCGGGCACGCGGATCGAGCCGTCGGTCATCGAACTGCCCTTGTAACCGCGCAGCGGGGTGTTGTAGGAGAAGTTTCCGCCGAAGCTGGCGTTCCAGCCGGCACCGCCGTTGTCGTTGGTGTAAACGACGAGGGTGTTGTTGGTGAGACCTTCGTCGGCGAGCTTGTCGCGGATCTTGCCGACCTGTTCGTCCATGGCGAGGGTCATGGCGGCGAGTTCGTAGCGGTTGGCATCGACGGTTGACTGATTGGAACCGGCGAAGACGGGTGAGGAGTTCTGGTAGTCCGAGGCGTCGAGGTCGAACTCGCTTTGCAGGCGGGCGAAGCGCGGATCGCCCGCCTTGATATCCATCGGCGCGTGGATGGCCGTGAATGACACATACAGGAAGAACGGATCGCCGGCGTGGGGCGAGGCGAGGTGCTCGTCGATGAACGCGACCGCCTTGTCGCCGATGCGGTCGGTGAGGTAGTCGGTGTTTTCCGAGGCGAAATCGGGAGTCATTTGATCCTGGAAAACCTGGAGTTCGTTACTACCGACATCGTAGAACGAGCGGGATCCGCCCCACATGCCATACCAGCGGTTGAAGCCGCGGCAGTTCGGGTGGAACTCGACGGTGTTGCCGAGGTGCCACTTGCCGATGCCGTAGGTGCGGTAACCGAGGCCCTGCAGGCGACGGGGCACGGTGCGCTGGGAGGGTGCGATGCCATTGATCGACGCGCCGCCGAGGTTGTTGTCGGTGCCGAATCGCTGCTGGTAGTGGCCGGTGAGCAAGCCGACGCGCGAGGGATGGCAGACGCCGGCGGTCATGTAGTGATCGGTGAAGCGCACGCCGGAAGCGGCCAGCGAGTCGATCTCCGGCGTGGGGAACTTCGGATCGCCCTGCAGGCTCATGTCGGCATAGCCGCCGTCGTCAGCGAAGAACAGGATGATGTTCGGGCGGCCGGCGGCCGGAGTCCAGTTTTCCAGTGCGGTGAGCGTGATGGCGGTATTTGAATAATCGATGCGGAAGCGGTTCGGGCCGCAGTTGAACTCGTCGCCGTGGCGGAAATTGAGGAACTGGCCGTCGCGCGCGGCGAAGGTGGCCAGGGTGATGGCATTGCCCGGCGTGTGCGTGTAGCCGGAATCGAAGGTGAGATCCAGTGAGCAGCGGCCGAGTTTGAGCAAGCCGCCGATACTGACAGGAGACGAGGAACCGGGGTTATGGAAACGCAGCATCGCGCCGCCTTGTTCAAAACCACCCATTGCGAGGTCGCCATCGATTTGCACGTTGCCGCCGGCGACGATGAGCGAGCCGTCGCAGGCCGCGGCCACGCGGCCGAAGCTGGCGTTTCCGCCGATATGGAGTGTGCCGCCGTTGACGTGGACGAAGGCGTCATTGGCCGACTCGCCACGGCCCGCGGTGAAATCGCCGGTGACGTGGAGGGTGCCGGAATCCACGACTAGGATGCCCTGTCCGGAGTTGCCTGTGTCTTCGCCGAGATTGAGGGTCGCGAGGGTTTCGCCCGCGGGGATGCCGCGGTAAGTGACGCTACGGTAGCGGCCGATGAGCACCGTATCATCCTCACCGACGCCACCGCTGGTGACGCCCGAACCATTGTCCCAGTCGATGCTGTCCCAGAAGCCTGAGCCGGTTGCGGTGTTGACGACGGGCGGGGGTTCGCCGCCGACCGCGGTGCCGGCGAGGCTGAGTTTCACGGCGGATTGGGTGGTCCCGCTGGTGGTCTTGCGGCGGATGTTGCCGTCGCCGGTGATGTTGATGCGTAACGCCGATCCGGTGGCGGTGAAGGCGATGTCGTTTTCGAAGGCCCAAACATATTCGCCAGCGACACCGGTAAAAACCAGATTGTCGGTCACTGAGCCGACCACCACATCATCGGCCGTGCCGAAACTGCCGTCGGGTCCGAGGTCGGTGAAAGTGGCGGTGGCGCTGGTGGCGGTGGTGCCGCTATTGGATGAGGCCCAGCCGAGACCTTTTAATGTGACGGTGGCACCGGCCGTCCAATAACCGCTGATGTCGCGGTTGAACGAGGTGGCATTGTTGTCGCTTCCACCGGTCGCGGCGTCATCGAAGAAGAAGTCCGGCCCCACGGATGCCGTGACATCGCCGACGACGATATCCGCCGCGCTGGCGGCGGTGGCGAAGGCGATTGCGCTGAGCGGAACGAGGATACGCAGCGACGGCATAAGGGGGCTCCAGGGTTGGGTTTGAGATTTGCGGCAAACAGTTATGGCTCAACGGCGGCGGCGCAAAAGGCCGAGGCATCCGAAGATGCCGAGCAGGGTGGCGGAGGGTTCGGGGATGACGGAACCGGCTACCGAGAAGCGAACCGATTCGGTCCCGAAGTTGTTTCCGTTGCTGGTGTTGACTCGATTAAGGCGACCGCCTCCGGTCGTGGCCTCGGATTTCCAATCGATGACGGCAGTGGATGACCAACTGATCACGATGCTCGTAGAATTGGCATCCGCCACAAAGGTGACGGGAGTGTCGAAGTTCACGTAGTAGGTGCCGGTAGCCCCCGCGGAATAGGATGCGGTCCTGGTGGCGATCGAGGACAGTCCACCCACGCCCGCCGTCCCCGTTCCACCGGCACCTTGGCGAATGTCGAAAGTGAATGTGCCCGTTTGCGTCGTGTTTCGCAGGGCCATGGCAACTCCGGTGATGTTCACTGTCGCGCCCACACTCCAAGTTCCGGGCTGGAGTACGGAAAACGAGGTGGAACCCGTGCCGGATGGATTGTTCGCGCCGCCGAGCGCTGCCGTATCGCTGAACAGCGTCGTTCCGACACCTCCGTTTGCAACGAGTAACTGGCTCCCTGAACCGATGGTGTATCCGCTTGTCAGCGTGGCGGCATGGGAGGCGGTAATAGTGGACCCGATGGCGGCGATGAGCGCGATCAGCCTGTGGTTTATGGATATATTCATGGGTATGGGTTGGTTTTTGATATTTCGCATGTTGATAAATCCGGACTCTGTCATCTCCTTCACCGGGCGTTTTGGTGGTGGGTCGGCTCGATCGCGAGCCCGGCATTGTCCACGCTGCCGGAATGAAGCGCCTCGATCTGTTGCGGCAGGAGGATGCCGGCGGCGATGACGACCTCGTCGATTTCCCATGGCTGGCTGGGATACTCGCGCCACATGTTGAAGCGGCCGAAGGTGAGCGGGACCGAGCGGGGATCGTCCACGACGGTGTAGAAGGAATCGAGCGGAGCGGCGTCGCGGTCTTCGGGCAGGCGGTGGACGAGCGGTTCGGAGCTGCCGTTGACGTAGGCCTTGATGACCGGCCACTTGCCTGGGCGGTGGCCTTCCAGCACGACGACGACGTGGTTCCAGCGGCCGTTGTCGAGCACGGTGGCGCCTTCGAGCCAGCGGCGGCCAGAGGCGATGCGCAGGTGGAGGTTGCCGGTCTTGCCGCCGAGTTCGATGCTGAAAATGCCCATGCTGCGGGGGCCGGCGGGCAGGCCCCATGCGACGAGCGGCATGTAGATTCCCTGCTCGCTTCCGGGTTCGCTGCGCAGCCAGAAGGAAACCGAGCGGGCCATGGTGCCCTCGACGCCGGGCCAGCTGGTTTGCAGGCTGTGGTGGTTGTCGGGAAAACGAAGCGCCTTGCCGCTGCGGCCGGCCACGATTTCGGGTTTGCGGAACGTTTCGCTGGGCGGCAGCACGCTGACGCCCGCGGTTTCGGCAAGGCTGCCAAACACCGGCAGATCGCCGGATTTTCCGGGATCGAAGGGGAACCACAAGGCGGGCAGACCTTCGGGCAGGCGGGTCATGAAACGGCGGGATTCCGTGGCCATGGGACGCAGCGAGCCGGAGTCGAGTCGCACCGCCTGGCCATCGGTGAGGGTGGAAACCGCCGTTTGGTCGGCAAGCGGGCGGACTTCGATTTTCCCGCGCAGGACATGGGCTTCGTGGTGGCCTGGGCGGGCGGCGTCGATGGTGAACTCGGTGCCGTGATCGATCACTTTGAGATCCGGTGTGCGGACCGTGAATCCCTTGCCGCTCTCCGGAACTTGGAAGTGGGCGAGACCGTCGGTGATTTCCAGTTCGTTCCGGCCCTTGAGGGTGATGCGCGAGGGCGCGGTGGCGATGCATTTCACGCCGGTCGGAAGCGCAATATCGACGGCTCCCTGGGTCAGTTCGATCGTGCCGCCAAGGGCCAGCCTGCCGGGTTCGCCCGTGGGGCCTTCGAGCGAATACTGAGTGAAAGGCGAAACCGTGTAGGTGGCTTCCGCCGGACCATGGGCCACGCGCCAGATCAGCAGGGTGGAAAGCGCGATGCAGGCCGCGGCGGCGACGAACTGCCATCTGCGGCGGCGGACAGGCGCGGGTGCCTGCGATACCGGGCGGTCACCGCGTGCGAGCTGGCGCAAACGGGCGTCCATCATGGCGTGGGCGGCGAGCAGGTCGAGCGCGGCGGGGTCGTTGCGCAGGCGGTGCAGAAAGGCGCCGCGCTCGGCATGCGGCAGGGTGCCGTCGAGGTAATCGCGGACCATGGTTTCGGTGTTGTCCGGGCGTGGGATCATTTTCCGGCAGGAGAGGCTTGGTTCAGGCAGCGCCGCAGCACATGGCGCAGGCGGTGCAGGGTGACGCGCAGGCCGGCGGCCGAGCGGCGGTGGCGGCGTGCGCACTCCTCCACCGAGTATCCTTCCGCATAGCGCTCGATGATCATCCGGCGGTGCGCGGGCGAGAGGCGGTCGAGGCAGGTTTGGAGCGATTCGGTGCGGGCGAGGCCGTCGGCTTGGTCTTCCGGCGTGCCGGCCATGCGGTCGCCGATGAGTTCCGCCACCTCGTCTTCGAACACGAGCCACGACTGGCTACGGCGTTCCTTCATCACGGCAAGGATTTCCCAGCGCGCCACGGCGAAGGCCCAAGCTTTGAAATTCGATCCCGGTTCAAAGCTTTCGCGCTTGCGCCAGAGCACGATGTTGCAGCGCTGGACGATGTCCTCCGCCTCGCCGTCGGCCGGCACCAGGCACAGGACGTAGGCGAGCAGGTCGGTCTGCGTCTCAGTGAGCAGGCGCACAAACGCCTCATCGGCGTCGGCGGCATGGGTCTCGCGACCATCGAGATGGAGGGCGGGTTTCACAAGAGCGGGTTCTTCGGGGGCTTTCCAAGTCACATACAGCCGCGCGGTGTGGATTCGTTAACGGGAAATTTCACCGAAAATCTCGTTTCTCCATGAAAAATGGGATTGCATGCGCGCTGCGGCGGGACCTAGCCTCCGCCCGCCCGACGGGAAATGCACGCGCGGTTAGCTCAGTGGTAGAGCACCTCCCTGACACGGAGGGGGTCACTGGTTCGAACCCAGTATCGCGCACCATCCAAAGGAACCGGAACATGGGCGGAGGGTCGCGTCTTGTGGCTTGCGGCAGCGGAAAATGCCCCATAGTTTCCGCGGGCACGGTCGGTTAGCCGACGGTCAGCACCCCGTTTTCCAGATGCCATGAGTTCGAAAAAATCCACTCCGACCCACGATCACGACAAGGTTTACCAGCCACCCAGGGAGTTCGCGAAGAAGGCGCGGATTTCGTCGCTGGCGGCTTACAGGAAACTCTACAGGAAATCGATCGGGAAACCGGCCGAGTTCTGGGCGAAGGAGGCGAAGGAACTCGTCTGGCGCAAGAAGTGGGGCAAGACGCTGGAGTGGAAGGCTCCGTTTGCGAAGTGGTTTGTCGGAGGCAAACTGAACGTTTGCGAAAACTGCGTGGACCGCCATGCCGAGGGACCGCGGAAAAACAAGGCCGCCATCATCTGGGAGGGCGAACCCGGCGACAAACGCGTGCTTACCTACGGCCAGCTCCACCGCGAAGTCTGCCGTTTCGCCAACGTGCTGGAAAAAAAAGGCGTCAAGTCCGGCGATCGCGTTTTGATCTACATGCCGATGATCCCCGAGGCGGCCATCGCGATGCTGGCCTGCGCGCGGATCGGTGCCGCGCACAATGTCGTCTTCGGCGGCTTCGCGGCGGACGCCATCGTGGACCGCCTCGAAGATTCCGGTGCCACCACCGTCATCACCGCCGACGGCGGCTGGCGGCGTGGCAAGGTGGTCGCGCTCAAGCCGGTGGTCGATGAGGCACTGGCGAAATACAAACACGTCCAGCGCGTGATCGTGGTGAAGCGTTGCGAAAACGAGGTCTCCATGACCGAACCGCGGGATTCCTGGTGGCACGACGAGGTCGCCGGCGTTTCCGCGAAGCACAAGGCGAAGGCCTTCGATTCCGAGCATCCGCTGTTCCTGCTCTACACTTCCGGTTCCACCGGCAAGCCGAAGGGAATCCTGCACACTTCGGGCGGATATCTAACGGGAACCTATTCCACCTGCAAATACATCTTCGATATGAACGACGAGGATGTTTACTGGTGCACGGCCGATGTCGGCTGGATCACCGGACACTCCTACATCGTTTATGGTCCGCTCGCCAACGGCGTCACCCAGGTGATGTATGAAGGCGCGCCGAATTTCCCCGACTTCGGTCGCTTCTGGAAGATGGTGGAGGAATACGGCGTCACGATTTTCTACACCGCGCCCACCGCCATCCGCGCCTTCATCAAGGCCGGCGATCATTTCCCCGCGGCCTGCGATCTGTCATCATTGCGGCTGCTGGGTTCGGTCGGCGAACCGATCAATCCGGAGGCATGGAACTGGTATCACAAACACATCGGCGGAGGAAAATGCCCGATCGTCGATACCTGGTGGCAGACCGAGACCGGCGCCATTCTCATCTCGCCGCTGCCGGGTGCCACACCGCTCAAGGCCGGCACCGCGACGCTGCCGTTCTTCGGCATCGACGCCGCGATCCTCGACGATTCCGGCAAGGAGTGCAAACCCGACCAGGACGGCCGCCTCGTGATCCGCAAGCCGTGGCCGTCGATGATCCGCACGATCCACGGCGACAAGGAGCGCTACAAGAAAACCTACTGGTCCGACTACCCCGGCCTCTACACCGCCGGCGACGGCGCGCGCCGCGACAAGGACGGCAACTTCTGGATCATCGGCCGCCTCGACGACGTGCTCAACGTTTCCGGCCACCGCCTCGGCACGGCGGAAATCGAGAGCGCGCTGGTCTCGCACCCGGCCGTCGCGGAGGCCGCGGTGATCGGCCGGCCGGACGACCTGAAAGGCCAGGCTGTCTCCGCATTCGTCACGCTCAAGGGTGGTTTGAACGAGTCCGCGGAACTGCGCGAGGAATTGCGTGGCCACGTCGGCAAGGTGATCGGTGCCATCGCCAAGCCCGACGACCTGTTTTTCACACCGGGCCTTCCGAAAACCCGCTCGGGCAAGATCATGCGCCGCCTGCTCAAGGAACTGGTCACCACCGGCACCATCGCCGGAAACGTGACCACGCTCGAGGACTTCTCAGTCGTCGAGAACCTGCAACGGCAGATTTCCGAATCCCGCTCCAACCGATGACCTCGTCGAAATACCTCATCGCCCGCATCGCCCAGGCATTCGGCTATGTGCGCCGCGCCCAGCGCATGGCGGACGCCGCCAGCGAGATGCACCTCCTGCGCGAAGCCGAAGCCTATCTCGGCGAGGCCATTTGGAAAAAGGTGGAAAACATCGATAAACTCTCAGTGGAATACTGGAATCTCCGCAAGCTTGTGAAAGAGCGAATGACTGTGGAGGAAAAACTCAAGGAATGTCAGGCCCGGCTCGACAAGGCCCACGAGGAACGTTCCAACCTGCTCAACAGCATTCCGGAGGAAAACCAGGAACTCCTGGAGCAACGCATCGAATTGCTCGCCGAACTGGAAAAGCTGGCGATCGAGCGCGACAAAATCGTCGCCGATGCGCGTGAGGTCCGCCGGGCTTATGTGGGCCTCAAGATGAAACTCGAGGTGCTCACCAACGAATCGGGCGGCTCCGCGAACGGGTTGGAGGAAGCCGAAAGGGTCAAGGCCAGGCTGCTGGAATTGAAAAAGCGCTTCGCGGAACTCAAGCAACTACGCATGCGCGTGGGCCTTGAGATCGAGCAGGGCGATGACAAGGTGGACAAGATCGACGAGTTGTTGAAACAGGAACGACTCAAGCGCCGCGAGCTGGCCTCCGAGGCATTCCAGGTCATCGGCGAGGGCAACAAGGAAATTTCCCTGCTGCGCGCCGAGAGTGGATTCCTCGTCACCCAGATGCGCCAGCTTTTCGGTGAGATCGGCCGTTACGTGAGCCGCCACAGCCATGACGATTCCGCCTGTGCCACGGCGGCGGCCAGTCACCGCGGCCTGGTGGATGTGATGCGCGCGCTCCGTCGCTCCGTCGCCCTCAACCACCGGCTCGCGGGATATCGCTGAGTGATGCCGTTTTCAGATCGCGGTCAGCACTTCCACCCCCAACTCCCGCAGTTCTTCGACGAATTCCACGTCGGCCTGCGCGTCGGTGATCAGGCAGCTCAAGTCTGTCACCTGGGCGAAGAAAAACGGCGCCTTGCGGCCGAGCTTGCCGTGGTCGGCGAGAAACACCACGTCCTCCGCGCCCGCGATCATCCGTTCCTTGAACGTCGCCTGGTGGGAATTGCTCTCGCCCACGCCGCGCTCGATGTGAATGCCGTCGCCGGAGAGGAACATGCGGTGGATGTTGTAGCGTTGCAGGATGGTTTCCGAGGTTGGGCCGATGAACGAGCGCGACTTTTCCTCGTAGAGTCCGCCGGTGCAGACGAGTTCCAGATTCGGCCGCCCGGCGAGCGCGGTGATCACGGTGAGGGCGTTGGTCAGGATGGTCAGTGGGAAATCCGGCAAAAACTCCGTTAGAGTGAGCACGGTGGAACTCGCATCGAGGAAAATGTTCTCGTTCGCCTGGATGCGCTGTGCCGCCAGTCTCGCGATGGCGCGCTTTTCCTCGCGCATGATCGCCTGGCGCTCGGTAAACGGGAGATCCTTGCGGATTTTCTCCACCCGGCTCGCCCCACCGTGTATGCGGGTCAGTTCACCGCGTTTCTCCAACACCTCGAAGTCCCGCCGAACCGTCTCGTCGGTCACCCCCAGCGTTTCGGCAGTGTCGGTCGTTCGCAGGGATCCCAGCTCGCTGAGCAATTCCAGTATCCGGCGTTGGCGGTCGATGGCGAGCATGGAGTTGGGTTTTTCTGTGTTTTGTTGGGAATTTTTGGAAAATTGGGTTGACTTGGCGGATAAATCAAGGAAAAACAACGCCAACCCATGTCAGCACAGCTTTCCAAATCCACCCCGCGCGCGGTGATCGAGCACATGGTCAGGGAGCAGGTGTATGCCCGGTTGGGCTTGACCCTGCCGGCCGCCGCCAAGGCTCCGAACGCCCTGCTGGTCAATATTTCCGCCCGTCACTGCCACTTGACTCAGGACGCCGTCGAGGCCCTTTTCGGAAAAGGCCACCAGCTCACGCCGATGAAGGCGCTCTATCAGGAAGGCCAATACGCCGCCAGGGAAACCGTCACCCTGATCGGCCCGCGCAGCCGCGTCATTTCCAATCTCCGCATCCTCGGTCCCTGCCGCAATCTCAACCAGGTCGAACTCGCCTACACCGACGCCGTCTCGCTCGGTTTCGACATCCCGGTGCGCATGTCCGGCGAGATCAAGGGCACCCCCGGCTGCATGTTGATGGGCCCCAATGGCTACTTCGAGATGACCGAAGGCGTGATCCGCGCCCAGCCGCATGTCCACATGCACCCGGACGACGCGAAGTTCTACGGCGTGAAGCACCTCGACACCATGAAACTCAAGGTCCACGGCCCGCTCGGCATGACTTTCGACAACCTCGTCGCCCGCGTCGATCCCAGCTTCAAACTCGAAGTCCACATCGACACCGACGAAGGCAACGCCTGCGGCCTCAAACCCGACACCTTCTGCGAACTGTCCAAGTAATCTCAAATTTGAAATTTGAAATTTCAAATCCCGAATCCCGAATCCCAAACCACCAACCCCACACCACCATGAGTACCGCACTCGGCATGATAGAAACCAAAGGCTACGTCGGCAGCGTCGAAGCCACTGACGCGATGGCCAAGGCCGCCAATGTCCAGCTCGTCAGCCAGACCCAGATCGGCGGAGCCTTCATCACCGTCATCGTCAAGGGCGACGTCGGCAGCGTCAAAGCCGCCGTCGATGCCGGAGCCGATGCCGCCGGCCGCGTCGGCGAGCTGGTCAGCTCCCACGTCATCGCCCGCCCGCACCCCGAACTCCTCAGCCAGTTCGGAATCGCGTGAAACCAGTCTTCATGCTGAAAACTGAAAACTGAAAACCAACAAACTTCTACCACCATGGCCAAACAAGCAATCGGCATCCTTGAAACCAAGGGCCTCATCTCGCTCCTCGAAGGTTCCGACGCCGCACTCAAAGCCGCCGACATCAAAATGACCGGCTGGGAGAAAATCGGCTCGGGCCTCGTCACCGGCTTCTTCACCGGCGATGTCGCCGCCGTCAAGGCCGGCCTCGACGCCGGTGCGGCCGCCGCAGCCAACCTCGGACAAGTCAGCTCCGTGCAGGTCATCCCGCGCCCGCACGACGACCTCTCCAAGCTCGGTGCGTGGCTCGGATAATGACATGTCATCGGCCAGCAGTCATCGGTCATCAGGATGGATCCCGCCGCATGCCTGCTCTTCACCGATGACTGATGACCGCTGACCATTGACATCCCATGCTCATCCTCGTCGCCAACCTCGGATCGACCTCCTTCAAATACCGCCTCTTCCGCATGGAAGAGGGCGGGGGAGAAGTCGTGGCCAAGGGCGGTTACGAGCGGGTGGAGGATTATGCCGCGGTGATCGATGACGCTCTCGCCACGCTGCAGCGCGACGGCGTCATCTCCTCGCCGGACGATATCGATGCGGTCGGGTTCAAAACCGTGCTCGGCAAGAATCTCAGCGGCTGTGTCATCGCCGACCAGGCGGTCATCGACGCGCTGGAGGGCTTCGCCGCCGTCGCGCCGGCGCACAATCCGCCGTATGCGAACGGCATCCGCCAGTTCGCCAAGTCATTGCCGAAGGCAAAACCCGTCGCGCTCTTCGAGACCGCGTTCTATCAGTGGACCGGCGGGGCATCCGCCAACTTTGCCATACCGAAATCATGGCGCGACATCGGCATCCGTCGCTACGGTTTCCACGGCGCCAGCCACAAGTTCGTAGCCGAACGCTCCGCGGAGCTGTGTGGACGCGAGGATGTCGCGCAAATCGCCCGCCGTCTCTATCAGGACGGCCCGCGGGATATCGAAGGCAAACCGTTCCGCGTCGTTTCATGCCACCTCGGCGGGTCCAGTTCCGTCACCGGCATCCTCAATGGCGTGGCCGTCGGCACCAGCATGGGCTTCTCGCCACAAAGCGGCCTGCCGCAGAACAACCGCGTCGGCGATCTCGATTCGGGTGCCATTCCCTACGCCATGCGCACGCTCGGCATCTCGCTCGATGAAGCGGAACGCCAACTCACCAAGGAGTCCGGTCTGTTGGGACTTTCCGGAATCTCCAACGACATCCGCGACGTCCGCGAGGCCGCGGCCTCCGGAAACGCCGATGCAAAACTCGCCATCGAGTGCCTCATCCACTCCATCCGCCACTGGATCGGCGCGTTCATGATCGAACTCGGCGGCATCGACGCCCTCGTCTTCACCGCCGGCATCGGCGAAAACAACACCTGCATCCGCGCCGCCGTCTGCGAGGGGCTCGAAGGCTTCGGCATTCATCTCGATCCCGAGAAAAACACATCATGTGCCGCCGTCGAGGCCGATATCGCCACCGACGCCTCGCCCGCCCGCGTGCTCGTCATCCCCGCCAACGAGGAACTTGTCCTCGCCCGCGAAGTCTTCCGAAAACTCTCCTGATTCTTATTCTGACACTGAAAACTGAACACTGAAAACCAACAAACTAAAGCCATGGCCAAACAAGCAGTAGGACTCCTCGAAACCCGCGGCCTCGCCTGCCTCGTCGTCGGCGTTGACGCGATGCTCAAATCCGCGAACGTCGAACTCGTCGGACCGATGAAACAGATCGGCAACGCGATGTGCAACGCCGTCGTCTCCGGCGATGTCGCCGCCGTCAAGGCGGCCATCGACGCCGGTGCCGCCGTCGCCGCGGAATCCGGCGAAGTCATCAGCGCCCACGTCATCGCCCGCCCGGACGATGCCATCGACGGCGTGCTCCCCAAGGACACCGCCCGCGCGCCACGCAAGTGAGTCATCTGTCATCTGTCATCGGTCAACTGGTGGCCGGTGACCGATGACCAATCGCCACCCCCATGTTCCTCGCGGAAGTCATAGGACAAGTCGTCGCCACCAAGAAGGACGAGCAGATGACCGGCAGGAAACTGCTGCTGCTGCGTCCGATGCTGGTGGACGACAAGGATCCGTCCAAATTCAAGCACGGATCGAACACCATCGTCGCCATCGACACCGTCGGCGCCGGCGAGGGCGAACTCGTCATGTTCTGCCAGGGCAGCTCCGCCCGCAACGCCCAAGGTCTCAAGTCCATCCCCGTGGACGCCGCCATCGTCGCCATCATCGACCGCGTCGAAGTCCATGGCAAAACCCTCTACAAGGGCGGCTGACCTGTGGCGCGGGCATTCTGCCCGCTGCCATTATCCAACAATCACTGAATCGAATGAAAACCATCGATCCCGATCTTGTCCGTTCCGTAGTCGAATCCGTCGTTGCGCGTCTCAACGCGGAGCAGGGGGCTGCTCCGGCTCCCGCACCCAAGGTATCCTGCGGTTGCAACGGTTCCTCGCCATCCAACGGCCAGCGCGGCGTGTTCGACTGCGTGGCCAAAGCCGCCGAGGCCGCCAACGACGCGCACTTGAAGTTGAAGAAACTCGGTGTGGCCGGACGCGCGAAGGTGATTGAAATTGTCAAACACCTCGCCGTTTCCAACGCCGAGTCATGGGGCAAGTTCGAATTCGAGGAAACCAAGATCGGCCGCCTCGATCACAAGATCGGCAAACTCCTCATCACCAAGAACGTCCCCGGCACCGAATGGCTCCAACCTTACGCCATGAGCGGCGACGGTGGCATCACGCTGGAGGAATACGCGCCCTTCGGTGTGATCGGTGCGATCCTGCCCGTCACCCACTCTGTTCCGACTCTAACAGGAAATGTTATCAACATGGTGGCCGCCGGCAACTCGATCGTTTTCAATCCGCACCCGGGTGGCGCTCGCAGCGCGGCGATGGCTGTTCGCGCCTTCAACGAGGCGATCCACCGCGAACTCGGCATCGACAATCTCATCACTACCATCGAGCAGCCGACGCTCGAATCCTTCGACGCCATCTGCAAAAATCCTCACATCGCACTGCTCGCCATCACCGGCGGCCCGGCGGTCGTCAATGCCGCCATGAAATCCGGCAAGCGCGCGATCTGCGCCGGCCCGGGCAATCCGGTCGTGGTGGTGGATCAAAGCGCCGATCTCGCCAAAGCCGCGCGCGGCATCATCGAGGGCGGTGCCTTCGACAACAACCTGCTCTGCATCGGTGAGAAGGCGGTCTTTGTTGTCGCTTCGGTGATGAACCAGTTCTGTGCCGAACTCGAAAAAGCCGGTGCCGCCCGCATCAACTCGCAGCAACTTGAAAAACTCACCGCCGCGGCTTTCACGTTCAAGGAAGGCGAAGGCGGAGGTTGCGCGCACGCCTCGGTGAACCGCGCGCTCGTCGGTGCCGATCCATCGAAGCTCGCGGAGCACGCCGGTGCCTCGATCCCGGCCGGCACCCAGATGCTCTTCGCCGAGACCGATGCCGATCATCCCTTCGTCCAGGAGGAGCAGATGATGCCGATGATGCCCATCGTTTCCTGCCCCGACTTTGAGACCGCCGTGCGGGAGGCCAAGCGTGCCGAGCACAACTACCGCCACTCCGCCATCATCCACACGCTCGACGTGAACCACATGACCTACATGGCGAAGGAAATGGACACCACCATCTTCGTGAAGAACGGCGCGTCCGTCGCCGGCCTCGGTCTCGGCGGCGAAGGCTACCTCTCCTACTCCATCGCCACCACCACCGGCGAGGGCATCACCACACCCAAAACCTTCACCCGCATCCGCCGCTGCGTCCTCGTCGAAAACCTCCGCATTATCTGAAGACACAAGACTGCAAGACCCAAGACGCAAGAGGAAGAGCAAGCACCGCGCGAAGCAAAATCCTCAATCAACAATCAACAATCTTCAATCCAGTGATCCCCGCCATCGTCGTCGGCCACGCGGTCAGCAGCCACTGCCACCCTTCGCTGAAGGGGTGCAAGATGCTGCTCTGCCAGCCGCTCGACGCGGAACAAAAGCCGCTGGGTGCGCCAATGGTCGCCATCGACCTTTTCGGCGCGGGCATGCACTCCAGGGTTTTCGTCTCCACCGACGGCATAGGTGCCCGTCACATCGTCCACGACGAGAAATCGCCGGTCCGGAATTTCATCCAAGGTATTATTGACTGAAAACTGAAAACTGAAAACCAGCAAAGTTCTCCCATGCGCATCGCCCAGGTCATCGGCAGGGTCACCCTGAACGTCCAAGACCCCTCCTTCAAGGGTGGCCGGTGGTTGATGTGCAATCCGCTGGATGCGAAGGACTACAACACCGCCTGCGCGAATCCACCGCCGCATTCCCCGCAGTTTTCGCTAATCACCTACGACAACCTCGGTGCCGGAGAAGGTGACATCATCGGCATCGTCGAGGGGGCGGAAGCCACCGCACCGTTCGATTTCCCCATTCCCATCGACGCCATCACCGTCGCCATTTTCGATTCACTTCATTACGAACCACCTCATCCATGAAAAAGAAAGTCTATACCGGAGCCGATATCGAAGCCCTGCTCAAGGCCGGCAAGTCCGCCGCCGACATTCCTGCCGGCGCGGTGCTCACGCCATCCGCCAAGGACGTGCTCCGCGACGGATTGGTCACCGTTCGCGGGACTTCGGCCGCTCCGGCAAAAGCCCCGGCCGAACCGATTCTTCCGGATTACGAATACCACTGGACGCCCGGCAAGGACCCCAAGACTCCCGCGGAGATCGAGGCATTCTTCAACTCACCGGCGATCGTCGCACTGAAGGAAAAAATGGTGGATATCGGCAAGCGCATGTGGGCCCGTGAATACACCGATGGCAACGGCGGCAACCTCACCATCCGCGTGGGCGACAACCTGGTGCTTTGCACACCGACGCTGGTTTCCAAGGGTTTCATGACCGTCGAGCAGATGTGCCTGGTGGACATGGAAGGCAAACAACTCGCCGGCAAATACAAGCGCACCTCCGAGTGCATGACTCACCTCGCCATCATGAAGCGCCAGCCGAAGGCCAAGGCCTGCTGCCACGCGCACCCGCCGCACGGCACCGCCTTCGCCGTGGCCGGCGTCCAGCCGCCGACCTGCATGATTCCCGAGGCGGAGGTTTTCCTCGGCCAGATCGGCATGGCGGAATACCGCACGCCCGGCTCCCCGGCCAACGCCGAGGTCGTCGGCAACGCCGCCGTTGATCACATGGCCGTGCTGATGGTCAACCACGGTGTCATCACCTGGGGCAAGGATATCGAAGACGCCTACTGGAAAATGGAAAACGTCGAGTCCTACTGCAAAACCGTGTGGGTGGCCTCCCAACTCAAGGGCGGCGAACTGCTCACCATCACCGGCGGCCAGGCCAAGGAACTCATCGCCCTGCGCAAGACGCTCGGCATGGACGACAAGCGCGCCAACTGGCAGGAGTGCCAGCTTTGCGACAACGCGGAGTTCCAGCCCGGCACCGTCTGCCGCATCCCGGACCAGCCGGCTACCGGAACTTCGACCCAACTCGATTCCGAGGCGGAGAAACTCGTTCAGACGCTCACCGAGCAAATTGTGGCGTCGATGAGGTGATTCGCGGCGATTCTGTTAGCTCTGCGGAATTCGGAGTTTACCCACCGGGCGCGGCTGCCAGACTGCGCCGGTGCATCACTCCGAAAAACGCCAGGCCGGCATCCTGCTTCCCGCCTTTTCACCGCGCAGGGAGGGGGACCTCGGCATCGGCGACACCGCGGCGCTGCGCCAGTGGGTCGATTGGGCGGCAGATCATGGCGTGGGTTTCATCCAGCTTCTGCCGATCAACGAGAACGGACCGGAGGAAAGCCCCTACAGCGCGATTTCCTCGGCGGCGCTCGATCCGATCTACCTGACGCTCGACGAGCATCATGTTCCGTGGCTGGGCGAGCCGGAGATTTCCGGCGCACGGGTCTCGCTGGGCGAGGCGCTTGACGCGGCGCGTGTGGACTATCCGGCGGTGCGGCGGGTGAAGCGCAATCTGCTCGAACTCGCATGGACGAAGTTCGAAGAAGCGGGGGAGGAGTTGCAGCGGGAATTCGCCCGCTTCCGCGAGGATGAGGCGGAGTGGCTGGACGATTACTGCCTGTTCCGGCTGCTGATGGAACATCACGGCGAATCGCTGAGTTGGGACCGCTGGCCGCGCGAATGCCACACACCGCGGCGGGCGTGGGAATACCTCGAATCGATGCGCGCACGCGATGCGGCGGGGGTGGATTACCGGCTCGGTTTTTTCGCCTTCGTGCAATGGCTTTGCCACCGCCAGTGGGATGACTTGAGGAAACACGCGGACGCCCGCGGGGTGATGCTGATGGGCGACATGCCCATCGGCGTGAGCTGGCATTCGTGCGATGTGTTTTTCCAGCCGGAACAGTTCCATCTCGAATGGTGCGGCGGCTCTCCGCCGGAGGGCCATCACCTGAACGACCCGTTCTTCCAGCAATGGGGGCAGAACTGGGGAATCCCGCTCTACCGTTGGGACCACATGCAGGATACCGGCTTCGAGTGGTGGAAAACGCGCGTCCGCCGGCTCACCCGGATATTCCGCATGTTCCGTATCGATCATATCCTCGGTTTTTACCGGATCTACGCCTTTCCCTGGCGGCCGGAGCGCAATGTGGAATTCATCGGACTCTCCCACGATCAGGCCGCCGAGCGCACCCACGGGCGTCTGCCGCACTGGGTGGCGCGGCCGGACGACACGCCGGAAAACAAGGCCGCCAACCGCGCCGACGGCGACCTGCGGCTGCGCGCGGTGATGGAGGCCGCGGGCGATGCGGAAATCATCGCCGAGGATCTCGGCTGGGTGCCGGATTACGTGCGACCGCACCTGCACGAACTGGGCATCGCCGGCTACCGCATCCCGCATTGGGATTGCGACTCCGCGGGCCATCCGGTGCCCGGGGAAAATTTTCCCGAAAACTCGTTCGCCGCCTATTCCACGCACGATCACGACCCGGTCAACGGCATCTGGCGCGGCTGTCTTGAGGCGATCCGCCTGCATGGCGAAAACCCGTCCGAGCACAGCGCCGGCCAGGCCCACGGGGCGCAGCATGGCCTGCGCATCCTCAGCGAGTTCGCCGGAATTCCGATCCACGAACACGCGCCGTGGCCGCCACTTACCGAGGGCATCCGGCTGAGCTTGATCAAGGCCTTGATGGCAAGCCGCTCGAGTTATGCCGAGTTGATGATTACCGAGTTGTTTGACATCGACGAACGCATCAACCGCCCCGGCAGCAGCGAGGGCAACTGGCGTTTGCGCCTGCCGTGGACCCTGGAGCACATCATGACGGACCGCGCGCTGAGCGAAACCTGCCGAAAATTCGCGGCGATCGTCAGCATCACCGGCCGCGGGAATTGCTGATCAGACGTCGATGGTGGTTTCGCGCGGGTTTTTTCCGGCGGGTTTCCCGGAGCGCCGGCCGAGGAATGGCAGCCAGCGGCGGATGTCGTAGCCGAGCCATGACATCGATTTCACGAAAATCGCCAGCGCCGTCGCTTCGTCGAGGAAGGGCAGGGGATCGGGCATCGGCCCCATCACCAACAGATAGAGTCCGGACAGAATGGCAATGAGCCATGCGAGACGGCGTTTCATGCGGCAAGCGTATCACGGATGAGAGGTGCCGCAACCGGACCTTGCCGCGACGTTGACAGCCGGCGGCGATTTTCCATGCTCGCGAGTGATGAGTTCCCTGGGATTGCGGCCGTCGTTTTCGCATGTGGTCGGTCACGAGGCCGAGGCGGTGCGCGTGATGGTGGCGGCGGCCGCGGAAACCGACGGACGCTGCGAGGTGAGGAGTTTTCCGGGGTTCGTTTGTCTGCGCGTGCCGGTGGATGAGCGCCGGTTCTGGTCGCCGCGCCTGCATTTGAGTTTCGAGGCCCACGCGGAGGGTGGAACGGTGATCCATGGCACCTATGGACCCAATGCCAACATGTGGTCGTCGTTCCTCTACGCTTACCTGCTGGTCGGTTCGGTGGCGCTGTTTTCCGGCATCTACGGCTGGTGCCAGGCACGGCTCGGGATGCAGGCCTGGGCGCTGTGGGTGTTCTGGATCATGGTGGCGGCGGCGGTGACGCTGTATGTGCTCGCGCGCCTCGGCAGAACACTCGGCTCCGCGCAGACCAAGACGCTGCACGCGATCTATCAGCAGGCGGTTGGGGCCGAGGTGGAACTGCAATGAGCGGAAGGGATATGTCGATTCCCGTTGGTTCCGTTACTCTGGTTCCACCACCCGCCGGCTTCAGCGGGATACCCGTGAGGGCATGCGCGTCAAGTTAAGGGCAGATTCCTTAAAAAGCCGGCCAACGGGCGGTTCAAGGAGCGGCGGAGCATGTCCGCCGACGCCCATGGGAAAGCCAATGTCCGGCGCATCCGCTCATCTCATTGCCAGCTTATGGACATCGTCGAACTCGTTTCGCCGCTCCTTGACCCTTAACTTGACGCGCACGCCGTGAGGGGGAGCGGCTTACTTCAACTGAAGGCGGTCGCGCCAGCGTTCATCCAGATCCTGTGCCGGGATGCGCGCGCTGCCGTGTTGGTGGCGGATGACGATTCCCTCGTCCGTGACCTGCCGGATCACCGCGTCATGGTAAACGCGGCCGCCGGGCAATGTGAGTTCACCCAGCGATTCACCCACGGCGCGGTTCCATGCGTGATTCCGGTAATCGGTCCGGTATTTTTCGAAATCACGCTCCAGTCCCGTGATTTCGCGTTTCAGGGTTTCGAGCCGCGCGCGGGCTTGCGCCGCACGGGTGGCGAGCGTTTGTGGTTCGGTCAGCGCGGCCAATTCCTCAACCGCCCGGACCCGGACCGGCATGTCGTTGAACAGCCGTTGTTGCAACCGGTCGTGGTGCTCTTCCAGTCCCCCGAGTTGCCGATCGCCGGCTTGGAGGTCGTTCCGGAAAACGGAATCCGTTTTGGATGAGCGCATGCGCTTCTCGACCACCATCGAAAGACCGATCCCGGTCATGACAAGAACGACCAGGCCCAGCAACGATGCGGCGAGGCCGGCACCTGGATCATCGTTGAAAATCGCCATATGCTTCTCCGGTCACAGTCCGGTCCGGAGGCGGTTCACTTGTGCCTGAAGCCGTGCCTTCTCGCGTTCTTTCATGGCCAGTTGCTGGCGCATTTGCGGTGCGCGGCTGATTCTTTTGAGGGCTTCATCCGCGATGTCGCGCTGCAGTTGCCGGATTTCGTCTTCCAGAGTCTTGATGCGGTCCAGGGAGTTCTGCAGCAGCCGGGCGTTTTGCTCGCGTTGGAGCGCTTCCTGCCTGACCGCTTCCTCGGCACGCTTCTGTTCAACGGCGCCTTTCGCTGCGGCGACCTGCGTTTCATGCAGGTTCCGGATTTCCTTTTCCCTGGCGAGAGCCTGTTCCTTTTGAGCGGGACAGAACTGATAGAGATCCATCATGTCCTCGGGCAGTTCCTCGAAGGGGATTCTCTTGAAGCCCGCCTGGTGGGCGATCTGCATGCCGACGGCGTTGACCTGGCGGATCGTCACATTTTCGAAAGTTTCGCCGTGGAGCGTGGTCAGGCGATCGAGCTTGGTTCCCTCGGCCGCTTTTCTCACATGAGCCCGATAGCGATCCTTGTATGTCTCGAACTCCTCACCGATTGCCGCCAGCTCGCCATCCAGGCTCGTGCCGCGCTCTTCCAGCCACTCGATTTCGGCGCGCTGCCTGACCGCCTGGGTTTCGGTCTTTTTCAACTCGTCGAGTATGGATTTGCGGCCTTTGCCTTGATCGAGGCGCGCGGCATGGTTGCCGATCCGGACGGTGAGTGATTCGATCTCCCGGTGCTGGTCGCGTATGACGGATTCGATCGTTTTCCCGGCTCCCTGCGATCCCTCGTCGAAGGAATACATGAACAACAGACCGAAGCCGAGCAGGACGATCAGTGCGAGGATGGTCCCGATGACGCCGGGTCCGCGGGCGCTGGTCATCAAATCCGAGAATGACATGGCGGTGCGATCAGTTGATTCCGTATTTGGCCTTGTAGGCGTCGAATTCGCGCTGCAAGGCGTTCTTGCGTTGTTCCTGCTCGCGAATGCCGGTTTCCAGTTGGTCGATCGCGGCTTGCTGCTTGGCGACCTCCCCGCGCTTGCGTTCCAGTTCGTCCGAGACGTCCGGTGGCAGGTTCCTGAGTTTTTCCTCCAATAGGGCGATTTCACCCTTGAGCCGGGTGATCTCGGAGGCCTGGGCGTTTTTCTTTTCTATCAGGGCAGGGTCGTCCTTGTCACAGGAAATACAAAGCAGCGACACCATGATGGCCGGGCGGGATATGAAATTCAGGAGCTTCATCCGATGGGGCGGGATTTATGATAACCGTTGGCTTGTGGAAACATTCACGGCGTCGCGATCATGGCCGGATCGGCCGGATCGGCTGTTGATAGTGTTGGTAGGGTTGGGGGCATGATCGCGCCGGGGAATAAGTCGTGTAGGGCGTGTAGTAATACACCGACCTGTAGCGCGTGCGGTAGGATGACGGGCGGTATCGGGGCGATGATCCGAAAGGCCGGGCGGGTTCCGCCAGCGGACTGGTGCGGCGCGCCGGAACATCCGCGGCCAACGAACGGTCGCGCGCGGGCGAGTCGTCGTATTCGGACGACGCATTGTGCCGGCTTGCGAGGTTTTCCGCTTCGTTTTCAATCCATGAATGCCAGGCTTGGGTTTCGGAGCGCTCGCGCTGCTCCGCCATGAGGGCAAGCTGCTCGTCCATTCCGAATGCGACGCGTTGCTCGTCGTTCAGATGGGCATAACGCAAGGTGGCGGTTCCCGAGCGATGGCGGATGCGCACGCCGCCATCATCGACACCGGTGATTTTCACTTGCTCGAACACACGTCCGTCCCGCGAGGTCATCCGGTCGAATTCCCTGCCGATGGCGTTGCGGCGTGATTTGACCAGTGATTCGGTACGGAAGTCCTCGAACGCGCGGTCCAGATCCATGATTTCCTCGCGCAACATCGCGCTGGTCCGTGCGAGCGCCTCCTTGTTTCGGGCAAGCTCGTCGAGTTTCAGGTCAAGTTCCCGCGAAGACCCGGACTGGGCGGCCGGCATGCGGGTTTCGAGCCGGTATTGCAACAGGTCCAGCCTGAGATTGAGTTCGATGATCTCACGCTCCTGCGCGGCCAGTTCCGCGCTGGGTTCGTCGGGACCGCAGGATGCCAGCAGCAGGGCAAGCAATGTTGCCGGAAAATACGCCGGTCTGTGACATGCAGCATTCATCCTGATGAGTGAAGGCTAGCCATTGGGAAAATATTAGGCAATCCCAAATCGACCCATGTCGGGACCGGGCCCGCGCGATGTGTCGATGGCCGGCGGGATCCGATGCGGAATGACCAAGCCGTCCTTGCATCCTCGCTCTGAAATCCCTAGCACCACCGCAATGAGCGACCCACCACCGGCGATCCGGCGCAAGCCATCATGGAAGCGCATCGTCGTGCGCATCATCATGATTTGCGCCGGCTGCGTGGCGATCCTGCTGCCGGCCTGGCTGCCGGAGAGCGGCGAGGCGCCGGTCGAGCGCGGCACGGTGGAACTGCTGCAAGCCTTCCTGCTGGCGGGGGCCTCGGTGGTGGCCTTCGGAGCCTCGTCGCACGCCGGTGCCTACAGGCCGGTGTGCCGGGTGCTGGGTTTGGGTTTTTTCGCGGCCTTCGTGGGGGAAATCGAGGACTTCATCTCGGACATCCTGGGATGGCCGTTTCCGGAGGAATGGGTGATCGGTGTGATTCTGCTGGTGGCTTTGATCACGGTGCTGCGTCACCGGCGGGTGATGACGCATTTTCTGGCCACGCTCGGGCACCACGCCGGTTCGGGGCTCATCGCCGGCGCATTGCTCATCATTTATGTGTTCAATCGGGTGATCGGCAGCGATGCCTTCTGGAAGGTTTCGTTGGGCGACGCGTTTTCGCCCGAGATTCCGGAAATCTGCGAGAGCTATCTGGAACTGCTCGCCTGTTATCTCATCTTCATCGGCGCGCTCGGCCTGTCCATCACACTGGCCCGGCGCAGTGACTCCGCGTGAGATTCCGCCATGTTTCACATCGTTCTGATCGAGCCGGAAATTCCCCACAATGCGGGGGCCGCGGGCCGGCTCGCACTGGCCACCGGATCCACGCTGCATCTGGTCGAGCCGCTCGGGTTTTCGCTCGATGACAAACACGTCCGCCGCACCGGACTCGACTACTGGCACGATGTGGACCTGCGCGTCTGGAAATCGTTCGCGGAACTTCAGGCCGCGGCCTCGTGTGACGCGGCTTTCTGGTTTCTGAGCACCAAGGCCGGCCGCACGGTATGGAACGCGCCGTTTCAAGCGGGCGACTACCTGGTGTTCGGCCGGGAAACCAAGGGCCTGCCCGAGGACATGGTGCGCGCCGCCGGCGACCGGGCACTGCGCATTCCGATGAACCCCGGCGGCACCCGCAGCCTCAACCTGTCCACCGCCGTCGCCATCGTGCTTTACGAAGCCGTGCGACGGCAGAATCCGGCCTGGTGACTGCCGCACGGGGGACTCGCGGAGCCACTTTGAAAAATCCAATTTCGGGGTTGTCATTCTCTCAGGGATGGAAATAGTCAAGCTGCCTTGAATGATTTCACCCCATCCTCTGCGGCTGAAGGTGGCATGAAAAACGCTGGCGGCGGACCGGCGGCAGGCGCTTCCCCGATCCGTTCATCCACCCCGTTCACCCCCACATCCAAATGATCCATCGCAACGACGAGTCGCAATGCGCGCTCTTTGAGGAAACCGGTCGTGACCCATCCGCTACGAAACGCCGCAAGGCCGCCAACGGCACGCCAAGGCCGGAGGACTTCGGACTCACCGCGCCGTCCCAACTGGTCAAGAACTACGTGCTCGACACCAACGTGCTGCTGCACGATCCGGCGTCGCTCGAGCGCTTCAAGGAAAACCACCTCTGCATCCCGGCGGACGTGCTGGCCGAGTTGGACAAGTTCAAGAGCGAGCAGACCGAGCGCGGGGCCAACGCGCGCCGCGTGCACCGCCGGCTCAACGAGATGTTCTCGTGTTCGTCGAGCGTCACCCGCGGCGTTTCCAACGGCCACGGCGGCACGGTGCGCATGGTGATCTACGATCCCGCCGTGTGTCCGAAAAACTCCGAGGCGCTCAACCGCTTCCACCGCATTTTCCCCGACCGCGAGCGGGTGGACCACCGCATCCTCGCCGCCTGCCTGATGCTGATGCAGCACAACTCCGCGCCGGTCGTGCTCGTCACCAAGGACATCAACATGCAGCTCAAGGCCCGCGCCGTGGGCATCGAGTGCCAGGACTATCTCAACGACAAGGTGGACGCGCGCGAGGTCTCCAACTACGAGGTTCGTCGTATCGAGGTGGATCCCGGCGAACTCCAGCGCTTCGCCAGCAGCGGATCGATCGCGCTCGACGAGGGCCGCACGAGCGGATTGGCGGTCAACGAATACGTCCTGTTAGGGGCGGGGGAGAAACAGACGATTCCCGCGCGGCTCGCGGCCGACGGCTGTTTCGTGAGGCTGAATTTCCCCGAGGTGCTCAAGATTCCCGACGGCCAGTCGCTCAAGCCGCTCAACCTCGGGCAGCGCTGCCTGATCGACGCCCTGCTCAATCCGGAAATCTCGCTGGTCACCTGCTATGGCCACGCCGGCACCGGCAAGACGCTGGTCGCCGTGGCCGCCGGTTTGCACGAGATGTTCAACCGCCGCTACACCGGCATCACCGTGAGTCGCCCGGTCGTTGCCATGGGCGAGCAACTCGGTTTCCTGCCCGGCTCGCTCGACGAGAAAATGCGCCCGTGGCTGCAACCGATCCACGACGCGCTCGATCTTCTCATGCGTCCGTCCACCCCGCTCGGCCCGCGGCGCAAACAGCAGAAAGCCACCAATCCCGCGCTGCCCGTCAAGAAGCCATACGAGATGCTGATGGAGCAGGGGATTCTGGAAATCGAGGCGCTTTGTTATATCCGCGGCCGTTCGATTCCGAACCGTTTCTTCATCCTCGACGAAGCGCAGCAGCTCACCCCGCAGGAGGCGAAAACCATCGTCACCCGCATGTCGCGAGACTCGAAGCTGGTGATGGTCGGCGACCCCGCGCAGATCGACAATCCCTACGTCGACAGCCGCAGCAACGGACTCGTTTACACCCGCAACCGCCTCAAGGACCAGCCCTTCGTCGCCCATGTGGCGCTCAGCCGCGGCGAGCGTTCGGAACTCGCCGAAGCCGGCGCGAGCCTGATGTGAGGCATTTCATTCGCGGCGTCGCCACAGGCTCGTCTGCGAGGTGGTCCACTGGAACTTGCGCGCCGTTTCGCGGATGAGAAACGGCTCTTCGGTGATATCGATCAAAGTGAAATCCGGCGACAGCATATCCACCAGCCAATCCAAGGTGCTTCCCTGCGGCCAGTTTTCGCACGGAGTGAATTCCTCCAGCCAGGTGCAAGGCGTGGCGAGCACGAGTTCGCCGCCCGGTTTCACCAGCGACGGCAGGCGATCTAACAGGAGTTTCGGCTCACGCAATCGGCACAGCAGGTTGGCGGCATGCACGCGGTCGAAGGCCCCGAGGTCATCGGGCAAACGCATCGCGTCGCCCTGCATGAAGCGGACGTGCGGCGCAGCGATGTCTTCCGGGGCGCGTGCCGTGAGCGGGGTGCGCTGGTTCGCTTCGTCGAGCCGTTCGTAACGGAGCGTGTCACCGCGTTGCAGTGCCTGTGCCGACTTGATGAAGGCGTGGGAGAAATCGATACCGGTCACCTCGCCGCAGCTGCGTGCCATTTCGAAGGTCGATCGCCCCACCGCGCATCCGAGATCGAGCCCGCGGGCGACTTGCCCGGGTGTGAAGCGCGCCACCGTGCGGCAGGGGAAATCCAGCGCCTCGCGCATGCCCGCGGGTGCCCCGTGCGGCAGGATCTCCGCGGCGCTGCCGTAGTGGAACAGCAGATACTCGGAGAGCACCTTGTCGGTTTCGTAGATCTCGCTCATGGGGATTCGAGGCTGGCGCGGCCCGCGTTCACGGACAAGCATCGATGCCGTCCATGCGCATCCGCATCATCGTCGCCGGAAAACCCGCGCTCGCCTATGCCAAGGCGGGCGTGGACGAGTATCTCAAGCGACTTTCGCGTTTTGGAAATTACGAGCTGGTTGCCGTGAAAGCCGGTGGCAACGACGAGGTGTCCGACCGATTGTTGGAGCGCTCGGCCGGATGTTTCCGCATCGCGCTCGACGAACGCGGAAAATCACCCACCACGCGTGAGTTCGCCGCCATGCTCGATTCGCTCGCCGCCCGCGGCGACATCAAGACGCTCGCCTTCCTCATCGGCGCGGCCGATGGCCACAACGACGCACTGCGCGCCGCCGCGGATCTGACACTCGCCATGTCATCGCTCACCATGCAGCACGAACTTGCGCTGCTCGTTTTGTTGGAGCAGCTCTACCGCGCCGCCTCGCTGCGCAGCGGATCGCCGTATCACCGCGATTGAATTCGCGGGCGTCACCAGTCGCAACCCTCCACCAGCATGGCCGCGAGATGTTCCAGTCCGGCTTGGTCGGCGGCGTCGAAACGATCCGGCACCGGGCTGTCGAGATCGAGCACCCCGAGCAGCCGTCCGGCGTGGATGACGGGCACCACGATTTCCGATCTCGATGCCAGATCGCAAGCGATGTGGCCGGGGAAATCGTGCACATCGGGCACGATCACGGTTTCCTTCCGTTCGGCGGCGGTGGCGCACACGCCCTTGCCCAGCGGGAGCCGCACGCAGGCCGGCTTGCCCTGGAACGGTCCGAGCACCAGTTCATCGCCCCGCAGCCGGTAAAATCCCGCCCAGTTCACGTCCGGCAGCGCGTGATAGAGCATGGCGGCCAGATTCGCGGCGTTGGCCAGCGGATCGCGTTCGCCATCCAGCAGCCCGCGGAACTGCGTTTCGAGATGGAGGTAGAGTTCCGTTTTGTCGGCGGCGGTCGTGGGTTGCGGGTCGAACACGGCGGCAGGATGGCGGTTTTCCTCCGGAATGGCAGGGCGAAATCGGGCTGCCCTGCAAATTTCATGCTGCCCGGTGCCTGCATGCCACACGGCGTCCCGGGCCTTGACATGCTGCCACACCGGTTCCATTTATTTTTCCGTGCACACGCATGCACGGGACGCTTGGAAAACGCCCCCTCCGAAACCCGCCTCCCATGAGCCTACACGCCCAACTCAGCCCCGAAGCGCTGGCGCGCCTGCACCGCCAGCGCCGGAATTCCACCATTTCCTCCATCGCCATCGCCATTCTCACCGTGGCGCTCATCGCCTTGGCCCTTGGCATCTTCCTGCTTCCCGCCCTAGTCCAGGAATCGCCAACCATCATCACCTACCCCGGCACTCTGGATGAGGAAATCCAGCAGGAAGAAAAGAAGATGCAGACCAAGATCCAGCGCAAGCCCACACCGCCGGCCAGCAGCCGAACCAAGGTGATTGTGGCCAACACCGCCTCGCCCACCGCCATCCAGGTGCCGGATGTCGATGTGACCACTCCCTCGCTCGAATACGGCGACATGGACCTCGGCAGCAACTGGGGCGGCGGCGGCGGTCTCGGCGGCGGCTTCGCCAATGTCCCGGCCACCATGAAAAAGCGCTGCTCGCCCGAGGATCGTGCGGCCCGGCTGCTGGAAACCGGCGGCACTCCGGAATGCGAGGAGGCCGTCATGAAGTCCCTGCGCTGGATGGCCAAGACCCAGAAGCCCGATGGCAGTTGGGGCTCCCAGCACGCCGTGGCCATGACCGGCTTTTCCCTGCTCGCCTACCTCGGCCATTGCGAGACACCGCTTTCCCCGGAGTTCGGCGACAACGTCTTGCGGGCCATTACTTATCTGGTCAACGTCGGCCTCAAAAACGATTACCGTCTTACCGTCAAGGACGCCGCTTCGATCCAATGGGTCTATGAACACGGCATTGCGACTTATGCGCTTGCCGAGGCCTACACCTTCTGCAAATCCCTCAGCGTCGACATTCCCCAACTTGCCGAAGTCACTGAAAAAGCGACCCAGATCATCATCGACGGCCAGGGAAAAAGCGGTGGCTGGGTCTATAAGTTCGAACCCACCAACGGCGGCGACAATTCGGTCGGCTTCTGGCAGATCCAGGCACTCAAGGCCGCGAAACACACCGGACTGTTCAATGAGAGCAAGCTCAATCGCACTGCCAGAAATGCTCTCGATTGGCTTGAGAAAGTGCAGGGCAAGAACGGTGCGATCGGCTATCGCAACGATTCGAACCGAAGCCCGGGCCTGACCGGTGGCGGAGTGCTCGCCTTCCAGTTGTGGGACAAGGCAACCTCCTCGGCGGCCCGCTCCGGCATCAAGTACATCGTCAAGAATTCCGAGTTCAAATGGGGTGAGGAAAGCGCCAACCTTTACTATCACTATTACAACGCCCAGGCGATGATCAATCGTGGTGGTTCCGAATGGAAGGATTACAACGAGCGCTTCCGGGAGGAATTGCTCAAAGCCCAGAAGCCGGATGGTTCCTGGGACAAAGGAGCCGGTGGAAACCACGGGGCGATCGACGTCCACATGGCCACCTGCCTCGCCACCCTGATGCTTGAGGTTTATTACCGCTTCCTCCCGGGCACCGGCGCCGTCAACTGATCCGGGTTTCATCCATTACTCAAACCAATCGAGCGACCCGCGCCTTTTTACCCGTCATACGCAACCCCGCACCTTCCTTAAGCCCCATGAGCCTACACGCCCAACTCAGCCCCGAAGCGCTGGCGCGCCTGCACCGCCAGCGCCGGAATTCCACCATTTCCTCGATCGCCATCGCCATTCTCACCGTGGCGCTCATCGCCTTGGCGCTCGGTATCTTCCTGTTGCCCTCGCTGACCCAGGAAACGCCCACCATCGTCACCTACAAGGCGAGTCTCGACGAGGATCTCCAGCAGGACGAGAAGAAGACCCAGACCAAGATCCAGCGCAAACCCACACCACCGGCGAGCAGTCGCACCAAAGTGCTGGTGGCCAACACCGTTTCGCCCACTGCGATCCAGGTGCCGGATGTCGATGTCACCACTCCCTCGCTCGAATTCGGCGACATGGACCTCGGCAGCAACTGGGGCGGCGGCGGCGGTCTCGGCGGCGGCTTCGCCAATGTCCCGGCCACCATGAAAAAACGCTGCTCCCCCGAAGACCGGCTGGCACGGCTCAACGAAACCGGCGGCACCCCGGAATGCGAGGCCGCGGTCGAAAGAGGCCTCGAATACCTCCAGAAAACCCAGAACCCGGACGGATCCTGGGAGGGAAACAACAAAAGCGCCATGACCGGTTTGGCGCTGCTCGTCTATCTCGGCCGCTGCGAAACCCCGCTCTCGGTCAAGTACGGCGACACCGTGCTCAAGGCCATCACCTTCCTCGTCAACCTCGGCATGCAGAACGAGGGCCGGCTCATCCAGAAAGGCGGCGAAGCCAACAAGACCTGGTGCTACGAGCACCCCATCGCCGCTTACGCGCTGGGCGAGGCCAGCACCTTCTGCAAGGAAGCCAACATCGACGTCCCCAATCTCTTCGAAGTCACCCGCCAGGCCGGTCAATTCATCATCGACAACCAGAACGCCGATGGCGGCTGGGCCTACGGTTATCAAACCAAGGGTGGCCACACCGACCTCTCGGTGGTCGCTTGGCAGCTTCAGGCACTGAAAGCCTGCGACCACAGCGGCCTTGGTTTCAAGAACCTCCGCAAGTCCGTCTCCCGCGGTTTGGAATACGTGGAGCAGCGCCAGGGCAGTTCCGGCGGCTTCGCCTACAAGGGCCGGGCGGACGGCACCAACAAATACTGGAACCTCACCGGTGCCGGCCTGCTGTGCCTGCAGATCTGGGACGAAGGAACCGGCTCGGCCGCCCGCAAGGCCGCCAGATACCTCCGCGACAACACCAAGTTCAAATACGACGAGAAAAGCCACGCCAGCGACCTCTACTGCCACTACTACGAGGCGCAGGCCATGATGAACCGCGGCGGCGCGGACTGGCGGCTCTACAACAAGAACTTTCGCGATGAATTGCTCGCCGCCCAGGAGTCCGACGGCTCGTTCAAGATGCCCGGCGAAGCCAAGCACCAGACCAACCGGCTGCACTACCGCACGTGCCTGAGCCTCCTGATGCTCGAGGTGTATTACCGTTTCCTCCCCGGAACCGGATCGGCGGGCTGAGCCAACCGCGAAATCGGCGGCGGTTTTCCTCTTCCGCATTGCCTTGCCCGGTGCCGTTGGCCATCGTCCGCCTCCGTTCATGGCCATCGAGACACCCACTCCCAAAACCACCTCCACCAAACCCGTTCAGCTCCAGCAGAGTGCGGACAAGGTCGATGACGTGACCCGCGCGCTGCCCCACGCGCTGGGGCCGGAAAAAAGCCTGCTGTCCTCGATGTTGCAGGACCCGCAGGAATACATCGGCGTCGCCATCGAGGAAAAACTCACCGCCGAGCACTTCTACGTGCCCGCCCACTCGGCGCTGTTCGACTTTCTCATCGAGCTGTTCGAGGCCGGCCAGGAAGTCGAACTCGTCTCGCTCGTCCAGCGCCTGCTCGACCGCGGGCTGCTCGACCGCGTCGGCGGTCCCGCCGCCATCACCGATCTCTACACCTACGCGCCCAGCCCCGGCCATTTCCGCCACCATCTCCAGTTGGTGAAGGACAAGTACGTGCTGCGCTCGATCATCCAGCACTCCAACGAGGCGATCGCCGATGCCTACGACGCGCCGGACGAGGTGGCCTCGCTGCTCGATACCGTGGAGCAGCGCATCCTCGCCATCCGCGAGGGATCGGAAACCAACAGGGCGCCCACCATCCGGCAGACCGTCGAGGAAGTGATGGACCAGTTCCAGGCGCTGCTCAGCGGCGAGCGCGGCGCGCAGGGGCTCTCGACCGGCTTCGAGGAACTCGACCGCATGAGCAACGGCATGAAACCCGGCGACATGTTCGTCGTCGCCGCCCGTCCCTCGATGGGCAAGACCTCGCTCATGATGAACATCGTCGAGCATGTCTGCATGGACCTCGGCAAGCCATGCATGGTGTTCTCCTGCGAGATGAGTTCGGTGCAGCTCGTGCAGCGTCTCGTTTTCGCCCGCGCCCGCTTCGCGCTCAGCCAGCTCAGCCGCGGCTACTCGCCCGGCAAGCAGGACCTCATCCGCATCCGCCGCGCCGCCACCGAAATCATGGAGGCGCGCCTGTTCATCGACGACACCGCCGGCATTTCCATCAACGAGCTGCGCGCCAAGGCCCGCCGCAAGAAGCGCGACGAGGACCTCGGCTTCATTGCCATCGATTACCTCCAGCTCATGAAATCCCGCAGCCGCCAGGCGGAAAACTCGCGCGAACGCGAGATCGCGGAAATTTCCGCCGGCATCAAGGGCCTCGCCAAGGAACTCGGCCTCCCCATCCTCATCCTCGCCCAGCTCAACCGCGGCCCCGAGTCGCGCACCGGCAAATCCCTCGGCGTTCCCCGCATGTCCGACCTCCGCGAATCCGGTGCCATCGAGCAGGACGCCGACATGGTGGGCCTGCTCTACCGCACCGCCTACTACGCGGAAAGCGAGGAGGAAAAGGAGGCCGAGGCCGGCAGGGCCGAACTCGTGCTCGCCAAGAACCGCAACGGCGAGACCGGCCACGTCCCGCTCACCTTCATCGACGAGCTGATGCGCTTCGAAAGCGGCGCGCCCGCCCGCGATTCGGACGAGTGACAGCCTGCCGGGGAAACAAGCGCCTGAGTTCACACTTCTTCAGTGTGCTTCTTCAAAAGCGGTGTCTTGCGCGAGAAAGATCGCCTGAAGCCTTCACCCAGGCACCGCCGGGGTGAAGCCACGCGGTTTCCCTATATCGGAATTACTCGGCGGCGGCCACCGCGGGCGCGGCTTCGGCGCCTTCTTCACCGGCGGTCTCGGTCTCAGTGGAACCGGAACCCGCACGGCCGATGTGGATGATCACCACTTCCGCGGGCTGCGCGGGTTTCACACCTTCCGGATACTTCACATCGCCGACGTGCAGCGAGTCGCCCAGTTGCAGGCCGCTGATGTCGATGTCGATGGTCTCGGGAAGCTGGTCGGGAAGGCAGGTGATTTCCAGCGCGTGGATGTATTGCTCCACCACGCCGCCGGCCTTGACGCCCGGGGCCTCGCCCACGAGGTGGGCCGGAATGTGCGCGGTGATCTCGGTCTTGCTGTCGATCGCCAGGAAATCCGCGTGCAGCGCCAAGCCGGTGAGCGGATCGTGCTGGATCGCCTGCAGGAACGCGAGACGGGTGCCTTCGCCCTCGATCTCCAGGTTCACCACGATGTTTTCCGAGCTGCTGTGGGCGATCACTTCGGCGAAGGTCTTGGCATCCACCTTCAGGTTCAGGTTCTCGGCACCGCGTCCGTAAATCACGGAGGGCAGCCAGCCTTCGCGGCGCATTTGTTTGAGGAGGCCGGAGCCGGTGCGCGCGCGGGGAGCGGCTTTGAGGTTGGTTTTCTGAGCCATGATGCGGTGGACGTTGGGGTTGGAAATTCCGTGGTGAAATGCCCGCCGTCGCGCGGCGGGGGGCGGGCTTTTAGCGACGCCGCGGCCACTTGTCAAAAAATTGTTTCTTTCCCGCGAAAGACGGCGATTTCCCGCCCGGATTCCGGAAAATTCACTTGCCGCAGCAGGGGTGATGGGAATTCTATGAACCCATGCATCACAACCCAGTCAAACCCGTTGTTCCGTCCCTCGAACGCCGCGATTTCCTCAAAGGCCTGCTCGCCGCCGGCGTCGCCGCACCCGTCGCCTCGTTTCCCTACATCACCCGCGCCGCCGAGACCTCCGCCAATGGCAAGGTGAACCTCGCCTGCGTCGGCATCGGCAATCGCGCCGGCGAAATCATCCGCGAGTTCCGCAAGACCGGCCTCGCCAACATCGTCGCCCTCTGCGATGTGGACATGGGAGCCCCGCACACCCAGTCGATCCTCAAGGACCTCCCCGACGTCCCGCGTTTCCAGGACTTCCGCGTGATGTTCGACAAGATGGCCAAGGACATCGACGCCGTCTGCATCGGCACGCCGGACTTCTCGCACTTCCCGATCGCCATGCTCGCCATGTCGCTCGGCAAGCACGTCTATGTCGAGAAACCCATGGCCCACTCGTTCAGGCAGGTGGACCTCATGATGGCCGCCGAGAAAAAATACAAGGTGGCCTGCCAGATGGGCAACCAGGGTCACTCGGAGGCGAATTACTTCCAGTTCAAGACCTGGACCGAGGCCGGCATCATCAAGGATGTCACCAAAATCACCGCCTTCATGAACAACCCGCGCCGCTGGCACGGCAAGACCTACACCGACTTCCTGCCCGCCCAGCCCGTGCCCGACACCATGGATTGGGACATCTGGCTCGCCACCGCCCGCGAGCACCCCTACAACAAGGGCTACATCAACGGCGAATGGCGCTCGTGGTTCGACTTCGGCAACGGCGCGCTCGGCGACTGGGGCGCCCACATCATCGACACCGCCCACCGCTTCCTCAACCTCGGCCTGCCCACCGTGGTCGATCCCGTCCACACCGAGGGCCACAGCCGCTTCGTCTTCCCGCAGGCCTCCACACTCGTCTTCAAGTTCCCCGCCCGCGGCGACATGCCGGCCTGCGAACTCACCTGGCTCGACGGCCAGAAAAACCTGCCCGATCTGCCCGAAAACTACGGCCAGGCCGTCGTCGATCCCAACATCCCGCCGCCGTCCAAGGGCACCATCGACACCAAGCGCAAGCCCCCGGGCAAGGTCATCTACGCCGGCGACCTCGTCTTCAAAGGCGGCTCACACGGCAGCACGCTCACCCTGCTCGATTCCGAGAAGGCCCGCGACCACTTCGGTAAGCTGCCCAAGTGGCCCAAGAGCACGTCCAACCACTTCAAGAACTTCCTGCTCGCCTGCAAGGGCGAGGAGAAAACCCGCTCGTCCTTCGATGTCGCCGGCCCGCTCTGCCAGGCCATGGAACTCGGCATCATCGCCCAGCAGGTCAACGAACGCCTCGAATTCGACCCCGCCACCCGCCGCATCACCAACCACAAGGTGGCCGACGCCCTGCTCGACGGCCCGCCGCCGCGCAAGGACTGGGAACAGTTCTACAAACTCTGACGCGCTAGCCCTCGGGAGCGCCGAGAGCCCCCTTGGCCTTCGTAGCCTGGAAGGCGAAGTAGGCAGCTCGGCTCGCGAATACCCTGCCCACGGAGTGGCTGCCTCCCGGCAGCCATGGTACGCAACGGGTGTTTTCAACGCCCGCTGCGGCTATAAGCCGCTCTTGCGAACCATGGCGGCTTTTGGAAACCGCCACTCCGACCGCACGGAAGCTCGAAGCTTGCTGCATGCGCTCTTGACTCGACGAACATGCGCGTCAAGTCCCCACTCGGGAAAACCCTCCACGCTCCTCCGCCTTCACACGCGGCTCCATCTCCGAAAAAATCCGGGCCGCCAAGCAGCGGACCGGATTTCAGCTCGTGTTAATTCGATCCGGCGACGTCAGGCCTTAATTTCCGCTGCCGGTTCATCGCGCAAATCCCGTGAAAATTCGGGCCGCTCGCTCCGGGATCGAATTTCCGGCACTCCTGCGTCGCGCAACAGCAGCGAAAATTCGGACCTGCTCCCTGCGGACCGGATTTTCCCTCCCCGAACATTGCGCACAGTCGCCTCGGTATGGCAGCATGCCGCCGCTGCCACACGAACCTTTCCGCGCGCGCCACATGAAAAAGCTCCGCAACCAACACATCCTCGCCCGCGACTTCCTGCGCGGCTGGCGCCACCTTGCCGTCGGTGCCGAGTTCGCCGGCATGCACCCCGAGCAACTCGAAGCCAAAGTGCGCGAAGCCGAAAAAATCCGCGGCGAAATCGCCAGCGCCCTCGCCCGGCTTTCCGCCCTGCGCCTCCAGCGCGACCAAACCGAGCGAGCACTCGCCAAAGACCTCATCCGCCTCGCCAACGGCGTCCGCGGCCACCCCGACTACGGCGACGACTCCCCCTTCTACAGCGCCCTCGGCTTCATCCCCCACAGCGAGATCCGCAGCGGCCGCCCCCGCAAACCCCGAAGGTAGGGTGCCATCGCCGAAAAACGGCGCAGGCTTGCAGCCGTTTTGGACAGGAGCGAATGTGTAAGGTAGGGCGCTACCGCCGGGAGCGCCGAGCGAATGAAACGCGCAAGAAGGGTGGGGCGGCTTCGAGTCAAAGCGCCGCGCCAATGAACCGCCAATGAACCGCGATCAAATCTCCCGCCTACAGCCTACCGCCTACCGATCACATTCATGCCTGACAAACGCGCCGTCTTGCGCTTGAACCCATCTTGACATCACGCGCATCCAGACCGGTTTCCGGCTCTCCTCCCGCCGGTGCGACCACCGGCGGCAGCGTCCCCGGGAGCGCCGAGCCCCAGCCCGGCGCGAAATCCGCCACGGAGCCCGCCATACGGAGCCCGCCACACTCATGTGGTGCATGGCCAATGCAAAGCGAATGAAAAAGCTCCAGCGCCCTTTGATTGACGATTGATGAGTGACGATTGTCGATTTTTGATTGGGAAGACAGAATCATTCACCATCTTCCGCGGTTCCAGCGCCGCACACGAAAAAGCTCCTGAGGCGCGCCCATGCTCTTCAATTCAAAAATCAAAGTTCATCAATCGTCACTCGTCAATCCACCCCTCTTCACTTCGACGTTCGATGTTGGGCGTTCGATGTTCGATGTTCACCGCCCATCCGATCCAGCGGACTCACCACCCCAAGCCCGTTCGCCCCGGCCACCCAGAAGCAGGCGCTCAACGCCATGGCCTTTCTCTTGAAAAACGTCCTGGGTATTGAGGAATTCACGCTCGACCACGTCACACCGGCACGCGGCGCGCGACGACCGCCCGTGGTGATGACCCGCGAGGAAGTGCGTTCGGTTTTCGCCCGCATGGAAGACCCGTGGAAATTGATCGCCCAAGTCATGTATGGCAGTGGCCTCCGCCTCATGGAAGCGATGCGCCTGCGCGTAAAGGATCTGGATTTCGGCCAGGGCACCATCACCATCCATGATGGAAAGAACGGAAAACACCGCGTCGTCACCCTGCCCGTAGCCTTGGAGCAGCGGCTCCAGGAACACCTCACACGCCTCCGCGAAAAACACCTTCAGGACCTCGTAGTCGGCGCGGGCGACGTCCACATGCCGGAATCCCTGCTGCGCAAATGGCCGAACGCCAGCCGCGATTGGTGTTGGCAGTATCTCTTCCCATCCGCCACCCTCTGCCCGCATCCGCGCACCGGAAGGATCGCCCGCCACCACCTGCACGAATCCTCCATGCAGCGCCAATTCAAGGATGCAGTCCGCAAGACCGGGGTTCCGAAACGCGCCACTTGCCACACGATGCGCCATTCGTTCGCGACACATCTACTCGAATCCGGCACCGATATCCGCACCGTCCAAAGTCTCATGGGGCATGCCAGCGTCGAAACAACGATGATCTACCTGCATGTGATCAAAAGGCCCGGTGCAGGCGGTCCGAGTCCGCTGGATCTTTCCTGAGCCGAAAATTCCTCATTCCATCACCACTCCGCGTTTCTTGCTAGGCAGTTCCTCCATGGCGGTTTAAAAACCGCTTCATGAACGGAATCCCCGGAGAAATATCCTTCCGTGCCGTATTTGCACCGGTTGAGACGCACGCGGTTGTTACAGGGCAAATGCCGCACGCTACTTAATACCACTGTTCTGCAAGAAATGAATCGCGCGCTCCTCATGATCATAATGCTCTTTAAGAGCCGCACCTTGTGGTTTATTGTCGGGGTAGCGCTGTTGCCATCGATCAGATACCTGGAGAGATATACCAGACAACCTACTGCATTTGAATCGATGGGCTGGGTTTCCCATTACCAAGAGAGCAAGCACTTTTTTACAGTCCTCCCAGACTTTTCCTATACCTTGCGATTCCCGGGTGATCGCGATAAGTTCGAGACCTTTATCAAGCGTATGAATCTACAGGAGCACAAAGTCTCTGATGAAGAATACAAGGAAGAATTTAATGGAGGCGGAAGACGTGCAACCTTCTCGCCCGACAAGAAGGGATTTGAGATCGAATTCACTGCATATCAAATATAAGATGCAGAACAAGACGCGTCGTGACAACCACTACCAGCCGTTCAGTTTCGATGCTTCACCCTGATTTCAACTTCAACCCCGTGATCGACGCGCGCCCTCGCTGGTAGTGGTGCACGCGCTCATCGTCGCTTCAGAATATGAACTCGCAAGACGATGAACGAATCCCCATGCAGTTCGTCTTGATTGCTGCATTCCAGGATCCCGACGCGGAGCATGATGAGAGGTTCGGCGGAGCGCATGTTTGTTGCTGGATCAAGGATCAATCACCGCGTAATGCAGCGCACATTGCCAAGGGATGGATCGAAGAGGCCGGGTGGATCGTAGAGGAGATTGAGGAGCAATATCCCATCACGGCAGCCGACTATGAAGATAGGCCCGAGTCAGCGCAGTATTTCGAACAAGCTCTCATAGACGGTGAGGTTTTCGTTTACCACGTCTTTCCGGAAGGACAACAAAGCGAACAAGACGCTCGTGGCAACCGGCGATAACGTCCTTCTTGAATTCGAGCTTCCAATTCGCCGGTGCCACAGCTAGACGTAGGCAAGGAAATGAGACGATTGTTACCATCAACAACTTTTATCTGTGTCGCACTTCAATTTTCGTGCTCTGAAACAGAACCAGAGACCGACACCGGTTCGAAAGAACAAGTCATTGTTTCCGACGACGCTGACAACAAGAGCACCAATACGGTTTCAGTTTCTGACGAGTTGGTGGCTAGGCTTTTAGAGATCGATAACGCTACGAGGTCGAAAATCGAATCAACCGATTCTGAGGCGAATGATTTATCTGATCCAAAGGAAAGAGCCGAATTCTTTGGCAAGCGGAGAAAGGTCATCAAAGATCTCAATGGGGAAATCTCAATTCTGTATCAAAATCGCCTAAAACTATTACTCGATGATAAGACTTTGGAGACCCCTGAGAATGAGGAAGCCTATTGGGATGAAACTAGAGAGAAATATCAGGAGCTAATTGATGAGTTTGAACGGTCAACAGGAATCCTGAAGAAAACCCCTAACAAGCCGGAGATGGCGACGTCGAACCAGCCGTCTGATTAAAATGGAGCTTCCCCTCGGGGCGCCATTCCTTCAACGTTGGGTAAAAGACAGATGAAGATTACAACTCTATTGGTTTCGATCATATCCGTCGGGATTATTGTCTGCAGTAATGCCGAAGACCCCGAGAAACCCCACCTGTGCCCATGCGGTCAGGTCCACAAAGAGATGATGAGGACCGGCTTTTCCTACGAGACGCAGAGCCAGTTCTACACAATTATTCTCAAGAATCGGAATGAGTGGGGCCTCTACCACTGCTGGGATTGCGGGACAGAGTTGCCGGAGCGCGAAAAGAGAGCAGGCGACGAGTTCCCGGTCGTGCACGACGGACCTCCCGTGCACTCTCGGCCAGAAAAGCCGAAGCCGTGTGCGTGCAACGTATCTCGGGAGGCGCTCTACGACGGTTACCACACCCTCTCCTTTGATGGAACGCGTTACATCATGCGGACCCTTGATGACAAGGCCTTGGAGATTCGATTCTGTTGGTTCTGTGGCGGGACGATGCCCGAATTCAAGGAGGAGGAGTGGTCGGTGATAGATGTCGCGCCTGCAACGAAGTCAATCACAGGCACCCTGAAAGAGGTCGCAAACGGCCTGAACGCCCAACTTGAAGCATGCCGCAAGGGAACCCGCTTGAAGCCCATGACGATCTTTGTGAACGAGGAGGTGGCCCACATCCGAGTGGAGGATACCTGCGCACACTCGAATGTTGGGCATGCGATCTGGTGTGCGGCGCGTCACGCGGGCGTTGGCATGAAGGTTGAAGAGAACAAGATCACATTGCATGCTGACGCCGCCGCTAAGGCGGAGGCAGAGAGAATGCGGGAGGAGAATGAAGCTGGAGATGGCAAGGCGTCAGATCCCTTTGCCAAGCCCGAATGAGCCAAACCCAACAAGCCGCGGGTGGCAAGCGGCGACAACGCTCCCCTTTGAATTCGAGCTTCCTACTCGCCGCTGCCACCGCTATTACGTTCTGCAAAGAAATGTATCTCATTACAGCCATCTTCCTTATATCTGTCATAAAGGCATCTGGCGACAATGCCATCCACATGAGAGCAACTGAATCGAGCTTTGTGTTCGAAGACGGAACTCGAATCAGTATGAAGAGAAGTTTCATTGGAGACCTTGAGTCAGTGACAGTGACCATGGGGGATAAGTCCTTCAGATTTACGAAGGTGGATTTCGGCGAGGTTCCAGATCCATTTCTGAATTCCGTCAATTTGACTGAGCCTTCCAAGGGCAAGTGGAATTTAACGGTATCGTATGCATACGGACAGAAGCGGTTGAATGCCTCTAGCGAGCTTACAATATCCTTTAGCTCTGAGGGCTACCTTGGAAAGGAACTCAAGATTCCAACCGGCAAGGATCAATGGATTTACAAGCGACAAACGGCAGGGATGGAGGAAGAGGATGCAGGCAAGGGTAGTGTGGTGACTCCGAGCAATAAATAGAATACCGAATGCGAACAAGTCGAGACACAGCAACCCTTATCAGCCGCCCTGTTTTCATGCTCTTCCGTAGTTTCAACCTCCACCCCGTTATCGACGCCCGCCCCCGCTGATAGGGTTGCGTGCTCTTTGACGTTAGCCTAGAAAATGGATTCATCCCTTGTCCTCGTAATTGCCTTTGTCGCGACCCTGCTCGGCGGGATGGCGATTGGCTTTATGTTCGGCATCACGAAGGGGATGTCATTGGGCGCGACTTTTAGAACCGGACGCCCGGTGTCACCGATACCGTGGATTCTGTGTTTCGTCGGAGCAGGCATTTTCCTCCTGACGGCTGTTGGCTCGTCGATCTACTCGATCTACTTCCTCTCAAGCAGTATCCAGACGAATGCGGTGGTCACCGAGATTGTTGAGCGGAAGGACGACGAGGGTCATGTGAGCCGGACTCCAGTTTACACCTACAAGGATGCTTCGGGTGAGGACTTCACTGATCGATCATCGACATGCGATGGACGGGATTTCGACGTGGGTGATAGGATACCGATTCGCTACCTCAAGACCTCGCCGCATCAATCACGGATCGATTACTTCTCGCATCACTGGCTATTGCCGATTCTCATGGCGGTATTTTCGATTTTACTGGGTGGGCTGGGCTTCGGGTTGCGCTGGTGGCGTGACAGAGAGCAACAATGGGCCAACAAGGCGCTTCTTGTGAGATGCAAGACCTGATGTTTCATAACCCAGCCAGTAGATACCACCGAGTGTTGCAGTTGTGTTAGCCAGGGGCGAGCGCCGTGTGGCGTCACAGGCCGTGGCATGTGTGAGGAGAAGCGAAACAATGACCGCGTTCATGGAAACCAGTCAGTGATCGGAAATCCCGATACCCAGCGTCGTGGAGAAACTCTGGCCGCCTCGACCGGATGGCTTGGCGGGTCACGAAACGCTCTTGTTTTGGTGTTTCCTCAGCAGAAACAGGCACACGGCGGTCCAAGCCGCGCCATGGGCGATCAGAACGGCGAGATCCAGCCAGAGCGGACCGCCCGTGCCGAGCACGGGCGGCTGGAAGTGGCCCGGCGCGCTCGGGTAGGTGGCATGGGTCAGTGATGCGTCAAAGCTGGAGCGCAGGCCATCGAGCGACCACCAGGCGCTGACGAAAACGCGGGAAAACCATCCCACCAAGCCATCCAGAGCCGCCAGCCCGCCGGAGAAGATCGCCTGCATGATCAGCAGCACCGGCAGCAGCGTCATCGCCTGCTCGGACGAACGTGCGCCGGCTGAAACCAGCAGGCCGAGCGTGAGGGCGACCACCGAGGTGAGGGCAAGAACCGCGAACTGCGGCAGGAAGGATCCGGTGAGACCGGTGAAATGCCGCACGACAAGCAGCAGGATGGCGGTCTGCGCCAAGGTGAGCAGGGAAAGAAGTGATATCTTTGAAAACAGATAAGGCGGGAGCTTGAGACCGATTCTCGTTTCATGTCCAAGTATGCTCTTCTCCTTCACGATCTCGCGCACCGATGCCGTCCCGGCGCACCAGAGGACCGCGATGACCAACAGGAAAATGACTTCCTTGGTGCGCGCCGCATGCAGCTCCGCGAAGTCCGCCCGGATGTCGCCGTAGGTGAATCCGATCATCAGGCCGATGACCGGTGCCTGCCCCAAGAGCAGCAGAAGGTTCATCCAGTCGGCGAGTTGGAGGCGCGCGTAGCGCCGCATGAGGGTGGCGAGCTGTGTTGCCGCCGGCACGCGGGGTGCCGCTTCGTTTTTCGCCGGTCGGGAAGCCAGCGCCAGTCCGGCGCGCAGAATGGTCTGATGGGAAACCCCTGCGGGTGATTGTTCGAACCGCGCGCGCCATTCATCCGCCGTGGCTTCATTCTGGGCGATGTAAACCTCCTCAATGCTGGCGGTTCCGAAATGCGCGCGTAGATCCAAGGAATCCGTCACAAGCATGCAAGTCAAAACTTGCAATAATTCGCATGCATGGACATTTGCAAAGCCCTCACCAATGTCATTACAATGGAGTGGTGCCTTGAAGGCGCCATGAAAAACGCACAGGCGGCTTGAAGCCGCCTGTGCGCGAGATGCCACGCGATGATCGCCTGCCGCTCAGTGGACAGCTCCGGCGAGCCATTCGAGGATGGCGGATCCGTCCTGCCAGTTGGCGATTTCGAGCGCGGTGCTGTTGCCCTTGATTCCGGCCGGGCGGGTGATTTTCGGGGCCAGGGATTCGGCGGGAAGAGTGTGGAGGAAAATGATATCATCACCGCCGAATTTCCGTTTCATGCAGTTGGCGAGCGCGGTCATCTGTTCGCCGTAGAGCGCGCCCTGGTCGGCGGCGACCATGTCGGGGCCTGTTAGAAAGACGACTCCCTTGAGCGCGGCCGGGGTGAAGGATTCGACCATCACGTTCCAGGTCTGCGAGGCGGTGGTCGTGATGGAGCTGGCGAGGTTGGGATATTTGCCCCACGCCGCGCCATCGGGCACGCGCTTGGTGGCGATCATTTCGGGGATGTATTCGCTCCAGTATTTTTTCCACGCCGCCACGTAGCGGTGGACGTTGGCGTCGTAATGTTCATTGCCGGGGCGGATGCCGGCCAACTCCTTGTAATCCTCCGTCAGGCTGGGAGCGAGGTTGAGGCAATCGGCGGCGATCCATTCCTTGAGTATGGCGTCGGGCGAGCCTTTCGAATGGCTGGTTTGCATGAAGATGATGCCGACCGGGCGGTCCGGGCTGGTGGCGAGCGCGCGGCCGATGGCGGCGGCGGAGTCGGCGGCGTCCTCCCAGAACGAGGCGAAGCGGTTGTTCGGGGCGGGAGTGGTGGAGGTGGCGACGCTGAAGCGGCGCGGGCGGGTGTGCGACGAGGTTTTCGACTGGCGGGTGATCATGCGGACGATGCCCGCCGGTTTTCCGTCGGCGGCGGGAAAATCGATGTCGATGGCGGGTGCGGCGACATACCAGACATCGCCGATGACGAGGTTTTCGGCGACGCGTTCGTGGGCGGGTTCGCCATCGATGGTGAAGCGGACCTTGAGCGTTTGCGGCGCGGTGGTGGCTTTCATCGCTGGCACGGTGACGCTCCACTCGCGCATGCCGGGAGTGACGGGGATGGTTTTTTCGGTGCCGGCGAAACTGAAATGGACTTCGGCCTTGCCCTTGGCCTCGTAGCCCCAGTCGTGGATCGCGGAGCCCCAGATGGTGACCGGGACGTCGGCCTGCAGGACCGCGTTGTCGCGGAACTGGGTGCTGAGCAGCGGCATCTTGCGGTATTCCTCCAGCAGTCCACCGGCATTCGGATCAGGCACAACTCCGGCGATTTTCATCGGATCGTCGGGCCATGTTTCGCGGGTGACGAGCTTTTGATCGAAGTATATGAAGGGCGTGGCGGGAAGCAGGGCTTTGTTATATAGGTTCGGCTGGTTGCCGACGCCGCCGGTGGCATAGGAAACGCCGCGGGGCGATTTCACCTGCGGCGAGGCGACGGTGACCTTGTTGCCATCGATTGCGACAATGCGGGCCGGGTGCCAGACGCGGTCTTCGCCCGCGACGTAAAACAGTTTCACCTGATCCGTGCCATTGGGAATTTCGGTGGGGATGGCGAGTCCGGATTTGCTGTTGGTTCCGGTTTCTGCGACGATGAGACCGCCCGCGGCGTGATCGAGGGTGACGGTGAGTTGGTCGCCCTTGACTTCGTAGGACTTGAACATCGGTCCGTCGGCGACGATGTCCTTGTTGTATTGGTTTTTGAGAGCATGGAGTGCGAGGCGCTGGCCGGGGAGGGTTTTGTTGCCGTAGTGGATGGCGCCGGTGATGTCGATCTGGCTGGCCATGCCGGTGTGCGGAATGTCGCGTGCGAGCCAAGTGCCCATGCGCATGCCGGCGGCACCGTCGATGTCCGGGCTGTTGTTCCATTCGTCCTTCTGGCCGGGGCAGTAGAATTGGTGGAAATAGACCGGCAGGTCGGGCCGGTTCCATTTGGCGCGCCAGCCGCGGATCATGCTGTGCAGGTTGTTGTAATAGACGATGCCCTCGTTCATGTTGGCATATCCCTGGTTCCAGATGCAGCCTCGGATGGCGTAAGGGATCATCGGGTTGAGCCGGGCGTTGAACAGCCAGGTGGCGTCGCGGTTGCCTTGCATGTTGGCGGGCGTCTTGGTGGAGATGTCCTTCGCCTCCTTGCCGTTGGCGACGCGCTCCCTGTTTTCGCGCAGCGTGCTTTCGATTTCCTGATAGAATTTCTCCCACGCCGCTTTGTGCTCGGGGGTTGTGGGATCGGATTCCAGGACTTTCTGATAGATCGCCTTGGTGTAATCGTCCTCGCCGCCGGCGAAGCCCTCGCGGGGCGTCCATGCCTGGATGGCGGTCTGGCTGAACGAGCAGTTGAGGATGCCGATGGGCACGCCGAGTTCCTTCCACAGTTGATAGGCGAAGGCATAGGCGACCGCGCTTGAATCGCCGCCGCCCGGAGCCCACTCGGCGGTGGCGTGTTCGATCGGGTGGTGGGTGGCGAAGACATCGGTGATTTTCGCCTCGCGGATGACCGGCGGTTTTTCCTCACCGGCGGCGATGCGTTCGTCAATCTGTTTGAGGAGGACCTGGCCGACATCGGACTTCGAGGCGACCCATTGCATGTTGGATTGGCCCGATGCCATCCAGACTTCGCCGACGAGGATGTCCTTGAGCACGCGGGAATCGCCATTGCCGAGGGTGACGCTCATTTCGCGCGGTTCGTGGCTGGCGGCGAAGGGATCGAGTTCCAGTGTCCATTTGCCGTCTGCGGGCGTGGTGGCGGATTTTTTCTGCCCGGCGAATTCGACGGTCACTTTCACTCCTGGCCCGGCCCAGCCCCAGACGGGAACCTTCATGTCGCGCTGGAGGACGGCCTGGTCGGCGAAGGGTGTCCCGAGTTCGACCTCGGCCAGACAGCTGGCGAATGGCGTGCCCGCGGCGATGAGGGCGATCAGGGCGGTTTGTCCCGGTGTCGGGCGATTGGAGGTGGTGGGAGCGCTCATGCGTGGGGCGGATACGTCCGGCATTCCTGGCATTTAGCGGAGGCCGGGGAAATCGTGATTTTTTTCCAAGAATCCGGCGACTTGGGTGTCATAACTCATGCATGAACATCCATTACCATTTGACGCCATTCTCTCGCTCGCGCGGTTTTCTGCCGATGCTGCTGATTTTCGGGGGTGTGCCCGCGTTGCTGGCTCTAGCGGCACATGCGGCGATCACCCCGGATGCCAAACAGACGGACTATCCGCCGGATCCCGCCAAGCACGTGGTCGAGATCCGTCGCGAGGCCGCCAATGCCGTGCAGGAAAAAATGATCGCGGCGGCCGAGGCGGCGATTCCCGACGAGGAGGCATTGCGCCAGGCGGTGGATGGCGACAAGCCACTGGCCAAGGACGAAGTCCAGTGGTGGCATGAGGAAAAACTCGGCATCCGCATCCCGTTCGCCGTCACCGGGGATGCGGTGGCCTATTACCAGAAACTCGTCGAGGGCTACGGCAGGCAGTCGTTCAAGCGCTACATGCAACCCACGAGCAAACTCGAATATCATGCCAAGGCGACGTTTCACGCCGATTTCGAGCACGGCGGCAGGACGTTCAAGGACGTGCATGTGGTCACCCTGAAGCTCGGCTTTTCACAGGCATTCGCCGCGACGGCCACCGAGGCCATGGAATTCGAAAAACGCCGGACCGTGATTCTCGATGCGAATGGCGCCGTGCAGGCGGTGGACGGCGACGGCCCGACCGAGGTGCCTGTGATGGCGATTTGACGGCCGCATGGGGGATTGAAACCTGCCGCGTGCCGGGCTAGTGAACGGGTGCGATCATGTCCGTGGAGTTCAAAGACTATTACGCGATCCTTGGCGTGCCGCGCGATGCGGGTGCGGAGGAAATCAAGAAGGCGTTCCGCAAACTCGCGCGCAAGCATCACCCGGACGTGGCTGAGGACAAGCGGGCGGCCGAGGAGAAATTCAAGGAAATCAACGAGGCCTACGAGGTGCTGGGCGATCCGGCGAAACGCGCGAAATACGACCGTCTCGGCGCGGATTGGCGGCAAGAGGGTGGTTTTCCGCCGCCGGAGCAGGGTGGGGGATTCCAGGAGTTCAACTTCGGCGGCACCGGGTTCAGCGACTTTTTCGAGCAATACTTCGGCGGCGCGGGACGCTTCGGGTTTCCCGGGGGATTCCAGCGCGGCGCGCATCCGGGCCACGGCAGCATGCGCGGCAGCGATATCGAGGGCGACATTTTGGTGACGCTCGAGGAGGCGATGCATGGAGCCGTGCGGCCGGTTTCGCTGCAGATCACCGATCCACGGACCGGCCGCTCGCGCAGCCATACGTTCCAAGTGCGCATCCCGCCGGGTGTGACGAATGGCAAGCGCATCCGCGTGCCCGGCCAGGGCGAGCCGGGCAGCGGCGGTGGTGCGGCCGGCGATCTCTACCTGCGAGTGCGCCACGCCGCGCACCCGGATTTCCGCAGCGAGGGCTCCGATGTGTTTCACGAGCTGGAACTCGCCCCGTGGGAAGCCGTGCTCGGCTCGGACATCAGCGTGCCGACACTCGACGGTGTCGTGAAACTGCGCATTCCGCCCGGCAGCGCCGCGGGCCACCAACTCCGGGTGCGCGGCCGCGGCCTGCCCAAGGGGAAATCCGGCGAACGCGGCGATTTCCATGTGGTCCTGTCGATCCGGACGCCGGAGCGGATCGGCGAATCCGAGCGCCAGCTCTGGGAAAAGCTGCGCGACGTTTCCACCTTCAACCCCCGCCGCCAGCCATGATGCAGGAGCCCAACGCCACCTACTCGCTGGAGCTTTTCGCCCGCATCAGCGGCGTGGCGGAGGAAACCATCCTCCGCTACCGGGAGTGCGGGTTCATCCAGCCCTTGCGCGGGGACGACGACCACTACGACGACGAGGCGCTGCGGACCCTGCGCCGCATCGAGCATCTGCGGGAAACCTGCGGCGTGAACGACGCCGGCCTGCGGCTCATTCTCGACCTGCTGGATGAAGTCGAGCGCCTGCGGCGGTGACCCGCCCATTCCGGGGGCTTGACAGACGGCCTCCGGCCTGCTTGCCTGCGGCGTCGGGCGTTTGATAATCAAGCATTTGTCCTGACGTATCACCGCAGACACTCCGGCATCCGCGACTGCCGTCCGCCCCGCCCCTACGCGGCACCCCACCCGACACCTCCCAAAATTTTCATCCATGGACTGGTCCTCACCCATCTGGTATGCCTCCTACATTCTGGTCCTGCTTGGTTTGGCAGGCTACGGCAGCCATCGCCTGACCATCGTTTTCCTGTATTTGAAACACGCGCGCAAACGGCCGCAGCCGAAGCGGATGTTCGATGAACTCCCCTTGGTGACGGTGCAGTTGCCGGTGTTCAACGAGATGCATGTGGTGGACCGGCTGCTGGAATCCGTGGCGGCGCTCGATTACCCGCAGGACAAGCTCCAGATCCAGCTGCTCGACGATTCCACCGACGAGACCGTCGATATCTGCCGCGCCGGCATCGGGCGGCTCAAGGAGCGCGGCTTCGACGCCGAGCACATCCACCGGACCGACCGCACCGGCTTCAAGGCGGGCGCGCTCGAAAACGGCACCCGTTTCGCCAAGGGCGAATACCTGCTCATCCTCGATGCCGATTTCGTCCCGAATCCGGATCTGCTCCAGAAAACCATCCACTATTTCTCGGATGAAAAAATCGGCATGATCCAGACGCGCTGGGGGCACCTGAACCGCACCTACAACGTGCTCACCCGCATCCAGGCGATGTTCCTGGACGGCCACCTGGAACTCGAACAGACCGCCCGCAACCGCTCTGGCCGCTTCTTCACCTTCAACGGCACCGGCGGCATCTGGCGCAAGTCGTGCATCGCCGACGCCGGCGGCTGGGAGCACGACACGCTCACCGAGGACATGGACCTCAGCTACCGCGCCCAGCTCAAGGGCTGGAGCTTCATTTTCCTCAACGACGTGGAAACCCCGGCCGAGCTGCCCGTGGACATGGACGGTTTCAAGAGCCAGCAACACCGATGGACCAAGGGCTCGATCCAGGTTTGCAAGAAGGTCCTGCCGGCCATCTGGAAGGCCAAGGTGCCGCTTTTCATCAAGCTGGAGGCCACCGCGCACCTCACCTCGAACTTCGCCTATCTGCTGCTCATCTGCCTGTGCTTCCTGATCTATCCGAACCAGCAATGGCAGCCGGACTTCGGGAAACTGACTTATTATATCATCAACGTGCCGATCTTCTTCTTCGCCTCGGTCTCGGTGCTCGTCTTCTACATGGTTTCGCAGAAGGCGCTGCGTCCCGGCACCTGGTGGAAGGAAATCCCTTACCTGCCGCTGCTGCTCGCGCTTGGCATCGGCATGTCCATCAGCAATGCCAAGGCGGTGATCGAGGCGCTCTGCAACCACCAGACCGCCTTCGTCCGCACGCCGAAATACGGCATCGCCCAGAACCGGCGCGCCGATTGGAAAAAGAGCAGCTACAAGGCGATCAAGTCGCTCACGCCGTTCGTGGAACTGCTGTTCGGCTTCTTCTTCCTCTTCGTGGTGGTGGACGCCGCGCTGCGCGGCAGTTGGTCCTCCGCCATCCTGCTGCTGCCGTTCCCCGTCGGTTTCTTCTACACTTCCCTTTCCTCGCTGGCCCGCATGCTGCCATCCACCTCCGGCATTACCGTGCCGCGTATTGTGAATCGCAACTCCCGGTGAATCGACGATGACGCGTTTTAAAGCACTCCGCCATATCGCCCTCGCCTTCCTGCCAACGCTCGTTTCGCTGGCATTCAGCAGCTGCGCCAGCGGTCCGCACGGCAAGGACACGCGCAACAAGATGATCGTCAGCGTCAGGGACCAGGAAATGCTGCTGGTCCGCGACGGTGTGCCGGTCAGGACCTACAAGGTCTCGACCTCGAAATTCGGCCTCGGCGACAAGCCCGGCAGCCACCGCACACCGGTCGGCCACATGCAGGTGGCCAAGAAAATCGGCTGCTACAAGCGCTCCGGCACGGTTTTCAAGAGCCGCCGTCCCACCGGCGAGATCCTCAAGCCCAACTCGCCCGGCCGCGACCCGATCGTCACCCGCATCCTCTGGCTCAAGGGCATGGAGAGCCGCAACCTCAACACCTTCCGCCGCACCATCTACATCCACGGCACGCCCGAGGAAAAACGCCTTGGATCGCCCGTCTCCTATGGCTGCATCCGCATGTCCAGCCGCGACGTGATCGATCTTTACAGCCGCGTCGGCCACGGTGCCGACGTGTTTGTCATCCGCGGGCCGATCCGCAACGGCTCCACCTATTCGTCCGCCATCGCCGGCCGCAACGGTGGTCGCAGAAACGGTGCCGGTTCCTGATGTTGGGCACGCACACGGATCCGCAGGTGGATCCCTTTGATAAGGCGGGCGTTATCGGCGCGTAGCCGTCCCGATCCATGTCACGCCAGGATATTTTCATCATCGCCGCGTTGGCGCTCGCGCTTGCCGCCTGTGAGCGACGTTCAATCGATGCCGGCGTGGACGCAGGCAGCGATGCGGTCGTTCAAGAGTTGGAAAAACTCTCGTTCAACACCCACGTCCAGCCGGTGATGTCCGAGTATTGCTATCATTGCCACGGACCCGATGCCGGAACGCGCGAACCGAAGGCGGAGCCGCTGCGGCTCGACATCGCCGAGGCCGCGCTCGCCACGCGCGAGAGCGGCGAGCCGGTCATCATTCCCGGCGATCCGGAAAACTCGCTGATGGTGCGGCTGATGCGCTCGCGCGATCCCGAGGTGATGATGCCGCCGCCGGAGTCGCACAAGGAGATTCCCGAGGATGTCATCGCACTGCTCGCCCGCTGGATCGATGAAGGCGCGGAATACGAAAAACACTGGGCTTTCGAAGCGCCCGCACGCCCGACCGTGCCGACCGCCGTTCATCCGGAACTCGTCCGCAATCCGGTCGATGCCTTCATCCAGCAAAAACTCGCCGCCGCGGACCTCGCGCCGATGCCGGCGGGCGACCCACGCGCGCTGGCACGCCGTGCCGCGCTCGATCTAACAGGCTTGCTGCCCGATCCAGCGGCGGTCGAGGCATTCGCCGCCGATCCGGGCGATGACGCCTACCGCGCCTTCCTCGACCGCTTGTTCGAATCTCCGGCCTATGCCGAACACCGCGCCCGCTACTGGCTCGACTACGTGCGCTACGCCGACACCCACGGCCTGCACTTCGACAACCGCCGCTCGATCTGGCCATACCGCGATTATGTCATCCGTTCGTTTGCGGCTCACAAGCCATATGACCGCTTCGTCCGCGAGCAGCTCGCCGGTGACCTGATCGCCGCGGACGATGCCGATCCGCTCATCGCCACCGGTTACATCCGCAGCAATGTGACCACCAACGAAGGCGGAACGATTCCCGAGGAAATCCATGCCGAGAAGACCCGCGACCGCGCCGAGGCATTCGGCGCGGCATTTCTCGGCCTCACCGTAGGCTGCGCCGCCTGCCACGATCACAAGTTCGATCCGGTATCGATGGAGGAGTTTTACTCGCTCGCCGCGTTTTTCCACAACACCGCCGAACTCGCCTGGGACCTCAACCGGGCCGATCCGCCGCCGGTCCTGCGCCTGCCGGACGATCCCGAAAAACGCGCCGCGCTCGATGCCGCCGTCGCCACCCGCTCGCATGCCGTCTCCCGGCTCGATGCGATCCGCGCGGACGCCCACCGGCGCTTCACCGCATGGTTGAAAGCGGGAAACCGCCCGCATGCGGTCAGCCACGAGGCGCTCGAGCTGCACCTGCCGCTCGACGAGGGCAGCGGAGACATCGTCCGCAATCATGCCCCGCAGGCGACGGATCCGAACGAGTGGAAAGTCGAAACCAATCCGCCGGTTTGGGGCGAGTATGTCTGGTTCCACCCGTCCGCCCGCATGGACATCCGCAGCGATTTCGCCATTCCTAGTCACGGCGACTTTTCTGCTGCCGGGGAATTTTCCGTCGCTCTCTGGGCGCGGCCGCGGGTGAAAGTCGGCGGCGGTGATGCCCGCGGCCGTGGCACCGGCGATGGAACCTTCATCGCGCGCATGGACGCCGCCGACGGCTCCCGCAGAGGCTGGGACCTGTCATTGGAAAAAGGCAGGCTCGTCGTCCAACTCGTCCATCGATGGCCGGACGCCGTCATCCGCGTGCAGACCGAAGCCTTCGATCCGCGCGAATGGACGCACATCGGATTTGCCTACGACGGCTCGGCCCGTGCTGACGGGATCGCGATTTTCGTCAACGGCGAGCCCCAAGAGGTGAAAGTCACGCACGACACTCTTCAGCCCGCCCACGACATCCGCACCGAACTGCCGCTCACGCTCGGTTCCCGCCATCGCGGCAACCGCCTCAGCGAGGTTGCCCTGCAGGAAGTGAAACTGTTCCGCCGCACCCTGCCTGCCGACGAATTCGCGCGGCTGCCATTCGAGCATTATACCGCTAACTTGCTCGTCGATTCGCCCGATCCAGCCGCATGGAACGCATGGCAGCGCCACTTCGCGCTCGAACGGTTTTTCCTCGAAAATCTCGACTCCGAAGCCGTCGCGCTGGGCGAGGAAATCGCCAGACTCGACGCCGAAATCCAATCGCTCGGCGGCAAGGGGACGCCCACCCTCATCGCCCAGCCGCGCCCCGAGCCACCCTACGCTTGGACCCTCGGCCGCGGCGTCTATTCCAACCGCGAAAAACTCGTCGGCCCCACCACCCCGGCGGTCCTGCCGCCGCTGCCGGACCAGGCGGTGCGCAGCCGCGCCGACCTCGCCGACTGGCTGTTCCAGCCCGACCACCCGCTCTTCGCCCGCGTCACCGTCAACCGCATCTGGCAGGAAGTCTTCGGCACCGGCCTGGTCGATACGCCCGACGACTTCGGCATCATGGGCAGCCGGCCGTCGCATCCCGAACTGCTCGACTGGCTCGCCGTCGAGTTCCGCGAGTCCGGCTGGGACCTGCGGCACATCTACACATTGCTGCTCACCTCGCACAGCTACCGGCAGGACACGCGCATCACCGCCGAGGCCCTCGCGGCCGATCCCGAAAACCGCCTGCTCTCGCGCGGTCCGCGGTTCCGAATGGATGCCGAAATGCTGCGCGACACCGCGCTCCAGGCATCCGGCCTGTTGGTGGAAAAACTCGGCGGCCCGCCCGTGAAACCCTACCAGCCGCCCGGCATCTGGGACGCCGTCTCGATGCCGGAGTCCGATACGAAAAAATATCAGGAAGACCGCGGGGAAAACCTCTACCGCAGATCGCTCTACAGCTTCTGGAAACGCTTCGCCCCGCCGCCGTCGCTCGAAACCTTCGACGCCCAGGCGCGCGAAACCGTCTGCATCCGCCGCGCCCGCACCAACACCCCGTTGCAGGCGCTCGTCTCGATGAACGACCCGCAGTTTTTCGAAGCCGCGCGCTTGCTCGCCGAACGCGCCATCCGCCACGACAGCAACCCGGCCGCACGCCTCGACTTCATCGCCCGCACCCTGCTCGCACGACCGCTCGATGAGGACGAACTCGAAAGCCTGCACCGCCGCCGCGCCGCATTCGCTTCTTTCTATCAGGAAAATCCGGATGACGCCCGCGCCCTGCTCGCCACCGGCCAGCACCCCGCCGATCCCGGAATCGATCCCGCCGAGGCCGCCACCTGGACCATGCTCGCCAACCTCATGCTCAACCTCGACGAGACGCTCGTCAAATGAGACACGGTTGCCAGGCCGGTCATCAATCGCCCGCCCGCCCGGTGGACATGGATCGCGGCGGTGGCAGTGTCTGAGACGGGAACCGTTATGGTTCATGGTTATTCGACATGGCGGTCGATGATGTCGCGCAGGTAATCGCGCGCCTCGCGCGCCCGCCGCATGATGCGCTCAGGCGGTTCGCCGCTGTCGGCGAGTTCGAGGATGAGCGGCCCGTGGAAATTCCACTGACGGAGCTGGCGCACCAGCGAAATCCAGTCGATCGCGCCCTCGCCGGGCGAGAGGTGTTCGTCGCGCTCGCCGTGGTTGTCGTTGACGTGGAGCATGTGCAAGTGGCCGGAAAGTTTGTGGACGACGGTGCGCAGGTCCTTGGAGAGGAATGCGTGGCCGGTGTCCAGACAGGTGCCGACGTTGGTCTCGCGAATCGCTCCCAACAAAAACATCAGATCGCTCACGTGGCCGAACATCAGGTGCGGCAGCATGTTTTCCAGCAGCAGCGTCAGTCCGGTGTGCCGGCAGTGCGCGGCGACCGCATTGAGGGAATCCGCGGCGTTCATCATCCGGCCGTACCTTTCCTCCGGCGGCGGTTTGCCAGCCCGCTCGGGACCGGGATGAAGGACGACATATTTCGCACGCAGCATGGCGGCGGCGTCGCAGGCGGCGATCACCTCGCGCACGGCGTGCGCGCGATGCGCCGGATCGGGCGACGAGATATCAATCGAATCCGCGAACGGCGCATGGAACGAATTGGCCTCCATTCCGAGCGAGCGCATGAGTTCGACGGCTTTCTTCACGTGGTCGTGGTTGTGATAGTCGAGGTGGGCCGGAAACGAGCAGACCTCGATGGTCCGGAAACCACCGTCGCGCACCTGTGGCAGCGCGTGGAGGATGTCGGTTTTGCAAAAGCATCCGGTGGAGATGCCGCAGCGCCAATCGCTCATGACGGGACGGGGTTCGGATTGAAGCGCGAGCGGAGCGCGCCGTGAAACGGGCCCAGCGAGCATCCGCAAGGGTTCCAGCAGAACTGCTTTTCCTGCTCGGAAACGCAATTGAAGTCCACGCCGGTATCGAGTCCGGCGGCCAGTTGCCCGGCGAAGACCCGGACGTAAAACTCCGCGCGCAAAGCCGGGTTGTAATGACTCCAGCAAGCGCCCCAGCGATGGGCCGGATTGGAAAAGCGGGCGCGGATCAACCCGGCGATGTGGCGCGGATGCCAGTCTTCCGCCAGCAGGCAGCGCGTCACCAATTGCATGCCGGACGGCTTGAGCAGCCAGTCGTTCGGCTCCGCCAGCACATGCGCCGCGCAGGGCGGCAGGGATTCGAGCGGAGTGATATCATATCCTCCGCCCCACGACGACGGGTGGTCCTGCGGGATCGAATAAAACTCCCGGTGAAACGCGCACAGCGGCGAGTGCAGGTAATCTTCCAGCAACCGCTGCGTGCCGCGTTCCTGCACCGGGATGTTCACGCCGGCGCGTTTCGCCAGCTCCACCACCTTGTCCGGCCGGTGCCGTTCGCGCAGCAGGCGCGTCATGTCCATTTCATGCAGCGGCAAGGTGAAAAACTCGCGCATCTGCCGCTCGATCCCGCGGCCGTGAAACAAGCCGGACAGCCATGGCTTGCGATACACCGTGTAGGGAATTCGGATCATCCGGCTGTGCAGCGGATCGCCGTATTCCGAGAGATCGATCGACAGCATTTCGCGCATCCCCGAAGCGCCCGGCCCCACATGCAGGGCGGTGATTTCCACCGGCAACTCGCAGCGCGGCGCGGCGTCCGCTTTCACCAGATGTGCGAAATGCTCCATCATCAGCCCGACATGCGAAAACACCGGTTCGACCGGGGCCGCCGAGACGTCCGGCGGCGTGCAGATGCCCAGCCCCGCGATCGACCGCGCCACCGGCGAATCGCGCGGCACCCGCCACACGAAATGATGCCCTTGCCCGGTCACCAGATGCAGGTAGCGGATGCCGAACGAGAGCAGGCGCGCCTCGATCGCCTCCACCAGCGGCTCCTGCAGCCGGAAAATCCGCGGCGCGTGCAGGTAGGCCTCGGCCGGGTCGTCGAAGTTCACATATTCGATGTCGAGATGGATCAACATCGATTCGCGGTCCTCCAGCGAGCGCGCCAGCTCGCAGCCGTCCTCGAGCATCCGGTCGAGCGCCTCCGGCGGTTGGCGTTCGAAAACCGACGGATTGTCCGGATCGAGCCGGCCGAGAAACACGCAGGTCGCGTCGCGCAGCCGATGGCCGCCGAGGTATTCCACGATCCGCCGGCGCACCGCGGGGTCGCGCCAGACTTCTCGGCTGACGGACCGGGGAGCCGCCAGCAATCGGGAACCGCTCTTCATGGCGGTAAAAAACTAGGACGTCCGCGCGAATTGTCGATGGGGAATACCGGCACTAGCGGCTTGCCAGTCCCTGCCCCCGGCGTTTACCTCACCTCCGCGCCCCGGTAGTTCAATGGATAGAACGAGGGTTTCCTAAACCTTAAATACAGGTTCGATTCCTGTCCGGGGTACCACGCGCGAAATATTGGATGGAAGTTGTTTGCGGGTGCCTTCCTTGTGCTGGCCTTTTCAGGACTTGCAGGCGGAGCATTCGCGATGCGCCCGTATCGGCGAATGAAGAATGCGGGGGTATCGATTTCATGATTTCCTCGCGGAAGGTTTCGGCATGGTTGCCGGGTGGATTTTCAGGCCGCAGGCCGTGGCAAGCTGCCGCTGGCGCAAGTCGAACGTGTGAAGCGAATCCGCGCCGATCAGCAGGGCGGATGCGGTTTGCAGGATGTCAAGGGAACGCGCCGGAATCGATGGAGCATGCCGTTCGGATAGTTCACGGGCGATGCGGAAAAGCCCGGCTTGCGGAGTGTCCCGCCGGGCAAGGATGCCGTCCGCCAGGTCCGCTTCGATCTGCCGGAAAGCCGCGTCATGTTCCGCCTGTGTGATGGCACGCTCCCGGAGCGCACGCCGGATCGTATTGGCGACTTCAAGCTCGGCAAGCAGGGTGAAGGGGATGCTTTCGCGGAAACGCGCCGCCAGCCGCGCCGCGTGCGGATGGAAAAAATCGCCCGGCAGCAACAGGGCGAGCAGGAAACTGGAATCGCAATAGGTCATGCGCCGCGCTCTTGGGAAAGCAGGGTGACGGCGCTTTGCTCGAGCTTTCCGCCCGCCCGTGCCGCCTTGCCGAAACGCGCCCGGAAATCGGGCCGCGCCGGGGCCGCCGGCTTCTCAGGGACCAGCCGTGCAATCACCTTGCGCCGCATGGTTACCGCCACTTGCTCGCCATCCTCAATCCACGCCATCACGCGGGGAAAATTCTGCCGCAGGTCTCGCACACTTGCCGTTTTCATGATTCACGGGAATGTTTCACGCCCGCCCGCCCGTGTCAATCCCGGTGGCGTCCCGTTGGCGCCGGAATGTCCAACCGCTTGCCTCCCCACCTGCTACCTGTTCGATCACGCCACCGCCTCTTGCAACACTTCGGGGTGTTTGAGGGCGATGGCGATGAGCATGCGGGCCGCACCGGAGGGTTCGCGTTTGTTCTGCTCCCAACTGCGGAGCGTGCTGAGGCCGATGCCAAGCAGGGCGGCGAAGTCTTCCTGCGTGAGTCCGAGCGAGTGGCGGACTTTCGCGACTTCGCTCTTGGCTTCCCATGCCTTGGCGGACCTGCGGCGCTGGGATTCAGGATTCACCGCCACGCGGGAGAAGGTGCCATCTGGCATTTTCTCGATGCGAAACACCCTGGATGGTGCGCGCTCGCCTTTCATCAACGCGTCTTTCCTGGCCTTGAGCGCCTTCGATGATTTCGATTTCATGCGTCAATCACTTCCTCCTCGCAGTTAATGAGGTCAGCCTCGCAAAGAAAACTGCCAAGTCCATTCTGAAGCACATGCCTTGGTTCGAATCCGCGTGAGTGCACGAGGTGCAACAAGTTGCAAACAAGGTCGGACGCTGCTGTAAGGACATCCTCATCCATTCCGCAGGCGTTTTGGAAACAATCCAAAGACTGAAGTGCCATTTCAGCCCTCTCGCCGTTCGTGCAGTTGGGATTGTCCAAGCCATCCGTGGTCTCATAGCGATCCGGGTCGTGGGCTGGAATGGTTTCCAACTCTGAAAGCATTTTCGCAAAATCATTCCGTTCTGCTGCATCAATATCGTGGGTCATAGGATTAATGTTCTTTTCACGAACAATGTTCCTAAAAAGAACACGTGGCGCAAGTAAATTCGCTATCTTGCTCAGGTGAGAAATCCAAAAGGTGGTGATGGAACAGGGATGCGCAACAAGGTGGGTGCGCGAATCCGCAAGGCGCGTCTCGATTATGAACCGCCTCTGACCCAAGACCAGTTAGCAGGTCGTCTTGCTGCGAAGGGAATCTCGCTGGATCGGGTCGCGATCACGAAGGTCGAATGTGGCCGGCGATGTGTCTTTGATTTCGAGCTGCCACCGCTTGCAGCCGCATTGAGTGTAGACGTCCGCTGGCTGCTCGGAATGCAGGATACAGGCGGGCCCTCGAAGGCAGGAAGGAGGGCGATGTGAGCTTCGATGTTGCAGCCGCTTTACGGAAGTCCACCGGTCGAGCAAAATCCGATGTGGCCAACAAATTGGTAAGCATGTTCCTGCACGCCGTCAGCCGGAAGGCTTGTGTGGCGGGAGGCTTAACGGTTTCAGATGTTCTCTACACGAACTCCGTTGTTGCGGCCTTTGGCAACGCATGCCTTTACTGCGGAAAAGAACTGACCGCCTCCGAATTCCCGGTGGTCGAACATCTGAACGGGATGAATCGCATCAGCGTTGGCCTGCATGTGCCGGGAAACGTCGCAATGGCATGCAAAGCCTGCAACAACAAGAAGCGGGATGACGATCAGAAGCTTTCGCTGGCGGAAAATGGCTGGGAATCGTTCCTTTCCCACGATGGTACCCGATGTACACAGTATTGCAGGACCTGCGCCTACTGGCATAAACTTTGGCCCGAAGAATCGCTCCGGATCCAGGTTTTAACCAAAACCCGCCAGCGAGTGATCGAGTTCCAATCTCCCTACAGACAATTCATCCAGTGGTCCGCCGGTGCCCGGGACACGCTTAGAGTGAAAATTGAATTGCTCTACAGGGACTGTCAGCGCTTCGCCACCGCAGAAATCGAGAAGCTTGTGGCAGAGGTGAATTTAGAATTCTCAAACGCGGAGATATTGAAATCTAAGGACTGACTCGGGACATCCCGGCCTCACCCTCACCGGCATTTACAACGTCCTGGAAAAGCTCCGCGCCGGCGAAACCCTCGGCGACAAGGACAAGCAGGTTCACGACCAGGGACTCGTCACCCTCCTCAAGCAGCTTCACGACGAGCTCGACGCCGCCGTGCTCGAAGCCTATGGCTGGCAGGATCTGTTAGCGAAAGGACCGCCTTGTAGCGGCGGTCTGCGACCGTCGATAGCGAATGAGGAAGCGCCTTCGCTCTCTTCCAATGGCATCGACGCTCACAGAGCGACGCTACAAAGCATCTCATCGGCAATCGAACAGGAACTCCTCACCCGCCTGGTCGCCCTCAACCACGAGCGCGCCGCCGAGGAAAAGCGCGGCCTCGTCCGCTGGCTGCGCCCCGACTACCAGGCACCCGACACCAAGCCAAAGCCCGAGCAAAAGGAAATCGACCTCGGCAGCGAAAGCTCTTCCCTGAAAACTGAACACTTGAAACTGGAAACTCTGACATGGCCCACGGCCTTGTCAGCCCAAGTCACCGCCATCCGCAAACTCCTCCCCGCCATCGGCCCGGACGCGGAAGCCCTGTCCGCCCGCTTCGGCCGCAAGTCCAAAAAGCGCAGCGAGCAAATCGCCGCCATCCTCGCCACGCTCAAGGCGCTGGGGCACATTTCGTGATCCGGCGCTCATCGCTTGCAGGTTGTGCCGTCCGGGCGGGCGTGTTAGATTGACGCCGTAATGGAGGGTTTGTTCCAGGCGAGCGGTTTGTTGGTTTCGCTGGCGATCTCGCTGGGCCTGGGGCTGCTGGTGGGCTTGCAGCGCGAGTGGGTGCACAAGCGGATGGCCGGCATCCGGACCTTTCCGCTGGTGGCGCTGCTCGGCGGGCTGTGCGCGGCGGTGGCGGGAAACTTCGGCGGCTGGATGGCCGGCACCGGCCTGCTCGGCTGCGTGGCACTGCTGATCATGGCCAACCTGCCGGGTCGCGCGGAGGACGGCGAACCCGGACTGACCACGGATTTCGCGCTGCTGGTGACCTACGCCATCGGCGTGGCGGTGGTGGCTGGCTTCCGGATCGAGGCCACGGTGTGCGCGGGCATCATGCTGGTCCTGTTGCAGGGGAAATCGAAACTGCACGGCTGGGTGCGGCGCTTCGGCGAGGGCGAGCTGCGGGAAATCTCGCGGCTGGTGCTGCTCGGGCTGGTGATCCTGCCGTTGCTGCCGAACCGCGACATGGGCTACCTGGGAGTGATCAATCCCTTCAAAATCTGGCTGCTGGTCACCCTGATCGTGGGCATCAGCCTGGCAGCCTACCTCACCTCGAAGTTCATCGGCGGCGGCAAGGGTGCGCTGCTCTCCGGCGTGCTCGGCGGCATGATTTCCAGCACCGCCACCACCGCCGGCATGGCGCGCCGCAGCCGCTCGGCCCCGGAAACCTCGGCCACCTGCGCCCTGATCACCATGATCGCCACCGCCATCGTCTTCGTGCGCGTGATGGCGGAAATCCTGCTGGCCGGCGGCGCGGCGGGCCGGCCGATGCTCGCGCCCTTCGCCATTCTGTTAGGCTGGTCGCTGGTCGTTTCATGGCTGATGGCGCGGTTCATGAAAATCCGCCAGATGGACACGGCGGGTGAGGAAGTGCCCTCGGAATTCAAGGCGGCGGTGGTGTTCGCGCTGCTCTACGTGCTGGTGCTGCTCGGCGTGGCCTATGCCAAGGAACATTTCAGCGATACCGGCCTTTACGTGGTGGCCGCCGTTTCCGGACTCACCGACATGGACGCGATCACGCTTTCCACCTCCGATCTCGTCGCCAAAGGCCATCTCGACACCGGCCGCGGCTGGCGGCTCATCCTGCTCGGCGGCCTGGCGAACATGGCCTTCAAGGCCGGCATGGTGGCGCTGCTGGCGCACCGCTCGATGCTGAAACCGCTGCTCGCCGCCTTCGGCGCCACCGCCGCAGGTGCCGTGGTGCTGTGGATCTGGTGGCCGTGAGCCGTAACCATGTCTGCAATCTGTAAGGTGGGGTTCCACCGCCGGGCATGTGCGTCAAGTTAAGGGCCAAGGAGCGGCGAAACATGTTCGCCGATGTCCATGAGCTGGCAATGAGATGAGCGGATGCGCCGTAGATTGGCTTTCCATGGGCGTCGGCGGACATGCTCCGCCGCTCCTTGAGCCGCCCGTTTATCGGCTTTATGAATCATCCACCCTCAACTTGACGCGCATGCCCGGCGGTAGCGCCCTGCCTTTCACGGCTGGATTTCCACCACGATGGAGACGTTGTCCGACGCCGGATACTCGAGTGTCAGCGCGCGGAAGTTCTCGTTCTGGTGCTCGTCGGCATTGGGAGGTGTGGCGGCATCCACCCGCCAGTTCGCGCCCTTTGAGCGCAGCAGGATTTTCCCTTCTTTTTTGGTGAGAACCGCCTCGGTGCCGCGGAGTTCGATGTCCGCGTCGGTGAAGGCGCGCCAGACGACCGGTCCTTTCGGTGCGGTGACCTTATCGGTGATGCGGGCCATGCCGGTTTCCGGATCGAAGCGCACGCGGCGCAGCACGCGCTCCGCCGCCTGGTGGTAGGCGGCGGTCAGGTCGAAGGCGGCGTGATGGACATCGGCGGTGGTGGCGGAATCGACCAGCGGGCAGGGGCCGGTGGTCGCATCCTGGAGCATGCCGGCGATTTCGAGCGTGTTGTGGGAGCGGTTCTGCATGCGGTAGTAGCTCCAGCGCTTGCCGCCGAAATAAGCCGGCAGGTTGTAGTTGTCGGGCCCCATGTCGTGGAACCAGCGGGTGCCGTGGGCATCGAACACGAACGAGCCGACGTCCATGTGGCCGTGACTTTCCGCCGGGGTGCCGCCCTTGACGGCGAGCCAGACGTCGCGGTCGTTCCAGCCGGTTCGGAAGGTCGCGAGCGGCTGGGAACCACCGAAAACCGCGGATTTCGCCGGCTCTTTATTGCCGGTTGCCGCGGGCGGCAGCCAAATCAGGCCGAGCGGCGAATTTCCCCGGGCCACGCGGCCGTCGTTTTTCGCGAGATCGCGTTCGAGTTCCTTCCTCACATGCCGCACTTGCAACGGATCGTCGAACCGGGATGCCAGCCAGCATTGGGCCGGCGAGATGCCGCCGGAGGCAGCGCGGCCGTCGGCGAAGTTGAAAACAAGCCGCGTGGGCCCGGTGAGATGGATCATCGCACGCCCGGTGGATCGCAAGGCGCCCTCGCTTTTTCCCGGACCGTGGCCGAGCGCCTGCCGGGCGGCCAGCAACATGACGTGGTAATTCGTGCCGTAATGCCAGTAGCCGGGGCCTTCGGGGTAAACGCCGTCCGGCTGATAGAACCTGTCGCAGCCGTCCACCAGATCGAGGCAGTGTTCCACCAGTTCCGCGCGCATGGCGGGATCGCCGGCCGGGACCACGGAAGCGGCCAGCGCGATGCCGGCACCGCAGACTTGAGACCAGTTGCTGACCGGTCGCGTCCAGAAGGATTTGCGGGCGATCGCCTCGCGGGCGGGCAGGAGGGCTTTTTCCAGCACCGCCTTCTCGCACATCGCGCGCTGCTCGGGCGTGAGGGCGGAATACAACCAATCGTAGCCGGTGGCCACCGCCATGGCCATCTCCGCGGTGTCGAGGAAATGCGCGGGATTCCAGTCCTTGAGCGCGCAGGCGGCTTCCAGCTCCGCGATCACGCGCGTCTTGTATTTTTCATCTCCGCTCATGCGCCATGCCCAGCCGGCGTGCATCATGTTGTGGAGCGCGAGCCGCGATTCCCTGAGCAGCCGGCGGCCGTCGGGAATGTCATACCGGCAGGTGGGCGCGGAAAACACCCGCCCGGCCTCGGCCATCAGCGCGTCATGGTAGCGGGCGGCGAGCACGTCCTCGCGAATCGACTCGCGCGCCGCATTTTCCGCATCGCGGGTGAGCCACAGGCGCGGATGATCGGTTTCGCCCCGCACGCCCGGAGTTATCGCGGCACCCAGCAGGCAAACGCCGATGACGGATCGCAGACGAGTCGTGATATTCGTACCCATGCCTCCCCATACGCCCCGGGCGCACACGGATTTTTCACTGGCGGCGGATCGTCCGTGGCATCCGCCGGATGTCATGCTTGATCCCAGGCTGCCGAGCCACTAACGATGCCGCGTGCAATCGATTGTTTCCCGCTTTCTCGCCCTGTCATGCCTGTTGTCCGCCAACGCCGCCAGCGCCGGCGACCTGCCCGCGGTGAAATCCATCGCGGGAGCCAAGCCCGTCAACGTGGTCTTCATCCTGATCGATGACCTCCGCCACGACGCGGCGGGTTTCATGGGGCACCCGTTTCTCAAGACGCCCCGCATCGACGCGATGGCCGCCGCCGGCACTCATTTCAAGAACGCCTTCGTCACCACCTCGCTGTGCTCGCCGAGCCGGGCATCGATTCTGACCGGCCAGTACATGCACCGCCACGGCGTGGTGGACAACAACGCGCAGCCGCCCGGGCTGGTGTATTTCTCCCAATACCTGCAGCAGCGCGGCTACGACACCGCCTTCATCGGCAAGTGGCACATGGGCGGTCACAGCGACGATCCGCAACCGGGATTCGATCACTGGATTTCCTTCAAAGGCCAGGGCCACTACCTTCCGCCGAGCCCCGATTACACGCTCAATGTCAATGGCGCGCGTGTGAAACAAAAAGGCTATATCACCGACGAACTCACCGATTACGCGATCGAATGGCTCGATGGCCGGAAGAAGGACGAAGACCGGCCGTTTCTCCTGTATCTGAGTCACAAGGCGGTTCACGCGGATTTCACCCCCGCCAAGCGTCACGCCACGCTGTTCGAGAACGTGGAGGTCGAAAAACCCGCCACCTTCGCACCCACGGCGCTGCACAAGCCGCCGATGTGGGTGCTCAACCAGCGCAACTCATGGCACGGCGTGGACTTCCCCTATCACTCGAACCTCGATATCGGAAAATATTACAAGCAATACTGCCGGGCGGTGACGGGAGTGGACGATTCGCTCGGCCGGGTGATGGACTGGCTCAAGGCCAACGGCCTGTCGGACAACACCCTGGTCATGTTCATGGGCGACAACGGCTTCCTCTTCGGCGAGCACGGACTGATCGACAAGCGCAACGCCTACGAGACGTCGATGCGAGTGCCGCTCATCGCCCACTGCCCTGATTTGCTCAAGCCGGGAAGCGTGGTGGAGGAAATGGTCGCCAATATCGACATCGGCCCGACCATTCTCGAAGCCGCCGGACTGACCACACCGGAGCAGATGGACGGACGCAGTTTCCTGCCGCTCGCCACCGGCAAGGCGCAGGACGGCGAGTGGCGCGACGAGTTGTTGTATGAATACTACTGGGAATTCAACTTTCCCCAGACCCCGACGACCTTCGCGCTGCGCACCGACCGCTACAAGTTCATCCAATACCACGGCATCTGGGATCTGGACGAGTTATATGATCTCGCCGAGGACCCCGGGGAATCGCGCAACCTGATCTTCGAAAAAGAACATCAGGAACGGATCAAGGATTTCCGTCAGAGACTGCACGCGATGCTGGAGGAAAACGGCGCGGCCCGCGTGCCCTTCACCGCCAAGGGAGGGCACGGCGCCAACCTCAGAAGCCGCAAGGGCGCTCCAGCGGCGGATTTTCCCGAGAACTTCATGCGCGGGCAGGCTCAAGACAGATGATCGCACCCAACCATTCCATTTTCCCATGAAAGCACTGGTCAAATCGAAAGCGGAACCCGGTCTCTGGCTGGAAGACGTCGCGGAGCCGCAAATCGGCATCAACGACGTCCTCATCAAGGTGCATAAAACCGGCATCTGCGGCACCGATCTTCACATCCACAACTGGGACGCCTGGGCTCAGAAGACCATTCCGGTGCCGATGGTGGTGGGGCACGAGTTCGTCGGCGAGGTTGTGGAGGTCGGCTCGAACGTGAGCGACTTCCACCCCGGCGAGATCGTCAGCGCCGAGGGGCATGTGGTCTGCGGCCGCTGCCGCAACTGCCTCGCCGGCCGCCGCCATCTTTGCAAGGACACCTCCGGCATCGGCGTGAACCGCACCGGCGCCTTCGCCCAATACATCGGCGTGCCGATGACCAACGTCTGGCACCATGACTCCGGCATCGACGAGGAGGTCGCCTCGATCTTCGATCCGCTCGGCAACGCCGTCCACACCGCGCTGTCCTTCGACCTGCTCGGCGAGGACGTGCTCGTCACCGGCGCGGGACCCATCGGCATCATGGCCGCCGCCATCGCGAAACATGCCGGCGCGAGATATGTCGTCATCACCGATGTGAACGACTACCGGCTCGAACTTGCGAAAACCCTCGGCGCGGACGTCACCCTCAACGTCACCCGCGGCAGCCTGGGCGAAGTGCAGAAACAACTCGGCATGAAGGAGGGCTTCGACGTCGGCCTGGAAATGAGCGGCAACGCCGGCGCGTTCCGCGACATGATCGATTCCATGTGCCACGGCGGCAAGATCGCCATGCTTGGCATCCCCGGAGGCGAGATGTCCATCGACTGGAACAAGGTGATTTTCAACATGCTCACCATCAAGGGCATCTACGGCCGGGAAATGTATGAGACCTGGTACAAGATGAGCGTGATGTTGCAGAGCGGCCTCGACATCAAGCCGGTCATCACCCACCGCTTCGGAGCCGACGAGTCCCAAAAGGGCTTCGATGTGATGAACTCGGGCATGAGCGGCAAGGTCGTGCTCGATTGGACGGTTTTCGACTGACCTACCATGAACGCATACTCCGCCTTCCAATCCCACCTCGCCTCGCGTCTCGATGAAATCCACGAGGCCGGCACCTACAAGCACGAGCGCGCGCTGACCACCCCGCAGGGCACTTCGGTGCGCGTCAACGGCGGACCTGTCATCAATCTCTGCGCGAACAACTATCTCGGTCTCGCCCAGCACCCGGCCATCCGCCAGGCGGCGCACGAGGCGCTCGACCGCTGGGGCTACGGCCTCGCCAGCGTGCGTTTCATCTGCGGCACCCAGAGCCTGCACAAGGATCTGGAGGCCGCGCTGAGCGATTTCCTCGGCACCGATGACACGATTCTCTACAGCTCGTGCTTCGATGCCAACGGCGGCCTGTTCGAAACCCTGCTGGACCAGGAGGACGCGGTCATCAGCGACGAACTCAACCACGCCTCGATCATCGACGGCATCCGTCTCTGCAAGGCCCGGCGCTATCGTTACAAGAACCGCGACATGGCCGACCTCGAGGCGCGCCTCATCGAGGCCACCGAAGCGGGTGCGCGATTCAAGATGATCGCCACCGACGGCGTTTTTTCGATGGACGGCCACATCGCGCCGCTGGCGGAAATTTGCGACCTGGCCGACAGGCACGACGCGCTCGTGATGGTGGACGATTCGCACGCCGTCGGCTTTCTCGGTCCGCACGGCCGCGGCAGCCACGAACATTGCGGCGTGATGGGCCGCATCGACATCATCACCGGCACGCTCGGCAAGGCGCTCGGCGGCGCCAGCGGCGGCTACACCAGCGGCCGCCGGGAAATCGTCGAACTGCTGCGCCAGCGCTCGCGCCCGTATCTCTTCAGCAACACCGTTGCCCCCGCCATCGCCGGAGCGTCACTCGCGGCACTCGATTTGCTGAAACAATCCACCGAACTGCGCGACACGCTGCAGGCCAACACCCGGCATTTCCGCAAAGCGATGACCGATGCCGGCTTCGACATCATTCCCGGCGAACATCCGATCGTGCCGGTCATGTTGGGCGATGCGGCGCTCGCTTCCAGGTTCGCCGCCGCCATGCTCGACCACGGCGTGTATGTGATCGGTTTCAGCTATCCCGTGGTGCCACAGGGCAAGGCCCGCATCCGCACCCAGGTCAGCGCCGCGCACTCGATCGAAGAACTCGACCACGTGGTCCGGTCCTTCATCAAGGTCCGGGAGAGGTTGGGTTTGTAACGCACGGAGTGGCTTCTTCCGGGTTCATCCCGGCGCCTTCCCTGACCCATTTCACACCGTTGAGCCGGATCAGCCGGCGATCACGAACTTCGGATCGTAATAGGACAGGGCCTGGATTTCCCCCTCGGCGTTTTCATACAGGATCACGACATAATTCCCGGGGGAGTCGGGCGATATGTTGCCGATGACCTTGTCGTCCAGACGGATCATGATTTCGCTGCGGGTGCGCCCGATTTCCACGGTGGAAATGTTGAGACGCTTGGCGAACGCGCGTTCCGGCCGCTCGCGTCCCTCCACGACCAGATCGACCGCCGTTTCCTCCGCGCGGCAGACCGAGACGAGCGAGACGCCGTAGCCGCGCTCGACGTCCTGCTGCTTGAGGCGCAGCAGCTTGATCGCCCACATCGGCGGATCGTCCTCCTTCTTCGGCGGCACGCGTTCGGCGAAGGCGATCACGGTGAGCGTCTCGCCATTGCCGAGCCGCACGTTCGTCCGGCCGGTTTGCACGCCCTCCTTGCGCACCTCGATCTCGAGGTCGCCGGCCTTGACTCCGTAGCCGCCGGTCGTTTGGCCGAGCGCGTAGCCGTCGGCATAGAGGTTGCGGCCGTTGACGAAAAACGTGGCCTTGCCCGTGCCGGGGGAAACGGCGTTGACGATGCGGACGAAGCCGACTTCCGGCCGCTCGCGGTTCTGGGCGAGCGCGATGCCGGATGCGGCGAGCAGCAACAATGCGAGGATGTTAGAAATCGTTTTCATGGAGGATGCGGAGTCGGAATTTGTCGGGATCGGGCGCGCCATTGGAATCGCGATCGCCGGGATCGGCGAAGACGGTGAAGACCTTGCGGACTTCCGCCAACACCTCGGGCGTGGCGGATAGGGAGGCGGCGGGCGCGACGGACTGCCCGATCACCCACACGCGGAAATTGCGCGAGCGCACGGTGGACGCCTCGAAGACGCGGGCGAAGGTTTCCTCGGCGGCGGAATCGGTCCATTGCAGCAACGGATAACTGCTGCCGGAGAAGCCGCTGAAAATCCGCTCGTTTCCGAACACCCGGGTGCCGTTCTGCTCGCGGGCGTTGGCCAGCTCGCCGGTGCCGGCATAGGGGCGCGAGCGGATGATGGCATCGGCGATGCGTCCGGAAACTTCGGTCACGTTCGGCAGGCTCGATCCGCTCAACTTCTGCACCCGCGGGTAGCGGCGGCCCGCGGCCTGGTCGTGCGAGTCATTGATGAAACGTCGCATTTCCGGGTCCTGCTCCAAACGCCCGGCGATCAGCATGCGCAGCGCCTCGCGGCTGGCGGTGTTGAGGTTCACGTGGCCCTCGATTTCCACCAGCGGGCCTTCGCGTTCGTTCGCGTCCGCGGAACGGGAGCGGCCGGCGTGGAAGAGGTCGGGCAAGTGTGCGGCGCGCAGGCCGGGTTCGTCGAAGCGCGGGTGTTCCGGGCGGCCGATGCGCAAGGTGTTGCCGCCGCCGTAGTCGGCGCTCGAAGCGCTGGAAACCAGCACGTCGCCCCACGGAGAACCGGCGCGGTTGCTGGTGGAGCTGCGCACCCGCCACATCACCGGATCGTAGGCGCGACCGAGTTCCGTGACGCTGAGAAAACGCCCGAGATTCGACAGGCGCGTGGGCGCCTCCTCGCGGCCGAGCGAGAGGTCGGGGAGTTGGTTGTAGAAACGCGGATCGTCCGGGTTGATGCGGTGGTCGTCCTCAAAGGCACCGGCCGTCATGCCCGCGAGGCTGTGGATGTTGTTGCTGCCGAACGGCGAGTCGTGCCCGCCATCCGGCCACTCGGAAGGCAGCACCCGGCCATAGACGAGATTGTGGCGGGACGCGCTGGTGTAAACCGAGCCCTCGCGGATGTTGCGGCGGTTGGGGCTGTAGTTCTGCGGGTAGATGTTGGCGTCCTGCGGCGGGGAAAGATAATATGACATTCGCGGATCGCCCATGTTGTTGATGAATCCCGAGCCGTCGTTGTAAGAATGGCCCGGAATGGCCGTGCGCAGCTTCTGGCGGGACTGGTTTCTCGTGTCGCTGGGATAAAACAGCGACGAATCGTTGCGGTGGATGCCGCCGCGGCTTTGATCGGCCGTTTCCCCGTTCCAGCGCATGCGGTAGCCGGAACCCCGGGCGGCATAACTCTCGCCTGATAGAATCAGCGGACTGGCAATCCACTCATCCTCGGCGACGGCATCATAGGTATAGGTCACCGTGCCGCAGTTATAGACCCGGTATTCGTTCGGCTGCAGGTTCACGGCCATGGGCGGGAACCATAGATAACCATCGCTAGCGGGCAGCTTCGGGTCGGCGTTGGCCATGTCGCCGAGGCTGATCAGGTTCGGGTTCGGCGGAATTTGGAATTGATATTTCGTTTCATAACTGACCTGCGCCTCGCCGCTCACCGGGACGTTGGTCATGTTCCAGAGTTCCACATAGACGGTGGCGGACAGCACCATGAACTTGCGGCCGTTCTCGGTGCGGATCGTTTCCCAGCGGGTCTTGAGCAGATACTCGCTGATCAGCGGATAGGCATCGATGCCGCGGTAGTCGTCGCCGACGGTGGCGTCGTTGTCCGCATCGGCGTAGTCGAGCGCGTTGGCGGCGAGGGTTTTGAGGTAATCGTCGGGGAAGCCGCCCTTGCGGTTGTCGAAATCGGGGAGGGCGCGTTCGATGTGTTCGGCCATTTCGGCGACGGCGGAGTCGCGGTCGTCGGCGAGCAGGCGGTTGAGGTTGAGTTTCGGTTCGCCGGCGGCGGCGGGATCGATGCCGGCGGCGTGTGGGATGAGCGGGCGCTCGAAGTAAGGTTGGAGATTGGTGGCGAGCCCGCGTTCCACGGTGCGGGCCCTGGGCTCGATGAGATCGCCGGTGAAGCCGCCATCGGCGGACGCGGCGGCGAGGCGTTCGAGCGGCGGCTGGATTTCAGCGGCGGCGAGCTGGGAATCCGGGGAAACGAGCAGCTTGCGGTTTTCCAGCAGGGTTTTGCCGAGTTCGCCCTGCGCGGCATCGGTGGCGGCGGGATCGAGGGCGAAGAGCGCGATCTGGTCGAGCGCGGGATCGTCGTCGGCTGCGGGTTGGTCGTTGAGCCCGGGCGCGGGGAACGGCCATGCGACGCGGGCGTGGCCGCCGTTTTCGCCCTTGTCGTTGCCGGCGATGGCGGGATCGACGCGGCCTTGCAGGTCTTCCACCCAGTAGGCATAGCGGGCGACGATGCGTCCGTTTCCATCGCGCACCGGCAGCCAGGCGGCGCGCGCCTTGTCGAGCCACGGCAGGGTGGTGAAATCGATGTGTTCGTCGCTGCCGCCGGTCAGGTTTTCGATTTCCGGCGCTTTGAAGGGACCGTCGTCCGGTCGGTCGGCGGTGCTGAAGAGCGGGATGTAGCGGAAATCGAAAGCGCTGCCCGCACCAACCGTTTCCTTGCCGCGGGCGATGAAGAGATGCGGCGCGGGATCGGCTCCCTGGGTGACCGGATTCTGCAAGGCGGACTGGATGACGACGAAGTCGTCGTTGGCGGTCTCCGCGGTGAGGATGCCGCGGACGTCCTCGAGTCCGGCGCGGGCGGCTAGTTCCGCGCGCTCGCGGTCCACGAAGGATCGCGCGGTGTTGCGCTCGATGCCCACCACGAGCAGCGCACCCACCGCGAGGATGAGCAGTGCGCTGGCGACCACCAGCACGGCCGGCAGGGCGAATCCGCGATGTTTGTTAGAAAGACTCATGGTTTCCAAAGCGGATCATCGCTCCGTAGGTTTCGAGGTAACGGTTGCGGGCGGCATCGGCATCGGTTCCGAGTTGTGTGTTGCCGCCGTCCCAGTCGGCGGTGGTTCGCAGCCGGCCGGCGAGTTCGCGGCGGACGATGACGATGCGCACATCGAAGGCTTCGGGTCCCTTGTCGTCGTTGCGCGTCCAATCTCGCCACGTGCCGGTTTCGTCGCGTGACATCGGGCGCGCCTCGAAGGCCGTCACGTTGAAGGCGACGGGTTCGTCGAGCGTGTCATCGGGCTGGAACAGGGAGGATATGTTGTCATTTCCGAGGGCCGTGAAGGTTTCGGCGCTTTCGCGGAATCCGCGCATCAGGCAGCGCACGGTTTTGCCGCCGATTTCGAGATCCTTGATATAATAATGCACCGCGCAGAGGTCGCCGATACGGCCGTCGCGCGATTGCGCCTCCGCCGGCTGGAGGCTGAGAAATCCAAGCCGCGCGGCGGGCCAGGCGGTGCCGGTGGATTCGATCGCGCCATCCTTGTGAAAACGCGCGGTGGCGAGATCGGCGGTGAGCTGGCTGATCAACGCGCGGGCCTCGCGCTCGGTGGCCACGCCGCCGCCGACTCGCTCGTAGCCCTCGCCGGAGCTGCCCAGCAAGGCGGCGGCCGCGAGCAGCACGATGGAACCGACCACTACGGAGGCGAGCAGTTCGACCAGGGTGAAGCCACGGTTGGCGCTGCGGCGGATCATGGGATGCGGGTGTGGAAATCGAGCTTGTCGCGGCGATCGGCCGGGGCGGAGGCCGGGTATTCGATGGAAATCCGGGCGTCGAGCATGGGCGTGGTGCCGGGTGTCACGTTTCCGGAAACGGCTTCGAGTACGGCGATGAAGCGCACCGACCTGCCATCGAGTTCCTTCAAGCCGCTATCGTATTGCGCTTTGGAAACCTTGCCGACGGTGCTGCCGTCCGATGCGAACGCGAGCGCCCAGACATCGCCCTCCGGCGGGAATGCCTGACCGGTGGTGGTGGCGGTGAAATATTGCGGCCGGCCGTCGCGCGAGGCCTCGATTTCCCGCATGCAGGCGCGGACGATCCAGGTGGCGCGCGTTTCCGCCTGCGCGGATGTGCCGTTTTTTCCGGCCTCCGCCAGAGTGCCGAAAACCAGCGGCACCGCCACCGCGAGCACGCCCACCGCGATGACCGCCTCGACCAGCGAGGCACCGCGCGGGAATCTGCGATATGGGGCGGCGGTTTTCATTCAATTCGTGCGGTAGGGCCGGGCGATGACGCGGCCGATCTTGAGGAGGTTTTCGGCGATGCTCTGCCGCTCGCCACGCCGGGCCGGGACGGCGGTGCCGTTTCGATAGGTGCCCTCGGCGATGCGGAGCTGGACGGGGGTGGATCCCTCGGGAAACCGCAGACCGCCGCGCGGGTTGAAAGCGAGCGCGTGGACTTCCACGGTGCGGACATTGCCGCCGGTGCCGTAGCGGATGCGCAGCTCGGGGCCGTCGAGCGGGTTCGGCAGCGGTCCACCGGTTTGCCCGCCGTCGTCGCCGCTGGCGAGCACCACGCCGTTTTCCAAAACCCGCCAGCGGTTCATCAGCACGGCGGGAATCTCGCCGGTCGTGTCGTCCGGCCACTCGTCCACCTTGAACAGCCCGAGCCGGCAGCGGTTGTCACCGGCTGGCAGGTCGCCGGGTTCGGCGATGGCGAGAATCACATGCGAGCGCGTGGTGATGGCTGCGGTGCGCGCCTGCTCGATCAGACCGGTCACGGTATCGGTGGCCGCCCGCCGCACCTGACTGCCGGTGTCGCCGAGCAATCTCACTCCGGCCACCAGCAAGATGCCGATCACCGCGATGACGGCCAGCATTTCCACCAGGGTGAACGCGCGCCTGCCGCCGCCGGGGTGCCATCGATGGGGGAAATTCACGATACGTTTATGTCAGTTCCAGTCTCCGGGTTGCAAGCATCGTGCCAACACGAAGTAAACACAGGTCGGAATTTGCATTCGGAACCATACCCGGCCACAACCGGGCACCAGTGACAGAATCGTCACGGCTGGCGGAAAAATCGTCGTCGCATGGTGCAGAGAGCTTCATCACCGTTCGGGATCATCGGGAGTGGGTTCGCGACCGCCGCCGAGAATGCCATCGAGCAACTGATTCACCTCGCGCACGGTGCGACTGCCTTCCTCGATGATTTTCACGCCTCGTTCGACGGCCTCCTGCGGGTTGTCGCCTAGCACGGCGCGGGAAAACTTGAGGACTTTTTCCCCGCCGCTGCCTGGGATGGTTTCCAACAGCCGCAGTCCGGCGGCGGTGATCATGCGGTCGCTGAGGTCCTCGCGCGGTTTGTCGAGCGTGCCGGTGACGCGCATCGGTGCCCACAACATGCCACGCGTGCCGGGTATGAACACATGGGTTTCGGCCCCGGGAACGGCCGAGAGCGTGCCCGGTGCGATGCCGAGCATGAAGCGGCCGTCGAGTTGGCGATCCCGGATGACCAGGTTTCCTTCGAGCCGGAGCTGGCTTTCGCTGGCAAACACGATGTCGCCCAGAAGCAGTTCTCCATCCTGCCAGCTCCAATCGGCATGCGCCTCGCTGAGCACCAGCGTGCGGAAGCGGCTGGTGTCCAGATAGGCGGCCAGCACATCGAGCACCGGCAGTGCGGTCATGATGCCGTTTTCCAGCACCAGCCGGCCATCGGCAGCGGTGCTTCCGCTGCCGCTACGCATCACGAAATCCGACGACAACTTGCCGCTCAATCGTCGAGCCCAGTCCTCGCTTAGGATTTCCTCACATTTCACACCGGACACACGGCCTTCCAGTGTCAGGCGCTCCGTCGCGCGATCCCACTCGCCGTCCGCTTCCAGCCGCGCGGCACTCCAGGCACCGGCCTCCAGTCCCGTCAGGAAAACCCCGAGCGGCTGCACGTGGATCCGCGCCCGGTCCAGTCGCAGCACTGGCAGTTTTTCCTGCGGGAACGTCAGCGCACCGCCGGAAATCACCGCCCGGTAGGAATCCGGGCCGCCCGATTTTTCCACTTCGAGCCGCATCCCGCGCGCCGTCAGCGGGCCGTTGTCCGTGGCGGCCTCCAGCGCCACTTCGTCCAGGGCGAGCCCGTTGACCTCCACCTTGCGGGGCAGCCAGCCGCCCTGTTTCGCATCATTGGCCGGAGGACGTGACTCGCGCGGCCGATCCGCGGCATCCTGCGGGCCGCGCGTGTCGAGCTTCACCGCGAGACGACGCGCACGCGAATTCCTGAGATCCCACACCCCGCGCCGCACCCCGCCGATCGCCACTTCCGTGTGCAGCCCATCGACGCGCAGCTCGCGCACCGGACCGTCTCCGGTCGCCGCGAAGGAATCGGCAGCCACCGAAAAACCATCCCAGCGCAGGGGCGTGAAACCTCCCTCCACCCCGGCCGCCGTGCTGACTTTTTCCGACAACAGCCGCCTGAACGCATCGCTGTGCAGATAATTCCGCACCGCCACGAGAATCACCGCCGCCGCCACCAGACAGACGACGATCAAGCCTGCCGCCATGATTGCCAACCGGCCGCCGCTCCGGGCTCTTCGCCTGCGTTCCCTTCGATTCATCGGCGCACTTTAACGACGCCCCACCGCACCGCAAGCCTGCCGGTATCTGATGTCAGGTGTTCGGCGGTCATCATAGGGATTGCCGCCGCCGGACGGTCCGGGCAGCATCCGCCGCGTGAACGGCCTCATGCAATCCGTCCGGGAAATTTCCCCGCATGCCGAACCGATCCTGGTGATATGTCTCACCGCGATCCTCGGCCTTTTGCTAGGCGGCATCCGCATCCGCGGCATCAAGCTCGGTGTGGCCGGGATGTTGTTCAGCGGCTTGTTGCTCGGCCATCTCGGACTGCGGCTCGATCCGCATCTGCTGTCGTTCCTCAAGGAATTCGGTCTCGCCCTCTTCGTCTTCACCGTGGGCCTGCAACTCGGCCCGGGATTCTTCAACTCACTCAAAAAAGACGGGATCAAACTCAACGCGCTGGCCGTCGTCATCGTACTGACAGGCGCGCTGATCGTCTTCGCCGTCGGCCGCGTGTGGCTGCAATGGGACATCGGCGCGGTGGCCGGCATTTTCTCCGGAGCCACCACCAACACACCCTCGCTCGGCGCCATCCAGCAGGCGATGTCCGGCGCGGGCGTGCCTGCCGATCAAGCCGCCATGTCCTATGCCGTGGCCTATCCCTTCGGCGTGCTCGGCATCATCCTCGTCATGCTGGCGATCCGCGTGGCCTTCCGCATCGATCCCGCGCGCGAACTCGACGCGATGAAGGAACAACTCTCGCAAGGCGCGCGGCCGCCCGAGCGCGCCACCATCCGCGTGGAAAATCCGAACCTCGACGGCATCACCGTGAGCGCCATCCCCGGGCTCGGCGACGACGGCGTGGTCGTCTCGCGCATCCGTCGGCGCGACGAAACCGAAGTCCACATCGCCCACCCGGATACCGTCCTTCGCAGCGGCGATCTCATCCTCGCCGTCGGCAGCCGCGCGCAGCTCGACCGCGCCATCCTCGGCATCGGCAGCCGGATCGACGAGGATCTGCGCAAGGCCCCCGGCAATGTCATCGCCCGCCGCGTCATCGTCACCCACAAGGACATGATCGGCAAAACCATCGCCGGCACACGGATTCGCGAGAAATTCGGCGTCACGGTGAGCCGGGTGAGCCGCCAGGACATGATCCTCACCGCCATGCCGGACGTGAAACTCCAGTTCGGCGACATGCTCAACCTGGTCGGCGAGGAAGCGGCCATCGCGCAGGCCGCCGAGGCGCTCGGCAACTCGGTGCACCAACTCAACGAAACCAGCTTCGCCTCCATTTTCATCGGCATCGCGGTGGGCATCTTCTTCGGCCTCTACCCGTGGAACCTGCCCGGCATGCCCGTGCCGCTGCGCCTCGGCCTGGCCGGCGGTCCGCTCATCATCGCCATCCTGATGGGCCGGCTCGGCCGCATCGGACCGCTGGTGATTCACATGCCCATCAATGCCAACACCGCCTTCCGCGAACTCGGCATCATCTTCTTCCTCGCCTGCGTCGGCCTCGGGGCCGGTGGCGATTTCGCCGCCACCGCCTTCACCGCCACCGGCCTGCAATGGATGGCGCTCGGTGCCGCCGCCACCGCCATCCCCCTGCTGGTCGCCGGCTTCATCGGCCGGAAACTGATGAAGCTCAACTACCTCACGCTCTGCGGCGTGCTCGCCGGCAGCATGACCGATCCCCCCGCGCTCGCCTTCTCCACCAAGCTCACCCGCTCGGATTACCCCTCGCTCGCCTACGCCAACGTCTATCCGCTCACCATGCTGCTGCGCATCCTCGTCGCACAGATCGCGGTGCTGATGTTCTGTTAATTCGCATTTCGCACACTCAAGGAGCGGCGAAACTCGTTCGCCGCGTCAATGGGTGGATCATTTGGAGAGCGAATGCCCGATTCATCGGCCTTCCATTGGCACGGCGGACATATACCGCCGCTCCTTGTGGATACCAATCATGCCCGTGCCACGTGATGCCTTCCGGCGGGCACCTCCGGCCACAGTTGCTGGAACTGCCTGGGCAAGGCACCACGGATTTCTTCGATCTCGCCGGCGGCGATGCGGCGTTCGAGCACCTCGAAAACCGCCGCCACGCACTCCTCGGGATCGATCGTTTCCGCCACGCCGGAAACCTCCTCCCAAACGCGTGCGATGAATTGGTCGCGGCTCATTTTCACCGGCTTGTGCGCCGGCGACCAGCCTTCGAAAAACACCCCGCGCAGGATGGTCGGAAGCTGCGCGGCGAGATCGCATGCCTCTTCCGGAATCAGGCGGTCGCGCAAGGCGTGCAGCACCCCGCGCAAGGCGGTGTAGGCGGTCTGGCGGTTGCCGCTCCCCATCGCCTGCCTGACGTCCTCCACCCACTCGTAGGTTTTCTGCAGCGATGAGTTGAAATTGCGTGTGACTGGATCGCTCATGGTCGTGCTTGGGTTGGAATTCCGAATCGCCCGGCCCGGAACCGCCGGACCGTCCACGGCAACACTCATACAAGCACTCCTGCGGAACATGAAAATGCGCGATTCGCGCAATCCGCCATGCGTGATCCGCGAAAGGGGGGCATCTCACCTCCGCGCATAGCGGAAGCCGGGAAAGGCACGGACGAGCCGCCGCATTTCGAGTTTCATCAGGGTGGCGGTCACCACATGGGCGGGCAGGCCGCTGCGTTCGATGATGCGGTCCACCGGGGATTCGTCGCTGTCCAGCAGCGCGAAGACCGCGGCCTCGTCCTCGGGGAGTTCCGGCAGGTCGGGCGTTTCCGCCGGGATGGACGAGTTGCGGGCGAAGGGGAGTTCGCCGAGATCGTCGAGGATATGGCCGGGATCGGCGACGAGCGTGGCACCGTCGCGGATGAGTTGGTTGCAACCGGCGGAGGTGGGTTTGTCGATCGGGCCGGGCACGGCGAAGACCGGCTTGCCGTATTCCGAAGCGAGGTTGGCGGTGATGAGCGAACCGGACCACGCGGGGCACTCGATCACCAGCAGCGCGCGCGACCATGCGGCGACGATGCGGTTACGCATCGGGAATGTCTGTTTGTCGGGCGCGGTGTGCAGCGGGAATTCGGAAACCACCGCGCCGTGGCCATCGGCGATTTTCTCGGCGAGCGGCAGGTTTTCCGGCGGATAGAGTTTCGCCAGTCCCGAGCCGACCACGGCGATGGTGCGGCCCTTGGCGGCCACGGCGGCCTCGTGCGCGGCGGTGTCGATGCCGCGCGCCAGGCCGGAGATGATGGTGAATCCCGACTGGGCGAGCTGATAGGAAAACTTCTTGGTCGCCTGCGATCCGTAGTGCGTGGCCCGGCGCGTGCCGACCACGCCGATGGCATGGCGGTCGCGCGCGTCGAGCGTGCCCCAGACATATAACAACAGCGGCGGATCATAGGCATCGCGCAAGGGTGCGGGATAAGCGTCATCGTCCTGCGTGACGATGGCGATGCCGCGGCGCGCGGCCTCGTCGATTTCCGCGACGGGGTCGGCGTGATCCTGCCACTGGTGCAGGATTTTCGCGGTCTCCTCACCCACCCCGTCCACGCGTCGGAGGCGGTCGATCGACGCGCCGAGGACGGAGGCGGCGTCGCCGAAGGCCTCCAGCAGCCGGCGCACGCGCACCGGGCCGATCTTCGGCAGGGCGTTGAGTGCGACGAGGGATTCCAGCGGGGACATCGGCGACAAACTGCGGGTTTCCGGAAAATCCGGCAAGCTCCACTTGCCCGCAGGCACTATCGGTGCATGGGGTGGGCATGTCCGATTCACCAACCCGGCTGTTGATCATCGGCGGCGGTTTCGCGGGGCTCGAATGCGCCCGCCGGCTGGCGGGCGACGGGCGCTTCGAGGTGACGCTGGTGGACCGCACCAACCACCATCTGTTCCAGCCGCTGCTCTATCAGGTGGCCACCGCCTCGCTGGCCGCGCCGGACATCGCGCGCTCGATCCGTCAGATTCTCGCCAAGGCGCCCAACGTGACCGTGCTGATGGATGAGATCACCGCCATCGACGCCGCGGCGCACACCGCCAGCGGCCGCTCGGGCACGATCTATCAATTCGACCGCCTGCTGCTCGCCTGCGGTGCGCGGACTTCGTTTTTCGGCAACGCGGAGTGGGAAAACCACACGCTCGGGCTGAAGTCGCTGGCCGATGCCCAGGCGATCCGCCGCACCGTGCTCTCGAACCTCGAACAGGCCGAACTGACGGAAGACGGCGAAGAGCGCGCACGCCTGATGACCGTGGCGATCGTCGGCGGCGGACCGACCGGGGTGGAACTCGCCGGGGCCTTCGCCGATCTCGCACGGCGAGCGCTGCGCACGAATTTCCGCCGCATCGACACCCGCAATCTGCGGGTGATTCTGATCGAAGGCAGCGGGCGGATTCTCGAAGCCTTCGATGCGGACCAGAGCGAATACGCCCACAGGCGCTTGGAAAAACTCGACGTTGAAGTGCGCACCGGCACGAGAGTGCGGGATGTGACGGCCGGATGCCTGCATTTCGCCGACGGCGGCACGCTGGAAAGCGCGGCCATCATCTGGGCGGCGGGCGTCGAGGCGGTGCCGCTGACCGCTACGCTCGGCGTGCCGCTCGCCGACCGCGCGGGACGCATCGCGCCGGAGCCGGATTTGTCGGTGCCGGGGCACCCGGACATTTTCGTGGCCGGCGACCTGGTGAGAATGCGCGATGGGGATGACCAACCGGTGCCCGGCGTGGCACCCGCCGCGGTGCAGATGGGGCGGCATGTGGCCAAACACCTGCTGCGGGAAAAAGACGGGACGAACGACGGCCCGCGCCCGCCGTTCCGCTATTTCGACAAGGGACTGATGGCCATCATCGGCAAGAACCACGCGGTGGTGAAATCCGGCGCGATGAAGCTGCGCGGCTATCCGGCGTGGCTGGCGTGGCTTTTCATCCACATCGCCTTCCTGATCGGCTTCCGCAACAAGCTCGCCGTTCTGTTAGGCTGGGGTTTCGCCTATCTGCGAAACAACCCCCAGCCCCGCATCATCGTGCACCCGCCGGGAACGCGGGTGCCGATGAAGTGACGGAAGCGCCGTTTACAGCGCCTTGAGCGCGGCCTTTACGGCTTCGAAATCGGGTAGGTCCTTCGGGTGGTCCTGCACCTCGGCGTATTGCACCACGCCTTTTTTATCGATGACGAAGGCGGAGCGCTTGGCCACGCCGCCCATGATGAGGTTCGCCTCGGGCAGGAACTGCTCGTAAGCCACGCCGTAGGCCTTGGCCACCGCGTGCTCGTAATCGCTGAGCAGCGGAATGGTGATGCCTTCCTTTTCCGCCCACGCGGCCTGCGCGAAGGGGTTGTCGCCGGAAATGCCGATCACCTTGGCATCGAGCGCCTCGTAGTCCTTGATGCCGGCGGAAATGTCGCAGAACTCCGTGGTGCAGACGCCGGTGAAGGCCATCGGCACGAACAGCAGCACGAGGTTGGAATTGCCGATGTGCTCGCTGAGTTTGAAAAGCTGCGGGCCTTCGGCGGTTTTGGTTACGAGGGTGAAATCAGGGGCTTGGTCGCCTACTTTGATGCTCATGTTGTTTTCTGGGGTTGTTGTGGTGAGGCCGCGAGACTAGAACAAGGCACCCGCCATGTCATACGAATTTTCACGAATGGGCCGCCAGCTCGGCAGCGGCAGCGGAATCGGCGAACTGATGGACGATCTCGGCAACGCCCTGGCCGGCGGCGGACCGGACCTCAAGATGCTCGGCGGCGGCCAGCCGGCGCGGATTCCGGAGATCGTCGCGGTGTGGCGGCGGCGGATGGAGGAAATCCTCGCCGAACCCGGCGGCCTCGACCGCGCGCTCACCATCTACGACCCGCCACAGGGCAATCCGCGTTTTTTGAAAGCCATCGCAGGGCTGTTCCGCGAGACCTTCGGCTGGGAGATCGGCCCGCAAAACGTGGCCGTCACCGCGGGTGGGCAAACGGCGTTCTTTTTCCTCTTCAACCTGCTCGCCGGTCCGATGCCCGACGGCTCGCGCAAGAAAATCCTGCTGCCGCTGGTGCCGGAATACATCGGCTACTCTGACCAGGGCACCGACGGTGGATTGTTCCGCGCGGTCACACCGCGGATCGAAAAAACCGGCGCGCACGAGTTCAAATACCGCGTCGATTTCGATCACATCGAGATCACCCCGGACATCGCGGCGATCTGCGCTTCGCGGCCGACAAATCCCTCCGGCAACGTGCTCACGGATGCCGAGGTCGCGCGCCTGTCCGGCCTCGCCGAGCGCCATGGCATCCCGCTGATCATCGACAACGCTTATGGCGCCCCGTTTCCCGGCATCCTGTTCGAGGAGGCCACGCCGTTCTGGCGGCCGCATGTGATACTGACGCTCAGTCTGTCGAAAATCGGCCTGCCGGGCACCCGCACCGGGATCGTCATCGGCCCGCCGGAAATCATCCGCGCGCTCGGCTCGATGAGTTCCATCGTCGGCCTGTCGAATCCCAACATCGGCCAGCAGATCGTCACGCCCTTGATCGAGTCCGGCGAAATCCTGCGCCTGAGCCGCGACATCGTGCGGCCGTTCTATCAACACAAACGCGACCTCGCGTTGGCCGCCGCGCACGAGGCCTTCGGCGATACGATCGACTGGCAGGTGCACCGCAGCGAGGGTGCCTTGTTCCTGTGGTTCAGCTTCCCCGGCCTGCGGATCACTTCGAAGGAACTCTATCAGCGGCTCAAGAAGCGCAACGTGCTGGTGATTCCCGGCGAGTATTTCTTCTTCGGCCACGACGACCCGTCATGGAAACACCGCCGGGAATGCATCCGCGTTTCCTACGCCATGGATGAAAACGCCGTGCGCGAAGGACTGCGGATCATCGCGGAGGAAGTCGCCCAGGCAATGCATCACCCCGCAGGCGTCTGAGCCAAGGCCGGTCTTTCCGGTGTCATTTTTCATCGGCGTGAGACGAGGGTTCGATGGTGCCGACTTCGGCCCAGCGGATGGCGTGGCGGGTGAGTTCGTTGCCCTCGGTGAAGCCGAGTTTTTCGCGGATGTGGGCGCGGTGGGCGTCGAGGGTGCGCGGGCTGATTCCCAACTGGGCGGCGATCTCGTGGTTGCTCTTGGCCTGGCCGATGAGTTCGAACACTTCCAGTTCGCGGTCGGTGAGGCATTCCAGCGAGAAACCCTTGGCGGCGTGGTTCTTGCTGGCGGCGAATGCGCGCAGCAGGTTGCCGGTGACTTGCTGGCTGGCGAAGACCCCGCCCGCGAGCACCGTGCGGATGGCTTCCAGCAGGCGCTCGGGCGGCGCGTCCTTCATCACGTAGCCACGGCCGCCGGCGCGCAGGACGCGCTCGGCGTAAACCATCTCGTCGTGCATCGAGAGCATGATGACGGGCAGTTCCGGATGCAGGGCGGCGAGGTCCTTGATGAGTTCCAGCCCGTTGCGGCCGGGCAGTGTGAGATCCGCGATGACGAGATCGGGTTTCTGTTCGTCGGCCAGGGTCAGGGCGTCCCTGGCATTGCCGGCGACACCGCAGACTTCAAGGTCCGACTGGGTGGTGAGAAGTTTTTCCAAGCCGGCAATCAACAGCGGATGATCTTCCACCAGAAGAATTTTGCGCGCGGGCGGTTGATCGGTGGTCATCGTGAAATTCGGAAAAGATACGGAGGCATCTCAGTCGGGATACTTGAACTAATCAAGGAACCGTTTTTCGAGTTCCGGCAGCGGCGTGCGGGTGAGGTCGGCTCCGACGGTGGAGAGCAGCGAGTCGCGGGCGGCCGGATTGAGGGCGCGTTTCATGCGCGGCAGGATCGGCTTGGGAGCCGCAAGCACCCACGGCGGATTTCCCTCTGAGGACAGCGCGCATTCGATGCGCGCGACGATTTTCTTCAGAGCGGCGCGCTCGATTTCGGATTTGAGGTTGTGCTCCTCGCCATGAGACATGCCGGTTTCGAATCCGGGTGCGGAACCGCGCGCGAAACGGCCGGATTGGTCGGTCACGGTTTCCTGAATCGACTTGACGTGTTCCTTGCCGGATTCGCCGGGTTCCTCGGCAAGGTGTTCCTGTTCGATCGGGTCTTCGCCGGCCGGGAGGTGTCTGAGAACCCTGAGATTTCCGAGGTTGGCGGCAATGATGAGCTTTTTCATGGCGGTGACGCCGCGCGATTGGGGGAGGCGGCCGGAACCACGCGCGCGGCGGAAAATCGCGCGGTCCCTGCCGTGGCGGCCGCAGGCACATCTGGTCCACGGATCGCTGGACCGGAGTTGTCAGGCTTTCTTGAAGCGATGGATCCAGTCCGCCCAATGGTAGTTCCAGACGTGCAGCCACGGGTGGTGGCCGTGCTCGTCGGAGGCCTTGAAGGCGGAGTAGGCAATGCCTGCCACCCAGGCGGCCGGCATCAGGATCATGGACAATCCGAAGGTGCCCAGAGCCATCAGGACAGAGACGAATCCGATCAGCACGTTGCCGATCGTGAGGATGCCGAAACCGGCGAGGTAGTGGTGCTTGTAGAGGTGCCCGAGTCCGGGAACCACGCTCACTGCCATGGCGACTTTGTCACGATCGACACGGCGAAACGCTTCGATGACTTCTTTCATGACGGTATTTTTTTGAGACAACTGACATTCCCACTCCGTGCCGCGGGAAGCAAGATCAATGTATGACGATTTCAATCACGCCGGCATGAAATGGGTTGAGCCGCAAGGCCGCGGGGTTTCAACTCCCCCGGCGGCGGGCATTTTCCCCGACGCATGGGTTTTATGGTTCTTCCCGCACTTACCGGCATGTCTCCCGGCGCGCTGGCCGATTGGTTGGCGGCGGCAGGCGAGCCGTCGTTCCGCGCGGCGCAGATTCTCGAATGGGTTTGGAAAAAAAAGGCGGCATCCTTCGATGCGATGAGCAACCTGCCCGCGGCGCTGCGCGAGAAACTCGCCGCATCATTCCGCGTGGGCGCGTTGGAGCACACGGTCACGCAGGGCTCCGCCGACACCACGCGGAAGTTTTTGTTCCGCCTGCACGACGGCCGCTATGTCGAAAGCGTGCTCATTCCCGCGAACCCGGCGTTGTATGGCGAGAAGTCCGACCGCCACACGCTCTGCGTTTCCTCACAGGTCGGCTGCGCCTACGGCTGCAAGTTCTGCGCTTCGGGACTCGCGGGTTTCACGCGCAATCTTGATGCCGCGGAAATCGCCGGGCAAGTCATCGCGGCGGAGCAACTCTCCGGCGAGCGGGTGGACAACCTCGTTTTCATGGGCATGGGCGAGCCGCTGGCGAATCCCGATAATTTGTTGGATGCGGTCGCCCTCATCACAGGCAAGGATACGCTGCACCTCGGCGCGCGGCATCTCACGGTTTCCACGTCCGGCCTGGTCCCGCAGATCCGTCGCCTCGCCGAGCATCCACAACAAATCCGGCTGGCGATTTCACTTCACGGCGCCACCGACGAGGTCCGGCAACAAATCATGCCGATCAACCGCAAGTGGCCGCTCGCCGAGTTGTTCGCGGCGCTCGATTTCTGGAACCAGCGGAAAAAACAAAAACTCACGCTCGAGTACATTCTGATAGATGGCGTGAATGACTCGCTGGAGCAAGCCGCCATCCTCGCCCGCCACGCGCGCCGCCTGCATGCCAAGGTGAACCTCATCCCCTACAACACAGTGCAGGGCCTCGATTGGAAACGCCCGTCGGACACCCGTTGCCGCGCCTTCCGCGAAGTGCTCGTGAAAACCGGCGTCACCGCCACGCTGCGCCTCGAAAAAGGCCACGACATCGATGCCGCTTGCGGCCAGCTCCGCCTCAAGCGCGAGACCGACGAGGGGATCGTGACGGCGTGAGGAAATGTCCGGCTGAAAGAGCCGCATGGATGCCGCTTGCCGGAGATGCGGGCTCTGCCATACACACGGCCATGGCCCGCCCGCATTGCCCCCGCCGCATCGCCAGCCTGCCGGATGTGGTTTATTTCAAGCCGGCGGGGATTCCGCTGCGCGACCTTGAGGAGCAAATCCTGACGCTCGACCAGTTCGAGGCGCTGCGTCTCGCCGACGTCGAGGGGCTGCCGCAGGCCGCGGCGGCCCGCCAGATGGGCGTCTCGCGCCAGACATTCAGCCGCATCCTGGCACTTGCGCGGAAGACCGTGGCCAGCTCCATGACCCGCGGCATGGCGATCCGCATCGAGGGCGGCGCGGTGCAAATCAAGGGTCGCAGGACGCGCCGCGGCTGCTGAAGCCGGCACCGGCATTTTCTTTCTTGCGGCATCCGAGTTTTGAGCAAATGCTCAAAACATGAATGCGGCGGGAGGGCGTCTTGCAGTGGCGGAAAACCGGGTGGACGGCACCATGGCCCCGCGGCTTGGCCGCGCGCTGCGTTTCGCCTTGTTCGATGTGCATGGCGGCGAGCTGAGAGGTCCGTTTTACCGCGTGCGCCACGATGACCCGGGAGCGGACTGCTGCGATCACGAGGAACTGACCTCGCTTCTGTATGACTGCCAGGTGGTGATCGTGGGGGCGGCCGGGGCGCGGATGGTCGAGCGGTTGCGCGAGCAAGGTATCGATGTGGTGGTGACCGCGGAGGACAAGCCATCGGCTCAACTCGCCGACGCCTGGCTGGCGGGCAAGCTGGAAAGGACTCATCATGAATGTTGAAATACTTTCACGGATCCAGTTCGCCTTCACCGTGGCGTTCCACTATATCTTTCCACCGTTGAGCATCGGACTGGGTTTGATGCTGGTGATGATGGAGGCAACCTGGCTCAAAACGCGCAATCCACTTTATCACAACATGGCCCGATTCTGGACCAAGGTGTTCGGTCTGATTTTCGGACTGGGGGTGGCCACCGGCATCGTGCTGGAATTCGAGTTCGGCACCAACTGGGCGACCTATTCGCGCTTCGTCGGCGACATCTTCGGCAGCGCGCTGGCCGCGGAGGGGATTTTCGCGTTTTTCCTCGAGTCCGGCTTTCTCGCGATCCTGCTGTTCGGTTGGGACAAGGTGGGACCCAAGCTGCATTTCTTCGCCACCTGTATGGTCGCATTCGGCGCGCACTTCAGCGCGGTGTGGATCATCGTCGCAAATTCATGGCAGCAAACGCCCGCCGGTTCGCATCTCGAAGTCTCAGAAGAGATCGTGCCGGCGGGCCAGCCGTTCGAAATCACCGACTTCGGCCAGGCGCGCATGGTCATCGATGACTTCTGGGCGGTGGTTTTCAATCCGTCGTCGATGGACCGTCTGTCCCACGCCCTTATCGGCGCGTGGCTTGCCGGAGCCTTCATGGTGATCAGCGTGGCGGCGTTCTATCAGCTCAAGCGGCGGCACACGGCATTCGCCACCGCTTCCATCAAGTTCGGGCTCGCGCTGGCCATGGCCTCGTCGTTGCTGGCGCTCGTCACCGGCCACCGCTCGGCGGAGGGAGTCGCGGTCAACCAGTCGTCGAAGCTCGCCGCCATGGAAGGCCTGTGGGAAAGCGGGCCGCGCGCCCCGCTCCACGCGTTCGGCTGGGTGGATGCGGATAATGAGCGCACCCTCGGTCCGAAGATCCCCGCCGGACTCAGCCTGCTTGTGGGCGGCAAGGCGGACCATCCGGTGACCGGACTCAACGACATCCCGCCCGACGAGCGCCCGCCGCTCCAACCGGTCTTCCAGTTTTTCCACCTGATGGTCGGCATCGGCTTCGCATTGATCGGCCTCTCATTGTGGGGCGGCTGGCTGTGGTGGCGCGGCAATCTCGGCGACATGCGACACCCTGCCACCCGCTGGTTTCTTTATCTGGCCGTGCCTTCGGTGCTGCTGCCGCAAATCGCCAACCAGGCCGGCTGGTTCACCGCCGAGATCGGCCGCCAGCCATGGATCGTATGGGGCTACCTGCGCACCAGCGACGGGCTGTCCGCGGTAGTCGGGGCCAACCAGGTGCTCGCCTCGTTGATCGGCTTCGGGCTGATCTATCTGCTGTTGTTCGTGCTCTTTCTCTATCTGCTCAACCGCAAGATCCAGCACGGCCCGGAGGCGCCTGAGGAAAGCGACTCGCTGCCCGCCGGCTGGCTAAAGCAAAGCCGCGCCTGATGGAAAATTTCATGGGAATCGACTACCAACTCCTGTGGTTCTTGCTCGTCGGCATTCTGTTCGCCGGCTACGCGATCCTCGACGGCTTCGATCTCGGGGTGGGCGCGCTGATCCTGCGCGTGGACGACGACCACGACCGGCGCATCCTCTACAACGCGATCGGCCCGGTGTGGGACGGCAACGAGGTCTGGCTGGTGACCGGCGGCGGTGCCTTGTTCGCGGCCTTTCCCGCGGTCTATGCCACGGTGTTCTCGGGTTTCTACGCGGCGTTCATCCTGTTGTTGTTCGCGCTGATCTTCCGCGCGGTGGCCATCGAGTTCCGCAGCAAGGAACCGTGGCCATGGTGGCGGCGCTGGTGGGACCGCGGGTTTTTCGCGGGCAGCACCACCGCCTCGCTGCTAATCGGCGTGGCCATGGGCAACATCGTCTGGGGGATTCCGCTCGATGAGCGCGGCGAGTTCGCCGGCAGCTTCATCGGCCTGCTCAATCCCTATGCACTGCTGATGGGTCTCACCACCGTGGCGCTGTTCACAATGCACGGCGCGATCTATCTGCACATGAAAACGGAGGGACCGCTGCAGGAACGCGTGCGTGGCTGGATCAATCCGCTGATCATCGCCTTCATCGTCTGCTTCTCGCTCGTCACGCTGGCCACCCTGCTCTACGTGCCGCGGATGACCGAAATCCTGCGCGCCCAACCGGCCTTGTTCGGCGTGGTGGTGCTGCTGGTGCTGGCGGTGGCCAACCTGCCGCGGGAAATCCACCATGGACACGACGGCCACGCCTTTTTGAGTTCCTGCGCCACGATGCTGCTGTTGATGGCCCTGTTCGGTCTCGGGATGTTCCCGCACATGGTCTATTCCTCGCCCGAGCCGGCGCATTCGCTCACCGCCTACAACGCGTCGTCCACCGACAAGACGCTCAAGATCATGACCCTCATCGCCGCGATCGGCGTGCCCATCGTCCTCACCTACACCGCCACGGTTTATTATATTTTCCGCGGCAAGGTGCGGCTCACCAAGGACAGCTACTGAAAACATCATCATGACACGCAACGAAATACTCGACCTCGATTTCATCGAGGCCCGCCACAAGTTGATCGACGTCGCCGCCTTCCTCGACCGGCTGGCGCGCACGCCCGGAGACAACGATTTCCGCGTGTCCGCCTTCCAAAAGGCGATCGCGGAACTGTCAAATCCCGCACCGAACGCCGCCGAGCGCGTGCTGCTCGCCTTCAGCGACCCCACCACCGAGCCCATTCCCGCCGCCACCACCCAGGGCGCCTGCGGCGCCTGGCCCGGCGAGAAATAATTTCAAATCTTAAATCTCAAATTCCAAATCTCCCTTCCACCATGCGCTACATCGAACCTCACGCCCACATGGTCAGCCGCACCACCGATGACTACGTCGCGATGGCGGCCAGCGGTTGTGCAGCGGTCAGCGAACCGGCCTTCTGGGCCGGCTTCGACCGCTCCTCGGCCGCCGGTTTTTACGATTACTTCCTGCAGCTCACCGAGCACGAGTCGAAGCGCGCCGCCAAGTTCGGTGTGGCGCATTTCTGCTGGTTGTGCATCAACCCGAAGGAGTCCGAGGACATCGGCCTGGCCGGGGAAGTGCTGGCGATGATTCCGGAATTCATCGACCGCCCGAACGTGCTCGGCATCGGCGAGATTGGCCTCAACAAGAACAGCCGCAACGAACTCGAAGTGCTCGAAATGCACATTGATCTCGCCGCCCGTCACGAGCAGCTCATCCTCGTCCACACGCCGCACCTCGAAGACAAGCACAAGGGCACCCGCCTGACGATTGATGCCCTGAGGAACCACCCCGCCATCAAGCCTGAGCGGGTGATCATCGACCACGTCGAGGAGCACACCGTGAAGATGGTGCTCGACGCCGGTTTCTGGGCCGGGATGACGCTCTATCCGTCGTCGAAATGTTCGCCGGTGCGCGCCATCGACATCGTGGAAACCTATGGTACCGAACGTTTGTGGATGAACAGTGCCTGCGACTGGGGTGTGAGCATCCCGCTTTCCATCCCCTACACCGCCATGGAAATGCGCCGCCGCGGCCACAGCCCGGAGGTAGTGGATCGGCTGATCTATCAGAATCCGAGGGATTTCATGGGCCAGTGCCCGAAGTTCTGTATCTAACGACTCATGCCGTGGATCTCATCATCGCCAAGGGCCAGGGGAATTTCGAGACGCACTCCCATGTGGCCGCTCCGGTGCTTTTCCTGCTCACCCTCAAATGCCCGCCGGTGGCCAGCCGGATTGGCGAACCGACGGGTACGATGGTGACGAAACCAAGCCCGGTCTGGAAACCGCAAGCACAGTGAGTTGCCGGATGGGGTGTGCATGGAGACGATCATGTTTCATCCGCCACGCGTCGCTGCGTGTGCCGATGGCTTCAAAAAGCGCGGTTCCGGATATCGGACAGGATTTCCCCGAGTGTTAAATGTGAAAGAATGCGACCGTGGCGATGTCGGCCAGCAGCAGGACGAATTGCCGTATCGAGGCTGCGGGCGTTGCATGGCGGTGCAGGCCCGGGATCAGGTCCCGGCGGTGGCGATATAGATGAAACTCGCGGCGATGTCCAATCAGGCTTTTCCAGTTATAATGAACCACACGATCCGTGCGAATCAATCGCCAATCCTGCCGAACGGGTTTGGGTCCGGTCGATTTTGATCTCACCTTGGAATCACTGATTTGCGCCTTGATCTTATGAGCACACGCCCTTTACATTTCATTCCAGAAGGACCTTTGCACAGGACCATAAGCCCCGGATCGTGAATTCATGAAAACTCATCCTGACGAACCCGCCTGTTGTCCGCTCACCTCCAGTCGTTGGAATCCCTACGTGGTCGGTACTGGCATCGGCCTGCTGAGCATTTTGGTATTCTGGCTCGCCGACAAGCCGCTTGGCATGTCCACCGCGCTGTCGAAAGCATCCGGTGCCTGCGCCTCGGTGTTCGTGGGCTGGGAAACGGTCACCCAGAACGCCTACTGGACGAAATATGTGCCGAAATGGGATTATGGCGTGTGGTTTCTGGTCGGCACCTTGCTCGGCGCGCTGGCGGCGGCCGTGCTCGGGAAGGGCTTTCGCTTCGAGACCGTGCCGTCCGTGTGGAAGGAACGCTTCGGACCGTCGGTGGGCAAACGGATGGCCGGCGCGGTCATCGGCGGCGCGCTCGTGATGTATGGCGCGCGGCTCGCGGGTGGCTGCACCAGCGGTCACGGCATCAGCGGCTCGCTGCAACTGGCGGCGGGCAGTTGGACGTTTTTCATGGTGATGTTCGCCGCCGGTGTCGTCACCGCCATGCTCATGTTCAAAAAATCCTGACCACCATGCACCTCGCCTTTCTCACCAACGAATCGCTTCTCATTGGAGCGGTGGTTTTCGGCTTCCTCTTCGGATGGCTGCTCCAGCGCGGCGGCGTGACCGACTACAACGTGATCGTCAACCAGTTCCGCTTCAAGGATTTCACCGTGCTCAAGATCATGCTCACCGCGGTGGTGGTGGGAGGCATCGGGGTCGCGGCGCTGCATGCCGGTGGCCTCGCGAACCTGCACATCAAGGCCGCGCCGATGCTCGCCATCGTCCTCGGCTCCGCCATCTTCGGCGTGGGCATGGTGCTCTATGGCTATTGCCCGGGGACCGGGCTGGCGGCGGTCGGCACCGGCAGCCTGCATGCGCTGGCCGGGCTCGCCGGCATGATGCTCGGCGGGATCCTATACGCGCTGTCATTCCCGTGGGTCGCCAAGCACATCCTGCCGGTGGGCGACATCGGGAAAATCACGCTCGCCCAACTCACCGGGCTGCCGGTGTGGGCGGTGTTTACGATACTGGCACTCGTCGCCGCCGGCCTGTTCCGTTTCATCCACAAGATCGAGCAATCGCGCTGAGGACGCACTACATGCCTCAACGGGCATTCCGCTGATTTGGTGTAGATGGGAAACTGCTTTCAACCACCCGGTTTGAAGCGTCGACCGACGTGCAATTCGTGGCAGGCGGCGGGAAACTCGTCCCACAGGCGATGCACGGCGTGCGCGCCGGTGCAGTGGCCGAATGCCATGAAGCGCGGGGAAAGTTCGCGCAGCACGGCGATCGTACGGGCCATGCGTTCCGGCGACGCCTCGACCAGATGCAGGCCGCCGACAAGGGTGTCGACCGCGAGTTTTCCCGCATGTTTGAAAATGTGATCCAACGTATTGACCGATCCGGCGTGGGCACAGCCGAAAACCACCGAGAGGCGGCCGTCATGCGGGAGGTATAATGCCATGTCATCGACGATGGGGTCGGGCCGCTGCATTTCCTTATCGAGGAAAAACGGGCCGCCGACGTCCTCGTAGTCATTGGTGCGCGGCACCTCGCCGGTCACCCATACGCCGGGAACGACCTCCGCCGGGGCGGTGATGCGGTGGACCTTGCGTTGATTGCCAAAATCGCCGCGCTCCATCAGCTCGGTGGAAATGCGCCGCGCGTGGCCGTCCGCACCGCGGATGAACTTCGATTCAGTGGCGGCCGGATGGAGCCATAACTCCGCCATGGGAGCCGCTTTCAGGGCATCGGGCAGGCCGGAGACGTGGTCGTAGTGACCGTGACTGAGCACGATGGCGTCGGCTTTTGCCAGATCGATGCCGAGTTTCCGCGCGTTGCGGGCGAGTGCCATGCCCTGGCCGGTGTCGAAGAGCACGCGGTGGGTTCCGGTGTCGATCCACCAGCCGAGACCGTGTTCGCCAATGAGGTCCGCGCCGCGCACGGTGTTCTCCGCTATCAGGGTGATGGTGGTCATGGGAAATGGTGGATCATTCGATTTTGGAATCCTCAGGGCTTTTCAGAGCCATGAATTTGGCCATCGCCCGCACCGCGGGGACGGATTGCTGAAGCACCTCGGCTTCGCAGAAATGAAGGCCATGGCGACGCGAAGAGACCCGCCCGCGAATGAGAATCGGTTCGCCCAACACCACCGGAAAATGATAGCGGATGTGCATTTCCGCGGTCACGCCATGGATGCCGCGTGCGAGCAGGGCATGCACCATCGCGCCATCGAGCAATGTGGCGATGATGCCGCCATGCAGACGGCCTGCATAACTCTGGAAATCGCCGGATGGTTCCCAAGACGCAGTGACCGAACCGTCCGGTTCCGCATCGAAGCGCAGGCCCAGTCCGCGATCATTCCCAATGCCACAGGCAAAGCAATTGTGGTGGAATTCGTCCACTGCGGGAGCGGGGCGGGGAGGTGCCGTGGATCGGTTCATGGTGCTGTGGAAAACGTAATGAGCGTGCGCTCATAATCAGGCCGGGTCAATGCCCGGTTTCGACGAATCCACGATGGCAGCAGCGTGCACTGCGGAAGGTTTCTGAAATTGGCACTTGCCCTGTGCATCCATATCTTGGGATGCTTGACCTGTTCGCATGATTACACGTCTGTTTTCAGCCACACTGCGCGGAGTCGAGGCCCAGGAGGTCGAGGTGGAAGTCAATGCCCGCGGCGCGGACAAGCCGGCGGTCATCATCGTCGGTCTGCCGGATGCCGCGGTGCGCGAGTCGTCGCAGCGAGTGACCTCCGCGATCGGCGCGTCCGCGCTGTTTCTCGATGACGGAGTGAAAACCGTGAACCTCGCGCCGGCGGATTTGAAGAAGGAAGGTCCGTCGTTCGATCTGCCGATCGCGCTGGCAATGGTCGCCGCCTGCCGGACCAAGGCGTTCAACGCCGACGATTGCTGCGTGGTCGGCGAACTCGGCCTCGACGGCGCGGTGCGTCCGGTGAAGGGCGTGCTTTCCATCGCCGCGGAAGCCAAGCGTCGCGGCAGAAAACGTCTGCTCGTGCCCGAAGCGAACGCGCCGGAGGCCGCGGTGATCGACGGCATCGATGTCTATCCGATCCGCTGCCTCAAGGACGCATGGGACTTTCTCGAAGACGAGATTTCCATCACGCCCTTCCGACTCGACCGCCGCGCATTCTTCGAATCGCATCGGAGCTATGAGGTCGATTTCGATGAAGTGAAGGGCCAGCACATGGTCAAGCGCGCGCTCGAAGTGGCCGCGGCCGGCGGGCACAACGTGCTGATGGTTGGACCGCCGGGCACCGGAAAATCGATGCTCGCCAAACGCATCCCCACCATCATGCCGGACATGAGCGAGGACGAGGCGATCGAAACCACCAAGATCCACTCGATCAGCGGCCTGCTCGATCCCAAGCGCGCGTTTCTAACCACCCGGCCGTTCCGCCCGCCACACCACACGATTTCCGATGCCGGTCTGCTGGGCGGCGGCACGAATCCCGGCCCGGGCGAGGTTTCGCTGGCGCATCACGGCGTGTTGTTTCTCGATGAACTGCCCGAGTTCCGGCGCTCGACGCTCGAGGTGATGCGGCAGCCGCTCGAGGACGGCGAAGTGACCATTTCCCGTGCCGCCGGATCGCTCACCTTTCCTGCGCGTTTCATGTTGGTGGCGGCCATGAACCCGTGCCCGTGCGGGTTTTACGGCGACACGAAGCGCCAGTGCCGCTGCACTTCCCGCCAGATCGAGCAATACCGCCAGCGGATCTCCGGCCCGCTGTTGGATCGCATTGATCTCCACATCGAGGTGCCGCTGGTTGATTTCCGCGAGCTGTCCAACGATGCGGCCACGGGCGAGAAATCCGCAACCATCCGCTCGCGGGTGATCGAGGCGCGGCGCATCCAGCACGAGCGGTTCCGCAAGGCACCAAACCGCACCAACTCGGCGATGGGCCCGCGCCAGATGAAGGAACACTGCAAGCTCGATTCCGAAAGCCGCGGCTATCTCGAACACGCGATGGAGGAAATGAACTTCTCCGCCCGCGCCCACGACCGCATCCTCAAGGTGGCCCGCACCATGGCCGATCTGGCCGGTGCGGAGCATATCCGCCCGCCCGACATCCTCGAAGCCATCCAATACCGCTCGCTGGACCGCAAGCTCTTTGCCTGAACCATCCAAAATCACAACGCATCACATGCGCTCCCACACCATCACGCTCCATATCGACTGCACCACGGGCATGAAACAGACTTCTCATATCACAACCGCTCGCCGCGCCGCGCGAACAGGCTTTCTCATGCTGGCTTTCCTTGGCGGGATGATGTCCGCAAGCGCCGAATTGCCACCCGTCCCCGATGGTGGCTGGACGATCGCCATCATTCCAGACACCCAGTATTATGTCAGGAATGACGCCGACGCGCCGATCTTCACCGAGATGACCGAGTGGCTGGTCGCCCGGCGGGACCAACGCAACATCAAGTTGGTGCTGCACTTGGGAGACATCGTGGACAATAACAACGACAAGCAATGGACGCATGCCAAAAACAGCCTGAAACTCCTCGATGGCAAAATTCCTTACGTCCTTGCCGTCGGCAACCACGATCTTGGTAGAAACGCCAGCTCGCGTGAAACGATGCTCAACCAGTATTTCAAGATCAGCGACAACCCGCTCAACGAAAAGATGCTTGGAGGGGTTTTCCGCGAGGGAGAGCTTGAAAATGCCTGGTATCGTCTCCGTTGCAACGGCTGGGAAACGATCATCTTTTCCCTCGAGTTCGGCCCACGCAAGGAAGTGGTGGCATGGGCTGACGCAGTGGCCTCCGCACACTCGGATGCTCCACTGATTCTCGTCACCCATGACTTCATCGATCATGAATCCACGTTGACGAGTCCGGACGGCTTGCCGCGGCGGTCGACTCCGAAAACCACCAACAATCCGCACCAATACGGCATTGGCAATGACGGCAACGTGCATTGCGGCGAGGAATTGTGGCAGGCCTTGGTCTCGAAGCACCCGAATTTCGAACTGGTGGTCAACGGTCATTACAAGCCGTTTGAAAAGGACGCCAACCAGAAACTCCGCCACAAACGTGACTTGGCCAGCGCCTTCCGCAGCGATGCGGCAGGCGATGCACAAGGAACCACCCATCAAATGTTGTTCAACGGGCAGTGGGCTCCCCGTGGCGGCCACGGATGGCTGCGCCTGCTGGAGTTCCTGCCCGATGGCCGCACGGTTCAGGTCAGAACCTTCTCTCCACATCTGGCACGTGTTTCGGAAGATCCTTCGGTGGCTTCGCGTCACGGAGCCGAATACGAGTTCACGTTCGAGCTGCCCCGTGCGGCCGTCCCGTCCCGTGTCGATTGACACCCGCACCATGGCAAATCCCGACGGAGCGGAGCACATCCGCCCGCCCGACATCCTCAATGCGACCCAATACCGTTCTCTGGGTCGGAAACTCTTCGCGTAACCTGGTCTGCTCTATTTCTTTCGCGTTCCTCCGCCTTGGCCGTAATAGGGATGTTGGTCGAATCCGGTGTAAGCGGGATCGTTGGCGCGTGGATCCTTGAGATGGGCGAGGCGCTCCTGCAGCCTCTGCTTCATGGTCGCGAGGACTTTCTGGTATTCCGAGTGTCCGGCGACGTTGTGGATCTGGCCGGGGTCTTTTTTCAGGTCATAGAGTTCGTCGGCAGGGCGCTTGGCAAAGCTGAGATCGAAGGCGCGGCGGTGCGCCTCGTCTATGAAGCGGTTTTCAAAGATGTAGTCCTTGGTGGGGCCGGCGTCGCAGTCGGCATACCATTGCCCGGGGAAGTTGGTTTTCCCGGTGTTGCCGGTGCCGGCGGGCCAGAGTGTCGGATCGTAGTTGCGGATGTAGAGAAAGTCGGCGGTCCGCAAAGCCCGCGAGGGATAACCACCCATGATCGGGGCTTCCTGGGCGGGCACGTGGCGCTCGCGACCGAAGACGATGTCCGGTCGGCCGTCTGGATCCAGCCGGCCGGACTTCTTCGAGCGGAGCAGCGGCGCGAAGCTCCGTCCTGTCATGTCGGTTGGGACGGGCACTCCTGCAAGCTCCAAGAGTGTGGGTGAGATGTCGGCAAATGAGATGAAGTCCTCGATCTCGCGTCCGGGCTGGATGCCTTTGCCCCAGCGTATGGCAAAGGGCTCCCTGACACCCGCGTCGTAGAGGTTTCCTTTGCAGCGGGGGAAGGGCATCCCGTTGTCGCCGGTCATGATGATGATGGTGTTCTCTAGCAGGCCGTGTTTCTCAAGTTCGGCAATGGCAGAGCCTACCAGCTTGTCCCAGCGCTGCACCTCGAAGTAATAATCCGCGATGTCACTACGCACCACGTCGGCGTCCGGAAAGTGTTCGAACAGATGCACCTTGGCCGGGTCGATTCCGTCCGCCTTGCCTGAGCCCTCGACGTAGTCGCGATGCGGGTCACTGGTGGCGAGCCAGAAAAAGAACGGCTTTTCCTTGTCGTCGGTTTTTTCAAGGAACTGCGCGAACGTTTTGAACTCGGTCGTTGCCGGGTGGTCACCGTGGTGCTCGATCCATGGTTCGATCCTGCCCGGCCCCCAGGTCTTCGGCGGGTTCCGGCCGGTCACATAGCCGGAGTCGCGCAGCAGGTGGATGAAGCTTTTGTGCTCGATCGGCAGGGTGCTCCACAGGTTGGCCCCCGGGCCGAGTTCCCAGTGATATTTTCCCGTAATCACCGCGTTGCGGCTCGGGGTGCACGACGGGCTGGAAACATAGGCGTGGTGAAAGAGCGCGCCTTCCTTCGCAATGCGGTCGAAGTTGGGTGTCTTGACGCCCTCATCGCCATAAGCGCCTGCGTGCGGCCAGCCCCAGTCGTCGGCCATGCAAAACAGGATGTTGGGCCGGTCGCCGGCGAAACAGGTGGAGCAAACGAGGGCAAGGAGAGGGATCAGGCGCATGTTTTTCGTGTTGAATGATGATCCATCGGCTTTTGAGGGCCATCAAGTTCCGCTCCCGCAACGAAATGTTTGAGCGGATGATTCACAACAAAAAAGGCTGCGGACACGCTCGTCAGGCTTGACCCACACTTTCTATTTCATCCCGCGAATTTCACCGAGCAGCCAATTTCGATAGCTGTCGTTCACGCCGGCCGGATCGAGCATCACGATTTCCGGCACGTCGTAGGGGTGCAGTTCGGTCAGGGCGGCGCTGAGTTCGTCCGCGGCGGCGCTGCTGGTCTTGAGGATGGCGAGCGTTTCGGTGGCGGTCTCGACGCGCCCTTGCCAGCGATAAACCGACTCGACGCCGGGGATGAGATTCACGCAGGCCGCGAGTTGCTTTTCGACCAGCGTTGTGCCAATTTGTCGCGCCTCTTCCGCGGAGGGGAAGGTGCAAAGGATCAACCGGATGTCACTCATGCCGTCTTTAAACACCTGAATCGGAACCATTTCAACCCACCGTGAAATCCGGATTTCTCGAAAAACTCGTCGCCCGCCTCGACCGCGTGGAGCCGGGAGAGGTGCAGCAGATCGTCACCCGCCTGATCCGCGAGAAGGGTTTTTTGGAAAAGGTCTTCGAGTCGCTGCAAGAGGGCGTGATCCTGCTCGATCCGCAGGGCGTGATCGGTTTCGTGAATGCGGCGGCGAGCCGGTTTTTCGGGCTCGATCCGGAGCGGGCGGTCGGCGAGCCGCTGACCGCGCATGTGCGCGGGCTCGATTGGGACGCGCTGGGCAAGCCGGGCCGCACGATCAGCCGCGACCTGGAGATTTTCTATCCGGAAAACCGCTATCTGAATTTCTACCTCGCGCCCATCGACGGTGGCGACGAGAACGAATCGTTGGGTTACGTGATGTTGCTGCGCGACCTCACCAGCAGCCGCGCCGAGGCTGAGGAAACCCTCGAATCCGAGCGTCTGAACGCGCTCACCCTGCTGGCAGCCGGCGTGGCCCACGAGATCGGCAATCCGCTCAACTCGCTCGACATCCACCTCCAACTCCTCGGCCGCAAGCTGCGCAAGCTGCCGCCCGGCGACCGCAAGCCGCTCGAAGACCACCTCGCCACCGCCCGCGGCGAAATCCAGCGGCTCGACAGCATCCTCAAGCAGTTTCTCCAGGCCGTGCGTCCCACCGTGCCTCGCCGCGAGCGTGGGGACATCCATGCCATTCTCCATGAAACGCTGCGCCTGATGGAGCCCGAACTGGCATCGCGCAAGATCCGCGTCGAACTCGACCTCGCCGAGTCGCTTCCTCCCGCACTGATCGACTCAGGGCAGTTCCAGCAGGTATTCTACAATCTCATGCGCAACGCCTATCAAGCGCTGCCCTCCAGCGGCGGCCGCATCACCATCCGCAGTCGCGCCAACGACTACGAATATGTGATCTCCATCGAGGACAACGGCGTCGGCATTTCCCCCGAGCACATGGGCGCGATCTTCGAGCCCTACCGCACCACCAAGTCGTCCGGCTCCGGACTCGGTCTGCTCATCGTCCGCCGCATCATCCGCGAGCACGGCGGCGAGATTTCGCTGGAAAGCGAGGAAGGGGAGGGGACCCGCGTGATCATCCACCTGCCGCGCGCCGAACGCGCCGTGCGGCTCCTCGAAGCCCCGACCGAAGATCCCATGATCGAAGTCGTATAAAGAGATTATTTCCAATCGCCATGCTGCCGACCTTGTTGATAGTCGATGACGAGAAATCCACCCGCGAAGGCCTGCGCGGCGCGTTGGAGGAGGAATTCGACGTTTACACCGCCGCCGGCACCGGGGAAGCGCTCGCCATCCTGAAAAGCGAGCCGATCCAGTTGCTCCTGACCGACCTGCGGCTCGGCGGCGAGTCCGGCATGGACCTGTTGGAAAAATCGCTCGCCCTGCCCGATCCGCCGGTGGCCATCATGATGACCGCCTACGGCTCGGTGGACACCGCCGTCGAGGCGATGCGCCGCGGCGCGTGGCATTTCGTCACCAAACCGCTCAATCTCGACGAGGTGGAAATGTTGCTCAAGCGCGCGCTGCGCGGCCGCACGCTCGAGACGGAAAACAAGCAGCTCGTCCAGCAGGTCAAGCAATCGCACAAGCTCGACCGCCTGATCGGCAAGTCGCCCGAGATCGCCAAAGTGGCCGAGATCGTGCAGCAGGTCGCGCCCACCCGCGCCACGGTGCTGATCGAGGGCGAGAGCGGCACCGGCAAGGAAGTGGTGGCCGGTTTGCTGCACCATCTGTCCGGCCGGCCGGCGGCGAAAATGGTCACCGTCCACTGCGCGGCGCTCTCGCCGCAGTTGCTCGAAAGCGAACTCTTCGGACACGAAAAGGGCGCGTTCACCGGCGCGGCGCAGCGGCGCATCGGCCGCTTCGAGCAAGCCGATGGCGGCACGCTGTTTCTCGACGAAATCGGCGAAATCGACGCCGCCACCCAGATCAAGCTGCTGCGCGTGCTTTCCGAGCGCACCCTCGAGCGCGTCGGTTCGAACACCCCGATCAAGGTGGATGTGCGCGTGATCGCCGCCACCAACCGCAACCTCCGTGAGATGGTGGACCGCGGCGAGTTCCGCGAGGACCTGTTTTTCCGCCTCAACGTGGTGAAAATCACCATGCCGCCGCTGCGCGACCGCCGTGAGGATATCGTCCTGCTCGCCAACAGCTTCCTGCAGGAATTCGCCCGGGAAAACAACCGCCCGCCCAAGCCGCTGAGCGACGCCGCGCTGCGCCTGCTCGCCACTTACGCCTGGCCCGGCAACGTCCGCGAGCTGCGCACCGCCATCGAGCACGGCGTGGTCATGAGCAACGATCCGGTCATCGACGTCCGCCACCTGCCGCAGTTTCTGCTTTCCGAACCATCCGTCGCCGCCCATACACCCGGCCCGTCCGATGCCGGCCCGGCGTCTGCCAAAAACTCCCTTGATGCCACTCCGGAATTCAACTTGCATGCGCTCGAAACCAAGACCATCCGCGCGGCCCTCGCCGCATCCGGGGGAAACCGCACCCAAGCCGCGGAATTCCTCGGGGTCAGCCGCCGAACCCTCCAGCGCAAACTGAAGGACCTCGGCCTCTAACATCTCCCTCCGCACCGACAAGCCCCATCCATGAGTTCCGAAGCGCCTCATTTCGACACCGGCATCATCATCCGCCGGAGCCTGTTTTTCCTCATCCTGATCATCCTCACGCTCGGCAACCTGTTCGCCCTGTTCCGCGGGCTGAATGCGCCGCAGGCGATGGACCAGGCGCAGATCGCCCGTGAAATCTCGCGCGGCAACGGCTTCGTCACCAAGTTCATCCGCCCGGCCGCCTACCACCAGGCGGAGGTCACCGAGAAACGCACCGTCGCGCTCACCGGCTTCCAGGACACCTACCACTCGCCGCTCAACCCGCTGCTCAACGCCGCCGTCTTCAAGCTCATCGGCGCGGACGATCCGGAAAAATGGCAGATGACGGAAAACGAGATGATTTTCCCGCTCGACCGTGTCGTTGCCACCGTCTGCACCCTGTTTTTCCTGATGGCGATCGGGGTGAACTACCTGCTCATCTCAAGGATCTTCGATGCCAAGATCGCCGGCGTCTGCGCCATCCTGATGCTGTTCTGCGAGACGTTCTGGAATTACTCGCTCAGCGGCCTGCCGCAGATGCTGATGCTGCTGCTGTTTTCCTGTGGCATGTATTTTGTCTATCGCGCGGTGGAGGCGGCCTCCGACGGCCGCATCGCCATGACCCCGGCGGTCATCGCCGGCGTGTTCTTCACGCTGCTCGCCCTCACCCACTGGATGACCGTCTGGATCGCACTCGGATACATCATTTTCGCCGCCATCGCCTTCCGCCCGCGCGGCATCGTAGGCCTCTCGATCCTCGCACTGATCCTCATCGCCGCCATTGGGCCGATCATCCGCAACATCGGCATCACAGGCACGCCCTTCGGCACCGCCTTCCTCACCCTCTACAACGGTCTCGGCGGCAGCTCGGAAACCGCCATCATGCGCAATACCGACCTCCAGGCCGAGCCGCTCGTGCTTGAAGGCCTGCTTGGGAAAATCCTCCGCACCACCCTGCTACAGGCCACCGACATCGTCCCGCTGCTCGCCGGCATCATCATCGCCCCGCTGTTCTTCCTCGCGCTGCTGCATCCGTTCAAACGCAAATCCATCGCCGATTTCCGCTGGGCCATTCTGCTGATGTGGGTCACCACCGCCATCGGTCTCGCCTTTTTCGGCGTCAGCACCGAGTCGCTCGATCCCAACCAACTCCACCTGCTCTTCGCGCCGATCATGACCGCCTACGGGCTGGCTTTCGTGTCGATTCTCTGGAGTCGTCTCGAAATCGTCGCTTCCACACCCGCGCTGCGAAACGTGCATCACTTCGTGGTCGTCTTCATCTGCGCCCTGCCGCTGATCCTCGCGCTGCCGCAGAAAGTCCGCGTCGGCATGCACGTGCGCGACCGCGGCGGCGTGCCCCACTGGCCGCCCTACTACGCACCCGCACTCAATAGTAAAAGCACCGGCCTCAAGGGCTGGGTGGACGAAAAACAGGTCGTCTTCTCCGACCAGCCATGGGCCGTGGCATGGTATGCCGACCGCATCTCAATCTGGCTGCCGCCCAACCGCGAAGGATTCCTCAAGCTCGAAACCGCCGCGTCCGATCTCCAGACACCGTCCGTCGGCATCCTCATTTCACCCTCCTCCCACGGCTCCGGACCCGTCTCCGAGGTGGCCAATCTATACAAGGACTTCACTCCGCTGGTGCTAGACGGCCGCGTCCTGCTCGCCACCTATCCGCCCGGCGTGGCGATCTTCGACAAGGCTCCCCGCATCCAGGAAATCACCAAGCGCTACCCGTACCGCCAGCCGATGGTGGGCATGGATATGGTGTTCTATAGCGAGCGCGCCATCCGCGTCCAGGAACGCTCCGCCACCCAATAACCATGCCGCGCCGCAAAACCACCACCGCCTGCGACGACTCCGGGTCTCCCACTTTCGAGGAAGCCCTCGCCGGTTTGGAGTCCATCGTCGAGGCGATGGAAAACGAACAACTTCCGCTCGAAGACCTCGTCTCACAGTATGAAAATGGCTCGAAGCTGCTTGAGCGTTGCGAAGCCGTGCTACAGTCCGCCCGCGAGCGCATCGAAATGATCACCCTGCGCGCCGCAGCCGACGATGCCGACGCCACCGATGAATCCAGCCAGCCCTCCGCCACCACGGACGAGCCCGAAGACGATGACATCCGCCTCTTCTGAACCAAACGCATTGGGCCCCCTGCTCGGGGCGATCCGCTCGCCGGATGACGTCAAGAAACTCGCTGCCGCCCAGTTGCCCGAGCTTGCCGGGGAGATCCGCCGCACGCTCATCACCACCCTCTCGAAAACCGGCGGCCACCTCGGTCCCAACCTCGGCGTCGTCGAGCTGAGCATCGCGCTCCATCGAGTCTTTTCCACGCCTGCGGACAAGTTCGTCTTCGACGTCGCCCACCAGGGTTACGTCCACAAAATGCTCACCGGCCGTGCCGACCGCATTCACACCATCCGCACCTGGCAGGGCCTCAACGGGTTCCTCCTGCGTTCCGAATCGGAACACGACGCCTATGGTGCGGGCCACGCCGGAACCGCGCTCTCCGCCGCCCTCGGCATGGCCGCCGCCCGCGACCTCGCCGGTCATGACAATCACGTCGTCGCCGTCGCCGGCGACGCCGCCTTCACCTGCGGACCCACCCTCGAAGCGCTCAACAACATTGCCGAAACCACCCGCCGCTTCATCGTCGTCCTCAACGACAACGAATGGTCGATCGACAAGAACGTCGGTGCCATCGCCCGCTACTTCAACGACCTCCAGACCCACCACACCTTCGCTTCCGTCCGCGCCAAGGCCGCCGAGTTCGTCGAAAAGGTCGCCGGCAAGGCCGCCCGCACGCTGGCCCACAAAATGGAGGAAAGCGCAAAAAACCTGCTTTTCCCCAACGTTCTGTTCGAAAAATTCGGCCTCCGTTACTTCGGTCCCATCGACGGCCACGACCTGCCGCTGCTCATTCACACCTTCGAGCACCTCAAGACGCTCCACGAGCCGGTCGTGCTCCACATCATCACCGAAAAAGGCCGCGGCTACCAACCCGCCATCGAAAACCCCGGCAAGTTCCACGGCCTCGGCACCTATCAGATCGACGACGGCTCCACTGGCTCCTCGCCCACGCCCACCTGCTCCGACATCTTCGGCCGCACCGTCACCGAGATTGCGAAACATGACCCGAAGGTCGTCGCCATCACCGCCGCCATGCCCGGCGGCACCAAGCTCGATATCTTCAAAAACGAGCTGCCCGACCGCTATTTCGACGTCGGCATCGCCGAGGAGCACGCCGCGCTGTTCGCCTGCGGCCTCGCCACCGAGGGTTTCCGTCCGTTCCTCTCCATCTACTCCACGTTCATGCAGCGCGCTTATGACATGATCATTCATGACATCGCCCTGCAGAACCTCCCGGTGCGACTCTGCATGGATCGCGGCGGCCTCTCCGGCGACGATGGTCCCACCCACCACGGCCTGTTCGATATCGGCTACCTCCGCCACATCCCCGGCATCGTCCACATGCAGCCGAAGGACGAGCAGGAATTCGTGGACATGCTCCATACCATGGCCGCTCACGACGCCGGTCCCACCGCCATCCGCTACCCACGCGGCCCCATCCGCGGCACGCCCGCCGACCGACCGCCGCAGATACTCGAAATCGGCAAGGCCGAAGTCGTCGCAGAGGGCGGCGACATCGCTCTGTTGGGCCTCGGCACGATGTTCGAAATGGCGGAGCAAACCAAAGCGCTGCTGGAAAAACACGGTCTCTCCGTCGCCCTGATCAACCCGCGTTTCATCAAGCCGCTCGACACTGCCGTCATCGAGCGTTTCGCGAAACAATGCCGCGTGCTCTGCACCTTCGAAGACCACGTCAAGCTCCACGGTTTCGGCGCCGCCGTCATCGACCACCTCCACAGCGCCGGCATCCACACCCCCGTCGAGCGCATCGCCTGGCCGGACGAATTCATCGAGCACGGCAAACCCGAAATCCTCCGCTCCCTCCACCACCTCACCCCCGAGGCCGCCGTGGAGAAGATCCTCGCCCGTCTTTGAATCTTGAAAGGCGAAAGCCGCCGGACTCCTTGGAATCCTGCGGCTTTCATTGGTTGCGGGAGTAGGATTTGAACCTGCGACCTTCAGGTTATGAGCCTGCCTAAGTGACTGAATATGTGCTTGTTCGGGATGAAAATGACACAATTTGCGACCATGTCAACCTTTGCTAAGAGCGACGATTGTTCACGGTATTTATTCACGGTGTAGGACTGGAACTGGATTCATTGGAACCGCAATTTCTGGCATAGAATGGAAACCTGCGAATGCGCCCGCACCCGCAAGAATCGCCAGGTGGGGATTCCTCCACCTGAGAACTACTCAGGCTGAACCGTTTGGTAATCGCTGTCGTAGAATCGCAAGTGGCGTTGGCGTCAGGAGGCGGGTTCGCGGAACAGCGGGTTTTTGAGGCGCGTTTCCCAGAGGCCGAGCTCGCGGAGCATGGCGCGGGTGCGGTCGAGTTCGCGCAAGGCGAGGTCGTTTTGCTCGCCGGGATCGGCGCTGAGGTCGTAGAGCATCGGCAGGCGGTCCGGCAGTCGCAGGAGTTTCCAATGACCACGGCGCATGGCGCGGCCGACGGTGTGGGTCCACATCAAGGCCTCGTGGTGCGGATTTTCGTGGAAGGGTTCATGTTTGCGAACGACAGCCGAATCCGCACATCCGGATCTTCACTCGCTCACCGTGGCGCGCAGGAATTGTCTCGGTTCGGTGTCGGGCACGTCGAGATCGAGTGTCCAGCGTGCGAGCGTGTCGGAAATCGTTTCCACCAGCGGCTGGGGATCGGCGATCGTGTCCCATGCCGTGAGGTTTCCGCTCTGCTCGAAGCGGATGTCCGGCTCGCGATTCCGCGGGATGTCGAACGTAAGCGATAGCCGACGATAGCCGTCGATTTTCTCGCTACTGAAGACCACCCCCGGTTCGTTGTCGCTTGGAACCAGCGGATCGTAGCCGAGGGTCCACTCCCACAGGTTGGTGAAACGGTCGTGGTCCGGGTTGTCATCGCCATCCGCTTCGCCGGGAGGAAATGCAATGCCGGCGGCCCACTCGGCATACGTGAGCGCGGCGACTTCGACCTGCATGTCATCATATACCTTCACCTCGCCATCGTCGGCTTGCAGCCGGAGCCGGTGGATGCCGGGAAGGGCGAAAGTCGCGCTGGTGACGGGCAATGACGCGTCGGTGAAATCCACCGTTCCCGGTCCGGCGATCTTCCGCCAGAGACTGGTGACCGTGCCGCCATCGTCCGTGACGGTGCCGGACAGCGATGCGCCCGCGGTATAGGCCACCGCTTGATCCGCGCCTGCGGAAACCTCCGGACCCACGTTGCCCGTCGTCTCGCTGGCGAGGGGATCCGCATGCAGGGCGGCCACATCCGCCGCGGACAAGGCGCGATCATAGAATCGCATCATCGCCATCAATCCGGCATAGGCTTGCACAGGGGGCGCAAGCCGGTCGTTGCCGCCGAGATTGTTGAATTGCGTGGAGCCATCGGTGCCGGCCGCGGCCATGTCGATTTTTCCAAAGCCGGTGCCACTGGTGCCGCACCAGTCGGCGATTCCGGGGATGGCCTGCGTGTCGGCGGGCGAACCATCGAGATAGAGGCGGATCTCGTCCTTTGTTAGATCGATCGCACCGATGGCATGAATGAAACCATCCTGTGAAGGATCCGGAACGAGAGTCGCCGTGGCGGTGGCACCGTTGACCGCGTTGCTAGCGCCGTCATCGACCACGAATTGGAGAGTCGAACCATCGAGGATGAATGACACGCCGATGTCGCCGCCGGTTTCCCACAGGATTTCGCGGTTGGCGGTCGGCAGGGAATCGGGCTTGAACCAGAACTCGAACGAGGCGTCGCCGTTGCTGAAGGCGTCGAAATGCTCGCTGACGCCACCCAGCATGGTGGTGCCTCCGGGGAAAACCCACGCCGAGTCGATGAAGGAGAGTCCGGGTGCGGGGTCGGCTTCCCCGGTATTTTCAGGGATCTCGGTGACCGTCCCGAAGATCCGGGCGGCATCGAAGTGGGTGTTGCCGCCGGCCGTGCCGGTCGCGCCCTGCCAGCCGTAGAGGCGGAATTCCACGGTCCCCGTGTAGGTGCCGGCGACCGACGCGGCGACCGATTGCAGCGAAGATGTGCCGTCATCGAGCGCGCCGATCGATGCCAGTCCCGCAGTGGTCAGGGTCTTGGAGCCAGCTTGAGCGCCCGAGCTGGCGACGAAGCCGGGAGCTCCGTGGAAAACCGCGTAGTTCTCCACCGCTTGAGAGCCGTTGCGCCAGACTTCAAACTGATATCCGCTGAGGTTGAGTTGCCAGCCGGGCTCGACGGTGATCCGGAAGGAAATGAAGTCATTACTGGATATGGCACCAGCGAGAGTGGTTTGGTCGTGGCCGATATAGCTCACGTCGTTGGCCTGTTGACCGGCACCGCCGATTGCGAGTCCGCTGGCAAGCTGGATACCGATCGGTGCCGGCACCGAGCCGGGTTCGAGCGTGAGACGCGGGTGGAGCACATTGGGTGCGCTGAAACCGTGCGGGATCGTTGGCCCTTGGAGCGAATTGACACTGCCGTTCCCGGAAATGCCCGCTCCTTCCCCACCGGCGGCGGTGCCGTTGATGTCGTCGTCCACTCCGAAGTGCAGCAGCGTTTCCGGTGTGCCGGGATCGTTGCCGAACTTCACCACACCCGGATCGAGCGTCACGTCCCACAGGCCGGGCGACACGAGATTTTCCCAAACCGAATCACCGTCCGTGTCCTGCGTCGCGTCGTAGGCGACCGGTGGAGAGAACCGCAACGGGCCGGTGGCAATGACGCCCACATGCACGGTGAAATCGATGCTGCCGGAGGCCTCCGCAGCCGGATGGTTGGCGGTCATGCGTAGTTGATAGACACCCTCCGCCGCGAAGTTGACTCCGGTTTCCGCGGCTCCGGGATCGGTAAAGGTCACTTCGCCGGGTCCTGACACGCGGGTCCACGCGTAGGTCGTGCCCTCCGGGTCGCTCTCCGTTCCGACCTGGGCGCTCGCCTCCGCGAGCAGGCTGAGGTCCGTCCCGGCGATCACGGCCGGATCGGCCTTCGGCCACACCAGCGAGCTGATCACGACCGGCCCGGCCTCGTCGTCGCTTTCCGTCGCAAAGACCTCACGGACGACGTTGAAGACGTTGTTCGTCACGCGGAAGGTGGCAGCACCCGCATCGGCATCCGCATCCTGCGCGGCGGCCAGGGTCACAGTCTGCCAGTCCGACCATTTGCCGCTGTGAAAAACCAGGCTCCCGCCTGCGGCAACCGAGAGATCCGCATCGCCCGAGAAGCGCGCGGTGCTAACCGTGACGTTTGCCCCCGGATCGGCGGAGAGCCGCACATCGAAGCTGGCCGTTCCGCCTTCCGCGACCGCCACATCCAAGGCGCTCAATTCCACCTCCCATGCGGTGAATTCGCCCCGCGGCTCGTTCTCGGCGGTGATCGATGCGAGGATGGCTGACCTCTCGGCCTCCAGCTCGGCGAGAACGCTGGCATTGGCGGAATCGCCCGAGACATCGGTCATTTCCTGCATGTCGTTTTCCAGATCGTAGAGCTTCCCGAGCCGCAGCTTCCAGCCGTCCTTGACGACCGCCTCAAGGCTGTTTCCGGCGTAAAACGCATAGGAGCGGTCGATCGACGGGACAGCACCCGACCAGACCGGCCAGAGATCGACGCCATCGACGGTGCGATCCGCCGGAACCGTGCCGCCGCCGAGGCCCGCCAGGGTGGGCAGCAAATCGACCAATCCACCCGTCTGCGCGGTCGCGCTCCCGGTCGGAATCCGCCCCGGCCAGCGGGCCAGCATCGGCACCCGCACGCCGCCCTCCCAGGTGGTGACCTTGCCGTCCTTCAGCGGGTAGGCGCTGCCGACGGAGCGGTCGGTGAGGTTGATGTTGGAGAGCGAGAGCCAGGGGCCGTTGTCGGAGGTGAAAATGACCAGGGTGTCGTCGCCGATGCCGAGATCGTTGAGCTTGGCCAGGATCCGGCCGACGCTGTGATCCACCTCCTTGACCAAGTCGTAATAGTAGCTCACGCCGCTGGATCCTTGGAACTTTGGCCAGGTCGTGCCGTCCGCATTGGTGAACTCCCGGTCCGATGGCCAGCACGGGATATGGGTCATGATGTGGGCGAAGTAGAGGAAGAACGGCTTGTCGGCGGCCGATTGGCGTTGGATGAAATCGAGGGCGGCCTCGGTGTAGCGCCAAGTGAGCTGCGCCTGTTCTTCCGGCGAGGCGAAATGCGGGGCGACGATGGTCTCGTTGCGGATCAGGTCGAAATCCGGCATGTCGTTGCTGTGCGGCGAGCCGAAATACTCCTGGAAGCCGTGCCGGGTGGGCATCATTTGGAACGGGACCGGCTGGCCCGGCTTGTAGCCGAGGTGCCATTTCCCGATCATCCCGGTCGAGTAGCCGGCCTCGCGGAGGATCTCGGGCAGGGTGACCTCGCGGGTGCTGAGACCGCCGCTGATGCTTCTGGTGTCGGGGAAAAAGACCGAGGTGATGTTCACCCGCCGGTCGTAACGCCCGGTCATCAGGCTCGCCCGCGACGGCGAGCACAGCCGGGTGGCATAAAATGACGACATCGTCAGCCCCTGCGAGGCCAGCGTATCGATGGCGGGCGTCAGGCCCAGCGCCTGGTTGGGCGCGGGAATGTCGGGGTCGGTGTTCGACCCGAGTTGCGGTGCCGGGCCCGAGACGGGATACTGGTTCGGCGGTTGGGGATAGGCCTGGGCGCCGATGTCGTTGTAGCCGAGGTCATCCATGAAGATGACGATGATGTTCGGCTTGGCGGCGGAGTCGGCACGGAGCATGCCCAAGCAGGCCACCAGACTGCACAGGCAAAGAGCGATTCGGGCGATGTTCACAAGGTGATGGGAATGGGGTTTTCGGAGCAGGTTAAAGAAAAACGCCGGCTCCCGTGATGAGAGTCGGCGCTTTGAAGAATTGAGCCGGATCCGGACCTAAGTCAGCTCCGGCGGCGGCGGAGAAGGGCCAGTAAGCCGATCGAACCCAGCAGTGCGGCGGAGGGCTCGGGGATGGCGGATACCGTTCCATAGAGACGCACTTCATCGAGGTGCGTAGTGCCGTTGGCGGTTCCGGCACTGTCAGCATAACCGTAGATCCGGAACTCGATGACATCCCCTTGATTGTAGGTGACGTTCAGTCCGGTCTGTGAGCCGACGCTAACGATATTGCCAATTCCAGTTCCCATGCCGGTGGCGGTGCCTTCGCCGGTGCCAGTTGCCGTGAAACCATTCAGGCCGTGGAACACAGTGTAGCCGTCCACAGCACCGGTTCCATTACGCCAAATATCGAACTGATAGCCATTGAGCGTCAACTCGTAGCCCGTATCGACGGTGATCGCGAACGAGACATAGTCTTCGTTGTCGATGGCATCTTCGAGATTCGCGGCATCATGCCCTCGGTAAAAGAAATCGTCCTCCAGTGCGCCAGTATGGGTTGAGAGACCGGGGACTCCTGGAGAAACGGCTGAACCCAAGTTATTGGCAACCTTCCACCCGATAGTGGTGTTCCCGTTGCTCATGTTGGCACCCAGATCGACGCTGCCAGTCACCAGTGTGAAACCGGTGGCTTGAGTGGTCGGTGTGCCAAGAGTCCAGGCAGTACTAATGCTCTCACCGTTTCCAGTCACGCCGTTACCGATGCCGAACTCGAAAAGGGTGGCCCCGTGAGCGGATACCGCCATGGCTGCGAGGAAGCTGTGGGTAAGGATGAATTTATTCATGACTTGGGTTTGGGTTTTTGGGTTTGGTGTTTGTGTTTGATGGGGTGGTTGAAGAGCGATCAAGGCGTCTCGGCCCTGAGGAAAGTGGCGTCCTTGGCGGTTCCGAGATTGAACTGGACGGTGGCCTTGCCGCTGCCGTCGGTGGTGACGTTGTTGCCGTTGAGGGTGCCGACGCTGGCCCCGGTGAGCGGGACGGGATCTTGGTCGGGGCTCGCGAAATCGAGGTCGGCGGCTTCGACCAGCTTGTATTCGGTGTTGGCGGCAGCCTCGATGGTGACCTCGCTGTCGCCCGTCACCGGATCGTAGGTGAAGCCGCTCAGTTGCAGCGCCGCGGAGGGTTCGGGGATCGCGGATACCGTTCCATAGAGACGCACTTCATCGAGGTGCGTAGTGCCGTTGGCGGTTCCGGCACTGTCAGCATAACCGTAGATCCGGAACTCGATGACATCGCCCTCATTGTAGGTGACGTTCAGTCCGGTCTGTGAGCCGACGCTAACGATATTGCCAATTCCAGTTCCCATCCCGGTGGCGGTGCCTTCGCCGGTGCCACTTGTGTCGAATGAATCCTGCAGGCCGTGAAACACAGTGTAGCCGTCCACCGCGCCGGTTCCATTACGCCAAATATCGAACTGATAGCCATTGAGCGTCAACTCGTAGCCCGTATCGACGGTGATCGCGAACGAGACATAGTCTTCATTGGTGATGGCACCTGCGAGAGTCGAGGCATCATGCCCTCGGTAATAGAAATCGTTCTCCAGTGCGCCAGTATGGGTTGAGAGACCGGGGACTGCTTCAGAAACCACTGAACCCAAGTTATTGGCAACCTGCCAGCCGATAGTGGGGGTCCCGGTGCTCATCATGTTACCCATATCGACGCTGCCGGTCACCAGTGTGAAACCGGTGGCTTGGGTCGTCGGTGTGCCAAGAGTCCAGGGAGTAGTATCACCATTTCCATTCACGCCGTTGCCGATGCCGAACTCGAAAATGGTGTCCCCGTGAGCGGATAGCGCCATGACTGCGAGGAAGCTGTGTGTGAGGATGGTTTTTTTCATGATTCGTGTTGTTCGTTGGAGTGGAAGGTGATCCGGCCAGTTTTCCATGAGGATCTTTCCGGGAGTGCTTGTGTTTGATGGGGTGGTTGAAGAGCGATCAAGGCGTCTCGGCCCTGAGGAAGGTGGCGTCCTTGGCGGTTCCGAGGTTGAACTGGATGGTGGCATCTCCGTTGCCGTCGGTGGTGAACTGGTCGCCGTCCAGCGTGCCGACGGTGGCACCGGTGAGCGGGATGGGTTTGTCGAAACGGGGTTTGTCCATGGGTTCTGTTTCGAAATGCACGGATCGAAACTACCCAACCGTGCAATTGTCGGCCGATTCAGTCAACCCGGCCATTTGGCCCTTTGTTTGTTTGAACACCATCCCGCCAGGCAGGCCGTCATTGCCGGAAGACCGCGGTTCAATCCAGTTTCGGGCCGATCGGGGGCGGACCTTACGGCGGGGGCGGTGCATCGGGCGGAGGCGGGGGGGGGTGCTCAAGCCGCTCGACATCGACGTCGGGAATCACAAAACGATGACTCGCCGCGCCGGAGACCTCCCAGCCTGCGGGGATCTTCGTCCTGACGATCAGGCCGCGGGCGAGATGTTGGCTTCCGGCGATCCTTGATGGCCTTTTCCAGGGTGGCTGTGATTTTTTTCGCCAGGTGAGCAGAGCCGCTGCCGCTGAAGTGGACGTTGTCCGGCGAGGGCGAGAACTTCTCGAGATCGGGCAGGATGTAGGCGTAGAGGTCGTTGATTTCGACACCGTGCTTTTCCATCACTGCCAGGGCGGCTGCACGGTATTTCTCCTGTTGCTCGCGGGTGATGACGATTTCCCGCTTGTGGCGCTCGAGCATGGTTTTTTCCGGGCCGGGGCAGCACGGAGTGGTGGTTGCCCAGATGAGTTTGGCACCGGTTTTTTTCATCCGTGTCACCAGTTGGTCGAGAGGTTTGGCGTAAGCTTCCGGCGCACGATCCTCATCGTAGTATCGCCATCCGTAGATGTCCCAGAGCCCCCAATTGAAGTGGATGATGTCCCACTGGGTATCGCCGAGATAGGAATCGATTTTTTTGATTCCGGTACCGGTCCATTCGGCGTTGCCTTCGTTTTTCACGACATTGGCCTTGCCGTCGAGCGAGCGCCTGACCTGTTTTTGATAGCCCCCGGAAATCGAATCGCCGATCAGCAGGATGTTCGGCAATGCCGGATCAAGCGGAGTTTCCTTGGCTCGGGCATTTACGAGTGATGAGGCAAAAATCCCTGCGAGGAGGAGCTGGAATGTGGTTTTCATGAATCAATGGAATACGTGGGCGCGTGACAAGGTGTGCGATGAGGCCGCCTTTTGCGTGCTGGATGCCGACTTTGACAGTCCGTCTGCCACCGCTTTGGATCTGGCGGCCTTTTCATTTTCCTCTTTAGGATTACGGCCCCTTTTGAGTGATCATCGTGTTGGAGAAACGACTGCCCAGCAGCACCCGGCTGGCAGCGTCGTAGTGCAGGTTGTCCGATTGGTAGGTCAAGCCCGCTGCTTCCACCACGAAGGCATTGGCCACGGAGCCGGCCTGTCCGGAATTGGAATCGAGATCATACATTTGCTGGCGCAGCGTCGGTCCATGGGTGAGGTAATTGGCCGCGCTTGCCCACATGGTGGAGTAGAGGAAAGGTGCCGAGCCGGGGGCGATCCCCATATCCTCGTGCACACGCTGGATCAACCGGGCGAGATTCGCGCCGTAAGCGGCCGCGGACTCGCCGCGCGTCGAGTCCCGCTCGCCATGCACCCAGCCGAATCCCATGATGGTGTGATTTTGCGTGAGCGCAGCGAGCCCGGCCTGCCAGATGGCAATCATCTCCTCGTAGGCCGTGCCTTTGTTGGGATCGTCACCGGTGGTGCCCGGGTAGAAGTTGATTCGATCCGCGGCGGTGGCCGGAGCGGCGACCCACGAGCCATTGGTGTCGGCCCAACGAGAGTCGAGGCCGGTGGCACCCCTCGTGTACATGACCCCGGCAATGGTCTTGCCGGGGAACTCGGCCCGCATCTCGGCAAGGAACGAATCGACGACGGCCTGGGTCATGTTCGACTGGCCGCCGAACAGATAGACCTCCGTGACAGGCCCGGAGGGAGTGAACGTCTCCGCCCGGACGAAAGTCGCGCTTTTCTCCGTGCCGAGATTGAACTGGACGGTGGCCTTGCCGCTGCCGTCGGTGGTGACGTTGTTTCCATTGAGGGTGCCGACGCTGGCCCCGGTGAGCGGGACGGGATCTTGGTCGGGGCTCGCGAAATCGAGGTCGGCGGCTTCGACCAGCTTGTAGTCGGTGTTGGCCGCAGCCTCGATGGTGACCTCGCTGTCGCCCGTCACCGGGTCGTAGGTGAATGCGCTCAACTGGGGTGTGGAGGGCGTGGAGACGGTGGAATCCCCGCCGATGGTCATGCCGTTCATGACCGTGCCGCCGCTGGCATTCACCCATTCCGCGAAGCCAAAGGCGATCGTGCCCGAGGCATCGGAGGTCGCATTGAAACTGAGCACGTCACCGTTCCAGTCCAGCAGAAGCCCGGATCCAATGTCGGTGCTCGTGCCGGTGGTGATGGTGATCTTGCCGTCGGTGCCACTCGCGTCCCGCCGGCTGATTGCGGTGAACGAGTATTCGGTGTTGGCCTGAAGTCCGTTGAAGGTGATGGGCAGCGGTGTCGTGCCGCCATTGAAAAGGCCGTCGTCATGGACTGCGGCTTCGTCGTAGGGATCCGGGCCGGCAGCGCCATTGAAGTCTCCCCAGCCGCTGCCTTGGCCGGCACCGGTCGTAACCGATACGGTCACGCCCGTCGCAGCACCGGTGGAATCGATGAGGGCGGCATTGCTCAGATCACCACCGTTTTCAGGGTTGAGACCAAGACTGTTCCATTGATTGCCATCGCCGTCGGTGGCGATGGTCGTGGTTTTGGACCAATCAATCAGGATCGTCTCCGCCACGGCTGGATGGGCGAGTTCTATCCAGAGGAGGCCGACCACTGCCAACGTGATGGCCATCGGGCGAAAAGCATGATTTTTCACCATTTGAATCTCAAAAAGGGTCAGGGAGTCTCCGCCCGGATGAAAGTCGCGCTTTTCTCCGTGCCGAGATTGAACTGCACGGTGGCCTTGCCGCTGCCGTCGGTGGTGACGTTGTTGCCGTTGAGGGTGCCGACGCTGGCCCCGGTGAGCGGGACGGGATCTTGGTCGGGGCTCGCGAAATCGAGGTCGGCGGCTTCGACCAGCTTGTATTCGGTGTTGGCCGCAGCCTCGATGGTGACCTCGCTGTCGCCCGTCACCGGGTCGTAGGTGAAGCCGCTCAGTTGCAGCGTGGCGGGCGTCGCGGCACCAAAGTCGCCGGTGAGGGTCATGCCGTTCATGACCGTGCCGCCGGTTACACTCGCCCATTCCCCAAAGCCAAAGGCGATCGTGCCCGAGGCATCGGAGGTCGCATTGAAACTGAGCACTTCACCGTTCCATTCCAGCAGAAGTCCGGATCCAATGTCGGTGCTCGTGCCGGTGGTGATGGTGATCTTGCCGTCGGTGCCACTCGCGGCCCGCCGGCTGATTGCGGTGAACGTGTATTCGGTATTGGCCAGGAGTCCATTGAAGGTGATGGGAAGCGGTGACGTGCCGCCATTGAAAAGGCCGTCGTCATGGACTGCGACTTCGTCGTAGGGATCCGGGCCGGCAGCACCGTTGAAGTCTCCAAAGCCGCTGCCCTGGCCGCCACCGGTCGTAACCGATACGGTCACGCCCGTCGCAGCACCGGTGGAATCGATGAGGGCGGCATTGCTCAAATCGCCACCGTCCACGTCGTTGGCACCGAGGCTGTTCCAGTGCTTGCCGTCAGAAGCGGGGTTGGTGACTGGGGTTACATTTCCCGCACCGCTGCCGCCCCAGTCAAAAAGGATCGTCTCCGCCGCGGCTGGATGGGCGAGCGCGGTCCATAGGATGCCGGCACCCGACACCACCATTGCCATCGTATTGAATAATCCGTGTTTTGTCGTCTTCATCGTCTTGCTGCTGGGAATTTGTTTGGGGGTGGAGGCTGTTTCTAAAGCCGGTAGCCGGACCGGAGGGAGAGGAAAGGGGGGGTGAATACCGCTCTGAGCAACTCGTTGTTTGGTTGACCTGTGGATGGGCTAACAAAGCAATCCGCCACCTACCCTTGTTCAACTCCTTTATTCGAAGATCGCGGTCACCGGAGGTGGCAGGTTTTCGCAGGCACCGGGATTCTCTGTCCTTCGCGACTTCACTGAGCCGGCATCCGGACCTGGAGGTGGGCGAACAGCCTTCCATTTTCGGCCAGGGTGCGAGAAATCCATGCTTTTGTGGCATCGCCGGAGGGATCGATGATCACGGTGACACCGTCAGGCACCGCCGGTGTCCAGTTGGAAAGATCGGCGCTGCAGAGGACTTTAATGAAGTCAAAAAACGGGACAAAAAAGTCCCGGTTTTGATTGCAAGCATCAAACTCCGACAAGGTTCAACGGCGGCGGCGCCAGAACCGGCGTTGATCGTGCTGGCCACACCACCGGATTGAGCTTCGGCCATCTTGACCAAAAGTGACTGCCCATTTGTCTGCGTGAGCCCACCGGAGATATCGCCAACGAGGAAGACCACGTCATCAAAGGTGGCTTCATGAACTATCTGGAAGTCGAAGCTGCCGCTTAGATTTTTGCTCAGGTCAAAAGTCGTGCTGTTTTAGAGGTAAGCACCCGGAAAATCCGTGTCGGTAACCTTAATAGCCGAGACCGTTCCGGCCAGGCCAGAACTGCCCCCGCTGCCGCCCCCGGCAGGTTTTGGGCGGGGGCGGGCGGCTGTTTCACCGCCTTGCCGGGTCGCTGGCGGAGGTGCGAGTGTCGCAAGCAGGTCCCCGTGAGAACCCCATGGTGGCAATTTCCCTATCAGGGAACTACTCAGGCTGAACCGTTTGGTAATCGCTATCGTAGAATCGCAGGTGGCGTTGGCGCCAGGAGGCGGGTTCGCGGAACAGCGGGTTGGGGAGGCGCGTTTCCCAGAGGCCGAGCTCGCGGAGCATGGCGCGGGTGCGGTCGAGTTCGCGCAAGGCGAGGTCGTTTTGCTCGCCGGGATCGGCGCTGAGGTCGTAGAGCATCGGCAGGCGGTCGGGCAGGCGCAGGAGTTTCCAATGACCACGGCGCATGGTGCGGCCGACGGTGTGGGTCCACATCAAGGCCTCGTGAGGCGGATTTTCGCGCAAACCGGTGAGAAACGGGACGAGGTCCACGCCATCGAGGTTTTCAGATTCTTCGATGATGCCCCCGGCGGCGTTGACGAAGGTGGGGAAAAGATCGAGTGCCGTGACCACCGCATCGACCGTCCTGGCATCCGGCAGGGCGGCGGGCCAGCGCAGGATCATCGGCACGCGGATGCCGCCTTCGAGCACGGTCGTCTTGCTGCCGCGAAACGGCGCGTTGATAGAGCCATTGCTGATTTGCGGGGCGTTGGGGCCGCCGTTGTCGCTGAGGAAGACGACCAGGGTGTCGCGCTCCAGTTCCTGGGCGCGGATTTCGTCGAGGATTTTCCCGACGTTCTGGTCGAGCCGGTAAACCATGGCGCAATAGGTGCGTCGGAGCCGGTCCTCGATGGGGGCGAATCTTTCGAGGTCGGCCACCGTGGCCTGCATCGGCGAGTGGGGGGCGGCGAACGAGGCGAAGAGGAAGAACGGCCGGTCCTTGTGGCGGCGGATGAAGGCGACCGACTCGTCGCCCTGGTCGTCGGTGAGATAGGTGAGGGGGGCGGGTTGCTTGAAGTTGCACAGGATCGGTCCGGCCATTTCCTTTTCCCCGCCGGGTTCGGCGCGGAAGTAGTCCTGCGCGCCGCCGAGCCAACCCCAGAACTCGTCGATGCCGCGTTTGGTGGGGTGGAATTGCGGGCGCTCGCCGAGGTGCCATTTGCCGATCAGCCCGGTGGTGTAGCCCAGCGCCTTGAGGCGGTCGGCGAGTGTTGATTGATCGACTGGCAGCCCGACGGTCTCCGGGTCGTGGCCGGGTTGGACGGGCGCAAGGTTGTCGTGGAAACCGAACGAGGCCTGGTGTTTCCCGGTCATCAATCCGGCGCGCGAAGGAGCACAAACGGGCGAACTGACATAGGCCTGGGTGAAGCGGATACCAGATGCCGCCAGCGCATCGATGTGCGGCGTGGGGATCTGGCGGCTGCCCGTGACGCCAAGGTCGCCGTAGCCCAGGTCGTCGGCGAGCAGGAGGACGAGGTTTGGTGGCTTCGGAGCATCCGCAAGGAGCAGGCCGGAGAGGCAGAACGCGATGGCGGATGGGAAAATGGTTTTCAGTTTCATGGGGTGGGCGTGCGGCCAGTGGCGATGACGGTGGAAGCCAATAGGCGAATCCTGACAAGGAACAATCGTCCCGTATCATGATGCCCCCTCACGGCGGCGGCATTCTCACCTCAAGGCGGGTGAAAAGCCTGCCGTCCTGCGCCAGGGTGCGGCGAATCCGCACTTCCACGGTGCCGCCGGTCTCATTGACGATCACATCGCCGCCATCATGCACCGCCGGCAGCCAGTCCGTTAGATTGCCGCCATAATGCACCGATGCCTGCGCCCCGGCGGCAACGGCGGCGTTGTTGGATCGATAGGTGAAGATGAGGTAGTCCGGATCGGAAATATGGTCCACGGTCGGCAGGAGCGTGGTGGCATTGGCTTGCGGGTCGTCCGCTCCGAGGAACCAGGCCATGCCGTTGGCTACGCCGTCGTTATTGGCATCGCTCTCGAAGGCCTGGCCGCCGGACCAGGCGTAGAAAGCGGGCTGCACGCCCTGGGTGATGGCCGAGGCTGGGGCGGAGGGTGTGCTGGTGTTTTGAATGGGACTCTTGTCGCGGGTTGTCACGGTGTAGCTGTAGGTCGTGCCGGGGATCAGGCCGGTGTCGAGGTAAGTCGGGCTGTCCTGCCAGCCGCTGTCGTCGCCACCGACATTGCCGGAGGTTTCGGTGAAATAATACTCCACGCCCGCCAGATCGAAGGCGGTGGCTGCGGTCATGCTGATTTCGGTTTCCGGATCACCGGCAATGCCGAATTGGCCGTTGATGGAAAGTTCGTCGAGACCGACATGTGTCGCAAAATCGGCACCGGTGGCGGTGATGGAGAGGACATGGCTTTCGCTGTTGCTGAGGCTGAGCGGCGGGTCGAACACGGCGGTGGCGATTCCGGAGATACTCGGAAACCCTTCGACCAGCACGCTGCGCATGAGGCCCGAACTCGAACCGGTCAGGGAAACCGTCCAGTTCACCTTTCGTTCGGCGGTTTGATAAGCACCGTTATTATTGAAGAGTTGGTAATCGAGCGCCACGTCGGTGAGCAGGAATGCGTCCCCGTTCAAGACGAGCGGCAACTCGATGGTCCATGGGCCGTTGTTGATCAAATTGCGGTTAGGCACGAAGTGGCCCTGTGCATTGTCGGTATTGAAGAGGGTGAAATTGCCGGTGGTTTTGAGGTTGCCGGGGCTGTTCACGCCGTTGAGCGTCCACGGGATGTTGCTGGCGATGGCTCCGCTGACGGTGCGTCCGGTGAAATCGGTCCCGGCAATGGGTTTCAGGATGGGCCCGGCACCCGCCGCGGGGGAGCGCTCCCAAGTGAGCGGGTCGGGGTTGGGCGGGGTGGTGTCGATGTTGAGCGAGTCCGCGTTCTCCGAAATCAGCAGGCTGTAATGCTGGAGGCCGTTTGCCAAGTTGCCGAGATAGGAAACTTCCGCCCGCCACGAGCCCGATTGCGCGGAGCCATCGAGGCGGATCTGCTCGACGTTGTCGGTGTGATTCACGCCGGTGGTAGCCGGGAGGGCCATCGACTCGGTGGTCCAGGTGCCGACGAAGGGCATCACGTAGGGCAAATACTCGCTGCCGTCCGGGGCGATCAGCTTGAGGTTGAGGTCATTGACCAACGTGGGGGTGCGCGAGTCGTGGACATCATCGCCCGATGCCGCCCCGGCCGGATCCGTCCAACTGAGGGTGGCACGCAGTGGGGAGACGCCATCCCATACGAAGCTGTGGGATTTCACCGGTTGCGTACTGGTGAGTGTGTCTTCCGTCACGCGGCTGCGTGTGGGAAAAGTGTCGTGATAAACCAAGTGGTCGGCCGCCTGCCGCACGTTGACCAAGCCCCAACCGTGGAAGTAATCCGGGCCGGGGGTGCCGAGGTCGTCGGCAGTATGGATGAGCAGGCCCTTGAGGGTGCTGGCGCGCATGGCCCCGCCGGAAAACAAGCGGCTGTAGAGCTGGATCAGCAGCGCGGCCGAGCCGCAGGCATTGGGCGAGGACATGCTGGTGCCGCTCAGGACACCGTATTCCGTATCGCCGGGGTAGGTGGAATAGACACTTTCGCCATTGGCCACCAGGTCCGGCTTGATGCGCCCGTCATCCGTGGGGCCGGTCGAGCTGTAGCTGGTCAGGCTGGCCATGGCCGGATCGCGGAAGCCATCGGATACGGCATCGCTCAGCGCGCCCACGGTGACGATGTTCTTGGCGGTGGCGTCGCCGGCGATGGTTTCGTAACCGTTGCGATAAACGCCGTCGCCCGGCGGATGCAGCAGCGGGTCGTATGCCGGCAGCTCGCTGCCGTCGCCGCCGGTGGGCCAGAGATTGACGATCATGCCCGGGGTCGGGTTGTCATCCCTCTCGTTGCCGGCCGACCAGAAGATCAGGTAGTAGGGCGCATTGTAGGCCAGCGCATCGATGCTTTGAGCGCCCACCTCGTAGCGGCCGAAGCGATATTCCGCCGCGTTGGCATCCTTGCCATCGCCAAACCAGACATTGCCGCTCCAGCCGGTAAAAGGACCGTAGCTGTGGTTGGAGAGATAGATGTGGGTGACCTGCTGGTCGGGCGCGGTGGCGGCCCGGCTGGTCATTTCACTGAGGTCGCCGCTGCGGCTGTAGGCATCGATTTGGGTGGCCGGTGCCATGCCGCGCGCGGCCGGATCGACACCGGCGGCGGCGATGGTGCCGGCGACGTGGCTGGCGTGGGCGGCCACGAAGGTCGAGTCCATTTGCCGCAGCCGGGTGCCCCCGCCCGGCAGGGTGAATTCCACGTGGTTGGGATTGCCCACCCCGGCATCCCAGACCCCTACGATCACGCCCGCGCCGTCCAGCCCATAGGGAGTGGTGTGCAGCAGGTTCGCGCCGGTCGAGATCGCCGCATTCGCATTCAAGGTGGTGATGTAGTGCGGCTCGTCGCCGAAAAAGCCGACCAGCTCGACGATGTTGCCGTCCGCTCCTTGCGACCGCATGGGCAGGCCCATGCGGCGGGCTTTTTGCTGCGTCGCCGCCTGTTGCTGATTCTCGATGGCACGAATCCGCCTCACCATCTTCGCGCGATCCGCGGAGCGCGACATCCTGAGTGTGGGGTCTGTGAGGATGTCGGCGATTTCCTCCTGCGCATGGAGCACACCGGTTAGAAACAGCAGTGAAATACCAAGTGTGGATAATCGGATCTGTCGCATGAATGTTAAGCGGTGCCTTTGATACCCAGATTGCGTTCAAATTTCAGGGATGGGAAACTCCGACGCGGAAGAACGTTGGTTTTTGATCACCGCTCCCGGTGGGGATCAACATCGGATAGGGCACGCTGACCGCCTCGATCTCCCCATCGCTGGTTTCGCCGGCAAGCACGGTGGGCGTTTCATTGCTATCGACCCAGACATCCAGTTCCGCACTGAACTGCACGGTGTAGTTGAGACCCGCTGCGGCGTGATCCTTGCGGCGGGCGAACACCGCACGAAAATCCACCCCCTCGCCCTGCAGCATGTTGATGGCCAGCGGAGTGCCTGGATTCGTGACGGACCCGCCCGGGGTGAATTCGATGGGTCCGGAGGGCACCGTAGGGTCGGTGCCGAAGGCGAATTCCTGCAGGTTGGTCAAACTGTCGCCATCCGGATTCGCAGACATGTCCGTGTGGATGAATGCATGGGTGAAATCCCCACCTGCCCATGCATCATACATTGATATCACATCGAAAGTAATGCTACCGGTGTGATCCGCCCCGTCGTCAACCGTGAAGGTCAGGCCGTTGCCGACAATCCCCGGAGTGATGCTCGCCCCGTCCAGCACGCCATCGACAAAACTGGCGGAGGTGCCGGTGATTCCCGCCGTGCCGCCGAAGGTGACGGTGCCGGTGAAACCTGTCGCAACCTCCTCATTCGCATCGAGCGCGGTGATCGTGATGTCGGTGATGGGCGTCCCGACGGTTTGCGGTGAAGCGACAGGCGAGATGACGAAGTGGTCAACAGGTTCCGGCCCACCAACACCGCTGATGGTCACGCTGACGTTGTCGATATTTGCGGAATTGGTGGCCCCGTCGAAACGAAGGGCCATGTCCTTGCCCAGGAGCGAGGAGAGGAAGGCCGTGCTGGTGCCGGAAGTCGCGCCGTTGTTGTCGATCACGGGGTCGCCCACGATGTAGCTGAAGCTGATGGTCTGATAGGGATTGGTGGCGGCAGTCGTGCCGCTGGCCCGTGCGAGCACGGCGGCGGTGCCTTTATCCGCCGTCTCCACCGCGTTGCGGGCCGCGCCTTCGTCGAAGAGAACCAACAGGGTATCGTAGGCGGCACCGCCGTTGTAGCCATCCACGCAGACATCGAAGCTGACCGTAATGGTCTGGCCTTCGGTGAGCGCGCCGATCATTCCGGCGGCGGAGGTGACCCCGGTGTTGGAGTAGCGGAAACCATAGGCCTGGGTGCCGCCGGGGTCGGTGAAGTTGGCCCCGCCATTTTCGGTTTCGTCGATCAATCCGTTGCGTGACGAATAGTAGCCGGAAGACGCGCGCACCCACAGGGTGGTGTTGGCCTGGCCGCTGGTGGTGGCCACGGTGTAGCTGGCCACATCCGGAGTGGTGCCGCCGAAGGGGTTGGCCCCGGGCTCGAAGTCATCGGCGAAAACCGCCATGACTTCCGCCCTGGTGGTGAAATTCCAAGTGGTGGCATCGCTGATCCCCGCAAAGGCATTGCCCGCCAAATCCTCGATGGCCGTCGCGTCCGTCGTCACATAATAGCCGGTGGAATAAGCCAGATTGGCGCTTGGCGTGATGGTCAGTGTGGCACCGTCCAGGCTGAGGTTTCCGGCGGGATTCGTGACGTCATAACTTTGCACCAGGGAATCATCCGCACTCTTGCGCAACTGGATCGTCCCGCTGCCAAACCGGATCGCCTCGTCGAAGGTCGCCACCAGGCTGCTGTTGATCGCCACGTTGACGGCCTCATCGGCGGGGCTGATGAACAGCAGGGTCGGCGGGGTGGTTTCCAGAGACCATTCGGGATGAAGCGTCAGGGGCGCGTCGGCCGTGTAGCTGGCTCCTTCGTCGTAATGCGTGCCGTTGCCGTCGGCGGAGGTGTTCCAGCCGACAAAGGTGTGATTGCTCTTGGCGAGGTTGCCGTCGTTACCGGCCAGCATGAGTGGAATGCCCTGGACTTTGATTTGATCGATGGGCGCGGTTCCCGAGTCGGCTCCGGTGCTTTCATAGGTCACCGTGTAGGTCGGCAGGCTGGTCCATTGCGCATACAGCGTGACATCGGCGGTGATGGTCAGGGTGCTGCCGGGAGCGTAGTTTGTGCCACTGCCGTCGGCGGCGGTGTTCCATCCGGTGAAGTTCTCGCCGGTCTTGACCAGATTGCCGGAGTTATCATGAACCGTCACGTCCGTGCCTGTGGAATAGCTGGCGGGTTCGGAAGGCACGCTGCCGCCGGTCGCTCCGTTGCCATCGTAGCTGAGTTGGAAAACGGTGGTGTCCACGTTGATGGTGAGAATTTTGTCGAAGGTCGCGCCTTCGATGTCGGTCACCCGCACGCGGATGCTGCGCGTCGCGCCGTCAGCGTAATCGAGGACGCTTTTGGTGCGCAGAAGCGACGAGCGGGTGTCATCGGAAAGCGGGACGATTTCAAAGTCGGCGTTATCGATATCTCCGGCTCCCGCGACGAGCGTGTAGCGGTGCACCTCGGCGGCATCCACATCAGTGGCGGTCAGGCTGCCCAGCACGGTGCCTGCCGGGGCACCCTCCTGCACGTTGTTGGCGGAGAGCGCGAGATCGGTGGGCGCGTTGTTTTCCGTCAGTCCTTCCCAGACGCGGACATAGTCAACGAGGTAGCGCAGCGGGAAGGGGGTGTTGGCCGGGTTGCCGCCGTTGGCCCCGATCGCGAGGTTGAGCAGGATGGAATGAGGTTGCTTGAATGGCTCCGCCGGGCCCCAGGTCGTCACCGGGTTGACCAGCCACGATTGGGGTGTGGTGTTCATCAGGTGGTTGTCCACATAGAGTCGGACGTTCTGATCGTCCCACTGCATGGTCCAGATGTGGTATTCATCCCGCCAGTTCGGCTGCAAAGTGGTGAAGGTTGGCGAAAGGGGCTTCTTCACCGCATCCCAGGCGGCCTGCCATCGCGTCGTGGTTCCGCGCGCGCAGTTGGCGAGGATGCTGTCCGGCGCGTAGTATTCGAGCACATCGCACTCGCCATTGCTCGGCCATTCCCCGGTCACACCCAGGGTCCAGATCGCCGGCCAGGACCCGGGGACGCAGGGGATTTTCGCCCGCACTTGCAAGCGGCCATATTGAAAGGAAAATTTATCCCGGGTGATGATGCTCGATGAGGTGTATTCGGCATATTCGCGGTTGAGCCTCCAATTGGTGCTGTTCGGATCGTAATCCGGATTCAATACCTGTTCGCGACGGGCCTCGACAATCAAAGTGCCGTTCTCCTGCCAGGCATTGTCCGATTGATACCATTGCAGCTCCTCATTGCGAACGAAGCCCTGCTCAAAGGTCCAGAACGCCGGGTTGGGCGGCCCGCTGTCATCAAACTCGTCCGACCAGGTGGGCGGAGCGAGCAAGGGCGTGGTGTGGGTGATCTCCAGATAGGCATGATCGAAATAAACCGACCGGGCATTGCCTCCGCCAGGACCATGATTGTTGGTGAATGAAACATCCAGCGAGGTGATTTCCGGCCAAGTGTTGATCCGGAAATCCCCCGTGGTGATTTCCACGGATGCCGTGCGGCCGGTGTCGCCATCCACTGGAACAATGGGAGTGGCCACGCCGTTGACGAGTATGGCGTTTGTTCCGGCGTAGCCCGACTGGGTCGAGAATTTGAGATGCAGGACCACCGAGCTGATATCACCGCCAATGGCCCCGAATCCGCCGATGTTTATCGTTTTCGTTCTCGCCACCGTGTAGAAGGCGTCATCCGCCGCCACGATGTCGCTCACGACTCCGTCCCCGCCGGAAACGGTTGCGGGAAGCTGGACACTCACATCGGCCCGGGCTGCGGAGGAAAGCGCGAGCAGCCAGGCGAGCGCGGACAGAAGGATGGGAGATTTCATGAGTGCCGGGAATTCATACTGTGGCGAGGCTTCCTGAGCAATCGTTCTGGAATCCTGGAGCGCAATCGTTTTCACCCATGCCTGTTCAATGTGGTTTCTTGCGGAGCCGAGGCATGGTGCGAAAAATCGCCGGGTTGATGGAAACGACCCGATTCTCAGGGCGCGGTTTCCTCCACCAGCACATCATCGATGTACCAGCCCATGTAGTCCTGGTTGGCACCGCCGGTACCGCTCAAGATCCATTCGATGCGGATCGGCGCACCGACTGGCAGGGCGTGCGGTCCACTGGCGGTCCAGGGGGCCTCGTTGGTATTGGGATCGGTGACGGTGAGCGGAAAATCACCGAAGGTGATCTCGGCGTTGGTGTCGGCATGGTAGAGGCGCACGACGGCGGAGTCGTCCGTGTGGACATCGATGGCCTGGGCGAAGCTGAGTTCCGCCGCGGCCACCGAGGTGAGGTCGATGACGGGAGAGATCAGCCGGCTGTTGGTGGTGGGATTTGCGTAGAAGCCTGGGTTGCCGATTCCGGTGCCCCAGCACTCGGCGGAGCCGTCGTTTCCGGCATTCACCATGCCACCAAGCCCGCCGGAATCGGGAGTGCCCCGTTCCCATGCGGTGCCGGCGTCGGTGCTTTGCGTGAAACCGCCGTCATTGCCCTCGAAGTCCGCCGACAGGAGCGGCGGGGCGACGAACTCCTCGACGGCGTAGAAGCGGCGCGGATCGGCGGGATCCACATTGACCACATTGGTCGGCGGTGTGGCGACGATATTGCCCTCGACAAGGTCCCAGGCCGAAATCGAACCGGCGAGGTCGGTGCTGGTGCGCAGGTTGTAGAGCATTCCCGTCTGGCTGTCCCATTCCAGATCGAAGCCGGTATCCGGTGCGGTGGCGGGGGTGATGATGAGTTGAAATGGTCGTGCGGCAGCCGGCGCGGCGTCCAAGCGGACATTGTCGAAGCACGGCTGAGGATCTTGCAAGGCACCCGTCTCCGCGTTGGCAACATTGTTTCCCAGGAACAACTCAATCCGCAGAGGATCACCGGATACGGTGTCCCCGGTGGTGAAGGTTTTGGTCCAGGTCTCCCAGGCACTGCCAGTGGGAATCGGAGTGTTGGCGGAATCGGCGGTCAGGAGGTCGGCCCCCGGCACCGATCCTGTTCCCAGCCGGATGTCCACCAGATTGCCTTCGGTGAACAGCTTGTTCGGGCGCTGCCCGACGTCAATGGTCAGGGTGTAGGTCGTATTGGGTTGGATCGCTTCGCCAAGCACCTGGTAGCCGGTTGTGATCAGGCGCAACATCGCAAACTGATCCGTTCCATCGAGCGGGTCGTCGGTGGTGATGTTGGTGTGGGCCTTGTCGATCGTGTAGGTGACAGACGTCCAGCCGGTTGGGGTCGGACCCAGGGTGTTGCCGGAAATGTCCGGAGACTCGAAGCTATGGTTTTCGACCGAAATCGAAGTGGTTTGGGCTGTTGTGACGGCAGTGGCGAAGCCGAGCGTGATGAGGATGGCGGGGATCTTGGTGGATGTCATTGCTTGTCGGGGTTGGGGATGATGGTTTGTAGGTGCGCTTCGAGATGATTCTTATTGGTCCGGACCCGGCCCGCTGCGCAGGCGCTCGATCTCGGGCCGGGAATAAAGCCGGGTGAGTTCGTCGGTGCGGGCGCGCATGCGATTCAGCAGCGGAGCGTGCTCCGGGTCATCCGCGAGGTTCACGAGTTGGTCGGGATCGCTTGCCAGGTCGTAGAGCATTTCGGCGACGGGATCCTGTTCGTAGTAGCGCGCGTAGGTATGGCGTCCGTCGTGAATGCCGCGCCACTTGGGGATGCGGGGATTGTTCGCATGGTGTTCGGTGAAAAAGTCCGTGCGCCAATCGGGCGGGGTTTCACCGCGAAGGAACGGAGCGAGGGAGGCACCCTGGACCTTGGCGGGGATTTCCACGCCTGCGAGGTCGAGGATGGTGGGTGCGATGTCGATGTTGACGGCCAGCGACTCGGAAACCCGTCCACCTGCCGCGGCATCTTGCCGGGGATCGTGGATGATGAGCGGCACGCGCAGGGATTCTTCGTAGTGGCTCCATTTTCCGGCGAATCCGCGGTTGCCCATGTAATAGCCGTTGTCGCCGGTGAAGATGATGACGGTGTTGTCCGCGAAGCCCTCGCGTTCCAATGCCTCGCGGACCCGGGCGATGATGCGGTCCATGCCGGTGATCATGCGATAGTAGGCGCGCATGTTGATGCGGTATTTTTCCGCGGTGTCCCAGCGCCAGAACCAGCGGTCGCGGTTGAGCGAGTTCCGAAGGAACTCCGGCTGCATCGCGAAGTATTTGGGGTCGGCGAGTTTCGGCGGCGCGGGATCGATGTCCTCATACATGCCATCGACCGAGCGAGGCCATGGGAAATGCCCGATGCCCGGGCGATGGTCGTGATCGCGCGCGTGGGCGATGTTGAAACTCATGAAGAGGAGGAACGGACGGTCCGCCGACTGGGAGGCGATGAAGTCCACCGAGTGGTCGCCGACCCGCTCATCGCTGTGCCTCTCCGAGCCGTCGGGCATTTTCACGAAGTGCGGCCCACCCCCATAAAGCCGGTAGTCATCGAACATCCGCTTCAAGGCCGCTTCATTGCCTTCGGCAAACCGGACGTGTTGCTTGCCGTAGTATCCAGCGCGGTAGCCGGCGGCGCGGAGCAGGACCGGGAAACTGGTGTCGACGTCGGCCCGTTGCAACAGGACCGCGGGCGGGCCGCCGCCGGTGTGGCCGTGGCCGGTCTCGGTCATGCCGGTGAAAATGCACGCGCGGCTGGCCATGCAGACCGGCGAGTTGACGTAGGCGTTGGCGAATCGCACACCGTTCGCGGCCAGCGAGTCGATCGTCGGCGTCTGGATCACCGGATGCCCGGCACAACCGAGGGTGTCATTGCGCTGGTCGTCCGAGAGAATGAAAACGATATTCGGTCGAACGAGCGCGGCAGTGGCTCCCGTGACGGCGAACAGCAGCCCGCAAACGATGGCGGCGGCGGATTTCAACGAATGGAAAGGAACGGGGATCATGAGGATTTGGGAGACGACGACTTGAACCGGTCAATTCGATGGCGCGGCCTCCGATTCAGTTGCTTTCTCCTTCAGGAGTTGGATCTTCTGGAAGGTCATTCCATAATGGCCGCCGGGCGGGTTCACCGGATGCGGCTTCCCTTCCTGGTCGAGCGAGAAATTGCCCGAATAGAGCAGCCACATGGTCACTCCGTCATCACTGATGAATTTCGAGGGGATGTTCACGAAGTAGGCCTGGGTGCCGAATTCCCTCATGTAGGCGATGATTTTCCAGTCGCCGTCGATCCGGTCCGATTCCAATAGGTAGGTATTCATCCGGGAGACCGTGTTGCCGCCGTCGGTGACACACATGATATATTTTTTGAGTGCCGGATTCCAAGTGGCGGTGACGCAACCCATGTGGTTGTCCCATTCCAGCAAGGGCTTGATTTCCGAGAAGTCATTGGTCCAAACCGGTTTGCCGTCCTGATCCTTGCCGCCGTAGAATTCGTAGGCCTCGGGATCGTTGATCGTCTCGACGCTTGGTGTGACCCGCAAAAGATAGATCTGGTCTCCCGTGACCCAACTGTTGTTCCACATCCGCCAGTTCTTCGAACTGGTCCGCTCGTCCGCGCCATGCGCCACCAGATAGGCCTTGCCGTCGGGCGAGTGCTCCATGTTCTTGCCGAAATCGACGAATTTCGGCGCGCCGATCCTGACTGGGTAGCCCCACATTCCGGATTCGCCGAACAGCGGTTCGGACGGCGTGTGGGGTGGCGGCGTCCAGTTGTGGCCGTAATCGGTGGAGGTCCGGAAGCCGACGAACGGCCCGATCCATGGCCAATTGAGGCGGGTTTTCCCGTAGTGCACGCCATCGCCCGGGCCGAGACAGTAGGTGCCGTAATACCACACGCCGTTGTGAACGAGCGAACCGCAGGGATAGCGCCCGGGGTAGGGCGCGGCGGGCGAGCTTTTGTCGAGGCCGATGCTGTAGGCGATGAGATTGTGCGGATCGTCGCCCAGGATGACGCCCTGACCGGTGGTGATGTGCTCGGGGTGGACCCACGATTGCGACCAGTCGGTGTAGCCGTCGAGCCGCTTGGTTCTCCCATCCGTCCATGGCGAATACAGGATGTCGTTCTCGGCCCAGGTCGGATACCAGGTGTCGCCATAGCGGAAACCGCTTTTCACCCCGAGAAAGCGGATGGCGTTGAAATCCTTGGATCGCTCGAACGGACAGTCTTCGGGAATCCCGCCCGGCCAGGTGAACGGATCATACCTCAGGATATCCGGCTTGAGGTCGGCGACGAAGGGTTTCGGTTCCGCGCCTGGCGAGTGGATCGCCAGCACGACGGCGGTGAGAATGGGTGGAATGGGATTTCCAGGACGAATGTGCATGAGGGAATGGATCATCAGAATTCAGCGTCGGCGCCGCAGCATCAGGCCGAGACCGGCGAGACCGAGCAGGGCGGCGCTTGGCTCGGGGACGTAGCTGATCTGGATGTTGTCGAACCACTGGTCGTCAGAACTTCCGGTGTTGGATCCGGAGTGATACTTGAACACGAAACGCGCGTCGTCGGTGAAGGTGATGCCATCCACGTCGTCCGTGATCGTAACGCTGGCGCTTTGCCAAACATTGGCGGTGGTTTGACCGCCATTGAACACCTGCAGCAATTGGAGCGGCACCGTGGAGGTATCGGCATTCGAGGCGTAGTAGAGTCCTACATTGTAGTCCGCGCTGTCGGGTGCATAATCCCATGCAATGGTGATGCTGGTGGCACCCAGTGTCACCAGCGGCATCGCGATGTCGGTGGTGATCTGGCCGGTGGTGAAGCGGATGCGGGTTGCGGTGTTGGCGGCTTCTCCGTCACCAGCACGGTCCCAAACGTTGGCATATAGTCCCCACTGCCCTATGGGCCCTGGAAGGGCCACCGCGTCATTCAGATCGGTCAAGCCTTGGACATTTTTCCAACCGGAGCGTGCGGAGTTTTCTCCGGTGTTGAGATCGCCAGCTGTCGCTTGATTGTTGAAATCATCGAACTGCCAGACGGTGGCCGCGTGGAGCGTGCCGCCGGCCAGGGTGACGGCCAGCGCGAGGCCGGTCAGGGATTTGCGGGGAACTGCAATCATCGGTGCATTCATATCATTGAGGTGATGGAGGATTTCGAGGCTTCGAATTTTCAGGGGTTTACAGTGACTTTGACATCATCGACATACCAGCCGAGGTAGTCATTGGTGCCTCCGCCCAAGCCGTTGAATCGCCATTCGAGGCGGACCTGCTGGCCGAGCGCGGCGGCGGGTAGGGCGATCGGCAGACCGCCGTTGGCCGGGTCCCAATCGGCGGCATTGGGGTCTGTATCGACTGCCGTGTAGATGGGATTGGGATCGATCAAATCGTCGGTGACGGGATCGATGACGAAAACCTGAGCGGTGTCGCCGGCATGGACGTCGAGGGCTTCGGCGAAGGTGAGTTGGGCGGCGCTGATGCCGGTGAGGTCGATCACCGGCGAACGCAGGGCGGTGGTGGTGGGAACGAGGTAATAACCGCGGTCGCCCGCACCCCCGTCGTAGGCACCGAGGTTGGTGCCCCAACAGTTGGCGGAGGCGTTGTTGCCGGCGTTGACGGTGCCACCGAATTCACCGGTGGAGTCCGGAGTGCCCAAGGACCATGAACTTCCCTCGGGGGTGACGACGGTGAAGCCGCCGTCGCCGGTTTCGAAGTTCGCGTCCAGCAGCGGACCGGGCGATTGTGCGCGGATGAATTGGCGCGGACCGGTGAGGGTGACTCGTGCGACGCCGTCGCCGTTGGCATCGGTGATGAGCAGGGAGTTATTTTCTCCGCCGATGGATCCGGGATCGCCGGGATCGCCTTGACTGAGGTTTTCCACCAACGTCCCCGGATTGAAGTCGAGATCGGGCGAGGAGCGGAATTCATAGCCGGTTTCCGGCTCGCCCTGGATGGCCACTTCCCACAGATCGCCGCCGACACGGGAGAAGGAGGCGATGCGCAGCGCGGCGGGCTCGGTCAGCCGGCGCACTTGGATGGCATTGAGGTGGGTATTGCCGGAGACCGCGGTGATGGTGAGGGTCTTGCTGGTGTCGTCGGCGATGAAGGTGGCCGTGACCTGTTGCCCGGCCGGTGACGACAAGAGCGAGACGGTGTTTCCATTGCCATCGCCGAGAATCATTTCGCGGATGGCCCGGGTGTCCGCGAGGAACGCCTGGATGAGGTATTCCTCGCCCGGAACCAGGTCTGGAATCACGATGGTGCTGCCACCGAAGGAAATGGTGGTGAGCAGCGCGTCCATGTTCGCGTCGCCGGTGGCTGGGAAAGTGGCTCCCACGCCACCGTTGGTCAGGATGAGGCCCTGGGTGAAGGTGACACCGTTGACGGTGACATCGCCGCCTTCGTCATCGCCGGTAAGCGCGTGGACCAAGGTGCCCGCGGTTGCCACGTCGAGCGGTCCGGTGATGTCCTGGGCGGAGCCCCAGAGCACATCGCCGGGGCCTGGCGTGCCGGTGGTGGCGCTTTCCGCGGCGGATGGCGCGCTTTCGTTCTGGGCGAGCGATTTGTCGCGCGCCTTGACGGTGTAACTGTAGGTGGTTCCTGACTGGAGTCCTGTGTCGGTGTAGGACAAGGAGTCCTGCCAACCGCTGTCGCTGCCACCGGGGTTGCCACTGGTTTCAGTGAAATAGTACTCCACGCCATTGCCCTCCGGATCGGTCACGGCGGTGGCGCTCATGCTGATGCTCGTGAGACCCACGGCGGTCGGCAGGCTGTCGAATGCGGGAGTGGGTGGCGGGGTTTCGTCCGCGGCGTCGGTGGTGGCGGATTCCGCGGCGGATGGCGCGGTCTCGTTGTTCGACGTGCTGGTGTCGCGGGCCTTGACGGTGTAGGTATAGGTGGTGCCAGGCTGGAGTCCGGTGTCGGTGTAAACCGGGCTGGATTGCCAGCCGCTGTCGTCGCCACCGGGGTTGCCGCTGGTTTCCTCGAAAGAATATTCCACTCCGGTGACGTCATCCACCGCGGTGGTGGCGGTCATGGTGATGGAACTCTCGCCGGTGGCCGTGGGAACCACCGCCCAAGTCATGGGATTGGGAGTGGGAGCAGTGGTGTCCGCGGTGCCTTCATAGGTGATCTCGATGTTGTCGAACCTCATGTCGCGCGGACCTCCCGAGACCGCAGCGCCCGAGTGATACTTGAGCACGAAGCGGGCGCTGTCAGTGAAGACGACCGTGCCGCCTCCCTCCAACCCCGCCATGCCATCGGTGACGGTAACGCTGGTGCTCTCCCACACTTGAGAGGCCCGATTGCCTTCGAGAAGGGCAAGAAGGACGGGAGGCGTCGTGGTCGTATCGGCGGCGGCGGCGTAGTAGAGCCCCACGTTGTAGTCGTAAATGGATGCCGCGAATTCCCAAGACATGGTCACACTGGAGGCACCCAAGGCAACGAGCGGCATCGGGTTGTCCGTGGTGATCTGGCCGCTTGCGGTTCGAATCCGCGGGGCAAGGTCACCGGTTGCGCGGGTGATGTCCCACCAGTTCGTCAGCGTCGTTCCGGCTGGATCCGTGAAAGCCCCATTCAGGTCGGACAAACCCTGGACGTTTTTCCAGCCCGAGGCGTCCTCGTTGCCTGGGGAACTGAGTGAACCGGTTGTCGGCCGGGTATTGAAATCATCGAACTGCCAAAGAACGGTCTCGGCTTGAAGCGATGTTGCTGCGATGAGTCCGGTGGCTGCGGCGAGAAGGATCCGAGGCATCCGGCAGGGGAGGGGAAGTATGGGGCTGCATTTGACAGAGTCTGCTTGTTTCATGGCGGGAGGTTTTGTTTTGGAATTGGGGTTTAAGGGCGAATTTCACGCGGCTTTCTTGATGGAATCCATGGCGTGGAAGAACGATGTGGTGATTGTGGGGAGATGGTGGTGACGGATGCCGGTTTCACAGAGGTGATGGCCGAACAGGCACGCAGCGAAAAACTTCTCACGACTGTTTACCTGACTTCAATCCGCCTTAGGTTTTCGCTGCAAAACGTTTTTTTGCGGATAGCAGTCACCTTGAGTGACAGGTTTCCCCCCTCCCCGCACCAAGCATTCGGACCGCTTCCGCTTCATTGATGCGCCTTGGCCCGGGGGCCATCATGGCTGCATGACCACGAGACGCACGAAAATCCGCGGCAACTCCCCGCTGGCAGTCGCGGTGACGCTGGTGAGATTGCCTTCGGTTGCCGCTTGGAGGGGATTACTGGTCGTGGGATTTTCAGGAGCGCCGGCGGCGGAGCAGCATGAGCAGCCCCAAACCGCCGAGCAGGGCGGCGCGTGGCTCGGGGATGACGACGAGGGCAAGGCTTCCGTCAGTGAAATAGGCTTCGCGTCCCAAGGAACCGACGGAAACGCGGTTATCGAAGCCGAAGTTGGCGATGTCGCCGGCCTCGAAGGCCTGGGAGGTTGAAATGAGCGTGTAGGCCGTGTTCAGATCCAGACTGTCCCAGTCAATGCCAAGCAGGTTGGCAATGCCAAAGCCACTTTCAAAAGTAGCGGTCCCGGCAATGGCAAGCGGGTTGTCGAAATCGATCACCTCAAGGAATGAGTTTGCCGCGAACGTCAGATCCCCATTGATCGTGCCAGTGCCACCGATAGTGGCAAGCGGATCGACAGTCACCGCGGAGTTGCCGAGCGAGCCATTGACAAAAAGCGTCCCTGCGGAGACCACAGTGTCGCCAGTATAGGTGTTGACGCCGGACAGGGTGAGGGTGCCTGAACCGGACTTGTTGAGCCCGAGGTTACCAGTGCCGCTGCCGTTCCGGATCACGCCGGCGTAGGAGGTGTCGCCGGACGAATTGACGGTGAGGGTGGCGGCCGTGTCGCTGTTGTTTTGCACGAAACTATCTGCACCCTCGCTTGGGGTCCCGGCCAGACCGCCGATGCTGACGCTGAAGCCGTTCAGATTGAGCGTGCCTTGATCGACCGTGGTGGTGCCGCTGCCCAGAGCATTGACGTGACCGACGGTGAGGACCGAGTTGTCACTCTCAGCAACATTGCCGGAGAGCAGGAAACCACCGGTGAAAGTGCTGTTGTTACCATTCACAGTGAGCGTGCTGACAGAATTGTTTTGGGCAAGCATCTCGAGCTGCCCGTTGCCGGTGACCGTGGAGTTCAGCGTGATATTGCGGACGGAAGTATTGGCCCCCGAACCCAGCCGCAGCGCACTGGCCGCAGTGACATCGACATTTCCCTCCAGGGTGAGTGTGCCGCTAGTGCGGAAGTTGGCGACACCGCCGCCGTTCAGAATCAGATTGCTGACGGTCAACGTCCCGGTGTTGGAGCTTGGCGCCCAAGCCAGGATCCCCCCGTTATTGATGGTGAGAGAATCCCCGGCAAACGTGGCGTTGGCGGGCGCACGCAGATTGAATGTGGTTCCATCACCGGTGACGAAGTAATCATTGCCCGCACTGGGTGCTGCGCTATTGCTCCAGTTGCCCGCGGAGGTGAATGAATTCGTGCCGGTGGGGTCGCTCTGAAGCAGGGTGATGTCGGCTGCGGATGCTTGCGAAATACCGAAGGCACAGGTGACGAGGAGTGCGAGGAAGGGATTGCGGGAGGTTTTCATCGAAGGCCGGGTGGTATTTAGGTTCAGTTGTTGGTGGCGCTGAGGCGGGCGAAGAGTTTGCCGGTGGTGGTTTCGGTCGAAGCGATGGTGGCGGTGACGGTGTCGAGCGGGTCGCCGGCAGTGATTTCGAAGGTGACGCCTTGAATCGGGCCGTCGTTTGCGTCGGGCACGGGCACGGTCACCCAATCATCGGCGAGGCCGAGGTCGCTGCTGTGTTCGAGGGCGAGGGTGGCATCGCCGCGTGTGGCGGCGTTGCGGTAGAGGAAGGTGAGGACCAGGGCACCGTTGTCCTGCGTGCTGGCAGGCAGCAAATCCAGCGCGTTTTCCATGGGGCCGCCTGCACCGAGCAGGAAGGCGAGTCCGTTGGAGACGCCGTCGTCATTGGCATCTTCGTCGAAAGGATTGCCTCCGGCCCAGTTTTCATAAGGAGTTCCTTCCCCGGTCTGCACCAAGGCGATGCTGTTGCCCTGATAGGCATATTGCAGTTCGTAGCCGGAGGGGATGGCTGGTTCGGTGGCGAAGGCGGTGCCAGTGAGGTTGGTGTAGGTGGCGAGCACGTATGCCGGATCGTCGAGGGGGCCGGCCACATCGAGGACGACCGAGGCATCCGTAATGTCGAGTTCCTGGGCCTGGATGGTGCCGCTGGTGCCGGATCCGGCGGCATCGAGGCCGAACGTGACGGGTTGCGTGGAAGTCATCACGAAACTCGTTTGGGCCGAGGCGTCGAGAACCGCACCGGCCGCGACGGTCAAGGAGACGCTGTTGGTGATGGAGCCTGTGCTTCCAAGATCCAGTGTGCCGGCGCTGACGATGGTGTCGCCCGAGTAGGTGTGGGTGCCGGTAAGGGTGAGCGTGCCCGCTCCCGACTTGGTGAGGCTGAGCGTGCCGGTGCCGGTGCCATTTCTGATCACGCCGGCATAAGAGGTGTCGCCAGCCGAATTGACGTCGAGTGTTGCGGCGGTGTCGCTGTTGTTTTGAACGAAATTACCGGAAGCATTCACCCCCGCGAGGGCGCCGATGGTCACGCTGAAGCCGTTGAGGTTGAGAATGCCCTGATTGACGGTGGTGGTGCCGGTGCCCAGCGCATTGGCGTGGCCGACGGCAAGGGTGGAGTTGACATTCGCGGGATCGTTGCCGGTGAGGAGAAAACCTCCGGAAAACGAGCTGTTGTCGCCATTGACCGTGAGTGTGCTGGTCGAGTTGTTCTGGGCAAACATCACCAATGGCGAGGTGCCGGTGACGGTTGAGTTCAGCGTGATGTTGCGTGTGCTTGTATTGACTCCCGACCCCAATCTCAGGTCGCTTGCGGCAGTGACGCTGATGTTTCCCTCCAAGGTCAGGGTGCCGCTGGTGCGGAAGTTGGAGATGCCGCCGCCATTGAGAATCAGGTTGCCCACCGTCAGGGTGCCGGTGTTTGAAGAGGCGGCCCAGGCCAGGACTCCGCGGTCGTTGATCGTCAGCGAGTCGCCGGCAAACGTGGCGTTGGTGGGTGCCCGCAGGGTGAATGTCTCTGGAGGGTCTTCAATGCCGGTGACGGAGTAATCATTGCCCGCGCTCGGCGCTGCGCTATTGCTCCAATTTCCCGCGCTGTTGAAAGAGTTCGTGCCGCTGGCATCGCTCTGAAGCAGGGTGATGTCGTCTGCAGATGCTTGCGAGACAGCGAAGGCGCAGCTGACGAGGAGCGCTGGGAATGGACTGCGGGTGATTTTCATGGGGCATGTGGGGGCGCTGCCAGTTCTAGCAACTGGTGAAGCCATGGCGACAGGCGAATGGAGACCTTGCTGCGTTTGCTTCGGGCGTAAGTCTGCCACACTCCACAGTCCAAACGTTTTTTTGCGATTGGCGGTCACCTTGGGTGGCAGGTTTTGGGCAGAATCGGCCTGTCGATTGCCGTTTTGCCGGACGCGTGGGCAGGGAAACCACGGCCATGACGTCTTGCCACGATGCGCCGGGGAATGAACTCTCCCGCCCGCAATGAATCGTCGCGCCCTCACCCCGTTCGTCTCGATCACTCACCTGCTTGCGGCGCTCTGGCTGACGGCCAGCACCGCCATGCATGCGGCATCCCTCTCGGATTACGATGTGATTTGGGACAGCCCGAGCAGGGATTGCCACGGCTCGATGCCGATTGGCAATGGCGACATCGGGGCCAATGTCTGGGTCGAGGAAAATGGCGACCTCTGCTTCTACCTGAGCAAAACCGATGCCATCGACGCCCACGCGCGTTTCGTGAAAGTCGGCAAACTCCGCATCCGCCTGAGCCCGAATCCCTTCGCCAAGGCCACCACGTTCCGGCAGCGGCTCGATCTCGAAAGCGGAGCCATCCGCATCACCGCCACCACCGGCAATCCGGCCGTGAGCACCGATCTGCGCTTTTGGATCGATGCCCACCATCCGGTGGTCCGCATCACCGGTTCCTCCACCGCCAAGACCGAGGTCGAAGTGACGATCGAGCCGTGGCGCACCGCGCGCAAAGAGGCCGTCTGGGACCGCTCGTTCACCGGGCTTGCGGATCGCTCGAAACAACGCAATGCCCTGCCCTACACCGCCTTTATCGAACCGGACACCATTGTGGAGGGTCGGGCCGACTCCATCGTCTGGTATCACCGCAACGACACCCGGGAACGCTCCGTCTGGGCCGACACCCTCAAGGGCCAAGGGCTTGAGGGTTTCATGAAACAATCGTCCGATCCCCTGCACCACCGCACTTTTGGCGCGCTGGTGCGTGGAGGCGGCCTGAAAGCCGCATCACCCAAACTCCTCAAGTCCACCACCCCCGCCAATGCGTTTGATCTCTCCGTGATCGCATTGACCGAACAAACGGACACGGCGGAAGCGTGGATTCGAAACGTCGAGGCCCTCGCGGAAAAAGACAGGCGCACCGATCGGGCGAAAGCCTGGGAGGCGCACCAACGCTGGTGGCGCGATTTCTGGGAGCGCGGCTGGATCCGCGTCCATGGCGCGCCCGGCGACGATGCGTTCGTCGTTTCCCAGGCCTATGCCCTGCAAACCTGGATCACCGCCTGCGGTGGCCGCGGTCCGCTGCCGATCAAGTTCAATGGATCGATCTTCACCGTCGATGGATACGAGGGCGAAGTGAACCTGGGGCCCGACTACCGCAGGTGGGGCTCGGCCTATTGGTTCCAGAACACACGCCTGCCCTACTGGCCGTTGATGACGGCCGGTCAGTTCGATCTGATGGAGCCCCTCTTCAAAATGTACCTCGATGCCCTGCCGCTGGCGAAATTCCGCGGGCGGACCTACTACGGATTCGAGGGGGCGTATTTCCCGGAAACCCTGTATTTCTGGGGCACCTACACCAACGAGGATCACGGATGGAGCCGCAAGCCCGGCCAGGCGCCCGATGAGATTCCCAACCCGTTCATTCAATACCTATGGTCCGGCGGCATCGAACTCACCGCCATGATGCTCGATTACTATCAGCACACGCTCGACCGCGATTTCCTGGTCAACACGCTGCTGCCCTTCGCCCGTCAGATCACCGCCTTCTACGACCATCGCTATCCGCGCGACGAACGCGGCAAACTCATCATCGCGCCGGCCAATGCGCAGGAGGATCTCTGGGGATGCGGAAATCCCGCCCCGGAAATCGCCGGATTCCATTACATCCTGCCGCAGTTGGTCGAACTCGCCGCCGATCCCGCCGACAAACGGCACTATCAGAAGCTGCTGGAAGCCACCCCGGACCTGCCGATGGCAAAATCCGATGACGGCCGCGCCTACCTGCTGCCCGCCGAAACCGGCTCGGAGAAACGCCGGGGCAACTGCGAGAAACCGGAGTGTTATGCCATCTTCCCGTTCCGCCTCTACGGTGTAGGTCTGCCCGATCTGGAGATCGCCCGGGAAACCTTCCGCCGAAGTCCCACCGCCATGAGGGGTGTGCCACGTGTCAACGGCTGGATACAGGATCCGATTTTCGCCGCCTGTGTCGGCGACACCGAGGGAGCCATGCGGCGCTTGGTGGCCCGCTCGAAGGAGACCCACAAGGACAGCCGTTTCCCCGCCTTCTGGGGGCCGAACTTCGATTGGACTCCCGACCAGTGCCATGGCGGCGTCAACATGATCGCGCTGCAGAAGATGCTGCTTCAGACGGACTCTCCCAGCGGGAAGATCCATCTTTTCCCGGCCTGGCCCAGGGAATGGGACTGCTCGTTCAAGCTCCACGCGCCAGGCAAGACCGTCATTCAGGGAGAATTGAAAAACGGCAAACTGCTCGAACTGATCGTCACACCGGAAGAGCGCAGGCGGGACATCGTCAATCATCTGCGGGTTCAGGACTGAATACTTCCGTGGCTACGGCGCCGGCCCGATCGTCCCGCCTTCCACGAATTCGCCCTCGAACAGCGCCTGACGCTTGTCCTCCTTGCCTCGAGCGACGTTTTTGGCCCATTGCAGGATGCGTTTGATGACCGGACGGGAATCCCAACGGAAATGGGAAACGGCGGGTTCACACCATGCGAGACAAGGATCGCTTGAACCGCTGATCAAGGAAACCTGCCCGGGGGAGTGAATTCCACTGCGGGCGAGGTGGAGCTGGGCGGCGGCGAAAAGGCGCTCTTCGCCCAATATCATGGCGGTGGGCGGCGTATGAAGAAAGAGCCTGTCGAGGCAGTCCCTCAAGCCTGCGGAAGAGTCTTTCCAATCGGGCAGATTGTAGTGGCCGGTCTGGATGCCCTGTTTTTCCAACTCATCGAGAAACACCTGCTCGACCAGTGCCGGATACGGCTTGCGCCGCTCCTCCCGGCTGATCATTACAATCCGGCGATGGCCGATTTCCACCAATCGCCGCACTGCCGCCACCACCGCGGGTGCCATCCGCGGGGACGAGGCCGCGATCGGCAGTTCGGTGAAGCGCCCGAACAACGCCAGCACCGGAATATTCTGCCGGGAAAACCATTCCAGAACCTCGCGTGACCCGCCGATCACGATCCAGGCATCGGCCGGTGTCTTCGTCACAAACCGCGCCAAGCGCCCCGCATTCATTCCCAACTCGGCCTGGGTTTTGATCGCGTAGTCAGCGGCGTATCCCGCGAGTCGGAGTTGATCGAGCAGTTCAAGGCTGTAGGGCAGCAGCCGCGAATCCCGATCGTAGGGCAGGATCCTCACCCGCAGCTCGCGTCTTATGAATTCTCCCTTGGGCAACACGATCCGCCGCCGCCGGCCGCTGCCCTGGGAGGCCAGCCATCCCTCCTCCGCCAGCCGCCGCATCACGGTTTCCATCGTCTTGTGGCTCACCCCCAGTTCCGCGGCCAAGCGGTTGCGCCCAGGGAGCGTCTCCCGCCAGCGCCCGCTGAGCATGCCCTCCTTGAGTGCCTCGGTGACCTGTTCGGCAAGGGAGTGAAATTTCCGTTCGATCATGCCTCAAACCTGTCACCCCGGGTGACCGGCAGCCAAGGAAAAAAACCGCTTGCGATAGGGCATCTCTGCCGAATCCCCTTTCCCCGTCAGTTCCAAGCCGCTAACACGCGCCAGTGTTTGTTCGAGTTGCGAGCTTCTGGCTGATGTTTGCGGTGGCGGGCGCGGCGCAGGCGCCCATCACGAGCATTGCCGATCTCCGCGCGCTTCCTTACGAGCAGGCCGCCGAAAATCTGCCGGTGGATGTCACCGGCATCGTCACGTATTTCGACCCGAATGTGAGGCACATGGGCGACCCTGAGGGATTGGTCCTGCACGACGGCAGCGCAGGCAGCTACGCTTCCTCGTCGCTGCCCTTCCCCGGGCGCGACCGGATCCGACCCGGCACCCGCATCCGTGTCACCGGGGTCTCCAACCCGCGATCGTATTTCCCCAACATCAAAAACGCCTCCGTGGAAGTGCTCGGGCAGGGAGAATTGCCCGCGCCACGCCCGCTCGGCGGCCGCGACTTGTTCAGCCACACGGCGGATTCCGACTGGGTGGAAATCGAGGCCGTGGTCGTCGGAGTGGAGCCACGCGGGCTGGCGTTCACCTTGGTGTTGGAAATCGACGACCGGATCTTCAAGGCGGAGATTCCGGAAACCAAGGACATCCAGCGTCGTGCGGCCGGTTTGATGCAACGCCGGGTCCGGGTGCAGGGGGTGGTTGGCACGATCTTCAACGAGGCCTTGCAACTCACCGGCCGCCATTTCTTCGTGCCGTCCATCGATCACATCATCCCGCTGGAGGGCCGTCTCCATGCGGGCGACGCCCCCGTGCAGGCCATCGCTTCGCTGCTCCAAAGCAGCTACAACATCGAGCAATTGGTGCGCGTGCGCGGGGTGGTCACCCAATCCGGCGACAGTGGGTTTTATCTGCGCGACGAATCCGCCAGCACCTACGTCCAGGCCGCGGAAGCCGCCGAGTATGCGCCCGGCAGCATCGTCGAGGTGGAGGGCTTCGCGGCGGTGGCCCCGTTCCGGCCGGTTTTCAGGGCGGCACGGATCCAGCGCATGGGAGAAACCTCCCTGCCGGCTCCAGCCCTTTTCGATGCCGCCAAGGGGATCGATGCCGTCCTGCACAACGATCGTGTCGCCGTCGATTGCACCTTCGTGGCACTGCTTCTCGGGCTGGAGGGAAACGTGCTGCAATGCAGCGCAGGCGGGACGGTGTTCGAGGCCTGGCTGCCGGTGGCCAACCGTTTGGCCCATTCCTTGAAACCGGGAGACCGCCTGCGCCTCACCGGCATCTACGAGGTGACCACCAGCCGGCCGATGCCGCGTGTCGAGTGGGCCGACGGTTTCCGCATGCACCTGGCAAGGGGTGGCGGCATCGAGATCCTCGCCAGGGCTCCGTGGTGGACACCCGAACGGGTGTTGCTGGCCTTCGGCCTGGCGGTGGCGGTGCTCTGCATCGCCCTCATCTGGGGCTGGCAGTTGCGCCGGCGGGTCGCGGCGCAGTCCGCCGTCATTTCCCGCCAGATCGAGCAGGGGGTCATCAAGGACGAACGCGAGCGCATCGCGCGGGAACTGCACGACACCCTCGAACAGGAACTCACCGGCCTCTCGATACAGCTCGGCAACCTGGCCCCCGCGCTCGATGGCGACCCGCAACTGGCCCACCAGCGGCTGGCACTCGCCCGCAGCATGTTGCAACACTGTCGCAACGAGTCCCGCTCCTCGGTCAGCGATCTGCGCGATCCGCACCTGCTCCAGCGCGCGCTGCCCGACGCGATGCGCGAATCTCTGCCCGCGATCGCCTCCGCGTGCGAGGCCCGCTTTCAGTTCGAGCTGCACGGCACACCGCAGCCGCTCCGCGCCACCACCCAGAACCACCTGCTGCGCATCGCCCGCGAGGCCGTCTGCAACGCCGCACGCCACGCCACGCCGCGCCGGATCGAGGTCCATCTCACTTACGATTCCGGCGCCGTCACGCTTGAGATCACCGATGACGGGGTGGGCCTCGACACCAGCCGCAAGCCGCCCGCCGGGCATTTCGGGCTGATCGGGATGCGCGAGCGCGCCAACAAGATCCACGCCGAGTTTTCCCTTGAAAGCACGCCCGGCACCGGCACGAAAATCCGCGTGCGGCTGCCCTGGTCCTCACCCGTCGCCCATCCCCGCCCACGAAAATGACAGCCCCCCCTGCAATCCGGATTCTCATCGTGGACGATCACGCCATGGTCCGCCTCGCCCTCGCCGAGGCGATCGAGCGCCACGACGACCTGCAGCTCGTCGGCGAGGCGGAAAACGGTGCCAGGGCCATCGAGCTCTACCGCACGCTCCGTCCGGACGTCGTCACCATGGATTTCAAGCTCCCCGACCTCGATGGCGATGAGGTCATCGCGGCGATCACGGCGGAGTTTCCCGATGCCCGTATCCTGCTGTTGTCGATATTCGAGACGGAGGAAAACATCTACCGTGCCACCGAGGCCGGTGCCCTCGGTTGCGTCACCAAGGCTGCGGAAATCGAGGAAATGATCGCCGGAATCCGCGCCGTGGCACGCGGCAAGGTCTATTTTTCCCAGGGCCTGGCGGCCAAGCTTGAGGAACGCAGCAAACGGGAAGAACTCACCGCGCGCGAACTTGAGGTCCTCAAATACCTCGCGGCCGGCCTGAGCAACAAGCAGATCTCTTCCTCCCTCGCCATGGCCGAATCGACCGTCAAACACCACCTCGAGCGCATTTTCAACAAGCTCGACGTCAAGGATCGGACCCAGGCGGTGACCAGCGCGGTAAAACGCGGCATCATCCACCTGAGGGAAAGTTGATCCGGTTTCTCCCAACTCCCAGGCAAGCCACTCGTGTGAATGCCGTGTTTCCTTTCCTCCTGCCCGGCCTTTCGATCATGAGAGGGATGCCTGTGACGGCCTGGTGTTCAAACAAACAAAGGGCCAATTGGCCGGGTTGACCGTATCGGACGGTATTTGCATGCTGATATCGTTTCGATCCCTGCATGCCGAAACAAAACCCACGAACAAACCCAGCTTGTTAGGAACCATAAAACCCACCGATCCCAACCGATCCGCTCCCGCCCGGCGGGGTTTCGCGCTGGTTGTCACGCTCTCCCTGATGATCCTGCTGACGGTCATCGCGGTGGGCCTGCTCGGCCTTGCGAGCATCTCCTTGCGGACTTCCACCCACGGGCAGGCCGCCGCCGAGGCCCGCGCCAACGCGCGCATGGCGCTGATCCTGGCGCTCGGGCAATTGCAGACCGAACTCGGCCCGGACCAGCGCGTCAATGCCGCCGCGGGGCTGAAAAATGGCGAACTCCGTGACGGCCGCGAACGCTGGGTGGGAAGCTGGGAAAGCTGGCCGTCGGAAGTGGACCAACGTCCCGAACCGGAGTTCCGGAGTTGGTTGGTCTCGGGGAATCCGGCCGACCTCAAGGAACCTTCCCATCCCTCCAGCGCCGGCGATCTGGTTCCTTTGCTGCGCAACGGCAACGGCACCATGCTGATGTGCGGCCCACGGGTCGGTCTCGAAGCCGGCGGCTTCGCATACGCCATCGAGGACGAAAACGCCAAAGCCCGGCTCGGACCTTCCCTGATCCCCGGGGATGAGAAGTTGGCCGACCATCTCGCCCGCTACCAATCGCCCCCCGCCGGACACGACGCGCTGCCGGGGCTTGAAGCCGTTCCCCGGGGCGATACCTATCTCAACTCCATCGTTTCCACGCGTTCCGTGGATCTGATACCGCTCAGCGAAACCGTCGGCCTCGACGCAGCCGCCTCATACACCGTCTGGTCCGAGGGGCTGCTCACCGATGTTCGAAACGGCGGCTTCCGCAAGGATCTGAGCCTTCATTTCCACGATCCGAAGTCGGGCGATCCGACGCAGGCCCTCTATCGGCACGGCAACCGCCGGGGGATCAATTTCCGGGAATTGCGGGCCTATCACGAAGTCGCCTCGCGCCTGACCTATGACGTTTCGGGCTACCCCCATCCCGACGGCGGCCAGCTCAATACGAGGGTTCCCGCGCTGGTCGGTAAGGCGGCGGAAGCGGACGTCGCCACCGATCCGTTCTTCGCCTATCTCCGTCCAATGGTGGTGCGGGCCGCGTGGCACATCTCGGCATACACCCGCAGGCAAGGCACCACCCGGAATCCGACCTACCGGATCTATATTGTCTTGGAACCCATCGTCTGGCTCTGGAACCCGTTCGACACCCACCTCGTCATGCGTCCCGGCGGCCATCTGTCGATCCGCTGCTGGGGGCTGCCCTATGACATCACCATCAAATCCGGCACCACCACCCGGAACGTCCACTTCAACCAGATCCGGGCGGGCCAGGGCAACAGCATCGGAATGGAAATCGGCCAAAACGCTCCCGTGGTGATGCGTCCGGGAGAGGTGCTGATCTTCAGCCGCGGCCGGCAGGCGACCACCCCCACCGATCAGTTCGGGAGCTTCGAAGGCAAGCTCGGTTGGTCCACCACCGGCGGGTTCTCGCTCGATACCGGCGTGGTGGCGAGCGGTTCCAGCCCGGTCACCGTTTCCATGAAACGCTCGACGCAACGGGGTGCGGACGGGTGGGGCCTCATCGAATTCCTCAGCTATGTCGGAACTGACTCCAACAACAGCTACTGGAACGGCGGACTGATGATCGATCGCACCGGAGCCGGCGGCGCGCTCGCGGCGACGAGCTTCCCCGATGACATGTTCCAGGAGGTTCCCGAACGCACCTTCTCCTCCGCATCCGATCTCACGGAACCCCAGCCGCTCGCCTTGTTCTCCTACCTCGCCCGCACCGAACGCCAGGGCTCGCTGAAATCGCGCTACCTCGCGCGACTCAATCCCGCCGCGATGGGCTTCGACCACCAGGCGACGGATGGCAACACCCTGCAGTCGCTGCCCTACGAACCCCTGATGCAGCCCCTCACCGGCGGCCTCGACCGCGGCTTCGACTTCAACGAGGGCAAGGGCTTCTTCGGCGCCTCCTACAAGGCCGATATCGGGCAGTCCCATCTGGTGACCCACTCCGTGCCCAGGGAACGTCCGACCTCCCTCGGCGCGTTCCAGCACGCGCTCGCCAACGGCGTCGAGAAATGGACCTTCACCGGCCCCGGTGCCGGTGATTTCCATGACCGCATCCTCCAACCCAGCGTCACGCAGGCGATCGGAAACTCCTTCGCTCCGCCCTGCATCGCGCCGGACCAGACCGCCGGCACGTTCAACAGCATGCCCGCGGTCGATCACTCGTGGCTGGCCAACGACGCCCTCTGGGACCAGTGGTTCGTCTCCTCGCTGGCCGCGCGCGACGCCCCGCACCATTCCGACGGCCAGGCCGGCACGGCCCGGAGCCTGTTCGAACGGTTCACCGGCCGGAACACGGAGTCCGAACCGTTGCCGAACCGCCATTTCCTCTATGCCGGCAGCGATCCCGCCGGGGAGGTGGACGAACTCTTCAGCGGCAGCGCTCCGAAAGACGACGCCTACCTGAAGATCGCCTCGCTGCTCCGCGTCCACGGCGCGTTCAACATCAACTCCACGGATCCCGCCGCATGGCTTGCGATGTTCCGCTCGACCCATGGCCTGGAGGTTCCCGTCGAATCCGCCGAGGGCACCGCCAGTGATTGGGAGACGGCCCGCAATCCCCTCGCCGGTCTGCTCGTGCCCAAAGGCCCCGCGGTCGAGTCCGGCGATCTTGCCGACCCGTCCTCACAGGAGCAGTGGACGGGATACCGCGACCCAACCGACGAGGAACTCCGGGAACTTGCCGTGGCCATGGTCGAGGAAGTCCGGAAACGCGGCCCCTTTCTTTCCCTCGCGGACTTCGTGAACCGCCGCCTCGATACGAACCTCGAACTTGCATCGCGCGGAGCCTTGCAGGCCGCCTTGGACCGCAGTCTCAACAAACCGCTGGAGACCGGAAGCCGGAGTGCCGGCAGGGGGGTGGCGGGAACGGCATTTCCCGCCGCCGATTCAGGTTCGCAAATGACGCATGTGCCCGGCCACGTCAAACAGGGCGACATTCTCACCACCCTCGGCACCCGCTTCACGCCCCGCTCGGACACCTTCACCGTGCGCGCCTACGGCGAAGCCCGCGACTCCGCCGGCCGGGTCCTGGCGAGCGCCCGTTGCGAGGCCGTCGTCCAGCGGACGGCCGATTACGTGGATCCCTCCGACGAGCGCGCCACGCCGCCGACGGCTCTGAACAACGTGAACAAGACCTTCGGCCGGCAGTTCATGATGGTGAACTTCCGTTGGATCCCCAGCACCGAGCCCTGATACCCGATGAATCGCATGCTTTCCATGATCCTCGCCTGCCTGACGTTCCAGGCTGCGGCACAGGACGAATCCCCCACAAAGGAAACGCTCCTGCGTTTCACCGCGTTCGGATTCGCGAACGACGGCAGGGAATTCGTTCTCGCCGCCGGCGAAAAGCGGACCGAGCCGTTCGCCATCCCCGACAACGGTTTCTCCGCTCCGGTGCCGGTTCCGGCGGGCGACGCCGCCCTCGAACTGGGAACCGCAACAGCGGGAGATTCCCCATTCCGCGGCCTCGCCGCCATCAAGCTGCCGGATGACGGCAGGCGCTTTCTGGTGATTCTCCTGCCCGGCCGCGGGGACGGTTTGCGTCCGGTCATGGTTCGCGCCGACGATCCCGCGTTCCGGCCCGGCCAGATCATGATCCTCAACCTGGCCATGGAAACCCTCGCCGCCGATCTCGGTGGCGAGAAATTCAAATTCGCGCCCGGCAGCCGGACCATTTTCCGGCCGCAGAGAAAGGACGATCTCGCCAATTACCAAGTGCGTTTCTATCAATCCAAGAATGGCAAAGCCAAGCTGTTCGCCGCCAACCTGTGGCCTCACTTCGACAAAAAACGCGCCTTCGTGTTTCTCCACACCGACCCCGCCTCGGGATCTCCGAGCTATCGGTCCATCGATGAATTCACCGACTGGCTGAACGGCTGATGGGATCGTTTCGATCCGTGCATGCCGCAACCCAACCCAACCCCCGTGAACCGCCACCTGATCTCACTGCTCGCCCTGGCCATGGCCAGTCCGGCTCCCGCCTCCGCCCAGTCCGCCTACGGGTGCCTCACGCTCTCAGCCCCGGACTCCACCCACAACCGCTTCACGGTCACGATTTCCGGCTTGTTGGGCGACAGCGCTACCGGCGTTGTCAGTGGCACCCTGGGTGTCGCGCTGGATGCGAATGCCAGCACCGGAGCCACCTCCGCGTTCTCCATCGAGGGCGGCAATATGACCATGCGGGATATGAGTTTCGGCGGTCTGACTTGGTCGATCAATACCACCAACCTGGCGGGCACGGCCGTCACCGATTCCCCACCCGGAGCCGTCAGCCCCACCGCCAATGGTGGCACCTTCAGGGGCGCTCTTCACCGCCTGATCATCCACAGTGGGGGAATCGCCGGCACCGTATTCACCTTTCCGGTCAGCAAAAACTTCACCCGCACCTCGCCATTGGAAGGCACCGGCACCCGCACCGGCGTGCTCACCGTCACGCCCGGCTCCGCGACGTCCTATCACCAGTTGTTCAACGTGGTCATGACCATGCCGGTGGACTTCACCCAGCAGAAGGACGTCAGCGGCCGGACCATCGACATCCGCGTGCAAGGCACCCTGCGGGCCACCGGCACGGTGGCCGCTCCGCTCTACACTCCCCGGGAAATCGCCGCCTGGACCTTCGATACCGGTGCCAGCTCCGCCGAGCGCCGCGCCGCCAGCAACGTCGCGCAGGGAGCCGCCGTCTCCACCCTCAACTTCAACGATTCGTTCACCTTCGCCGGAACCAACGCGACGCCCTCCTGCGAGAATGACGGTTACGGCTTCGGTGGCAACAATGGCGACACTGTGATCTTCATCAACCGCGCGAACTACCACGGCGGCGGTGCCCCGGCGGGGGGATGGACCTCGTGGGGCCCCGGTTCCACCGCCGGCACGGGCTCCAACCTCGCGGCCAATGGCAACGCCCCCATCGCCTTCACCGTCACCGCCGACTCCGTCTCCACCGTGGTGATCGACAGCCTGATCCTGGACTGGACCGGCGGCCAGTCCTTCCTGACCCTGCAGTTCCAGGAGGCGGGCGCCACCCCAGGCACCCCGGTCTTTGTGCCGGGTGGGACCCTTCAGGACACAAGGTTCACCATCCCGCTGGCCGCTCCGGTGGTGGTCAGTCCGGGCCAGACCAGGACCTTCACCGTCAACCTCGATAGCAACGGGCTCAATTCCTATCACTACGTCGATGGCCTCGCACTCAATGGAACGGTCGAAACGCAGTAACTCCCCCACACCTTGGCTGCCCGACGAACAGTGTTCAAAAAAACAAAGGGTCAAATGGCCGGGTTGACCGAATCGGCCGATATTTGCACCATGCGATCGTTTTGTTCCGTACATGTCAAAACAGAACCCGCGGACCAACCCCGTTTCGACAAACCCAAACCTTCACCGAGGCCGCTGATTTCAAAAATCCAACCCACAACCCAAGCCCCATGAACCGCCACCTGCTCCCACTGCTCGCCCTGGCCATAGCCGGCCTGGCTCCCGCTTCCGCCCAGTCCGCCTACGGACGCCTCACGCTCTCAGCACCGGACCCCACCCACAACCGCTTCACGGTCACGATTTCCGGCGCGTTGAACGACAGCGATACCAGCGATGTCAGCGGCACCCTGGGGGTCGCGCTGGATGCGAATGCCGGCACCGGAGCCACCTCCGCGTTCTTCATCGATGGCGGCAATCTGGCCATGCAGGACATGAGTTTCAGTGGTGTGGGTTGGTCGCTCAATGCCACCAATCTGGCGGGCACGGCCGTCACCGATTCCCCACCCGGAGTCGTCAGTCCCACTGCCGGCGGCGGCACCTTCAGTGGCGCCCTTCACCGCCTGATCATCCACCGTGGGGGTATCGCCGGCACCGTGTTCACCATGCCGGTCAGCGAAACCTTCACCCGCTCCTCGCCATTGGAAGGCAACGGCACCGGCACCGGCGTGCTCACCGTCACGCCCGGCTCCGCGACGTCCTATCACCAGTTGTTCAACGTGGTCATGACCATGCCGGTGGACTTCACCCAGGAGGAAGTCGTCAGCGGCCAGACCATTTACATCCGCGTGCAAGGCACCATGCGGGCCACCGGCACGGTGGCCGCGCCGCTCTACACTCCCCAGGAAATCGCCGCCTGGACCTTCAACACCGGAGCCACCTCCGCCGAGCGCCGCGCCGCCAGCAACGTCCCGCAGGGAGCGGCCGTCTCCACCCTTAACTTCAACGATTCGTTCACCTTCGCCGGAGTCAACGCGACGCCCTCCGGCGACAATGACGGCTTCGGCTTCGGCGGCAACAGTGGCGACACGGTGATCTTCATCGACCGCGCGAACTACAACGACAGCGCTGCCCCGGTGGGGGGATGGACCTCGTGGGGCCCCGGTTCCACCGCCGGCACGGGTTCCAATCTCGCGGCCAATGGCAACGCCCCCATCGCCTTCACCGTCACGGCCGACCCCGTCTCCACCGTGGTGATCGATAGCCTGATCCTGGACTGGACCGGCGGCCAGTCCTTCCTGACGCTGCAGTTCCAGGAGGCGGGCGCCACCCCAGGCACCCCGGTCTTTGTGCCGAGCGGGACCCTTCAGGACACGTGGTTCATCATCCCGCTGGCCGCTCCGGTGGTGGTCAGTCCGGGCCAGTCCAAGACCTTCACCGTCAACCTCGACAGCAACGGGCTCAATTCCAATCACTACGTCGATGGCCTCGCCCTCGAAGGAACGGTGGAAACACAGCCACTCCCACCGTCCATCGCCGAATGGACCTTCAACACCGGAAGCACCTCGGCCGCGCGCCGCACCGCGGGCAACATTGCAGCCGGCCTGTCTCTCTCCACCCTCAACTTCAACCAGTCCTTCAGGGACGCCGGGGTCGAGGCCTTGCCCCAGGCCCCGCACGACAGCTTTGGCTTCGGCGGGGACGGCGGCGACACCGTGATCTTCCTGCGCCGGGCGGATTACTTCGACGACTCCGCGGTTCCCTCCCCACGACCAAGCTCCGAGGACTACACCTCATGGGGGACCGGTGCCACCGCCGGGACGGGGGCCGTCCTCACCGCCAACGGCAACGCCCCGATCGCCTTCACCATGACCGCTGGTGCACTGAGCAGCATTCTCGTCGATAGCGTGATTGTGGACTTGACCAATGCCTATGGCAGCTCGGCCGTTTTTCAATTTCAGGAAGCCGGCGGCAGCCCGGGCCCCGGGGTGACGGTCAGCGGGGCTCAGGACGCGCGCTTCAGGATTCCGCTGGCGACACCCGTCACGGTCAATCCCGGTGAAAGCAAGACCTTCACCATCAACCTGGACAGCCCAAGCCTCGGCTCCGGCCTCAATCTCGACGGCATCGCCCTCCACGGAACGGTCTCGGCAGTGGAACCTCCGTCCATCGCCGAATGGACCTTCAACACCGGAAGTACCTCGGCCGCGCGCCGCGCCGCCAGCAACGTCACCCCGGGGGCGACCGTCTCCACCCTGAACTTCAATGCATCGTTCACCGACTTCGGGCCCGGGGTGGTGCCCAATGGCGACGATGACGGCTTCGGCTTCGGCGGAAACCTCACCGATCCCGGCGTCATCTTCCTGGCTAGGGCAAACTACTTCGACGGCAGTGCCCCGGAGGGAAAATGGACTTCATGGGGAGAAGGTGCCCTGGCTGGCACGGGTTCCGACCTCTCGGCGAATGGCAACGCGCCCATCGCCTTCACCGTCACCGCCGACGCCCTGTCATCCATCACCCTTGAGGGAATCACGGTGGACCACACCAGCAGCGGAGGCATCATTTTCCAGTTCCAGGAAGCGGGTGCCAGCCCCGGCATGTCGGTCACGATCCCGGTCGGGACCGCTACTGACACCAGATTTTTCGTACCGCTCGCCGCGCCGGTGGTGATCGGTCCGGATCAGACCAAGACCTTCACCATCAACCTGAACAGCGGAGCGATCAACAGCGGCCACAACATCGACGGCATCGCCCTCAACGGAACGGTGACGCCAGTGCCCCCACCCGCCGACATTCTCTTCATCGACACCTTCAGCCGGGCCGACAACACCGACTTGAATGCCTCGGCTTCCGGCAAATCCGGTACCCTCGGCGCCCTGAACTGGGTCGAGGTGGCGAGCGCCGGCGATCCTTTCATTTCCAACAACACGCTCAGGATCGGCGAAACGAGCGGGGGTGCCAGCGGTTGGTCGATCGCCTATCCCGACCACAATTTCACCGACGCCGTCATCGCCAGCGGTGGCGAGTTCACCGTCTCAGTGGACCTGGGTGCCGCAAATTCCTTTGGCGGCACCCGTTTTACGGGCTTCTCGGTGGGTAGTTCGAAGGCGGAGTTGGATGCCTGGCCGTCCAGCAACCCCGCCAACTGGACCTCCGACTTCTTCTTCGGCTACGACCCCACCGGCACCACCGAGGTGAAGGTCTTCCTCGGAGGCTCCCAGAACTACCAGCAAACCATCAACCTGAACAGTGGAGCGACCCTCTCCGTCAGGTTTTCCGGCATCAGCAACTTCAACGCGGGTTCGTCCGTGAACTACGAGGCCTTCATCAATGGCAACTCCGTCAGAACGGGAAGCTTCACCTGGTCCGGCACCAACGAGAACTACATCGCCCTCTACTCGAACTACACGGAACACCAGGGCGTCCTCGACAACTTCGAGGTGCGGTCGGCGTCCGGCACCGCCGCCGATCCGTTCACAACCTGGGCGGCCTCCGGTACCCTGCCGGGCACGGTTACCTTCGACGGCGATCTCAACGGTGACGGCGTCCAGGACGGCATCGCCTTCCTGCTCGGCGTGGCCAATCCGGACGACGACGCCACCGGTGCCCTGCCGACCGCCAGCGAAGACGGCAGCGGTGGTCTAGTTCTGACCTTCGACTGCCTGGCGCTCGCCGACCGCGGCCCCGCGCAACTCCGGGTCGCCCACAGCAACTCGCTGGCCGGATGGACCGCGACGACCGACGTGGTGCCCGATGCCGACGGAACCGATGCCGGTGGTGTCGTGAGCTATGTGGTCGATACGGTGTCGGCCGATCCGCTCCACCGGGTCACCGCGACCATCGATGCGGCGGCGGCTTCCGCAGGCAGGCTGTTCGGACGCATCGAGGGCATCGAGGGCACCGAGTGACCGGGAAAAACCGGCAACGAATCGAACTATTAAACCCGGAAATCAACGCTTCCCAAGCCGGACCGCCCGGAGACTCGGGCGAAAGCCAATCATTACCCATCAGTCGTTTATACCCTGAATCAACCCTAACTTATCGGAGGTCAATTATATGTATCGTTCCTGCTGCACACTCCTGACATCGGCGCTATTCACTCTGAATCTGTCCGCCGCCACCATGGTCACCCTGGTCGAATACAATTTCACCGGGAAGTCCAGCACAGACTCCTTGAATGGCCAGGCCGTGACCACGACTCAGGCCTTTCAGGATGCAGGCGGTGGCACTGCCTGGGTGGCCAATGAGCGTTTCAAAGCGGATAGCAGTCAAGTCACTGGATCAAACGCTGAATTTCTTGCTTATATCACGCTAGGAACCTACATCAATGACCATAAAGGGAAGGAAACCGGACTTTTTGAGCTGACAGGGACCATGAATGTTTCGGGAGTCGGCAACGTTGCTCCGATCGGCTTCAGCCGACTCGCGGCGCCACCGCTGAATGTAAGAGCTTTTTCAGCTGATGCTCAAGGCTGGGGTACGGTGAGCCTTAGCTCTGCCGGTGGAGTCATCAGCCGGCTCGCGAATACAGGAACGTATGAAAACTATGGTGCAACGAGCACGTCACCGATCACCATCGTCTTGGACTTCCGTCCCAGTTCAGGTTACAACGGCACGGACAATTTTGGCACGATCTCCTGGAGGAACAATACCGGCATTCTAGGTGATGCGGCCATCACTACAAACGTCGCCTTCAATTCCATCGCGATTAGTAACCAGATTTCAATTGGAGAAACCAGGCCCCAGTTGATGAGCGGGTCCTTCACCCTGACCCAAATCCCCGAGCCGTCGAGTGCGGCTCTGCTGGGCGGGGCGTTTGTCCTGGCCGCGGTCCGTCGCCGGCGCCGTGCCTGAGCGGGCCGTGTGTCCGCGATCCGGGCAGTGTGTCCTTGTCGCTTGAAAAAATCAGTCGTTTGCATCCCAAACAAACCCCAACCCATCGGAAATCAATCGTATGAATCGTTACTACTGCGCGCTGCTCTCATCAGCGCTAATCACTTTGAATCTTTCCGCTTCGCCCATCACCCTCGTCGAATATGATTTCGACCAGGGTTCCAGCGAGGATCCGTTAAATGGCCAGGCCGTTACGACGAGTCAGGCTTTTGAGGACGCAGGCGGTGGCACTGCCTGGGTGGCCAATGATCGTTTCAAAGCGGATAGCAGTCACATCACTGGATCAGCCGCTGAATTTCTTGGCTATATCACGTTGGGGAACTACATCAATGATCATAAAGGGAACGAAGACGGACTTTTTGAGCTGACAGGCACCATGAATGTTACGGGGGTTGGCAACGTTGCTCCGATCGGCTTCAGCCGGCTCGCGGCGCCACCGCTGAATGTAAGAGCTTTTTCAGCTGATGCTCAAGGCTGGGGTACGGTAAGCCTTAGCTCTACCGGTACGGTGATCAGTCGGCTTGCGAATACCGGAACGTATGAAAACTTTGGTGCAACGAGTACGGCTCCGATCACCATCGGTTTGGATTTCCGTCCCAGTTCAGGTTACAATGGCACGGATAATTTTGGCACGATCTACTGGAGAAACGAAACGGGTATTTTAGCCACTGCGACCATCGGCTCAAACGTAGCCTTCAATTCCATCGCGATCAGCAACCAGATTGCCATTAATGAATCCAGGCCTCAGTTGATGAGTGGTTCCTTCACCCTGACCCAAATCCTTTCCCAAACCGATCCGTTCGGGACCTGGGCGGCCTCCGGCACCCTGCCGGGTACGGTCACCTTCGACGGCGATCTCAACGGTGACGGCGTGCAGGACGGCATCGCCTTCCTGCTCGGCGTGGCCAATCCGGACGACGACGCCACCGGCGCCCTGCCGACCGCCAGCGAAGATGGCAGCGGTGGCCTCGTCCTCACCTTCGACTGCCTCGCGCTCGCCGACCGCGGCCCCGCGCAACTCCGGGTCGCCCACAGCAACTCGCTGGCCGGATGGACCGCGACGACCGACGTGGTGCCCGATGCCGACGGAACCGATGCCGGCGGAATCGTGAGCTACGTGGTCGATACGGTGTCGGCCGATCCGCTTCACCGGGTCACCGCGACCATCGATGCGGCGGCGGCTTCCGCAGGCAGGCTGTTCGGACGCCTCGAGGGCGCCGAGTGACCGGAAAAAACCGGTAACGAATCAAACTGAGACCATGACAACTCCCCATAAGAAAATGAACCCCCAAACATTCCGAGCAGCCGCTTTTGGAATCGTCGTCGCGTTCGCCGCGGCCAGTCCGGCGAGCGCCACGGTCACCACCCTGTTCGCCGACACCTTCAACCGGGCCGACAGCACCGACCTGAACGCCTCCACCACCGGCAAGTCCGGCACACTCGGTGCTCTGAACTGGGTCGAGGTGGTGGGCGGCAGCAGTACAAGCGTTCCTGTAGCCGATCCATTCATTTCCAGCAACACACTCAGGATCGGCGAGACGAGCGGCGGCTCCGGCGGTTGGTCGGTCACTTATATCGACCATAACTTCACGGACTCCGTCATCACCACCGGTGGCGAGTTCACCGTCTCCATGGACCTGGTTTCCCCAAACTCCTTTGGTGGCACTCGTTTCACCGGCTTCACGGTGGGCAATTCAAAGGCTGACCTGGACAATTGGTCCGTCAACGTTCCAAACTCATTCACGTCGGATTTCTTCTTCGGTTACGACCCCACCGGCACCACCGAGGTGAAGGTCTTCCTCGGAGGCAGTCAAAACTACCAGCAAACCATCAACCTGAGCAGTGGAGCCACGCTCTCCGTCAGATTTTCCGGCATTACGAGTTTCAACGCGGCTTCGACCGTGAACTACGAGGCCTTCATCGACGGCAGCTCGGTCAAGACGGGCAGTTTCACCTGGTCCGGCACCAACGAGAATTACATCGGTCTCTACTCGAACTACTCGGAACACCAGGGCGTTGTCGATCACTTCGAGGTCACTGCCGTCCCCGAGCCCGGTTCCGCACTGGTTGGTCTCGTTGGCTGCCTGCTGATCCTGCGCCGTCGCCGTTAAGGTCTTCCCATTCGATTCGTGGACTCCAGTCGGTCGACCTTCATTCCATTCCCGGGGCAACCCGGCCGGCCGGTTGGCATTCCTTGTTTCCTCTCCCGGGCGCATCGTCCCGGATCCGGGCGGAATGTGGTGAAACCTGGCGGCCATTCCCTGCTGGAAGAAGCGGCACATCACACGGGATTCGATGCGATTTCCGCCACACACCCTTGGTGATCGTCATTCAGGTCCCCAATGAAGACTCACCTCAAGGCATGCTGATCATAAACCCGCATTTCTTTCTCATCGCCGCCCTTGCCGCGGGATCCGCACAGGCGACCATCACCTTCGATTCCGACGCGGGAAATCCCGGCAACAACTGCCCGACGTCTTCGGCGACCGCTGACAGTCCGATGGGGAACGCGACCACGGTCCGGGATGACGGGGCATCCTACGCGCCGACCTCGGACGGTTCCGGCGACATCGTTTACGTGGATGCGGCCGAGGGCTCGACGGGGAACACCTTTGCCACCGGCGGCGCGCTTTCCGACACCAGTTGGATCCATCCGGATACCGGCACCGGCGCGGACGACGATCAGTGGAAGAAGCGAGGTTTCGGGAATGATGGCACCATCTTTCAGTCCATCGTCGGGACCGTGGGACTCCAGACCGGGTTGACGACCCGGGTCACGGGCTTGCCGGGCGGCGGCTACCAAGTCTGGGTCTTCTTTTGGGATGCGGCAGGCACCAACCAGTGGAACATCTCCGCCGGGCTGAATCCGGGATCGCTCGTCACCTACAGTTTCGACGGCCTCGGCGATACCGCCTCACCGGTCGCCGCCAGCACGCTGAGTTTCGATCCCGCCAATGCTCCCGGCCTCACGGCGGAAGGCGACCGGATCCTCTACGGCGTGAACCTGGGCGAAGTCGCGGTGGCTGGCGGCTCGGCGATCGAGGTCTTCGTCAATGGCTTGGCGGCCGGCTCGGACAATCGGACGTGGTATGACGGCATCGGATACAAGGCGGTGGGCGATGCCGATGGCGACGGCCTGCCCGATGCCTACGAGCAGTCCATCATCGATGCCGATCCCGAAGACGGAGTCACCAGCTTCGCGGATGTCATGGGCACGGGAGCCGCCCCCGCCGTGACCGACTTCGATGGCGACGGGTCCAACGACGCCGAGGAGTTCGCCAACAGGACCGATCCGCTGGACCCTGACAGCGACGACGACGGCCTGCTCGATGGCGTGGAAACGAACACCGGAATCTACATCGATGCCAACGACACCGGCACCGATCCGCTCAACGACGACACGGACGGCGACGGCCTGCTGGACAGCGTCGAGACCCACACGAACACCTTCGTCGATGCCGGAAACACCGGCACCAGCCCGCTCAATCCCGACTCGGACGGGGACGGATTGAGCGACGGCTTCGAGGTCGCCAACAACACCAACCCGACGGATCGCACGGATCCCCATGTCCCGTCGGCCGGCAATCCCATCCAGGTCGCGCCCGACGGCGCCTGGACCTGGTTCAACGACGAGCGCGCCATCTGGCACCTCGGCATACTCTACTGCGGCTACGTGACCAGCGACGGCTGGGTGGGGATCTCCCGCTTCGATCCCGCGACCCTGGCAACGAGCCACACGCTCCTCTCAAGTTTCACCCAGAGGGACGACCACAACAACCCCTCCATCACGGTGCTCCCCGACAACCGCCTGCTGGTGGTGTATTCCAAGCACAGCACGGAAAGCATATACTACCGGCGGATCTCCACCGTCACGCAGCCGGCATCGATCGCCGACTGGGGCGCGGAGATCACCGCCCCCGCAGGGGGAGCGGCAACCTATGCGAACACCTACCGACTGTCTGCCGAATCCGACCGGATCTACCTGTTCAACCGGGCGATCAACTTCAATCCCACCCTGCAAATTTCCGACGACAACGGGATCACTTTCGGCCCCCCGACGCATTTCATTGCCACGGGAAGCGGCGGCATCCGGCCCTACCCGAAGTATGTGTCCAATGGGACGGATCGCATCGACCTGATCTACACCGACGGCCACCCGCGGAATCAGAACAATTCCATCTATCACCTGTTCTATCAGGGCGGCGAGGTCATGAAAACGGACGGCACCGTCGTCAAGGCCATTGGCGATCTGCCGATCCTTCATGACTCGGGGGAGCGGGGCACCGAGGTTTACACCTACTCCGCGGCGGCGTGGGGTCCCCGGGATGGACCCGACGATTGGATACCCGGCGCCCGTGGCTGGACCTGGGACATGGGTTACGGAAAGGACGGGCATCCGGTCTGCGCCTTCCAGGTCCAGGTGGACAATGTCACCGGGACCGGAGACCCGCACGATCGCATCTACTACTACTATGCCCGCTGGACCGGCAGCGAATGGCAGCGGCGTTTCATCGCCCACGGCGGACGCGGCATCTATTCGGGGGAGGACGACTACGGCGGCGGCATGGCGATCGACCCGGACAATCCGAACACCATCTACATCTCGACGAACGCCGCGGCCCCCTTCAATCTCGGCAATCTGAGCAACGTGCCGCTGACGACGGACGACCGCTATGAGATCTGGCAAGGCACCACGGCCGATGGCGGCCTGACCTTCTCCTGGCTTCCGATCACCGTCGGTTCGGCGAATAACAACCTCCGCCCGATCGTCCCCGAGAATCACGGCTACGACCGGAGTGTCGTCTGGTTCCGTGGGAACTACACGAGCTACACCAACTACAACACCGAACTGGTCGGCATCTTCCAAAACCAGCTCCGCATCCTGGGTTCGCAGGTGGGGCCGGCGGGCGGGAACCTGACCTGGGCGTCCAGTCCCGGCAAGACCTATCGGATCATGGGATCCGGGGATCTGCCGGGTTTTCCCCATGAAGTGGCCATCGATATCGATTCCCAGGGAGCCGAGACGAGCAGGTCATTCCCGATCCCGGCTCCCCTATCCGGGGCACCGCGGGCATTTTTCCGGGTCGAGGAGCGGTAGCACTGTACGACAGAATTCAAGATAAGCTCATCCATCATCCCATCACCTAACATCCCATCCCATCCCATCCCATCATGTCACGTGGTTTGTATTTTCTCCTCGCCCTCCCGCTCGCCGCATTCGCCGCACCGGTGCATCTGGTAAGCGAGCCGCCCGTCGCCATCGAGCGCATCGATGCCGACACCGTTCGGGTCGATTTCGGGCGCGTTTCGTTCGGCAACATCCATCTCATCCCGCCCGAACAAACCGGCGATGAAGTGACCGTGCACTTCGGCGAGGATCTGGTGAACGGCCGCGTGAACCGCAAGCCGCCGGGCACCGTGCGCTATGCCATGGCCAAGACGAAATTGATGGGGGAGACACCCATCCGCGTCGCCCCGCCGCCAAACGCGCGCAACACGTCGAAAGGCAATGCCTCCACTCCGCCCGCCGTGCCCACTCCGCCCGAGTGGGGCGTCATCCTGCCATTCCGCTGGGTCGAGATCGAAGGCTGGCCGGGTGAGTTGCAGCCGCAATCCATCGTCAGGAAATCCGCTTTCGCCAGCACCTGGGACGACGATGCCGCCGCCTTCGAGTGCTCCGACGAAACGCTCAACCGCATCTGGGAACTGTGCCGCTACTCGATCAAGGCCACCACCTTCGCCGGCGTCTATGTCGATGGCGACCGCGAACGCATCCCCTACGAGGCGGACGCTTATCTCAACCAACTCAGCCATTATTATACCGATCGCGACGTACAGATGGCGCGCGACACCTTCGACTGGCTGATGAAACATCCCACCTGGCCGACCGAGTGGGCGCTTCACATGATTTTCATGGCGCATGCCGACTACATGCATACGGGCGACACCGGGTGGCTGGCGGCCCGCTACGAATTGCTGAAACCCAAACTGCTGCTCGTGCGTGCCCGTGAGGACGGGTTGCTGGTGAGCAACGAGCGACAGGTGAAACACAATGACATCGTGGATTGGCCGATGGGCGAGCGCGACGGATTCGTCTTCAAACCGGTCAACACCGTCGTCAACGCCTTCCACATCCGCGCGCTGCAGATGATGGCCCAAATGGGCGAGGCGCTGGGGAAGGGGACTGAGGCCGCCGAATACGATGCCATGGCCTCCAAGGCGCATGCGGCGTTCCAGAAGAATCTTTTCGACGCGTCCCAGGGCGCATACCGCGACGGGGTCGGCACGGATCATGCCTCGCAACATGCCAGCCTGTTTCCTCTGGCCTTCGGGCTGGTGCCGGACGAACACGTCGAGGCGGTGGCCGGTTTCGTCGGCAAGCGCGGCATGGCCTGCTCGGTGTATGCCGCGCAATACCTGATGGAAGGCCTGTTCACAAACGGCGAGGCGAAGCGCGCGCTGGAACTCATCACCGCGCCCGGCGACCGCAGTTGGCGGCACATGCTCGAAAGCGGCGCCACCATCACCTGGGAGGCATGGGACCTGAAATACAAGCCGAACCAGGACTGGAATCATGCTTGGGGCGCCGCTCCGGCCAACTTGCTGCCGCGCTTCGTCCTCGGCGTCGAAGCCGCCGAGCCGGGCTGGAAGGTGGCCCGCATCCGCCCGCACACCGGCACGCTCACCCACGCCAATGGCAAAGTGCCCACACCGCTTGGCCCGGTCACCGTGGATTGGAAGAACGGAACCGGCTTTGAAATGAATATCCTCATTCCGGAAGGCATGACCGCCAGGCTGGAACTGCCCGTGCCGCCGGACTCCAAGGGGGTCGCCATCAACGGCAAGCCCGTGCCCGCGAAGCGAACCGGCTCGCGCTGGATCGTGGAGCAAAACGTGTCCGGCGCGGTCCGCATCGAAGTGGGCCATTCAGGTCTCACTTCCAACGAGCCGTGAGCGTTCCCGATTCGACGCGGAAATCGTCGGCGATCCGGCCCCGGACGAAGCCGTCGATGAAGCGGCCGCCTGCTGGTGACAAGAGAATCATCAATTGGGCCATGAAGGCCTGCCTGGCGGGTCAGTGTTCAAACAAACCAAGGGCCAAATGGCCGGGTTGACCGAATCGGCCGAGAATTGCACGGTTGGATCGTTTCGATCCGTGCATTTCGAAACAGAACCCATGTAGCGCTGCCGCGCATGAGACGTCCACGTTGGCCCGAAAAACCCGGAACGCCCGCCCCATGTTGATATCCTGTCCGCACTGCAATACCGAACTCGAAGTCACTCCCGAACTCTTCGGGCAAACCGTGCAATGCCCCGCATGCCACGGCCGCTTGCAGATTCCCAAAGCCGGGGAAAAAACCGGCGCTTCGCATGCGGAGCGACCTCAGCGCAAAGGCTGGGAGGAAAAAGACCACGCCAATGTGAACTTCGGAATGAGCCTCCTCATCGGCTTCGGCATCACCGTGGCATTCCTGCTCATGATGGTTCCGATCCGCGACACACGCCTCGGTTCCATTTTCCTCGAACGCGGCTGGGTGAACTATGCCGAAACCTTCCTCTTCGTCTGGGGCATCACCATCCTCGTCATGAAGTGGAGGAAAAACCGGCACCAGGCACAGGCGGCGCTCCTCGACCTCTTCCCGGCCCGGCTCGGGCTGGAAATCAACAGTTCCAATGTCGGCGGCTTCATCGACAACATCTACAAGGTCCCTCACTCCCTTCGCGACAGCCTCATCGTGAACCGCATCCGCAAGGCGCTCGAGCTCTTCGAATCGCGCGTCGATAATGGCGAGGTCGCCGCGTTCCTCTCGACCCAGTCGGACCTCGATGCGAACCGCTCCTCCGGCTCCTACACGCTGCTCAAGGTGTTTCTGTGGGCGATTCCCATCCTCGGTTTCATCGGCACCGTCATCGGTCTTTCCACCGCCGTCGGCGCGCTGGCCATGGGTGACACTGCCGACCCCGAGGCGCTCAAGACCTCCATCAACAATCTCACCGGCGGTCTCGGCACCGCATTCGACACCACCCTGCTCGGCCTGATTCTCAGCATGCTCATGAGCTTCCCGCTGGCCGCCGTGCAGAAACATGAGGACGAGACACTCACGCTCATCGATGCCTTCTGCACCGAGAAACTGCTGCCCAAACTCAACGACAGCCGCAACCCCGTCACCGACAGCCTGCTTGAGAAAGCCGACAGCATCCCGCAACTCGTCGCCTCTCTCGCCCGCGCCCACGAAACCTTCCTCGTCAATCTCAACGAATCGACGCGGATGCTCCGGGATACCGGGCAGATGCTCCAGCAACGCCTGGATGACCACCGCCAAGTCGTGGAAACCTCATTCAAGGAGGCCGTCACAAAGCTCTCGGACACCAGCGGCGAGGTCTTCATCAAGTCGCATGTCGAACTCGACCGCACCTTCGAGAAAATCGCCAACGGCATCGATCTGATCAATCACGCGCTGCGACATCTCGGCGAAAACAAGATCCCCAACGACGTGAAGAAAAAACGCGGTTTCTTCAGCCGCTGACCCCCTCCTTGCATCGTGGCAAAGCTCCGGAAACATGACGAGGGGAGAGCCTCGCTCTTCCCGTTCATGAGCATCCTCGCGTGTCTCATCGGCATCCTGACCCTCATGATCAGCGTGAGCATGCAGGTCAAGCAGATGGAACACGAGGGCCGCACCGAGGAGGAAATGGCCCGCGCCCTCGCCAACCGCAACCTGAAGAACAGGATCGAAGCCATTTCCAACGAAATCCCGAAGCTGGAACAACAACTCCGGCGGGACAAGGCAAGCGCTGTCGAAATGGCTGCACTGGAAGAGCACAGGATCTCACTCAGAATGAAACTCGACGAAATCGCGAAAGCCATGGATCCGGACGAAACCGACGCCTTGCTCCAGAAAACCGTCGAGAATTTGAAATTGGAAATCGCCTCGCTCCGGCGGGGACGCCCGTCATTGGCGAAGAAGCTCGAATCGCTCAAAGCCGAACTCGCGAAGCGCAAGGACGCGCCGGAGCCCGTCGGGTCGGTCGTCATCCGGCCGGGCGGGGTCGGCTCCCGCGCGGCGAAAAACATTTTCTTCGTCGAATGCAACTCCACCGGCATCGTCATCCATGGCGGGGACGCTGCGTCGGCACCGGTCCCCACCGCCACCATCGAAACCAGCGAGGCATACGGCGATTTGCTGACCCGGGTGAAAAACACCCGCGACTCGATGGTTCTTTTCCTCCTCCGCAAGGGCGGCAACGAAGCCTACCGCTGGGCCGCCGGAATCGCCGAAACCAAATACCAGGTCAACACCGGCAAGCTGCCTGTTCCCAACGAAGGGAAAATCGATCTCTCCCTTTTCAACCGTTAGATCCGTGGCACGAAGATCCACAACCGACCCCGGCGGGGGAATCAATCTCGATTCCCTCATGGACGCGCTCACCAACGTGGTGGCCGTCCTCATCCTCGTCCTGGTTCTCGTCCAGGCCGACGCCGCGCGCAAGGTGGTGAAATTCCTCGAAGACCTGCAACCCGCCACTCCGGAACAAGTCGAACAATCGCGCAAGCTGCTGGAGAAAGCCACCGCAAGGAAGCAATCCATCACGCGCAAACTCGCCGAAGAGGCTCCCTCTCCGGCGCAACTCGATCAGGAACAACAGCGCATCGCCATGTTGGAAAAGGAGCTTTCACGGAACGAAGAGTGGCTCGCCGATCTGCAGCAGCTCAAGGCCCTCGAAGCCGAGGTCCGCAAACAGCGCGATTCCGAGCACGCGGAAACCGTCCGCATCCAGGAGCAGATCGCGGAACTCGAAGCCCTGCTCGACCAGACGCCGGTCCTCAAGGAGCCCCCGCCGGTGGAGGTCACCATTCCCGACAGCCGGCCGATCCCGCCAAGGGCGGTCGTTTACCACGCATACGCCATCAACGACCGCGTCCACATCATCGATCCCCACACGCCGCTCGAAATCTTCAATGAGGAGTTCAGGAAACACAGGTGGGACTGGGTTGTCCGTCGCGTCCGGCGTCCGGGAGCCGACCAATATATCCATGATGCGCGAAAAATCGCCGCTCATTTCGATAACTTCGATTTCAAGGCTCCGCCGGGCCAGAAGGTCGAGGTGATCGCCAATCCCAGGAGCACCCAATTGGTGATGTCCATCACCCCGGACCGTGAAAAGGGCGGAACTTCCATCGACCGGCTCGATGAGAAAGGCTCCCCGTTCTCAAAAGCCGCCGCCGCCCTCATGGGCGACGACCGGGCCGTTCTGCTCTTCCATGTGCATCCCAACGCGTTCAACACCTATCTCAGGGCCCGCGGCCTGATCGACAGGACGAAGATCCCCGCAGGCTGGGAGGTGTCCGGCGCGGCGAGTCATCGTTTTGTGATTCCCGACGTCGATGTCGAGCGGCTTGAGCAACCCCCGCCGCCTCCGCCCGATGCACCGCCCCCGCCGAAAGGTCCGCCCCCGATCGGCCCGAAACTGGATTGAACCGCGGTCTTCCGGCAATGACGGCCTGCCCGGCGGGATGGTGTTCAAACAAACAAAGGGCCAAATGGCCGGGTTGACTGAATCGGCCGACAATTGCACGGTTGCATCGTTTCGATCCGCACATGCCGAAACAAAACCCATGGACAAACCCCGTTTCGACAAACCCATCCCGCTCCATCCCCGCCCGTCAGGGCTCATTCCGCCAATCCGCCCCGCCGACGATTCTTAAACGCTCAGACATTCCGCCTCAGTAAACCCATGTATCCGACAAAATATCATTCGACAGCCTGTCACCGTCATCGCTCTCGCTCCTCCGCCTTTACGCTGGTTGAGGTTTTGATTGTCATCGTGATCGTTGTCGTTATAGCGGCCATCGTCATCCCCTTGGCCAGCCGGGCATTGGACAAGGCCAAGGAGTCGCAGGCGGCGAAGAATTTGCGCAGCATCCACGGCGCCACCATGCTTTACGTTGCGGACAACAATGGGCGCTTTCCGACCGTTTATGGTCACAATGCATCGGGCGGCTGGAAGAACCCCTGGGCGGTCCGGCTCCAGGAATATCTGCCCAACGAGCGAAGCACGGGGCAGTGGGAGTCCCGCATGAATTCGGCATTTCATTGCCCGAAGGTGACCGACAGGAAAATTTCCTATGCGCCCAATAATGTCATCATGTCACCCTCGCCCTATGGGGTGGCGGTCGAATCGGGGTTGCCCGCCTCCGTCATCCGCGACCCGGCGAGAGAGCTGCTTCTTTTCGAAGCCGCCCCGTCCAGCAATGTGCGCACGGGGGGCTCTTTCCATGCCGGCTCGGCGCAAATTGTCTCAGGCAATTTCGAATACCCCGTCACTGTCGCGCGCCGGCATGGCTCGGAATCGTCGCCCGTCTTTTACGGGATCCACGTCGATGGAAACATCACCCGTTTCAATTTCAATGAATTCGCCAGGGATACGGGCCTGCGCAGGCGGCTCTTCTCGCGCGACAGCAACGGGAGAATCATTTACTGAACCAGGCTTCACGGTCCGCATGGAAACAGGTTCCATCTTTATCCATAACTTCATCTCACGGATTCAGGTCATGCTCGTAATCGCAATCGCATTCAAAAAAACTGAAAAAATACTTGCAATGGAGACATCTTCCTTTCGGAATATCCTTGTTGCGTAAGGCGAAATAATCTTTTGTATCCTAAATCAACCCTAACTAAAACCCAACCCATCGGAGGACACTTATATGAACCGTTACCACTGCACACTGCTATCATCAGCGCTGTTCGCTTTGAATCTTTCCGCTTCGCCGGTCACCCTGGTCGAATACAACTTCGACGACTGGGATGATACGACCGACTTGCATGAAAAATCCGTTACGCCGGCCGGTGGGGCGTATCAGCCTTTTGTGGACGCAGGCGGAGGCTCTGCCTGGGTGGCCAATACCCGTTGGAACGCCGATTCAAGCTACAGCACATCATCCGTGGCACAATTTTCCGGCTACATTGGTGTGGGGACCTACATCAATGACAGCAAAGGGACTGAAAACGGGCTCTTTGAGTACACGGCAACTTTTGCACGTTCAGTGACCTCTTCCATTGCTTTCAGCACCAGCGCGACTCCTTCGCTCACCGCTAAAAGTACCGACACAGGCTCTGCAGCCTATGGCAGTTTCACAGTTGGTGGCGATGGTAGTGTCGTGAGCCGTTTGTCGCTTGCGAGTGACCCTGTAACCCACAGCGACGAATTCCCAACAGACCCCGCGTTCCCCGTCACACTGACGATTGGTTTAGACTTCCGTCCCAGCTCTGGCTACAATGGCACAGACAACTTTGGAACAATCTCCTTTGCAAGCACCGACGGTGTATTGCGCACTCACACGATGACGACAAATGTGAATTTCAATTCCATCTTCATCGGTTCGCAAATTTCGACGATTCAATCCAGTACGGTTCCGGTGTACAGCGGTAGCTACACGCTCACCCAAACCCTGTCCGAATCCGATCCGTTCACGACCTGGGCGACCTCCGGCACCCTGCCGGGCACGGTCACCTTCGACGGCGATCTCAACGGTGACGGCGTGCAGGACGGCATCGCCTTCCTGCTCGGCGTGGCCAATCCGGACGACGACGCCACCGGCGCCCTGCCGACCGTCAGCGAAGACGGCAGTGGTAATTTGGTGCTCACTTTCGACTGCCTCGCGCTCGCCGACCGCGGCGGGGCGCAGCTCAAGGTCGCCCACAGCAACTCACTGGCCGGATGGACCGCGACGACCGGCGTGGTGCCCGATGCCGACGGAACCGATGCCGGCGGTGTCGTGAGCTACGTGGTCGATACGGTGTCGGCCGATCCGCTTCACCGGGTCACCGCGACCATCGATTCGTCGGCCGCTTCCGCAGGCAGGTTGTTCGGACGCCTCGAGGGCGCCGAGTGACCGGAAAACAATCTTTAACGAACCACACTGCCAAACCCGGAAATCAACGCTTCCAATCACTCAATCAGTCGTTTGCATCCTCAATCAACCCTGACTCATCGGAGGTCACTCACATGAAACGTTCCTGCTTCACACTGCTCTCATCGGCGCTATTCACTTTGAATCTGTCCGCCGCCACCGTCACCCTGATCGAATACAATTTCAGCGGGAAGTCCAATTCGGACGACTTGCATGAACAATCCGTTACGCCGACCGGCGGGGCGTATCAGCCTTTTGTGGACGCAGGCGGTGGCTCTGCCTGGGTGGCCAATACACGGTGGAACGCAGATTCGAGCTACAGCACATCTGCTGTGGCTCAGTTTTCTGGCTACATCGGCTTGGGTTCCTACGTCAATGACAGCAAGAATACCGAGCTCGGGTACTTCGAGTACACGGCCACTTTTGCACGTTCAGTGACCTCTTCCATTGCTTTCAGCACCAGCGCGACTCCTTCGCTCACCGCTAAAAGTACCGACACAGGCTCTGCAGCCTATGGCAGTTTCACAGTTGGTGGCGATGGTAGTGTCGTGAGCCGTTTGTCGCTTGCGAGTGACCCTGTAACCCACAGCGACGAATTCCCAACAGACCCCGCGTTCCCCGTCACACTGACGATTGGTTTAGACTTCCGTCCCAGCTCTGGCTACAATGGCACAGACAACTTTGGCACAATCTTCTTTGCAAGCACCGACGGTGTATTGCGCACTCACACGATGACGACAAATGTGAATTTCAATTCCATCTTCATCGGTTCACAAATTGGGACGACTGCATCCAGTACGAATCAGGTGTATAGCGGTAGCTACACGCTCACCCAGATCCCCGAGCCATCGAGTGCGGCTCTCCTGGGCGGTGTGCTTGTCCTGGCTGCGGTCCGTCGTCGGCGCCTTGACTGAGCGGGCTGTGCCCGCGATCCAAGCGGCCTTTCGAAGTCTCGAACTTTCTGCCGCTGTGGTGCCCGGTCGCCACAGCGGTTTTTTCATCGATGAATCAACCAGCGCGTCGCATCTATCTGCTCGACAGGAAGGGCAGCCCCAGCGGCCCTTTTTCACGGGAGGTATTGATCGCCCGCTTGCGCGGCGGGCAGCTCAGTCGTCCGGAGCCGGCATGGGCTCCGGGGATGAGCCGGTGGGGGCGTCTGGAGGATGTGCTCTTCAGCCATTGTCGCGGGATCGATCGTCCCGGCTACCTGGGATTGACCATTGCCTTGCTCGCCTATCTGGCGGTCATGCTCGTCATCCTGGATGGGGTCAAAATCAACCCCCTCCGCATGCTGGAGGTGATGGCTGATGGACGCATGCCCAAATTCTATCATATGGCGGCCTACAGCGCGGTCAGTGCCTTCGGGTGGCTGCTCGCGGGTCTGTTTTTGGTTCCGCGCCTGGCCCACCTGGGGATGCGCCGACGCTGGGCCTTGCTCGGGGCGCTCCCGGTGCTGGGTTGGCCGCTGCGCGTGCTGGGCCTGCTGGCTCCACGGGGCTATGCGGAAAGCCGGGGACTGCCAGGCTGGTTATGCCGCAAGCCACCGGTGGAAGAGCCGCGGCCCATGCCCGGCGAAGAAGACCAACCCGCGCAGCCCCGCCCTCCGTCCCCGCCGCCTGGCCGACTGGGGCCATCCCTGCCGGCCAAGCTCTTCCGCGTGCTCAAATGGACCGCCATCGGCGCGGGAGGAACGGCGCTTTTGATCTACGGGTCCTTCTACCTCGCGATGTATGGTTACACCGTCAAGTATTTCGGGCACGAGGATTTGGGCAGCGGCAGTGTCCCGGTGCCGACCGAGCGCAGCCTGGAGTGGGCCGAGCGATCCGACTATCTGGATGCGACCTTCAGGCAATTGCTCGGAAACTCCGGAATCGACGGCTTCATCGCCAAGCTCTACCTCGGGGAATCGATCGACGAGGTGAACCGGAGCCTGCAGGCGATGGAAGTCAAAAACCATGTCGGCACCGGAGGGAATTGGGACTTCCGCCTCTGCGAGTTGAGCCTGCTGCTTTACAGCTATGGCCACCGCCCCGAGTTGCTCTATCCGGAAACGGTCGAACACATCGTGCAGGTGCTCATGACCGAAAAAGGCGGGGAGCCTTTGATCTGGACTCCAAATTTTTACGGTCTCCCGCTCCAGGACAGCGAGAACCATGTGCTCATGACGGAAAGTTCGCGCTACCTAACCAATCAGTGGCTGGCAGAACAGGGAGACTCCGATCCGAAATACGACAATCGGGCCAATGGGCTGGAGGCCTGGTTGCTGCGGCACCTCAAGTCCCTGGAGACCGGGAGCATCCACGAATACAATTCGATTCCCTACGCGGGCTACACCCTTCGCGCGCTGCTCAATCTGGAGTCATTCGCTTCGGAGCCGGTGTCGGCCGCGGCCCGCCGCATCCTCGACCGGATGAACTGGGAGTATGCCGTGGGCAGCCTGTCGCTGCGTCAATTCCCTCCATTCAGCCGCTCTTGGAATCGGGCGGGCGAGACCAACCTGGAATTCAATTACGAAATGGCCCTCATGCAGGGCTGGATGAGCTTGCACCCGGAGGTCAAGTTTCAGGAACCCGCGCGCATCCCCTACCACACCTTCTGGCCGGCGCTGACCCGCTATCGCCTGCCCGACACGGTGGCGGAGTGGCTGCTGGCCAAACCGGTGGATTATCTGGTCCGCATCGGGCACGGCAGTGACGCCTCGGCGGAAATTTATTCGGGCGGCCCCGGATATCTCATTTCCTCGGGCGGTGTGGCGACCGACCTGATCCGGGAAACCGTTGCCCGGCCGACCGTGCTCCTGCTGGAGGATGGGGTGCGCAGTCTTGAGGGCTTGTTGCACATCGCGGGGCCGGGAGACAGCTTCCGCAAGTGGAACAACACAGGCGTGCACAGGCGCTTCGCGGTGGCCGCCGGGCCGGTGCGCATTCCTTCCGGCTGGCAACCGTCAGCAGCGGCCGGCCATTGGTCGGTCTATCTCCTGAGCGGGCAACGAATCGGGGTTTATTCCAGCGCCAGCCTGGGCATCTTCTGCCTCCTTCCCGAGGGCGAAGCGGATGCCCTGGCCGCCAAACTGGCCGCGCTCAATCCCGAGCCGGAAAGTTTGCAGCATACCTTTCACCATCCCGAGGGCGCGGTCATCGAGTACGACCCCCGCGCGCGGAAAAACCTCTGGGTGATCCGCGCCGTCAACGGCGAGCCAGTGGACCGCCGCTACGAATCCTGGCCGCTGATGAGCGGCGAGGGCTTCCCGGACAACCTGTAATATCTTGTCCAAACGCGTATGATTTGAGTCACCACAAAAAGCACAAAACCACAGCGATACCCTCTCTCATTCTTTTCATCATCCGTTTTCCAATACCATGAAACCAAATTCCATCCGAATGATCGCCTGCACACTCTTGCTGCCTGTGTGCGCACCCCATGCAAACGCCGAGCAAGCCAATGCGGCCGGAGGGGTATGGGAGCGGCCCAACTTCTTGTTTGTCATGCTCGATGACATGGCTCCCGATGCGATCTTTCACAATCGTTTTGATTTTCTGAAGACACCCAACCTTCAGCGTCTGGCGGATGAGGGGACCGTTTTTGATAACATGGTCGTGACCACATCGCTGTGCTCGCCCAGCCGTGCGTCCATTTTGACGGGCACCTACACCCACGTGCATGGCGTGCGGTACAACGAAATCCAGGACCCCGAGCCCAGCCTGGTGCAGTTTCCCCAGGCCTTGCAGGCGGCGGGCTACCACACCGCCCTGATCGGGAAGTGGCACATGGCGCACCATGCCCGGCCCCGCCCGGGCTTCGACTATTGGCTGAGCTTCAAGGGGCAGGGGGTTTACAATGACCCCGAACTGAACATCAACGGCCAGGAGGTCAAAACGAAGGGCTACATCACGGATATCCTGACCGATAAGACGATCGAGTTTCTGGAAAAGTCACAGGAGGATCCTTTCTGCGTGCTGCTCTGGCACAAGGCCTGCCATGCGCCGTTCACTCCGGCCGAGCGTCACAAGGATGCCTTCACAGGTGCCCGCTTCGAGGAGCCGGCAAGTTGGTCGATCGATTTTTCGGACCGCCCGCTCTGGCAGCGTCGGGAGAAAATCTACGGACCTCACTATGACAAGTGGGTCGCCAGCGAGGGCAAGCCCGTGCCGGATGCGATCGAACCCGGTCGCTGGTGGGGAGACCGCAATCCGAAGGCCATGCTCAACATGCTGCGCTGCCTCCTGGCTGTTGACGAAGGCGTCGGGCGGGTCATGGATTTGCTGGAGGCCCAGGGACGGCTGGACAACACGGTCATCGTCTTCATGGCCGACAACGGCTGGTTCTTTGGCGAGCACCGCCGTGGGGATAAACGTTTGGCCTACGAAGAGTCGATCCGCGTGCCCTACGCCATGCGCTATCCCAAGGCCTTGAAAGGCGGCACACGCATCGATGGCATGGTGGCCAACATCGACATCGGCCCGACCCTGCTTGAGATGGCCGGCGTGGAGGTTCCCGCCACCATGCAGGGCGAGTCATTTGTCCCGGTCATGGCCGGTGAAGCCAAGGGACGCACGGATCCCTTCCTCTACGTCTATTTCCAGGAACGATACGCGCCGGCCATTCCCACCATGCTCTCGATTCGCACGCCGGACTGGAAATACATCCACTACCCCCATGAGTCCGCCGAGGCGGGCAACTTCGACGAACTCTACGACCTGCGCAATGATCCGAATGAAATGACCAATCTCATTCACGCCCCCGAGCGAGCGCACCGGCTCAAGGAGATGCAAGGCCTGCTCGAAGATGCCCTTGAGCGGTATGGCTACACCGAACCGAAATACAAATACACGGTGCCGGGGCGGAAGGATTGAGGGGGTGGGATTCGGAAATGGGTTGCCGTGGAAGGATCACATGCCGGCGCGCTGGCGCCACATCTCCTCGATCTGTTCAAGCGTGCGGCCCTTGGTTTCCGGCACCTGGAAGCGGGCGTAGAGGAAATTGGCGAGGGCAAACGCGGCGAAGGTCCAGAAGGTGCCGGCGTCGCCGAGGTGCTTGCGCATCAGCGGGAAGGCCAGCAGCGTGAGATAGGAGGCAACCCACATGCCGGTGATCGCCAGCGACATCGCGCGGCCGCGCAGCTTGGTGGGGAAGATTTCCGAAACGATCACCCAGCAGGCGACGCCGTTGCCCGCGGCATGGCCCGCCATCGCGGCCATGATGGCGATCGCCAGCAGCATCCCGGTGGCGGAGCCGGCATACATCAGGCCCACCGCGGTGAGCGCCAGGAACTGGATGGCCGTGCCAAGCTGCACCAGCGTGCGGCGGCCGGCCCTGTCGATGAGCCACAGCGCGATGAACGAGAAGAAGATGTTGACCAGGCTGACCCACACCGATTGCGAGAAGGCGTCGCTGGCATTGAGGCCGGAGGCTTTGAAAATCTCGGGCAGATAGACCAGCACCACGTTCACGCCGCTGGTTTGGGAAAACGCGGCGAGCAACACGCCCATGATCATCGGCCGCACGAACGGCTGCCGGAACAACTCGGACAGGCGGCCCTTTTCCTGGCCGAGCGCGGCGCGGATCTCCGCCGCGATGGACGGTGCGCGCTCCGGTCCGTCGAGCTTTTCGAGGATGGCCCCCGCCTGTTGCTCGCGGCCCACCTTCATCAGCCAGCGCGGGCTTTCCACCGCGGCCATCACGGCCACGAAAAACAAGGCGCCTGGCAGCGCGCCGACCAGGAACATCCAGCGCCAGCCGTGCGCCACGTTCCACGCCTCGTCGCCCAGGCCGTGGATTTTGCTGTTGACCAGCAGCGCGCAGAAAATCCCGAACACCAGCCCGATCTGATAGAGCGTGACCATCCGCCCGCGCACCGGGGCCGGCGCGATTTCCGCCACATACATCGGCGCGATGATCGTCGCCGCACCGCTGCCCAGCCCGCACAACAGCCGCCAGACGGTATAACTCCCGATGCTCTGCGCCGAGTAGATGCCGATCGAGGAAACGATGAATGCCAGCGCGCAGGCGTAGAGGCTGCGCTTGAGGCCGAAGCGGTCGGCCAGCAAGCCGCCGCCGAGCGCGCCGACGAGGCCGCCGAGCTGGGCGATGCTGGCGGCGAAACCGGTGCCGAGTTCCTCCAGCCCGAAGTGCTTGGCTAGGTAATCGAGCGTGCCGCTGATGACCAGGTTGTCATATCCTAACAGAAATCCGCCGAGGACGGCCACCAGCGTGGCGACGACAAGCGACGGGGTGATGCGGACGGGATCGTTGGAGGCGTCCTTGGCGGTGGTGGTGGTGATGGCGGGCATAATGGTGGTTTATCTAACGAATAACTGTTTATCTAACGATGACTTGAATGCCCTTCGGGGCATCGAAGCGGACATCCGGGCGGCCGTTTTTCAGATCCCAGCGGACGTGGAGGTCGCCGAGCGGTGTGGGCACGGTGCCTTCCGCCCACAGCAGGTCGCCGGGCTGCGGATCGATGACGACCTTTTTCCATCCCGGTGCGGCGGGGCGCACGCCGAGCGCGTAGGCGGCAAGGATCCACGCCGGCCCGGCGGACCAGCCGTGGCACCACGAGCGCGTCGGCAGGCCGGGACGGTGGCGGCCTTCGAACATCTCCCATGCGGCGGTGGCACCTTGCTCAAGCATGCGTCCCCAGTGCGCGGCGATGCCGCGATAGACCTCGGCGGCGTGGCCGTGGGCGCAGCCTTCCAGCGCGCCGAGCGACCACATCCACGGCGTGCCGGTGGGGATCCAGCCGGTCGGCGGCGCGAGCACCTGGCGTGAGATGGTGGCCGGATCGGCGAACAAGCCGGCGCGCAGCGCGCAGATCTGGGTGGAGGCGGTGATGACAGGCGAGGTGCGGCCGTTCGTGCGGGTTTCACCGAAGGCGTGTTCGCCGGGGATTTTGAAATGCCGGAGGATGGCCGCGCGGAGTTTGGCGGCGGCGGATTTCATGCGGGCGGCGAGCTTGCGCTCGCCCGCCCGGGCGGCCAGCCATGCGGTGTCCTCCAGCGAGGCAAGGGCGAGGCAGTTTTCATGGGCGAACACCGTGCGCCCGGCGTGGCGGTGGTCGTCGGCCTGGCCGTTCCAATCGAGGAAATGCCAGACGTTTTCATGCATCTCGAAGAGTCCTTCCGCGTTGAGCGACGAGATCACGAAGTCCGCCTGCTTTGCCAGCGCCGGCAGTATATCTAACAAAAACGCGGTGTTGCCTGTGAGTTCGAAGTTCGCGCGCACGCCGTGCACCCAGAAGAAACTCCAGTTGGGGATCAGGCGGTCCTCCCATGCGCTGGGCACCTGCGAGTTGACCAGCGGCGTGCGCTCCAGCGACTCGGCGGTCATCTTCAAACAGCGCTCCGGCAGCAGGGCCTCGCCCTGCAGGTAGTGATGCAGCGGGATGAGCATGCTGCACGTGTCACCCACCCACAGCGCCTGCTCGTAGGTGGCGTCCACGAAGACATCCATGCTGCTCATGCGCAGGGTGTGGGCGCAGAGTTCGTGAATCTGGTTGAGGCGCGTTTCCGAGCAGAGGAAACGGCCGCGCGGCCGCCAGGGATAGGTTTCCGCGCGCATCGTCGCGTCTAACAGATCCACCTCGCCGTGGATGTCGAGAATCAGGTGTCGCAGCCCTCGCACCACCAGCGATTCGAAGCGCTGGCGTCCGCCGCGGCAGACGATGCGCGCCGTGTTGTTCATCAGCTCGGTGAACTGCGGGCCGCCCGCGCCCCAGGCTTCCACGCCCATCAGCTCGATCACCGCGCCGGCCTGTGCGCGGAATTCCAGCTCCAGCCAGCCGTTGCGCTGTGCGCCGAAGTCGAGCACCACACGCCGCGGCATTGCGGCGGCGGCCACCTGAAGCGGCAGGCTGGTGGAAAGCTCCCCTGCGGCGGCCGGTGCCGGGCGCGTGCTCATCGCCATGTAAACATCGTGCTTCGGAGTGTTTTCGGCCGAGACCGCCTGCCAGTCCGCGAGATCTAACAAGTCTTTGGGGGATACCGCCTTGCGGATGCGGGCGCGCTGTTTGCCGGGTTTGGCAAAGATCCAGGTGGCCTGCCCGAATCCAGGCATGCCGGCCTTGGCAATTCCATCGATGCCGGAAAGGGAAACGGCCATATCCGTATCGTGGGTGAGCCCCTGCCAATCCAGCAGCAGCAGGTGAGCGCCGCGGCGGATGTCCACGGTGGCTTCCAGATCGAAGCGGCCTTGCGTGAGTTTCACCTCGCGGCCATCGAGAAACACGCGCAGCGGGCCGCCATACATGGCCGTGCGCCGGATGCGCAGCGCGCCGCCGCGCGGCACCTGGAAACACGTCGCGAAAATTCCATCCGTCATCTCGGAGTTGGCGGCGCGAATCTCGCAGCCGAGGTCGCGGCCGGCACGCAGCGCGAGCACCAGTCCCTCATGGCCGGTGTGCCCGAGATCGCGCACGTTTACCGGCGGCACGGTTTCTCCGCCGAGCTGCGGGATGGTGCGCGGCTGGAGTTTCCCCCACGGGGCGCAGCCGTCGGGGCCGATTTCCACCGGCTTTAGCCAAGCTTTGCCGGAGGCCGGCCGACCATTGCCCGCGCCTTGTTCCAGCGCCAGATCCACCTGCTCCTCGAAGCCGAGTTGGCAGGCGATGCGCGGAGTCGTGCGCTCATAGGCCGCCGCGGGCCGCGCCCGCCATGCGGCCGAAGTCGTCAGCAGCACCTTGCCGGCCGCGCTCACCTCGCAGATCACCCCCGCCTGCAAGACCAGGCCGTGGAAGGTGCCCTCGCCCCAATGCAGCACGCGCAGGTCCACCACATTCCCGCCCGGCCGCAGCAGCGCGGTGATGTCGTGCTCGTCATAACTGTAATGCCCGGGGTAGCCGCGCCCGGGTCCGAAGCCCACCCGCACGCCGTTCACGTGCAGACGGTAGCGCGAGTCCGCCGAAACCCTCAGCCGCACCCCGCGTGGCCGGCCAGCCAGCTTGAAGCGCCCTTGGAAATCCACCAACGCATTCACCGGCGAGGGCTCGCCCGGCAGCCAGATCCAGCGGGCGAAGGGCGAAAAGGACGGTGGCTCCGGGACTGGCTGGCGAGTGGGTTTCATAAGATGTGAGTTGATGCTAACAGGTTTTGACAACACATACCGGATCAACCTCACGGTCATCCTTGTGGTGCCTGCTCAGGATGATCAAGGTCGGTAGGAGCGCAGCCAGTTGATGGAAGTGTCATTGTTTTGTTTTTCGCCCGGAGTGCTGCGTCCACGGGAAATGAGTTGTTTCGCTAGCGCGGTGAGTTCGGCGACGACCTCCGGTTTTTCCGCGCGGAGGTCCTTGGTTTCGGCGAGGTCATCGCCGAGGTGAAAGAGGTGGCCGGGCGATGGCTTTTTGTTCCCTTCGCCGGAACCGAAGATCATTTTCCACGGACCCTTGCGCAGGGCGAGCACGCCGTAAGGGTCTTGGCTGATGGCGTGTTCCCGCACGGGCGCGGCAGGATTTGTTAGAAGCGGCAGGATGCTGAAGCTGTCCTCGCCGGCGTTGGCGGGAAGCTGGTGGCCGATCGTTTCCGCGACGGTGGCGAGGACGTCGGCCTGGTGGACGAGTTGGTCGCAACGCGATCCGGCGGCGACCTTTCCGGGCCAGCGGACGATGAACGGCACGCGGTGGCCGCCTTCCCAAATGCCGAACTTGTAGCCGCGCAGCGGTCCGCTCGGGAAGTGGCCGTGTTTTTCGAGCGCCTTGCCGCCGGCGTAGGAGGCGTTGCCGTTGTCGCTGGTGAGGATGACGAGGGTGTTCCCGGCGATGCCCGCCTCGTCGATGGCGGCGAGCACGCGGCCGATGGCGGCGTCGGTTTCCAGCATGAAGTCGGCGTATTTCCCGAGACCGCTTTTGCCTTTCCATTCGCCGTTGGGGGAAATGGGCGTGTGGGGCGCGGTGAGGGAAAAGTAGAGGAAGAACGGCTTTTCGGTTTTCGCGAATTCGCCGATCCATCCGCAGGCATGGTCGGTGATGGCGGGGAGAATGGGTTCGAAGGTCCAGTCCTTGAGCGTGGGGCCCTGCTGGCTGGCCTGGTTGTCCTCGAAAAGGCGGGCGGGCAGGAAGGTTTCCGGGATGCCGATGGTGCGGCGATCCTCGATATAACAGAACGGTGGCCAGTTCGGGACGCAGGTGCCGAAGTAGCGGTCGAAGCCGCGATCCAGCGGGCCGCCCTTGATTTCCTTCGAGAAAAGCTCGTTCCAATAGGCGATGTGTTCTTCGGTCGGGGCGATGTCCTCCTTCTGGGAGCCGGTCAACAGGGCGCGCTTGCCCGGCGGGATTTTCCAATCCCAGCCGAGGTGCCATTTTCCGGAAATCGCCGTTTGGTAGCCATGCTCGCGCAGCATTCCGGGCAGCGTGAGGCGATCGGCGGCGATGGCGGGTTTGCCCCACAGTCCGACGATGCCGGAGCCGATGTGGCTGCGCCAGTGGTAGCGGCCTGTCAGGAGCGCGTAGCGGGAGGGCGAGCAGACACTGGAAGAGGAATGCGCGTCGGTGAACCTCATTCCCTGCGCGGCGAGCTTGTCGATGTGCGGGGTGGGGACTTTGTTGCGATCCGGGTTGTAGGCGGAAACCTCGCCGTAGCCGAGGTCATCCGCATAGATGAGAACGATGTTGGGTTTCTGCTGGGCGGAGGCAAGTCCTGCCAGCAGAGCTAGAAGGAGAGATGGGCGTTTCATTATGCGATTGTTAGAAAGACGCATGAAAATTTGATGGGTTTGGAATGGGAATTCATTTTTCAGGAGAAGTGGCGGTCAGCAGCACGGAGAAGACTGATGTTTTCATATGTTGCGAAGTGATACGATACGTGACCGCGGAGATTTCTCGAAGCTGCGTTTTGTGGGCGGATTTATCTCGCCGATTTCAGAGGTAGCTCTGTCTAATGCATAAGCCCTGTCAATATCATAGTTCAAGCAACCTTCCTGGCGGATTCATGTTCAAACCAACATGGGCCAAATGGCCGGGTTGACCGAATCGGCCGGATTTCACATGGTTGATTCGTTTCGACAAACCCATCCCACTTCCAACCCGCCCGTTAGAGCTCATTCCGCCGATCACTGAAAAAGTGTTGATTTCTTCTGTTATCACTAAATTGCAAACCAAAGTCCGAATTCGAAACCGGATTTTCCGTAGCTGTTTGTCCGTTAGAAGGCTCAAAAGAGTTTATATGGTAATAATACGATAGATCGCGACATCACTCCAAACACCAATCATGAAAACTTCCTCACGGTGGGTCAGGTGGATCCGCCTGCTCATGCTCTGCGCCCCCGTTCTTGCTTCGGCACAGTCTCCCGCCGACCGTGCGCAACCGCTGAACGTGCTGGTCCTGACTCTTGACGACATGGGCTTCGGCACCACCGGCATGGAAGGATGCACGGTCCCCGGGGTGACGCCTCACCTCGACAACCTGGCCTCCGAGGGGACCCTGTTCACTCACGGTTATGTGTCGGTGCCGATGTGCGGCCCTTCGCGGGCCGCGCTGCTTACCGGGCGATATCCGCATTCCAGCGGCATCATGGGGCACGGCAAACAGCCTCCCGATTCATGGGTCAAGCCCGCGGTGAAAACGCCTCCGCTGAGCAGCTATCTGCATGGATTCGGTTATCGAACCGGGGCGATCCTGAAAAACTTCCGCTGTGGTGAACAGACCTGGGACGTGAGGCATGGCGAGCAGGGCTATGGGATGGGGTTTGACGATCGGAATCCGGCTTCATTTTACGAGCGCACCAAGGCCTTCATCGCCGAAGCCGAAGCCATGAAGAAACCCTTCTTTCTCTATGCCAACCCGATCGATCCGCATGATCCCTGGCCCGGGACCTCGCAGGAGAAGGAGTTGCAGGCGAAATTCAACCCCACAAAGCCCTTCCCCGGGCCGGAGCGGAGATACACCAGCCAGGAAGTCGATGTGCCGGCAATCCTGCCCGACATTCCGTCTGTGCGTCGAAGTCTCGTGCCCTACTACGAGTCCCTTCACCGGGGAGACGCGTGCATCGGCAGTATCCTGAAAGCCCTCGAGGAGAGCGGGCAGGCAGCCAACACCCTTGTCGTCTTCATGGCGGACAACGGAATGTGCGTTCCGGGTGCCAAGAACACGCTCTATCCACATGGCACCCGCACGCCCATCGTCTTCAAGCTTCCGGGAAAAATCAAACCCGGCACGATCGATGCCGATTCCATCGTATGCGCGATCGACATCATGCCCACGATTCTGGAAGCCTGCGGACTGCCCCCGGTCGAGGGCATCGAGGGACGTTCCGTTTATGATGTGCTCACCGGAGGGAAGCGGCAGGCGGAGCGGGAATACGCACTGACGAGCTTCGACTATTGGAACGATTCCAAGGCGGATCAGTTCTTCCCGATGAGATCCATCATCAACAAGGATTTTTGCTACATCTGGAATGGCTACGTTCAAATGTCCGGCGGGAAGAAGACATTGCCGATGCCTTGGAATCAGGTGGTGCGGGAGGGGATCGAAAACAGTGAAAAGCTGGCGGAGCGAATCGCCTTCATGCGGAAGCGCCCGGTGGAGGAATTCTACGACCTCTCAAAAGATCCCGGCTGCTGGAATAACCTGATCAACGACAAGGACTACCGGAAACAAATCGACCACTTCAGAGCCGTTCTCAAAAAAGAGATGCATCAATCCAATGACCCCCAGAGATTCGCTTTCGGCAAATTGGCCGATTGAAGGGCCTGAAACCGATTGTAAAGCCGGGGTTGTTTCCCCGTATGAAAGGAATGCCGATGAACATGTTTAAATCACTGACGGGCTTGTTGACGGCCACGCTGGCTTTCGCGGGCGGTGCGACGTATGCGGCCGAACAGCCCAACCTGGTGCTCATTCTGGCGGATGATCTGGGCTGGATGGATGTCAATCCGACTGCGGAGTTCGCGACCGGCACGCCGCCGGACAAGCAGTATTATGAAACCCCTCACATCGACCAGTTGGCGAAAGATGGAATCAGCTTTTCCCGCGGCTACAGCATGCCTTTGTGCACCCCTTCTCGGGCAACTATCCTGACCGGTCGCAACGGCGCGACCTTCGGTTTCAACAACGCCGCTGGAATGAGGGGTTACAAGAAGCAAAAACCAACCTTCCTGGCGCAGGGCCTGGAGCCTCTGCCGGGATATTTTCCGCTGGATCAGGTTCCGGCAGCCAAATCGCCGTTCCCGGTGCGGGTGCCGTCTTCGAACCATGCGCTGCCCAACGGCCTGCCCGACACGCTTGGCTTCAAGGTCCATGCCTTGCCGGAGATGCTGCCGATGTATCGCAGTGCTTTTCTGGGAAAATGGCATCTGGGGGGAGCCAACATGGAGGGGCATCGCCCTCAGGATTTCGGGTTTGAGGCGATCACCTATGAGGACGAGGGATGGTCGTCTTACCACAAGGGAGCGCGCAAAAAATGGCACGAGCCCGGCCCCCCGGCGCAAAAGGATTATCTCACCGACGATCTGACCGCGCTGAGCACGGACTGGATTCGCCGGCACGTCAAGGAGCAGCCGGAAAAGCCGTTCCTTCTTTATCTGGCGCACTTCGCGATTCACGGCCCGATCCAGGCGAGACCGAAGGATGTGGCTTACTTTGAAAAGAAGAAAACCCGCGGCTGGAATGGTCAGGCTAATCCAACTTATGCCGGCATGATTCGCGCGCTCGATGACTCGGTCGGTGCGATCCGCGAAACCCTCCGGGAGCTGGGGATTGCGGACAACACCGTTATCGTGTTCGCCTCGGATAATGGTGCACACGCTCAAAAGAAAGGAGAGCACTGGACCAGCAATACGCCCTTGCGCGGTCAGAAAGCCCAGATATTCGAGGGCGGCATCCGCGTTCCCATGTTCGCCTACGTGCCGGGCAACAAAGAAAAGGGGCTCTGGGTGCACACGCCGGTCTCGCTGGAGGATGTGGCACCGACGCTTTTGGACTTGGGCGGAGTTGAGCCTCCGGAAAAGATTCAGGCGCAGTGGACCGGAAAATCACTGGTTCCCTTGCTGGATGGCGACGGCTCAGACTTCAAGAAGCGGGAAATTTTCATTCATGAACCGTATTACCGGCCGGATGAGTTGACGGACGGAAACCCCATGATGCCACCGAGCACCGCAATGATTGACGGTGACCACAAAATGATTGCCTTCCACGACGGCTCGATCCGCCTGTATGACCTCTCGAAAGACATCGGCGAAACGAACGACCTATCCGCATCGATGCCGGAACGCGCCGACCGGATGTTAAAACGGATCATGCAATGGCGCGTGGAACAGATTCCTGCCCGTTATGACACAAGTGCAAATCAAAATACGAAGTCGAAACAGGTTCGTCCGGAGCTGTTTGTCCGCTAGGACCGGGGTGCTGCGGATATCACTATCGGGTCTGGCGGCGTATCCGCACCGCCCGCCAGCGCTCATTCCGCCGATCACTGGAAGAGCGATTTTCCGGCAATTGGCGATGACGGCCTGCCTGGCGGGAAAGTGTTCAAATAAACAAAGGGCCGAATGGCCGGGTTGACCGAATCGGCCGGGATTCGCATGGTCGGATCGTTTTAACAAATCCAACCCACTTCCAACCCGCCCGTCAGGGCTCATTCCGCCGATCACTGAAAAAGCAATCTCCTGTTAATACTAGCAGCCAGCAAATTCCTAGCAGCTTCGCATTGCGTTGCCAAACTCACTTGTTTCATAACGATCAACAATCTCATGTTACCCGTCACCCGTCGCAGTTTTCTTAAAAACACCGGACTTTTCACAAGCGGATTTGTCCTCGGAGCCCCGGCCATCGTTCGTGGTCAGAACCTCAACAGCCGCATCAACGTCGCCGCGATCGGCGTCGGCGGAAAGGGCATCGCCGACATCAAGGAAACCGTCGCCGCCGGAGGCAACATCGTCGCCCTCTGCGATGTGGACGCGCGAATGCTCGGTGAAATGGTAGGGAACCATCCCGAGGCCCGCAAGTTTGTCGATTTCCGCAAGATGCTCGCAGAGATGAAGGACTCGATCGACGCGGTCGTCATTTCCGCTCCCGACCACGTCCACGGCATCGCCGCCAGCACCGCGATGAACATGGGCAAGCACGTTTTCTGCCAGAAACCGCTCACCCAGACCGTCTTCGAGGCCCGCGAGCTCAGCCGTCTTGCCAAGGACAAGAAACTCGCCACCCAGATGGGCAACCAAGGCAGCGCCGGCGACGGCCTGCGCCGCGCCGTCGAAGTCATCCAGTCCGGCATCATTGGCAAGCCGCTCGAACTCCACGTCTGGTCGAACCGACCGATCTGGCCGCAGGGCATCGAGCGGCCCAAGGGCGAAGACCCGGTCCCGCAGGAACTCGACTGGAACCTCTGGCTCGGCCCGGCCGCCATGCGCCCCTATCTGGAAAAAGTCTATCATCCCTTCAACTGGCGCGGCTGGAACGATTTCGGCACCGGCGCCCTCGGCGACATGGCCTGCCACACGGTGAACATGCCGTTCCGCGCCCTGAAGCTCGGCTATCCGTCCGTGATCGAGTGCGAGATGGCCTCCCGCATTTATCCGGAAACCTATCCGCTCACCTCGCGCATCCGCTTCGAGTTTCCCGAGCGCGACGGCCTGCCGCCGCTCAAATTCTGGTGGTATGACGGCGCGCCCTCCAAGGACAACGCCCCGCTCCGCCCGTATCCGGACATCGTCAACGACGTCGTCAACCTGCGCGGAAAGCTTCCCGTCTCCGGCTGCCTCATCATCGGTGAGAAGGGCAAACTCTTCTCACCGGACGACTACGGCTCCACCTTTTTCCTCCAGCTCGAAGGCGAGGAGAAATTCACCCACGGCGACAAACACGAAGCCGTGTCGGCGGTCGAACAAAGCATCCCGCGCTCGCCGGGCCACTACAAGGAGTGGATCGAGATGATCAAGACCGGCACTCCCGCATATTCGAATTTCGAAATCGCCGGCTACCTCACCGAGATCATCCTGCTCGGCTGCATCGCCCTCCGCGTCGGCGAGGGCGTGGAGATGCAATGGGACGGACCGAACATGAAATCGCCCAACTGCCCGCAAGCCGCCCAATTCGTCAAACGCGACTCCCGCACCGGCTGGTGAACCGAACTCTCATTTCCTAACAAATCATGAAACCAACGCTCGTCCACTGCCTCTCCGCCATCGTCATGGCCACCCTGCTCCACGCCGATCCCATCCCGGAAAACCTCCGCCAGAACGGCTGGTTCATCGGGGCCCAGGCATACACCTTCAAGAAATTCTCCGCCTTTGAAGCCATCGCCAAAACCAAGGAAGCCGGTGGCAACGTCATCGAGTTCTACCCGGGGCAGATCCTCAAACCCGGATCCACCGTGAAGGTTGGCCACGGCATGCCGGAGGACGCGGTGGCCGAGTTGAAAGCCGAGTGCGCCCGCCTCGGCGTGCATCCCGTGAGTTATGGTGTCGTCGGTGCCAAGGATGCCGGAGAGGTGAATGCCATCATGAGCTTTGCCAAAAAAATGGGGCTGTATAGCGTCGCTACCGAGTCGACCGAACAGGTCGCCGCATGGGAAGCCGCCGCCAAGGAGTTCGACATCCGCGTCGCATTCCACCAACACGGTGGGTCCATGTCCAAGCCGGACTACAAAGTCTGGCATCCGCTCTACATCCTCGGCGTGGTGGAAAGCCGTGATCATCGTCTCGGCGCCTGTGCCGACCTCGGCCATTGGCGGACCTCGCATCTCGACTCGGTCGAGTGCCTCCGCATTCTCAAAGGCCGCGTCATCAGCGTGCATCTCAAGGATAAAGCCACGGACGGCAACGCGCCGGTCGTGCCGGCTGGCAAGGGTGTCGTGGATGTCGCCGCCTGCCTTGAGGAACTCAAGAAACAGAAATTCGATGGAAACATGTCCGTCGAACACGAGAACGATTGGAAGGACAACGTTGCCCAGGTCCGCGAGAGCATTGATTTCGTAAAAGCCAGATAACGAAGATCCGGAAATTTCCCTTGACTAACAAGTAGTATGAAGAGCCCTCGAACAGCCTCACGCCGCCGTTTCCTCAAAACCTCTCTCGGTGCCGCCAGCGCGGTATTCGGAGCGCCCCAGATCCTGCGTGCCGAGACACTCGGAAACGCCGCCAAAGCCGCTGCCAACTCGCGCATCGGCATGGGATTCATCGGCATGGGGTTGATCTCCGACGGACACGTGCGGTCCTTTCCCGGGATGAAGAACGTCCAGCCGATCGCGGTTTGCGATGTGAAGGACGAGGCGTTGCAAAGAGCCGTCGGGACCCTCAAGGAAAAGGGCTATGCGGACATCCTGGCCACATCCCGCTTCGACGAAGTGCTCGCCCATCCGGACGTGGATGCCGTGTGCGTAACCACTCCGGACCACTGGCACGCGGCAATCGCTCTAGCAGCGATGAAAGCGGGCAAGGACGTTTACGTTGAAAAGCCGATGACCCTGACCATCGAGGAGGGCAAGGCAATGGTCGCAGCGGAACGGAAATTCCAACGCATCGTGCAGGTCGGAAGCCAGCAACGCTCCGAAGTTTACTTCCGGATCGCAGCCAATCTGGTGCGCAATGGAATGATCGGTGAGATCAAGGAGATCTATTGCCATCTCGGAGATTTCCCGCAACCCCCGGCAAAGGAAGATATCGTCCCGGTGCCTGAGGGCTTTGATTATGATCGCTGGCTCGGCCCCACGCCGTTTTTCGAGTATTCCGAACACCGGGTGAAGGGCAGCTATGGCGGCGGCTGGCGCTGCTACTGGGAATACGGCAGCCGCAAATTCGGCGACTGGGGCGCTCACCACTTCGACATCGTCCAGTGGGCTCTCGACCGCGACAATACGGGTCCGGTCGAATTTATTCCCAAAGGCTACAAGGGGGCGGAGCATCATCACTACCGCTACGCTGACGGCATCACCGTCTGGCGCGACAAGAAGCCCGACCATGGGCACATGATCCGCTTCATCGGCACCAAGGGCGAAGTGCTGGTCAGTCGCGGGAAAATCGAAACCTCACCCAAGGAACTCGTCCGCCACAAGTTCGGCCCCAACGATATCCAGATCTATGAATCGAAGAACCACCGGGGGAATTTCATCGAGTCGATCCTCAGCCGCGAGCCAACCATTTGCCCGGCCAGCGTCGGCCACCGCACGGGCACGATCTGTCAGCTCGCCGGCATTGCCCAACGGCTTGATCGGCCGATCAAGTGGGATCCGCAAGCCGAGCGGATCGTCGGCGACAAGGAAGCGGACGCATGGCAGGACCGCCCGCGCCGCAAGGGCTATAAAATGACAGCGTGACAGGATCCCCAAAACTCCCGGATTAGGCCGTGAGAAGTTGCGGTAGTTTGTTAGTTTGAAGCCGGAATCGAATAATGAAAAATCTGCTCAAATGTATTGCGGCTATCGGGTTGCTGTTTCCACTGGGTGCTTCCGCAAAGATCACGCTACCGGTGCTCTTCGGCGACGGGATGGTGTTGCAGTGCGACAAGCCGGTTGCGGTTTGGGGCACCGCTGAGCCGGGCGAAACGGTGACGGTTGAGTTTTCCAGGCAAAAGAAGTCCGGAGTGGCGGATGACAGCGGCAAGTGGCGGGTAACCCTCGCCCCCATGCCCGCATCTTCCAAACCTCGGGAAATGATCATTCGTTCTTCAATCGGAAATCAGCAATCGGCAATCGGCAATGTTTTGGTTGGCGAGGTCTGGCTGGCCGGCGGTCAGTCCAATATGGCTTTTGCCATGCAGAACCTCAAAGATCGCGATTCATTGCTTCCTGCAAAAGCGAATCCAGAGGTTCGCTTGATCCAGATTCCGGTCACGGAATTCGGCGAAATCAACCGGGAAGGGCTGGCGTGGAAGATTGCAGATAAAGAGTCGGTTCGCGGTTTTTCGGCCGTTGCCTATTTCTTTGCCGCGGAACTGCAGCAACGGCTGGGCGTTCCGGTCGGTATCATCGGCAGTTACCGAGGCGGCACCTGGAATGAAAACTGGATGACGCCGGAGTCCATCAAGGGCGAGACGACGCTGAAATATCTGTTCGATGAATATGAGGCGGAATACGCAAAGTTCAAGGATGACGCCGAATACGAGGCGGCCTATCAGGAGTTTCTGGTTCATGTCAAGGAGTGGGAAGCCGCCGGTGGCTGGTCATCCGGACCCAGGCCGATGGCCCCGACGGGGCCCAAGGCCTACCAGCGTCCGTCCGGGTTGTATCACTGCATGATCAAGCCGCTTCAGCCCTATGCCATTCGGGGTGTGATCTGGTATCAGGGCGAAGGGAACGCCAATCGGCACGAGGAGTTCAGGACTCTCTTCCCCGCCTTTGTCGCGGGTTGGAGGAAGACCTGGCAGAACCCTGAACTGCCGTTTTATTTTGTGCAACTCCCCCCCTATAAGGCCGAAACCTGGCCCCGTTTCCGGCAGGCGCAGCTCGATTGTGCGCAAGCGATTCCGAACTGCGGCATGGTGGTCTCTGAAGGGTGCGGGGATTTTGAGGATATTCATCCGAAAGTGAAGAAACCGATCGGTGACCGTCTGGCGATTGCCGTTTCGGCCGAAGTTTACGGCCACGATCATGTGCCGTACGGCCCGATGTTTCAATCGGTCGAATTCCGAAACGGCCGGGCCGAAGTTCATTTCCGCTTTGCGGGAAGCGGGTTGACGTTGAGCTCGGAACCGGACGGCGCCTTTGAGATTGCCGGTGCGGACAAGCGGTTTGTCAAAGCAGACGTCGAGTTGAATGGAAAAACGCTTCTGCTTTGGAATGACGCCGTCAAAAACCCTGCATACGTGCGATACGCATTCAGTCCATATCCGAACATGGTGTTGTTCAATGAGGAAGGTCTGCCTGCCTCGCCCTTCACAACAGAATTCGAAGATCAATAAACCAGGACGAACCCTAAATGAAAATCGTGATGAAAAAGTGTATATTCCTGTATTTGTCGTTTTTGCCCATCGGTCTTCTCCACGCCGCGGAACAGCCCGGCACAGGAGTGGACAAGCCAAAGCCCGGGGAATCGAAAACGCCACCGGCGACAGACAGCGGCAAGGGATTCCAATGGAACTCCGCCCCGCCGGACGATTGCCCGTTCGAGGAATCGGATCGCTTCGAGGGGATGTCCTTCACGGATCGTCACGCCGAATACACGGATGCGGACACATGGTATCCATCCTGGGCATCCGATGGAAACCTGTACTCCCCCTGGACCGACGGCGTCACCAACGGTCTGCGCTCCGACTCGGCGGACAAGCGGAGCTATCCCGTGGCCAGCACGGGACAGGCCAAGATCGTCGGCGATGATCCGATGAACCTGGAAATCGTCGAGCAGTCGATTCATCACTCCCCGGCAGCACCCTACCAGAGCCGCTATCCGGCGGGATCGCTGGTTCACAATGGGGTGTGGTATTACGGCACCTATTGCCTGCACGGCGGCCAGGTCACCCAACACGAGGGAATCACCTACAACTGGCCGGTTCTGGGTCCCTTCGTCGGCTTCCGCCATTCCACCGACTTCGGCAAGACCTGGACCGAAACGCCCCACACGCCGGCCAAACCACTGTTCGACGAACACTCGCCAAAGGGCGAGCCCATCAAGATCGGCGCGCCGCATTTCGTGGACTTCGGCAAGAACATGGAGCACTCGCCCGACGGCAAAGCCTATCTGGTCGCCCACGGAGCCAGCGACGGCAAGGACCGGCGCTTCGGCTACAACAGTTGGATCACAGGCGACGAGATCTACCTGATCCGCGTCACGCCCACCATCGCGAACATCAACGACGCCTCGAAATACGAGTTTTTCGACGGCGAAGGCTGGACGAACGACTTCTCGAAGATCCGGCCGATTGCCCGATGGCGCGACAAGATGGGCTGCGTGACGATGACCTACAACGCCCCCCTGAGGAAATATCTCATGTGCGTGACCGACGGGATGACGACCGGAAGACGCTTCAACACCTACATCCTCGAGTCGGACCACATCACCGGGCCGTTCAAAATGGTCCAATACCTGGCGAACTTCGGGGAACAGGGATACTTCGTCAACTTTCCGTCGAAGTTCATCAGCGAGGACGGAATGACCATGTGGCTCTCGTATTCGGGCAACTTCGCCACCAACTGGGATGGCCACAAGATCGAGAAGAATCCGCCAAGCAGCAAATACGCCTGGTGCCTGCATGAAGTGAAACTGTTGGCTAAAGAATCCCGCTGAGCACCGATCCGAGCCCGTCGGATCCACCATGGGAGTTACAGAAACAAATCGATGCCCCCCTCCAACTCCGCCCGTCAAGGTGCCTTCCGCCGATCACTGGAAAAGCGATTTCCTGGCAATTGGCGATGACGGCCCGCCTCGCGGGGCAGTGTTCAAGAACACAAAGGGCCAAATGGCCGGGTTGACCGAATCGGCCGATCTTTGCACGATGAGATTGTTTCGATCCATGCATGGCGAAACAGAACCCATCGACAAACCCCGTTTCGACAAAACCTACCCACCCGTTCGCCAGGGATCATTCCGCCGATCATGAAAATACGATTCCTTGGCAATCAAAACCCGATCCTCGCCGCCTCGTGCGCGATTCTGATCTCCATCGTCGTGCTGGCGGTCCACTCGCCAGGCGCGGAACCGAAACCCTTCGTCGCCGATCTCAAGCCGGAGATCCTGAGGTATGATCCGTTCACCTGGCCGGGTGGAATTCCGGAGGACTGCCCGTTCGAGCGATCCGGGGACTTCAACGCCATCCGCTTTCTCGGAGTGAAAAGCGGTTTCCGCTATGGCGACACCTGGTATCCGACCTGGGCCGAAAACGACATTCTGTATTCGCCATGGACCGATGGGAAAACCAAGCGGCTCGACGGTTACACCGACTTGTCGCAGTCATGGGTCCATCCCGAGCACATCACCACCGGCCAGGGCGTCATCCTGGGCGACGATCCGCTCAATCTCATCGCCTACAGCATCGGCCTCGACAAAAGCTCCCCCGCCGCGCCCTATCACGGACGCTATCCCTGCGGCTCGCTGATCCACAATGGCGTCTGGTATTACGGCACCTATTGCCTCGATCCTGGAGGTGAAGTCCATTACGGGAAAACGCGCCTCAACTGGCCGTGGCTCGGACCGTTTGTCGGCTTCCGGACCTCGACCGATTACGGCCACAAATGGACGCCGCCACCACACACTCCGGAGAAGCCGCTGTTCGGCGAATCGGGCAAGTGGGGCCACCCGGTCAAGATCGGTGCGCCGAAATTCGTCGATTTCGGCAAGAACATGGAGCATTCGCCCGACGGCAAGGCCTATCTGGTGGCGCATGGCGCGGACGAGCGAACCAGCTCGAAACACTGGCGGATGTGGAACAACAGTTGGGTCACGGGTGACCAGATCTATCTGTTGCGGGTCACGCCAAGCGTCGAGACGATCAACGACCCCGGGGCCTACGAGTTCTACGGCGGCAAGGACCCGGACGGTAATCCGGTTTGGACCAACGACTTCTCGAAAATCAAACCCTTGCTCGAATGGGACAACCACATGGGCTGCGTCACCGCCACCTGGAATCCGGTGCTCAAGAAATACATCATGTGTGTCACCGACGGCGGCAACACGGTCTCCCGGATGAACACCTATCTATTGGAGTCGGACCGGATCGACGGGGACTGGAAAATCATCGACTACTTGAAGGATTTCGGCACCCAGGCCTACTTCGTGAACATTCCCTCGAAGTTCATCGGTGATGACGGAGTGACCATGTGGCTGCTCTATTCGGGTAATTTCACGACCGATGAGGACAAGAAGCCACATCCGGTGAATCCGCCCGGCGGCCATTATGGCATGACTTTCCAGAAGATCGAACTCCTGAGACAGGAAGCGCCTGTCAAGCCGCGCGGGCCGGTTCCGCACCAATAAGAATCATCTCAAAGCGCGCCAACAAACCATCATCCCAATCCCCGACTCCCGTTAATGAAACCCCACACCATGAAATCCATCAGCATTCACACCACCGCCGCCGCTCTGGCCTTGCTCCTCTCCACCGCGGCTTCGACCCGGGCGCAGACCTCCTTCAGCGACTCCCTCACGGGAGGCACGCTGCCGACCAACTTCAACCTCACCTCGGACGCTGCGACCAGGGCGCCGAGCTACAGCGCCAGTGGCATCACCATGGCGACAAACGCGGATGGGAACCGCAACTATTTCCGCACCAACGACACCAACTACCACACCGCCAGCTTCACCGCCTACATCACCGTCACCATGGAGGTGGGCGGGGGGTGGGGTGTCGACAGACCGCACCCGTTCTTCGGCATCGGCACGGCAGATTTCGGACGATGGAGCCAACCGGACACGGCAATCAGAACCAGTTATCCAGATGGAGAGATTACGTATGCCGGCAACCCTGGGTATTTTATTGTCTTGAACGCCGGGGTGCCTAACGCTTTGGAGTCAGGTCGCCTTCAAGGATTTCGCCAACCGGAGAATCTGGCATTCGCGAATGCGCTTTATGACGTTGACGGCACCGATCTGGTTTTAGGGGAAGTGAGCACGACGGCGCTGCGCATGACCTATGACGCGGCGGCCCAGACGCTCCAATACGACCTGGATTATGCCTACGCCGGAGACGGCAGCTATGCCGCCTTCACCAGCGATCAGTCCACCGGAGCGATACCCATCGCCCAAAGCGTGATCGACGGCTGGGCCGGCGGTGCCAACAGCAGCCTCTACTTCGGTGGCACGGGCGGCACCGAGAAACCCCTGACGTTTTCCAATTTCACCGTCATTCTCGATCAGGCCGTGACGGCCGATCCAAAGTTGACGGTCGTGGGTTTCAACGGCTCCGGCGAGTTCGTGATCGACGCGACGGATCTCGATCCCGGGCTGACCTACGAACTCAAGCGCGGCACGGATCTGGTGAGCTTCCCGGTTACGGTCGGGGCTGCGGTCAGCGGAGTCGACAGCACCCAGTTCATCGATGCCGCACCGCCGGCCGGCAAGGCTTTCTACATTCTGGAGGAGCAGACGACCGTCGAGTGAATTCAAAGTCTCCGGCAAACGGGCACCGGGGTGAGGGTTTTGGGTTTTTCCTTCCTCCGGTGTCCGAAGGCCACTGAAAAATCAAACTTCCCACCATAACAGCTCTACACCATGAAATCGATCAGCATTCACACCACAGCGGCCGGTCTGGCCTTGCTCCTCTCCACCGCGGCTCCGTCCCGGGCGGCGATCATGTTCAGCGACTCCCTCAAGGGAGGCTCGCTGCCGTCCAACTTCAACCTTACTTCGGCGGATGCGGCCAGGGCGCCGACCTACAGCGCCAGTGGCATCACCATGGCGACAAACGCTGATAGCAACCGCAACTACTTCCGCACCAACGACACCAACTATCACACCACCAGCTTCACGGCCTACGTCACCGTCACCACCCAGCTGGGCGGGGGGTGGGGCACCGACAGACCCCACCCGTTCTTCGGCATTGGCACGGGGGAGCTCGGGAGATGGAGCCAACCGGACACTCAATTTACAGATACGACCGCATATGCCGGGAAACCTGGGTATTTTATTGTCTTGAACGCCGGGGTGCCTAACGAGTCAGAGTCAGGTCGCTTTCACGTGCTCCGCACACCGGATAACAATGCAACCCGAAATACGGTTTATAACGGCACGGGGCTGGTTGTCGGAGAAGAGTCCACGACAGCGCTTCGCATGACCTTTGACTCGGTAGGTAAGACGATCCAGTTCGACCTGGATTATGCCTATGCCGGAGACGGCAGCTATGCCGCCTTCACCAGCGATCAGACCACCGGAACGATTAACATCGCCCAAAGCGTGATCGACGGCTGGGCCGGCGGTGCAAACAGCAGCCTCTACTTCGGTGGTACGGGCGGCACCGAAAAACCCCTGACCTTCTCCAATTTCGCCGTCGTCCCCGAGCCAAGGGCGGCATTTCTCGGCGCCATCGGCCTGATTGTCTTGCTCCGCCGCCGGCGGTCCTGAAGAACGCGGCTTTCTCCCGTGTCACCTTTTCAGCTCAATACTTTTCAGAAAGGCTGTCAGGCTTGAGCTCGGCAGCAATTTTCCTGCTCATGCTTCCTGCTTCAACCCCATTCAAAACCGCCATTAGGTAACTTTTCAGCGCATTGTGTTGACCTGATTCGGCGACGAATAATGGTCCACATCACACTCCTGCGGCGCCCTATGGGTTCTGTTCTATGCCACCCCACACGCTCTCCTTATGAAATTCAATCATTGCAAACACCTCCTCGCGGTCCTGGGAATCAGCCTCCTCGGCCAGCTTGGCTCAACCGCCCATGCCCAGGATGACTTTACCGGCACGGGCACCTTTCCATACAGCGACCTGACGGCCGATGAGGTCGTGGAGAACGCCGGGGATACGGGCTATCAAGGCCCCAGGCTTCTCGACATGGGCCCGGTCAAGGATGCGATGTCAACCAACCCGGTCAATGACCTGCCCAAGCCGAACAAGCCCCAATACGAATTCATGAAAATGGACATGGGGCTGTTCATCCACTTCGGCATGAACACCTTCTCCGGCCAGGGCACCGGCGGGACCGGGCGCTTTTCTCCGGAAATCTTCAATCCGACCGAGCTGGACTGCGACAACTGGATGGAAGTGGCCAAAGCGATGGGGGCCGAATATGTCGTGCTGACCGCGCGCCATGAAGAAGGCTTTTGCCTCTGGCCCACCGAAACGACGGATTATTCGATCCGCAATTCTCCTTACAAAAGCGGCCAGGGCGACATCGTGCGTGAATTTGTCGATGCCTGCCGCCGCCACGGTCTGAAACCGGCCCTCTACATCCCCCCCTACATGGATGCCTACAATATTTTCCAGCCGGAAGACGACATCACCTGGTATCGGAACTGGTATGAGGCAACCAACAAGCGCTTGTCGGAACCGGGGGCGGCCGAACGCTTCACGCAAATGCAACTGCAACAAATCCGCGAACTGCTGACCCATTATGGCCCGATCACTTATCTCTGGATGGATCACATCGGGGAGACGATGAGCGTGCTCAATGTGGATGCGGTCGAAAAGTTCTGGGTGCGCGTCGTGGAGGAAGTGCGCCGTCTGCAGCCCGAGACCCTGATCCTGCAACAGGACGTGGGTCTTGCCGCCGGCCAGGGAGGTGCACACGGTGGACGCTCCTTCTATCCGGTCTGGTACAAGAGCAAACGCGTGAACAACAATATCTCGCAAGGTTGGCCGATCCATTCCCGGGAGGACGGGCACCTCTTCCTCGTCTGGGAATCGAACGTGATCTTCAGCGGCGGCTGGTTCTGGAACGGCCCGGAAGTGAAGTCCGTGGAGGAAATGAAAGAGCACTACCTCCAGACGGTTGGACGCGGCGCGATGTTTTTGCCCAATTTCGCCCCGGACAAGCGCGGTCTCATGACCGACACCATCAAGGAGCGCGCGCAAGCCCTGGGCCAGTTCGTTCGCCGCTTCGACAGCAGCATCGCCGAAACCAAAGGCACTGGCACGGAGTACGAGATGGAACTGCCCGGTAGCGAACCCGTGCAGTACATCCTCATGCAGGAGGAGCTTCGTGAGGGGCAGAAGGTGCTGGCCTACACGGTGGAAGCCAAACAGGACGACGGATCCTGGGCGAAAATCGCGGAAGGTCAAAGCATCGGCCGCAAGCGGATCCAGGAAATTGAACCGCTAAAGACAAAGGCGCTCCGCCTGCGCATTACCGACACCGCCGCAGAGGGTGTCCAAATCAACCGCTTCGCGGCCATCCAGTAAGCGCCGAACCACACCCATGACCGATCCATCCGCTTGCGCGCCATCCTCCGGTTGCTGCAGCCCGAACCGGCGCGAGTTCCTCCGCTTTACCGGACTCGGCGCCGCCGCCTTGCTCTCGCCCCGCGTTTTCGCCGGCCCTTTCGAGACCGACGCCAATGCCGGGCTTGGCTTGGACCCCGGACACCCGGTCCCGCTCGATAAAAAACTCAGCGCCGCCTGGCTGGCCTCACTCACCGCCCGCGGCAAGCCCTCGTCGTGGACCGACTGGGCCGCACTCCAACACATCGGCATGCCCGTGGCCGGCATCGGCACCGGCACGGTGTATCTCGGTGGCGACGGACGGCTGTGGGGCTGGGACGTCTTCAATGTGCCGCACGAGGGAACCGTGCCCGGCACCGCGCCCGGCATCGCTGAACGCAACGGAGCCAATTATGTGAAACCTCCGAAAATGGAGTCCCCGTGGAACGTCAGCAACGGGCTCGTGCTCCATCTCGACGGTCAGTCGAAACGTCTCGACCACACCGGATTCCCGCAGGTCGAATTCACCGGCCAATATCCCGTCGGCAGCATCAAGTTGAACGATCCGTCCAGCGCCATCTCGGTCGCGATGGAGACCTATTCGCCATTCATCCCGCTCGATTACGACAATTCCAGCCTGCCGGTGACCGTGATGGAAATCACCCTGAAAAACGCCGGTGAAAGCGCCGCCAACGTCGAGCTGGAAGCCTATCTGGAAAATGCCGCCATCCGTTACCAACCCTCCACCACCACGGGCAGTCTGCAACGGGTGGCTCGCGTGCTGCCTCTCAGCGGCGGCGCGATGGTCATGGGCGAGGTGAACGCCACCCCCCCGGCACCCGCCACCACCAAACGCCCCGACATTTCGCTCGCGGATTTCGAAGCCGACACATGGGAGGAAATCGGTTGGGTGGCCGAGGGCGACGCGTTCCAAACCGGCCCGCATGCCGGCACGCTTCCCCATGTCAAAGGTTTCCAAGGCAAGGCCTACGCCCACTCCCACAACATCCGTCTGGCCAGCAAAGGCGACCCCGACAATCTGACCGGCACTCTCACCAGTCCGCCCTTCAAGGCGGAACGCCGTTACCTCGGATTTCTTCTGGTGGGTGGCAATCGCCCGGACGAACTGGCCGTGCAAATCCTGTTAGGCGGTCAAGTCGTCCACTCGCTCAGTGGCACCCGTTCCAATCAGTTCTCGCACCACAGCATCGACCTCACGCCATGGCAGGGCAGGGAACTGCGCCTGCGTTTGGTCGATAAGGCCAAGGGAGCCTGGGCCAGCATCGGTATCGACCGTATCATTCTAACAGACGACGCCGGGCCCGCCCAGCCTCTCGAAACCCTGCGTGACAATGGATCCATGGTGCTCGCCATCCTGTCACCGGGCGCGACGGCGCAGGCGGCGCGCGGCAAGGCCGGCAACCGAGCGGCCACCCCGCTTTTCCAAGCCCAGGAAATGGCCGTGCGCGCGCCGCTGGCGATCCCCGCCAAAGGCGAAATCAAGACCACCGTGCTCATCGCCTGGCATTTTCCCAAGCTGCATCCCGCGATGGACGGCCTGCCCGATCCGCGCCGCTGGGTGGCCGAGAAATTCGCCGATGCCGCGGCGGTGGCAAATTATGCCGCCAAGGAATTGCCGCGCTTGTCCAGCCTCACCCACGCCTTCCGCGATACCTGGTATGGCAGCGAGGAGGGCGAGTCCCGCGGCACCCTGCCGCACTGGCTGCTGGAGCGCGCGCTGTGGACCGTTTCCGCCCTCACCACCAATGTCACCTACCGCCTGACCAAGGGTCGCGTCTGGGGCTGGGAAGGCACCGGCTGCTGCCCGGGCACCTGCACCCATGTCTGGCATTACGGACAGGGTGCCGGCCGGCTTTTCCCCCGGTTGGAAACCGATCTGCGCGAGCGCAATGACTTCACTCCGGAAGTGATGACGCCGGACGGAATGATCCGTTACCGAGGCATCTACTCCGGAGCCGATCACCCCTGCATCGACGGCCAGGCCGGGATTCTCCTCCGCTGCTACCGCGAACATCTATCCGATCCGTCCGGCGAGTTTCTCAAACGCAACTGGCAACACATCCTCAAGGCCACCGAGTTCCTCGTCCGCTCCGAAGCCGAGGGCAAACCCGGCGGCAATGACGGCGTCTTCACCCGCCGATTCGAAAACACCCTCGATGCGAAGTGGGGCGGCGAAATCCCGTGGATCGTCGGCATCTATCTCGCCGGCCTCACCGCCGCCGCCGCCATGGCCGATGAAATGGACGACAAGTCCGCCGCAGCGCGCTGGCGCGCCATCGTTGCCAAAGGCAGCGCCGCCTACGCCGGATACTTCGACGCCAGGGACGGCTATTACAAAGCCAAGTGCACCGAGCAGGAAATGCTGCCCGTCCACGTCGGCCCCGGCAGCCACATCGACATGTGCCTCGGCGATTTCTGGCTCGCCCAGGTCGGCCTGCCGCCCATCGGCGACAAGCGGCAACTGCGCCAGGCAATGGACAGCTTGTACAAATATAACTTCGTCCCCGACATGGGGCTGTTCCGCGAGCGAACCAAGCCTCACTCGGGACGTCACTACGCGCTGGCCGGCGAGGGCGGCCTGGTCATGGCCACCTGGCCGCACGGCGGATTGCCGGAAGAGTGCAGGAAGGCCTGGCAGTTCATCTATTTCCAGGAATGCATGAGCGGCTTCGAATACGCCGCCGCCGCGCTCATGGTATCCCTGGCCAAGGACGAAAGCGATCCGCTGCTCACCCAGGGACTCACGGTTTGTCGTGCGATTCACGACCGCTATGACGCCTCCCGCCGCAATCCGTACAACGAGATCGAATGCTCCGACCACTACGCCCGCGCCATGGCCAGCTACGGCGTGTTCATCGCCGCCACCGGCTTTCATTGCCATGCCTCCACCGGCCTGCTGCGCTTCGAACCCAAGATCGGGGCGCATGACTTCGCCGGCCCCTTCATCGGTGCCGGTGCCTGGGGGCGTTTCTCGCAAACACGTGGCAGCACCGGATTGTCCGCCGCGATCGACGTGCGCTTCGGTTCCATGCGCCTCTCGCGTCTGGAACTCGCTGCGCCTGCGGAAATGGCCGCCGTTTCCTCGGTGATCCACGCCGGCAAGCCCTTGGAACACCGGACCGAAACCCGCGACGGCCGCCTGGCCGTGATTCTCGCGGAACCGGTGACGCTGGTCCCGGGACAAGCACTGCAGGCAATCGTTTAGCCCCGCGGGAGTTGCCTCGCATCGCATCCTTGCCCTCAACATCATCGATGACACGACAGACACTGCCAACTTCACCGACTCCGTCATCACCAGTGGTGATCGGTTCGTTTCCGTAACTTCTCCAGCAAGGTCAAACACCCATCGCACATGCCGAAAAACCAACATATCGAGCGTGACCCCAACCAAACGAAAAATGTCATTCTCGAATACCCGGAAGTGGCGGAGCAACTGGAGCAACGCCTGAATGAATACAAGAAAATGAAAAAAAACCTGTGGAAATGAAACGAGTTCACCCTGCCAAAAAGCTCTTTGGAGTGATTTTGAAATTACCGTCCAAGGATTCCCAAATTTCCATCAGCGTGATGAAAAATCATTGCAAGTGGATGGGCCTGGTGCTGGCTGTTGCCTCCGGGTTTCATGTGAATGCCGCAACGCCGCGAGAGTCTCTGCCGAACGTGGTGTTGATTCTGGCGGATGACCTGGGCTATGGAGACCTCGGTTGTTACGGCGCAACCAAAATCAAGACGCCGCATATTGACCGCATCGCCCGAAACGGCATGCGTTTCACAAATGCCTACTCGCCGTCGTCCACCTGTTCGCCGGCACGTATCAGCCTGCTGACCGGCCGTTACTGGTGGCGCAGTCCGCTCCACCCGGCGAAGGGCGTGATCGCACCTGCGGGACCCAATGCGCTTTTGGAAAAGGGCGTTCAACCGTTGCCGGAACTTTTCCGGCAAAACGGATACCGTACGGCTGCATTCGGAAAGTGGCATCTCGGCTTTGGATATGGAAAGTCGCCTGGCGAGCGCTACGACTGGAACCGCCCGAAAATCGAGGGCGGGCCGATCGAGGCCGGGTTCGACTATTTCTTCGGTCTTGTCGCCAATGTGGAAAACGAGCCGAAGTTTTATATCGAGAACGATGCCTTTGTGGGACGCGGCCCGAACGACAAGATCACGGTTGACGGCAGGAAGGTTGCGCCGTGGTCGCCGGACGTGCTCTTCAAGGAGGATGAGGTGGGCGGCGATACCGCCCGCAAGGCGGCGGAATACATTGAGTCCGCCCCGACCGACAAGCCGTTGTTTCTCTATTTCGCATCGACGGTTCCGCACAAGCCGATCACGCCCGCCAGGCAGTTTGTCGGCACTAGCGAATGCGGCATCTACGGCGATTTTGTGCATGAACTCGATTGGCAGGTCGGCCAGCTACTCGAAGCCCTGCGCAAAACCGGGCGGTTGGACAATACGCTGGTCGTTTTCACCAGCGACAACGGCGCGGTTGTCTCTCAAAGCCAGGCGCATGCGGAACAATGGAACCTGGGGCCCATGTGGGAGGCGTATGCCGCCGGGCATCGCAGCAACGGTGAGCTGCGCGCTGGGAAACATTCGGTTTATGAAGGCGGAAGCCGCGTCCCGTTCATTGTCAGTTGGCCGGGCCATATCCCTGCCGCGAAACAACACGAAGGCCTGTTCTCCATCGTGGATGTATTCGCGACTTTGGCGGATCTGCTGGACACCCCTGCGCCTGAAAGCGCGGTCGACAGTTTGAGCTTCTGGCCGGTCTGGACCGGAACGAGCAATGCCTCTCCGCGCGGGATCGTTCCGACGCGCACCCATGGTGCCACCTGGTCCATTCGGCAGGGGAAATGGAAATATATCGACCGCGATCCGGACATCGAGCCTCTGCGCAAGGGGGAGTCCGTGCCTCAGCTCTACGATCTTGAAAGCGACTCCGGCGAGACCCGCAACATCATCTCGCAATACCCGGAGCTGCCCGAACGTCTCAGGAACGAACTGAACAAGGTTAGGGCATCACCGAAAAAATCCGGGCCAATCCGCAATCCGTTGCCTGAATGAAGTTTTGATTCGATAACGTAACAACAACATTTCCGCAGCGCTGCCGAGTATTGTCCCATGCGTTCCGCCCATTCATCATGATCAAACCACACTCCGCCGCCTGCCTGCTCGCCCTCTGTCTGGTTTCCTCCGCCGCCGAGCCGCCGGTCTCCGCGGATGCCACGCCACCCGCCTCGCCGTGGGTCATGTGGTTCGACGCGCCGGCTCCACGCATGGCCAATCCGCGCGTGGGCATCGAGGGATCCGGCACCGACACGCCGCTCGCCCGCGAAGCGCGGCATATGGATTTCCACCACGCCCTGCCGCTTGGCAACGGCCGTCTCGGCGCAATGGATTTTGGCGGCGTGGGGCTTTGTCGGGTGGCACTCAACGAATCCGGCGTCTGGTCCGGTGGGGAATACGAGTGGAACCAACCCGATGCCCATGAGCACCTGCCGGAAATCCGCCGTCTGTTGTTTGCCGATCGCGTCCAGGAGGCATTCGAGAAGATCGAGGAGAACTTCGTCTGGGCCAAGGGCACCAAACGCTTCGAACCCACGCAGTTCGGATGCTATCAGACGCTCGGCGACCTGATCGTCGCGTTTCCGGATGGCGAAACACCTGCCACGAATTACCGCCGTGAGCTTGACCTGATGACCGGCACCGCCCGCACCCGTTACGAGCGCGGCGGGGTGAAACACGAGCGCCGCATGGTGGTTTCAAAGCCGGCGGAAATCATCGCGCTCGAACTCACGGCGGATGCGCCCGGCAGTCTCGACTTCCTCGCCACCCTCGCCCGCCCTGCGCAAGCTGACACACGCCACACGCCGGATGGTTTCCGCCTCGAAGGCCAACTCACATTCGATTGGCCCGGCGGCGAGGGTGTGAAATTCGCGGCTTTGCTGGATGTGGTGGCCCGTGGCGGAAAAGTCGAGCGCTCGGCCGATGGCATCCGCGTCAGCGGAGCGGACTCCGCGGTGATCCTGGTATCGGGCGGCTCCAGCCTGGCGGATCCTCAAGGCTGGGAAAAGGCGCTGGTTTCCCGACTCGCCGCCGCCAAAACCATTCCCTTCGCAAAGCTCATCGGCGATGCCTCGGCCGATCACCAATCGCTGATGCAACGCTGCAATCTTGAACTGCCGGCCGGGCCATCGTCCCGGCTGCCGCTGCGCGAGCGTGTGAAGCGCGCCCAATCCGAGGCCGACCCGCAACTCGACGCGCTGTATTTCCAATTCGGCCGCCATCTGATGGTTTCCTCATCGCGGGCCGACTCCCACCTGCCCTCCAATCTGCAGGGCATCTGGGCCGAGGAGATCAAGACCGCGTGGAACGGCGACTTCCATAGCAACATCAACCTGCAGATGAACTACTGGCCCGCCGGTCCCACCAACCTCTCCGAGTGCCACCTGCCGCTGATGCGCCTGATCCGCACCGCCGCGAAGCAAGGCGGGAAGACCGCGCGCGCCTACTACGACGCCCCCGGCTGGATCGTCCACCACACGCAGAACCCGTGGGGCTACAGCGCCCCGTCGAACGCCGCGGCCGGCTCCGGCTCCACTTGCGGCGCGTGGCTTTGCCATCATATCTGGACGCACTACGAATACACCCGCGACCTCGGTTTCCTGCGCGAACACCTGCCAATCCTGTTAGGTTCGGCGGAGTTTTTCCTGAACACGCTCGTCGGGGACCCCAAGACCGGCCACCTTGTCACCGCGCCATCCAACTCGCCGGAAAACAGTTATGTTCTGCCGCACCCCGAGACCGGCAAACCCCAGCGCGCCACGGTGACCTACGGCGCCACTTATGACATGCAGATCCTTCGCGCGCTCTTCAGCCACACCGCGCAAGCCATCCGCCTCACCGGTGGTGACGAGGCGCTCGCGAAGCGGCTTGAGGAAACCCGCGCGCGCCTCGCACCCACCCGCGTCGGTTCCGATGGACGGATTCTCGAATGGATTCGCGAGTTCAAGGAGAACGAACCCCGGCACCGCCATGTTTCCCACCTTTGGGGGCTGCATCCCGGCGATGAAATCCATCGCGGCACGCCCGAACTTTTCGATGGCGCCCGCGCCACACTCGAAGCCCGCGGCGATGCCTCCACCGGATGGTCGATGGCTTGGAAGTCGATTTTCTGGGCACGCCTTGGCGATGGTTCACGCTCCCACAAACTCTACCGGATGCTCATCGGCCGCGGCGCGCCGAACATGTTCTGCCTGCATCCGCCATTCCAGATCGACGGCAACTTCGGCGGCACCGCCGCGGTCGCCGAGATGCTGCTGCAATGCCACAGCACCGATGCCGAAGGCCGCCGCGCGATCGACATCCTGCCCGCCCTGCCGCCGGCATGGCCGGCCGGCCGTGTCACCGGACTGCGCACCCGGGGCGGTCATGAAGCCACCATCATCTGGGCACCGGACAAACCGGCAGCGGTCGTTCTAACTGGCGGAACCGCCGAATCCGTCGTCGTCCGTCATGGAGCCGAAAGCCGCCTCGTCGAACTCGAACCCGGCCGCGAAATCCGCCTGGAGCTGGCGGGGACGGACGGTGAGTGAACTTGGTGGCACGGCTTCGTTACGCGCCTTTACATGCGCTCCGTGACGCTGTGAAACACGAGCTGGCGCCCGCGCGGCGAGATGTAGGCGATGAGATATTTCCGGAAGCGCGGGTCGCACGGCCAATTCTCGGTGCTGGCGAGTTTCCACCCGTCCTCCTGCTTGAGGCTGATGAGCACGGGCAGGCTGACGATCTCTTTGCCCGGTGGACCGGCGAGCACGCCTGACTTGCTGGCCGGTATCTGAAGTGGCTCCATGTTTCCGAGTTTCACCACCATTTCGCTGGGTGTGGCGTTGATGATGAAGCGGTCGCCGCCCTTGATGCGGTTCGGCGGGGAATGGACTTTGAGCACGCGGAAACTCTCGTCTTGCTGGAAGAACACCAACAGCAGGTGTTCGCGCTCATCAGGCTTGATTTCCAGGGAGATGGCGGGTTTTTCCGCCGCTCCCTGCCAGAGGTCGAGTGTGGTCCCGTCACGCAGCGGTGCCTCGAACGGCCCGGCGATGTATGTCAGAGGCACCTCGATCTCGATCTGCCGGTCACGACCGGCGCGGAATATCGGCGGCTCGCGGTCATCGAGATCGAAACGGGTGACACGGAACTCCACATTGGGTGCTTTCCCGTTGGCGGTGGCCTGGGCCATGACCGGTAGCGATGCGGCCATGAAAACCGCCGCCAGAAGGGATGCCGCCGAGTTTGTCGGATTCGTAATGGATGACATGATAGAATGGTATGCGGTTCGTTCAGATTTCGCGGACGGGTGGCAGCCAGCGGAACGACTTGATGACGATGCGGCGCCCGAACAGACGGTTCGCCTGTGACTGGAGTTGATCGCGTGCGACCTCCGGGGAATCGATCGCATCGACATAATCCGGCACCCGCTGGACGACCGCCTCGCACCATGCGCGGGCGGTGATGCGTGTGCGGTCGGGCGAGCGCGCCTCGCCATAGCCGCGGATGAGGAAGGTGTCGGAGCGGGCCTGGATGATCGGAGCGATGGGAGTGAGAATGTCGGCCTGGTTGATGTAGGCGGGTGTGCCTTGGTAGCGGGAGCCCAGAGCCGCTTCGGAAAACTTGTAATTGGTTCCGGCGATATCGTCCGTCGTGAGTTCATTGCCTGCACCGCGATAGTCGCGGTTGATATCGACTTCCGGGTCCTCCAACGCCGCCTGCAGCGCGCCAAACCTCGCCATTTCCACATCGTCCGAGCGGCGACGGTTGACGAATTCCCCGAGCGAGCGGAAAGGACCGCGCTTTTTCACCTGCCGCACCACCGCCTCGGCGAGCTGGCGGATTTCGTCGTCGGTCAACTCGCGGTAGCCGAGCCAGCGGCTCTCCTCGGTGTCCGTGCCGGTGGTGGGATTCGGATTGCGGCTGATGACATGGGTGCGGCGTCCCTGGCCGCTCAAACTGCTGTCTCTTGGCATGAACACCGGGCGCTTCCTGTTGGCGGCGGAGAGAACGACCGTCCATGCCTCCACCGAGGTCGAGTTGATGTTGAATCCGCCGTCCGCCATGAGCATTGCGGCGGACTTGAGGAATCCGCCGGCTGTCGCGCCCGTCCGGGTGGTCAGCAGATTGACCGCGTCAGTGAAATTCGAATCCGGGACCTGATATGGCCGGTATGCGGCGATCGGCAACGGGTTGGTTCCGTTGAAGAATTCCGTCACCACGGTGCGCAGCGGGCGCTGGCTTCCGTATCTCTGGAACACCGGTCCTTCCTGCGCCGCCATCGAGGAAAAGAAATATTCGTCGAACAGCAGATGATTCGCGGCATAACTCCGGTCCACCACCTGGGCGGGCGCGCCCTGGATCGTGTATTCGTCATTGTTGAACCAGGCGTGGCTTGGCATGTCCGAGTCGCTGCCGTATGTTCGTCCGGCGATGTCGCCGCCCTGCCATGGAAAATACTGGCCGAGGTGGAAGGGAAACGATTTCTCTTTGATCTTATCCGGAGGCAGGCCGGGCGAGGCGAAGGAGTTGCCGATCGCATGGTTCTGATAGTAATAACCGCTCCAGTTGAGTGCCTCGATCGGCAGCAGCGGGAGATTCTGCAACTGGGCCAGCGAGGTGAGCGGCGCGAGCGGCACCGGCGCGGAAACGATCCGCGATTGTCCGCCCGGGCGGTTGCTGGGTCCGAAGAACGGACGGTTCTGGAAGACTCCCTCGACGCCGGAGACCTGCTCGAAGGTGATCGTGTAGGGATGCGCGAAAAACGTGGTCGATGCATCCACGCCGTTGCGCGCGTGCTTCGAGGTCGAGGTGACCGCGGCGTAGGGATGGAAGGGAATGTTGTGGAGCCAGGTCTTGTTGGGGAGTTCCGGTTCGTCGAGTGTCTTGAGACGGATGTCGAGATGCAGGAACGGCATCGGGTTGTTGTTGATGTCCTGGATGGTGGTGTTGGGGAAATTGCGCTCGGAAATGAAGGCGACGCGAGGGTTGGCGTTTTCGTGGCGCCAGGCGACCTGGGAGGAAAACATCTGGTTCTGGAATCGAGCGGGGTGCCCGACATGGACGGCCCGGGGTTCACAGCGGAAGTCGAAAGTGGTTTGGAAGTTCTGTCCGGAGAAGGATGTGGAGCTGCTTTCCCATGTGGCAAGAGAGGTGGAAATGGCGATGCGGTCGGTCGGGTTGCCGCTGATGGATCCGAGTTCGCGCGGTTGGCCGGCGCGGGTGGGCAGCCAGGCGGGCGGACTGGCGATCATGTCATGCGCGTTGAAACTGCCGCTTTGGGAGGTGCTGTAGGTGAGGATCTTCGCCTCGCCGGGCGCCAGGGTGATGGCAGGGCCGGTGTTGCCGCCGACCCGCGTGGTCATGTTGCCGTGCGGCCATCCCCAGTTGTATTTGCCGTCCGTGGTGCCGCCGCCCGTCAGGTTGTGTTTCACTCCGGCTTTGAAGACCGTGTGCTCCAGCGGCAGGGTGTGAAGGAAGGCGCTCCATTCGGTGACCCTCATCGGCACGTTGTAGGGATTCCACAACGTCACCACCGGATAACTGTACATGCGCAACGAGTAGTTCGACGACCGTCCCTGACGCTGCGAGCCGATGGATACCAGCATCTGGAGGCGCACCACCACGGGAGTGAGGCGGGTCACACCGCTGTTCCAGGCCGGATTGCTCACCGGATCGATGGAGGGCGTGGTGTTGAGCATCGCGCCGACATTCAGATCCTGCTGGTTGGCGAGCTGCCTGCGGTGCATGTGATACCAATGGTGGAGATGCTTCCACGCCAGCACGTCGTGATCGTCCGGGTTGCTGAGTGCGATTTTGCCGTTCGGGCCGAGCGGTCCCCGCGGCATGCCGCTCGCACCCTCCTGGCGGCCCCAGCCTTGGAGCCAGTTGATGTCGGTCCGTTCCATATAAAGACTCAGATCCTTGCGCAAGCCGCCTTTGGTCACGTCGGCGAGCACGCTGCGCGGATAGGGCGATAGGTGATGGAAATATTCCGAGTCATCCGCATCGGTGACGGCCAGCGGGAGGGTTTCCACGGAAATCAGCTTGTCGCTGATGGCGGTGTTGGCGGGAAAATTCGTCAGGCCATCCAGCGATGGAACGCCATGGGCTCCCGGGGTGGCGAAACCGGCGAGCAGTTCCGCGGTTTGATTGTTGTCGCTGCGATCCCTGTCGTCTCGGGGATTGACAAGAGCCTTGCAGTTTTCATCGCCCACCCACCAGGCAAGGGAACCGCCCCCGACCGGCAGGCGTCCCGCTCTAACAGGATCATCGGCGGAATTGACGGAATCATCCACCATCGGCACGGGATCCGCCAATGACCCGTCGCGCACGAAGTCCGGCTGTGCGATTTGCGCGGCATCGGCATGGGATACCAGCCAGCGCCGGAACGTCCGCTCCCTTGTATAGTCGGGCGTCTGCTCAAGAGTCTCGTTCCTCGCCTGCCAGACACCTGTGAGATGGCGGTGGCTCAGGCCGGTCACTTCGGCGTCATCGGGGTTCGCGTCGTAAATTGCCGCCGGCGCGGTGATATTTTGATCCGGACCCAGCAGTGTCTGCAACTCGCCGAGAGCGATCATCAGGGCAAGCCGCGCGTTGGCCTCGGCCTCGGCCCGGGCCTGCGTCTGGGTGCTGGAGCGCAGCGAGACGGCTGAGAGGCCGAGCAGACCCACACACATGACGGCCAGAAGGACCATCAGCGACACGGTGGTGACCAAGGCAAAGCCGCTGGAGCGAGGGGATTTGCGGTGAATCGGGTTCATTTGGCAAATTGGGTTATTGCTGAATTATGTAATACAAAGTAATTTACCTACTCATTATGATCCGTGTCATCAGATGCAAGTATCCAATCCGAAAAGACGGATTTTTTTTGCTAGAGGTCTTGAGAGAGGCTTCGCGGAGAAGCCGGACTGCATTTATGAAAAAAGGGCCATTTGGCCGGGGTGACAAAGTCCGGCCCTTGTGGCAGAATTTTTCCACCTGCGCCCTGTGGCTTGTTTCCAGGACCCGCGGCCGACGAAAATCACCAACCCATGAATTCCCTGAGATCGGCGGCAAGACCGGCTCTCGTCCGGCTCAAGCTGGACGGTCTGCCCGTGTGGGTGCACGGGGTGGCCTGGGGCGGCACCCTGGCGCTGGCGGCGGTGATGCTGGTCTTGTTCCGGTGCGGTGACGCGAGTGTGTGGGAAGGCCACGCTCCGGCAGAGGAACTGGAGAGTCCCTCTTATGGCGAGCGAATCCGGCACGACGCGGTTTTCCGCACGCCGGTCAACACGTTTTCCAACCTGTTCTTCGTGATCGTGGGCTTTTACGCCCTTGCCCTGGGCGTGGACGACCGCCGTCGCCGCCGTTCGTTGACCGAGGGCTATCTGGCCGCCACTCCCGCCCAGAGTTATTTCTTCGGGGTCTCCTGCATTTACGTGGGACTGGGCAGCGCCCATTTCCATGGCTCCCTCACCCGGCTGGGCCAGCAACTCGATCTCGGGGGAATGTATGCGGTGGTGATCGCGATGGTCTCGATCTGTCTCGGCAGTTGGCTGCCGCAGGTCCGCCTTCCGGGGCTGGACCGGCCCTTGGCCACCTGGCCGCTGCTTATCCTGTTGGCGACGATGGGTTCGATCCATTTACTCATCCACAAGTGGTCGTATTCGTTCACCTCGGTGGCCACGCTGCTGGGCGCGGTGATGATCGTTTTCGGCATCAGCCGGATGCTCGGCGGACGTTTGCGCATGCAAGCGCGCTGGGGGCTGGCGGCGGTGGCCGCGTTCGTGCTCGGGCTGTATCTCCGGCGGCTCGATATGCAAGGGCGCTTCACCCCGCCTGACTCGCTGTTTCAGGGGCACTCGTTCTGGCACTTGCTGGCCGCGCTCTTTCTGGCCGGCATGTATCTCTATTACCGCTCGGAACAACGGCTCTGCCCGAAAAATGATTCGATAACCATCAAGCCATGATATTAACACGATTCGTCGCATTGGCAGGTATCCTCGCTGTCTCGGCACACGGTGCCGGGCAACCGAACCCGATGGTGGCTGCGGGAACGCCCGATCCGGCCGGGGCATATCTTTATACGCCCACCGAAGCGGGGATTCATATCATGAATGGCAAACGCCGCTTCAACCGGCCGCTCTACACTGCCGTGGAGCGGCCGCACCGCATCGTCGCGCTGGCCGGCGACCGGCCGGACTTCATGCTGATCGAGATGCTCGGCAAGGGCGGCATGTTCAAGCTGGCCAATTTCAAGGTCGGCCTCGCGGGTGGAACCTGGCTGTCGGAGATCGAACCGGTAAGCGCCAGCTATGACAAGGGAGTGCATCGGTACCGGATCGGTGAGGGCGACAGCACCATTCTGCTCAATGCAACGAGGGCGCAGGGATTTGACGGATTGCTGCTGCGCCTGCGCCGTTCAGCCGCAGCCGGCGCTCCGCTGGTCTTCGCGATGGGGGCGAGAGCCTATGGCGGTGGCTTCGCCAACCAAGGCGCCGATCCGGAAAGCGTTCCGGCCGAAGCCCGTTTGAGCCCGGAGCAGTGCAAGGAAACCCGCCTGGATTTTTCCGGCAATGTGCTGACGCTCTCCGGCGAGGGCGGCATGGCGCGCATCCCGATCCATGCCACAGGCTCGGTGCCTCTGGAGTTCAAAGCGTGTGATCCGGCCATGGTGGAGAACGGCCCGGACGCTCTTCTAACATCCGCGGCCGGTTCCGCAGCGGTCGGACTTCTCACCGCCAACTGGCCATCCAGCGGGGAAATCTTTTTCATCCTGACACCCGACGACCCGGGTTCCGCCGCCGTGGAAGCCTTTCTCGCCAACCCGGACAAGGTTTTCACCCAGGCGGTGGAGGACAATCGCGCGGTGGCCGATACCATCCAAATTGACACGCCGGATCCCTATCTAAATGCGATCCTGCCTGCGGCGCTTCTCAGCTACAATGCCACCTGGAACGACCCCGTCTTCTGCCATGGCGCGGTCTCATGGCATAGCGAGTATGCCGGATGGAGAAACACCTATGGCGCGACTTCCGCCGGCTGGCATGACCGTGTGCAAACGCATATGGCCGCCTTTTTCGCCAAACAGTCGGCCGACGGCCGCATCCCATCCATGCTTGCAACGGATGAAATCTACAACATGGGCGAAGTCCTGGTCGATCAGGCGCTCCGCGACTGGGAATGGACCGGCGATCTCGATCCACTGCGCGAGGGTGGCTTTGACGCGATTGCCCGGCATCTCGACTGGGGCGAGAAAAATGTCAAAACACCCGATGGGTTGTATGAGAATTTCCTCAATGCCTGGAACACGGACTACAAGTGGTGCAACGGCGGCGGCGGCACCATTGCCTCGGTTTATTACTGGCGTGCCAACCAAACCATGGCCGACATCGCCACCCGCCTCGGCAGGGATCCGGCGGTTTTCCAACAACGGGCGATAGAGATCGCCGCGGCGATGAAAAGCCGGCTTTGGTCGGAGCGCGCCGGAGTTTATGGCGAGTATCGGGACCGTTTCGGCCACCAGTTGCTGCACGAATCGCCGGATCTTTCCAGTATCTACACACCGATCCAGCTTGGCTTCTGCGATCCGTTCGAATCCTACCGCATGCTGCGCTTCGCCCTGCGCCGCTTCGGGGTGATCGACGGGCTGCCGCGCGATGGCAAGCTGATCTACAGCTCGGAGATCCTGCCGAATCACTACAGCACGCGGGGTCTCTATCCGCAGGAGATCATCGATGCCTTGCATGCCATGTATCTCATCGGCGATTCGGAGGCGGCGGAACCCTTTCGGAGGGGCATTGACGGAAGTTTCTTCGCCGGTCCCGGCCCCGGATCGACGGGCTTGGGGCTTCTGGCTGATGGAAGATATGATGCCAACTCGGCGATCGACTTCACGGATCCCGTGTCGCTTTACCTCAGAAACGTGGTGGAGGGGCTGTTCGGAATCCGGATGGACGCGCCCGGCAAACGGATTGTCATCCAGCCGTCCTTTCCGCTTTCGTGGGATCGAGCCTCGATCCAAAGTCCTGCGGCCTCCTATGAGTATGCCCGCGACGGACAGGCCGAAACCTTGCGGGTCACGACGCCGCGCCCGCTTGAAACCACCATTCGCCTGCGTGCCCGCCATGCCACCATCGAACGGATTTCGGTCAACGGAAAGCCGGTGACCCACACCATCGAACCGGGGATTGGCCATGCCTGGCTGCTCATCGAGGTTCCGGGCAGCCGGGAGCCCATGCGGGTGAATGTGGAATATGGTTCCGAAGCGCTGCCCGTGGTGGAGGCGCCATCCACAGCCGCGCCCGGAGCCGTGTGGGTCGTGACGGCCGCGCGCGGGCGCATCACGGAAATCCGCGACAGCGCCAAGGCTTTGTCCGATGCCTCGATTTCCGCCGATGGACGACAGCTCACCGCAAGACTGCCCGGGCAGGACGGTTTCCATACCTTCTTTGCCAAGGTCGAGCACGGCGATGTCAGGCTCTGGTGGCCGCTCGAGGTGGAGCTGCGAACCGCTGTGGAAAGCACACCGGTTCCCGATGACGGCCTGACCGCCGTTCCCGTGAAACTGAACGGCTATTACAACCAGCGCCTGGCCGATTTGCATAAGAACTCGTATGGCCCGCGAATTGAAGAGTTCCCGTGGGTTTTAAGCTCGGGCTTCGGAATCACCGAAGGGACGCGCACGGTGAAAGCCAATGGACGCTCCTGGTGGGAGGGGCACGGGAAGAATCCATCACCGGACACATCGCTGCTGGAAGCGGCCGGTGGCCGCCTGGTTTCGAAACAAGGCATTCCCTTCGAGGTTCCCGCATCTGGCAAGAACGCCGTGTTCACCTCACTCTATGACAACTTCCCCGATCAGGTTGAGATTCCGGTGCGGATGCGCGGGCGCAAGATCCACTTCCTGCTCGCCGCATCCATCAGCACCGCGCAAAGCCGGATGGAGAACGCGCGCATCACGGTCGTCCTGGGGGATGGGAAACGGCAGGTCCTTTCGCTCAGGGATCCGGAAAACATCGATGACTGGCTGGGCTCGGGCAGCGGAAACCCTTACGTGCTGACCGAAAATGTGCTGCCTCTCGGCAAGCTCACACACGCAGTGCTCAACGAAGTCGATTTGGGAGCAGAGAAGGAAATACAATCCGTCATTCTCGAGACGAGAACCAACGAAACGATGGTCGGTCTGCTCGGCATGACGGTGATGCGGCAAGCGGAATAACAAATCATCATCATGAAAACACACGCGCTGATCGCAATCATGGCCGCCGGTTTCATCGCTCCGGGTTGGAGCGCGCCGCCGCCGCACCGCGCGCTCGCCTATGAGGAAATCGAGGTCGGCGGGGAGTTGCTGGCACGGCTGGAACGGAACTTCGGCCGCCTGCACGCGAAACGCTACACCGAGCCGGTCTTGTTCACCGAGACCGCCGATCCGAAATGGCCGGGCGACTACGAAGGCCGGACCGGGCTGGCTCTGGTGTTGACGGCCCGCGCATTGGGCATCGAAACGCCGGGGATCGATTCGCTGATGGCCGCCTTTGAGCGCCATTACAACGAGCTGGGGTATTTCGGGGAAATCCATCTGCCCGCTGTGGTGGACGAGCAGCAACTCTCAAGCCATGGCTGGACGCTGCGCGCCCTGTGCGAATACTATAACTGGCGCAAGAAACCGGAAACCAAGGCCCAGATCGCCCGCATCGTGGAAAATCTGGTGCTGCCGACCCAGGGCCTGCACAAGGATTACCCGCTCGATCCGGGCGAGCGGGCGGGCAAGGGTGCGGCGTCGGGGGCGACGGTGGCGCAGGTCGGCAAGTGGCGCCTGTCTTCGGATGTCGGCTGTGACTTCATCTTTTTCGATGGCGTGGTCCAGGCCTACGCGGTGACGCGGGACGAGCGCATGGTGCCGGTGATCGAGGAGCTGGTGGATCTTTTCGGGCGCATGGACATCCTCGGCATCAAGGCGCAGACGCACGCCACGCTCTCCGGAACCCGGGCGATGATCCGTTGGTATGAACTCTGCGGCAAACCGGAGGTGCTGGCCCGCGCACAACAGGTCTTTGACACCTATCTGCGCGAAGGTTGCACCGAGAATTTTGAAAACTACAACTGGTTCGGCCGGCCGGAATGGACCGAGCCGTGCGCGATCATCGATTCGTTCCTCGCCGCCTGCCAATTGTGGCAGCACACTGGCAGGCCCGCCTATCTCGAAGCGGCGCACATGATCTACTTCAACGGTATCGCCGCGACCCAGCGCTCGAACGGCGGATTCGGCCTCAATCATTGCAGCGGCGCGGCCCACCCGCATCTCTGCACGGTCACCCCCGAGGCCTACTGGTGTTGTTCGATGCGCGGTTCCGAAGGGCTGGCAACCGCCGCCACCCACAGCGCCTTCGTGGACGACGAGGGCATCTCGCTGACGACTTATGCGCACAACATGATCGAAGTGCCGCTCAAGGGCGGGCGTCTCAAGCTGGTCCAGACCAGCGATTACCCGCTGGGCGGCGGCACCAGCATCAAGGTGGAGATGGCTCCTGCGCAACCGGTCGCGATCCGCCTGTTCTCGCCGTCCTTCATCAAGGCCCGCGCCATATCGGTGAACGGGGCAGGGGAGGAGTCACCGGCGGCGGATGGGTTCCGGGTCGTGAAGCGCGTTTGGAAAGCCGGAGACCTTCTTGAATTCGACTTCGCGCTGGTGCCCGAGCGGGTGCCGACGCGCAATCCACACACGATTTCCGGCTACGAGCTGATCCGCCGCGGCCCGCTGCTATTGGCGGCACCGACCGTTGAACAAGCGCCTGACAAGAAACACGTGCCACCCGCCATGGATCCGCGCGGTGAACTGCGCGACCAAGACGCGCCTGGCGCGAGCCTGGGAGAGACCCGGCTGATTCCGGTCTATCATCTCATGGACCCGCGCTATGACCAAACGGCGGGTTCATGGCGGCAGTTGCTGTTTCCGGCCGCCAAGTCCGCTGAATCCAAATAGGCATCCGCATTCATTCCGCACATCACCCATTATCTATCACACTTCTATCAAACACCAAGTATGGTCATGAAATCTCAACTCCTTTCACTCGCGCTTCTCGCGCTGGCCGCCAGCGCCGGTGCCGCATCCTTTCAGAAGGCCGTTCCGTATTGGCCGGAAACCGCAGGCGACGACCTGAACCGCCGGGTGGGATTCCGCACCGTGCTCGACGCTACGCCGGCCGATGCCGTGTTGCGCATCGCCACCTCGGGACTCTACCGCACCACCGTCAACGGCGCGTTTCTCGGTCACGGCCCGGCGCGCGCCGGCCACGGGCATTTCCGCATTGACGAATGGCCGCTCAAGGAAGCCGCCGGGGCACAGTCCGTGGTGATCGGCATCGAGGTGGCCGCCAGCGTGGCCCGCAGTTATTACATGGTGAAACAAGCGCCCTTCGTGCAGGCGGAAATCGTCGCCGGCGGCAAGGTGCTCGCCACCACCAGGGACTTCCAGGCCATCGACCTGCATCCGGCCGTGGTGCGCAAGGTGCCGCGCTACAGCTATCAGCGGACCTTCAGCGAGGTCTTCCGCCCGGTGGCGGATTGGCAGGCATGGCGCAGCGCGGCCAAGTGGAATGGTGAAACACTGGCAATGGTCGAAAAGCCCCGCGTCGCCCTGGCGGATCGCGGCGTGCCGTATCCGGACTTCGCGATCGTCGAATCCAAGGCCATCGCCAGCGGCAGCTTCGAGGTGCTCGAAACCATTCCCGAGCGCAGGTATTACGGCTTCCACCCGCAGGGCTTCGGTGACTTTCCCGATCGCGAACTCGAGGCCCACCCCGACCGCCTGATGACTTCGCTCAAGACGACGTCGCTCAAGGAAGCCTCCCCCGGCAGGCATATCGAGCCGGGCGCGTTCCACCTGCATGACTTCGGCGTGAACCTCACCGGATTCATCGGTTTCAGACTTCATGCCGAACAACCCGCGCGCCTGCTCGCCACCTTCGACGAACTGCGCAGCGGCCCGCATGGCAGCGTGGATTCGCACCGGATGCAATGCGTCAACGCCGTGCAGTTCGACCTGCCGGCGGGAACCTTCGACATCGAGACCTTCGAGCCTTACACAATGCGCTACCTGCAGTTGCACGCGCTGGATGGCGCGATCACGGTCGAAAAGGTATATCTCCGCGAACTGGCCCATCCGCACGCCGGCCGCGCGTCGTTCGCTTCCTCGGACCCGCGCCTCGACGCCATCTTCGAGGCCGCCCGCCAGACCTTCCGCCAGAACGCCACCGATATCTTCATGGATTGCCCGAGCCGCGAGCGCGCCGGCTGGCTCTGCGATTCGTTCTTCACCGCGCGCGTCGAGGCCGACCTGACGGGTGCGCTGGCGGTCGAGCGCAATTTCCTCGAAAACTACGCCCAGCCGGACCGGTTCCCCGGGGTTGCCAGCGGCATGCTGCCGATGTGCTATCCCATGGACCCCTATGAAAAAGGCGGCAGTTATATCCCGAACTGGGCCATGTGGTTCGTGCTCGAGCTGGAGGAATACACGGCCCGCACCGGCGATCGCGAGCTGGCCGCCCGGCTGCGGCCGAAGGTCGAGGCGTTGATGGAGTTCTTCAGCGGCTACGAGAATTCCGACGGCTTGCTGGAAAAACTCGACGAGTGGGTCTTCGTCGAGTGGTCGGAGGCGAACAATCTCGTGCAGGACGTGAACTACCCGACCAACATGCTCTACGCAGCCGCGCTCGAAGCCGCCGCGCGCATCTATCAGAAACAGCAGTGGAGCACGAAGGCCGACGCGTTGCGCGCCAAGATCAACGAACAATCCTTCGACGGCACCTTCTACCGCGACCACGCCAAACGGCTGCCGGACGGCACGCTCGACATCCGCCCCGAGCGCACCGAGGTCTGCCAGTATTACGCGTTTTTCTGCAACACCACCACGCCGGAGCAGCGGCCGGAACTGTGGAAGATGCTGGTGGAGGAATTCGGCCCTGCCCGCCGCGAGACCAAGGCCCACCCGGAGATTTTCCCCTGCAACCAGCTTCCCGGCAACATGCTGCGCATCGAGATCCTGTCACGCCATGGTGAAACCGCGCGCATCCACGACGAGGCGATCGGCTATTGGCAGATGATGGCCGAAACCACCGGCACGCTGTGGGAACACGACAAACCGCAGGCCTCCTGCAACCACGGCTTCGCCGCGCATGCCGCCGTCATCCTGCGCCGCGACGTCCTCGGACTGCGCCAGATCGACCACCAGGCCAGGACGGTTTCCTTCGCGATGCCGGACAACCCGCTCACGCACTGCCGCGGCTCGTTCCCCACCGCCGACGGAGACATCGTCGTCGAGTGGAAACGCGGCGAAGAACCCCGGCTCAGCCTGCCACCCGGATGGAAGTCTCTGCCCGCCGTCACCGCCAGCCGGGAATGACCATTCCCGTGCACCGGCTGAACAACGCAAGGAACCGTGTGATTTTCCACAATGCCCCTTTATGGAGATAAGCTTGGAAACTCCGGGAAATTTCCCGTAATGCCCATGACCATGTTGGCTCACAGACGAAGCCTTGCCCGACAGGACGGCGTATTGGACCTGTTCATGCACTGCTTCAAGGGACTCAAGACAAGGAAGACGGCGCGATCATCGCTCCTTGGGATCATGCTGTGCTTTACGGCGGTGGAAGCCAATGAGGCAAAAGCCGTGGGCATTGGATTTGATGATGCCCTCGCGACCTTCGACGACACCATTGAGGCCACGCCCGGAAAACCGGCGCTTCGTCAATCGACATACAAGCACAAGGGAAGCGTCCGCCTCGTCGGCAGCATTCAGAAACCAACTCCCGATGCCAGTGCGGACTTCGAGGTGTGGGTAGGCGGCAAGTCGGTCTGGAAGCGTGCGTTTGCCGCGGATGATTCGATCCGGCACGGCTTTGACATCGTGGTCCATGAATCAGACCCCGATTCGACTGTGAAGCTGGTTGCAACTGCCGGTTCCACTGCGAAGCCGGTCAAGGTGAAGCTGCGCATGCAGATCATTCCCGAGCCCTTCGTTTCGCGCTGGCGTGAAGACCTGCCTCACGGATATCCGAACTGGACCGAAAACGAGAAGGTGGCGCTGCGCCAACAGGGCCAGGAGGTCCTGCAAACGATCCGCGATGCCTCGGCGGAGAAACGGCGGAAGATAGTCATCCCGCCCGGCGACTACCTGTTTCATGCCAATTGGAGTCATGCCTCAACGCTCAAAAACCTGGCCGACCTGGAGATCGTTGCCGACGGAGTGACGTTCTGGTTCGAACCGCCGATGGTGCATGCCCTGCTCTTTGAACACTGCCGCAACGTGACGCTGCGGGGATTGACGATCGATTTCACCATCCCGTGCTGGTTCCAAGCCAGGGTGACCGGGATCGACCGCGAGGCCAAGACGGTCCGTGCCGTGTTGATGACGGACTATCCGCCGCGCAAGCCCGATGGCGAGCTTGAGAAAGAGGGCAATCGCGCGTTCATGTTCTATGATGCCGAGGGCGGCTTCATCAATCACCGGCATACGCCCACCGATTGGCGCCTCGAAGAAGATGGCAAAACCCTGGTTTGCAAACCGGGTAGGTATGGCATCCCTCAAGCACTCAAACCGGGCGACCATGTGGTCGGAACCATCCGCACCGGAGCGGCCCTGAGAGTCATCCACTGCAAGCTGATGCGGTTCGAGGAGATCAACATCTGGTCCAGTCCCGGAATGGCGGTCCACGAAATCGAGGGAGAGGGAGGGAATGTCTATCGGGCCGTCCGCGCGACCCGCCGCCCGCACACGAGTCGGCTCCAAGCCTTCGGCGCGGATATTTTCCATTCGGCCGACACGGACCGTGGCCCCGTGCTGGATCGCTGCGAGATGGCATATGGCGCCGATGACAGCCTCAACATTCACGGCAGTTTCGGCCGCGTCATCGGGAAGTCCGGCGAACGCAGTTATTATCTGGATGGCGCGTATGAGGCTGGCGATACCGTGGAGTTCCGGGATCACCGATCCGTCGAGCTGCTCGGTATTGCCAAAGTCCAATCGGTTCAGGCGGTCAAGGACGGCCCCTCGGTGGCAATCAACGAGAAATACGAGGCAAAGGGGAAGTATCTCGTGGAGCTGGAGCAGACCTTGGAATTGCCGCCCTTGTCCCTGGTGGTCTTGGATGGCAAGCGCTCCGCCGACGGGTTTGTCGTGCGCAACTGCTGGATTCACGACAATTTCCAACGGACCCTGATCAATGGTTCGCCGAACGGATTGATCGAAAACAACACCTTCCAGAATGTCGGCATGGGAATTTCCGTCACATTCGAGATTTGGGGTCCTTGGATGGAAGGTCCCTTTGCCCGCAACCTGACGATCCGCCACAACCGCTTCATCGACGCGCCGCCGTATGGATCGGTGATCAGTGCCAGCATGCACCCGGGTGGAGGCAGGAATCGGTTCGATGCCAAACCCGTGACGAACTTGAGGATCCTCGATAACGATTTCGCCAGAACGGCATCCCCACCGCTCAACATTCGCAATGTCGATGGATTGATCATCCGGGGCAACAGTGTGGACTATCCCGCCGCTCCGGCCGCAAACGCCCAAGCCGGCGAATCGACGGCGAACTGGATCGAACTCCAGGACTGCGATCGTGTCTCAACGGGCGACAACCTGACACCGGGGACAAAATAATACTCAAGCGATCTAACTGAAAACGATCCCGATCTGAGAAAGAACAAGCATCACCTTAACCTGCAATCAAGCAGCTCCCGCAAACATCCCGTAACCATCAACTCCCATATCACTCATGAAGACGCTCATTTCATACTTCGTCGCGGTTCTCAGCCTCGGCACGGTGGCCAACGCCGCCGACAATCCGTTTGTCGGCCGCTGGGCACTGACGATCCCGGATGGCCGCGCTGGCTGGCTGGGGGTGGAGGAAACGGACGGCACGCTGAGCTCCAGCATCCTCTGGGGCGGTGGCAGCGTGCTGCCTGCGGCGGGCACAAAGCTCGACGGAGACACCCTGGTCGTGACCCGCAAGCAAAAGAACAAGGAAGGCAAGGACGTCACCCAAACGATCACCGCCAAGGCCGAGAATGACATCTTGAAACTGACGGTCTCGCAGGACCGCGGGCCGGGCAGGGAATCCGGCAAGACGGAGGAGTTTTCCGGCAAACGCATCCCCGACCTGCCACCCGCTCCAGACCTTGCCAAAGTGAAGTTTGGCGAACCGATCCAGCTTTTCAACGGCACGGATCTCAGCGGTTGGCGCCTCATCGACGGGACGGCGGACAACGGCTGGAGCGTGGTGGATGGCATCCTGCAAAACCGCGTGGTCAAGGCGGAGGGCAAGCGCTTCGGCAACCTGCGCACCGACGCGGAGTTCGAGGACTTCAATCTGAAGACCGAGGTGCGCACGCAGGAGGCCAGCAACAGCGGCATTTACCTGCGCGGCATTTATGAGGTGCAGATCATGGAGAGCTACGGCAAGCCGCTCAATCCGCACCACATGGGCGCGCTCTACAGCCGCATCACCCCGAGCGTGGCCGCCGAGAAACCGATCGGCGAATGGCAGACACTCGACATCACGCTGGTGGACCGCCATCTCACCGTGATTCTCAACGGCACGACCATCATCGACAACCAGCCGGTGCTTGGCTGCACCGGCGGCGCGCTGACCAGCGACGAGTCCAAGCCCGGTCCGATCTTCCTGCAGGGCGACCACACCAACGTGGACTACCGCAACATGGTGCTGCGCCCGGTGCTGAAGTGAGGCCCGAATCCATGTTGCCAATGCCGACAACGACGACGAGGGCATTGCGGACGCGGGCGCTTTCGTGGAAGTGGCGGAAAACAACGATCCTGCCCCACGCGAGGGCCCTGCCACCCCGGTGGGAATGCATGAGATGAGAAAGTTCGGAATGCTCTCTCCGCTCGATCGCAAACTTCTGCGCGACCTCTCCCGCATGAAGGGTCAGGTGCTGGCGGTGAGCCTGGTGATGGCCTGCGGACTGGCGATGATGATCATGATGCGCAGCCTGATTTTCACGCTCGAATCGACCCGCTCGGTTTACTATCAGCAGCACGCTTTCGCCGATGTCTTCGCCAGCTTGAAACGCGCGCCGCTCTCCGCCGCCGAGCGCTTCAAGACCCTGCCCGGCGTGGCGTTGGTGGAGCCCCGGGTGGTGGTGGATGTGTCGATCGACCTGCCCGGGATCGCGGAACCCGCGACCGGCCGCATCGTTTCGCTGCCGGAGGATGGCGGCCCTTCCTTGCTCAATCGGGTTTTTCTGCGCAAGGGACGCATGCCATTGCCGGACGGGCGGCGCGAGGTTCTGCTGGGCGAGGCGTTCGCAGAGACCCACGGCCTGCAACCCGGCGACTCGCTGGTGGCGGTGATCAATGGCCGCCGCGAAAACCTCCTCATCAGCGGCATTGGCCTCTCGCCGGAATTCGTCTTCGAGGCGCGCCCCGGCGAGCCGCTGCCGAATCGCAAACTGTTCTGCGTGATGTGGATGAACTATCGCGCGCTGGCCGTGGCTTTCAACATGGACGGCGCTTTCAACGATGTGGTCATCGACGTCGCTCCCGGTGCCTCTGCCGAATCGGTGATCGGGGAAGTGGACCGCCGGCTCGCGTCCTATGGCGGCACCGGTGCCTACACCCGCATGGATCATCCCAGCGCAAGACGGCTAGATGACGAATTGCGGGTGCTGCGAATGCTCTCCCACACCTACCCGCTGGTGTTCCTCGGCGTGGCGGCCTTCATGGTGAACGCGGTGCTCTCGCGCATCGTGCGGCTGCAGCGCGAGCAGATCGCCCAACTCAAGGCGCTTGGCTATTCATCGCGGCAGGTGGGCTTGCATTATCTGAAGTTCGTGTTGGCGATTGGCACGCTCGGCACCCTCATCGGTGGAATCAGCGGCTGGTTGTTTGGTGGGCAACTGGTGGACCTTTACACCCAGTTTTTCCTCTTCCCGTCACTCGAATTCACGCTGGACCGCAAAGCGCTGGGGCAGGCGCTGCTCCTCTGCCTGGGTGCCTCGGTTGCGGGGGTGCTCACGGTGGTGCTGCAAGCGATGAGGCTGCCTCCGGCGGAGGCGATGCGGCCTGAGCCTCCTGCGGATTTCAAGCCCTCGCTTTTCGAGCGCATCGGGCTCGCGCGTTTCTGCAGCCTCCCGTTCCTGATGGCGCTGCGCAACATCGAGCGCCGCCCGTGGCAGGCCGTCTTCACCGCCCTGGGGCTGGCGCTGGCCACCGGGCTGATGGTGCTGCCCGGCGCGATGAGCGACAGCATCAATCATCTGCTGACCGTCCAGTGGAACAGCGCCGAGCGTCAGGACGTCGCGGTTTTCCTCTCGGAACCATCGTCGCTGAAGGGTTTTCACAACCTGGGGCACCTGCCGGGCGTGACCCGCGCGGAGCCGGTGCGTATCATCCCCACCCGGCTCAGTCACGGCCATCGCGATCGCAAGGTTTCGGTCACAGGCGTGTCACAAGGGGATGACCTGAACCGCATGCTCGATGTCAACGCAAGGCCCATCCCGATTCCCCCTGATGGATTGCTGGTTTCGGCAAAGCTCGCGGAGGTCCTGGGTGCGGGCGTCGGCGATCCGTTGCAGGTGGAAATCCTTGAAGGCCGCCGCACCACGGCGGAGGTGCCGATCCGCGGATTGATCACGGATTATTCCGGATTGAACGCTTATATGGAAATCGGTGCCTTGCGCCGCATCCTCAGGGAGGGCGATACGGTGAACGGCGCATTCCTCAGTGTGGACCACCAGCATTGGGGCCGCTTCATGCGCGAAGTGAAGGACACGCCGCGCGCGGCATTCGTGATGGTGACGCGCGACCAACGCGCCGCTTTCCGCGAAACCACCGCCAAGAGCATCGGCATCATCCGCAAGCTCTACTTCGCGCTCGCCACCATCGTCGCCTTCGGTGTGGTTTACAACAGCGCCCGCATCGCCCTCTCCGAGCGCGGCCGCGAACTGGCCACCCTGCGCGTCGTCGGCTTCAGCCTGCCGGAAGTGCGCGCCGTGCTCGTCGGCGAACTCACGGTGCTGGTCTTGCTCGCCATCCCCGCCGGCCTGTGGTTCGGCCGCGGCCTGGCGCTGCTTATCATATCATCCTTCAGCACCGAAACCGTGCGCCTGCCGATGCTGGTCCACCAGTCCTCCTACGCCATCGCCGTGGTGGTCGTCCTCGCCGCCGCCCTCGGCTCCTTCGCGCTGGTCAGCCGCATGCTGGCAAAACTCGACCTTGTCGGCGTCCTCAAGGCACGGGATTGAAACGCATTGCTGACACTCTTTATCGCCCGCCCAATACCATGAAGAATATTGTCATTTCCCGTCATCTTCCTGCTCGCCGCCATCGCTCTCGCCACCGATGTTGCGCTCAGCCGCCGACCAGGTCATCGCTCGGTCCGATCAAAACCCCGGACTCAATTCACCAACCAACCCGTCACACCTCATGAAAAGACGTCATTTCCTCGCAAGCACGGCGGCGCTGGCCGCCGCGATGACAGGCACACGCACCCTGGCCGCTGACGCCAGCCCCGCAGCGGCGATGCCCAGGCTCACTCCGCCCGCGCGGCCGGCGCAATTGAACCTGTGCCTGCAGTGGCACGCCATCCCGGGCGCAGGCATCTCCGAGAAGCTCGATTTCATGGAGCAGAACGGGTTCGCGGCCATCGAGGTCCCCAGTGGCGACGAACTCCTGAAACTGGCCGATCCGTTGGCCAAGGCGCTTGAGGGACGCAAGCTCACGATCTCCACCGCCTGCGGTCCCAGCAACTTCGCATGGGCGGACAAAGCCAAGCGCCAACAGCAGGTCGATATTCTCAAGCCGGTAATCGAGAAGGTGGGCATGCTCAAGGGCGTGGGTCTGATTGTCTGCCCCGCCCGGGAGGAGCCGGAGCTGCCGTTTCCGGAACTGCGCCGCGATTTCATCGAAAACACCGGCCGCCAACTCGCCGAACACGCGGTGAAACATCACACCACCATCGCGCTTGAGCCGCTGCGCCGCCAGAATACGCCCTTCCTCAGGCTGGTGGCGGACGGTGCCATGATTGCCCGGGAAATCGGTGCCGGCGCCACCGTCATCGGGGATTTCTGGCACATGCACTTCGAGGAAACCAGCCAGATGGGCGCGCTTATCTCCGGCGGCGATCTCCTCTCCCACATGCATATCGCCTCGCTCAAGCGCCGCATGGTGCCCGGCATGGATGGCGAGGCGGACCGCTATGTGGACGGCTTCAAGGCGCTCAAACTGTTAGGTTACCGCGGCGCGGTGAGCTTCGAGGGCCTCTTTCCCAAAGACGCGCCCGCGGAGACCCGCATCGCGCTCATCCATGACATGTGCAAACTCCTCCGCAATCAGTGGGAGGAGGCTTGAAGCCGTGGCGGCATGCCACGTTCCGGATGTGAACCGTTTCAACAAGGAGGGTTTGCCTGCATCGCAGTTCCGCGCCGAAGTGCCGGTAAGGAAGTGAAAGTTCAGTGAGCAATCCAAACATGCTTTCAACGGTGAAGTTTCTAACAGCCCTTCTCGTCGCCTTGTTTCCGCTAGGGGGATCCGCACAAGTGATCTCCGATGGCCGTGCGGCCGGGAGTTTCTCGGTCGCGGATTTCGGCGCTGCGGGCGACGGGAAAACCGACGACGCGCCGGCGGTCCGCAGGGCGCTTGCCGCCGCGGTTCAGGCGGGGCCGGACTCGAAGGTGGTCTTCGAGCGCAAGCGCTATCGCTTCGCCCGCCAGCCAGGCGCGGCCATCCTGGCGCTTGAAAACGCGGACGGCATCACGCTCGAAGGCAATGGCGCGGAAATCATCGGCAGTCCCTGGAACGGCTTCCTCGACATCCGCAACAGCCGCCACATCACCATGCGCGGATTCGTGCTCGATTGCGATCCGGCGAGCTTCACCCAGGGCGACATCGTCGATGTGAGTCCCGAAGAGGGCGGCTTCCTGCTGCGCATTCACGAGGGATACGTTAACCCGGTCGAACTGGGGGAAAGCCTCAACAAGCAGGCATGGTATCATGTCGGATTCACCATCGATGCGAAGGAACGTCGGCTCAAGCCGGGACCCATCGACTTCATCAAGGGCATCACTGAAATGGACCGCGCGAAGCGCCTGTTGCGGGTCGACCTCCAGGCGGAATGTTTCCCGCACATCGTCGCGGGCGACCGCTTTGTGGTGGGGTTGAACTACGGCGGAAGCGGCCCGCTGATCGAAGTATCCCGGAGTGCCGACATCCTGCTGGAAGATTATATCATCCACGGCGGCAAGTTTGGCATGAACCACTTTTTCAGCGACAATGACGGGCGCGTTCATGTCAAGGGAGCCAGGATCGCCTTTCGACCTGGCAGCAGCCATCTGGTCACCAGCATCAAGGATGGCTTCCATGTGAAACACAACCGCATCGGGCCGGTCATCGAGGATTGTGTGCTGGAGGGGATGATGGACGATGCGATCAACATTTCCGTGTGTCCCTATTGGGTGAGACAGGACATGGGCGGCAACCGCTACCTGATCGCCGAGTTGGAGTTTTCTCCACGCGCCGGCGACCGGTTGATGGCCTACACGCCCGTCCCGGGCAGGGTCACCCGGCCCTTGAAGGTGTTGGCCGTGGAGCCCGCCCAAAACCCGGATGGAATGGGCGGGAAATGGAATATCATCACGCTCGATCAGCCGATTCCGGATCTTGCCCTGCATGCCGGCGGCAATCTCTTTCCGGGAGGTCACGACAAGTTGCGCGTCACCGGGCTATACAACCTGGACCGTTGCGGCAGGGACTACATCGTCCGCAACAACACGTTTCTTGCCCAGCGCCGGCATGCCTTGCTGGCACGCTCGCCCGGCGGGCGTTTCGAAGGCAACACGGTGGACGGCATCGGCGGCTCCGGTGTGTGGCTTGGCAACGAAATCGGTTCGTTCTATGAAGGCCCTTTTCCTGAAAACACCGCCATCCGCAACAACACGTTCCGCAATACGGTGGGCACGCCGATCCACGTCTCGGCCAACGGCCACGACGCGTGGGCGCGGAAGATCGCCATCGAGGACAACACCTTCAGCGGCTGGCCTGACACAGTGATCCACTTGTCCAATCTGCAGGGAGGCCTCATCCGTGGCAATCAATTCGAAGCCGGACGCGGAGGCGGATCCGCCGCGGTGCCGGTGAGGGTCAAACATGCCGCCGACCTTCAAATCCATAACAACAGCATCCGTGATGAAGGCGTTCGGGTCGTCGGAGCATTTGATTTCTCCGAGGGTGTCGATGCCGCTTCACTGGTCATGACCGGCAACCGGATCACGCTCGATCCCGGTTTTCCGAAGCTGATGTCCATCGTGCCTCCGCTTTTCATTCAGCCGCACGGACGCGGGATTCTGCCGGTGCGGCCGAGCGACGATTCCGGGGCGGTTTTTCAGGCCGGTCTTGGAGAGTCACCGGGTCGGATGGTCGGCCCGGTGTGGTCACTGCATCCTCCTTACAAAAGAGACCTCAAGGGAGCGCTGGTTTTCGAAGTGCCCGCCGATCTTGCGGGTGCTGGCGGCATCCGCTTCGCCACCCGCAGCGCCACTGGAATGGGCGATGGGGTGGCGCTCACCGTGGAATGGAAGACGGCGGACGCGCCCGACAACGATTACCGGACTTGTTACGAGGGCTTCATCCGCGGCCTGGAATGGGTCAAACACCTGGCGAAGCTCGACACACGGACGGACAAGGTTCTGTTGCGTTTCCGCTTCGACTGCGGACCTGCCGGAGACACCAACAGCGACAGCGTGCGGATCACGAATATCGAAGTGGTCCCAAACGAGTAGGGCTTCCTGCGGGTCAGGGATTATGGCGCAGTCGGCGATGACATCACGGAAGCCACCCGCTGGAAATGTTCCGCGTGTTCAAAACTCATCGAAGGTGATCTGCGAATCGTCAACACCCAGATCGTTCAGCATTTTCTGGCAGGCCTTCATCATTTGCGGAGGTCCGCACAGGTAAAACTCGACGGCTCCCGGGTTCGGGTGGTTCTTGAGATGGTTCTCGAACGCGACTTCGTGGATGAAACCGATAAGCCCGGTCCATTCGTCGGATTCCAGTGGCGATGAGAGTGCCGGATGGAAACTGAAATTCGGGAAACGCGCCGCGAGTGATTCGAAGTGTTCCTGATAGAACAACTCCTGACGCGAGCGCGCCCCATACCAGAACGAGACCTTGCGTGCGGTCTTCCGCGTCTCGAACAAATGCGTGAGATGCGAGCGGAGCGGAGCCATGCCGGAGCCGCCGCCGATATAAATCATCTCACGCTGGGTCGGGCGGATGTGGAAATCGCCAAACGGGCCGATGGCCGTCACGATGTCGCCCGGACGCAGGCTGAACATGTAGGCCGAACCGATGCCCGGCGGACAATCCTGTCCCGGCGGCGGCGTGGCGATGCGGACGTTGAGCCGCAGCACGGATTCCGAACCGGGATCGGCTGCAAGCGAGTAGTTGTTGAGTTTCTTACCGTCCGTATTTCGTGAAACGAGATCGAAGACGTGCTGCGCGCGCCAGACACCGGCGTAGGGCTCCGGAATGTCGAAATTGCTGAATTGGATTTGCGCGTATTCGGGGATTTCGAATTGCAGGTAATCGCCGGGCTGGAACCCGACCTTGGTTTCCGGTTCGAGCGTGATCTCGCGGATGAAGGTGGCCACTTGGCGCGTTTCCAGCACCTTGAGGCGGAGCGTCGTTTGCGGGCGGGCACCCGCGCCACCGGGTTGGGTGACGCATAAAAACAAGCGCCCGCTGCGGTTCTCGACCGGATAGGTGGCCAGCCCGCGGCAGATCGGCGCGCGGGCCGGCGTGCCGTCTGCGAGATGGAAGCGGCCGTTGTGTTTCGGGCACTCGATGGTGCCTGCGATCACCAGGCCGTCGGCCAGATGGTTGTTGCCGTGCGTGCAAATGCCGTCGGTGGCGTAGAGCTTGCCGTCGTGATCGCGGATCACCGCGAAAGTCTTGCGGCCATGATCGAAGCGGATCACGTCGCCAGGCGGCAGGTCGGCATCGGCGCAGACTTCCACCCAGCCGCCGGCATCGGGTTCTGCAGCGGAAACATGGCGGACGTCCGCCGGTGTTTCCCCCGGCGCGGGCAAGGGGCGCTTCACATGATAGCCCGGATCCTCGATCTGACGCAGCAGGGCCGGCCAGATTTCGCGCCAGGTGGAAAGGATCGACGGATAGGGCGGGGGACAATCGTCGCGGATGGTCCGGTGAAGATTCGGCAGCGCGTGATAGGGCACCAGCGGAAACATGTGGTGCTCGACATGATAATTCATGTTCCAATAGATGAACCGGCTGATCGGATTCATATATACCGTCCGGCAGTTCAGGCGGTGATCGAGCACGTTCTCCGCCAGCCCGGCGTGCTGGGTGGTATTGTGCACAATCATCAGCCAGGTGCCGAAGAGGTTCGGCAGGGTGAAGAGGAAAACGGGAATCCAGCTTCGCAGCGCGATGGCCGCGGCGATCACCGCGAGATGCAGCGCCAGGCAGATGCGGGCGTTGCGATAGACTTTCGGAAACTCGCTTTCCGGGATGTAGGTTTTCTCGTCCGGCGACATCCTGCCCAGCGAATGGCGTAGCAGGCTCGGAAAATAGCCGAGATAGCCGCCGATGTTGAAGATGCTCAAAAACAGGGCTTTGAGGTCCGGTGGGCGTGGGATCTGGATCTCCGGATCGCGGCCGACGATGATGGTGTCGCTGTGGTGGCGGTTGTGACTCCAGCGCCAGACGACCGATTCGCGCATCACCATGAATGAGGCAACCTCGTACAGCACCGCGTTCATCCAATCGGTCTTGAAAGCGGTGCCGTGGCCGCATTCATGCCAGCGCGAATCCGAACTGGTGGCATAAAAGACTGCATAGATCAGATAGGGGATCACCACCCACCAGGTGCCCCAGAAGTGCACGGTCGCCCAGCCGGTGACGGCGAGAATGCCGAACAAGAGCAGCGTGTCGCGGATCGCCGGGCCGTCGCGGCGTTGCAACAGGCCGCGCATCTTTTCCTTGGGGACAGGCGTGGTATACCAGTCAGCCTCGGCCAGTCCGCGCTCGATGGCGAGGGCGGCATTGGCACCGGTAAGACTGTAGTCGGGCGCTGGGGGAAAGCTCATTTCAGGAGTGATGCACGGTTTCGATCATCGCCAGGATGTTTTCCACCGGTGTGCCGGCTTGCACGTTGTGGCAGGAACAACAGACGTAGCCGCCATTGCGTCCGAGGGTTTCCAGGCAGGTCAGGGTTTCCTTTTTCACGTCTTCCACGCTACCGAATGGCAGCACGTGCTGGTTGTCCACGCCACCGTGGAAGAGCACCTGCGAACCGAAGTCGCGCTGCAAGGCATCGCGCTCCATGCCGGGGCAGATGTGTTGGATGGGATTGAGGATATCGATGCCGCAGCCGATGATGCCGGAGAGCAAGGGGCGGACCGCGCCATCGCTGTGGTAGAGCACCTTCTTGCCGCGGCGATGGATGATGTCGCACCAGTTTTTCAAGCGGTCGCGGAAATGCCGTTCCCATGCCGTCGGAGAAATCAACAGGCTTTCCTGCGTGCCCATGTCGTCGCTGATGAACACGATATCGATCAAATCGCCAAGATCGGTGAGGAAGTTCTCCAGCATGGCCGTCTGGATGGCATCGATGCGATCGAGCGTGGCATCGAGGAAATCCGGATCGGCCACGATGTCCATCAGCGCGTTTTCGAGCCCGCGCATCTGGCAGTAGATTTCGAAGTGGGAGATCCACGGACCGATGGTGGCGAAGTGCGAATCCCGTGCGCGCATCGCCCATTCCTTCGCTCCTGTTAGATCGAAATGCGCCGGATCGGGCCACAATGTGTAGTCATCGAGTTGCGCGGCGTCGTCATATTCGCCGAGCGGCGGGGTGCCGAATTCCTGATAGGTCGCCGCCCCGGCGCGGATCATGCGGGTGGGCACGCCCCACATCGTCTGGCCTTCGCCCTCGTTCGGATCGAAGCGGCCACTGCCATAGCCGGGAAACACCCAGACGATCTTGTCGAGTCCGAGTTTCTGATAGACCGCGAGTTCGTCGGTCTCACCGGTGTGTTGGCGCAGCGATTCCAGGACTTCGGGCGTGACCCAGAGATCGACGGGCGTCCGGTCGGTGGACTGGCGGTTGAAAGCGGCGAGGACTCGTTGTCTCGGGGTCATGGGGTTTTGTGGGTTGAGGGCTTCGCGCGGATATCCATGGGTTTGATATGACAGAGTGAACAGCCTAGTTTCTGTGATCGGAATCGGGAATGGACGGAGCGGATATCCGCATGTATTTTTTGGTCATGAGGAATCGTGATTTCCCGGCAGCCATCATCCCCTTGGCCGGGCCGAATACACCGATAGGAAATGCCGAATTCGGCGGAAGACTGCGAGGAACCCAGGGCACGGGATTCGCACAGTTCCGGGTCTATGGCATGTATGCATTGGTTTTCCTGCTCCATGGCGGTGGACGCTACCGCGACCGCAGGGGAGCCGACCGCAGGTTGTCCGCTGGAGATCTGTTGGTGGTTTTTCCGGAGCATCCGCACCAGTACGGGCCGGAGGCCGGCGATGATTGGGACGAGGTCTTCATCGCATTCAAGGGACCCGCTTTCGAGGGATGGCGGGCCAACGGTTTGGAGCCGGTCAATCCGGTTTGGTCGCTGGCCGAACCGCGGGTCTGGGCGCGGCGCTTTTTTGAAATCCTGCGCATGCCGCACACATCGCTGGCCGAATCGACTGCTTTGTCCGCAGCGATTCACCAACTCATCGCCGACGCCCTGGCGCGACGGCAGGCGGGCCGCGAAGACTGGTTGGTAAATGTCTGCCAGCTTCTTGGCGGTGGAGCGGACGCCCCTGACATCCCGGCCATTGCAGCGACCGCCGGAATGAGCCAAGAGCGTTTTCGCAAGGTCTTCAAGTCGGCCACCGGTGAATCGCCGTCCACCTTCCGTCGCCGCCGGCGGCTGGCTCAGGCGGCGCTCATGCTGCACCGTTCGGATCTGAAACTCGACATGATTGCGGAATCGCTGGGCTTTTGCGACGGGTTTCATCTCTCGAAAGCGTTCAAGGCGGAATACGGCCATCCACCCTCCGCCGCACGGAACAGGGAAATGGACACGAAAGCCAGCGATGCGCATCGGGGATAGCCACTGGGCACCAGTCATTGATCCACCAAAAAATCCACAAAGCGCGTGACAAAAAAAGCCCGGGAACGCCGTAAGATAGCCCGCTAGAAACTCTCCCTGAGAACCAGCAACAACCCATGCCTAACAATTCCGTCTATGGCTCGGTTCAAAGCCATATTTAGTACATTCACGCTGAACCGGTCACCCCAAAATCAAATTCCAAACAGCAACAGATAATTCATGAAACCACACATTCCGAATCGAAACCAACCCACAGGCCGTTTGATGTCCGCCCTCCTCGGCATCGTCCTTTGCGCGCCGATTGTCTCATTGGCGCAGGAGAATACGAAACCGCTCGAAAGAATCGTGGTGGTTCCCGGTGAAAATGGCGCACAATTGATGCTGAAGGACTCCAGGACTCCGTTCTACGCGAAGGGGTTCAACTACGTCCGCCTGCGCGCGAAAGAGGGGAGCAAAAAAGCGGACCACTCGACCTTCGACGCGGATACCAAGACAACCAAGGCGGCATACGATCCCGCGAAGGCCGAAGCCGCCCTGGCCGCAATGAAGGAGGCAGGATTCAACACGACACGGGTCTTCGTCATCGGCCGCAGTTCGATCAATCCCGGCATCGGCGGGAATTACGACACAACCCAGGGCATCTACGAGCCCTACATGGACAACTTCCTCGACTTCCTCCGGCGTGCCACGCGCCACGGCATCCGCGTGCTTCCGGCCCTGGGCGACGGCGAACTTCCGTTCAATGCCTACTACCACGGCCGCTTCGAGGGGCAGAAAGGCAACAAAAGCATGCTCCTCCTGACCAGGGAAGGAGTCGCGGCGCGGGTCGAATACATCAGCGAGTTCCTCAGCCACATCAAGAAGAAGGACCCCTCGCTGCTGCCGACCTTGCTCGCCGTGCAATGCCAGAACGAGGCCTACCTGCACGCGAACCAATGGCCGTTGACGATGAAAAAAGGCGAATTCAAAGCGGCGAACGGCAAGACCTACGACATGTCGGACACCAAGTCGCGCCAGGCTTTGGCCGACGAGGGATATCTCCATTTTTACGAACAGGTCCACGCCGCCGTGAAGAAGATCGATCCCGAAATGCTCCTGACCGATGGGGTGTTCATGCACAGCGCGGTCGGCCTGGACCTTTCCAAACACGCCGGTCTCTGGCCGGGCAAGAAGCGCGATCCCCGCTATCCGCCAAGCCTGCTGGTGCTCGGCAAATCCAAGCTCGATTTCCTGGATGCGCACTTCTACCGCGTCAAGCGCGAGCAAGCGATCGAAGACGCGGTGAAGAACAACCTCGGATCGTCGGGCTTCTTCACGCCGGCAATGGCGGAGATCCGCAAGACGAAGCCCGTGATCATCGGCGAGTTCGGATCCCACCGGCATATCGACAAGTCCTTTGAGGAGGCCGTGAACAGCATGGTGCGCGCACGCGACGCGTTGAATTCCCATCGCGTCAACGGAATGCTTTACTGGACCTACGACTGCCACGAGCAGCTAGAACCCCTCCATCACGCCACCACCAACTGGAAGTTGTTTCTGGAAAAAATGGGGGACTTCCAGCCGAAGTAGGGCACCGGCATTTCACAGATACTTGTGCCAAAAAATTGCGCGGCCTGAATTTAACGGGACACCCGTGAATCGAGCCCCAAGCTTCATCATGCTCGAAATTCGAATTGATCATGGAGAAAACCTGAGGCATTGATTACGCGTTCGAACCTATTAACTCCCCCTCAGTGGCACAGGAATATTCCGACCGGCCATTCACTCTCCAGACTTCATCGCTTACAATGATTCACAACTGTCAGCAATGGGCAATGTTTCTATTTGGCAGCATTGTTTCGCTCATACTTCCCGCTTCTGGAGACTCAATGGAAAAGCCCAATATCATCTTTATCATGGCCGATGATCTCGGCTGGAAGGATGTGGCTTACGCGGGGGCGGATTTCTTCGAATCTCCGCACATTGATCGCATGCGGCACGAGGGTATGCGTTTTGACGCGGCCTATAGCGGCGGGCCCAACTGCGCACCTACCCGAGCCTGCCTGATAACCGGAACCTACACCCCGCGTCACCACATCTACCAGCCAGGGGCCCGGTCCAAAGGCAAAACCGAATATATGAAGTTTCTGGTGCCGACAGTTGGGCGGACGGACAAGTCACTCAAAGCGAAGGCGGCCGAGTCGCTCGAGGTCGCCACTGTGCTGGATCCCGGATGCATCAGTTTCGCCGAGGTGCTCAAACCAGCTGGATATACCACCGCCAGGCTCGGCAAGTGGCACCTGGGGCAAGACACCCAGGGCTTTGACCTCAGCACGACCGATGGCAAGGGCTCGATTCACGATGGCTTCTACGGAGACATCGATGTGGCCGAACAGCTCACCGACCGTGCCCTGCAATTCATTGAGGACCACAAGGAAGGCCCCTTCCTGCTCTACCTGTCTCATTGGGATGTGCACACCCCGCTGCGAGCCCGCGAGGCGGTGGTCGCCAAGTATCAGGCCAAATTGGAGGGGATTCCTGCAAGCGATCGAAAAAATTTCAATCCGGTCTATGCGGCCATGATCGAGGCGGTGGACACGTCGGTGGGACGCGTGAACGCCAAGGTGGACGAGCTTGGCCTCGGCGAAAACACCCTGATTATCTTCAGCAGCGACAACGGGGGTACGGGTGGAGTTTCGCAGCTTGCCCCACTGCGCGGCGAGAAAGGTTCCTTGTTCGAAGGCGGCATCCGGATTCCCTGCCTGATGCGGTGGACGGGGCGAATCGCGCCAGATTCGACCTCTGATACCCCGATCACCAGTGTTGATTTTCTGCCGACTTTTGCCAGTCTCGGTGGTGCCGAACTGCCCACACGGCAGCCGGTGGACGGGGTGGATATTTCACCTCTGATGTTCGGTCAGAGCATCCCCGAGCGCTCGATTTTCTGGCATTACCCGATGTATCTATCAGGCAAAGGCTTGCAGGTCAGGATGGCGGATGGCGTGAACTATTCGTGGCGTGGTTTTCCATCGACCTCAATGCGCCGTGGCCAGTATAAAATGATTGAGTTTCTGGAGACTGACACGGCCGCGCTCTACGACCTGAGTCAGGATCCCGGGGAACAGCATGACCTGTCCGGGGCAATGCCGGACTTGGCCGACCGTATGCGCGCCGAACTCGATGCCTGGCAGGCATCCACCAAGGCGCCGATCCCTTCGATACTCAATCCGGAATATATCGGGAAAGCTGAGTAATATCACTTCTGAAAACGATCTTGAAGCATCCAATAGATTATCAACAATCAGCCATCGGCGGTCGGATCTCTTGAGATGCCATCGGCGTGGCTGCCCACAAACCCTCATGCACTCCATACTCAAAATCCTCGCCCTCTTCACCATCGTTCCAAGCGGCGTGTGCCACGCCGCCGAACGCCCGAACATCCTCTGGCTCACCACGGAGGACCACGGCCCGCACCTCGGCTGCTATGGCGATGGGAACGCCATCACGCCCAATCTCGACTCCTTCGCCAAGCAGTCCCTGCGTTACACCCGGGCCTCGTCCACCGCGCCGATCTGCGCGCCCGCCCGAACCACGCTGGCCACCGGCATGTATGCCCCCGCCCTCGGTGCCCACCACATGCGCTCCGCGGTCGATGCCCCACCATGGCTCGAACTGATCCCCGAACTGCTCCGCAAGGAAGGCTATTTCTGCACCAACAACGCCAAGCTCGACTACAATTTCACCGGCGTTCAAACCAAGCCCTGGGATGCCTCGTCGCCGAGCGCCCATTATCGGAACCGCCCCGCGGGCACGCCGTTCTTCGCTGTTTTCAACTGCGGCATCACCCACGAATCCCAGCTCCGCAATCCCAACCGGCACCCGGTTCACGATCCCGCGAGCATCACCGTCCCTCCCTACCATCCCGACCTCCCCGAGGTGCGCAAGGACTGGGCGCAATACCACGACCGCATCACGCAGATGGACAAGTGGTTCGGCAAAATGCTCTCCGAACTCGACCAAGCCGGGCTCGCCGACGACACCATCGTTTTCTTCTTCGCCGACCACGGCTCCGGCATGCCACGCAACAAGCGCTACGCCGGATGGTCCGGCCTGCACGTGCCGCTGCTCGTCCGCATCCCGGAAAAATTCCGCCACCTCCGGCCTGCGGACTATCAACCCGGTGGCAAATCCGAGCGGCTCGTCGGCTTTGTCGATTTCGCCCCCACTCTGCTCTCGCTTGTCGGTAAGGAAGCCCGTCCATGGCATCAGGGTCGCGCATTCCTCGGCACCCACATCGCCCCGGCTGCGGATTTTTCCTTCGGCTTCGTGGGCCGCGCCGATGAGCGCCCGGACGAATCCCGCTCCGTGACCGACGGCCGTTACCTTTACATCCGCAACCTGATGCCCCAGGTCCCGCTCAACAAAGGCTTGTTATACCAAATGCAGACGCCCACCACGCGCCGATGGAAGGAGCTTTTCGACGCCGGAAAACTCAATCCCGTGCAGGCCTTCGCGTGGACCGCTCCGCGCCCCGTCGAGGAACTCTATGATCTCGTGGAAGATCCCCACGAAACCCGCAACCTTTTTGCCGGGCAACCGGAGCTGCTCAAAAAATTCCGTGCCGCCCTCGACCAGCAGCTCGTCGCCACCAAGGATCTCGGCTTGCTGCCGGAATCCACGATGCATCAGCTCGCCCGCAAGCATGGCCTCACACCCGGCGACTTCGCCCGCTCGTCCCATTTCGATCCGGCCGCGCTGATTCCCTTCACCACCGCCGCGACAGCCAACGACTGCCTGCCCCTGCAGCGTGATAACCCGCAGGTGCTCGCCGCCCAACTCCGCGCCCTCGTCGTCCACTCCCCTGCAGTGATCGACCACGGGCCGGAGCTCCGCGCCCAGCTCGAATCCCTGCTCGACCACAAGTCACCCGAGATCCGCACCGGCGCCGCCGAATTGCTCAGCCGCCATCCCGCCACCCGGGATCGCGCGATTCAGGCGCTCATTTCACTTTCCGACCCCGCTACGGCCGATCTCTTCACCGCGCTGCATGCGCTGGATGCGATTTCACGCCTCGACTCCCTGACTGCGTCACAACTGGCAACCCTCCGCCACACCAACACCAAACCCGCAGATCCATGGCACGAGCGGGTGAAAGGATTCGTGCCAGCCCTCCATGCCGCTGTGGTCAATCGATTCTCCGCCACGGCCCCGCGTGAGGCGGCGGCAGACTAAGGTGCGATATGCCGGATCCCACCGACATGTGAGGGGAAAATCACTTCGCCTTCAGCGTGGCGATGAGGAAATCGGTCGGTGTCTTGTGTCTCACGTCAGGCGCGCCCGGATAGACCAGCTCGCAGCCGATGCCGAGTTCGTCGCAGCGTTCCTTCAGCTTCACGCCGAAGTTGGCGGTGTGGGTGGGGTCCTTCTGCGGCTTGCCGGGGGCGGGGGAGTTGTTGAAATACAGCGCCACCGGCGGGTCGTCCTTGGAGGCCAGGGCGTAGGGGGAATACTCGCGGATCCACGGCAGGATCTCCTCCCGGGCGGCGAGGAACCCGGCGAAGTTCTTCTTTCCGAAGGCATGGGCGCCGTAGCGGCTGTTAGGCGTCCATTCCCGCATCTGCTTCGGGTCGAGGGTGGTCTGCGGACCCACGACCGCGGCGCAGAAGAGTCGCGTCGATTCGCGCGCGACCGGGTCGTCGCTGTCGGGATCCGCAAGGTCGTCCCGGTAGCAGAGCCACAGGCTGGAGCAGCCGCCGGCCGAGCCGCCGGCGGCACCGATGCGGGTCTTGTCGAGGTTCCATTCGGCGGCCTTGCTGCGGACGAACTGCAGTGCCCGGGCGGCGTCGTGGAGTGGCACCTTGACCGGCGGCATCGCGTCCCCCACGTGCTTCATCAGGCGGTAGTTGATCGCCACCACCGAGATCCCCGCATCGAGCAGGGCCTTGGCATCGGCGAAACGGTCGAGCCGTTCCTTGCTGCCGCCACTCCAGCCGCCGCCGTGGATGACAAAGACCAGCGGGGTCGGCTGATCGGACTCGGCCTTCCAGAAATCGAGCACGTGCCGCTGGTGCTCACCGTAGCGAACCTCGGACAAGGTCGGCTTCGGAACCGAGGGCGCGTAGGTCGCGGCGGCGGGCAGTGGCAGGACGAGGAGTAGGAGGCACACAAGTATCGATTTCATTTCTGCTGCTTTCTGATGACAATCCGGTGCGTTCCACTCACCAGCCTGAGTCCGGTGCCGGAACCCTTGTCCTCTTTTGCGAGTTCCCTGCCGTTCAGAGTGACGGCGGCGGATGGATCGAATGGATGGACAAAGGTGGCGGAAGAGTTGTGCGGAACGGTGATGGAAAACGCGACGGACTCCTTGTCCTGCTCCCACGAACTCTCGATGAGTCCGTAGGGAGACCGATGGCTTGCCTTCACGCTGTCGAGTGTGTCGGGCAGGAACGGTTTGACGAAAAAGTGTTTGAACCCCGGGGCCTTCTCGTCGGGCTGGATTCCCGCCAGGTATTCGTAGAACCATGCGCTGATATCGCCAAACATGATGTGATTCCGGGAGTCCAAACCGTCCCACCGCTCCCAGAGAGTCGAGGCTCCCTGCTCGACCATGTAACCCCAGCTCGGGAACGTGGTTTTGCTTGCGATGGCGTAGGCCACATCACTTCGCCCGGAGTCCGAGAGGACCCGCATGAGGTGTTTGGTTCCGAGGATCCCGGTATCCAGGTGACCGCCCTTGGCTTCGATCTCCCCGAGCAGACTGGCGAGCACGTCGGGTTGCTGTTCTCCGGGGATCAGTCCGTGGTAGAGTGACGAGGCATAAGAAGTTTGGGAGCCATTGCCGAGGACTCCCTCCTTGAAAAAGGTCCGGAGGAACGCTTCCCGGATCTTGTCGGCCCGATCCTTGAAAAAGGCCTCGTCTTCCGGCTTGCCCAGGATGGCCGCCATCTTCGAGAGCAATACCGCATTGTGGTAAAAGTAGGAGGTGGAGGTCAGGTCCGCGGGCGTGTTCACCTGCCCCGAGCTTTTCGTGTGGGGAGGAGACCAGTCGCCCAGCCCGAAGTTCGTGATCCAGTTACTGGATTTATGCTTCTCGACGAAGGCGAAGTACTTCCTGAAGCCGTCATAGTTGCGCTCGAGGATCTCCGTGTCGCCGGTGTAAAGATAGGCATACCAGGGAATCAGGATAAAGGCGCTGTCCCAGGCGAGACCATTGCCCCAGAAACGTCCCCAGCCCGCGGTGGGAACGATGCACGAGATCTGCCCCATCTCATCCTGATCCTCCAGAATGTCCTGGATCCACTTGGCATAGGCCGCAGCGGAGTCGTAGTTGAGCAAACCGGTATGGGCCGCGAGATGGGCGTCACCGGTCCATCCGTTCTTTTCCCGGTGGGGACAGTCGGTGGGGTAACCGTGATAGTTGCCCACGAAAGCGTTGAGGGTGATTTCCTGAATCCTGTTGAGAAGCCCGGATGAGGAAGTGAACTCGCCCGCGCTCTCGAAGTCGGTGTGCAGGACCTGGGCCCGGAAGTCCTCGAGGTCGCTCTTGTTTTTCAGGCCACGAACTTCCACATACTGAAAACCATGATAGGTGAACCGCGGATGCCAGGTTTCGGAAAGTCTGCCCGCACAGATGTATTCATCGAACTGGAAGCGGGACTGGCGCATGTGCCGCTCCATTTCGGTTTGGTCACAGAGCCCATCCTGGTCGAGCTTTTCCGCGTATTTCAAGGTCAGCTTGTCCCCTTTGCGAGTGTCGGTGAGCGAAATTTTCACCCGGCCGGCGATGTTCCTTCCGAAATCAACCACGTAAACGCCGGGCTTCGGCTCCGTGATCTCCACGGGCTTCAGTTCGGACGTCACCCGGATGGGAGGCATGCTCTGGGAACGCAGGACGCCCGCCGGTCCCGGAACCTCGCGGGCCGGGATCCAGGTGGCGGTGGCCGCCTTGGCAGTGGCCCAATCCTTGATCTCCAGCCGTGCATCGTAGGTTTCCCCCTGGAGAATGCTGGTGAACACGGTGGGCGACGGGTGGGAGAGCCACGAATCATCCGACACAACCGTCTTGCGCGATCCATCGGTGTAGGTGATTTCGAGTTGGCATAAAAGGGTGGGGGATTGGCGCCAGACGGCCTTGTCGAAACCCCACGTGGCCAGGCTGTGCATGTTGTACCAGCCGTCGCCGAGGTTTGCCGCGAGGACATTGGTCCCACTCTCGAGTGCTTCGGTCAGGTCGTAAACCTCGTAAAGTACCCGCTTGTCGTAGCGCGTGAAGGCGGGATCGAGGACATGATCCCCGACCTTCCGGCCGTTCAGGAAAAGCTCATAGTAGCCTAGGCCGGTGACGTAAACGCGGGCTTCGGCGATCTCGCGATCGACCTCGAAGTCCTTGCGCAGGTAGGGGGCGGGATCGGTCTGCTTGGGCTCGCCGATACCCTGTTCCTCCCAGCGTTTGCGCCGTTCGTTGATGAATTCCCTCCAGTTGTGGACTCGCGGCGCGCTGATCCAGCTCGCCGTCCAATCGGATTCATTCAAGAGGCCCATTTCCCACCGGGCGACCGGACTCTCCAGGGGGGCGTCCTGGTGGTGGGTCCATACCTTGACCTTCCAGAAATACTGCCCGCGGCTCTCCAACTCCTGCCCAGCATAGGAAAGATGGATCGATTGATCGGAGGCGACCTTTCCCGTGTCCCAGACGAGTTTTTCCTTATCGAGGTCGTCCCGGCTCCTTGCGACAAGGATCTGGTAAGCCTGCTGCTTGAGGTCGTGTTCCGCACCCGAGATTTGCCAGCTCAGCCGGGGATTCCGTTCGTCCACTCCGAGCGTGGCGGATTCACCCTGGCACCGCAGGTTCGTGACTTCGGCCGCATTTGCGGAAGCCATGAAGAGTGAAATGAACAGGAAAATGAATCGTTTCATGAATGGTTGTGGCAGGGTTGTTTTATGGATTGTGGATAGTCCCCCTCGAACAGGCCAGACTAAGGCATCGGGGCATTCGCGACTCCTGCGGCACGAAGGTGCCGGCTTTGCGCGGGACTTCCGCGTCGAGGGATTGCGCCGGACCATGCTTCAGGCGGATTCCGGAACGATGGCGTCGTGTTCCCTGAGCAGGGCGTGAAGCTTGGGCAGCGGGACCTTGCCGGGAGAGATGCCTTCCTTGGCGGCGATCGCCGCGGCGCAGGCTGCGGCCTGGCCCATGGCCATGCACGGGGCCTGGACGCGCAGGCCCGAGTTGGCGAGGCGGTCGCTCGAAACACAGCGACCGGCCACGATCAGGTTGCGGCTGCCCTTGGGAATCAGCGCGGACAGCGGAATCGTCGGCACGGTGCCGGGCTTGAGCGGCTCGGGTTTGACGCCCTTTTTGGTGTGGAGGTCAACGGGGTAGAAGGCGTAGCACACGGCATCCTCGAAAAAGCGGCCCGAGCGGTAGTCATTGACCGTAATGACGGTTTCACCGTCGATGCGGTAGCTTTCGCGGAAGCCGGGCTCGGGCTGCAGGTGCATCAGCCGTTCGCCGCTTTTGCGCATTTTATCGAGCACCGCCTTGCGGCCGGTGAGGCTGGCCTCGGTGACGGTGCGCGAGTTGGTCGAGTCCGCACCGTGGACATAGATGGCATGCAGCAGGCCGGCACCATGCGACTTGACCGGCCGGCCCGGATCGTTGGCGGTGCCGAGCAGGAACTGGATCGAGCCGGGTTGGCGCTCTTCCTCGCGCAGGCGCGGGAGACCGAGCATGCCGGTGACCTCGGCACCACCGGTGCAGTCCACGATCTGCCTGCAGAGCACACGGCGCCGCGTGCCGAAGCCGGCGCAATCGACCTGCCAGCCGTCCTTGGTGGCGGTGATGGACTGCGGGAACTCGTGATAGGCGATCTTGACGCCGGCCTGCGCGCATTTTTCCTCGGCGAGCAGGTAAAAAAGGAACTGGTTGATGTGAACCTGGTTCATCCAGTGGCGCTGCGGAACCTTGGCGAAGTCGGGCAGCTTGCCGCCGTCCAGCTCGACGCATTCCTTCACCAGTTCCCAGCCGATGCCGGCGATGATTTGTTTGCCCCAGGCATCGAACAACCCCGGAAAGCAGACTCCGCCACGGGTGGTCATGCCGCCGAGATAGGAGGCGCGCTCCATGACCATGGTCTTGGCTCCCGCGCGCCCGGCCTGAATGGCGGCGATGGTGCCGGCCGAACCGCCGCCGACCACCAGCACGTCGATTTCGTCGTTGACGTCCATGCTTCGGGGGCCTGAGACACTCTCGCTTTCCTGCGCGAGCGAGACGTTGGTGGTGCTGGCGAAAGAGAGGCCCGCAAAACCGGCGGCTCCCGCGGCAATGAATGAGCGGCGGCCCAGGGGACGTGGGGAAGGATCGGATTCGGTCATGACTTGGTCGATATTACTTGGTGGTGGTTTTTTCTCATACGCAGCCCGGCGACTCAAACAATCATCCGTGGCAAATTTCTAACAGTGATGTTGCGGGCCATGGCGAATGGTAGGCAACGACCGCGTCCACAAGTTGAGTCATATCCGGCCTACTCCGGGGGCTCATTGCGCTCCATGAGAACCCGGATGTCCCCTTGCGAAAGGGCGGCGTCGAAAATGTAAACCTCGTCCAGCGCGCCCCGGAAAAACCGGTGCACGCTGTCGATGTTGATATTCCTCCCCAACCAGACCCCATGACTTGCATCCTTGGTGCCCGTATCGATCACGCCCAGCAGCCGTTTCGAGACAGGTTCGAGCGCGCCGTCCAGATACAGCAGGACATGCTGGCCGAATTCCGGGTTCTCCGCGGGGTAGAGGACCACCGCGATATGATGCCAGCGGTCGTCCCGCAGGTCGGTGCTGCCGACGGCCATGCCGCCATGAACGCCGACCCGCAACCGGCCGACGGGTCCATCCCCGGCAAACGGATTGACGGAAACCTGCCAGACGCTGCCCGGATTACTGCGGGCCCATTCGCCCCACGACACCATCGCGAACCCTTGGTTCGGGTTCAAGTCGGCCGGCACCTTCACCCAGAAGGCAACCGTGCGGGGTGAGTTGCCGGCGATTCCCCTGAATTCGCTCTCCGCGAAGATGCTACTGCCGTCGAAGCCGGCCGCCGTGCCAAAGGGGCCGTCCGCGCGCGGCAGGGAAATCATCCGGTCATCGGTGAAGAACTTCAGCCCGAGGTCCCCTTCATCGATGCCTCGCGACCGGGCTCTCATCGGGGAAGATCCGTCGCTTTCCATGTCCCAATGAATCATCGCGGGCGGGCCGTGCCGGACGGGCGGAAGCGAGGCGTAGAACGAACCTCGTGCGGTCGGAATCCTGACGTTGACGTCTCCGGTTTGCTGCAAGGCCTCGTCCTTCTGCAGCAGGATCGGCTGCGTTTCCCCGCGGGGGATCGCCTCGACCTCGCCATCGAGGACATGGGTTTCGACTTGTCCGGTACGATCATCCACAAACACTCCGAATTCCGTGCCGAGATCCACCAGCGTTCCTCTCGGGGTTTCGAGACGATAGCCATGGCCGGCCGGGTTCACGTGCAAAAGCACCCGCCCCTTCCGGATTACGGCGCTCATCGGCCCGGTGAATTCGAGGTCGGCCGGTCCTTCGACGATCATGCGACCGCGGCCGCCGAGTTCCAGTTCCACCAGCCCGCCGCCCAATTGCAGGCGCTTGCCGCGGGAAAAGGTGTCGCGGGCCGCCAGGCCGCTGTCGCCGGTGACCGACTCGACACGGGATACCGTGGCGACGGGCTCGGGAAAACTTTTCCAGGTGAACAAGCCGGTGGCGAGCAGCAGGACGGCGGCCGCCGCCCACGAGACCCGTCTCCTCACCACCGCCTTGCGCAGCTTGCGCCGCACCGCCCGCTCGAACTCATCCTCGTCCGCCTGCCGGACGGCCTTGACGAAGCGCTGGATCACCCGCTCGCGGGCCAGTTCGTCTTCCGCCACCGGGCCGAGCATGCCGTGCAGCGTGGCCTGCGCGCCGAGTCGGGCCCTGAGCGAGGGATCGGCTTCGAGCAAGCGGCAAAGCTCGGCGGTTTCCTCGGGACTCAGGTCTCTCTCGATGAACCGTGCGATCCACTGTTCTCTCTGGTTCATGCCTTCCCCCTTTCCAGTTCCTGCGTGATGCACTCGGCGAGCAGCTCCCGCAGGCGATGGAATTGCATCGTGAGCGCCGAGTAGCCCTTGCCGGTCTCGCGCGAGATCTCACGCACGCTCTTGCCCTGCACATATCGCTGGTCGAGCAAGTCTCGCGCGAGGTTTGGAAGCCGCTCCTTGCAGGTGGCCAGTGCCTCCAGCCTCCCGCTGCCGTGCTCTTCGCCCATCCACTCGTCACAGCTCCTCTCCAGCAGGGCCTGCATCACCTCGCTGCCGCCGAGCGCCTGCTCCCGGTGTTTGCGGAGGTGGTTGCGCAAGTGGTTGTGCGCGATGCCGCGCAGCCAGGTTTCGACACCCGAATCCCCCCGGAAGCTCCGGATCTTCAGAATCGCCGTCACGAACACATCCTGCGCCAGGTCATCGGCCGCCGCCCAGTCCGACAGCCGCGAGCGGAAATATCCGCGCAGCCAACGCTGGTTGTCCCGCACGATGGCGGCAATCGCGTCGGCATCCTCCATTCCGGCCCCATGCGGCCGCGGTTGGTTGTTCTCCTCCACACGGAAAGAGTGTCCCGAGGCGGCCGGATTGCCACAAAAAGTGATTTTCCCGGAATTCCTGTGTCACCCGGGCGGTCTTGGAACACTTACCCAAATGAAACGGAAACGTTCCCCGCGCTCCCTTTCGTGTTTTCCCTAATGGCAAAACCCTCAAAACGCCCACTCATGAAACAAACCCAACGACACACCACGCAAGCCGGCTCCGCCAGCTTCAACCTTCCGGCGTTCGCCTCCGCCCTCATGCTCCTGGCCGCCCCAGCCTACGCCGGTAGTGTGAGATTCGAATTCACCGGCGGCAGTTTGGCCCCCACCATCACCGGACTGCCCGCCGGGGTCACCGCCTCGGACTTCTCGATTGGCAGCTTCCCCGGGGAAACCCTGCAGTCGGACGCGCTGCGCTTGACCGGGGGGGATATCGGCACCAACTCGTCCGCGACCTCGCTCGCTAACAACACCGTCCTCAGCTTCAGCCTCACCATCCCGGCGGATGTCACACTGGACCTGACATCGCTCGCCTACGACTATACCAGCAGCGGGCTTGCCGGCGGTGACTTTATCTGGGCCCGGACATTCAGCAGCATCCACGGCTTTGACGATGTGTCCAACGACACCATCGGCTTGTTCGGCAAGGCCAGCACCGACCCGGTTTCCGCAACCGACGTGACGATCAATCTCGCGGATCCGACGGTGAATTTTCTCCGTAGCAGTGACTCCAATGTGAACGCAGGTGATTTCACCGGCCTGACCAACCAGACGGTCACCTTCTACATGTCGATGATCCGAGCCAACAGTGTTTCCACTACCGACTACATCCAGTTCGACAACATCACGCTCCATATTGCCGGCGAACCTGCCGGCGACGGTGAATTCGCCCTCACCATCACCCCGGCCGAGGCACCCGCCACCGGCTTCAACCTCGAATGGGCCAGCCAGCCCGGGAAACTCTACAACCTGCGCACCAGCACCGACCTCGTCGGCCCGATCGCCGGTTGGACGCTGGTCGCCGGCGGGGAAAACATCGCCGCCACGCCGCCGAGCAACACCTTCAACGTCGAGGCCGACGTCGACCGACGCTTCTTCGCCGTCGAGGAATTCGACGCCCCAACACCCGAACCATAGCCTGCTGATCCAGACACGAAGAACGCTCCCATGCCCTGGATGGCCACAAAAAGTGATTTTTTCGAAATTCCTGTGTCACCCGGGCAGCCACGAAACACTGTTATCTTGTGAGTGGTCGAATCGGCCCGTTTTTCTCCAGTTCGAACTTCCAACATCAACGATCCATCCCATGAAAAAAATCCAACGTGCCACCGCACAAGCCCGTTTCGCCCGCCCGGCCCTTCCGGCGGTTGCCGCCGCCCTTCTGCTCGCTCCGGCCCACGCCGCCTCCGTTACCTACGAATTCACCGGCGGCAGCTTGGCTCCCACTGTATCCGGATTGCCCTCCGGGGTCACCGCCTCGAACTTCTCGATCGGCAGCTTCGCGGCCGGAACCCTGCAGTCGGACGCGCTGCGGCTGACCGGGGCCGATATCGGCACCAACTCAACCACGACCTCATTCACCAACAACACCGTCCTCAGCTTCAGTCTCACCATCCCGGCGGATGTCACGCTGGACCTGACATCGCTCACCTTCGACTACACCAGCAGCGGGCTTAGCGGCAGCGACTTCATCTACGCCCGCACCTTCAGCAGCATCGACGGATTTGACGATGTGTCTAACGACACCATCGGCTTGTTTGGCAAGGCCAGCACCGACCCGGTTTCCGCATCCGACGTGACGATCAATCTCGCGGATCCGACGGTGAATTTTTTTCGTGTCAGTGGCTCCAATGTTAACGCAGGCGATTTCGACGATCTGACCAACCAGACGGTCACCTTCTACATGTCGATGATCAGAGGCACCAGTGTTGCCAATGCCGACTACATCCAGTTCGACAACGTGACGCTGAATTTCGTCCCCGAGCCCTCATCGGCCCTGCTAGGCGGCCTCGGCGTTCTCTTCCTGCTGCGCCGCCGTCGGCAAACGCCCTAGCCCGCATTTCTCACACCCAAGGAGGGGCGAAACGCGTTCGCCCACGCCCATGAAGGTGACCATGGCATAAGCGGATGCGCTTTGCATGGGCTACCCATGGGCACGGCGGACATGTTCCGCCGCTCCTTGTGTGCGCCAAATCGGCAAAACAAGTCATCATGGCTTTCACCACTCTTATAAATGATTGCCGATGACTTGCTCAATATCGCTCTAACATAAGTTATGAAACGCCCCATCAAATATCTCGCCCTTCCAGGACTGGCTCTGCTGCTTGGTTCCTCCATCCGCGCGCAAACGACCCTGCTGCCCGCCTTCGATGACCGGAGCCGGCTGAACCATCCCACCATTCCCGACGATCTCGACAAAAACAACACCGACAGCCTGGCCGTGGGGGCGCTCGACGGGGCGAACGACTTCTTCCGTTCCTACCTGACCTTCGACCTCTCGGGCGAGGCACCGGCCACAGCCGTCACTCTCAAGCTGTTTCCCAAGCTCAACGAGAACAACACCTCGAGCTTTAATCAGACCTACACCCTGTTCCAACTGGCTGCGGATTGGCATGGGGAAACCCGGCCGGGCCCCATGGGCACGGCGCTTGCCACCTTCAATTTCACTCCGGCGACGGGTGCCAGCGACGAAACAACCATCGTTTTCAGCAGTCCCGCCCTGACCGACGCCTTCAACACGCTGGCCGGCAACGGCACCCTCTATCTGGGGGTCTATTCGCCGGGTGCGGAAGCCGCACCCGCCGGAACCCGCAGTTTCACCTGGCTGGGAAGCCGCCACTCCGGCCCTTCGCCGGAGCTGCAATACTCCGCCAACCCGGCCGTCCGCATCGCGGCCGCTTCACCCCACGACAGCTTCGCGTTTCCCACTCTTGCGGGTGCCAGCGCAACGAGGACGGTCCGCTACGAGGTGGTCGCCACCGACGGAGCCACCGTCACCTTTGAAAACCTGGTGCTGACCGACGATCCGGGACATCCTGCCGATGCCTTCACGGTCGACAGCGTTCCGGCGCTGCCGGTGACCCTTGGCGACGGCCAAACCATCGACATCACCGTGACGGCGGACGGCAGCACGGTCGGATCCTTCACGGGTTCGCTCTTCATCGACACCACTTCGTCCGGCGGATCGCTGGGCCCGGACGCCTGGGACAAGACCCTTCCCCTCACATCGACCGTGTCCGGTCCGCCGGTCCGGATTTCCGGCGTCTATCCCCACCTCGCCGTGAGCAGCACGCATCCGGAAGTGGGCATCGGCGCGGTGGTGCCGTGGGCGGACCGCCTGTGGGCCATCACCTACGGCCCGCACCTTCCCAACGGGGATACATCCAACAAGCTCTATGAAATCGACGAGCAGCTCAACCTGGTCGTACGCCCCGAATCGCTCGGTGGCACCCCGGCCAACCGCTTCATCCACGCGCCGTCGAACCAGTTGATCATCGGCCCGCACTTCATCGATGCCGCGCGCAATGTCCGCAACCTGCCCTACTCGGCCGCACCTGGCCGGCACACCGGGACCGCCGCCCACCTGAGCGATCCCGAGAACCGGATCTACATGTTCACGATGGAGGACGGGGTTTACGACGTGAACGTCCATGACCTCAGCTTCATCACGCGTTACCCCGACGTCCAATCCAGGGGAGACAAGTTCATCTTCGGCTACCATGGCAAGGGCGCCTACTCCGGACAGGGCTACTTCATTGTCGGCAACAACGGGCGGCCTTTGAACCAAGGCACGCCCCTGGGACCCGCCGGGACGCTGGCCCGCTGGGACGGCACCACCTATGCCGAAAACGGCAACAGCTACCTGCCGCTGGATCCCATCAACCACAACACCAGCTACGAATACAGCGACGGTCCGGTGCCCGGACAGCCGCACTTCATGGCCGGTTGGACCCAGGACTTCACCGCGCAGCATTGCGAAGTCACCGGTCCCGGCGGCATCCATGGCAATCCCAACCCGGCGACCGATCCGGTCTGGGCCACCGGCTTTGATGCGAAGTCCGTTCTGGTCCGGGTGTTGGAGGGTGGCGACTGGAACACCTGGCGGCTCCCGAAATCCTCCTACACCCACGACGGCTCGCACGGCTGGCACACCGAGTGGCCGCGCATCCGCCAGCTCGATCCCGCCACCCCGGGCTCGCCCTACCTCATGCACATGCACGGCTTGTTCTTCGATTTCCCGGCCACCTTCTCGTCCGCGGATTTCTCGGGGCTCAAACCGATCAGCAGCTACTACAAAATGCCGGTGGACTACTGCATGTTCGATGGCCAGCTCGTGATGGCGAAGAACGACCTCTCGAGGTTTTCCAATACGCTCGCGCTTCGCGCCCAGTCGAATTTCTGGTTCGGCCAGCTCGAAGACCTGTCCGAATGGGGCGCGCCACAAGGGCATGGCGCGGTCTGGCTGAACGACAGCGTGCCCGCCGGTGAATCTTCGGATCCGTTCCTCGTCAACGGTTTCTCCCGCATCACCCTGCACCTCCGCAACGGCGACGGCTCGGCGGTCCCGGTGGTGATCGAATCATCCAACGGCACGGGAACCTGGTCGCCCGTGACCACGGTCAACGTCCCCGCGAATGGATATGTCTTCGAAATTCTCAACGACACCCCGTCGCAATGGCTGCGGTTGAAGCCCGAGGTGGCCGCCGGCAACCTCACCGCTTACTTCATCCTCTCCAATCCCTACCCGCACGCGCCGGTCGCGTCGCTCGGTGGCGACCGCTTCGCCGCGCTCGCCGACATCCGCGACACCGCCGGCCACTCCGATGGAATCATCCGGCCGATGTCCGGCGCCGACCTCCAGCTCGAATTCGCCTCGAACCATGGCTACCACCGGATTGGCGGGAACCTGCAATTGCAGGATGTCACCAATGCCACCGCCGAGTCCAACCTCCGCTCGGCAGGGGCGCTCGGCAAGGCCTTCGGCGGCGACGCGGCCTCGGTGTGGGTCACCAACGGCACCGCACGCCTGCGCCTGCCGAGACTCGATCCGCTTTACGATTCACCTTTCCTTTCCGGCTGGGCCCGGGGCTTCCGCGAGACGGTCACCGAACGCGAAATGCTCAACCTCCACGGAACCTTCTACGAGGTGCCCCGCGACAACTCCGGTGGCAGATACCGGCTGCGCCCGCTCGCCACCCACGGCAAGCGCATCACCGACTTCGCTTCCTGGCGGGGCCTGCTGGCCCTCACCGGCGTGCTCGACGACGCCCAGGCCGGCGACTCGCTGGTGCGCAGCCCCTCCGGTGCCGCCCTCTGGCTCGGCGAAGTGGACGACATCTGGCAAATGGGCGAGCCCCGCGGCAAGGGCGGACCGTGGAAGGACAGCACCGTCAGCGCCAATACCGCATCCGATCCGTACTTGATGTATGGCTACGACCGCAAGGAACTGACCCTCTCTACCATCAATGCCGCCACCATCACCGTCGAGGTCGATTTTCTCGCGGACAATACCTGGTCCACCTATCAGACCTTCACCCTCGCCGCCGGGGAAACGATCACTCATGTCTTCCCCGAGGGTTTCCACGCCCACTGGGTGCGGGTGAAATCCAGCGCCGCCACCACCGCCACCGCGCAATTCACCTATGGCCCGGCCGACCAACGCGATGCCTTGCTCGACTGGGGTCGCGAACAATTACTGCCCACCGCCGCCGGACGAGCCGCCCTCGCCTACGGCAATGACGATGGCGACGAACTGATCAATCTCTTCGAGTTTCTTTTTGGGACCGACCCGTCCACGCCAAACCCGTGGCCACTCGCGACCGATACCGACGGCATGAGTGTCGTGCTCCGTGACCTCACCGCAGATGACGGAATCCACGTCACCTTCGAGTCATCCATCGACCTCGATGACTGGCATCCGCGCCCCGATTTCGTCACCGCCGATCCGAACCAGTCCGGCGTTCCCGCGGGCTTCACCCGCTGGCGCTTCGCCTTTGATCCGGAGACCGAGCCGGCACGCTTCGTCAGGGTCTCGGCGTCACTCCCGGACGAGCCCGCAAGCGGCACGGCCGTCGGAGCGATCGAGTTCGAGTTGCGGCCATTGGCTCAGGGCGTTGTCGATGAGACCGGATTGGGTGATGGTTCGATCGGTGGCGTCGGCCCGGGTTGATCACCGCATCCTCCATACAAAAGAGACCTCCACGGAACCTTCTACAAAGTGCCCGCCCATCACCTGCGCAATGATTCCGGCGGCCCGAGATACGAATGCTTGAGTTCGGCACCGGTTTGCAAAACGATCTTGTCGAGCGTAACGCCCGGATCCACCATCCAGATCCGGAGAGTGTGTTGTCCTTCGCTTGCATTCTGCACACTGCCGCGAAACATCATTCGGTTGATACGGGCCATATCGTTCTTGTGGATCGACTCCCTGTTGACAATGACCGGATCCTGGTCGTCGAGCGCGATCGCGATGCGGAGGCCGTGTTGCGCGTTGATCGGGAATGCGGGGAGGGCATGGATACTGAAAGGAATATTGCCCGTACTGAAAAGGTACACGTCATATTCCAATACCGGCGCATTCCGTAGAATCGATTCGATGGCCGTCTGGCTGGGGATTCTTGTCGGCAACACGGTCACGGAATCGCCGGAACGCCCCAGTCCATCGACGATCTCCCAGCCGGCGCCACCCCGGTCGATTTTCCGGGAAAAATGCTCCGCTTCCATGGAAACATAACCATGGCTTTCGACAAAGCCCTCCATCTCATCCGGATGCGGGGAGGCAGGGTTGAACACCGGGACCCGCAGGCTGTGAGACTTTCCGCCACTGCTGAACCGGATGGTCGTGACCAGGTCCGCGCCCTTGGGCGCCCGGTCCCAGTCCACCGTCACCCAGAGGCGCTTTTCCTTTTCAAGGACACCTGAGGTCTCGCTCAATTCGACCCATTCGGCACATTCAGCCCGCCATTCCAACGACCCCTGGCCCGAGTTATACAAATCAATGAAGCGCTTGTTCCGGGGATAGCGGCTCAGTCCCGCCAATGCATCACCTCCGCCCTCCGGGAAGATTTCGAGCTCGGCGGGCCCCCCGCCGCTGTAGGTGCTGGTTTGCGGCAGTTCCCAGAACTTGGGCCAGTGGGGATACGGAGCCTCCTTCTCCGGATAGGCGGCAAAGTGATTCCATTTATCCCCGACCGTCAGCAGCCCGGTGTTGTAATGATCGATCAATGCATCGACCTCCTCCCGAGCTTCCCGGGCAAGCCTGTCGTAATCCGCCGCACTGGCCCGCCGCTGCTCGCCATGGAAACGGCTCTTATAGGCATAGAGCACCTTCTTGTTGTGAAGACCGGCGCACTTGACATTGTAAACGACCGTCTGGAAAAAGGCATCCTTGAGTTCCCGCGGCAGTTGCGCATAGAGCTCATCGGTCTGCCGGATCAACGCGTCATACGCGTCGACTCGGCGCTGCAGCTCGTCGTTGTAGTCGACCATGCTGAAGGAGTTTTCCGCGCTGATTTCGCTCACCTGCTCGGGCCGCAGTGCATAGCCCAGTTCCATATGCTTTTCCAGGATGTCAGCAGTCGGCGCGGCGTATTCCTTACCGAACTCGCGCCCGGCCCACTGCAGGAGAAACTCGCGCGTGTTCTGATGATCCCACGGCTCGATGTCCCATGCCAGCCGGCTGAAATATTCGATGTTGTATTCGTGCGGCTTGATGTCCCCCACATTGACGATCCAGATCCGGTCCACACCCTGTTCGTAGGCCATGTGCAGTTGCTGCCAGGTGAGCGCGAGCGGATGCGTGTCGAGCCATTCGTAGGTAACGCCCCCCCGGAATTGAAAATGGTAATAGATCCCGTTTCCGCCGGACCGCCTCCGTTCCTGCGCGTCGGGCAACTGCTCGATGATCCCCCCGCGCCAATCCGTCCAGATCAGCGTGACATCCTCCGGTATTTGCAGTCCTTGATTGTAGATTTCCCGGAGTTCCGCAAAGAGCGTGAACGCCTGGGGGACTTGGGTGACATCCTTGTTGACCCAGTCTCGCAGCATTTGGCGTTGATCTGCGATCACTTTTGTCAGCGTAGGCAGGTCCGCATCCACTCCGGGCCGATCTCTCAGGCCGCGTTTGCCCAGTGGCCAGATGGTTTCATATTTGGCGTTGGTCTTGACCCGAGTTTCCCAATATTGATAGATTTTCTCCCGGTTAACGCGGTAATCGTAATCTTCTTCCGAGAGTCCCCCCTCCCATTCCGCACCCGGCATGTTGTTTCGCAACATGGGTTCACAATGCGAAGCCCCCATGACAATGGCATGCCGATCCGCCACCACCTTGTTCTCCTCGAACTGGTTGAACGCCTTGTAGGGCACCTTGAACGGGAGGTCATGCATGCCCGGCCACATGTAGTTGAGCCGCAGCCTGGCCATGAGTTCGAAGATTCTGGCGTAGGTGGTGGGGCCCAGACCCTCGGGCTCATGCGGCGCGAATGTCTTTCTCGCCCAGGGGGTAAGCGACCACATCTCGTCGTTAATGAAGATGCCGCGATACTTGACCGTAGGGGCGCCTTCCTGGTGGCGGGTGCCCTTTTCCACGATCAATGCCGCCTGCTTCACCGGATGCACATCGGCGAACCAGTACCAGGGAGACACGCCCATATTTTCCGACACGTCAAACATCCCGTAAATCGAGCCCCTGCGGTCGCTGCCGGCAATGACAAGAGCCGTTTCGACACCCGGCAGGGGATTGGAAACGACCTGAACAAGGAATGCCTCCCACTTCCCCTCGATGCCGGAAACGTCGATCTTCCCGGCCCCGGCCAAATCTTGAATCACCTCGCTGTGCCCCAGGGTACCCACGATCACGGCGTGAGTGGAGAGCCCCTCGACGCCCTGCTTCACGGCGGGGGTCTTTCCGGTGACCCGGTGCAAATCCTGGGCAAAATACTGGGCGCAGTGCAAAACGGCCGCGTCCTCGTTTCCGCCGAGATGGATGTCGGCGACCGAGTCCTTCCATGCCAGTTTCATGTCACCGGCATCATAGCTGGTCTTCACATACTCCTGAACGCCCCGGCCATGGGCATTCAGTAAAAATAGTGAAAAAAGAAACACAAGGTTGAAACAGATTCTGTTCTTCATATCATCTCTGGGGTCCCCGCATTGTAACAATTTTCCCAGTTCATCGGCTTATTGTTTGAGTTTCCGGTCGCGTTTGACCCTGCCTGTTTGTCGACTCACGGAGACAGGATGACCCATTGCGAGCCGTTGCGCAATCCAATCGGTGCCGACCGCCGAGCGCGTTTTCAGGACAGCGGCAACCTCCGCCACCGCGCAATTGACCTACGGCCCGGCCGACCAGCGCGACGCGTTGCGCTTTCCATCACGCCACCACCAACTGGAAGTTGTTTTGGGAAAAAATGGGGAACTTCCAGCCGAAGTAGGGGATCGGCATTCCAGCGGATGTTGCCTTGCTCATCGAGTCCGATATGTTGCGGCATGCGCCGCCCGATGAACCATGCCCGCGGACTCCGCTGCTTCCGCTGGCTGGCGGCATCACTTTGCATGGCCCCGCTATGCGGCATCCTGGCCTTTCACACTACGGCGGAGGCCGGTCAGGAACCGTCCGCCGGGGGCAAACCCGGGCTTGTCCGTGTCATGACCTTCAACCTCTGGCAGGGCGGGGAGTCCGGGGGGCAGCCATTGACCCAATCCGCACGCGTGATCCGATCCGCCCGGGCCGACATCGTTGGCATTCAGGAAGGGGATGGAGAACGGCGTTCCGACGGATCGCGGCCGGGGAACGCCGCGGAAATCGCCAAGCAGCTCGGCTGGCACTGGGCCGGCCAAGGGAATGGCCGCGGTATCCTGAGCCGCTTTCCCATCCTTGAAGTGACCCCGGAGCGACACGGCGCGGTGGTCGCGCTGCCCTCGGGACGTCGTCTTTCCGTGTTCAATGTCCATCTGCCGCACAGTCCCTATCAGCCATACCAACTGCTTCGTATTCCCTACGGAAACGCGCCCTTTCTCGAATCGGCCGAAGAGCTTGTAACCGCGGCCAAGGCGGCGCGGGGCAAGGCCGTCACCTCCTTGCTGAAGGAGATCACACCACGGATCAAAAACGGCGAGGCCGTCGTGCTCACTGGTGACTTCAACGAACCCTCCCACATGGACTGGACACCGGCGGCCGTCGATGCCGGGATCGCACCCTTGGCGGTTCGATATCCCAGCACCCGGAGGATCGTCGCCGCCGGAATGAGCGATGCCTACCGCGCCGTGCATCCGAACCCGGCGACCCATCCCGGCTGGACCTGGACCACGATGACGAGTGAAGACAATCCCCGCGACCGGCACGACCGCATCGACATGATTTTCACCGGCCCGGGGATTTCCGTCGTCTCCGTCGCGATCATGGGGGAACGGCCGGAGCGTGCGGACATCGTGGTCCGCCCCTATCCATCCGACCACCGTGCCGTCGTCGCCGAGCTGGAAGTTCCTCAATAAAAACGAATTCACGAGTATCCGTGATTTGGAACAAGCCATCGATAGCCATGACGTAGCCGGCTTCATTGGAAAACCACTCCGTATTGAGATATCACAACATTTGAAACACGGCGAAAACACCGTCCGTATCGAACCAATCAAACCCAAAAGCGTGCTGCTTTTCCCGATCGGATCACATCATTCCAAAACCATGAAAACCGACTCCACCACCACCCGCCGCGGCTTCCTTGCCTCCTCCGGCCTCGCCGCGGCCGCCGTTTCCTTCCCGAACATCATCCATGCGCAGAACGCCGGCGGGTCGAAACTCCGCATCGGCATCATCGGCTGCGGCGGGCGCTCCAACAACGTCGGCGACATGGCCCTCAAGGACGGCCGCTTCGAGATCGTCGCGCTCGCCGACTACTTCCAGGACGCGGTGGACCAACAGGGCGAAAAATTCAAGGTTCCCGCAAACCGTCGCTTCACCGGGCTCGACTGTTTCCGGAAAATGATCGACGCCGGCGGCATCGACATCGCAGCGGTGCTCTCGCCGCCGTATTTCCACCCCGAGCAGGTCGAGGCCGCGGTCGAGGCCGGGCTGCACGTCTGGCTCGCCAAGCCGATCGCGGTGGACGCGCCGGGCGTCGCCCGCATCGAGGCCGCCGCCCGCAAGGCCGCGGAAAAACAACGCTGCTTCATCGTCGATTTCCAGACCCGCGCGCTCGCCCACTACAACGAAGCCGCGCGCCGCGTCGCCGCCGGCGATCTCGGCGTCCTCGGCTACGGCGAGATCGAGGGCACCTGCCCGGGATTCAAACTGCTGGTCCCGCCGGACAGCCAGGAGGCGAAACTCAAAAACTGGCTCCAGTGGCGCGATCTGTGTGGCGAATCGGTCGTCGAATACAGCATCCACTCGATCGACATGGCCAGCCTGATGATCGGCCGCAATCCCGTCTCCGCCACCGGCGAATGCGGCAGGTTTTTGTTGGACAAACTTCCCGAGCCGCGACCCGGCGACGTCATGGACCACTGGATCGCCATGTTCGATTACGGCGACGGTTTGAAGGTCCAGTTCCGCGGCAAACGCTTCGAAGACCACGGTCTTCCGAACCAGCACGGCATCTACGTGCGGCTCCACGGCAGCGAGGGCAGCCTGATGGCCGACTATTCCGGCGAGGTGATGATCCGCGGCAAGGAGTCGTTTTTCGGCGATCGCTTCATGAAGGAAAAGATCCGCGGCATTTACAACATCGGCATCACCGAGAATTGGAAAACCTTTCACCGCAACATCACCACCGGCAATTTCGCCCAGGAAACCGTGGCCCCGAGCGTGCAGTCCCACTACCTCGCCCTGCTCGCCCGCGAGGCGTGCTACAAGCAGGGTGAACCGGTCACATGGCAGGATGTGGTGTCCTCCAAGACCGCGCTCTCGTTCGACACCGCCGGACTGAAGAGCTGAGCGAATGCCATGCAAGAGTTGATACGTTTCGGAACCGCCATATCAACTACGGTGGACACGCCTTCGGCAAAGGTGACTTCATGCAGTTTCTGGCTGCACGCGGGGAATTCCTGCCGTGTATCCGGCAATCCTCACCCTACGAATTGGTGAGTGCGGACGATCCTCCGGTGGCTCTTTTTTACACCTCCGCTCCGGCGAAGGGTGAACGACGAAGCAATGCCGCTCACTCACTTGGTGGTAGTCATCCGCCGCAGATGATCAAGGCCTGCACGAAAATGCTTGCCGACCTCGGTGTAAGCGACGACCAGATCGCCTTTGACGAATTCCAACCATGGCACTTCTCACCAACGACCACACTGACAATGCCCCGGCGCTGCGCGTCTATCTGAACCTCGACAACCTGGTCGATCTCCGGCCCGGCAGCCTGTGGACCGGTCTCGACGGGTTGGCGCGCATGGAGCGCCTCGCCGCGGACGGCTTCGAGGGCGTGCAGCTCACCGACGACGGCCCGCCGGTCGCCGGATCGCCGATTCCCCATTGCGGGCTCGACCGCATCAACACACCCGACGAGGCGGATGCCATCGCCGCCAAGCACGCCGCGCGCGGCGACAACTGCCTCACCGTGCATGCCGGTTGGGGCATTGAGGATGACGACGACGTGTTCCGTCTGGTCGAGGCCATCCTCGCCGCTTCCGACAAGCACCGCTTGCCGATTTTCATCGAAACCCACCGCGCAACCATCACCCAGGACCTGTGGCGCACGGTGAAACTCACTGAAAAGTTTCCCGAGATCCGTCTCAATTGCGACTTAAGCCATTACTACACCGGCCAGGAACTCGTTTACGGCGGCATGGAGATGAAACTCGCCTTCATGGAGCCGATCTTCGCCCGCACCGGATTCATGCACGGCCGCATCGGCAGCCCCGGCTGCATGCAGGTGGCCATCGGTGACGGCGAATCACGTCCTGCCACAGCCCACGGCGTGGCGGATTTCCTCACCGATTTCCGCGAAATGTGGATACGCGCGATGCGGGGCTTCTTGTGCGCTGCCGGCCCCGGCGACTTCCTGATCTTCGCTCCGGAACTGCTTGCGGGCACCCACTACTACGCCCGTTTGATTCCTGCCCCGGACGGCGTTCTCACCGAGGAGTCTGATCGCTACCACGAAGCCCTTGTCTATCAGCAGATCGCCCGCGAGTGCTTCAAGGCGGCAGCGCATGGAGAAACGCCTCGCCGCTAAACAACACCGCCTGTGGCTGGCTGGACAGTCAAAGCCATGTTCTCAATGGCAGAACCCGCATCGGATATTGGAATTGCCATTAGGGCGTTCCGGGGTGTATCTCCGTTCAGAATGCTCCCCAAGCAGCCTAACAAGAGTTTGATTGACGGCATCGCCTGCCTGCAGGCGGTGGCGTCACGCTCCGAATTCATTGGAGTGAGCGAGCTGGCGCAGATCCTGGACATGGAGCAGACCAAGGTCCACCGACTGCTGCGCACCCTGGCACATCTGGGTTTCACGCAGCAGAACAAGGGACGCAAATACGGCCCGGGGCCGGCGATTTACGCGCTGGCGGCGCAGACGCTCTATGCCTCTCACTTCATCCGGGACGCGCTCGGCCCGCTGGAGACGCTGCGGGCGAAACAACCGCACATCGTGGCGATGGGCGTGGTTTGGAACCGCCGGGTGAATTATCTCTACCACGCGAAACGCGGCACGCCGCTGGAGAGGGCGATCGGCACCTTCGGAACCTGGCCCGCCGCGGACTCAGGCATTGGGTTGGCGGTTATGTCACGGTTCCACGATGAGGAAATCCGGCGACTCTACGAAGGGCGGGATCCCGGGTTTTACGAGAACGGCCTGGAGGGTTTTCTCCGCCGGCTCGATGAGGTGCGCGAGCTGGGCCATGCGATGGTGGAAACCCACGGCGTCGAGCATCACACCACGATCGCCCTGTGCCTGAAGTCGAATCCGATGGTCGGTGTCGGCGTTTCCGGCCACTTCAAGGCCGGTCAAACCGAGTCCATTCTCGGAATGTTGCGCGAGACGGTGGACGCGATCGACGGCAATGCGGAACGCTTTGCGGCCGACCCGGTGGAGCAGGAGATCAAGCGTGCGATCTGATCAATCGGCATAACACCTGACCTCGAACATCGCCGCGGGCACATCCGCTGAAGGGTGTTCGAGCTTGATTTCAATTCGCCGGGTGGTCACCGCCTCGTCGAAGACAATGCGGCGGATGGTCTGGTGATTGCCGCGACACTCATGAAGTGTCCGGCCATTCTCGTCGAGGATGCGGAAATTTCTCACGCAATGGGGCATGACGTGTTCGGGGTGGCCCCACTGGGTGGTTTCCATCGCTTGGTCGTAGTCGGTGTCGAAATACAGGTGGATGCGGCGGATTTTCCGCGGCAGCGGCCAATCGATCCGCACGGTGGGATCCTTGTCCAGCGGATCGGCGGCCCAGGCGTTGCTGCGGATCCATGGCTTGGTGAAACCGTTGCGGAGATATTCCACTTGATAGACCGGCAGCGCCGGATCGATGTGCATGGCGAGGTTGCGCCCCTCGGGTCGGCGGATCGGCACCCAGAATTCGAAACGCTCGATGCCGATGCCCTCGGGGGGCACCTGTTCGCCGTGATTCGATACCGCCTTGTTGAATTTCCTGGTCGTAGTAACCAGGCCCGTGCAGAGGAACGGACTGGTCTGGATTTCGATCGTCGGGTCGCCATAAAAACAGATGAAGGCATACTTCGCCTCGTCGAGCGCGCGGATGAAGCGGACTTCCACGTTCTGGGTTTCCGGCTGCAGATCGAGTTCGATTTCCTCGAGGGTGAGATCGGGCGTGAAGTTGAATGCCTTGCTGCTGGTCCTGAGCGCGACTTTCAGGGTGCTGGCTTCCGTGGCCCGCACGGTGACCGTGATTCGCGGCCGGCAGCCTGGTTCGAGCGGCAGCACTTGGGCGATCGGATAGGTGAGGTCCGTCCAGGTGTCGCCGGGCGGAATTTGGGCGATCTCGAACGTCGATGAGGCATCGAGTCCGGCATCGGCCACGAGGTTGCCGTCGTCGCCGATGGGGATGCCGGGAATCGCCTGACCTTCGCGGTTGAGGGTGGTTTGCAATTCCCGCACGCGGCCTTCCGCCAGCAGTCCGGCGGGCCGCAGCCCGTCGCGGACGCAGATCGCGGCGGCGGTGCCGACGGCTGCGCCGCCGTGGCCGCAGGTGAGGATCACGCGGCTCGACCCGAAGGCGACGTGCGAGGCGCTGATGATCCGGCCGGCGAGAAACAGGTTGGAAATATTACGGCTGTAGTAGCAGCGGTAGGGGATGCCATAGACGCCCTTGCTGTGCCACTGGTTGCAGGGCGAATCCGCGGAATAGACGGCGTCCGCCGGATGCAGGTCGAGCGACCAGCCGCCGGCGGCCACCGCGTCCGGGTGCTCACGCTGCTCGACCACGTCCTGTTGGATGAGGATGTGATCGCCCTCGAAGCGGCGGCTTTCGCGCTTCCCGGGAATGGTGCCCACCCATTCCAGCGTCATGGTTTCCGCCGCGGGGAATTTGCCGGAGTTCTTGATATAATTCCACACTCCGTAAACGACCTTCCACAGCTCCCATTTGATCTCCTCGGTGTCGTGCACCGTGTCGCGGCGGCCGCCGTATTCGATCCACCAGAAATTGCAGCCGCTGTGTTTGACATCGATGTCCCGGTGGCGCGGCACCTGGGTGATGTCCTTGAGCGCGAAGTCCGGCGGCACGAACTTGACCGGCTGGCCGGTGTCCTTGCTGTAGAAGAAAATCGTGTGGCCTAACAGCTCGCCGTAGCCCTCGGCAGGCGCGAAACCCTCGCCGAATTCGTCCGGTTTCTCCGCGCCCATCCGGAAGGCCGCGCCCGCCTGGAACGCGACGATGCCGTCGCCCGAGGCGTCGCAGAACAACGGCGCCTCAAGTCGATAGAGAGTGGAATTCTGGCTGCAGAACGCGTGGACGCGCGAAATGGTGTCCGGCGCGGATTTTTCGACCCGGAACGCGGCGGTGTTGAGCAGCAGGCGGATGTTGGGCTCGGCCGTGACTTTCTCCAACAGGATGGTGTCGAAGATGAGCGCGTTGCCCTCCTTGTTGCGGAAGACGTTTTCGACGAGGATCTCGTCCACCAGGCCGCCCTCGCGGGAGAAGCGGTTGTTGTTGCCCATGTGGGAGGTGGCGCCCAGGGCCCACAGCCGCACCTCGCTGGAGGCGTTGCCGCCGAGCACCGGCCGGTCCTGCACCAGTGTGACCTTGATCCCGGAGCGGGCCGCGGCGATCGCGGCGCAGCTGCCGGCCAGTCCGCCGCCGATCACGACGAAATCGGAGTGGATCGTTTCCGTGCGCGGTTCCCGGATGTCGTTTTCGTGGTCTTCTCTAATCATGGGGAAATGGTTTCGTTTTGCCGCATGCGGCGGGCCAGGCTGAGCATCAGGACGGAGAGTGCGAGCAGTGCGATGGCAAAACCCGCCAGCATGCCTTGGTTGTGGTCGTTGACGGGGATGATGGCGAGAAGCGTGGCGGCGCAGAAGGCGAGCGAGTATCCGACGATGCGCGCCGGCATCGCGCTGGGTGCCGGAGCCTCGCGTCCTTGCGCGTGGCCCGCGAGTTCCTCGATGGCCCGCCAGCCCGGGGCCTCGCGTTTGGAAATCATCCACATCACGCCGATCACCAGCAGCGGCAGGATCACTCCGGTAAAGGTCGGGTTGGCCAGCCAGGTGCCACTCAAGGCATCGGTGAGTGTGGCGAGCAGGCCGAGCGGGAAGCAGATCCCCACGGTGGCCCAGATCGTGGCGAGTCCGAGGCGGCGGCAGAACAGCGCCAGCAAGGTGGGGGCCAGCAGCGGGGCGACCATCACCTGGGCCACGGTGATGATCAGGTTTGCGGCTCCGCCGAGGTAGGGCGTCGCGATGGCGATTCCGGCGATGACCGCACCGAGCAGGCAGGTGAAGACGCGGCCCATGCGCACGAGCTGCTTTTCCGAGGGGTTTTCCACCAGCGGCTGATAGATGTTTTTCGTCAGCACTCCGGAAAACACGTTGAGCTGCGAGCTGATCATGCTGGCGGTGGCGGAGAAAAGGGCGGCCAGCATCAGGCCGAGCATGCCCACCGGCAGGACCGCCTTGCAGGACAGGATGTAGGCGGTTTCCGATAGATGGGTCACCGTCGCGGCGTCGGCCCCCTCGGGGATCGGCTGTTGGGCGCGCCACAGCAGCGGCGGCAGCAGCCAGAGAAAGGGGCTGAAAAGATAAAGTCCGCCGAAGAGGAAGGCACTCTTGCGGGCGTCCTTTTTCGTGGGCACGCAGAGATAACGCTGCACGAAGGCCCACTCGGCGCCGATCATGAAGTAGTGGATCGCCACCCAGCCGAGCAGGAACAGGAAGGTGTATTGTTCACTGGTGGCGGAGAGGAACCCTTCGGGAGTTTTCTCGAGAAAACCGCTCCAGCCGCCGGTTCGGGCAAGCGATAGCGGGATCACGAAAATCACCGCGAGATTCAGAATGATGAACTGCACGGTATCCGTCATCAATACCGCCCACAGGCCGCCGATCATCGTGTAGCCGACGACGATCAGCGCGAACACCAGAATGGCGACGTTCAGTTGCGGGTTGGAGAGCGTGGCGTCCGTGGTGCTGTCTCCGCCCGCGATCACCGCCAGCATCAAGCGGGCGATCGCGTAGAGCGCGCCGCCGGTGCCGACGATGCGAAACGCCATCATGAACCAGGTGTAAAAGTGCAGCGCCGCCCGCCCGAAGCGCAGATCGATGTATTCCGCCGGAGTTGCGATGCCCATCGCCTGCCATTTGCCCGCCACGGTGAAGCCCGCCGCGATCGCCGCCACGCCGTAACAGAGATTGATAGCCACGGCGACCAACCCGTGTTGATAGGCGATCCCTCCCCAGACCACGAAGGTGTTGGCCGAAAACATCGTCATGAAGGCGCTCAAGCCGCTGATCCACCACGGCGAGCTGCCGCCGGCCGCAAACAGGTCCGAGGAGTTCTTCACCAACCGTCCGAGAAACACACCCACCAGCACGGTGCCGGCGAGGTAGAAAAAGAGGACAATCCAGTCGGTGGTTTGCATGCGGGTTTGAGGCGGATTTAAATTGAATTTGCTCCATTAGCAAATAGAAATGCAGCCACGACCTCACACGCGCCACACCGTCGCAGGTTTTGCGTTTTCGGTTGGCGCAAGAATCAAATCGATCACGAGGGTCACGGAGCCCCGTTGCGGCAAGGGATGAGGGAAAAGTGGTACCCTACGCACGAGATTCGGATTTTTTGCAAAAAGAATTTGACATGCCGTCAGATTTCTAGGCTTTTGCTTTAGAAGCAAATCACGCCTCGGCTTCATCGTTCATCTGCTGTTGCTCTGCCGTGGCGAGCGCCATGCGGCGGTGAACCGGCAAGCCGAACCATCCACAAACCCCCAAAATCCACAACCACCTGAACCCATGAAACCCCTGTTTCGAATCATCGCACGCGGTGCGATCCTGCTGGCCGCGCTTGGTGCGGGCAGCGCCCTCGCCCAGACACTGGGAGTCTATTCCTTCACCGGAGCCACCGACGGCGACCTGACCGGCTTCCCCGTCGAAAGCCCGGCCTCGGGCATGAATTTCAGCACGCTCGACAACACCGGTCTGACCGGAATCGGCGTGATGAGCGCGTTCGCCGCGACCGCCGAGGCACCGCTCTCGAACAATGGCAATCCGCCCTACCCGTTCGACGGCAAGGGCTTCGAGGCCACCTATCCCAACATTCGCTGGAACACCGCCGACCCGGATGCCTCCAACGATTACTTGCAGTTCAGCGTGACTCCGGCGGCAGGCTACAGGTTCACCATCGCCAGCATCTCGGCGGATCTGGGCGCTGACTTCACGATCACCTTCGGTCCTTCCCCGTGGTACAATCTTTGGTATTCGCTGGACAATTTGACCTACTATAAAATCGGGGATCCGAGTGAAATTCCGACCAATTCCAACGTTTACCGGATTCGCAACGATGTCACCAAGGCTTTCGTTGCCAATGCCGCGGCCGTTCCCAGCGGCACCGAGACGATCTATTTCCGGCTGGCCTTCGGTCTGAATGGGACCTCCGGGTCCACCGCAAAGCGACTCTTTATCGATGATATCCGTATCAATGGCACCGCCGAACTCATCCCCGATCCGGATCTCGTGCTGGACCTGGTCAACACCGACGAACTCGATTACAACTTCGGCAACGTCTTCGGCAACGAGTCGCGGAAAGTGACCTACGTCTGCAACAGCGCGGGCGGGCTCGGCACGGTCAATATCGACAACATCGCCATCACCGACGATGCCGGTGGCTCGTTCACGCTTGGCACGATCACTTGGAGCGATAGTGGCAATCAACCCGTTCTTTCCGACGGCGACCGCGTCACCATCGAGGTGATTGCCAACAATTCCCAGATCGGAAATTTCAACGGTCAGCTCACCATCGACACCACTTCCGCCGGTGGCACCAGCGGCGCGGACGACAACGATCTGGTGCTGCCACTCAATTCCAACACCTACGCCGATCAGGCGCTGCTCAACGCGAATCCATTGATGACCGGCGGGCTCTCCGGATGGCTCGGCAATTCCGCCTACGTGACTCCTGGCATCGCCCCGGGTTCCCCCGGCATGGCCCGCGTCCGGGGTGAGGGAGATCCCGCGACTTCCGGCAATGGCTCGCTTTATCAGACCGCGGTGCCGAATGGCTTTTCGGATTTCCAAATCGTCTCCTACTTCACGCCGGTTTCCGCAGGCCAATTTGCGGATTACGTCGATCCCGACGGCGGTCTTGGCATCACCGGTCCGGATGGTAACTTCACGGACCGCACCTTCCAATGGGTCTTGCTCGGCAGCGATGCCACTCCGCCCAATCCCGCCTTCGGCGACACCCAGGCCGCCAACACGCTCATCAACCTTGCCTACCTGCCCGATGGAATCAGCTCCGGTGGAACGCCCGACTTTTATGTCTTTAACGGCACTGCCGGCACCTGGCAGCCCACCGGCATCGGTGCGATTGCCGGCTCGGTGGACAACGACACCGATGGAAACGCCTCCAACGGCGTGGGCGACGGACGTCTCGACACCACAGCCGATCCATTGGATGTGATCAATGTTTACAAACTGGTGGTCACCGGCAGCGGTCTTGGCACGCCATCCGCCAGCTACAACGTCTCGGTGACCAAGGTTTCCGGTCCGGACAGCTTCACCAGCGGCAGCGCCAGCGGACTCACCGCGTTCCACGGTCTCGACGGCACCGCCAACACCGCCACCGGTCACGCCTTCATCACTTCGGACACGGCCGCGGACTCGAATTCCAGTGCCGGATTCAGAACCCCGTTCTGGGTGGATGACACCGCGATCTTCAACGTCACCGCTCCGGATCCGAGTCTGACGGTGCTGAGCAATCCGGATACCATCCTCGTGAATCCGCCTGCCACCACCGGCACCACTTCGTTCCTGATCCGCAACGACGGCACGGCCACCAATCTCGACGTGACCTCCATCGACACCGGCACCAGCGGATTCTCCGTCACTTCGGCCACTTCGTTCAGCCTCGCTCCCGGTGCGCTCCAACAGATCGACGTGCAATGGGACAGCGCCGCATCGGCCTACACGTCCATTTACGAAACGGGCACACTCACGATCAACGGCTCGAATTTCACGCCGGTCGAAGTGAATCTCGTGGCCGGCGTGCTGGCCGATTACCCGACGGCACTCAGCAACGGCAGCTTCGAAACCCCCGGGACCGACAATGTGTCGGACACCGACACCTTCGCGGACTGGAATGAGGCACCCTCCCCCGATCTAGGGACGCCGGATCCGACCAAGGTCACCGACGTGCCGGGTCTGATCGCCCCATCCGTCACCGCGGCGGCGATCGCGCCGACCACCTCGGGGTCTGCGGGCCGCCTGGACCAGGATATCACCGGCCTTCCATTGGTCAACTTCACCTTGGACTTCGACTTCGCTGTGCCCAAGGTCGGGCGGGATCTGTATTTATTGCTTGGAACGGCCGACAGCGATGTCCGGTGCAACATCGGCTATAACAGTACGACTAATACATTCATCGCGTTTCAGGGAACGCTAAGCGGGACGGGATCCTTCTTCAATATCCTGCCGATCGATCTCATCGCGGGAACGCCCTACAAACTGAAGGTCACCGGCACCAATTGGGGCTTCTCCGATGCCTCGATCACACTGGAGGTGTTCAACGCCGCCGGCGCATCGTTGGGCATATCGAGCCCGTTCGCCTATTTCCAAGGCGGCTTGCCGATTGGTGGACTCGATAACGTCGGGTTCACCACCGAGTTCGGCGGCAGCGGCGGAGTGACACTGGATGAGTTTTCCCTCAGTGGCCAAGCCATCGACGCCAGCCCGCCGCCGCCTGCGGCCGGGGTGCGCCTGGTCAACCCGGTCTTCGTCTCCGGTTCGCCGAACCAGTTCCTCGCCGATGTGGTCGGCGGCGCGGTCGATGTCTATCGCTCCACGACCTTGGAGCCGGGCAGTTGGACCGGACCGATCGTCTCCGATTTGGCTCCGGGCACCGGATTGCTGATCGATGCGGACGCGAGCCCGCCCAAGGCCTTCTATCTGGCCGTGCCGGCGGGTGCTGCCGCTCCGTGATGTCATCCTTCCGCGAATCGTAAACCAGGCGGCCAAGCATGTGATTCCAGCTCGCATGCAGGCCGCCTGGAACTTCACGGCCGAATTCTTTTTCCCATCGGCGACTCCAATGAGACAGGTCGTCTAACCGATGGGTGATCCTGAAGAGGATAATGAAACCGCAGATGGAGGCAGATTAACGCAGATAACCGAAGAGTTGTTTTCAATGAGACGCTCACCCAGCGGGTTAAGCCCGCATTCACATAATTCTCATAACATCAGTGTCCATCTGCGTTCATCTGTGGTTCATTTTTCTTTCTTATGGGACGGGATTGCTGACAGCCAAGAAATTCAAAAACGAGGCACGCGGGTGAGACCGCCGCGTGCCGCGCACGGCAGGTTGCTAGGCGAATCGAAGTCTCGGCATGAAGGGGCAAAATCATGTGGTTTTGGATATTATTCGTTGACGCGCCTGAATGATTTGCTTCTTTAGCAATTATGACATGCGCTATTAATTGCCCATGCGCGGTCAACATCGCTTGCGATCCATCAAAATCCACAGGTCGCGCACTGCCAAGTGAACGATCGGAAAAACCAATCAAAGACATAGTCATGAAAGACCCAATTTCACGTGTCGTCGTCGCAACTGCGGCTTGGTCGCGGATTGCTGCCTTATGCGGCTGGTCCGCGTTGTCGTCGCGCCTTGTTGATCCAGCCGTGCTCCACCCATCCTGATCCACGCCTGATGAACTCGACCAACCAAACTCTCGGCGGCATCCGCCCGGCCTCATCTGCCGGCCGGGGCTTCGCCCTTGTTGTCACATTGTCGTTGATGATCCTGTTGACGGTCATTGCGGTCGGTCTGCTCACCTTGAGCAGTGTCAGCCTTCGTAGCTCCTCGGCCCAGAGCGCGCAGGCCACCGCGCGTGCCAACGCACGGATGGCGCTGATGCTCGCCATCGGCGAATTGCAGAAAACGACCGGTCCCGACCAGCGGATCACCCTCACCTCCGGTTTGCAATCCGGTGACGATCCCCCGAATGCCAACTGGACGGGAACCACGGACGTCAGCCCCGCGGCCCTGACTCCCGATGCGAAGAACGCGTCGATCCGCTGGTTGGTAAGCGGCGACGATCCGGATCCCGCCAGGACCTACACCCAATCCACCCAATTGAACCAGGGGAATGCCCTCAAGCTCGGCAGTTATAACATTTCAACCACGGCCACCAGGGAACTGCTCGCGCCGCTGGTCAATGTCACCCGGGAAAACAATCAAGGGCGTTATGCCTGGTGGATTGGGGACGAAGGCACCAAGGCCCGCGTGGATGTCGCCAAGCCGAAAGCCGCACCCGCCTCGGAGCGCCTGCGTCTGGCCCAATCGCAAACCGCGCTCGAAGCGGGACTCGCCAGGCTCGCCCCGGTCTGGTCCGGGTTCGCCCCCGCTCCGGATGGGACCATCGACAAGACGGTGTTGATCTCGATGGAGACGACTTCGCTGGCGGCGGAAAACAAGTCGCTCGCCACCGATTACTTCAACGACGTCACCACCGGTGGCTACGGACTGCCGGTTAATGTGGCGGCAGGCGGCATGAAGGCGGACCTTTCGCTCATCTTCGACAAATCCCAGATCGCCAAAAACTTCGGGCAGTATTATTTCGGGGCCAAACCGTCACCTCAGACGCTGGGTGGAGCCACGTTTTACCATTTCGTCCCCAATGAGCCCGCCAAGTTTTTTCTCAGCGACGAGATCAGCAAAAACGGCACCCGGCCCACCGGGCCGAACTGGGGAAACCTCTGGAACTACGCCACCCTCTGGCAGAACGTGACCGCCCACCAAGCGCCGGTGGTGCCCGTGAACCCGACCTTGGAGAGCGAAATGCGCTTCAAAAACTGGTTTCCCTACATCAACCACGATGCCGGGGATTTCCGCAGGGACGTGCAACACACCAACCACCCGCTCGCGCCGGTGCTTTCGATGTTCCAGATGAGTTTCCGCCTGTCATCGGAACGGGTTCCTCCCAGCCCGCCCTCGACGGAGGTTTTCTACAAGGCGCAGATCACCATGCAGCCCGTCATGGGTCTCTGGAATCCGCACAATGTGACCATCAGGACGACTCCGTATCGGTTTCTCTGGGCACTCTATCCGTATTTCCGCTTCAACTACGCCCCGTTCCAGCCGGATGGGACACTTCAAAGCGGTCTCTTCACCGAACTCTGGCTGCGCGACGTGTGGGTCACGGGAACGGGAAATACCGGCGACATTCCCACGCCCGACAGACCGACAGCAGGCAAATACTTCTCCATGGAGGCCGAGAGCATGGATCTCCAGCCGGGCGAGTTCCGGATATTCTCCCTGCTGGAAAAAATCCCCGTCAACCGTGGCGACAGCTACAAGCTGAAACCCGGTTGGAGCGAAAAGGGCGGCTTTGTCGTCAACCTGAAAAAGCCCGATGGGTCGGAGCGATTGGTGCCGGCTGGATACCGAGCGTGGTTTGGAGACATCGTCTTTCAGGACACCCAGAGCAATGAGACATTCGATCGATTCCCCGGCCTGGATCCCAACAGAAACACCTCGTCCTGGTTTGTGATCAGAACCCCGTCTGGGGATACCCTCCGGACGGCCGATTTGTGGAACACCGAAATCAAGGCTCCCGGGAACAAGCCGAGAATGCCGGAGCCGGTCATCTCCGGCTGGAACGGTTCGAACACGACCAAAACCACTTATCTGATTGACGATCTTGCAGGCGACAACGTCCTCGCGCACATCGCCACCTGGTCGTTCTTCAGCCGCACCACCTGCCAGGCCGAGGAGGAAAACCAACGGCTGCGCGGATGGATCGATTCGAATCCGCGCGCCTTGGTGAGCAATCCGCTCTGGGACGGTTCCAAGGTGGACGCCTCGTTCAACCGCACCGGATGGAACACGTCCTCCCAATGGCTCGGCGCCTACAATCCGCCGGGAAGACCCCGGGTGGTGGGCGATGGACAGGGCGGCAACCGCGGGATGTTGGCGGAAGGCGGCAGTGGCATTCCCGAGCCGGAACTCAACCCAGCCCGTCGTCGCTATCAGGGTTTCGGCGGAGCGGCCAACACCTTGGCCGGCGGCAGGACCCATGCCATCGTTTACGACGTGCCGCGCTCACCGCTCACGTCCATCGGGCAGTTCCAGCACGCGCAACTCTCACGATATAACTTCGAGCCCGGATTCGTGGTGGGAAACTCGCATGCCAGCCTGCGCATTCCGCTGGGAGCCACCGTCAATCCGAGCCTCGGAGGCACCAGGGGATTGGCCGTCACGGACGTATCCTACGATGTGAACAAGAAGCTCTGGGACGGCTATTTCTTCTCCACCCTGGGTCTGGACTACGTCGGCGGCTCCGGTTCCTCCCTCGACAGTGCCTTCGATATCCGGAAACTCGCCACCGGAGAAGACAGTCTGCCGAATCCCCGCATGCTCTTCGCCCCGCAGGCAGGCGATACCTCGATCGACAAGATCGTTTCCGATCACCCGGAACGAGCCCCCGAGGCCATCGCCTCGCGGATACTCGTCAAGGGCGCGTTCAACGTGAACTCCACCTCGAAGACTGCTTGGAAAGCCGTGCTTTCCTCGATGGGCGCATCGGAACTGCCGGTGATCAATCCGCAAACAAGGGCGGCTTCATGGGAGGATCCCAAAGGCATCCGGTTCAACCGCTTCGGCCATGTCATCTCCAATCAAGCCTATGAAACCGGCGGTCCGGGCGACGAAGATCCCTTCTGGCAGGGTTGGCGCAGCCTGTCGGATGACGAACTCGACCAACTCGCCACGGAGATCGTCAAGGAGGTCAAGGAACGCGGACCGTTCCGCTCGATGGCCGAATTCGTCAACCGCAACCCGAATGCCTCCAACACCCGGCATCAGCTCAAGGGTGCCCTGCAGGCGGCTCTGGACCGCACCATCAATGCGGGTCTGCCATCGACGGTCGGCAAAGCCGCCGTCCAGCCGTCCGGTCCGCAGTTCTCGCCTGCGGTGGTGGATGAGAACACGGCTGCCGGCAGCGCCTCCTACCTGATGCAGGGCGATGTGCTGCAGTCCCTGGCACCGGTTCTCCAGGTCCGCTCGGACTATTTCAGGATCCGCACCTGTGGCGAAGCCCTGGATGCCAATGGCAAGGTGATCGCACGCGCCTGGTGTGAGGCCACCGTGCAGCGCACCAGTGACTATGTGGACCCACAGGATCCCGGTTACAGGAACCCCACCGAACTTGTCGGTGCCGCGAACAAGACCTTCGGCCGCCGCTATGAAATCGTCTCCTTCCGCTGGCTTTCCAGCTCCGAAATCTGAATCGACATCGCATGATAAGAATTCTCGTCCTGGCACTCGGATTATTGGCGGTCCCCGCTTTTTCCCAGCAGCCTGTCGTCAACACCGAGATCGTCACCATCGCGTTGGATGACCCGGTGGCGGATCTCTATTTTCACACTGGCAAGGAGATCGCTTATTTCCAAGCCAATCCGACCGGGCTCGGAGCGCCTCTCCGATACAAAGGCCCGCCGCGCTTCATGCTGCGGACGTCCAAGGAGGAATTCGAGATGGAACCGCCCTTGCCGGCCCCCCATGCCTGGGTCGATCTCCCGCTCAATTCCGAGCGCGTGTTGCTCGTCTGCCTCAAGAGCGGCGACGCCCCCGTTCAATTGCGCGCCTACGATATCGGCAAGGCCCGCATCGCTGCCGGCGATTACCGGTTTTTCAATTTCTCGCGCACCGCGATTTCCGTGATCTTCGGTGACCGGAAATTCTCGGTCAAACCCGGAGAGGAAAGCCTCGTGTCGAATGACACCTGGAAGAAGGAAATCGGGGAGATCGATGTCCTCATGGCGGTTCCAAGGGACGGCAAGCTCAAGCCGGTTTATTCCAGCCAATGGGGGAACCGGCCCGGCCGGCGGAACTACATTTTCATGTTCGAAGGCCCCCGGGAATACAAGCCGATCCGGATCTGCCGCTTCTTCGATGTGCCACCGGCCACACCTGAATGAACCGCGCACTGAAGGCATCGGTAAGGCTTTGTGCTCCCGAAATACAACCACGATCCAAGATGAATGCAATGATGAGGATACGGATGATGGCCCTGGCCTTGGCGGCAGCGCTCCCGGCGCTTGCCGGCCCGTTGCCGCAAATGGAGGAGCAGCCGTGGCTGGGTTACTGGATCGCAAACGACCAGCGCGACTTTGACTATGCGATTGCCGCGCTGGACGGCCGGGGAAAGCTGCAGCCCAAGGTCCGCAAGCGGGAAGGATACGTCCACGCCGGAGTCCACGACCATTTCCAGGTCGTCTTCATCCTTGAAGAGTTGGTGCGTGGGACATGGGCGAGGCGCATGATGTTGGACGGCGGATTGGAAACCGGCCAGGGGCCAAGTGCAAAGGCCAGTGAGTGCGTGTTCGTGGCCACCTATCAAGGCGGATCGAAGGCCCGGATCCATCACCGCTTCGAACGCGGGAAGATCGTGATATCGACGGAAGTCGCCCACAAGGCGGCCGGGAATCCGCTACGGACGGGCGTGCTGATTGTGACGCCAAATATCTACAATGTGCTGAATTATCAGAAGGTTCCCGACGAGGAGGAAATCGAGAACCTGATGGAAGACGATGAAATCCGCGCCGTGCGGGTGGACGGCAAGCGGTTCAAATTCAAATTGCATGAGAACGTGAAACTCGGCGCGCCGGATGTGTTGGGGGACGGGGCGGAGGAGTTCTCGCTCAATGTGAAACGTTACGGCGGCAAACCGTTCGTTTTCTCGTCGGCCGCCAAGGGCGGCGGCAAGATACTCTTTGAACAGAAAGGCAGGCTCTTCGAGTCCTGCCGAATCACCTGGTATCCGGCAGAAAACAAAACGCCCGCGCAGGGCGCGGAGCTGGTCATCGATTTCAAATGAACCCGGACCAACGACCGTTCTGACACAGGCCAACGATTGTAATACAAAGCCATGAAAATCACTCATATTCTAGTGGCCTTGTTGATCGCGCCGCTGGCCGCAACGCACGCGGAGACAACCCGTTCACTCACCCGGCATCTGCGCAGCAGCGCCGATCTCGGCGAGCTGCGCGACCTCCGGGCCGCATGGAACGATGGCGTGCTCAAGCTCTCCACCCGCCATGCCGAGCTGCATGCCTGGGCCGTCATCCCGGCACCGCCAAATGGCTGGGAGCTGGCGCGGCGGGCGACCGTGAATGCGGAGATCATCAACACCGGCGACGGGCCTGTCGGCGTGATGCTCTGGGTGGTGGGTGCCCATGGTTGGAGCGCGGTGGTGGATACCGCCACGCTCGCACCACACGAGAGACGGACCTTTTCGTGCGACCTGCGCGCGGCTTATCCGGATGGCACGCCCAAGCTCAATCCCGGAGATGTGAAACAGTTGCAGGTCATGTTGGCCCAGCCTGCCACGGTCAATGGCAACGGGCATCTCAGTCCAATCATCAACAAGCCTGTCTCCATCGAAGTGAGCCGCCTCACTGCGCAGGGCGGTGCGCCGGAATGGAAGCGCCCGCCAGGCCGTATGAATGTGCCTGCGGTTGAAGATTCCGCGCCCGCACCGGGAAAACGCGTGCGCTATCGGCCATCAGGTGATGAAACATCGCCCATCTACAGCGTGCTGAATCTTCCCGAAGATTGGCAACCGGGCAGGAAGTATCCCGTCATCGTCGAATACCCCGGCAACATCTTCTTTGCGCCTGTCTGTTACTCCACGGGGTTGCCTGAACAGTGCGTCATCGGCTACGGCATGACCCAGGGCAAGGGTGCAATCTGCCTCGGCATGCCCTTTGTGGATCGCGCGGCCGGAAAGGTCGTTGAAAACGCATGGGGCAATGCTGGCGACACGGCGGATTACGTCCTGCGCACGGTTGCCGAGATTTGCGACAAGTTTGGCGGCGACCGCGAGAACATCGTGCTAACCGGATTTTCGCGCGGGGCCATTGCCTGCGGTTACATCGGTTTGCTGAATGATGACATCGCCGCGCTGTGGAAAGGCTTCCATGCCTGCCAGCATTATGATGGTGGCGGTTGGAATGGCGCGACGCTGCCCGGAGCCCTCGAACGCGCCGCCCGCTTCAAAGGCAAGGCCGTCTTCCACACCGACAACTCCCCTGACAAATTCCAATCCGTGATGGATGTGATGAAAACAAAGGTGACTTGGGCTCAATCCGGCCTGGGCTTTCACTCCACCGCGATGTTCCTGGACGGCCGCTCGTCGACGCGACAGTTGCGCGAGTGGTTCTGGCAACTCGTTGGAAATCCCCACGAATGAAAAGCAAGCTCACGCTTCCCCATCGCATTGCTGAGTCAGCCAAGCAGTCCGTCTCGTTTCGCTCGGTTCTCACCACCTTGCTGCTCGCGCCGCTGGCCCCGTTGCAGGCGGCAGACACGCCCGTGCCGAGACCCAACATCCTCTGGATCGTTATGGATGACGTGGGGGTTGAAATGCCCTGCTACGGCGAGAAGGCCATTCAAACCCCGAACATCGATCGTCTGGCACGCGAGGGCACGAAATTCACCCGGGCCTTCCTCACCTCTCCGGTCTGTTCCACGGCCCGCTCGTCGATGATCACCGGCATGTATCAAACCACCATCGGTGCCAACAACCACGTGAGCGGTAGGGGGCTCCGTCGGATTGAACTGCCGGCTGGTGTGGAACCGGTGCCCGCTATTTTCCAGCGGGCCGGCTACCACACCTGCAACGGGGATTACCCCGTCAAACCCAAGGCCATCGGCAAGACGGATTACAACTTCGAGTGGGATCGCAAGATGTATGATGGCAATGATTGGGCGGGTCGCATGCAGGGTCAGCCGTTTTTCGCACAGATCCAACTCCGGGGCGGCAAGAACCGCAATGACAACGGCCGCTGGTATCGCGACGTGGCGCCCAAAGAGCTCGGCACGCTCACCCAACCGGAGGATGTCACCTTGCCCCCGTATTATCCGCGCGATCCGCTGTTGCTCGCGGATTGGGCGGAATATCTGGACAGCATCCGGTTCACTGATAAGCAGGTCGGCGAGATTCTCCAGCGATTGGAGTTGGAAGGGATTTTGGACCAGACCCTCATCATCCTGATGGGTGACAACGGCATCAGCCATGCGCGGGGCAAGCAGTTCCTCTATGACGAGGGGATTCGGACTCCGTTCATCGTGCGCGGACCGGGCATCGCTCGTGGAGCGATCCGGACCGACCTCATCGAACACATTGACATGGCGGCCACCTCGTTGGCCTGGGTTGGAATCAAAGTGCCCGAATGGATGCAGGGGCGTGATGTTTTCTCGCCCGACTATCGAAAGCGCGATGCCGTGTTTGCCGCGCGCGACCGCTGTGGTGAAACCGTGGATCGGATCCGCAGCGTGCGAACGGAAAAATTCAAATACATCCGAAATTTCCATCCCACTCGGCCCTTACTGCAGCCCAGCAATTACAAGGACACCAAGCCGATCATCATCCGCCTGCGCGAGCTGCACTCCGCCGGAAAGCTCAATGCCCAGCAGAATGAGTTGCTCTTTGCGCCATCGCGGCCGCCCGAGGAACTCTACGACGTGCAGCAGGACCCGTTTGAAACCGTCAACCTTGCGGACAAACTCCAATATGCGGCGACCCTCGGAAAACTCCGCGCTCGGCTTGACCAATGGTCGCGGGACACCAGCGATCCCGCTCCGGAGTCCGCCCAAACTTACGATCTTGAAATGCAAGCACAGGTCGCGAGAACCAAAGATCCGACCGAAAAAGCCAGTGTGCTGCAAAACATCGCTCTGATGAATCGGTGGGCAACCGAACGGCCGTTGCAACTGGAGCTGCAAAGCTCCGGTTCCCCGCGAATCCACGAGTAAAAATACTTGCAATAATAGCAATATTGAGCCGTATGGCTGTCTCGTGCGTGCTCTTGTCTTGCGACGAGGAAGAGCACTGCCACTGATTTCATCAAGATACGAATAAATCCCATGAAGCACACCCATCCCATCCTCTGTGGCATCTTGCTTGCGAGCGCAATGGTGGCCCGCGCCGAAGTTCTCATCTCTCCTGTGGAGGAAATCGCCGGTGCCGCGGTGCTGGCAAAACTCGGCAATGAACACGTCGAAGTTTCGTTCGTCGAAGCCAAACGCGGCGGTCTGGCCAGCGCCCGCCCGGTCGTGCGGGTGCGGCAGGGAGACGTCTGGATTGACGCTCCGTTGGATGCTGCGGCGGAGTCATATCAAGTGGTGTCGGCTCCCGAGACGGTCAACATGACCATTCCGATCCGGGGCTTCTATCCGCGCTGGCCGGATACCACCAAGGAGAAGTCCCAGGGGCCGCGGATCATCTGGGACGCGGGAAAAAACCATGAGGCGATTGTTTCGTCGGTCGAGCAGGTGGGTCCTCAGCAGTTGAAGCTGCGCTTCCATCCGCTGCCGGTCGGTTCGCTTGAAGCCCTTTGGACCCTCGCGCCCGGTGAGAAAAGTGCGAAGGTTTCGCTGTCCTTTACCCCGACGCAGAAGGGCCAGTTTTCCCTCGGCTACTTCCTCTTCAACTGCAAGCCACTGGAGCAGGTGGACGAGTTGTTGATGCCGATGCTGGTCAATGCCAAGCGCTTCCCGTCGGAGGAATACACCTTGCTGCAAACCCAGGCCCCGACCCCGATGTCGCTGATGCAGGTCGGGCCGTTGAGCTGGGCGGTTTCCGGCGACCCCGCTTCGACACCATTCGAGTTCCCCGTTCCCGCCAAGTCGCGCTACGGGCTGCACATCCGCAACCCGCAGGGGCAGGTCCAGCCATCGATCTATGGCCCCTTGGTCGGTACTCCCGAGTCCCGCGCCGAAGCCGGGAAAGCGGTGAAGTTCGATTTTCGCGTGCTGGTCCAGCCCGGCGATTGGTATGCCGGCTATCGGACGATCGCCGACGAGGTCTTTGCATGGAGCGACTACCGGAAAAACGATCGGGTCTCTCTCACGGAAGCCGCTTTGAACATGATCGACCTCTACATGGACGACGAGTATGGCGGCTGGTGGGATCGCGCCAAGGCACCCTATCAGGTCGAATCCAAGAACGGTTCCACCCAGTCGTCGCCTTTGACCGCCTTGTCGCTTTATCGGCTCACTGGCGACCGCGATGTTTACCGTCGTCGCTCGCTGCCCACCCTGGAGTTCATTCTATCGCGGGACGGTCCGCACTTCTCGCCGATTCCGGAAAACACCGGCGGCTATGCCAAGGGATCGATGAACGGACCGGTGGATATTTTCGGCTCCACCGTTTACGCCGGGATGTGGGAAATGATGAACCGCCGCACGCCGATCCTTCGTGACATTGCATTTCCCTCGGACGGCATCCGTCCCAGCGGCACCCAGCAGAATTTCGAAAGCCACAACCAGCCCTTCGACGAATGGCTTGGCCGCTATCTCTTCACCGGCGACAAGGCATCATTGGATCGCGCCATCCGCGAGGCCGACGAGTATATCGCCAGGGAGATCGCCACCCGTCCCACCCGGGAGCTTGGGGTTCACCCGTTCTTCCTCATGCCTTATGTTCCGGCTTGGGAGGGACTGCTCCGCTTGTATGAAGTGACCCGGGAAAAACGCTTCCTGGATGCCGCGGCGTTCGGTGGCCGCATGGTCATGACCGGGATGTGGACCCAGCCCGCGCCAGCCGCCGGGGATGTGCTCATTCATCCCGATAACTTCTGTCACGGTGACAAACTGCATCTGTTGCTCCACAAGGGGGAAACCGAGTTCCGCCTCGGCTGGCCGCGCCAGCCCGGTGATACTCCGGAGAGGAAGGCTCCCGGCTGGTTGGTTTCAAATGCCGGGCTCGGATTCGAGCAGCCCAGCACTTATACCTATCAGCAGAATGGCGGCCGGATGATCATGCAGGCCCCATGGACCTCCAGCTTCCTGCGCCTCGCCACTTACACCGGCGACAAGCAGTTCGAAACCTATGCCCGCAACGCGGTGGTGGGCCGTTGGAGCAATTACCCCGGTTACTATTACACCACCTTCACCGACCTGATGCGGAACCCGCGCTATCCCTACGAGGGGCCGGACGTCAGTTTTGTTTACTATCACCATATCATCGTCCACTTGTCATGGACCTTGGACTATCTGGTAAGCGCGGCTGGACTGCGCTCGGGCGGAGACGTCAAGTTCCCGGGAATCCGCCAGTTCGGCTATGCCTATTTCGACAATCTCGTCTATGGCCACGCGCCGGGCGAGATCCTCGGCGAAAAGGATATCTGGCCGTGGCTGCGCCGCGGGCTCGTCAGCCTCGACAACCCGCAGGTGAACTACCTGACCGCCCACAACGGCAGAAGCTTCTTCGTCATCCTGATGAATGAAAACTCCGATCAGGAATCGGTGCGGGTCCAGTTCAACTCGGCGAAGATCGACGGCGGCAAATCCGCGTTCGCCAAAGCGCGCAACCTGGTCGATGGAAACCGCGAAATCGCCCTCACGGACAACGCAGCGACGGTGCGGCTCGAACCGCGCGGCTGGACGGTGTTGGCCGTGGATGAGCTATCCATCGACGTGCCGGCTCACCGCGTGCCGCCACCTCCCAAGCCTTCCGCCGACCCCGGGTTCGTCACGGCCGAGTTGGAAAAGGACATGCACATCCGCGCCGCGGCGATCCAGATGGAACCCGGCGCATGGGACGCCTTCGTGTGGAGCAACGCCGGCTCCGGCTCGCTCAAGGAGATCACCTTGGAATGGCAGGTTGGCGACAAATCCGGGACGATCAGGGATACCGACTATCCCTACGAATTTTCCGTTCCAGTGCCCGCCGGGGAAACCCGCTTCACTTTCAAAACGAGCGGCATCAAGACGGATGGAGCGTCGTTCCAATCCAAACCCGCATCCATTGGAGTAAGCCCGTGATCCGGGAAAACTCACCATGAACAAGCGCCACACCCTCAGCCTCATTGCCTTCCTGTTGCCGGTCTTTGCCTTCGGCACCCAGGGGCCTGACGACGTCACCCTATGGTATCGGCAAGCCGCGGAAGGCTGGTCGGAAGCCTTGCCGGTCGGCAATGGCCGCCTCGGAGCCATGATCCATGGCGGTGCCGAAAAGGAATTGATTTCGTTGAACGAGGAGTCCGTCTGGTCCGGCAGCGATCAGGATTATGATCGGGTCGGCGCGCACAAGCACTTTGCCGAGATCCGGCGGCTGCTGTTCGAAGGAAAACATCGGGAAGCGGATGAATTGATCAACGAGGAAGTTCTCGGCAGCCGTCCGCTCGGTGCCTATCAGCCGCTGGGAGATCTATCCTTGGAGCTTCCCGGTCTCGGGGAAACCACGGATTACCGGCGTGAACTGGATCTGGACACGGCGGTGGCGCGGGTGGGATTCCGCACCGGTGACGCCCGGGTCACGCGGGAGGTCTTTGCCAGCGCCCCGGACAAGGTGGTCGTCGTGCGTGTGGAATCCACGCAACCGGGTGGCGTCTCGATGCGCGTGAATCTGAATCGCAAGGAGGGTGCCAGCACCGAATCTATCGGGGAGGCGGGCTTGATCCTGCGCGGTCAGGCAGACCAGGGCAAAGCCACGGCCGGCGTGCGTTTTGTCGCCCGGCTTTTGGCGCTTCCCGAAGGCGGCACGCTGCGCAATGCCGACGGCGTGTTGTCGATCGATTCGGCAAACGCGGTGACGCTGCTGTTGGCGGCTGATACGGATTTCCGGAAGCCCCAAGGCATGGAAGAGGAAGTAGCGCGGCGGCTCGAAGCGGCCTCCGGGAAAAGCTATGCCGACCTGCGGGAGCGGCACATCGCCGACCATCGTCAGTGGTTTCGCCGGGTGCGGTTGGATTTGGGGCGGACGGATGCTTCCTCGTTGCCCACCGATGAGCGGATCCGTCGCGCGAATGAAAGTGGGGCGGATCCGTCCCTTGTCGCCCTGCAATTCCAGTTCGGACGCTATCTGTTGATCGGCTCGTCCCGTCCCGGCAGCCTGCCCGCCAACCTGCAGGGAATTTGGAATGAAAAGCTCAATCCACCGTGGTTTTGCGGCTATCACTTCAACATCAACGCGCAGATGAATTATTGGCCCGCGGAGGTGACCAACTTGAGCGAGCTGCATGAGCCTTTGTTCGACCTGATGGAACGTCTGCGTGAGAACGGGCGGAAGACCGCACGCGAGGTCTATGACTGCCGCGGGTTTGTCGTGTCGCATCGCACCAACTTGGATTTTTTCACCAGCCCGGTCCAGGGGCTGACGATCTGGCCGGTGGGAGCGGGATGGCTGGCGCAGCATCTTTGGGAGCATTACCGATTCACGCAGGATCGTGAATTTCTGGCACGGCAGGGATTTCCGCTGATGCGGGAAGCGGCCGGGTTCTTCCTCGATTGGCTGGTGAAGCATCCCGAGACGGGCCTGTGGGTGAGCGGCCCGTCCATTTCGCCCGAGAACCACTTCGTGCTGCCGGATGGATCGCACAGCCGCATCGCCATGGGACCGGCGATGGACCAGCAGATCATCGCCGAGTTGTTCGACAACTGCCTGCTCGCGGCGGAGGTGCTGGAAATCGACGATGCCTTCGTGCGCGAGGTCCGCGAGAAACGCTCCGGACTCGCCACAGGTAAGAACATCGGCAAGGACGGCCGCCTCATGGAGTGGCTTGAGGAATATCCGGAGTATGAGCCCGCCCACCGGCACTACTCGCATCTCTATGCCGCTTATCCGGGGTGGTCGATCAACAGACTTGAAACGCCGGAGTTGTTCGAAGCGGCGGGCCGATCGCTGGTGCGCCGGCTCACTGCCGAAAGATTCAGCGAAAGATCGCCGATCGGCGACAGCAGCAGTGTCGGCTGGAGCCTGGCATGGACCATTCCCTTGTGGGCGCGGCTCGGCGAGGCCCAACACGCACACCGGGCAACGACCGCGTTTCTCGAACGGGCGGCGTCCCCCAACATGATGGCGCTTCATCCCTACCCGGGCACGCTGCACGGCGTTTTTCAAATTGATGCCAACTTCGGGGTGACCGCGGGAACTGCGGAGATGCTGCTGCAAAGCCATGCCGGTGAGATCGAGTTGCTGCCCGCGCTGCCAAAGGAATGGCCGCAGGGGCAGGTCAACGGGCTGCGGGCACGCGGTGCCTTCGAGGTGGGCATCGAATGGGCCGGAGGAAAACTCAAGCAGGCAAGCATCCGCTCGGACAAGGGCGGACCCGCCACGGTGCGGATCGGCGGGCGAACCGCGGAATTCTCCACCCGCCCCGGTGACGTTCTGGTGCTGGACGAGCAACTCAAACCGGTGGTTCAACAATCATCGCCGGGTTCTCAGGATAAAATGAAAGGCCAACGATGAAAGACAATCGATTCGTTGGAACCGGCTTTTTGCTCTCGCTCGCCCTCCTGATGCCTGCCGGCATGATTCAGGGAGAGGACAAACCCGCGCCACCCAATATCCTGTTCTTTCTCACCGACGACGAGAGCTGGCTGGAGCGCAGTGCCTACGGTTGGTCGAAATTGCCGACGCCGGCGTTTGATCGCGTGGCGAAGCAGGGGGTGTTGTTCACCAACGGCTTTACCTCCGCTCCATCCTGTGCGCCGTCGCGGGCCAGCGTGCTGACCGGGCGGCATTTCTGGCAACTCGAACAGGGAGCGTTCATCCAGGGCTTCATTCCGAAGAAGTTTCCGATCGTCACACGGCTGCTCGCGGAACATGGCTACCAACTCGGGATGACCGGCAAAGGCTGGGGACCTGGCTCGCACAAGGACTTGGGCATCCCGAGCGACTCACTGGGCACCAGGTTCGATGGCAAGAAACTTGCGGATCCTCCCGAGGCGGTTCGTGAAACCGACTACGCGGCCAACTTCGATCACTTTCTCGAATCGCGGGATCCACAGCGGCCGTTCTTCTTCTGGGCCGGGATTACGGAGCCGCACGAACCCTACGGAGCCGAAAACCACAAGTTGCTGGAGAACGAGCACGGAGTGACGTTGGGCCAGGTTTCGCTGCCACCATTCATGGCGGACACCAAGGCCAACCGGAGGAAGCGCGGCAATTTCGCATTTGAGATATGCTATGCCGACACCCACCTTGCCCGCATGTTGGAGAGCCTGGAAAAGGCCGGTGAGTTGGCCAACACGCTGGTGGTGGTAACCTCCGATAACGGCACCGCGATCGTTCACGACGGACAACATCGCGGCAAGGCGTCGCCCTACGACTTTGGCGTGCATGAACCGCTTGCGATGATGTGGCCTTCGCGTCTCAAGTCTGGACGGAAAGTCACCGACTTCGTGAGCTTTGCCGATTTCGCCCCGACATTTCTGGAGATCGCCGGAGTGGACGTGCCGGCGGAAATGACCGGCCGCAGCCTGCTTCCGATCCTCGAATCGGAAAAATCCGGACGCATCGAGCCCGAGCGCGATTTCATCGTGACCGGCCTCGAATGGCACGGCGAGTTTGACCCGGTGAGCCGTTCTTGCCGCAGCATCCGCGATGACCGCTACGCCTACGTGGTGCGCTATGCCAATGTGGATTCACAGAACCGGCCACTCGATAACGAGGCGCTGACGAAGCCGTCGAAAATCGAGTTTTACGATCTTAAAAACGATCCATGGCAACTCAACGACCTGGCGGACGATCCGGAGTTTGCCAACCCCAAGGAGCGGCTGGCCGCGAAGCTCCGGACGGTCGGGCTGGAAAGCGGCGATCCGCGCGTGACCGGTGAAGTGGACATCTTTAGCAAGACCCGTCAGTATGTACAAAAGCGCAAGAAGATGGGTTACAAAAAATCCGCCAACCTTCCATTCGATGAATAAAAAACGAATCCCATTCTCCACCCTGCTGTCCGTGATCATTGTGGGCGGACATGCTTTTGCAGCGCCGCTCACCGGTCCCGGTGAAACCTTTGTCTCCACTGTCGAGCAGGCGGCCACCAGCGAGCCGCAGACCTGGTCGCACCGGGTGGCCGAAGCTGGCGACTATCAGCTCGGCATGGCCTGGGTGGAGGTTCTATCCGATGGAGAAGTCGAAGTAACAATCAAGGCCGGGGGAAAGCAGGTGAGGTCGCTCAAGGCCCGCCCAGGCCTTGCGCCGGAAAGGCTTGATTCAAGAATCGAAGGGCTCGCGGCGGGTGATGAAATCACGGTCACCGCGACGCCGAATGGAGCAAGCTACCGCCTTGGTTATCACATTGCTTTCGGCACGCCGACTTTTCCGGGCGCGAAGATTTTCCACGTGAAAGACTTCGGTGCGGTGGGCGACGGAGTGACGGATGATTTCGCGGCGATCCGGAAAACGGTCACCGCGGCGCGGGCGGCCGACTGTGGAATCGTGCGGTTCGAACGCTCCAAAACCTATCGCGCCATCGGCCTGAAGGATTTCACGGAGGAGGCGCTGTTCGACCTGAAGGGTGCGAAGCATCTCAAGATCGAGGGCAACGGAGCGAGGGTCGTGCTGCATCCGCCCGACAGCTTCGCGGTGCTGGACGGGGCGGAGAACATTCACATCGACGGCTTCCGCATCGATTACGAACCCAAGCCCTACTATCAGGGAATGATCCGCAAGATCGATGTCGAGGCGATGACGATCGATATCGAAGTGCCGGAGCGCTATCCGGTGCCGGAAGTCGGCAAGAACGATTTTCGCGCGCCGTTTTTCGGACGTTCGTTCATTCCGGATTCACCCGGTGCACGGTCTGGACATGGGCACAACATCTACATTGAGGAAGTCACACGGTTGGACAGTGAGCGGCATCTGCGGCTCCACATTCGCGAGAACGCCCATGGCAGCGACAGCCCGTCCGCCGGCATGAAACCCAGAGTCCGCCACGCCGCTATGAACGGCGCGACTGAATTCGTGGTGCCGCATGTGAAATACGCGCATCGCGGTCATGTGAACCGCATCACTCACAGCGCCCGGGTGACGTTCAGCGATCTGCATTACTTTTGCTCGCCCCATTTCTGGTCGTCGATCACCCACAACACCGGTCCGATCGTCCTGCGCAATGTCGATCTCAAGATGCCGCATCCGGAGACCGAGTTGTTCGTCTCCTGGCGCGACGGCCTGCACATCAAGAATGGTCGCTGGGGGACATTGATCGAGGACAGCGATTGGGATGGCGCGGCCACCTACGACGACAGTTTTGCCATTTATTCCCGTTCGCAGAAGATGGTCGCGGTCGATGGAAAGACCATGACCATCACCCCGACCTTTCTCGGCAGGGAGCCCTTTCTCTGGCAAAAGGGCGACTGGGCCAGCGTGTGGTCGCCGGAGCAGCGCGAACTGCGCGGAATGGCGCGCGTGGTTGATGTCGATGCAACGGCGCGAGGCAACACGTTCCAAGTCACCTTGGAGTCGATGCCGTCAGGTGCCGCCAAGGACGACATTGTGCTTCACGAGGAAAGTCTCAACCGCGGCACCGTGATCCGGAATTGCAGCACCTCGGACATCGGCACCGAGAATTCCAGCACCCGCTTCCGCTGCGTGGATGTGAAATTCCAGAACAACTGCTTCGAGGATTTTCACTTTTATTTTTCCACGGAAGGCAACGGTCCCCGATCCAGAGGAATCGTGCTTGAGAACAACCGGATCAGCGATGCGGATTACGGCTCCGCCGCTTTCCATCAGGCGCTGGATTGCCAATTGCGCGGAAATCAACTTCACGGACTTACTTTGGATTTCCGTGATGGATCGACCGGAATGAAGGTCGAGGACAATCGTTGGACGGGAATGAAGAAAGGCCAGATGAGCGTGAAGGCCAGCAAGGGATCAACTGTGAAACTGGGCGGAAAAAATCAGCGGGACGGGGCAAGTTTTGAAAAATGGGTCGAGCGCGACAAGACTTCCGGCATAGAGTGAGAAATCCTGTGGGAACAACCATGACAAAACCGATACACGCAATACTTATCCTCCTGACGATATTGGGTGGGGCTGCCCTCGGTATGGCCGCTCCGGCGCTGACGGCTGTCGCCGGTGAGGGCCGGGTGGCGCTCGACTGGTCGGACAGCGCGGGCGCGGCCAGCTACTCGGTTTATCGGAGTGCGAATGCCAACGGGCCGTTTCAGCGGGTGGCGCGGACTGAGCCAAGCAGCTATTTGGATGCCTCTTTCACGCCTGGCACGACCTATCATTATGCGGTCACGGCCGTCGATGGCAGCGGTAATGAAACGGTCTTCAGCAACATCGTTTCGGCCCAGCCGACGGGAATCCACCTTGCGCCGCAGGCGGATGCCTATGTGCATGGCGGGAGTTTTGCGAATATGAATTTCGGTTCGAACGCGCAGTTGCGGTGCAAGGCGGATGCCGCCAACGTGGAGTTTGTCCGCCAGTCCTACCTGCGCTTCAACCTGTCATCCTTGCCGGGGACGATCGGCTCGGCGGTGCTGCGCATGAAAGTGGCCTCCACCACCGGCAGCGGCGATTTCCACACGGCTCATGCGGTCGCGAATGACGGGTGGACGGAGTCGGGCATCACCTGGAACAACAAGCCGGCGGCCGGAAGTGCCTTGGCCACCGCGGTTTCGCCGACAGTGAACGGCTGGATCGAGCTGGATGTGAAAAACCAGGTCACAAGCGAACTGGCGGGTGATCTGAATTTCTCGACGGTCCTGATTTCCGGCGGCGGCCAGTTGGTGGGCTATCACTCGAAGGAAGCCGGCAACGCCGATGATCGTCCCGAGCTGGTGGTGACGACCCTCACGGGGACCGTGCCCGCTCCACCGACCGGCCTGAATGCCACTTACGATGGCACGGGAAATATCGTCCTGAGTTGGGATGATCAGAGCGCCGAGGGGGTGAACTTATACCGTCTCTATCGGAGCAGCGCGCCGGACGGGCCATACATGCAACGGATCGATACCAGCGCCACCAGCTTCGTGGACAACGATGTCGTGCTTGGACAAACGTATTACTATCGACTGGCTGCAATCAATGCGGACGGCAACCTTTCCGGGTATTCCGGCAGCGTCGAGGCGGAGGGTCTGGTGGTCGAAGCGCTCGATTGCTTCGATGGCAAACGTCTCGCAACCGGGACGCCGAAAGGTGGTATTGGCTGGAGCGGTGGCTGGGAGGCGCTGTCGGGTGGCGGACTGGAAGTGCTCAATGGCCGCATCGACCAGACGTCCGCGGCAGGATCGACGCGGGCCTTGGCGGTCCCGTTTTCATTGGATGGGCCGGGTGATCATTACTTCAGCTTTTTCGCGCGGACCGATGCCACCGGCGCTTTCAACTTCAAGTTGAAGCAGACCGCTCCCGGTCCCTACGTGCGCTGGGCCTTCGCCAGGAATGCGAATGGCAGTGTAACCATCCAGGGCGGCACGGCGCAGACTACGTCTGCTGCGGGTATCTTCGCCGCCAACAAGGAATACCTGGTGGTCTCGAAGTTCAGGACCAACGGGGACATCGCATCGGTGAAGCTGATCGATCCCGCCAACCCGGGTGATTATGCCAGCGAGCCGTCCACCTGGGACCTCTCCGCGAGCCTCGCCACAGGCGTGACCATCGACCGCCTCGACATCGAGGTCGGTGCCGGCAGGGTGCTGCTGGATGACATCACGATCGGCCGAAGCTATGTGGAGGTGATCGGGGCGCTTGCCTCGGAGGTGCCTTCGCCTCTGAGCCCCGCCAACGCCGTGTCCAGCCCTTATGCCTTTCCGAACTTCAGTTGGAGCGAACACCGCGAGCAGTTCCTCGAAATGGACGCTCCGGTGAATTATGAAATCGAGATCGCCAGCGACGCGGAGTTTTCCGCCATCGTCGATACCGACGTGGTGGGATTGCCGAGATATGTGCATGACCGGCCGTTTTCCGAAGGGACTTATTACTGGCGGGTGCGCTCGGTCACCGATGCCGGGCGCGTCTCCGCGTGGAGTGCGACGCGCTCGTTCACCATCACGCCGCATGACGAGACGGTGGTCGTCAACTACGATGCCATGGCGGCGGACCATTGGAATGCGGTGCAGACGGCTGTCGCGCAGACCGCCGCGCATGCCTCGCAGGGCAAATCGGTCAAGCTGGTGTTTCCCGCAGGAGACTATCATTTCCCGGACACCTCCCTCGGGTATCTGATTGCTTTGGATGGTGTCAGCCGGATCCACATTGAGGGAATGGGCGCGCACCTGCATTTCACCAGCCGCAAACAAACGTTGATCCGTTCAATTGGCAGCGAGGAGGTCTCCGTCGGCGGCTTCAGGATCAGTTACGCCAATGGAGCACTGCGAATCCAGGGAACTGTGGCTGCGGTGGATCCGGATACGAAGACGGTCACCCTCGCCATCGAGCCCGGATTCCCCGGCTTCACGGCATCGAACAATCAAGTCGACGACATCTTCCTGCTTCTGGATCCTGTCATCGACGGGAGGCAGAAGACGGGCAGCAATAGCTTCTATCGGATGGTCGCGAATGGTTCCAGCCAGAATCCGGACGGCACCTGGGCGGTGACGCTGGACCGGGCCGCCATCCCGGAGTGGCAGGTGGGCGACCGCTTTGTCTATCACTTCCGTGCCGGCTCCCCGGTGCTCACGGATTTCGAGGGCAGCCGGTCCATCACCCTGCACGGGCTCGATATCGGCGGTTGGGGCAACATGATGATCGGCGCGGCGCAAGGGCGGGAATCGCTGTTCAATATCCTCCATGTGGACACGTTCCATCAGGATGGCAAATGGATGGTGGGGAATGCCGACGGCGTCCACCTGCGAGGCCACAAGGTCGGCCCGTGGATCGAGAGCACGCGCATTCAATCGATCGGCGACGATGGCATCGCGCTCTATGCCCGGCCCGCTTCGATGAGCAGCGCCAAGCCCGGCGGGAACCCCAAAGCCGCAGTCTTCGTCAGCACGCATTTCAACCTCGAAGCCGGTGACGAGGTGGCCTTTTTCGAACCGACCGCCGGCACCATCCTGCTGGAAACGCGGGTGGTGACGGTGCAACCCGACAGCAGCGGCTGGTTGGTGGAATTCGAGGACGAACTTCCCGACAACATGAACTTCTCCGGTGCCTTGGTCGATATCACGCAGGTTTGGAACCGCTCGAAATCCTGCGGCGACTTCATGATCCGCAACGGCAGGATGCTCAACAACCGCCGCTATGCCACCGTCTTCCGCGCGCGGCGCGGTATCGTGGAGAACATGGAATACCGCGGCGCGTCCACGAGTTCGATCGTCTTTGTCAACGAGACCCCTTTTCCCAACGGGCTCTATGCCTCGGAAATCATCCTGCGCAACAACCTGATAGAAGATTCGGGATTCCTGGCGGTCAGCGCGGCACCGGTCGCGTTCAGTTTCAACGGTCATAACATCGGCGTGCAGAGCATCGGCCCGCGCAACCTGCTGATCGAACACCACATCTTCGCCGCGTGCGGAGCGCCGGAGATCACCATGAATCACACGCGCAACGTGGTGATCCGCAACAACCGGACATCCACCGGCGGCGGACATTTTGCGGATGCCACCCACAGCGCCGCCTTTTCCGAACGCATCGTCGCCTCGATGGACGACGTCTCGGACGATCTCACGCCTCCTGCCGCGCCGGCCGGCTTGAAAGCGACTGTCTTGGAGGATTCCATTTTCCTCGATTGGAACCGCGGTGCCGACCTCGATGCCGTGCTCTATCATGTTTACCGCTCCACCGTTTCCGGCGGTCCATATATCCTCCTGGCTGGTAATCTCCTCGCCAGCGAATATGTGGACCAAACCGCCGATTCCGGAACGACCTACTACTACGCCATCACCGCATCCGATGTCGCCGGCAACGAGAGCGGATATGGCAATGAAACATCCGCCATCTTCGGGACGGACTATCAGGTCTGGTCCGCGAACTGGCCTGGCGCGGATCTCAGCGATCCGGATGATGACTTCGATGGCGATGGCCTCAACAACAACGAGGAGCGTATCTGGGGTCTCGATCCCACCGACGGCGCGTCCATGAATCCCATCGCGCAGCCAATCGATGCCACAGGCACCTTCCGCTACACCCGCCGCGATCCGGCACTGACCGGGCTGAACTTCATTGTCTGGACCTCGCCGGATTTGCGGACTTGGACACCGGACGATGGCGCGGTCCAAGTGCCGGAACCCGACGTTCCGGCAGTCGGCATCGAGACCGTGGAAGTCACTCTCAGCCCGTTGCTCATGGCCGAACCGCGACTGTTCGTCAGAGTGAGTGCGGCGGAATGAAAAACCAATTCGCCGCGACAGATGATTTGAGTGCGGCGTGAATACCGGATGAATGATGCGGGTAAAGCAGCCACATTTTGTGTGGAAAAGACCATGAGGCAGGCCAAATGGCTTGCAATAATAGCAAAAAAATCCAGTGTGTGCGTCCTGCCTTTTGGCTGAATGGAACTTCGGCCTTGTATCCAGAACCCAAGCACCATGACGACGACCTATCGATTGAAAACGACCATCCGCGCCTTGTTGGCGGCCTTTGCGACTTCCATCCTTGGTGCGCAGCCCATTCAACTGACAACGCCCGTGCCGGGCAGCGATAATGCGAGTCCGTTCCCGGGCTTTTCATGGAGCGGTCACCCGGCCGCTTTCAAGGACATGGGCAAGCCGCTGGGCTATCAGATCCAAATCGCCGCCGATGCGGGGTTCACGACCTTGATTGACGAGGACCGCGTGGCGCTCAACCGCTACGTGCACGACGAACCGCTCGTGCCCGGAACCTATCATTGGCGGGTGCGCGCCATTCCACACGCGGAGGAGCCGGAGGAGTGGAGCCAGCCTGCGGTTTTTGTCATCCACAAACCGGAACTGATGGTCACGGTGGATGCTTCGGAGGATCCCGTCCGCGGGGTGGCGCAAGCGGTTGAAAAGGTGAAACAGGCCAACGCGGATTCGTCCCGCATCGTGATGCCGCCGGGCGATTATCATATCGGCGAATCGTTCCAAGGCTATCTCTTCGATCTCGAGGGCTGCTCCAATGTCGTGATCGATGGCTCTGGCGTGAAACTGAACTTCAGCAGCCGCAAGCAGGGTCTCATCCGCGCCCGTGCCTGCCAGGGAATCACGGTGACGGGCTTCGACGTCTCATTCGCCAAGGGCGCGTTGCGGGTGCAGGCGCGGGTCGTGAAACTCGATCCCGCCACCGGCAGGGTGACCGTGAGGATCGAACCGGGTTTTCCCGGATTCGACGCCTCCGACAGCCTCAAGCAGGACATCATCTATCTGCTGGAGCCCGGCAGCGAAGGCCGCCTGAAATCGAATGTCCGCAACTTCTATCGTCCGGACAGCGGCTATACCAGGGAGGGTGAGAATGTCTGGTCGTTTGTGATCACCGAAGATTTCGACCGCTGGGAGGTGGGGGACCGCGTTTGCTGCAATTTCCGCAGCGGCTCGCTGCATCTGGTGGATTTCTCCGAGTCCCAAACGGTCACTGCGCATGGCCTCACCGCCGCCGGCTGGGGTGGCATGGGGTTCGTGTCGATCGAAGGCAACGACTTCCGCATCCTCAACTGCAAGACGCGCTTCGACGAAGGAAAATGGATGACCGGCGTCGCTGACGGGGCGCACATCCGCGGCCACCGGCTCGGGCCGTGGATCGAAGGCACGTCGATCCAGGCGATTGGCGACGATGCGGTGGCGCTTTACGCGCGGCCCGCGACGATGAAGTCCGCGGGCACCGGTGAGGCGAGCCGCAGCGCCATCTGCCGCACCGAATTCTTCAACCTGGAGGCGGGAGACGAAGTGGCGTTCTTCCAGCCGCTGAAGGGCGAGATCCTGCTCGAAACCCGGGTTGAAAGCGTGAAGCCGGTGAAGGGCGGCTTCGAAACCACTTTTGCCGTTCCGCTTCCGCAGGGTTTGCGCTTCCAAGGACCGGTGCAGGAGGCGACACAGATCTGGAACCGTTCGAAGTCCTGCGGCGACTTCGTGGTGCGCGACTGCAAGTTCACCAACATCCGTCGCTACGGCACGGTTTTCCGGTCGAAGCGCGGAGTGGTCGAGAACAACCGTTTCCGGGGCAATTCGGCGCGGGCGGTCGTCTTTTACAATGAAGCCGATTGGCCTAACGGTCTCTACGCCTCCGAGATCATCATCCGCGACAATCACATCTCGGACAGCGGCTTCGACCACCCCAGCAAGCCCGCCGCGATCGCCTTTCTTTTCTACGGCCACCGCACCGGAGCCCGAAGCATCGGCCCGCGCAAGCTCCTGATCGAGAACAATGTCTTCGAAGACTGTCCCTCACCGGAAATCTCGCTCATTTGGACCCGCAACGCGGTCATCCGCGGAAACGAGGTCAGAAAGGACGGCAAAACGTCGCCCGCCAGTCATACGGCCACGCATTCCCAGGCGATCATGAACGAGTAATCACATCTGATGGAACCAATGAAACTGAAGTATCGCACCATGTTGGCGGTTGCCTGTATCGCCATGCTGCCGATGAGCGGTTTGGCTGACGGGTTGACCGAAAATTTCCGACAACCCATTGATAACTACAAGCCGCACACCTGGTGGCACTGGATGAACGGCCACGTCACCAAGGAGGCGATCACGCGCGACCTCGAGGACATGAAGCGCATCGGCCTCGGTGGTTTCACCGTCTGGAACACGCACGAGGGCATTCCGAAGGGGCCGGTCGAATACGGCAGCGAGGAATGGTGGCGGCTGTTGGAGCACACCATGGGCGAGGCCGGGCGTTTGGGCCTTGAGATGGCTTTGTTCAACGGTGCCGGCTGGTCCTCGACCGGCGCCGCGTTCGTGACCCCGGACAAGGCGATGCAGGAAGTCGCCTGGACCGAGGCGGATGTGAAGGGACCGGGCAAGGTGACCGTGAAACTGCGCGTGCCCAAAGCCGCGCTCGGGATCGAGCGCGACATGAAGAAGGATCCGCTCATCAACCGCCGCTATTACATGCCGCGCGAACACGTGGAGGGCTGGTTCAAGGACATCGCGGTCTATGCGGTGCCGGCGATTCCCGAAGGCAGCAAGCCATGGACACTCACCGACTGGCGGAACAAGGCCGCCTTCGGCAAGATGCTGCACCGTTTCAAGCCCGACTCCCGTCAGGCACCTGCCGATCAGGTGATCGCCCTCGACCGGATTCTCGACATTTCCGAATTCATGGATGCGGATGGGGAACTGACTTGGGAAGCGCCGCCTGGAGACTGGACAATCCTGCGGATGGGCTACCAGCCGACCGGCCGAAACAACCATCCGGCCGCCTGGGGCGGGCGGGGCCTGGAAATCGACAAAATGTCCGCCGAAGCGGTGGATTTTTACTGGGAAAACTTCCTCGACCGCGTGGTGAAGACCGCCGGCGACCGGATCGGCAAGACCTTCGATGCGATCATCCTCGATAGCTACGAGGTGGGACATCAGAACTGGAACAAGGATTTTGCCGCCTCGTTTGAACAGGCCAAGGGCTACGATTTCCGGAAGTATCTGCCTGCGGTGACCGGCCGGATCATCGAGAGCACGGAGTTCACCGAGCGCGTGCTTTGGGATTACCGCAAGGTGATCGGCGATCTGATAACCCATCACTACTTTGGCCGGATGGCTGAGCGCGCGGCGCAAGCCGGCTTGAAGTTTGGCAACGAGCCTTATGGCAACTTCGGCAACACGAATGACTACGTGGTGGCCGCATCCGCCGACATCCCGACCTGCGAATGGTGGGCTTATGACGCAAAGCAGATTGGCCGCATCGGCTCTGCCAGAATGGCCGCTTCGGCCGCCCACACCTATGGCAGGAAGATGGTCGATTCGGAGGCCTTCACCGGGACCCCGCAGCGCATTTTCGAAAGCCATCCCGGCGGCATCAAATCCCAGGGCGATTTTTTCATGACTCACGGTGTCAACCGCTTCAGCTTCCACACCTGGGCCCACGACCCGTATGGCGTGCCTCCAGGGATCGGCCTGGGCACCTATGGCTCGCGCTTTGACAACCGCAACACCTGGTGGCCCTTCGCCAAACCCTGGCATGAATACCTGAGCCGTTGCTTCTTCCTGCTCCAGCAGGGCGAATTCGTCGGCGATGTGCTTTACTTCGTCGGTGACGAAGCCCCTCTGAATTCCGAGGGATTGCTGCGCGACAAGATCCTGCCCGGCCTGCCGCAGGGTATCGATCATGCCTTCGCCAACGCGGACATTCTCGGCCAGCTCCGCTACGAAAACGGCTGGCTGAAAACACCGAAGGGATCGGATTTCCGGATTCTCGTCCTGCCCGAGTCGCCGTGGATGTCGGTGGAGCTGTTGGAAAAGATCTCCGCTTTGCTCGCCGAGGGCGCCGTGGTCGTCGGTCCGAAGCCCGCCTCACCGCCGGGAAAAACCACGCCTGCGGAGATGAAAACATTCACGGCGCTGGTGGACTCGGTATGGGGCGATTGCGACGGGAAATCCGTGACGTCCCGCAAGGTGGGGAAGGGGACTCTTCATTGGGGCATGCCGATCGATCAGGTGCTCGCGGAACACGGCATCCAGTCCGACTTCGCATTCACTCACACAGCGGGCAAGCCGGCCGGCACCGCGATGTATCCCGACACGGACATCGAGTTCATCCACCGCCGCGCCGGCAGTGATGAAATCTATTTCCTGAGCAACCAGCACGCCGAAGCAAAGTCGGTCACCGCGAAGTTCCGCGTCACCGGCAAGGTGCCGGAACTCTGGATGCCGGACTCCGGCACGATGCACAAGTTGTCGGATGTGAAGACCAACGGCGAGCACACCGAGTTGTCACTGCAGCTGGCTCCCGAGGAATCCTTCTTCGTCCTCTTCCGCGAGGCATCCGCGGCGACCGCCACCGAACCGGTGCCGTGGTCGGGCGAAGAACGAAGCGTCGCCGATCTCGGCAGCGGATGGACGGTCGCGTTTCCGGACGGGAAGTCCTTGGATATGCCAAAACTCGTTTCATGGTCCGAGCTGGAAAATGAAGAGGCGAGATATCATTCCGGCACGGCGATCTATCGCAAGTCATTCGATTGGAAAGGCAGTGCGCAAGACTCGTGCGTCTTTCTCGATCTCGGCGCGGTCGAGGTGATCGCGAGCGTCAAAGTGAACGGTCGCGACTGCGGGATCGCGTGGAAGAAACCCTATCGGGTCGAAGTGACCGCCGCGCTCAAGCCCGGCGGGAACATGATCGAGATCACCGTCGCCAACCTGTGGGTCAACCGCATCCTCGGCGACCAGCGCTTCCCCGACGACCTCGAATGGACCACCGAGACGGATTCGACCGCCGCGGGCATGGGCCTCACCCGCATTCCCGACTGGGTGAAATTCGGCGGACCGCGTCCCGAGCCGCGCAGGAAAACCTTCTATGCCTGGAAATGGCCGCATCTCACCACCGACAAGGAGCTGCTGCCCTCCGGGCTGTTAGGTCCGGTGCGCCTGGTTGAAAGAAAGTGACCGCCCCGCCATTAGCCATACCATGCGTTCTTTCTCTAACATTACCTGTTTATGGGGGTATTTTGCCGTTTCGACCCTGGCCGCCGCGGCCGGGATCGGGATCGAATGTGAAGACTTTCAGTTCAGTGGCAATTGGCGGATCGAGCCAAGGGACGGCGCGTCGGCGGAGCGGGTGATCTCCTCGGGAGACAATGGTGCGGCGACACCGGCCGCGACCGCAATCAGGATTCCGGCGTCGGGCCGCTACACGCTGTGGGTGCGGGCGACGGATTTTCCACAGGCCAACCCGGGCGCGCGGTATTTTCATGTCTCCGTCGGCGGGCGCAAGGGCGAGACCCGTTTCGGCACCAGCGGCCGCAGCGGCTGGACCTGGGAAAAAGGCGATGCTTTCGAGCTGCCGGCCGGGCCGGTGTTGATCGCGATTCATGACAATCACGGCATGCATTACGCGCGGCCCGACGCGCTGATCCTCACGCCCGATCCGGATTTCACTCCACAGGGAACACTGGACCAGACGGGAGTGCGCATGGCGGAACGGGTGCCGATCGACGTCGGGACAGCGGCGGTGCCGATGTCGGAGGTGACTGGTGCCGATCCTTCGTCGGTGATGGCCCGCCTAGCCAACGAGCATCTTGAACTGACCTTCATCGCCGCGCGGCGTGCGGGAAAATCCACGGTCGTGCCCATGATCCGCACGCGGTGCACAAACGGCTGGCAGCGTCCGCCCTTAGCTCCCTCGGCGGAGAGCTATCAGGTGCTTGTGGGAGGTAAGGACACGGAACTCCAAGGCGTGGTGAACTCGTTCCATCCGGTGTGGAATCCCCGACCCGACAAGCGGGTGTCCATCGAGGTGAACGGAGTGCGCGAAGTGGTCTCGGCGACGACCTCGCGCAACACTGTCTGGGACGCCGGTGTCGGCGAGGAACATATCCCGCAGGCGGCGCGGCAAGTCACGAAGGACCGTGTCGGACTCGACTTTCATCGCGGCCCGAGCGGCGAACTCACGGCGGTATGGGAACTGAAACCAGGTGAGAAATCCGCACGATTGACCCTGCGTTTCCGGCCGGATTCCCCGGGGCAGTATTCACTCGGTTATTTTCCGCCGTTCGAAAGCGGCATGAACGAAGTGGCGGAACTGCTGCTGCCGCCGGTCGTCAACCGCAGGCGTTTTCCGGAGGAATCCTTCACGGTGCTCGCGGCCTGTATGCCTACCCCGGTTTCGCTGATGGAATTGCGGCACGCGGGTGGTCCGCTGACCCTCGGCGTCGCCGCCGCGGCCGAGGCGGTGCCGCCGGATTTCCCGAAGCCGGTCGGATCGCGCTTCGGCCTGCAGATCCGCAACGCGCGGGGAAAAGTGCAGCCGTCGATCTATGGGCCGCTGGTCGGCACCCGATATGCCCGCGTGAAACAGGGGGAGACCATCGGGTTTCCGCTGCGCCTCCTGGCGGAATCGGGCGACTGGTACGATGCCTATCGTACCGCGGCTGACGAAATCCACGGCTGGCGGGACTACCGGAAAAACGGCCGGGTTTCGCTCACCGATGCGGTGCTCAACATGATCGACCTCTACATGGACGACGAGTTCGGCGGCTGGTGGGAGGCCGGCAAGGGGTTCTATCAGATCGAGGGCAAAAACTCGGTCACCCGCGCCGCACCGCTGCTGGCTCCCTCGCTGCACCGGCTCACCGGCAATCACGAGGTTTACGAACGCCGCGTGCGTCCGACGCTTGCCTATCTGCTTTCGCGCGACGGCGTGCATTTCGCGCCCATTCCCGAAGGTTCGCGCGACATGATGCGCGGCACGATGCGGGGGCCCTGCCGCGGCTACGGCACCACCGTTTTCGGCAACCTCGACATTCTGACAGGCGGGCGCATGCCGCTGTTCCGTGAAATCGCGCTGCCGGGCGAGGGTGTCCGTGGTGCGCCGCGGACGATCGATCCCGTGCACCACAAGCAGCCGTTCGACGAATGGCTCGGCCGCTACCTGCTGACCGGTGAAGAAGCGGCGCTAAAGCGCGCCATCGCGTCGGCGGACGAATACATCGCGCAAGTCATCAAGACTCCGCCCACCGGCGATCTGTCGGTTTCCGGATTTTTTCTGATGCAATACACGCCGGCGTGGGAAGGCCTGCTGCATCTTTACGAAGCGACTGGCGAAAAACGTTTCCTCGATGCCGCCGCCTTCGGCGCGCGCCAGGTGATGACCGGTATGTGGACGCAACCGGCACCGCGCAGCGAGGCCATCACCATCCATCCCGGCGGCATGATCGACGGCGACAAAATGCACTTGCGCCTGCACAAGGGCAGCGAAACCTTCCGGCTGGGATTCCCGATCAAACCGGGGGCCATCGTTGAAAAACAGGTGCCGGAATGGCTGGTCTCGCACGTCGGCCTGGGTCTCGAACAACCATCGACCTATTCGTATCGCGACAATGGCGGGCGGATGATCCTGCAAGCCAACTGGGCACCCGGTTTCCTGCGCCTGGCCCGCCACACCGGTGACAAACAGTTCGCCACCTATGCCCGCAACGCCACCGTCGGCCGCTGGGGAAACTATCCCGGATACTATTACACGACCCACACCGATCTCGCGCAGGATCCGCGCTTTCCCTACACCGGACCGGATGTCGGTTTCTTCTATTATCATCACATCCCGCCGCACCTCGCGTGGAACATCGATTATCTGGTGAGCGACGCCTATCTTCTATCAGACGGTGCGGTGGAGTTTCCCGGCTTGCGGCAGCGCGACTACGCCTATTTCGACAACCTCGTCTATGGCCACGCGCAGGGCGAAGTTTTCGGAGGCGAAGGCGCGTGGCTCTGGTTCCGGCGCGGGCTCGTCGAACTCGACAACCCGCAGGTCAATTATCTGACCGCCCACGACGGCAAGAGCTTCCATCTGGTCCTGATGAACCAAAGCCATGGTCCGGAAACCGTGCGCGTGCGGTTTCATCCGGCGGAAATCTCACCACAGGCGGGCGACTTCACCATGGCCAGGCTCAGCAGCGGCGGCGGGCGTGAAATCCCGCTGCGCGACCGGACCGCCGTGATCGAACTGCCACCGCGCGGCCTCGCCGCGTTGCGCGTCGATGGTCTCCGCATCGACGTGCCGACCCATCGCGAGTTGCCCGAGCCCGGCGAGCGGACCGCGCCCGGATTCGTGGAAGTGGCCATCAAGGGCGCGCCCGGATTCCGTGCTGCCGCGCTCCAAGTGGCACCTGGTGCCTGGGATGCCTGCGTCTGGAGCACGGCCCAGCCGCGAGAACTGCGGAGTTTTACCGTCGAATGGACGGCTGGCGGCAAAACCGGACGCATCGAGGATACGGACGGTTACCCCTTTGAGCTGATGATTCCGGTCGAGGCCGGCGTCGACTCGCTGGAATTCCGCATCACGGGCGTGCTGCCGGACGGCGGTGCCTTCACCACGCAAAAACACAAGATTGGTGCCGCGCGTTGAACCGGTTCGTGACCGGGGGCTCCGCATCCCGCCGACCGCCGGGACCAGTGCGTTTGGTTGAATGCAGGTGAATCATTGATGTTGGATCGCGTTTTCCAGGAATGGCCGGAGACCTGTGGCGGTGACGGTTTTGGAAAGCGGATAAGCGTCCCCTTCGGGAATCACGATGAATCCCCGGTCCGCGCCAAGGTCGTCTTGCCCACCTGTCGCGATCCCAGCAAAGCCACCGCAGGCGTCTGACCCATGCGTTTCAGCAAGCTTTCTGTAAGGCGACGCGGGATTATCAGGCCTTGAAAATACGGAGTGGATTCCTGAAATTCGAGGTGAAGCTTAGGATTTTTGAGGGCTCTTATCATCAATTCCCGTCCGAACCGGTCCATCGGCCGGAAAAAATCCCTGAAAAACTTTCCAATTTTCCCATTGACGGGCCGCAGGCGCTCTTGCTTTTTTAGCAATCGAATTCCGCTTGAGACTCTGCGGATTTCACAATTAACCCTCCATCCATCCTCTGGAAATGAAACCCTCATTCATTCGTGCCGCCTTTGCCGGCATGTTTCTCGTGCTTTCCACCGCACAAACGAAGGCCGCGCTCATCGCTTATGAAGGCTTCGATTATGCAGGTGGAGTCAACTTCTCCGCGACGCCGAGCAATGGCGGCACCGGCTGGACCGGGGCCTGGGAGTCCACCGGCCTATCAGGGGTGTCTGGGCTGCTCACCAGCGGCACGGGCCAGAGTCTGGCATTCGCCCAGGCACCACCCGACGGCTTTTACACGGACGGAAGCAACCATGTCTGGTCCGATACGAACCGAGGCAATGACCGGACATGGAGTCCGGCGGTGGATCTGGCGACACAAACGCTCTATTTCACCGCGTTGATTCGCGTCGCTGCCGGAGCGGATGTGGTCGATATGCGGGCCACGTTTTGGGATGGAGCCAGCGCGACGGGCAACATGCGTGCGAACATCGGGATATCGAATGGCGGTCTTTTTGTCGGGGCGGCAACCGATGGTTATATTACCAGCGGCGACAACTATGCAACGGGTCTTGTCGCGGACCAAACCACTTACCTGCTGGCCATGAAACGCACGGGAAGCGCGATCTCCGGCTCGCTGATCACCGCCAACGGGAACCTCGGCACCCTTCAGTCCGAACCAACCTGGCAGGTCACCCAAACGGGTGCCTCCGGAGTCGATCTGCAATCGATGCGCCTGATTCTGAATGGCGGGGATGGCGGCACCATCCGCGTTGACGAACTGCGCATCGCCACCGACTGGTCCAGCGCGGTCAGCGGCTTGGCCATTCCCGAGCCTTCAGCCGCACTGCTCGGCGGGCTTGGCTTGCTCGCGCTGCTGCGCCGCCGACGCTGAGCCTTGCTCTTGGCTTTTTTGACCCAGCTACATGATTGCACGCCATCGCCTCGCCCTTTCCGCCAGCGCGGTGGCGGCCGCCGCGATCCTGAACGTTCACGCCACGCAGATCGCCCACGAGCCATTCGCCTATGCCGGCGGAGTGAATCTCACCACTGAGACGGCCGATGGCGGCAGCGGCTGGACGGCGGCTTGGGAATCCACCGGTATCAGCGGGCTTGTGACAAGCGGCACCAGCCGCAGCCTGTGGTTCGGCCAAGATCCGGTGTTGGCCAGCGACGGCAGCAATCACGTCTTTTCGGATTTGAACCGCGGCAACCGGCGGGATTTCACCACCGCAGTCAATCTGGGCAGCCAAACCTTGTATTTCACGGCGCTGGTCCATGTGTATGCCGGGGCCGGAGTCGTGGATCTGCGGGCCGAGTTTTGGGACGGCGCGGGCGCGTCGGGAAACATGCGCGGGAACGTGGGCATTTCCGATGGCGATCTCTATGTCCATGCCTCCTCTTCAGGCTACAAGCCTGTCGAAGCCGGTGTCGCGGCCGGGCTGGTCGCGAATGAAACCACCTATCTGCTGGCCATGAAGCGAACGGGCACCGGTATTTCCGCCGCGCTCATTCCCGCCACCGGTGATCTTGGCAGCCTGGCGTCCGAACCGGCATGGCAGGCGACCCATGCGGGTGTCTCCGCTGTCAGCCTGCGATCGATCCGATTCATCGCCAACGGCACCGGCGGCGGCATCCGCATCGACGAACTGCGCATCGCCACAAGCTGGTCCGGCGCAGTCGATGGCCTCGCCATTCCGGAGCCGGAAAAAACCTTCGTCTTCAGCGTGGACCAGGAAGCCACTACCGAGGCGCAGAGCTGGACGCACACCGTGGCGGAGGCCGGAAACTATCAGATCGGCTGCGCCTGGGCGGAAACGCTCTCGGGCGGCAATGTCGCCGTCGAGGTGTTCCACAACTCGATGCGGGTTAAGGCGCTCTACGCGCCACCGGGCGAAGTGACGCGTTTCGAAACCCGGCTGGAAAACCTCGCCGCCGGTGACGAAATCACCGTGAGGGCCATTCCCAATGGCTCGAGCTACCGGCTCGGCTATCAAATCGCCTTCGGCACCCCGACCTTCGCCGGGCTGCCGGTTTTCGACGTCGCCGCCTATGGAGCGATCGGCGATGGTGTGACCGATGACATGGAGGCGATCCGCGCCGCAGTCGCCGCGGCGAGACAGGCAGGCGGTGGCATCGTCACCCTCGACGGTACCAAAACCTACCGCGCCATCGGCCTCAACGACCTGACCTACGAATTCCTGTTTCAACTCAACGGAGCCGTCAACCTCAGCATCGAGGGCAACGGCGCGACCATCCTGCTTCATCCGCCCGATGGTCTCGCGGACATCCAGTATGCCGAGAACGTCCGCATCGACGGGCTCAAGGTCGATTTCCTGCCCAGGCCCTACTATCAGGGAACGATCACCGGCATCGACGTCGCGAACCTGACCATCGATCTCACCGTGCCGGAGCGCTACCCGGTGCCGCTGACGGGCCCCGCGCCGACTCATGCGCCGTTTTTCGGCCGCTCATTCATTCCGGACGCGCCCGGCGCACGATCGGGGAGGGGAGATAACATATACGTCGCATCGGTGAGCCAACTCGGCAGCGAGCGGGAACTGCGCATCCAGGTGCCGGAATTCGTCGGCGAGGTGCCCATGGCGCCCCGCGTCCAGAATGCCTTCGACAACAACGCCACCGAGTTTGTCGTGCCGCACCTGATCTACGGCCATCTCGGTGGGGTCTCGCGCATCCAGCACAGCGCACGTGTCACGCTCAGCAACATTCACCAGGTCTGCGCGCCGTATTTCTGGATTTCGATCTTGCACAACATCGGGCCGGTGACGCTCACGAATGTCGATCTTCGCATGGATGAACCGGAGACCGAACTGCTCGCGAGTTGGCGCGACGGCATGCACATCAAGAACGGCCGCTGGGGGATCATGATCGAAGAAGGCGATTGGGATGGCGCGGCGATGTATGACGACACCTTCGCGCTCTACACACGCACCCAGAAACTGGTCGGCGTGGCCGGCAACGTGGCCACCCTCACGCCGTCTTTCGAGGGACGGGAGACGTTTCTTTGGAAAGCCGGCGACTGGGCCAGCTTCTGGTCGCCGGACCAGGGCGTCATGCGCGGCATGGCGCGGGTCATCGGCGCGATGGATGTCGCAGCGCCGAATTACGAGGTCACCTTCGAGTCGCTGCCGGCCGGCATCGAGCCCGATGACATCGTGATCCTTGAGGAAGCCATCAACCGCGGCACCGTGATCCGAAACAGCCGCACCACCAGCATCGGCACCGAGGACAGCTCCACCCGTTTCCGCGGCACCAGCGTGCTGTTTCAGGACAACCACTTCGAGGATTTCGGCTTCCGGCTTGAATACGAACCAGCCCTCGCCACCCCTCGCGCCAGGGATGTCGTGATCGAGGACTGCTACCTCCAAATCAATCCGCAGGAGGGCGGGCGGGTGATCCTCACCAGGCCGCTCGGGGTGCGTTTCCTTGGCGGGGTCATCGATGCGACCGAGGTCTTCGGCCACCTTGGAGCGAATGACATTCTCCTCGACGGCGTGGCCTTCGAAAACATGACCGGATCCATGCTCAACCTCGCCCAGAACAGCACCGCCTGGATGTTTGGAAGCACGAGCAGAAACGGCAGCACCAGCGGACTCTCCTCTTCGGTCCAGGTGGATGGGACGTCCACCGTCACCTACAGCGCACCGACCGGATATTTGCCTGCGGTTCCCCCGTCGAATGGCGAGGACACCGTGGCCCCGGATGCGCCGATGGGTGTCGTCGTCAGCGCCAAGGATTCACAAGTCTGGCTCGACTGGGAGCGGAGTTCCTCGCCCGATATCCATGCCTACAAGGTGTATCGCAGCACCACGGCCGGCGGACCCTACACCGAAGCGGCCTCCGGCCTTCTCGTAAGCAAGTGGATCGATGACGGCGTGAGCAACGGGACGACCTATCACTATGTCGTCACGGCCCTCGACAACTCGGGCAACGAGTCGGCATTCAGCGATGAACTGAGCATCACCGCCGGCCCGCCGGTTGATCTCGTTTTCGAGGATTTCAACTATCCGGACGCCACCGCGCTGGAAGGCGGCATCTCACGCGGCGGACTGGGCTGGATCGGCGGCTGGGAGGCGATCGGTGGCGGCGGACTCAGCACCATCAACGGACGTCTCGGCGGATCCGGCAGTGCCACCCGCTCCATCCAGAATACCTTCGCGCTCAATCCGCCCGACACCTGGCTCAGTTTTCTCGCCCGCAGCGATGGCGACGGTGCCTTCAGCCTCGATCTCAAGCAAACCAGCGGCGAATTCATCCGCTGGGCCTTCGCCCGCAATGCCGACGGCAGCGTCACGGTGAAGGGAGGCGACGTTTTCGCCACCTCCGCGCCCGGCCTGTTTGGCGCCGACACCGATTACCTCGTGCTTTCGCGCTTCGATACCAGCACCGACACCGCGTATTTCAAACTCATCGACATCCTCGCGCCCGGCGACCTCAGCGTGGAGCCATCACAATGGGACATTTCCGCCGATGGTCTCACCGGAGTGACCATCGACCGCATCGACATCCACGTCAGCGGGGGAAACGTCACGCTCGACGAACTGCGGCTCGGCAGGACCTTCACCAGCATTGCCTCCCTGCCACCGGGATACCCCGCTTGGGCGGGTTCGCATGCCCTGATGGGCGGCCCCGAAGACGACGACGATGGCGATTCACTTGCCAACCTGCTGGAATACGCCCTGGGCGGAAACCCGAAGAACCCCGCCGACCGCGGTCACCCGCTGCTCAGCGATGTCACGCAGGATGGCGAAAATGTTTGGCTCGAATTCACTTACCCCAAACGCTCCGACGCACAGAGAGGATTGAAATACGCCGCTGAAATCTCCGAAACCCTCCAGCCGGACGCATGGACCGAAGAGGGGATCGAACTGGTGGAGGTCGTGGAAAACGGCTTCGGCCCCGGATTCGATGCGGTCACCCTCCGCGCCCCCGCCACGGGTAAAAACCGCCTGTTCATTCGGCTCAGGGCTGGGCTTCCGTGACCCGCAGCTCCAGGATGGATGAACAGGAATCCAAATAATTGCCAATAAAGCAATTTTTCGGTTTGACGTGAGCCACATCCATGTTTTTTTTGAATCGTCATGAAGCAAGAAACCCATGCCGGAAAATTCCGCGCCGGCTTCACACTTGTCGAGTTGCTGGTGGTGGTGGCGGTGATCGCCGCACTGGCGGCGATTGTAACCATGGCCGCGCGACGCATGATCGAAACCGCCTACCGGACCGATTCGATGAACGATATGCGCAACCTGACGGTTTTCGTGATGAGCGGTGCCAACGAGAACTCCGGCCGTTTCCCGCGACTCCACAAAAACGCCGTCAATCCGCACCACTTCAACAAGCGCGATCCCAACAATGAGGCGGCCAACCAAGGCCTGCTGACCTTGGAGGACCTCATCGACATGGGATTGACCAAGGAAACGACTTTCTGCATTGCTAACAAAAGATGGAGTTCCCAGGCGGATTACTTCTGGGATGAATTCGGGGGAGGAAGCACCGCGGTTTTCAGTTATGTTTATCTGGCCAACGACAACGGATGGGCGGATGACAACAGCCGCTTCGTCCGCCCCACCGACGCGCGGGCCCGTTCCTTTGGCCGTGAACTGGCCACCATGAAAGCCACTCCCAGAAGCCTGCATGACGACCGCGTCTGGTATCCCTACCTGTGGGCCGACATCTGCCGCAAAATCGGCGACGACTTTCTGGCGAATTTCATGACCCGGGATGGAAAAGTGAAGGGGATGAACATCATTCACATGGATGGCAGCGGCCAATGGATCGAGGGAGCCCAGGTCGAGCAGCGCTACAACTCGGGCGGCGGAACATTCTATTGGTGATCATCACGGGTTCGTAGTAGAGGCTGTCGAACCAGCCGGCGTAGTGCTTGTGCGATCCTGGGATTTTCAAGGCTCTTGCGCCAGAACCACCTACATTCAAAGGAACAACGGTCCTCCGTCTCCGCGGATTGCCTGCCTCGCCTTTTCCCGTCGAATCCAATCTTCCACGCGCGGAGACCACAACTACGCCGTCTTCATCGGAACCCCGTTGCCTCCCACCGTCACCCAGAATTCCTTCTGCGCCCTGCGGGTGAACGACGCGCTCTGGGACATCGAGGACGCCAACAAGTCCAAGCTCGAAGGCGTCCTGCACACCATTTCCTTCAACGACGAGAAACGCCTCGGTGAAACCAAGGAGCGGAATGCCCGACTCAAGCACCTGCTGAACGACTTCCACGATCCCCGCCTCGATCTTCGCCCCTCGCGCATCGGCGATCTCGACGTCATCGGAAACTGCTACGAATACCTCATCGCCCGCTTCGCCTCCGAGGGCGGCAAGAAGGGCGGCGAGTTCTTCACACCGCCGGAGGTTTCCTCCCTCATGGCGAAACTCGTGAACCCGCAGCCCGGCCACCGCATCTGCGATCCCACCTGCGGCTCCGGCTCCCTGCTCGTCAAGGTGGCCCGCGAGATCCGCGAGTCCATGGGCAAGGTTTACCAGGATTTCTCCCTGTTTGGCCAGGAAGTGAACAGCGGCACCTACGCGCTCTGCCGCATGAACATGTTCCTCCACGGCATCGACAGCGCCCGCATCGTCTGGGGCGACACCCTCAACAACCCGAAGCTGCTGGATAACGACACCCTCAGCCAGTTCGACATCGTCGTCGCCAATCCCCCCTTCTCGCTCGACAAGTGGGGCGCGGACAACGCCAAGAACGGCCGCTTCGGCCGCTTCAAGCGCGGCATCCCGCCTAAGTCGAAGGCGGACTTCGCCTTCATCCTCCACATGATCGAGACCGCCAAGCCCGGCTCCGGCCGCGTGGCGGTGGTCGTCCCGCACGGCGTCCTGTTCCGCGGCGCAGGGGAGGGGAGTATCCGCCGCCAGCTCATCGAGGAAAACCTGCTCGATTGCGTCATCGGCCTGCCCGCCAACCTCTTTTTCGGCACCGGCATCCCCGCCGCCATCCTGCTTTTCAACAAGGGGAAAACCCACAAGGACACCCTCTTCATCGACGCCAAGGACCACTACGCCCAGGGCACCAACCAAAACAAACTCCGCCCCGAGGACATCGACCGCATCGTTTCCACCTACCGCGCTGGCAAGACCGTCGAGAAATTCGCCTACCGCGCCACTCTGGAGGAAATCCGGGAGAACGACTACAACCTGAACATCCCCCGCTACGTCGATACCTTCGAGGAAGAGGCGGAGATCGACCTCCCCGCCGTCCAGCAGGAAATCGACACCCTCGAAGCCCAGCTCGCCGCCTTCCGGACCGAAATGCGCGGGCATCTGAAAAAGCTCGGCCTCGAGCCGAAATAGTGTCTAAACATCCAAATCGGGTATTTTATCGATCTTTCGATCCAAATACCCGCCGCCTCCGAAAATGCCCCACCACCAAAAATACTGTTGAAACATCTATACTGGACGTGTAAACACTCTTTCAGATGAAAGAAGCTAACCTCATCGCCGCCTTCGAACTTCTCGACGATTTCCTCACCGAAGGAAAATCGGTCCCGGTGTGGCTGGTGGTCGGAGGCGGCAGCGACCTGCTCGTCCAGCGGCTCAGCACCCGCCAGACCAAAGATGTGGACGTGATGGCGCTTCGCGAGTGGGAGGGCAACATCGTCAGCGCCTACCCGCTGCCGGAGGCTGTGAAAAAGGCGGCCGGCAAAGTCGCGGTGGAACTCCGTCTCGATCCGGATTGGCTCAACGGGGCCGCCTCCCTTCACGGCTTCGATCTCTCACTTCTTCCCCCGTGGTTCTGGCAGGAACTCGACACCCGCGAATACGGCCGCAATCTCAAGATCAGCTTCATCGGCCGCAAGGGACTCATCCTGCTCAAACTCAGCGCCGCCCTGGATCGAGACCAACGCCGAGACATGGAGGACCTTGCCTGCCTCAATCCCACCCGCGCCGAAACCGAAGAACTTCTCCACTGGGTGCTGCGGAACCTCCACGAAACCACCACCCATCCCAAAATCCCCAACCTTCTCCACGAACTCGGCCATGCCGACCTTATTCCAGGATTCTCTTAGCCATCTCACCACGAGGATGGTCGATCTGCTCTGGCACCAATGGTCCTCCATCGGTGTGGCGGGCTACCCGCGTCCGGGCACCGACTGGATCATCGATCCCGAGGCCCTGTGGCTCGCCACCACCCGCTGGGGCCGCCACGATTCCAGGCTGATGGACGAATCCATCGATTGGCTCGCGAAATTCGGCCGCCGCATCAGCCTGCAACGCCTCCAAGGTCTGCACAGGAGTTGGCCCGGCGTCGCGGATTCGCGCGTTCTCGCCGCCATCGCCGAGGTGCTCGGCCAGAGTGTTTCCAACCGCAAATGGCGCGTCATCGTCGATCCTGCGCCGGAGGTTTCCGCACCGGAATCGTTTTTCATCCGCAACGACGGCACGCCCGGTATCCTGATCGGTGAGGCAGAGCCCGTCTTCGAAAAACACGGCCTCTTGCGGGGAAAACTCGAACTTCGCGGCATGAGCCAGCCCCCCAATCCCCGGACGCGGGAAAACCTGATTTTCACCCTGCGGGCGCTGCTCGGAGTGAACGCCCGCGCGGAAATCCTGGCTTGGCTCCTGACGCATGAATCCGGCCACCCCGCCGCCATCGCCCGCTCCACCGGCTACTTCTCCAAATCCATCCAGCAGATCCTCAACGAAATGGAGGAATCCGGCCAGGTCATCTCCGCCCGCCACGGCCGCGAGAAGCACTTCCGCGTCCACGCCGCGGACTGGCACTTCCTGCTTCCTTCGGCAGCCGAGGGCCAAAACGCCTTTCCCCGCTGGGTCGATTGGATGCCGCTCTTCTCCGCCATCACCCGCTTCGCGGAAACTTTGGCCCTGCCCGGCATCGACGGGAAATCCGAACATTTCCAAGCCATCAAACTCCGTGATGCGTTGGAAGACGCCACGCCCGCCCTGATCCGCGCCGGCATCGCCCACAAACTCCGCAGTTCCCCCGACCTCCGCGGCGCGGAGCTCATCCAATCCCTCCTCGCCGATCTCGATTCCCTCCTCGGCTGATCACCCGCCATGCCCAAACTCTCACTCAACGCCTCGAAGAAAACCAAACACACCCCCGCCGGGGAGATTCCGGTGGATTGGGACTACGCGTTGCTAGATCAACTCGCGAAGCGCGGCAGCGGGCATACTCCCAGCAAGGACTTTGCATCCTATTGGAACGGCGGGGTGAAATGGGTTTCACTGGCTGACTCTAACCGACTGGATCGCGGCTTTATCAAAGAAACTGCAAATGAAATCAGCAACGAGGGGATTAGAAAATCTTCCGCCGTGCTCCATCCCACGAACACCGTGATTTTGTCGCGTGATGCGGGTGTGGGTAAGTCCGCTGTCTTGAAAACGCCCATGGCGGTAAGTCAGCATTTCATCGCTTGGACTTGCGGAATGCACCTCGACCCTTGGTATCTCTACTACTGGTTACAGCAAAAAAAGCCATTCTTCGAAAGGATAGCTGTCGGCTCAACCATCAAAACCATTGGGCTTGGTGTATTCAAGAAACTGGGCGGAGCATTCCCCCCGCTTCCCGAGCAACGCCGCATCGCGAAGATTCTCGGCACCTGGGACCGCGCCATCGAAACCCTCGAATCCCTCATCGCCGCCAAGGAACGCCGCAAACAAGCGATCATGGAGCAGCTCCTCACCGGCAGGAAACGCCTGCCGGGGTTCAAGGGAAAGTGGAAGCAGACAAAGTTCCGCAGTTTTCTCAATGAAAGCCGCATTGCAGGCTCTCATGGTGCGTCCGCGCGCAAACTCACAGTTCGACTCTACGGCAAGGGCATCTCCGAAAAATCCGAAACCCGAATGGGGAGCTCCAACACGCGGTATTACATCAGAACAGCGGGGCAACTAATTTACAGCAAACTCGATTTCCTGAATGGTGCCTTCGCCATCATTCCGGAGCATTTGGATGGTCTGGAAAGCACCTTGGATCTACCCGCTTTTGATATCGCTCCTATTGCCGATGCTCGATGGTTGTTGTCCTCCCTGATCCGCCCCGAATTTTACGAAAACTGCATTGGATTCGCCGCCGGTGGCCGGAAAGCGAGACGAGTTAACCCATCCGAGTTTCTCAACATCGGCGTCAATCTGCCATCCCTCGAAGAACAACAAGCCATCGCCACCGTCCTCGACACCGCCGACCGCGAACTCACCCTCCACCGCCAGCACCTCGCCACCCTCCGCACCCAGAAACGCGGCTTGATGGGCAAGCTGCTGACGGGTGAAGTAAGGGTCCAATCCTGAACCAGTGAATCCCATGAATGATCGATTCCAACACCTGACCGGACAACTCGCCGAGTGGCAATCCCTCCAACCGCTCAAGCGCGAGGACCATGACCGGCTCTGGCGCAAGTTGCGTCTGGACTGGAACTACCACTCCAACCACATTGAGGGCAACACGCTCACCTACGGCGAAACCGAGATCCTCCTCATCCACGGCCAGGCCACCGGCGACCATGGTCTTCGCGATTACATGGAAATGCAGGCGCACGATGTGGCCATCGACCACATGAAGGAGTTGGTCTCCGAGGAACGCCCGCTTGCTGAGACCGACATCCGCGACTTCAACCGCATCCTGATCAAGGAGTCGTTCTGGAAGGATGCCATCACAGCCGACGGCCAGTCGAGCCGCATCGAGATCCTGCCGGGCGAATACAAGAAACAGCCCAACAACGTGCGCACCGCAGGCGGCGACATCTTCCGCTTCGCCGATCCCGCAGATGTTCCGATCCGGATGGGAGAACTCGTCGCTTGGCTGCGGGAGGCGATGGTGAAGAAGGAACTTCATCCGATAGAAATCGCTTCCAAGCTCCACCACGATTTCGTCCTCATCCACCCCTTCGGCGATGGCAACGGACGCACCGCGCGCATTCTCGTGAACTACATGCTTATGTGCAACGGCTACTTGCCTCTGGTCGTGCCGACGCAGCAAAAGGACCGTTACCTCGCCGCCCTGCGCCGCGCGGACGCGGGCGAGTTGGGTGCGCTCACGGATTATCTGGCGGGCTGCCTTGAAGCGTCAATGGCCCGGGGCATCGCAGCCGCGAAAGGCGAGAGTATTGAAGAACCGGACGACTTTGACAAGGAAGTGGAGCTGTTTAAAAGGCGGCACGCCAAAACAAAGACAGACGCTCCAAGGAGAGATGAGGATCGAGTCGAAGCCGTTATGCGTGAAAGCATAGCAGGTCTGTTTTATGAATTCACCAGAGTGCTCTCCAAGTTCGATGATTTATTTGAGGGTTGGAGGATAAATTACTATCCTACGAATAATATCGACGGAATTGAAGAGCACGAAGAGCCCATGTTCAGCATGGCCTATTTGCATGCTGCGCTCGAAACAAACCGGGTGGCGGTTGAATACGTTCTAGAGGGTTTCAAAGGAACATCGACGAACCCCTTCGATATTGAGTGCTCCCTTTACGCTCATTTTAATGAATACAGTTTCGCAGTCGGTTGCAGTAATACAAGCCGGCGATCATTTCGCTATGATGAGAAAGTTTCGATGGAAATCCGGACAGAGATCTGCAAGGAAGCTGCTAAATCTGTATTTGATGAGATCAGGAAAAAGTCCGGCGAACCATGAAACGGATGCCCCCAATAAATAGGCCCGCATCCCGTCTAAATGGGATGCCCCACCACGACATGAAGTCGCATTTCAACGGACGTAGGCCTGAAATAATCCTGCTGGCACGCTTCAGGATTTCAAGCTCGATTCATCCATGACCCTCTCCTTCCGCGAAGACCCGATGTCCCAGCTCCCCGCCGTGGAGTTGCTGGTGAATCTCGGCTGGGCCCGGCGAGGCCATGGCCTTGCGCGGCAGCCGGCGGCGGGCGGTGGTGCTGGAGGACGTGCTACGCGCGAAGCTGCGTGAAATCAATTCGTTCAACTACAAGGGCAGGACCTATCCGTTCAGCGATGCGGCCATCGAGGGCGGGATCGACTCGGTGGTTTCTGTGCGCGACGAGGGTCTCGTTCCCACCAACCACACAAGCTCTACGACCTGCTCACGCTGGGCAAGAGCACCGAACAGAGCGCCGAGGGCAATCCGGTGAATCCTCAGCTCCGCTACTTCGACTGGCACCATCCGGAGAACAACGTCTATCAGTTTTGCGAGGAGTTCGAGGTGGAGCGCGAAGGCAGCCATGACACGCTGCGGCCGGACATCGTGTTGTTCGTGAACGGCATCCCGTTGGGCGTGATGGAGTGCAAGAGCCCCTTGATCAAGGACGGTGTGGACGCGGGGATTTCCCAACACATTCGCAACCAGAAGCCGGACGGCATCCCGCGCCTGTTCTGGTATGCGCAGCTCCTTTTCAGCGTGAACCGCGACGGCGGCCAATACGGTGCCACCGGGGCCACACAAGAGTTCTGGGCGGAATGGCGCGAGGAGGCGCCGGATTTGAAATCGCTGGACGAGGCGATCCGCCGTCCCCTGCCACCACAGGTCTGGGACGCCATCGAGAGCGTGCCCAACAAGACATCGCGCCACGAGACCCTCACGCTGCGCGAGGAATACGCCCGGACGGCGACGGGGCAGGACCACCTGATTCATTCGCTTTGCCGCCCGGAGCGTTTCATGGAGATTTTCCGCAAGTTCATCGTGTTCGATGCAGGGAAGAAGAAGATCGCCCGCTACCAGCAATACTTCGCCATCCACAAGATCCTGCGCCGCGTTCTGAACCTCGGCCCGTCCGGCAACCGCGATGGCGGTGTGGTCTGGCACACGCAGGGCAGCGGCAAGTCGCTCACGATGGTGATGCTCGCGAAATGCCTCGCGCTGCACCCCGCCATCCAGAATCCGCGCCTCGTGCTGGTGACCGACCGCGTGGATCTGGACAAACAGATCCGCGATACCTTCGCAGACTGCGGACTCATTCCAAAAGTCGGCCGCCGCACGTCGGAGGGCCGGGCGACAACCGGCAGGGATCTGAAACGCCGGCTTGAACGCAAAGACAGCATCGTCACCGCGGTGATCGACAAGTTTGAGAATGCGCTGAAGGACGCGGATCATCTGGATGACGATCCGAACCTGTTTGTGTTGGTGGATGAAAGCCACCGCAGCCAGCATGGGAAACATTACGCCGGGCAGTTCGGCACCATGCACAAGCTGATGCGCAAGGCGCTGCCGAAGGCGTGTTACATCGGTTTCACCGGAACGCCCTTGAAGAAGGCGGAGAAGGACACGGCGAGGCAGTTCGGCGGGTTGATCGACACCTACACCATCGACCAGGCGGTGAACGACAAGGCCGTGCTGCGCCTGCTCTATGAAGGACGGCTGGTGGAACAGGATGTCAGCCAGAAACAGATCGACGAGTGGTTCGAACGCATCACCCGCAACCGCAGCGACGAACAGAAGCGGGAACTGAAGAAGAAATTCGCCACCGCCGGGCACCTGCACAAGGCGGAGCAGCGGATGCAGCTCATCGCCTGGGATGTGAGCACGCATTTCGAGGATCGTTTCAAGGGACTCGGATTGAAGGGGCAGTTCGTCGCGGACAGCCGGCTATCCGCCATCCGCTACCGCGAGCTTTTCCGGGAACTCGGCATGGTCACCTGCGAGGTGGTGATTTCCAAATCCGATGACCGCGAGGACCACAGCGATCCGACCAAGGAGAACGAGACGGAAATCCAGGCCTTCTGGGATCAGATGATGAACGAGCACGGCTCGGAGGAGGCCTATCAGGACAACATCGTTTCCCGCTTCAAGGGCGAGGGCGATCCGGACATCGTGATCGTCTGCTCCAAACTTCTCACCGGCTTCGACGCGCCGCGCAACACGGTGCTCTATCTGGACCGGTCGTTGAAGGAGCACACGCTGCTGCAGGCCATCGCCCGGGTGAACCGGAAGTTTCCCGGCAAGGACTTCGGCTACATCATCGACTATCGCGGCATCCTGGGTGAGCTGGACAAGGCCTTGGAAACCTACGGCGGCCTCGGGGATTTCGATGCGGAGGATCTGGAAACGGCCATCTTCGATATCGGCAGCGAGATCGCGCGACTGGCCGATCACCACGCGGCGTTGAAGAACCTGTTTCAGAAAGTGAGGAACCCGCAGGCCTACGAGGAGTATGTGGAAATCCTGCGCGACGAGGCGGTGAGGGATGATTTCGTCGAGCGTCTGCGTGCTTTCGCCCGCACGCTGGAGATCGCGCTTTCCAGTATGGACTGGAGCGAAAAAACACCGCCCGGGATCGTGAAGATGTATCGTGACGATCTAAAGTTCTTCGAAGATCTCCGGCGCTACGTCCGGCAGTTGTTGGCCAAGGACCTCGGCTACAAGGAGTATGCGGTGCAGATGCAAAAGCTCATCGACCGCCACGTCGGTTCGGACGAGGTGCGGAAAATCACGCCGCTGGTGGATATCTTCGACAAGGAACAATTCGAGGCCGAAGTGGAGAGGCTCGGTTCCGCAGCCGCCCGCGCGGACACCATCGCCCACCGCACCGCGCGGACGATCACCGAACGCATGGACGAGGACCCGGTTTTCTATCAGCGGCTGTCCGCCATCCTCCGCAAGATGATCGCCGACTACCAGGCCCAGCGCATCGCCGCGGCGGAGTATCTCAAGCGCGCCAAGGAGGTGGCCGAGGAGGCCCGCACCCACGGCATGGCCAAAGTGCCGCCCGCGCTCCGGGATCACGTCCCGGCGTTGGCGTTTTACAACACGCTGACAAAAGCCATCCACGGTGAGGAAGAACTCGACGGCGGCAGCGTTTCCCAGCTCAGCGCCCTGGCGCTGGAGATCGATGCCTCCCTCCGCGACAGGATTGTGGTGGATTGGCAGTCCAAACCCGATGCCCAGAACGCCATCAAGAACGCCCTGGAAGACCGGCTCATTGAAAGTTTCGAAGCGACCGGGCGTGAGGTGCCTCTAGTGACCATCGACTTCATCCTGGACAAGGTGCTCCAAGCGGCCCGCCACCATTACGCCAAATGACTGACGATGCCGGATTTCCCGCAGAGATGCGGCATGTGAGCTACGGCAGCGAGCGGATCGAGTTCCTGCTTTCCCGGCGTGAACGGAAAACGCTGGCGATCACCGTGCATCCGGACCTGCGGGTCGAAGTCATCGCGCCGATTGAGGCGGACGAAGACGCGATCATGAAACGCGTGCAATCGCGCGCACGGTGGATCCTGCGCCAGCGCCGCCAGTTCTTGTCCTGGATGCCGAAGCCCGCGCCGCGGCGTTATCGTTCCGGAGAAACCCACCGCTACCTCGGTCGCCAATACCGGTTGCGGATCGTGGAATCGAAAAATCCCGGAGTGTCGCTCAAGGGAAGTTTTCTGGAAATTCGCCAGCCCGATGTCACGGATGCCCGGTCGGCCAGACGGCAGCTCGACCAATGGTTCCGCCGGCAGGCCGAGCGGCGTTTCCGGGTGGAAATGGAAAAAGCAATGCGTCGGCTCATCCATTTGCATCTCGCACCCCCCGTCCTGCGGCTCCTGCGCATGCCCAAACGCTGGGGCAGCTGCACTGCCAAAGGCGAAATCCTCCTCAATCCGGAACTCATCAAAACCCCTGGAGCATGCATTGAATACGTCATCCTCCACGAGATATGCCATCTCAAGCACCCGAACCACAGCGCCTCATTCTTCCGCATGCTCGATGCCTTGCTGCCCGACTGGCGGGAGCGGAAGCAGCGCTTGGAGCGTGTGGAGATCTGAGCGCACGCCGGGAAATCACATGAATTGAGGGCCGGGCCGTCTCCGGCCCAGCCCCCTTTCACCGGTCAACTCTCCGACCGGACCCTCGCCACCAGCTCAGGAGGCATCACGTTTTCGAGCAGTTTCCATTCTTCGTCCGGCGTCGGGACATGCACGACGTCCTCCAATGGCCGGAGAACTTCCAGCTCCGCGAGGAAGGCGGGAGGTTCTGGCGCATCGTGCCCGATCCCAGGCACCGCCGAGCCATGCTGGCCCAAGGGCCCAAGAAACCCCACCTCCGCGCCGTCTGAGCGCGTGAAATCACGCATTGACCGCGTTCACCTGTGTTGCTAATTTGACAACAGATTTTCCGAATGAGAATCATCACCAAGCGCCGCCTCCTCGCCTATGCCAAGCAGCACCCGAACGCCGCCGCCAACCTCAGCGCATGGAGTTCCGTGGCCTCCGCCGCCAAGTGGCAATCCATCGCCGAGGTGCGCCGGGTTTTCCCGCATGCGGACCTCGCCACCGTCCGCAGTTCCAAGACCGTGACAATCTTCAACATCTCCGGCAATCACCACCGCCTGATCACCGCCATCCATTACAACACCGGCTGCATCTTCATCCTGAAAATCCTCACCCACGCCGAATACAGCAAAGACCGCTGGAAAAACGACCTCTAAGCCCATGAACGCCACCAAATCACTCCCGTCCAGCTTCGCCAAGTTGCCCAAGACCTACGAAGCCCTCTGCCGCATGCACCTGCCGCGCACGCTGCACGACGACATCGAACTCGAAGCCGTCACCCAGATCATCGACCTCATGGCCGGCCACCCGCTCAACAAGGATCAATCGGACTATCTCGAAACCCTCGCCGAACTCGCCAAGGCCTACGAGTCCGCGAACCAAGGCACGCTGCCCGCGCTGCCGCCGCATGAATTCCTCGCCGCCCATCTCGAAAACATCGGCATGACCGCCACCGAGTGGGGCAAGCTCATCGGCATCGACCGCTCCACCGCCTCCCGCCTCCTCCGCGGCGAGCGGAAATTCAACATCGCCCACGTCAGGAAAACCGCCGAGGCGCTCGGCTTGGAGCCCTCGCTCTTGATCTAGGCATTCAACATCGTGACGCTGAATCCGTCGCAGGGAAGTGACGAACGGCGTTTCGATACCACCGAAGCGCCGGAGATGGTGTCGGTATTCTTCAATAACGGGGATAAGCCACCGAGGTAAATGGTTTTCTTGCGCCCTCCAGATCGCGAATCCCCAGTACCAAGAAATCCATCAATTATGAACATTCCCGACCAGCAGTCACCTGAGAACCATGAGTTGGTGAAGGCACTATTCGAGCAAATGGGAAGTGGCTTACCTTGGCAAAGCATCAGCGCCGGATCGAGTGGTTGAAGTCGAATCCGACTACCCTCGCACAGATCATCGGAATTCCATCGGCCAGAATCCGCTGGATGCCCCTGCTCGTCACAAGCGGGCGAGTTCCAATGTACTTTGTCGACGCGATCGACTTTCCCAACCAGGTTGTCGCAGAGCAAGACTTGAAGCGCTATGTCGCCGCAGCTCTTGCTGGGGTGAATCAGCAGTAATTTCTCTTATTACACCGTGCAATAGAACGGGTAAAAACCCGCATTTTCCTGCATTTCCAAGTATTCATTTGCCCTACCTCCAAAACGGCGAAAGCCGCTGAACTCCTTGAAATTCAACGGCTTTCATTGGTTGCGGGAGTAGGATTTGAACCTACGACCTTCAGGTTATGAGCCTGACGAGCTACCTGGCTGCTCCATCCCGCGATTTGGAACCATGCGCCTTACGGCGCGGGGCGCGATGATTAGGCGTGCGGGCGGCGGCAGGCAAGGGGAATTTTGATTTTCCGTGGGAAACGGGTTTCAGCCGGCGGGGGCGAGGGTGTCGATGGCTTCGATCAGGGCGGCGGGTGGCTCGGGGGCTTCGAGCGCGGCGAGGGTGTCGTCGAGCTGGGCGACGGTGCGCGCGCCGATCAGCGAGGAGGTGACGGCGGGCGTGCGCAGGGTCCAGCGGATGGCGAGGTGATGGAGCGGCATGCCGTGGGCGGCGGCGAGGTCGTTGAGCGCGCGGAGTTGTTCCTGGCGGTTCTCGACCTGCTCGGTTTTGAGAAACCCTTCGGGTCGGGCGGCGCGGGAACCGGCGGGGATGCCATCGAGGTATTTGGAGGTGAGCATGCCTTGGGCAAGCGGACTGAAGCCGATGCAGCCGATGCCTTCCTCCTTCAGATATTCGAGCGTGCCGTCGGCATCGATGGCGCGGTTGAGGATGGAGTAGGGCGGCTGATAGATCAGGCAGCGCACGCCCATGGACTTGAGGATTTTCACGGCTTTCTTGAGCCGCTTGAGCGGGTATTTTGACAGGCCGGCGTAGATCGCCCTGCCGCTTTGCACGGCGGTGGCCAGGGCGGACATGGTTTCCTCGAGCCGGGTGTCGGGGTCGGAGCAGTGGGAGTAGAAGATATCGACGTAGGGCAGCCTCAGTCGCTTGAGCGATTGGTCGAGCGAGGCGAGCAGGTGCTTGCGCGAGCCGTTCATGCCGTAGGGGCCGTGCCACATTTCGTGGCCGGCCTTGGTGGAGATGACGAGTTCGTCGCGATGGCAGACAAAGTCGCTGACCAGGATGCGGCCCGCGATTTCCTCGGCCGAGCCGGGCGGCGGGCCGTAGTTGTTGGCGAGGTCGAAGTGGGTGATGCCGCGGTCGAAGGCGCGGCGGAGGATGCGCCGGGCTTCCTCGAAATCGTCCACGGCACCGAAGTTGTGCCACAGGCCGAGGGAAATGGCGGGAAGGAGCAGGCCGGAATCGCCGCAGCGCCGGTGGGGCATGCGGCCGTCGTAGCGGGCGGTGTCGAACATGCTGGCAAACTGGCGATCGCCCGCCAGCTTGCCAAGTCCCAAGAATGTGACGATTCACCAGCCGAACACCAGCGGCGGCACGACGATCTTCACCGTTCCGCCGCGGCGGTCCTCGCTTTGTTCGATGGCGGTGACGAGGTCGTCCTTGAACTCGATGTTGGTGCGGCCGCGCTCGACGCGCTCGATGTGGGAGAGCTGGCGGAACACCACGCCGGTGTGCGGATCGACGCGGGTGATGTAGTGTTTCACCTCGTCGTAATCGATGTATTCCCATTTGCCGCTGCTGCCTTTTTCGGTCTTGCGGAGGTTGGTTTTGACGGGCGCGCCGAGGGCGGCCTCAACCTCGCCGAGAGTCATGCCGATGGCGGCCTGTCTGGCGGCGATGAGCGTCTGCACCTGGATTTGGCGGTCGTAGAATGCCTTGAGCTGTTCCTTGAAATCCCGTGTCTCGGCGCTGAAGGCCCACGGAGCCACCCAGCCGGCGATTCCGTCGCGGGTGCCCTGGCCGCGGACGCGGTAGATCCTGTCGGTGATGGCCTCGACCTTGACGGTCTGGTCGGCCTTGAGAAAGCCGAGGCGATGGCTGCCCTGGCGGTCGGAAAATACCGGGGCCTGTTTGACGACTTTCAGCTCGACCGGTTCGTCGAGCCATTGGTCAAGATAAACGACCTCCGGGTCCGAATCGAGGTTGGATTTGCGGTCCTTGCGGATTCCCTGCGCGATGGCGGGGAGAGCCAGGCAAACGGCGAGCAGGAAGATTCCCGTCTTCATGGGTGGAAACATGGCACAAGAGGCTCGGGGCGAAAACATGATTTCATGGGACGGATGACGTGGCGGATTATTCGCGGCGGATTTTCGTGTTTTGCAGGCCGCTTTTCCGCTTCAACATCCCGCCATGCAGCAGCCCGGCATGCTTTCCCGCAAATTGTTCGCGATGGCCAAGACCCTGATCCCCGGCGGGGTGAACTCGCCGGTGCGGGCGTTCCGCAACGTCGGCGGCGAGCCGTTCTTCGTCCGCAAGGCGCACGGCAGCCGGATCGAGGACGTGGATGGCAAGACCTACATCGACTACATCGGCTCGTGGGGTCCGAACATCCTCGGTCACGCTCCGGTGGTGATCACCAACACGATCCACGAAGTGGCCAAGAGCGGCATCTCCTTCGGTATCCCGAATCCCTTCGAGGTGGAAATGGCGCGCACGATCGTCGACTGGGTGCCGTCGGTGGAAAAAGTGCGGATGTGCAACTCCGGAACCGAGGCGACGATGTCGGCGATCCGCCTGGCGCGCGGGTTCACCAAGCGCGACAGGATCGTGAAGTTCGATGGTTGTTATCACGGCCACAGCGATTCGCTGCTGGTCGCCGCAGGTTCCGGCGCGCTCACCCACGGAGAACCGGATTCGGCGGGCGTGCCGAAGTCGTTCGCCGAACAAACCATCGTGCTGCCCTACAACGACCCAGAAGCGCTGGAGAAACTCTTCGCCGCGCGCGGGGAGGAAATCGCCGCCATCATCGTGGAATCCTATCCGGCCAACGCGGGCCTCGTTTTTCCCAAACCTGGCTATCTCGACCTGCTTTCCGCGATCACGAAGAAACACGGCGCGCTGCTCATCTTCGACGAAGTGATGACCGGATTCCGCCTCGGCAGGGCGGGGGTGCAGGGACTCGAGAATCTAACACCCGACCTCAGCTGCTTCGGCAAGGTGATCGGCGGCGGACTGCCGGTGGGTGCTTTCGGCGGACGCGCCGACGTGATGGACCTGCTCGCGCCGGTCGGCCCGGTCTATCAGGCCGGCACGCTGTCCGGCAATCCGCTGGCGATGGCCGCCGGCCTGGCGCAGCTCAAGGAACTCGACAAGCCGTCCGGTTTTCCGCGCCTCGAACAGCTCGGCGCGCACTTCGACACCGGCCTGCGCCGGCTCCTGACGGAAAAAGGCGTGCCCCACCGCCTCAACCGCGTCGGCTCGATGTTCTGCCTGTTCTTCACCGACCGCGAGATCGTCAACGTCTCCGACGTGATGAAGCAGGATCTCGATTTCTTCCGGAAGTTCTTCTGGGGCTGCCTGGAGAAAGGAATCTATCTCGCGCCGAGTCCGTATGAAACCGGCTTCATTTCACTCTCCCACACCGAGGCCGATCTGGACGACACGCTGACGGTGTTTTCCGAGGTGCTGGAGGGGATTTGAAATGGGTCGGTATTTCCTCAGCATCATCCATGATGAAGCGAGATAATACTCGTTTGGTTAGGGTGGCGGCTGTGCAGCATCAGTGCATGGGATGATTGACGAACTTCAGGTTGATGCCGAGATCCTCGATCAGTGCCTGTTCGATCCGCGCGCCCACGGTTTGGGCAGATTCGCCGGCCAGCAATGCGTCTAGCCCGCCGAGTTTCAAAACATCCGGATTGCTGAAAGGAGCCTCGGGCTCAACGGGCGGCTTGAGATTCGCCGGATACCTTACCCTGCCGTCTTCCATTTTTTCAACGCCCGGCAGCGCGGTGAATGCGTTCCATTCTGTTTCGTAGCGGGCGTATTCCTCGCGGTAGCGCTTGTATCTTGCCATATGGATGCGGTTCTCATCAATGAAACGACGGATCTTGTTCACTCCCTTCTCGCCTTCTATTTGAATGTAGTAGTAAAAGATCAGGTGGGCCGTTCGATATAGCCTCGGCAGCCGGTTGCCATCATTCGGCGGCTTCGGGGGCGAAACCGAGGCCGGCGGTGTCCTGCTTGAAGGGGGGTGGCCGGTGGCCCACTCGACATCTGTCATTTCAAGCACTTTGGCGACGCGGAAAAGCTGGGGTAAGGAATCGCTTTTCAGGTACTTGATGCTGTCGGCTTTTCCAATGTCGGGCAATTTCCGGCCTCTCGGAGTCCGTGACTTCAGGTAATCTCTCACGAAGGCATCGCGCACTCCATGGCGGATTTCATCGGGACCGGTTTGGAAAGCCTTGTTCTTGATGGGGATGTTGGCAATGTACTCGGCATATGCCTCATTCGCCCAAATGGGAAGGTTCTCCAGCATGTCGTGGGTTAGCATGTGGGTGAGCTCGTGTATGATGGTGGATGGATCGTATTCATCCGTCACCTTGCGCCAGCCGGCATCGGCTTCCCGCATTCCCATGAGTTCCAGCGGAGCTAGAAACACCCGCTTGGCGGGAAGATATACACCGGCCGAATCAAGCGGGCCTCCCGTCGCCCGATAGTCCTCAAGGCTTCCGATCAGTTTGGCTTCGAACAAATCCTTTTCGGGTTCAGCGAGAATTCCAAAGGGCGATTTCGAGTGAAGGTGATAGGTCAACTCAAACACGCGGGCGACATCCTTCATCAGCGAGGAAGCCAGCTTGACGTCGCAGTGGAAGCGGAAATGCGGAGTCACATATACCACTCCCTTTGAATCCGAGGATTCTTCCTTCACCTCGGGATGCTGCATCATAATGCCGGCGTCCGGTGGCCATGCCTGCCACGCCGGGCGATATGCGAGTGGGTTGTCCCTAACGAAGTCGTTGTCTCCGTTGGAGAGCTTGACTTTGGGAACCATAACGACTTTTCCGCCGCGAAGCCGGAGTGCGACATCGCCTTCCCGGGTGCCAAGGTATTCCGCGGTAATCTTTTTCCCATCGAGATTGGTCCATTCCCTTTCCTTTGTCAGGGACAGCACGCCGGACGGTTCACCCCAGGCTCTTCCGCAGACCAAAAAGGCAGCCAGTCATGCAAAGATGAAAAATTTCATTACGACGCTGCTTATCACACAAGCCAGCAAACCGGTCAAGTCCGCCAATCAACCGTGTCCGAAGGTGAGTGAAAATTTCCACTGCCGCCGAGATCAAAACGCAATTATTCCGCCGGTTGTTAGAATTTCCTCAGCACCGTGTCGCTGCGATGGCGTTCGTCGGTCTCCGGGTGGTCGAGCGTGTAATGCAGGCCGCGTGACTCCTTGCGGCGCAGGGCGCACTCGACGATGAGCGAGGCGGCGGAGACGAGGTTGCGGAGTTCGAGGATGTCGGCGGTGACGCGGTGGCCCCAGTAGAACTCGCGCACCTCCTTTTTGAGATTCATCAGCCGGGCGGCGGCGCGGCGCAGGCGGTTGTCGGTGCGGACAATGGATACATAGTCCCACATCAGGCGGCGGATCTCGTCCCAGTTGTGATAGATGACCACGAGTTCGTCGGGTTCGGCGACGTCGCCGTGCTCCCACTCGGGGATCGACGGCGGGTTGGGTGTGGATTTGTCGGGCGGATAGAGTCGCATCATTTCATCGAGTGCGCGGCGGGCGACGACGGCTCCTTCCAGCAGCGAGTTGGAGGCGAGGCGGTTGGCACCGTGCAGGCCGGTGCAGGCGGCCTCGCCGACGGCGAACAGTCCGCGGACGGTGGTCTTGCCGTTCACGTCGGTAAGCACCCCGCCGCACTGGTAATGGGCGGCCGGGACCACGGGGATCGGCTGGGTTTCGCAATCGAGGCCGTATTTCAACAGCGTGCCGTGGATGTAGGGGAAACGCTCGCGCATGAAGCCCTCCGGCTTGTGCGTGACATCGAGATAGACGCAGGGCGCGGCGGTGCGTTTCAACTCGCGGTCGATCGCGCGGGCGACGATGTCGCGCGGGGCGAGCGAGCCGCGGGGGTCGCTATTGCGGGTGAAATCCTCTCCCTTGGAATTGATCAGCACGCCGCCCTCGCCGCGCACCGCCTCGCTGACGAGGAACGATCTCGCTTCGGGACCGGATGCCGCGGGGTTGTAGAAACAGGTGGGATGGAACTGGATGAACTCCATGTTCGCCACCGAGGCGCCGGCGCGCCAGCCAAGCGCCACGCCATCGCCGGTGGCGGAGTCGGGATTGGTGGTGTAAAGATAGACTTTTCCGCAGCCGCCGGCGGCGAGGATCACGCGGTCGGAGCGGAAGACGCGCACCTCGCCGGTTTTCTTTTCCAGCACATAAGCCCCGAGCACGCGGTCCTCGGCCACCGCGCCGAGTTTCGATGTGGTGATGAGGTCGATGGCGAAATGGTGATCGAGCAACGTGATGTTAGGCGTTTCACGCGCCGCCTCGATCAGCGCTCGGGCGACTTCCCGGCCGGTGGTGTCCTTGGCGTGCAGGATGCGGCGGTGCGAGTGACCGCCTTCCTTGCCGAGTTGGAAATGCCCGTCGTCGCGGTCGAACGACACGCCGTGGCCGGTGAGATCGCGGATGGCCGCCTCGCCCTCGCCGATGATGATGCGCACGGCGGCTTCCTTGCACAACCCGGCCCCGGCATCGAGGGTGTCGGCCACGTGATGTTCCACCGTGTCGCCGCTGTCGCGCTGGGTTTCATCGAGCACCGAGGCGATGCCGCCCTGTGCCCAGGCGGTGTTGGACTCGAAGGAGTCGCCCTTGGTGAGGACGATCACGGAGCCGTGCCTCGCGGCGCGCAATGCGAAGGAAAGGCCGGCGATGCCCGCGCCGATCACCAGGAAATCCGCTGTCATGCGCGGCGACGATGGACCGCGGCGGTGGGCCGCGAAAGGGAAAATTCCGCAAGCCTCCGCTTGACCCGCGGAGCCGGGCAGCGCACCACGGGGCGTGAGTTATTTCATCACCGGCACCGACACGGCGGTCGGCAAGACCTACGTCACCCGGCTCCTGCTAGAGGGGCTGCGTGCCGCGGGTGTGGATGCCGTGGGCTGCAAGCCGGTGGCCTGTGGTGACCGCGACGACGCGGAAATCATCTCCGCCGCATCCGGCGGACTCGCCATCGATTCGGTGAATCCGGTGTTTTTCAAATCCCCGCTGGCACCCTACGTCGCCGGGTTGTTGGAAAACCGGACGGTGGAGCCCGTGGAATTGCTCGATGCCTGCCGCAATCTGGCCGCCGCGCACGAGATGGTGCTGGTCGAGGGCGCGGGCGGCTGGGAGGTGCCGGTCGCGCCCGGATACCGGATTTCCGATCTCGCCGTCGATCTCGGCCTGCCGGTGATCGTGGTGGCGGCCAACCGCCTCGGCGCGCTCAACCACATCCTGCTCACCGTGGGAGCCATCCGCGCCCGTGGCCTGGCCTGCGCCGGCATTTTCCTCAACCAGCTCGACGACGAACTCGACACTGCCATGATCACGAACAAGGGCGTGATCGAGGATCTCTCCGGCGTGCCGCTGCTCGATCACCTGATCCACGGCCAGGATTTCATCTCCCCCGAGGCCCTGGAGCGTCTCGGCGCGCCGGTTTCCGCCTGATTGCGTGGAAATTTCCCGGAATCCAGGAGCCTATTGTCTTGCCAATGGCGGATTCCCGGCGTTTTCTTCGCCCCCCAACCACCAACCAAGGACGATCCGGCAACCCGCTGGGTCCATCCCCTAAGACCATGAGCAAAAAAGAAATCAATCCGCAAGACTACCAACTCCACGAGGGAGACACCGGCAGCGCGCCGTATCAAGTGGCGCTCCTGACCAAGCGCATCTTCCACCTCACGGACCACCTCAACCTCCACAAAAAGGACTTCTCGTCGCGCCGCGGCCTGATCACCCTGGTGGCGCAGCGCCGCAAGCTGCTCGAATTCATCAAGCGGGGTTCCGAGGAAAAATACCAACAGGTCATCCAAGGCCTGGGACTCCGCCACTGAACAAACTTTCGCAGACGGCCACGGGCAATCACCCGTGGCCGTTTTGCAAAACGGCGCGACCGCCCCCGGTCCGGGCACGCGCCGAAACGCCGCCCACCCATCCGCCGCTCGTCATGCGGCACCCGGGCGCGCGTCTCGGACCGGATTTTCCCGCACGGCAATCCCGCCGCGCGGGTCGCACGCATAGAAAAGAAGAAGACAGAAAGAAGTAAAATGAACATCCATACCACTACGATCGAAGTCGGTACCAATCCGATCACGATCGAAACCGGCAAACTTGCCAAACTCGCCGACGGTGCCGTCACCGTCCGCTGCGGTGACACCATCATTCTCGTCACCGCCGTATCCGCCACCAAGGTGAAACCCGGTCAGACCTGGTTCCCGCTCTCCGTCGAGTACAAGGAGAAAGCCTCCGCCGCCGGCGTTTTTCCCGGCGGTTACTTCAAGCGCGAAGGCCGCCCCACCGAGAAGGAAATCCTCACCTGCCGCATGACCGACCGCCCGCTGCGGCCGCTCTTCCCGAAGGGTTATTTCTACGACACGCAAATCATCGCCATCCTGCTTTCCGCCGATGGTGAAAACGACGCCGACGTGCTCGCGATGAATGGCGCCTCCGCCGCCCTCTGCCTGTCCGACATTCCCTTCGCCGGCCCGATCGGCGCGGTGCGCGTCGGTCGCGTGGACGGACAATTCGTCATCAACCCGACCCACGACGATCGCGAAAACTCCGACCTCGACCTGATCTACGTCGGCAACAAGAACGACGTCATCATGATCGAGGGAGCTGCGGACGAACTTCCTGAAGAAGACTTCATCGCCTCGCTCAAGTTTGCCCAAACCGCCGTCACCAAGCTCGTCGAAGCCCAGGAAGAACTCATCAAGCTCGCGGGCAAGCCCAAGCGCGACTTCGAAGCGGTGCTCGCCAAGGACAACCTGCTCGAAATCGCCTACGAAATCGCCGGCGACCGCATCGAGGGTGCCATCTACGCGCCCAACAAGACCGAGCGCGCGAAAAAGGTTGGCGCGCTGCGCGACGAAGTGGAAACGGCCATCAAGGAGCGTGCTCCGGAAGCGACCGACTTTGACATCGAGCAGGCGTTCGAATACCTCCAGAAAAAGGCGTTCCGCGTTTCCATCATGGAAAAGGGCGTGCGCGCCGACGGCCGCAAGATTGGCGATCTACGCCAGCTCTATGCGGAAAGCAGCCCGCTGCCGCGCGTTCACGGTTCCGCCATTTTCGCCCGCGGCGAAACGCAGGCGCTGGCCATCTGCACGCTCGCCCCTGCCGACGAGAAGCAGTTCATGGACAACTACGCCGGAGGCGAGAGCGAGAAGCGCTTCATCCTGCACTACAACTTCCCTCCGTTCTCGGTGGGTGAAACCGGCCGCATGGGTGGCCTCAACCGCCGCGAGATCGGCCACGGCGCGCTCGCCGAGCGTTCGATCGAACCGGTCATCCCGAGTGTCGAGGACTTCCCCTACGCCATCCGCGTTTCCTCGGAAGTCACCGAATCCAACGGTTCCACCTCAATGGCGTCCGTTTGCTCCGGCACCATGTCGCTGCTCAGCGCCGGCGTGCCGCTCATCCGCCCGGTCGCCGGCATCTCCGTCGGCCTCGTCACCGAGTGGAACGACGACGGCTCGATGAAGGAGCACAAGTGCCTGCTCGACATCATCGGTTCCGAAGACTTCTACGGCGACATGGACTTCAAACTCTGCGGCACCAGCCAAGGTGTCACCGGCTACCAGCTCGACCTCAAACTGCCCGGCCTCCCGCTGCCGATCCTTGAAGAGGCCGTCCGCATCGCCAAGGACGCGCGCGGCACGATCCTCGACAAGATGGCCGAGGCGATCGCCGCCCCGGCGGAACTCAGCCCGCACGCCCCGCGCATCGTCAGCGTCAAGATACCGGCCGACCGCATCGGCGAACTCATTGGCCCCGGCGGCAAGAACATCAAGGCCATCCAGGCCGAGTCCGGCGCCGAGATCAACATCGAGGACGACGGCACCGTGCACATCTACGCCTCCAAGCAGGCCGGTCTCGACCGCGCCAAGGAGATGATCGACCGCATGTTCCAGGAGATCGAAATCGGTCAGGTCTATACCGGCAAGGTCGTCTCCATCACCGCCTTCGGCGCGTTCATGGAAGTGCTGCCCGGCAAAGATGGCCTGATCCACGTCTCCGAACTGGCCGAAGGCCGCACCGAGAAGGTGGAGGATGTCGTCAAGAAGGGCGACACGATCACCGCCAAGTGCCTCGGCGTGGACGAGCGCGGCCGCGTGAAAATGTCCCGTCGCGCCTGGCTCCGCGATCAGAAGATCGCCGATGCCGAAGGCGAGGGCAAGGTGGAGGAAACCACCATCCCCCTTAGCGCGGAATAAGGGGAGCGCGGGCGTCCCGCCCGCTTCCTCAAGCCTCTAACACCACAAACCGGCGTTTCCTCAGGGGAACGCCGGTTTTCTTGTGATCAGTGAATGTGGAAGCACCCGGCGGTCCGGCTCATGTGGATTTTCATAATGGATGAGACTCCTGTTTGGCGCGTCTGAGTTCAGCGTGCTTTCCCACTTCGAAGGGAAGATCGGCTAAAGATGTTTACTCAGACACCGCCGGGATGCCGTCACATTATTTCCTCAAATTGGTATCACTTCAGCCGGATCGTCAGTTTCACCTTCTTCCCGGCGGGCAGGGTGACTTTCAGTTCGCTGGCGCTCGTACTAGCGGCGACAGTGTTGCCGTCCGCTTTGATTTCCGCGATCCCGCGCGGAAGCACGAGGGCGATTTCCTGGGCGTTCTTGGATGTCAGCTCCGCCTCCACCTTGTGGCCGTCCCAGTGCAGGCGGTCGATTTCGATCGCGCCGCGGCAGAGGACTCCTTCGATGGTGCCCTTCGGCCATGCCTTGGGCAGGGCGGGCAGCAGGCGGACTTTGCCCGGCATGGAATCGGCGAGCATCTTGATGACCACCGACGGCTGGCCGCCACTGATGTCCATGTTGAACAGCGAGCGGCGGTTGTGCATCGAGGCGAGGTTGTTGAGCCAGAAACCATAAACCAGATGCTTGAGGCAGTGGTGGGCGATTTCGCCGTGACCGAGGCCGGCGGCGACCTGGCCGAGCTGCACGATGCCGAACGACATGAACCCGCGCTCGTTGTTTTTCCAATAGCGTTCCAGCTTGTCCTCGACGCTCTTGATGAACGCGCTGCGGAGTTCCGGGCTGTTGGCGATCTCGTCAGGTAGTCCGTCGTAGAGCGGCAGGAGCTGCGACGAGTGGCGGTGGGCGTCGTTGTTGCCGAGCTTGGGCGTGAGCCACTCCTTGATGATGCCGTTCTCCGCAACCGAGTATTCGGGCATCTTCGAGAGCATCTTTTCCCAGACGGGAATCTTGTCGGCGTTCTTGCCGAGCTTGCGCGAGGCGGTGATGAGGTTGTCCAGCAATCCCTTCACCGCGGCCACGTCCATGGTGGCGTTGAAGGTGGCCTGCGAATCGGAGCCTTCCGGCCAGTTTTCCGGCGACTGCGCGGGCGAGAGGATGTATTTGCCGTCCGGCCCTTCGTAAACGAAGTCCTCGAAGAACAGCGCGACTTTTTCCATGAACGGCAGCGCGCGTTCGGCGAGGAATTTCTCGTCCTGGGTGTAGAGATAGTAGTCGTAGAAGAAATGCGCGGCCCACGGCGCGCCGGCCGTCCACATGCCGCCGGCGAAGCTTTCGGCGAGCGCGTTGTTGTAGCCGTGTGTGGAGGTGCGCGACGGCAGCACGATGCCGCGGCAGCCGAAGAAGGCCTTCGCGTTGTGCTCCATTTCGGGAATCAGCGATTCGATGTAGTTGATATATGCCAGCAGCAGCTCCGGCGTGTTGCCCATGCAGGTGGCGGCGATGGCGGACGGCACATTGCCGTTGTGCGTGTAGTCGCTGGCCCAGCCGGGGACGTAGGTGCCGCCCCACACGCCCTGCAGGTTCGGCGGCAGCTCGCCGGTCGAGCAGATGATGTTGTAGCGGCCGGCGTCGAACTGCTTTTCGAGCCAGGCGATGTTCATGTTGTCGAAGGTGGACTCCTCCATCAACTGCTCGGTCGTCTTCTTGTGGTCCGCGCCGCCGCCGAGATCGAGCTTCACGCGGTTGAAGAGTTCGCCGTGAATTGCGGCGTGCGCCTTGAGCAGTGCGTCATAGTCGGTGGTAAATGCGGCGAGCTTGGATTTCAACTCATCCTGCTCGGATTTCCCGGCATCCTTGAGCAGACGGAGATCCACGAACAGCAGCGCGCCGTCGGCATCCTTGATCGTCAGCGTGCCATCGGCCTGCGGCTCGGTGGAACCGCCTTGCACGACCACCCGCGCGCGGCCTTCGAGCGCCTGAATGCTGCCCGGATAGGCGCGAAGGAAACGGGCGGAAAACGTCAACCAATCCGCGCCCGACGCGCTCTTGAGGTCGCCGAAGTGTTTTTTGAACATGTCATCCGACTTGCTGGCGATGTCCTCGTCCTTGTTGAATTCGTCGCTCGGTTCGCGCTCCTCCAAACGCAGTTTCACCGAGAGCGCTCCGGGTTTCGGCGCGGTCAGTTTGATCACCGCCACGCAGTCCTTGCGCGAGACGAACATGCGTCGCTCGAAGGCCCCGCGGTCGTCGGACCAGCGGACCACGGCCTCGGCGGTCTGGAAATCGACCGAGCGCGCGTAGTCGCGGACCTCGCCCTGCGACTCGCTGTCGATGGTGAGATCGAAGGCCGGGACGTAGTAATCCGGATACATGAAGCCCTTCTGGCCGCTCAGTTTGAACTGGAGTTTCTCGGCTTCCTTGTATTTCCCCTCCTCGATCAGCTTGCGGAGTTCCGGCAGGTGCTTGGATTGGTCCGGCGGCACGTGCGGCGCACCCATCGGCATGAACAGTCGCTCGTGGTTGAAAATGATGCGCTCGTTGAGCGGGCGGCTGAGCGCGTTGATGGCGAGCGTGCCGTTGGCGGTGATCAGCCCCTGTTCCCAGTTTTCGGCGGGCTTGATGCTGACAAATCCGCGCTCGGGCACGGGCAGGGAGGCTGTTTCGGAGTGGAGGTCCATGGCTGTGAGCGCAAGTGAGGCTATGACGGTTTGGGAAATGGATGTGGCTTTCATGGCTGGTGTGACTGTGGCGGGAATTTTGTGAGACGCAAATCGCGTGCCATGGCCGCGCATCAAAATGCGCGGGCGGGCACCGGTCAACCCATTCGGCACCCTGTAGGCGCTTCCTGGCAGCCCGGGTTCCACCATGGCTGAGCACGCCAATACGTCCGGAATGAGGGAAAATTGCAAAAAACCGCCAGACCACGGACCGGAAATCCGCCGTTGCGCGATCCGCCGGTTCTCACCATGCTCCGCGCCATCCGCCTCGTGGCGGGACAATAACCCATGCCCGCATCCCGATGAACATCTCCACCCTCGATCTCGTCATCATCGTCGGCTACCTGGTCGGCATCACCGCCCTCGGCATCTTCGTTGGATACCGCAAGAACATCACCAGCGGTCAGTTGTTCCTGGCCGGAAGGTCCCTGAGTTGGCCGGTCATCGGCATCTCGTTGTTCTGTGCGAACATCTCCTCCATCCATCTGGTCGGCTTGGCTGCCGACGGCTATCGGGTCGGGATGCCCGTCGGCAATTTCGAATGGGGCGCATCCTTTTGCCTGATCATTCTGGGTTTGGTGTTCGCGCCGTTTTACTTCCGCAGCAAGCTCAGCACGCTGCCGGAATATGTCGAGCGACGATACAGCCCGATCACCCGCACGATCCTGGGAGTGATCTTCATTCTCTCCGCCTTGCTGGTTCACATCGGCATAAGCCTCTATGCCGGTGCGAAGCTGATGAATGTGTTTTTCGGTTTTGACATTACCCTGGCCATTGTCGTGATCGCCGGCGTGACGGCCGTCTATACGGTCCTTGGCGGTTTGAAGGCCGTCATGATCACCAATCTGGTGCAGGTGGTCATCCTGCTGGCGGGAGCGATCACGCTGACCTACCTCGGCTGGCAGGCATTGGGTGCGGAAAAGGGAATCACCACCTATGCCCAACTGAAGGATGCCGTTTCGCCGGGCATCTCACCCACGGTTCTGCAACCCATCAGGAATTCAGAAGGAGGATTCAACGACTTTTCCTGGCTCTGTGTTCTCGTCGGATACCCGATTCTCGGCATCTGGTATTGGTGCACCGACCAGACGATCGTCCAGAACGTGCTGGCGGCGAAAACCGAGAAGGACGGCCGCGACGGAGCGATCTTCGGCGGTTTCCTGAAAATCCTGCCGGTGTTCGTGATGGTGCTGCCCGGGGTCATGGCCTACGCCCTCTATCGGGATGTCATCGGCAACGACAACGACAGCACGCTGATGGTCCTGATGCAGAATCTTCTGAAGCCCGGTTTCCTGGGATTGTTTGTCGCCGGCCTCCTGGCGGCGCTGATGAGCACGGTGGCCGCCGCGCTGAACAGCACCGCAACGCTCGCCTCTTCGGATATCCTCAAACGCCTGAAACCCGATACGCCGGACAAGACCCTGGTCTGGTTCGGCAGAATCGCATCCATCGTGGTCATCCTGCTGGCCATGGCCTGGTCAACCCAGGGCGACAAGTTCAAAAGCATTTTCGAGGCAATCAACAAGATCCCCATGATGTTCGCACCCGCCATCACCACGATCTTCCTCGGCGGTGTCTTTTGGAAACGGGGAACCAAGCAGGCGGCGATCGCCACCCTGTTGTTCAATTTGTCCGTCGGCGTCGTCTATCTGCTGGTGGACATCCCGATCATCACCGACGAACAGCTCATCGCCGGAAAACTGGGACTGCCCTTCATGTTGGTGGGCGGCATCTTCTTCGCCTTTTGCCTGGTGATTTACATCATTGTCAGCCTGATGACGCCTCCTCCCAACGAAGCCAATCTCAAGAATCTTGTCTGGGACTCCCCGCTGGCCTTCCTCAAGGAAGGCAAAATCGAGGGTGTCACCGATCCGCGGATCATGGCCCTGATTCTCCTGGTCCTCATGATCGTGCTCTATCGTGTAATGTGATATGATAACAACTTCCAAAACCGAAACCATGAAAGCCTTTGTCCTCCACGGCGCGAAGGACATCCGTCTCGAAGAAGTGCCCAAACCGGCCCCCGGTCCCGGCGAGGTGCTGGTAGCGGTCCGTGCCGCGGGCATCTGCGGCAGCGACCTCCACTACTACGCTCACGGCAGGTGCGGGAACTTCATTCCCACCCGCCCGTTCATCCTCGGTCATGAATTCGCCGGCGAGGTCGTCGCCCATGGCGAGGGCGTCGAAGGCCCGGCCATCGGCACGCGCGTCGCGGTCGATCCGTCGCGCGCCTGCGGCCGCTGCAAGCAATGCCGCCAGGGCCGCTACAATCTTTGCCCGAAAATGTTGTATTACGGCACCGCCAGCGTGGTTCCGCCGCGCGACGGCTGTTACGCCGAATACGTCACCGCCCCCGTGCAGAACTGCTGGCCGCTGCCCGACGGTTTCGAATACACATGGGGAGCTTTGTTGGAACCGATGAGCGTCGCCATGCACGCCGTGATGCGCAGCGGTGGCGTGGGCGGGAAAACCGTGCTCATCACCGGCGGCGGCACCATCGGCCAGATGATATTGCTCACCGCCGTCGCCTTTGGCGCCAGCAAGGTGGTCGTTTCCGACATCAAGCCCTTCGCCCGCGAGTTCGCCGCAAACCACGGCGCTTCCGGCACACTTGATCCGACCAGCCCGACGGTGGCTGACGACGCCGCGAAACTCGCGCCCGGCGGCTTCGAGTTCGTCTTCGAGGCGGCCGGTGTGGCTCCCGCACTCGATCAGGCGATCCGCCTCAGCGCGCCCGGTGCCACCGTGGTCCAGGTCGGCACGCTGCCCGACGGCACCGCCGTGCCGGTGAACGCCCTGCTCACCAAGGAACTGCAATATGTCGGCTCGTGGCGCTTCGCCAATGTCTTTGAGCGCGTCATCGAAATGGTCACCTCCGGCCGCATCGACCCGCGGCCGCTGATCACCAAAACCATGCCTTTCGAAAATCTAGCAGAAGCGATCGAGGCGGCAGGCACTGGGGAAAATGTTTTGAAAATGCAGATCAGTCGGATCTGACCGATCCGTCGGACTGCTCGCACACTCATCACCATGGACTACACCACCCTCGGCAAAACCAACCTCAAGGTCTCCCGCCTCAGCTTCGGGGCATCCGCCCTCGGCGGCGTGTTCCGCGACATCGACGAGGCCGACGGCATCCGCGCCGTGCACGCCGCGCTCGATGCCGGCATCAACTACTTCGACGTTGCGCCCGCCTACGGCGGCACCGTGGCGGAAACCGTTCTCGGCAAAGCCCTGAAAGGCATCGCCCGCGACCGCTATTTCCTCTCCACCAAGGCCGGGAAATACACCCAGCCCGGCGCATACGGTTCGGACGAACTCGATTACTCCGAAGCCCGCATCCGCAAGGGTCTCGACGAAAGCATGGCCCGCCTCGGCGTGGACTACATCGACATCGTCCACCTCCACGACTTCGAATACCAACACCGCAGCAAGACCGACTGGGCTTTTTCCGAAGGATTCCCCACTCTCGTCAAACTCAAGGAGGAAGGCCGCATCGGCGCGGTGAGCGCCGGCATCTATCCGCTGGACCTCTGGCAACGCGTCATCGCCGAGGCACCCGTCGATTGCATCCTCACCCACAACCACTACTGCCTCAACGACACCCGCGGCACCGAACTGGTCGAGCCCTGCCGCGCGAAGAACATCGGCATGATCAACGCCTCGCCCTTCGCCAGTGGCGTCCTGACAGGCGGCAAGGTCGCCGATTGGCACCCGGCAAACGCGGAAGAGCGCGCCATCTTCGCCCAAGCCGCCGCCTTCTGCGAACAACAAGGAACCTCCATCGCCAAGCTCGCCTTCCAGTTCGCCTGCCAGGACACGCCCTTCCACACCACGATGTTCAGCACCGCCCGCACCACCTCGCTCGAACGCAACCTCGCCTGGTATGGTGAACCATGCGACGCGGCGCTCGTCGCCGAAGTGAGGAAAATCCTCGCCCCCGTCCTCGACAAACAGTGGGACTACGACGCTGGAGTTGAGAAATTGGACAAATAACCCCGTATCCGCTCCCCGTCATGCTCAAGAAAATCGCCCTGCCCTGCCTGCTGCTCGCCGGCCTCTTCGCGGCCGTCGCGGAAAACGACAAAGCCATTCCCGCGAAGAAAGTCGGCTGGGTGGAGACCGTGAAACTCGACCTCCACGGCTGGACTGTCCACGCGGACAAAAGACTGGTCGATGGCGATGCCAGGGAACTCGGCGCGCGGGCGCTCAGCATGCTCGCCAACCATCTTGAACGCATCGACATCCTCGTTGAGGGCAAGCCGCTCGAAGACTTGAAGAAGATGGAAATCTTCATCGAGCACTCGCACCCGGAACTCGGCAACATGCAATACCACCCGGGCGTCGATTGGCTCAACGAACGCGGCTACGACCCGCGGCTCGTGAAAAAAGTCCACATCCCGCAGGCCACCGAACTGCTCTCGCGCCAGCAGATGCTCAAACACCCCGCCGTAATCCTCCACGAGCTGGCGCACGCCTATCACGACCAAATTCTCAGCTTTGACGAACCGGAAATCCTCCAGGCCTACAACGACGCGATGAAGGCCGGCATCTACGAGAAATCCCTGCTCTTCAACGGCGAAACCGTGAAGCACTACGCCACCACCGACCACAAGGAATACTTCGCCGAAGCCACCGAGGCCTATTTCTATCACAACGACTTCTATCCCTTCGTTCGCGCCGAGCTGAAACAGCATGATCCGACCGCTTTCGTGCTCATGGAAAAAATCTGGGGCAAGACGAAGTGATTCGAAGCATGAAAATCGACAGCCATCACCATCTCTGGGCGATCAACGACACTGATTACGTCTGGATGACCGAGGCCCACGCCGTCATCCGCCGCGACTTTCTGGCTCCCGAGCTGGATGCGGTGCTCGACGAATCCGGGATCGACGCCACCGTCGCCGTGCAGGCCCGCCAGATGGTCGAGGAAACCGAATTCCTGCTGGCTTTCGCCGATGCCAACCCGCGCGTCCGCGGTGTGGTCGGCTGGGTGCCGCTGCTCGAAAACGGCGGCGAGCCGTTTCTCGAAAAATTCGCCGCACACCCGAAACTCCGCGGCGTCCGCCATGTGGTGCACGACGAACCGGACGACGATTTCATCCTGCGACCGGATTTCAACGAGGGCATCCGCAACCTCAAACAATACGGACTGCTCTATGACATCCTGATTTTCTGGAAGCACCTGCCGCAGACGATCCGCTTCGTGGACATGCACCCGGAGCAGCCGTTCGTCGTCGATCACATCGCCAAGCCACGCATCGCCCGCGCCGCGTTCGACAACGAGTGGGCCGACGGCATCCGCGAACTGGCGAAACGCGAACATGTTTCCTGCAAAATCTCCGGCATGATCACCGAAGTCCGCGACGCGGATTGGGACGCCGAGTTGTTACGCCCCTATTTCGACACCATCCTCGAAGCCTTCGGCCCGCAACGCGTGATGTATGGCTCCGACTGGCCGGTCTGCCTGCTGCGCGGCAGTTATGCCAGTTGGGTGCAAGCCGTCGAAAAGCTCGCCTCATCACTCAGCCCCGATGAACAAGCCGCGCTCTGGGGCGGCAATGCCGAACGAATCTATCAACTGTAAACCAACAACCTCATGCCCGCCGAATCCGACGCCGACAAGACCACCATGCCCTTGCGCGACCAGTTCAAGTCGCTCGATTACATTTACTGGCTGGCCAACTGGATGGAACTGGTCGAGCGCTTCGCCTACTATGGCGTGCGGGTGATTTCACCGCTGTTCTTCGTCGCCGCGCTCGACGAGGGCGGGCTGGAACTCACGCAAATCCAGAAAGGCCAGATCTGGGCGGTTTGGGCCATCGTGCAGTCGTTCCTGCCGATTGTCTCCGGCGGTTTCGCCGACCGCTACGGTTTCAAGGTGAACATCGCAATGTCCACAATATTGAAAATCATCGGCTACGGGATCATGGGTTACACGCTGGAGATCTCACAATGGTTCGCCGGGAAACCGATCGCGGAGGCCCGGGCGCTCGGGACCGACCAAGTCTATGCGGTGTTCTTTGTCGGCGCGATGTTCCTGGCCGCAGGCACCGCGATTTTCAAGCCGGGCATCCAGGGCCTGCTCGCCAACCGCATCTCCAAGGATGCCGGGCCTCTCGGCTGGGGATTGTTCTATCAGATGGTCAATGTGGGCGCATTCGTCGGCCCGCTGCTCGCCGCCTACCTGCGGGTGCTGGATTGGGAATATGTGTTCATCGCCTGCTCCGCCGCCATCGCGCTGAACTTCATCCCGTTGTTCATGTTCAAGGAGCCGGCCCGCCCGGTTGCCGAGGGAGACACGCTGCCGGGTCCGTTCCGGATGCTCTACGAGTCGGTGCGCGGCCTGCTGGAACCCAGGATATTCTTCTACACCATCTCCTTCTGTGGCTTCTGGCTGATGAACATGCAGTTCTTCGACATCCTGCCGAATTTCATCGACGACTGGATCGACTCGCGCGCCGCCGCCAATGTCCTGATCGGCATTTTCGGCGAAGGCAACATTCCCACCGTCCACGGCGGCAACCTGACGCAGGAATGGATGCTGAACGTGAACGCGCTCCTCATCAGCATCTTCGCCTTCCTCGCTGGCTACGCCACCGGGCGCTTGAGTTCGCTGTCGAACATCGCCCTGGGCACCGCCTTGGCCATCGTCGCAATTTTCGGCCTGATGGGTTCGATGAGCGGCTGGTGGGTGCTCGGCTGCATCGTGCTCTACTCGATCGGTGAAATGACCGCCGCGCCGAGCAACTTCCGCTACCTCAACCGCATCGCTCCAGCGGGCAAGAAGGGGCTCTACATGGGATACTCGAACTTCACCGTCGGCATCGGCTGGTCGATCGGCTCGATCATGGCCGGCCACCTCTATCACAACAACGGCGACAAGTCGGAACTGGCCCGACGCCATCTCGTGGACAAACTCGGAATGGATGCCGGGGAAGTGGCCGCGCTGTCCAAGAGCGACGTGATGCCGATGCTTCAGGATAGACTCGGCATGGATGAATTCGCCACCCGGCAGTTGCTGTGGGACACCTACGATCCGTATTCGATGTGGCTGGTCTTCGGTCTCATCGGTGTCGGCTCGCTGGTGGCGCTGATGATTTACAATCACTTCGTCACCGCCGCCGATGCGAATCCGAACCACTCGTTCAACGTCCGCGGCGACATGTGGGTGAAGGCGTTCCTCTACCCGATCTGTGCGATCATGATCGCCTCATGCTGGTTCTTCCCGTCCACCGGACTCATCCTCAATACCCTGTTTTTCTGCATGATGGGCGTGATCGCCTTCACACAGAAAAAAGGTGTCGCGCCGCCATCCATTACCACTCCGGGCGCAAGTTGAGGCGGAAGAACTGGAAAAATCCGTGAAATCCGTGCCATCCGTGGTTTCTTGACCGAAACCCCACACCATTCCCATTCCATGAAACCGCCACCCAGCATCTTCAACGACGTCCTAGGCCCGGTGATGCGCGGGCCCAGCAGCTCGCACAGCGCCGCCGCCAACCGGATCGGCCGCCTCGCCCGCGACCTTGCCGGGGAACCGGTGCGCAAATTGGCGGCATTCTACGATCCCAACGGTTCGCTGGTCACCACGCACAAGGAACAGGGCACCGACCTCGGGCTCTACAGCGGAATTCTCGGCTGGGAACCCGATGACGAACGGCTGCCAACCTACCCGCAGGCGCTCGCCGACGCCGGCATCGAGGTGGAGGTGAAATACGTTTCCTACGACGCGCCGCATCCGAATTTCTACCGATTGGAAATCACCGGTGAAAGCGGCACGGTCTATCATTTCGACACCACTTCGACCGGTGGTGGCATGATCGAACTGCAGGCCATCGACGGCACCCCGCTCGGCGGTACCGGCGATCTCCACAGCACCCTGTTCTGGCTCGACGGCAAACCCGACGAGCGCATCTATCAGAATACACCCGTCGCCAACACCTGCGAAACCATCGAGTGGCTGCCCGGCCCGGACGGTGGCGGACTGCTGCGCTTCGATTCGCGCCAGCGTCCTTCCGACGACGACGTTTCCCAACTCGCCGCGGAACTCGGTGCCACCCGCCACCGCACGCTCGGCGCGGTCTTGCCGATCCTCTCGCGCAAGGGCCTCTCCGTCCCCTTCACCCGCGCCGGGGAAATGGAAAACCACCCGGAATTTTCCGACCGTCCGCTGTGGGAAAGCGCCGCCTGTTACGAGGCCGCGCGCGGCGGCATCACGCCGGAGGAAGTGATCGAGCGCATGAAAGCGCTCGCCAAAATCATGCATGGCGCGGTGAAAACCGGACTCGCCGGCACCCAATACGCCGACCGCATCCTGCCATCGCAAAGTCCCGGCTTCGAGCGCGCCGAAAAGGAAGGCCGCCTGATTCCCGCCGACATCAACAACCGCATCGTCCGCTACGTTTCCGCCATCATGGAAGTGAAGTCGTCGATGGGTGTCATCGTCGCCGCGCCCACCGCCGGTTCCTGCGGCGCGATGCCCGGCGCGGTGCTCGCCGTCTGCGACGCCATCGGTGCGTCCGAAGACGAGCGCGCCAAGGCATTGTTGATCGCCGGGCTGATCGGCGTGTTCATCGCGCGCGACGCCACCTTTGCCGCCGAGGAAGGCGGCTGCATGGCCGAGTGCGGATCCGGCTCGTCCATGGCCGCCGCCGCCATCGTGCATCTTGCCGGCGGCAGCACCGAGCGGCAAATGGCCGCCGCATCCATCGCCCTGCAAAACTGCTTCGGCATGGTCTGCGACCCCATCGCCAACCGCGTCGAGGCCCCATGCCTCGGGAAAAACGTCATGGCCGCCACCAACGCGCTGTCCTGCGCCAACATGGCCCTCGCCGATTACCAGCACCTCATCCCCTTCGACGAAGTCGTGCTCGCCATGGCCAAGGTGGCCCACCAGATCCCGCGCGAACTCCGCTGCACCAACCTCGGCGGCCTCTCCATTACCCCCACCGCCGCCCGCATCGCCGAAAAACTCGCCGGCAAAGGCTGCCAGTGCGCCACAACAGCCGGTAAACCGTAGTCGCGTTCGTGAGAACGCGTGGGGATGCAGTGTTTATCTAACAAAATCGAACCAGCATCATGACACGCGCCGCGGCCATCATCGGAATCATTTTCCTCGCCGCCTGCGGAAAACCCATCATCACCACGCACGGTTCCAAACTCCCCGACCTGGTCTTCGCCGCCAAAGCGCCGGTCTTCGACCCCGGCGGCGCGCCTTTTGTGGAAGCGGTGTGGGCCGATGGCGTGTGGAAAATCCACGACGGTGGCGAGTGGATCGCGGATGGAAAGGACGAGGACGGAATTTCCAAGATCATGAAGGAAGTTCAGGACAAGCGTCCGGAGTCCCGCATCCTGATCAGCGCGGATAAGAAAACCTCGTTTGGTGATGTCCGGACGATGGTCAGGGGAGCCGCGAGTGCCGGATTCTGGCGTCTGGATTTTCTGGTATCCACAGGCATCCCTGATTCCGGAAACCATGCCTTTCCATTTGAGCATGAAAGAATGGAGGCAAGATACCATTTTGAATCCGAACCCGTTTTCATTAAACTGGACGCGGAGGGTGCGGTTTACACCGGTATCGGACCCAAATCCCAAATGCTGGATGATGCCGCCGCCCACTACACGCTGCCCGAGTTGAACAATTACTTGGACAATCTCGCTGCGGCAGTCCAAGCGACGGGATACGAACTGGGCTGCGAATTCCTTCCCGATCCCGCCGTGAACCACCAGCGTGTGATTGACGTGTTTTCGCGACTCCATGAGCACGGCATCACCGATGTCATCCTATTTGTTCCGGTCGTAGAACCTCTTGGCATGCGCGAACGGATCGAGTTGCATAGAAAATTGAAGGCCAAGCCCAGTCCGCCGCGCAAGTATCCATAAGCACCAATCCCAAAGGGATTACGCAACCAAGCCCGGGGTTGGCACAACCCCGGGTCGTCGGGCAGGAAATTGCAAGCAACCCCGAAGGGGTTGTGAAGGCTGATTGTCGTTGCGGCGAACCGACTGCGGAACACCTTCGGCGTTCCCATTTGGATGACTTTCGTGGACCCAAGGTTGTGCCAACCCTGGGCTGGGGTGCGGAATCCCGTTGGGATTCGATGAGCGGTCGGATTGTGGGCGGCTTTTTCTTGTCGGGCTGGGGTTCGGAAACCCGTTGGGATCCACCGCGGTATGAACGGATTGGAACCGTAATCCACTGACAATGAATGCTTGCGGAAAAAATGTCTCAGGTGAGACATTTTTTCGTCAACGGGCCGGATGGCGGAGGAACGGCTTGATTTGTTAAGATCGCCTAATAATCTCGCAGGCACTTCTTCCCATGGCGAGGCGGACGAGCGTGAAAAAATCCACGGCGCGGCGGGCGACCCGGCGCGGTGCCGGGCGTGCTTCGTTTTCCGAGGTGATCTCGCGGGCGAACCGGCGGGCGCACGAGCAGGCGAACCGTCGGAGCGGACGGCGCGGGATGCAGTCGGTGCACGCGGCGATCGCGATGGCGGCGGAGGACGGCGAGCGCGGCCATGGCGACTGGTTGAAGCGTCCGCTGCGCTGGTTGATCGCGATGTTGTTGCTGCCCTTGTGCTGGGTGACGACGTGGACGTTCCTCTCGCGATTCTCGCACGCGACGGTCGAGCGCGGTTTCTGGCAGACGCCGGAGTTCTGGTATTTCGCGCTGGGCGTGCTGTCGATGGTCGGCTGGTTCTGGTCCGGGCTGCTGAAGTCTTTTTTCCTGTATCTCTACGTGCTGGGACACGAACTGACCCATGCCGCCTTCGTGCTTTGTTTCCGCGGCAAGGTGACCGACATCCACGTGAGCACGGAGGGCGGATACATCACGACGAACAAGACGAACCTGGTGATCGCGCTGTCGCCCTACTTCGTGCCGTTCTGGTCGGTGGTGTGCGCGGTGTTTTACATCGCGCTGCGGCTGGCCTTCGCACCGGGCGCGGGATGGGACCTGGCGTTTTACGCGCTGATGGGCGTGACCTGGACCTTCCACATGGCATGGACGCTGTGGATGATCCCGCGCGACCAGCCGGACTTGAAACAGAACGGCACCTTCCTCTCGCTGGTGATCATCTACCTGGCCAACGTGCTGGTGCTGGTGGCGCTGTTCTGCACGGCCTCTGAAGCGCCCTTGCAGGACAGCCGCGAGTTCGGGCGCGAATGGCTGCGACATGCGGCGACATGGGGCGATGCGGCGTGGCGCCATGCTTCGCAACTGGTGGCCGAAGCGGCGGCGCGGTGGCGGCTGTGAGCGGTTTTCCGGATTGCGCGGAGCGGGGCGGGGGGGGATGTTGCGGGCATGATTTATGCGGACGCGAACGCGACGACGCCGGTGCCGCCGGAGGTGCTGGAGGCGATGTTGCCGTGGTTTTCGGAGCACTATGCGAACCCGTCGGCGGCGCATGCGGAGGGGAAACGGGCGCGGGCCGCGATCGACCGGGCGCGCGGGCAGGTGGCGGCCTTGCTGGGTGTGGAGTCGGCGGAGATCGTGTTCACCGGCTGCGGCACCGAGAGCATCAACGCGGCGCTGAAGTCGCTCGACGCTCTGTGCGGTGATGGGGCGGCGGTGGTTTCGGCGATCGAGCACAGCGCGGTGCTGCGCTGCGTGGAACCGTTCGCGCGCGGATCGCGGCGGGTGGGGGTGGATGCGGGCGGGCGGCTGATGCTGGACGAATATGCGACGGCGTTGGATGGGGCGGGTTTTGTTTCGATCATGACGGCGAACAACGAGACCGGCGTGATCCAGCCGTTGGGCGAGGTGGCGGAGCTGGCGCGCGAGCGTGGCCTGCCGGTGCACACGGACGCGGTGCAGGCGGCGGGGAAGATCCCGCTGGATGTGCGGGCCTCGGACGTGGATCTGCTGTCGGTTTCCGCGCACAAGTTTCACGGGCCGAAGGGCGTGGGCGCGCTCTACATTCGCAAGGGCCTGCGCTTCGAGCCGATGTTGCGCGGCGGTGGTCAGGAGTCCGGCCGGCGCAGCGGGACGGAAAACGTGGCGGGCATCGTGGGAATGGGTATGGCGGCGGAACTGGCCATGCGCTGGCTGGAGCAGGGCGGCGACCGCCAACTGGCCGAGTGGCGCGACGAATTCGAGCGCGCAGTCACGGACGGGCTTTCCGGCGTCACGATGAACGGGGACCGGGAACACCGTCTGCCGAATACGAGTCATCTGTCATTCGACGGCTGCGACGCCGCCGGGCTGCTGATCCTGCTGGACGAGGCCGGAGTGGCTTGTTCGGCCGGTTCCGCGTGCATGACGGGGAAACAAAAACCCTCGCACGTGCAGGTGGCGATGGGCATTCCCGAGCGCCGGGCGAAGAGCAGCCTGCGCTTCGGGTTCTCGCGCTACAACACGCATGGGGAAATCCAGGCCGTGGCCGCGGCGGTGGTCCGCAGTGTGGAAAAACTCCGCCGGGTGCAGGGTGCGGGCGTGGGTCCGGTGGCGGTTTACTCGCCGCCTTCCTGAGTGCCTTCGCCGTTTTCCTGATCGCCCTGATCGCCGCGGACGCGGCGGCGTTCCTCGATCGCATCCAGCGCGCGATCGGCGAGATCCGCGGCGCGGTCGTTATCGGAATCGCGGTATTTTTCGAGGATCGCGACGGACCACGCGCCTTCGTGGTTGAGCAAGCCGCGGATCACCTTGAGTTGTTCGTCGGTGGTTTTGGCGAGGGAGGCGAGGTTTTCCCAGAGGCGGCGTGTGGCTTCCGGGCTGAGGGTTTCCTCGTTTTCGGCGGCGAAGCGGGTGACGGAATCGAATGCGCGGCCGCGCAACGGCAGGTCCTCGGTGCGGGAGATGTAATCGTAAAGCAGCGGCAGCGCGGTGTCGTCGCGCCATGATCCGATGCTGACGATCGCGGCAATCTGATCGCGCGGCTCGGCGAGCGCTTTTTTCACCAGTTCGAGTGCCTTTTCCCCGCCGGTGCGGCCGAGTAGGCGGAGCAGCGAGTGGCGGACGACCTCGTTGGTGGCACCTTCGTAGGCGTCGATGAGCCGGTCGGTGAGGCTGTCGCGGCGGGAAGTTCGCTTAATGATCTGCCCCATGGTGTCTTCGGCGGCGGCGCGGACTTCGTCGTGTTCGGTGCCTTGGAGGACGGCGAGGAATTGCTCGAATTGTTCGTCGCCAGCCATGTGGCGAACGGCTTGGAGTGCGGCGACGGCGTTGCGGGGTTCGAGGCCCGGGCGGCTGGCGTAGGCGAGCAGGGTGGGGACGATGGCGGGGTTCTTGCGGCGGCGCAGCACGTCGCGGATGAGGACCTCGCGCACGTCGGCCATCATTTCGCGGGTGGTGGCGAATTCGGCGATGCGGGCGTCGATGTCGGTGTCGTCGGTGGCTTTGGCGAGATAGAGCGCCTGGTAGACAGTCTGGCGGGCCTCGACCATGCCGGTATTGGTGGCGGCGTCGAGCAGCAGTTGGAGCGCCTCGGCGTCCACGGGCACTTCGGTGGCGGTGGGATCGGCGGCGAGCTTGATTTTCTCGTTGTAGATCGCGGTGAGGCGGTTTTTGCCGCTGCGGTCGAGGAGATACCATGCGAGCAGCACGGCAAGAATCGCGAGGATGGCGGCGATGGTGGTTTTGGTGGCGTTGCTGAGTTTCTGCTTGTGCTTGTGCGCTTTGGGCATGGCAGCCGTGGCTGCTGCGGGGCGCGTGCGCGCACCGGCGGCAGTGAGGAGTGGGGCGGCGGGTTTCGGGGCGGGCTCCGGTTCGGCCGGCGGCAGCTCCTGGGAGGAGGTGTGGACGCTCGGTTTCGAACCCTCCGGCGGCATGAGCGGCTGGGGTGCGGTGACGGTTTTCACCGGCTCAGCGGCTTCCGGAACAGGTTCCGGTGCCGGATCCGCGGGCACTTCTTCCGCTTGCTTGGCAGGCTGGACAAGGGTGGCGGGTGCGCTGGGAGGGGCGGTCGATGCCACGGCGATTTGCGCGGTTTGCACGGGCGCGGGGCCGGCACCTGGGATGATCAGTTTGGGACGCTTGGGTGCGTTGGCGGGTGGTTCGCTGCCGGTGCTCATGGTGGGATTGGGATTCTTGTCGTTTTGGAGAAACACCGTGAGCGACTCGCGTGCCGAGGCGGGGCGGTCTTCCGGATTGCGGTTGAGGTGCCACATCACCCAGTCGCAGACCCACAGCGGGATGTCCGCGCGGACTTCCTGCAGCGGTTTGACGGTGTGGTGTAGGTGCGCCTGCATCACTTCCTGGCCGGTCTTGCCATCGAAGGGATAGGCACCGGCCAGCGACTGGTAATAGACGCACCCCATCGAGTAGAGGTCCGAGCGGGCGTCGAGCGGCACGCGCTCGAATTGCTCGGGGGCCATGAAGAAGATCGAGCCGAACACCGCTTCCATTTCCTCGAGTTCCTCGCGCGACTGCGACTGGGTGAGGGTGGCGAGCCCGAAGTCCACGATCTTGATCTGGAACTTGCCGGACGGCAGCCAGGTGAGCATCAGGTTGGACGGCTTGATGTCGCTGTGGATCAGATCGAGTTCCTGCGCGGCGATGAGCGCTTCCTGCGTCTGCATCGCCAGTTCGCGGAAGTCCGGCCAAGTGAGCGGCGCGCGTTCGATGAGTTCCTCGAGAGTGTTACCACTGATGAGTTCCATGACCACGTAGGGACCGTCGTCGTCCTTGCCCACATCATAGACGGTGACGATGTTGGGGTGCTGGAGGGCGGCGAGCGCGCCGGCTTCCTTCATGAGCTGGCGGGTGGATTCCTCCAACAAATCCGGATCGGCGGAGTTCGCCGGTATGCGCTTGATGGCGACCTCGCGGTTCATCCGCGTGTCGTATCCCCGGTAAACGGAGCCCAGACCGCCTTGGCCGATCTTTCCTCGAATTTCGTATCGTTCTTCCATGGGGTGGGGCGGGCCCGTTGTATCAGATCAAGCGTCGCGCGAGTGCCGCAGTGTTTCCGCGGTTTATGAAGCGATGCGTTCGAGGCGCTCGCGGCGATAGAGGGTGGGGGACTGGCCGACGATGCGGGCGAAGCTGCGGTTGAACTGGGAGAGCGACTGGTAGCCGACGAGGAAGGCGATTTCGGAAATGCGCGCCTCGGGCTTGAGCAACTCGCGTTTCGCCCAGTCGATGCGGCAGCGGTTGACGTAATCGGTGAGCGTGAGTCCGGCGGAGTCCTTGAAGAGGCGGCAGAAATGCGATTCGCTAAGACCGGCGTGACGTGCCACGAGACCGAGTGGCAAGGGTTGGTCGAGGTGTTCATGGATGTATTTCCTGGCCTTGGCGATGGCGGCCGGTTCGCTGCCTTCCTCGACAATGGCCATTGAATCGGCATGTTCGCCGAGTTGCTCGGCAAAGCTCTGCAGCAGGGTCACCATGCTCTGGTAGCGGAGCGGCTCGACAAAGCGCGTGTGCAGGTAGGCATCCTTGAGTTTCCTGCGCGCCGCCTTATCGAGTGTCTTGCGGCCGATGGCACCCATGATTTCCTCGAATTGATCGGGAGTGGGCGTGCGGCTGAAGACCTGGCCGGTCTTGAGGTATCCGATGACCGAGGCACCCAGCCTCACCGGGACCGCAGTGGCGCACAGACCGGCGAAACAATGGCAGGTGGTGGGACCGTTCACTTCGGCTTCCTTCATCAGCCGCCGGTTGGTTTCCACGCAGGCGGAGCAAGCCTTGTCGCACAGGTTGAGTTCCTCGCAAAACGGGCTGCGGTTCATTCCCTCATCGTCGAGGCACCAGCCGTCGGGGTCCGATGACACAAGTCGCAGAGGCAGTCCGGTGGCGGTGCGAAACGCATCCTGGTACATTTTAAAGCGCTCCGACTGGGCGATTCGCTTGAGTAATGCGTTCTCGAACTCCTGGTGTGGCTGTATGACGGCAGGGATCATGAGGTTTGGTTTGGTGGGAGGCTAGCGGCTCGAAACCGGATTTCAATCATGTATCGGTGAATTTCCATCGCACCATCGCGATTACGATTCCGATGGAAACCAGCGAGCTGAGCGGCATGAGCACGGCGGCCAGCAACGGGTTCATCAGGCCGGCCATGGAGTAAGCCACTGTCGTCACATTGTAAATCAAGGCAAAGCCGAAAGCGGCTCGCACCGCTCTTGCCCGAACGGCGGCGGCGATGAACAGGTCCGGCAGGAAGCCGAGGCCCGCGCCGAGGGTGAAAAAGTCGGATTTCGACTCCAGCAGGCTGCGGTCCACCACCGGGGTGCCGGTGACCAGCGCGGCGTCGAAAGCCAGTGAATCGTTGGCACCATCGCCGAGGTAGAGGGTGTCGGCGGCATCGAGATCTTTGACGCGGGCGGCTTTTTCTTCCGGCGAAAGCCCGCCGTGGGCGTATTCCGCAGGCAGGTTGAGGGTGCTGGCGGCGAGCGCGACCTTGTCCGGGTGATCGCCGGAGAGGATGTGCGGCTGCATGCCGCGGCGCTTGAGGAAATCGAGTGTGCGGGTGACGTCCGGGCGCAGCGATTCGCGGAAACGGAAGGCGGCGACAAGTGCGCCGATTTTCCGCAACTCACTCTGTGCGCCGCTATCGCCGGGAGTTTGTGAATCCGCCAGCCAGCCGGCTTTACCGAGCGACCAACGCCCGTTTTCGTCTTCAACCGTCACGCCGGAGCCGGGAAATTCCTTTGGAATGATGATGCCGTGTGCCGCAAGGAGACGTTGACCGCGATGTCCGAGCATTTCCAGAAGCGATCTGGAAACCGGGTGCAGCGAGCCGCTGGTGAGGCGGGCCAGCGCCAGTGCCGAGGAGTCGTTGAGGGCGGAAACCGCGTCCGGATTTTCCAACACCGGGCGCTCAAGGGTGAGCGTACCGGTTTTGTCGAAGATTACTTTTCGCACCCGCCGCAACCGCGACCACAGCGTGCCGCTGCGCACGAACACGCCGAGACGTTCCATGGCTGTGGCCACCAGGCTGTCGGCCAGCGGAATCGCCACGCCGAGCGCGCAGGGGCAGGAAACCACGAACACCGAGATCATCGCCTGCGCGCCGGTGAGCCAGTCGCCGCGCGCGCCCCAGAGCGCCAGCGCGACGATGCCCAGCAGCAGCACAATGGTCAGATAAACGCGCAGCAGTTTGTCCAAGCCGGGAGCCGCGCGCTCGCCATCCACCGGAGCCGTCAACTTGGCGAGCAGCGAGTCCCGCCAGCGCTCGTCCGCGGTCACCCAGACCGGTTCGCGGCTCAGCAGGATCGCGCCGGCGGGCAGCCGCGCGCCGGCCACGTGCCGCACCGGGTCGGCTTCGCCGTGGATCCATTCGAGCGAAAAATCCGCCTCGCCCTCTGCCAATACTCCACTCACCGGTAGCGCCTGCCCGGCATCGAGTGCGAATTTCATTCCGGGCTCCAACGAGTCTCGCGGCACGGTGCATCCTTCGTCATTTGCGAGCCGCAGTTCCACCGGCACCGGCTGTTGCCGCACCAAGCGACGCCGGTTGCGGTCCACCGCCGAGGTTTGCAGGTAACGCCCGGCGAGCATCAGGAACACGAACACCGAGACGAAATCGAAATACATCAGCCGCTCCGCATCCAGGGCCCAGCCGACAATCGAGCCGATATAGGCCGCGATCAGACCGAGTGCGATCGGCAGGTCGATATGCAGCGAGCCGGCTTTCAGCGCGCGCCATGCGCGGTCGATGAAATAACCCGCGCCCACCAGCATCGACAGCGTGGCTGATAGAAACGCGATCATCCGGAACAGATCCGCGAACTCGAAATCGCGCGGCATGCCCAGATAGACTGGCAGCGAGAAACCCATCGTGTTGAGCGCGAAGGCGGCGCAAAGCCCCATGCGCGCCGCGAGCCGGCGCCGTTCGTGATCGCCGCCGCCCTGCGGCGTGGCCGCCGCCACGTAGCCGAAGCGGCACAGCTCGCGAAGAAACGATTCGATATCGCATTTCCCGGGCACCCATTCGAGGTGCAGCCGTCCGCTCGCCGGATTCGCCGCGGCGCGGATGTTGCCGGGATGGCGGGAAAACAAGCGCTCGATCAGCCACACGCAGCCGACGCAGGAAATTCCCTCCAGCCCGAGATCCATCTTCGCCTCGCAGCCTTGCGCGCGCGCCTCGTCCTCCGCCGCGGCCAGCTTTGCCGGCAGCCAGGAGAAATCGTGCTCCTCGAACGGCCGGCTCTTCACCGGGGCCACCGCGATGCCTTGTTTCAGATCGTAAAACCGCTCGAAACCCTGCTCGGAGATCAACTCGGCCACATACTCGCAGCCGCGGCAACAATACCGGTCGTCCGCCGAGCCGGCCGAGAATCCGGTGCCGCAGTGCGCGCATGTCGCCATGCCCGCAGCGTGCTTTTCCGGAATCCACCCGCAAGCGGAAACGGCGGATTCCGCGCCATGGCCCCCGTCACCGGCTCCACACCGGTCAACCGGCCAACCGGTAGTCGGGCATTGAAACTTGGCGGTCATCGTCAATTCGTGGTCTCGGTCTCGCATGCGGAAAAATGTCTCACCTGAGACAAAATTCCTGCAATGACGGGTCGGCGGGCCTCTTGGGATTTTGCGTGCTTCCGCCGGGGATTCCTGCTTTCCCTCGCCGCGCCCCGCGCGTTTTCCCACCACCATGGCCACGTCCCTGACCCGAAATTTCTCGATCATCGCCCACATCGACCACGGCAAGACCACGCTCTCTGACCGCCTGCTGGAGTCCACCCGGACCATCACCGAACGGCAAAAGCAGGACCAACTCCTCGATTCGATGGACCTCGAACGCGAGAAGGGGATCACCATCAAATCCCACCCGGTGACCATGGAATACCGGGCGAAGGACGGGAAAACCTACAAGCTCAACCTGCTCGACACCCCGGGCCACGTCGATTTCTCCTACGAGGTTTCCCGCGCGCTGGCCGCCTGCGAGGGGGCCATCCTGATGGTCGATGCCGCCCAGGGCGTCGAGGCGCAGACGGTTGCCAACCTCCACCTCGCCACCGAGCAGAACCTCACCATCATCCCGGTCCTCAACAAGATCGACCTGCCCGCCGCCGACGTTCCGAAATGCCAGCAGCAACTCGAGGACATCCTCTGCATTCCCCGCGAGGACTGCATCCCTGCCTCCGCCAAGGACGGCATCGGCATCTCGGAGATTCTCGAAGCCATCGTCCACCGGGTGCCGGCTCCAGTCGAAAATCCCGACAAGCTGCTGCGCTGTTCCGTATTCGATTCACTCTACGACACCTATCGCGGAGTCGTCTCCTACGTCCGCGTGTTTTCCGGTTCCATCAAGCGCGGCCAGCGGGTGAGGCTGTTCGCCACCGACAAGGTTTATGAGGTCAAGGAGGTCGGCGTCTTCACGCCCAGAATGAACGCCCGCGAGAAACTCGTCGCCGGCGATGTGGGCTATGTGATCGCCAACATGAAGTCGGCCGCCGAAGTGAAGATCGGCGACACCATGACCGATGCCACTCACCCGTGCAAGGAGCCGCTGCCCGGCTACAAGGAGATCCAGCCGATGGTTTTCTCAGGCATCTATCCGGTGGATTCCTCGGATTACGAGGGTCTCAAGATGGCGATGGGCAAGCTCCAGATCAACGACCCTGCTTTCACCTATCAGCAGGAAAGCTCCACCGCGCTCGGCTTCGGTTTCCGCTGCGGCTTTCTCGGCCTGCTCCACATGGAAATCATCCAGGAACGCCTGCGCCGCGAGTTCGACATGGATGTGATCTCCACCTATCCGTCCGTCATCTATCAGGTCACGCTCACCGACGGCACCGAGACCATCGTGGACAACCCCTCGCTTTTTCCCGAGACGCAGGCCATCGAGGAAATCCGCGAGCCGATCGTGAATGTTTATATCATGGTGCCCGGCGAATACATCGGCGACGTGATGCAGCTCGTCATGGAAAAACGCGGCGACGTCACCCACACCGAGACCATCGATGAAGCGCGCGTCATGCTCACCTGCGTTTTGCCGCTCGCCGAGATCCTCGTCGATTTCAACGACCGCCTCAAATCGATGACCCGCGGCTACGGCTCGATGGACTACGAGCACACCGGCTACCGCGCGGCGAAATTGGTCAAGATGGACATGCTCATCGCCGGCGATCCGGTCGAGGCCTTCGCCACCATCGTCCACCGCGACAAGGCGGAGTCCTACGGCCGCGTGCTCGCCGGCAAACTCAAGGAGGTGATCCCCCAGCACCTTTTCGTCGTCGCCATCCAGGCCGCCGTCGGCGGCAAGATCGTCGCCCGCGAATCCATCTCCGCGATGCGCAAGAACGTCACCGCCAAGTGCTACGGCGGCGACATCACCCGCAAGCGCAAGCTGCTGGAAAAGCAAAAGGAGGGTAAAAAGAAGATGAAGCTCTTCGGCAAGGTCAACATCCCCCAGGACGCCTTCATCAAGGTGCTCAAAAGCGGGGATTGAGCGATTTGAATCATGGTATCACAAAGCTTCGGAAAGTTCCGCGTCGAAGCGGTTCACCATGCTGGTCGACGAGGTCCTTGAAGAGTGCGGTCAGGCTCGATCCCGTCACTTGGGACATACCCGGCACCGTCGCTGTTTCCTTCATCCCCGGACAGCCGGTTCCGGTCTCCACGACAGCACAACGGCGTTTGCATTTGCGGGACATCGGCCCCGGTTTCCGAGTCAACTTGTGTGGAAAACCTGCCCCGGTGGCCGGTTTTTTGCTGGATTCCGTTGATGATGAGTCACTTGGGCAAGTGATCCCAAGCAATGGTCGGGGCGGCGGGATTCGAACCCACGGCCTCTTCGTCCCGAACGAAGCGCGCTACCAGACTGCGCCACGCCCCGACATGTTGAGATCGGACAGGTCGGCTGCGGCCGTTTCCCGGCGCGCGCTGACGGGCGGGTTCTATGGCCGTGAACGGAGTCGGAGCAAGGAAATTCGCGGCTGCCGTTTGGGGCGACGAAACGGCGGACGCCGGTCGCGCGGTGTTTTAGGAGGCGGGCGATCAAATCAGTCGCCAACCGGGGATTTCCGCCTATGGTGGAAACGTCACGCGGCCACGGATTCCGCGGGAAACCCCAACCTGTTCATGACTATGAAAAGCATCCGCCTCCGGCTCATGAGATCCGCCATTCCGGCGATTCTGGCGTTTTTCGCACCGCAAACGGCCATGGCCGTGCACGAGAAGGGCGATTGGCCGTGGAACCTGAAGCTGCACGGCATCCATGATGCCGAAGTCGCGGAGGAACTCGGCACCGGCTGGTTCCTCAACGTCGGCCCCACCGGGATCCGCGCGCGCATCACCCACGACCACCCCAAATACCTCACCGTCAAATACGTCTTCAAGAAATCCCCCGCCGCGGGAGTGGTGAACATCGACGACATCATCGTCGGTGCCAACGGCAAGCGCATGACCGTCGAGCACACCTTCGGCCGCCGCTACAACGGTTGGGAAGGGCCAATGCTCGAGATGTCCAAGCTCATCGAGGACAGCCAGGGCAAGGACGGGAAACTGGAACTCATCGTCTGGCCGGGCGGCAAGCAGGCGGAGGAAAAAACCGTGACCGTCCAGATCGAGCCGCTCGGCCGCTTCTCGCCCACCTGGCCCTACAACTGCCCGCGCTCGGACAAACTGCTGACCGAGCTGTGCGATTTTCTGGAAGACGAATACAAGCGCGCCGGCAGATTCGAGAAAATGGTCCACACCCACACGGCCGCCACGCTCGCGCTGATGGCCGGGGGCGAGAAGAAACACATGCGGCTGGTGAAGCAGATCATGGATGGTTACGGCAGCAAGCGCTACGACCCGACGAACGCGAACGGTTTTCCCGCATGGGGGCAGGTGCATGATGGCATCGTCATGGGCGAGTATTACCTGCTGACCAAGGACCGCAGCCTGCTGCCCGCGATGGAGTCGCTGGCGGCGACCCTCAATGAATGCGTATGGCCGGAAAACGGCGGCTTTTCGCATCGGCCGTTCGCGGCGATCCAGCGGCGGATTGCGGCCGGCGGGCCGAAAGGGTATGGAGCGATGTCCTTGCCCGCCGGCTTGGGCATGGTCGCCTTGAGCCTGTTCAAGGAAGCGGGGCTCGAACACGCCGAACCCGCCTACAACCGGATTCATCAGGGTTTTCTCGACTCCGCGGGATCCAACGGTGAAATCGGTTACGGATTCAAAGGCTGGGACCACGCCGTGATCGTGCTCGACGATCCCAAGGGAGCGCCCAAGAACAGCCCGAAGGGCATCGGTTTCGAGTGCCTGGAAGGCATGAAGGGCATCGGCGGATACAAGATCGTCTGGCCCACCAAGAACGATCCCCGCTACAAGCCGACCGATTGGTTGAAAAACGAGCAGGAAAAAAACCGGGTTTTCGACATGGGCGGGGCGAAACGGATGGTCATCCGCCAGATGATTCCCGATGAGCCGACCCGGCGCTACCGACACGACGGCAGCCCGGTAGGCCATTTCGCCCGTTCCGGCGTGGGCGCGCTGGCGCACAAGATCGGCAACCGCGACAACAAGTCCTGGGGTTATCTCTCCGACCTGCTGGCGACCGGCTGCGCGAAGAGTGGTCCTAAACTGATGGACGGGCATGCCTCCACCCACATGCACGTGTTGTGGGGCAGTCTCGGTGCCGCGCTCGCCGACGAGAAGGACTTCCGCGAATACCTCGACTACATCAAGTGGTGGATGATCATGGCCCACACCCACAATGGCGGCTACGTGGTGATGCCCGGCCGCGACTATGCCTCCACCGACCACGTCTATGGCACGCGGAATTTCCCCACCGCCTGTGCGGCCCTCATTCTCTCACTCAAGGAAAAGCGCCTGCGCATCACCGGCTGGTCGCCGGGAGGTGCCGACATGGCCGACAGGCCGCGCGAGCCGCGCGCGCTGCTTGAGGACAGCATGCCTTTGCTGGACCGCACATTCCTGACCACCTTGGCCGAACTGAGCCAGGCCGGAGCCATCACTCCGACACCGATCCATCTTTCCAAGGCGAATGGCCGGGTGGCGTTCGTCAGGGTGGAGCGCGACGGCAAACTGACATTCCGCGCCATGGGCGGTGATACCGAGGCGTCTTATCCGATGGATGAACTCAGTGCGGCCGACCACGCGCAACTCGGACGCCTGATCGCAAATCTGCGCCCGGAAGACCCCGAAGCCCAGGCGCTGGCCGGGATTCTCATGGAGCTGAGCGGCCACACCGAACTGGCCGACGAATATTTCAAGAAGACCCCCGAGCCGCTGCAGGACAAGCTCTACGACATCTTCGAGTGATCACCGCGCCACCTTGCCGCCCAGCGAGAGGATGCGGGCGTTGCCCTTGGCTGTCTCGGCTTCAGGGATGTTGCCGTCGCGCACATACATCTGAGAGAGCGCGGTCCAGGCGAGCAGGTCGTTGGGCCGCAAGGTGACGGCCTGGAGTCCGCAGCCGATGGCCTCCTTGATCGAGCCGGTTTTCATCAACGCCATGCCAAGCGCGTGCCAGCCGTCGAAGAAATCCGGCGATCGTTCAACACAACGACGGTAGAGGGCGACGGCTTCGTCCATTTCGCCCACGGCGAGGTGGCCGTTGGCTTCGTCGAACAATTCCTGAAGTTCTGAAGGCTCGGACATGTGCGATCAGCGGCGGTAGAGCCGCTGGACGTCGGCGGCCTCGGCGCGTTCCGTCAGCCAGCCGATGAAGGCGGTGGTTTCGTAGGTGTTGGCGGCACGTGCCAGTTCGCCATCGATGCGGGTGGCGGCATCCGGGTTTTTCTCCACCTCGCGCGAGGCGACGTGGATGACGAACGCGCGGTCGGTCTCGACGACGATCTCGGCAAGTGAGCCGGGTTCGACGTAGCGGGTGGCTTCGAACAAATTGCGCGGCTCGTTGGCCGGGTCCGGCCGATAGCTGGACGTCACCTTGGTGAACTCGCCGGTGTTTTCGATGCCGGCCTCCTTGGCGGCATCGGCGAAGGATTGTCCCGCGGCAAGGCCTTCCTTGATTTTCTCCACGGCTTCTTCGGCGGCGCTTCTCATCGCCTCGGTGGCTTTTTCGTTGATGTAGCGGTCGCGCGCCTCGTCCTTGGCTTCCTCGAAGGTCTTGGGCCGGGACGGCACTTCCTCGTCGAGCCGGGCGACGAGCCACTGGTTTTCGCCGATGGCGATGGGCTGGGAGATTTTCGAGACCGGATCGGAGGTGGGAACGATGCGGAACAACTCGTCGATCGCCTTGCCGCCGCGGGAGGAGGAGCGGAGGTTGACGTCGAGCGCCTCGGGCGGCGCGCTTTGGGTGAAGAGTTCGGTGGCGACCGGCTCGAAACCGAATTCCTTGGCCAGTTCCTCGAACCCGGCTCCCTCCTGTTCTTCCAGTTGGAAGGCGAAATCGTCCACCTTGGCATCGAGTTCGAGCTGCTTCTTGCGGCGGGCTTCGGCGAGTTCCGCGTCTTTTTTGGCTTTTTCCTCGGCCTTCTTCGCCTCTGTGGCGGCTTTGTCCTCTTCGCTGGCGGCTTCCGCGGTTTCGGATTCCGGTTTTTCATCCGCTTCCGGCTCGTCGGCGGGCATTTCCGGGGTGGCGATGATGTAGGTGAACTTGCGCCGCGGTTCGGTCATGAAGGCGTCCTGGATGGTTTCCCAATACTCCTTGATTTCCTCATCCGTCGGTTGGATTTCCGCCTCGAAGGGGTCGATCGAGAGGCGCGCGATGTGGCCGCTCACGCGCTGGTCATCCATCGCGATCCGGGTGGCGGTGATGTCGCGGTTTTGACCAAGACCGCTGCCGACGATGGCGTTGATCTTCTGAGAGGCGAGCGAGTCGGCGGCCAGTTCGCGCAGGTCTTCCTCGGTCATGCCGAGGCGGCCGATGCCGCGGTCGATGAACGTGCGGTAGGTTTCCTCGTCGAACTGGCCGTCCGGACCGGCGAAGGCCCGCATCGACCTGATATAATCCTCCACTTCCTCCCTGCCGGGATGGACGCCGAACTCATCCTTGGCTTGGCGCAGAATCATGCGGTTGATGAAAAACCGCTCGGCGGCCTCATCCTGACTGGCCGCGCCGCTGGTGAGCCCCAGCACGAAGGAATAAAGCCCGAAGTCCCCGGATTGCGCGAAGAACTGGGCCAGTTCGAGCGCGCCGCTGCCGAACTGGTGGAACTCCTTGTCGTTGTAAGTGCGGCCCGCGATTTTCAAGACCGGCTGACCGCTGGCACCGCCGCGGAAAATGTCGTCCTTGATGCCGACGACCAGGGCCAGCACCACGAGGGCGAAAAACACGATGAGCAGGCCGGTGTATTTGCGGATGTTTTCGATCATGAAAAATGGAGAGGGGTTGCGGGAACGGCGGGAGTTAAGAGGGCCGCGCGGGTCTCTTCAATGGTAATTCTCGGCGATTCGTGGCTTGCGGGCGGGCCGGATCGGGGATTGCTTCGCGGCACATGAATTTGCGTTGGTTCAACTCGCTGCTCTGGGGGAATTCCGTGGCTTTGGCGTGGATGTGGGGACTGGGGCTGTTTTTCAGCGTCCAGATGACCTTCATGTTCGGTCTTCAGGGGCTGCTGATGTTTGCCGTGCCGAACGCGGCCGGGCTGGCGTTGTTCGGCTTCCTCACCCAGATCGTGGCGCGCCGTCACGGCGGCGGGCAGGAATCGCTGGCGCGGTTTTTCGAGAAATTCTCCAAGCCCTTCCGGCTGATTTTCTACCTCTATCAGGTGCTGGCGATCACGCTCACGGTGTTCGCTCTGACGCGTTACCTGTTCGCACCGCTGGAATTGGTGTCGGGGCCGATGTCGGCGCTTTACCTGTGCATGGTGGTGTTCGTGGTGCTGGCCGCGGGCTGCCTGTTCGGCGAGGAATTCGGCATCGGGCGCATCAAGGCGGGCCACGCGATCTTCGGCCTGATGCTGCTCGCCGCGGTGGCGACCCTGCTGGTGACGCTCGATCCGCCGATCACCGCCAACAGCGGCTGGGCTGCCCCGGAACCGGACCTGTGGGAGGGACCGGACCTGTTGGGCTATCTGATCCCCTTGCTGGTGGGGCTGATGGTGGGGCCGTGGCTGGATCTCCAGCACTGGCAGCGCGCCATCCAGATCCATCGCGAGAACACCTCGATCCGCGCCAGTTATGCCATCGGAGGCGTGATCTTTTTCCTGCTGCTGCTGTTCCACGGCAGCCTCGCCGCATGGGTGATGGCCAAGGGCGGGGTGGAAACCTACGGCAAGGACGGGCTGGACACCTTCCGCTATGCCCACGAGATGATCGTGCAATACATCGACCGCCTCGACGCCGGCTCCAAGGGCCTGCTGCCGGTGGCCTATTTCACCTTCCTCGGCATCTGTGCGCTTACGACCCTCGACAGCGGTTATGTGGCGCTGAAGTGGTTCCTTGGCATCAACCTGGGCAAGAGTCAGAACGTGCTGCTCGGCATGATTCCGAGGCGCATTCTCGAATCGCCGATTCCGACCTTTCTGGTCATTGCCGTGATCGCCCTCGGCGGTCTGTGGGCGAAGTTGGAACTGGAGTATTTCATGGTGTTCTACGCCTCGTTTTTCGTCGGCTACGCCTCGCTGGCCATCGCGCGATGTTTCGTGCCGAACTCGCAGCAGCCGCTGCCGCAGATCCGGATGTTCTCGCTGGCCAGCATCTCGCTGGTGATTTTCGCTTTCGGCTACTGCACTGCGGCGAGCTGGCTGCTGGTGCTCGGATCGCTGCTGCCGCTGGTTTATGTCCTCTGGCTGGTGATCAGCACCGACCTGCTGCGCGTCGTTACCCAGAGGGCGGGGGAGGTGATCGAGGCCGCCTCGGAGATCCCCGCGTTGAAGGCGATCCGCAAGACCGCCACCGCGGCCACCGGCAGGGACGTGGTGGCTCCGGTGCCGCAGGACGTCCACGCGCTCGGCGGCCACTTCGAGGGCAAGTGGTTCGTCTATTCCTTCATCGCCACCTATCAGGACACCAACTCGGTGGGCAACGTTTACTTCGGGATGTATGGCATGTTCGTCGGCAAGACCCGCGAACTGTTCTTCAACCAGGTGATGCCGGACTTCGACCTGAAGACGACGAAGTTCTACATCCTGACGCGTTCCTTCGAGCACAAGTTCATGCGCGAGGCGCGGGAGTTCGACGTCATCACCGTCAAAATCCGGGTGGCGGATTTCAACCGTAAATTCTGCACCCTCGAGCACCAGGTCTTTGGCTCGGAAAACGAACTGCTAGGGAAGGGCAAGCAGAGCCTGCTCTTCGTTTCCTCCAAGGACTACAGCCTGCTCGACATCCCGGGCGAGGTTTACACGGCCTTCATGCCGCACATCTGATGCCCGGGACGGGCAAGGTCACTTGGAAGAGTAAGTGACTTCGGCACCGGGTGTACAGCGGTCCGAGGGCTCCATCGTCATGGGATCGAGCGGTGCGGCGGTCCGGCAGGAAACCATTGCGAGGGTGAATCCGATCAGGGCAAGTATCAGTGTTTTTTTCATGATGTCAGGTGGGTGTGGAGGTGCCTATAGCGGAAAACCGGAGGGAAATCCAGAAAAGTCTTCATGCCAGGGACACGCGCCGACCATCGCATGCACGGTGCCGCCGGCATATTCGTGTTTCACCTCGATGATTTCCTCCCAAGCGAGGTAATCGGCGATATTGGTGAATGGCGGTATCATTGAGCAAAATCTATCGTCTTTCCGATGATGTCTGGCAATGGATTCAATCCCTTCGAGTCAGTTCCACGAACACATCCTCGAGCGTGGCCTCGTGGCGGAACAGCGAGCGCAGCGGCCAGCCGTTCTGCGCGGCGAGGCGGGCGATGCGCTCGCGGGCGTCGGTGCCGGAATCGACCCACACGGTGTGGCGCGACCATTCGTCCTCAAGCGGCTCGCTGGTGACTTTTTTCACGTGGTCGAGCCGGTTGATGGCCCCGGCGGCGACGTTGGAATCGGCCTGGATCTCCACTTGCAGGCGGCCGGCGGCGCGCATGTCGCGGGTGAGGTTCTCCGGGGTGTCGGCGGCCTTGATCTTGCCGTTGTCGATGATGATGACGCGGTTGCAGGTCATTTCCACCTCATGGAGGATGTGGGTGGAAAGCAGGACCGTGTGGTTCCTGGCGAGCTGGCGGATGAGTTCGCGGATCTGGCGGATCTGGTTGGGGTCGAGGCCGTTGGTGGGCTCGTCGAGGATGAGCAGTTCGGGTTCGTGGATCAGGGCGTCGGCCAAGCCCACACGCTGGCGGTAGCCTTTGGAGAGCGTCTTGATCATCTTGCGGCGCACGCCGGTGAGGCCGCAGCTTTCGAGCACCTCGCCGAGACGGCTGCGGGTGGTGGCACCGTCGAGCCCCTTGAGCTGCGCGCGGAACCTGAGGTATTCGCGCACCCGCATGTCATCGTAGAGCGGCACGTTTTCCGGCATGTAGCCGATGCGGCGGCGGGCATCGAGCGAGTCGCGGAAGACATCGAAACCGGCGATGCGGGCGCTGCCGGAACTGGGCGGCAGGAATCCGGTGAGCATGCGCAGGGTGGTGGTTTTCCCCGCGCCGTTGGGGCCGAGGAAACCGACGATTTCGCCGCGCTCCACGTTGAACGAGATGTCGCGCACGGCGGTGTGACGACCGTAATTTTTGCGGAGTTCGTGGACTTCGATCATGGGCATGGTGGCGGGAAAATCGGTGGCGTCGGCGGTTGACGCGGTGGGACGCCACACTTATTGAGGTCGCTCGCGTGGCGGGCCAAGCGGGAAATCGCGGGCTCGCCAAACGTTTTTGAAGAATGATCCCATGAATACCTCGGTTTCGGCGCGACAAAACGCGGATTTGCTGGATGCGAAATACGCCCAATGGCTCGACGATCCACGCTCGGTGGAGGAGACGTGGGCCGCGTTCTTCGAGGGATTCGAACTCGGCTGCGTGCGGCCCAGGGAGCGCGGCAAGGACGCGGTGGGCACGACTGGCGAAGCGTGCAGTGACAGCGATCTGGTATTCTTCGGCCGCGTGGTGGCGCTCATTTACAACTACCGCACACTCGGCCACACACAGGCTCATATCAATCCGCTGGAGGAAAAGCCGGAGCCGAATCCGCGCCTGCACATCGAGCAATTCGGACTTTCCCAGGCCGACCTCGACCGCATGGCGTGGAACGCCTACTTCCGTCACGGCGAGCGGATGAAACTGCGCGACATGATCGGCGTGCTGGAAAAAACCTACTCGGGCCACATCGGCTTCGAGTTCATGCACATCCATTACACCCCGATACGCCATTGGCTGCGCGAGCGCATCGAGTCGCACGGGGCGCGATCGGGCGGCACGCCGGAACAGAAACTCAAGGCACTGCGCTGGGTGCTCGAGGCGGAGATTTTCGAGCACTTCCTCGGCAAGCGCTTCCTCGGCGAAAAACGCTTTTCCAACGAGGGCGGCGAGGGCGCGATGATCCTGCTCAACACCATCCTCGAAGCCTGTCCGTCACATGGCGTGCGCTCGATTGACATGGGCATGTCCCACCGCGGCCGCATGTGCGTGCTGGCGAACTTCGTCCGCAAGTCGATCACCACCGTGCTTTATGAGTTCACGCCGAACTACGAGCCCGACCTGGTGGCCGGAGACGGCGATGTGAAGTATCATCTCGGTTACGACAGCGAACGCGCACTGCCGGACGGCAAGGTGCGCGTGAGTCTCGCCGCCAACCCGAGCCACCTCGAAGCAGTCAACGCCGTGGTCCAGGGCAAGGCCCGCGCCCGCCAGCGCCTGCTCAGCGAGGAAATCGACGGGGAAATCGACCGCTCGCGCGTGCTGCCGATCCTGTTGCACGGCGACGCCGCCTTCGCCGGCCAGGGATCGGTGGCGGAGGTGCTCAATCTCTCGCAGCTTCCCGGCTACCGCACCGGTGGCACGATCCACATCATCATCAACAACCAGATCGGTTTCACCACCGTGCCGGCGGACGCGCGTTCATCGGCCTACGCCACCGACGTCGCCAAGATGGTGGACGCGCCGATTCTCCACGTGAACGGCGAGGAACCGATGGAGCTTTACTGGGCCGCGATGTTCGCACTCGAGTTCCGGCAGAAATTCGCACGCGACATCGTCATCGACATGTATTGCTACCGCCGCCAGGGCCACAACGAGGCGGACCAGGCCGCATTCACCCAGCCGGTGGTCGCGCGCCGAATCGCCGAGCGTCCGACTTTCGGGACAATCTATAAGAAACGGACCATCGGCGAAGGCGTCGCCTCTGAGGAGGATGTCGATGCGATGGAGCGCGAGATCTGGGACCGGCTCGAGCAGGGCTATCAGAAAATGCTCGAACTGCACGAGGCCGGCGACCGCACTGCGTTCAGCGGCTCCACCGGGATCATCCAGCCCGAGTATTCGCACGCACCGGTGGCCACCGGCATCCCGGGCGAGCGGCTCCGGCAGATCGGCCGCACGCTGACCACCGTGCCGGACGATTTCCGCCTCAACCCGACGCTCGAAAAGCGCTTTTTTCCGCGCCGCGTCGAGGCGATGGAAAACGACGGTCCCATCGATTGGGCCTTCGCCGAGTCGCTCGCGTTCGGCTCGCTGCTGATGGAAGGCAAGCCGGTCCGGCTCTCCGGCCAGGACGTCGCGCGCGGCACTTTCTCGCAGCGCCATCTCGTCCTGCACGATTCCGAATCCACGGAAAAATTCATCCCGCTCGAACACATCGCACCGGACCAGGGGAAATTCTGCGTGCACAACTCGCTGCTCTCCGAGTTTGCCGTGCTCGGCTTCGATTACGGCTACTCGCTCTGCTACCCGAAAATGCTCACTTTGTGGGAGGCGCAGTTCGGCGATTTCTCCAACGGCGCGCAGGTCATCATCGACCAGTTCATTTCCTCCGCCGAGTCGAAGTGGCAGACGCCCACCGATCTCGTCATGCTGCTGCCCCACGGCTACGAAGGCATGGGGCCCGAGCACTCGAGCGCGCGTCTGGAACGCTTTCTGCAGCTCTGCGCCGAAAAAAACATGATCGTCGGCAATCTCACCACCCCCGCGCAGTATTTCCACGCGCTGCGCCGCCAGAAACACCGCGACTTTCGCAAGCCGCTGGTCCTGATGACTCCGAAGAGTCTGTTAGGACGCCCCGAGGCGGTCTCGCGCATCGACGATTTTCTCGAAGGAAACTGTTTCCAGGAAGTGCTGCCGGATCCCGACGAATCGCTCGACGCCGCCAAGGTCAGCCGCGTGATCTTCTGCACCGGCAAGGTGTTCTACGACCTGCTGGCCTGGCGTCGCGAGCGCGGGATCGGCAACGCGGCGATCGTCCGCATCGAGCAGCTCTATCCGTTCCACCGCGAGATGGTGCAGGCCATCGCCGGCCAGTATCCCCACGCCTCGCACTTCGTCTGGTGCCAGGAGGAGCCGCTCAACATGGGCGCATGGTCGTACATCTGGCCACGGCTCGAACGCTGCGTCGGCAGCCGCGTCCGCTATGCCGGCCGCGAGGCCGCCTCCAGCCCCGCCGCCGGCTCCAAGGCCACCCATTACCGCGAGCAGAAAGCACTGCTCGAACAAGCGTTCACCGTCTGATATCTTTCCCGTTTCCACCAACCGCAACCTTTCCCAAGTCATGGCCATCGAAGTCACCATCCCGGCCTCCGGCGAATCCGTCACCACCGCCAACGTCGCCCGCTGGCACAAGAAGAACGGCGAGCGTGTCGCCCGCGGTGAAACGCTCGTCACCCTCGAAACCGACAAGGTCTCCAACGAACTCGAAGCCGCCGCCGGCGGCGTGCTCGAAATCGTCGTCAACGAAGGCGAGGAAGTGCCCATCGGCACCCTGATCGCACGCATCGAGGAAGCGGAGAGCCAGCCCGAGCCCGCCGCAAAAGCGGACAAGTCCGACGAACCCAAACCCGAATCCGCCGCCGCGTCGAAACCCGAGGCCGCCGCCCCAACCGAATCCGCTCCCGCCGCGGTTTCCAAGCCGGTTGAAATCAAAGTTCCGGCCTCCGGCGAATCAATCACTTCGGCCAGCGTCGCTCAGTGGCGAAAGAATGACGGCGAGACGGTCAGCGCCGGCGAGGTGCTCGTCGTGCTTGAAACCGACAAGGTCTCCAACGAACTCGAATCGCCGGTGGACGGCGTGCTCAAGGTGCTGGTCCCGGAAGGCGAGGAAGTCGCCATCGGCACGGTCATCGCCAACATCATCCCTGGCGGAAACGGAGCGCGGACTTCAGTCCGTCAGTCCACGCCCAAAGCCACCGAGAAGTCCGCCACCGCCGCCGTTCCCAAAGCCGCCAAGCCGACCGAGGAAAAGCCCGCCAAGCCTGCAAAACCGACTCCCGAGCAGGCGGTCGTGTCACCCGAACGAGCCGCCGACGACGGCCGCACCACGCGCCGCAAGATGTCGATGTTGCGACGCAAGATCGCCACGCATCTTGTCAACGCCCAGCAGACCGCCGCCATCCTAACCACTTTCAACGAGGTGGACATGTCAGCCGTCATGGACCTGCGCAAGGCGGTGCAGGACGAGTTCGTGAAGAAGCACGGCGTGAAGCTCGGTTTCATGTCGTTCTTCGTCAAGGCCGTCACCCAGGCGCTCAAGGACTGCCCGTCCATCAACGCGCGCATCGAGGGAAATGATATTATTGAAAACCATTTTTATGACATCGGCGTGGCGATCGGCACCGAGAAGGGGCTCGTCGTTCCCGTGCTGCGCGACTGCGACACCAAATCCTTCGCACAGATCGAAAAGGACATTCTCGACTACGCCACCAAGGCGCGCGAGGGCAAGATCCTGATCGAGGACCTGCAGGGCGGCGTCTTCAGCATCTCCAACGGCGGCACCTACGGCTCGCTGCTCAGCACGCCCATCCTCAACCCGCCGCAAAGCGGCATCCTCGGCATGCACGCCATCCAGCAGCGCCCGGTCGCCGTGGACAATCAGGTCGTCATCCGCCCGATGATGTATCTCGCCCTCAGCTACGACCACCGGCTCGTCGATGGCAAGGAAGCCGTCACCTTCCTGATCCGCATCAAGGATCTGCTCGAGGCCCCGGCGCGCCTGATGCTGGAAATGTGACGTTGCGCCTGGCTTCGTTATCCGGGATGCAATGAAGGGACCTAGTTCCGTTCCATGCCGGGGACGGGTTTGCCGTCATCCGTGAGCTTGGCGGCGGTCCAGAGCAGGCCGCGGGTGACGAGGTCGAGATACACATCCTCGGCCATGGTCTCGTTGTGATGACCCACGGTGGTGCCGAACACGCGGGTGCCGTCGAAATCGTTCACCCACACACAGGCCTGTTTCTTTTTGCCGTTGTCGCCGTCCGCCAGCACGGTGGCGGTGGGCCAGACCTTGTCCACGTTGTAGAGTTCGCCGAGCGGCGTTTTCCATGACTCGGGGAAACCCTTCATGACCGGGTGATCCGGTTTCACCGGTGTGATGGTGACGGCGGCCTTGGGACCGTGGTTGGGCGAGGTGACGCCGATGAAGCGCTCCCATTCGTCGGTGTCCGTTTTCCAGTGATGGGAATGATAAGTGCAGTGGAGCGCCACCGCGGGCAGGCCGGCCTTGTGGGTGTTGGTGACGCTTTCGATGTAGTCCCGGTCGGTTTCCATCGCGAAACAGATATTATAAAGCACGGCGTCGTAGTTCTTTTCCCAGCCCGGCTTCTTGAGCATTTCGAACTGGTGTTTCGTACCCTTGCCGCCCTCGTGGACGATGGTGAAATCCACGTTGGCGCGCTGCGAGATGCCGGCGGAGAGGATGTCCTTCTGGGTCTCGTAATCGTGGCAGCAGCCGCCGGTGAGCATCAGGACGCGCAACGGCTTGGCGGGTTCCTCCTTTTTGGCGGCGGTCTGGGCGACCACGATGGTGGAGGCGAGCAGGGCGAGTGGCAGGATGGCTTTCATGATGCGGTCTTACGTGACGCGAGTGCGCGTTTGTTCAGTGATTTTCGCGGCGTTGGATACACGGGTGCCGGCAATCTCCGTCGTTTCGTTCGGACTTCGGCGGATCGGGCGTTCAATCGCCGGATGGATCTTCTCCGGGCGTTGGCTCGCCTTCCAGATAACCAAGGGACATCAGGAAACGATCCGTCTCCAGCAGGGTTTTCAGATAATACTGCCGGTTCGCCTGATTGAAGAACCCGTGCTTCTGGTCCTCATACAAATGGAGGTCGCAGCGCCGGCCGTTTTCCTCCATCAGCCGCCGGTATTTTTCCGCAGTGGCCACCGGGATGAGGTGATCCCTGGTGCCGAGAAACACCACGGTCGGCGGCGTGTCCTTGCCAATGTGATGCATCGGCGAGATTTCCTTCCAGTAGTCCTTCACGCGATCGTGGCCATAGCCGCCCGGGCCGTTGTCGAAGACCGGATTGTAGAGCACCAGCGCGTCCGGGCGGCAACTGATGGCTTTGTCTTCATCGGGTTCCTCGAAGCTTTCATGTATGGCGGTTGCGGCGGCCACATGACCGCCCGCCGAGCCGCCACCGGCGGCGATGCGCATGGGATCGATGCCGAGTTCACCGGCATGTTGGCGCATCCATCTCACTGCCGATTTTCCGTCCATCACGCACTCGCGCGGCGTGGTGCCGTGCGCCGATTTCACCCGATACTCCGCCGAGGCCGCGACCATTCCGCGCGAGGCGAGGTATTCGCAGTGGGGGAAAAACTGGCTTGGAGTGCCGCTCGTCCAACCGCCGCCGAAGAAGAACACGATCGCGGGACGTTTTTCGGATGCCTTGTGAGCGGGCGGCTTGAACAGGTGCAGCTTCAACTCCGCCTGTTCGGTTTTCTTGAAAACCACCATCTGGTCCGGTTCACGGGCCGTGGCGACGGATGACAGGCCAAGCGCGATGACGGCGGCATGGACGATGCGTTTGAATGTGGCAGTCACCACGCCAGCCAAGGTGGGATGCTCTGCGGGATCAAGGACGTTTCGAGCTGCTTGGAGGAGCCAGGTAAGCAGGGTGCCACACTAGGGGCGTGCGGACGAATCTTGACCACGGATTTGCCTGTAATCCGTGGTTCCTGTGGACGAATCCAGAAGCGACTCTGCCTGGTGGAAGACGCGCTTCGGGTCGATCGGGCCAACACGGCGCGCATCGTCGTCAAGGTGGAAAAGGACTGATGCCATCCACCCATTATGCGGGGCGGCCGAAGCGAAGACATCGGCCGCCCCGTCACAATGACATGGCCGGCGCTAAAACGTGCGCCCGATACGTGCGCCGAAGGAAAACCCGACCGGCTCGAATTCAAATCTGGACGGTCCCGCGCTGACGCGGAAATCGTCGGCGACCTCGCCGCGGACGAAACCGTCGATGAAGCAGCCGCCATCGATCTCATAGCGGGCCGCCGCCTCGACAAAAAGACCGGGCCGGAATTTCACGCCCGAGGTCCTGTCGCTCCACGAGGCGAATTGGGCGTCGCCGGCGGAAGATGATACATTCAACGATTCGCCCATGCGTGCCGTGTAGTGATGGAATTCAAGCACCAGCCCGCCGGACAGGATGAAGGTCCACGGGGCTTCATGATAGTCGAGAGACGCGCCCGCACTGAGTCCCACCATGTCGTTTTCGAATTCGGCGCGCACGTTGTTGGTGAACACCGCGGTGTCAGTGAACAGCAGCACCGGTGTCATGGTGCGCGATGCGGGGATGTTGCCGATCAACGGGCCGGGGCCATCGATGCCGCCGGCATAGGGCGCGCCCGGCGGGATGACGCCGCCAAGGTCATAGGTATCGACATAATCGAGCCGGTAGTCGTCGCGGGTCTGGACGGTGCTGTGGTTGCCGAAACGGTAACTCTGCGTGTCAGAGGTCACATTGAGCCCGATCATGCCGCTCACCCTGAACGGCCCCACGGTCCACGGCGTGGTGAAGTCCGCGCGCAGCGACATGCCGGGTGCCGTCATGCTGTCGGAGCTGCGACGTCCGGCGGATGTGTTGACCGCGTCGTTGCGGACGCTCTCGAAACCGGTGGCCTGATAGACGAGGTTGCCGTTGCTCACCTGGCCCGCGTTGTCGTAGCCCCAGAACCAGGTGGTGCCGTCGTTCTCGGTGCCGGCGTCCTGGCGCACGTAGCCGTCGTTGTAAAACCGCTCGTCGTTTGACGCCGCATCGCCGATCGGCGGCACGGTGAGCGAGGAACCGCCGACGAACGACGGCAGCACCAGCGACTGGCTCCGCGAGCCGCCCTCGAAACTCAGCCGGCCCATGTAGTGCCAGGACAGACCGCCGGAAAGCGACCACTGCCAATCGCCATTGCGGGCGGGTATGGCGGATTTCGATCCTCCGGCCATGACGGCTGACGGGAACATGACCGCGACCGAGGCGGCGATTCGGAGTGGATGGGATTTCATGATGATGATGGAGTGATGTTGCAGGCGCTACGGTGGTCAAGGTTCGGGAATTTCTCTCACACGATAGAAGCGGCAGGGTTCGCCGGATGGCGGGGTTTCGGTGCGTGGCGGGCCGCTGTCGATCCATTGCACGCGGTTGCCGGCGGCGCGCACGCGCACCGGCGAGAGTTTCCAGTTCGCGGCATCATCCGAGTAATGGATTTCATAAAGCGCCCCCGGCGTGCTGACGAACTCGATCATTACCGTGCCGTCGGCCATGCGCACACAGCGCTCGACCGCGAGCCCGCCGCCTGGCGCATCCGGATGGGTTTCCGGAACCGTGATCAATTCCACGACCACCTGCGGATCGATCACCGTGCCGCGGACCGGTGTGTAATATTCGATCGTCAGGTCGACCGATGCTCCCGCGGCGAGCGGTTGGCGGTGATGGATGATCCAGTCGTCGCCATCGCGGCCGGAAGCGTTGTTGACGGTGACACCATCCGGCAGGCCGGTGATCCTGAGATCAAAGCCGGCGACTTCGCGTGTGCCGCTGTTGGTGATGGCGATGGCGTGCTCATAGAGGCCGCTCTGGCGGTTGAGCAGGAGCTTCGCCGCCAGTTCGAGCCGGGGCTCGGGATGTGGCGGCACGGTGAAGGTGATCGTGTGCCCGGTGACGTTGCCGGCGGAGTCGGTGACGGAAACCGTCACGTCCGACGATCCCGATTCCCACGGATTGTATATTACCGTTAGATCGCCGGATTGCGGCTGGATTTCCAAGGTGCGGAACACCTCGGGCCGCGAAACCGAGACGATCGCCCAGGTCAAGGGGTCGCCGGCATCCGCGTCGCTTGCGAAGGGGCCGAGCGCGAGAGTCATCGGCTCTGCGGCATCGTTGGCGACCATGGTTCTTGGGGTTTCCCCGGCGAATCCCGGCGCGGAATTTGCGCGGAACGCATGCAGGGTATTGCCGGCATAGAGACCTCCGTCGCTGCCGGTCACGAGCAGGTGACCATTGGAATAGGCGAGGATTCCTCCACCGGCAGGGATGGTTTGAACCAATTCTCCATCCGCCAGACGGAAAACCCAGGTGGCATTGGTGCTGGAAACCAGCAGGTGATCGTTCAGCAACAGCGGTTGTTGGCCGCCGTTGCCGTAGTTGTTGGGCCTTGCCGGAGTCGGATAGTTCGCCGTGACCACGCCGTCGGCAAGCGACATTGCCGTCACGCCATCACGATGAATGGCATAAGCGTTGCCATTGTGGACTGACGGCGTGCCATCAAACGGACCGCTGCGCCGCCATCTCAGCTCACGTGTCCGAGTGTCGATACACAGAAGCTCGCCGGAATCGACGATGAGCGCGCAATCATCCGCGATCACTGGAATACGCGCTCCTGACTTATTCATATCCGGCGGGGAGAGGCTCCAGATCACACTGCCCCCGGCGGCCTGATGTTCATAGAGAGTGCCGCCCGAAAATGTGAAGACGCGGTTCCGATGGACGGCGGCAAGTCCTCCCGGGCTTGACGGTGGGGTGTGGTAAAACCGCATGATTCCATCCATTTCCACCGCATACATTCCGCCGTAATACCCGGCGCAGTGGAAAATGCCGCCGCTCGTGACGGCCGGGAAACTAAAGGCATCATGCTGCGCCGACATGGGAACGGTCCAAAGCCGTGCACCGGTCGCGTCGTTCAGGCAGTGCAAGCCTGCCGGGGAATTGCCGTGCGTCTGGACATAAATCCGGCCGTCGAACCAACTCGGTGAGCCACGGTTGTAAGAGCCGGCGGACCCGGGATTTGCCGGATAGCTCCACAGTGTCTCCCCATTGTGCAGATTGAGCGCCAGCAAGGGGCCGGACTGCCAGTCGGAGATGCCGGTGAACACACGATCTCCGGCAATCACCGGCAGATCCAAACGTCCGATATCGGCCAGTTTCCGGGTCCACACGGGTAGAAAAGTCACGCGGCCGAGCGTGGCCGGGTGATGGCCGCTGCGCGTGGCTGTGTTGCCCCGGGTGCTCCACGGACCGCCATCCAGATCAGGCGGGCGGACGCTTATGATCGCCGGTGCGGAATGGCTCGATCCCGCCTCGTTGGTGGCGGTGACATGATAGACGCCGGCGGCATCCGCAGAGGCGCTCTCGATGATGTGATAGGGCAGCATGGCACCCTCGATGGCCTCGCCATCCTTGAACCATTGCCAGGAAACCGCCTCGTCGTCACCTACCGACGCCGTCAGATGGACCATTTGTCCTTCACCCACATTGGCGGAGGCGGGCTGCCGTTTGAATGCCGGTCGGTCCCCGGCACCGATGAAATCGATGAATCCGCCCTGGTAGGTTGTGGCTCCCGCCGGATCGCTCACCGACCATTGTGCGAAAACCCGGCTGCCGGCAGGGCCGGTGGGTGTCCCGCCGAGGGTGGCGCTGCCGTTGCCGTGGTCGGTGAGGCTCAGCCCGGCCGGCAGCGCGAGCGAGCGGATCACCAGTCCGGTCGTGCCGTCCGGGTCGGTGGCGGTGATCGTGAGGGCCGCCTGCCTGCCGGTTACCAGGCGTGCCGGCGGTTTGGACACGAAGCGTGGCTTGCGGTTCGCCACGGCCCGCAGTTGATATGAATGCACTTGATTGATGGAACTCACGTAGAGCACTCCGTCGCGCACGGCGAGTGAATTGGCGAAGCCCGAACTGGTGGGCGGGCCCATGATCGACGCACCACGAATCCAAACGCCGTTTGTGAAATGATAGACGTGCACGATTCCCTGAGAGAGATTGACTCCCGTGGCGCCGGGTTGCGCCACGAACAGCATGTCATCATGAATGGCGAGCGCATGGCCGAACTGCCTGCCGGCCAGATCGGGGTCGTTCAGGCTCTGAAGCAGACTCCATCCCGATCGCGTGGAGCGATAAAGATAAACAGGCCTTGACGTCGAGGAACTCCACCAATGTCCGTGCGACATGGCGGCGTGGTTTCCGGCGAGCGCCACCGCGAGTCCCGACTGATCGCTGTTTGAGGTGGCTGGCTGGAATTTCGCCCGTTCGACCCACGCGGAGGTTTGGGGTTGGAACTCGAAGATGTAGGCCTTGCCCGGACGCGATGAGTGACCGTGGGCACCTACCATCACGCGGTTGCCATCGATGGCGATCGCCGAGCCGAATGCATCATTCGCCGCGCCATCGGAAGCCTGGAAACGGCTGGTCACCATCGGGCGAGGCCATTCGGACATGGCGGCCACCTTGCCAGGGCCCGAGGGGGTCGAGACCGAAATCCCGGCGAACATGTGTCCGTCATCCGCAGCAAGCGCCTGCACGTTCGACACCTGATCCGCTGGGCTGGAAAGCGTGACCGGCGCGCGCTGGCGCCAATGACCGTGGAAGACATCGCGGGACCAGGATGTCGCGGTGCTCGGACCTGGCGACCAGGTATCCTTCGGGTCGGCTCTCAGGATCCATTCCTGGCCGGATGAGGCAAACCTGGTGTATGCCGAGGTTCCTCCGATCAGTTGTTCGAATGCGATCGAGCCCGCATCCGGATCAATGGCATAGCTGGTGGTCTGGCCGGACAGTCCGGTGGCAAGCAGTGTGGTGCCCACATCCAGATAAATGGTGCCGGGCGAGGATGCGGTGGCAGGGAGTGGGTCGCCGACAACAGGAAACGGAATATCGAAGTATCGCAATTCGCCCTTGATCGTCCCGCTGGCGGTAACGGTGTCGATGCGCCAGTAATAGCGGTAACCCCAGGCGGGCGACGGATCGAAATCGAAGCGGTTTCCTGTCACGTTGCCGAGGTGATGGGTCGAGCCGGGAGCCGCCGCGTCCACCGACTGTTGCGTGGTGCCGAAATAGACATGATATGACTGCGCGCCAGGCGCGGCGGGCCAACTCAAGCCGGCGAACTCGTCATGCGGCACTGTCGCGCCAGGCACAGGCCGTGGTCCCGGCAGTGCCACCAATGAGACCAGTTCGATACTGGAGAGTGTGCCGTCCGTGGAATTGAACAGCACCAGATGACGTCCGCTGGCGTCGATCACGCCAACCGTGCTGGAAAACGGCAGCGCGGCGGCCACCAGTCCGGTGTCCGACCACCAGATCTGATTGGTTCCCACGGCGATTTCACCATCGGGATTGGTGGCGATCACATCGCCGGGAAACGACGCCTGCGCGGTCTGTGGGTTCTGTGGCGTGCGATAACTGCGGCGGTTCCAGAAAAAATAACGGCTGTCGGCACTCAATAGCGGCGGGTAAGAACCCGAAGTCCTCGCATCATTGATCGTCTGCAGGTAGGTCGGCGAGTCGGTGCGGATGTCGAAGACCCGGGGGGTCGCCGTCGAGTTGTTCTGCATCACGTAATAAAGGCCGTTCACGGGATCAACCAGACCCCGGTTGCCTCTTCCGAGGTTTTGTCCCACGCTGTCCAATACCTTCCCGTTCTCCGCATTGAGAATCGAAAAGCCTGGAGTGAAACTCGAACTGTGTTGGACGAACAATCGTCCGGCGTAATCCGCTTGGATGCTGGTGATATCGTTTGATGCTTGGAATGGTTCCAGTTGCTTGAATCCGGAGAGATCCACCACCCGGATCACCGGCATATCCCTGTTATTGAGGAACAAGCGGTCTGTAACCGTATCGATGCAGAAATCCGTGGCATTCCGTCCCGCGGCCACGACCTTCAGTATCTCGCCGCTTGCTGCATCGATCGCCAGCAACTGCGATTCATCAAACACCGGGTTTCCGGTGTGAAGGCCATACACCAGCGGTCTTGCCGGATCGGCTGCCAGCTTGACCAATTGCAGGGCGTGGATTTCCACCGTTAATGATAACTCGCGCGTTTCCCCGCCGGAAGTGATGGTCACCTTGCCGGTGTGGATTCCGGGAGCCAAGGCCGATGGATCGATCATTCCGGTCAGGCGCGTGCCCGGCGCGCCCGATGGCGCGTCCAGGGAAATCCACGGTGTGGCGGACGTGGCGGACCAGCCTAACAACCCGTCGTTGCCATCGAGCAACGCCACGTCAAACGGCTGGGGTCTGGTTGCTTGCGGCAGCCGCCATGCCAGTTTGGCGGGTGCCAGGCGGAAGGGTGACATGCGCGCCTGATGGACCGCTCCCGGAACGGGCACGCCGCCGCGGATGGCGTCCACCCGCCAATAAAAAGTCGTGCCGAGTGGCAATGGAGGATCCATCAGGAATTCAAGGGACCTCACCATTCCGCGGTCCTGCGGCGATCCGGCGGATGCCGCCACCACCGCGGCGGGATCGGTGCCGATGAAAACGCGATAACCCTCGACCATCGGCAGCGCGGTCCATGACAGGCGCGGCAAATCGTAGTCGAGAACTCCGCCGTCCGCTGGTGATGGCGCAAGCGCGATGCCCGGCGGGCGAAAGGTCTCCGGTATTGGCAGCAATCCGAAGGCTTCGCTGGCACCATTGTAAAACACCACCGCATCCTGACCAATGGTGAAATCCGAGTGACGAGGATAATTGGGAAAGCCGATCGGAAACTCGGCGATCACGTTGTTGGTGGAGGCGTCGCGCACGCTCGCGATATCGGTCCGTAAATGGCCGTATGCTGAAATCGCCCGGGTTTCGCCCGACAATTGCCCGCCTACGGGTTGGAGCGACGATATATCAAATATCCCGCGCACCGAGAACAGACGATCACCGGTAAGGCTGGCGCGGAGGATGGAGTCAACTTGGGATGAGCTGGTCAAAAAATTGTCGTCACTTTTGGCAATGAACACTGGAGCCGTTTGCGAGACATCAAGCGCGAAGATCCTAGATCTCTGACTGCTCCAACTTCCAATATTGCCGTAGAGCCTGTCCGACATCGGATCGAACCACAGCGAAGCAATGCCGTCCCCGGTCTGAGGCAACCGGAAATCCGCAAGCTCGGTGCCGGATTCGAATTGAAGAACTTTCAAGCCGGGGCTGTTGCTTGAGTCGGTATGATAAATCACCCCGTTTTTGCCGGCAGCCAAAGTAAAGCGGGGTGTGAGACTGTTCGCAATCGATCCAATTGCGAGATTGACCTCTCGCCGGCGCTTCAGTTCCAACGTGGCCAGATCGATCTCGCTGATCGTTCGTGATTCGTAGTCCGCAGTGTAGAGGTAGGCGCCATCTGTGCTGAAGGCGGAGTCCCGGGGATTGGTTCCCACAGGTATCACTTTCGAAATCGAAGCATCGACGGCTGAAACAACCAGCACCGAGCCGGATGCGGTCGCGTGATTCAAGGCATACAATTGCGGCCGAAGAAGATCGGAACGCAACTGGGTGATGACAAGTGGGTCGATTTGCAAGACCACGGGCAGACTGGTGATCGAGTTGCCCGAGACAATCCTGACGGTTTCATGATGGATGCCCACGGCCAGCCCCGAAGGATTGATGCGGATTGCCAGCGAGCCGGGGGCCTGACCCGCCGGGGTGTCGATTTGCAACCAACCGGCCTGACCGATGGCCTCGGCGGACCATGGCGGGTTGCCGCCACCTGGCGCTTCGATGCCGATTTCGCGAACATCCTGCGGCCCGCCCGGCACGCTGATGACGTGAAGCCTGTCGAGCGAGGTTTTCACCACGGGCGGCTGCACGTTCAGTGTCAGTGGAACATCGGCAAGACGATCTCCGCCGGGACTTTCAATCGCAACCCGTGCCGTATATCCACCGGTCACCGCACTGATCGCGCCCACACGAACTTTGAGTGTTGTCGATGCCCCAGCTCCGATCGAACCGCTTGAGGGCTGGACCTCGATCATCCTCCCGAGGTCGATGGGAGCTTTTTGGATCATCCGCCGTCCCAGCGCCAGAATCACCTCGTCGTCCGGGATTGTGCCGGTATTGGTGGCAAAATAAGCATAATAGATGCGGCGGGTGCCTTGCAGATTCTCAATCCGCAGGAGTTGGTTCTGGAGAGTGCTGCCGTGACTTTGGTGCGCGTCCAGTTGATCGACCAGAATCAACTGGTTGCCTGTGAACAATTGCGAAGAGTTGTTGCGCAGCCGCACCTGCGAGAAGAATGCGCTCCATTTTCTGCCACCCTCCTCGATGACCGCGGAGCCGACCCTCCGGGTGATCGTTGCGGCGGTATAGCTGCCGTCCACTTGAAAGGTCGAGATGCCATCCGCATCGCCCGCGAACAGGAACAAGCCGGGCAGATTAATGGTCGCGTAGCGCCCCCCGGCACCGAGATTGGCCGACTCCGTCACCAGTCCGCTGGTATGGGGGAGGGCGCCGAGCGCGGTCGTGAGGGTATTGGCCGGCGTTTGGCCGAAGTTGAACAAATTGGCATAGGAGTCGTAGCGGTTGGGAATCGGGCCGTTTAGGGCGGTTCCGGAACCTGCAAATGCCGCCACGGCGGCAGTGAGATCTGTTTTACCTCCATCCGCTGCCAGCAGCCGGGCCTGCCAGTTGATCGGGGTGGCCGAGCCGTGAGAGAGTTCCAGTGCGGTCTCGACCGACTCTCCGGCACGGACACTCAAATCGACTGCGGACGGAGCGACCGAAAAATCACCGGTGGCACCGTGCAGGAAGGTCGCCATTGCAATGCAAATCGTCGATACTGGGATGCGGGGTTTCATGGTATTGATGGGGTCGGCAGAGAATTAACTGAAATCATTCCGGGGCAGGATGCATGCGGATTGTCATTGTCCGGTGCCCTCGATGAGATCCACCGGCAGGCACTTGAGGTTGGCGGAGGGGATGACGACCCGGGTCGAGGTGCCCGGGGGGATCCATGCGACGTTGCAATGGTCGCCTCCATTGCCCTCCTTGTGCAGGATTTCCACATAGTATGAATTCCCCGCGACGAGCGGGATGGGTGCGGAGGTCTGCGAGGCATTTTGGGTGAAGTTCTTATATCCCGTCCATGTGTTGTTATAGGCGATGCGGACGGCATCCGCGGGGTTGCTTCCGGTCGATAGCCATAACTCGCACTGGTCGTCGCCAGCGATGGAAAACACATGGTTTCCCGAAATGTTGGGAATGATATATCCGCGGCTCCGCTCGAAATACTGGTCGCCCATCACCGTGGCTCCCTCGACGCTGAACCATGGAGCCTCCGAAGCGGTGATCAGTCGGACCTCATTCGGAGGGCGGTTGGCAATCACGCTGGCGGCATCCGCGATGGTGCTGCCCGGAACGTTCATCCAAACTTCATGGTAGAGATACCCGCGGTAGCCGGCGAGCGCCGGGTGGTAGCGCAGCGAGCCGCCGCGCCCTTCCACCGGGCCGATCTCGGCGGCGGTGAGGTAGCGTCGATACATGGGCGGGCCTCCCGGAACTTCGGTCAGCCAGCGGGCATCGGGACGAAACGGCGAATCCGCATCCCAGGGGAAGCCGGTGAGCCACCACTCCGGGAACTGGTAATCGACGGGAATGCCGTCGTGGTTCGGATCCTGCCACAGTTCGGGATCGGTCGCGGTGCCGTAGCGGATGAAAAGTTTCGGCCAGATCGTGGTGTTGCCGAGGCTTTGGGTGAGCGTTGACGTGCCATCCGCCGCTTGGTGCCACCACGCGCCGTAGGCGAGCGACTCGGGCCACCAGGTATCGGCTGGATCGATGCTTGTCATCGCATTGAGTCGCAGCGTTCTGTCGCTGCGGCAGCCACGAAGAATCGCGAACGCATCACTTCCAAGTATATGGATTTCCGGCGACGGTGCCTGATCCGGGATCAGCGGAGAACTTCCCAGCACGAACTCGCTGACGTTGTTGCGTCCATCGCCATCCCAATCGCCTGTGAGTGGAGGTTCGTCGCGATCATGCAATGCGTTTTCCAATACGAAGGAGTCGAACAGCGTATGGGGTGGGTGTCGCAGGATATTGCCGATTTCCGCAGAAGTGTTTCTTTGGACGGCTTCGAAGGTCCCGCCCAGCGCCTTGGCCGCGGCCACGCCGGAAAAGAGGCGCGAGGGGTCGCGTTGGTGCATGTAGGCGAACAGCGCGTGATGGAGGTTCACGGCGAGAAAGTTGCGGCGGGGGAAGCCGGCAAAGTCCGGCGGTGTTTCCCTCAGGAAGCGATGGTCTTCGGAGAAAAGGAAATCGATGGTCCGCCAGGCCGCGAGCGCCAGTGGCGTGCGGGGCTGATGGAACGCGATGTTGACCATGTCCTCGAACACCGTGCGCACCTCGCCGGCTGTAATCCGGGCCCGCCACAAGGCTTCCTGCTCGTTTGCCGAGTCGCGCTCTGCCGTCGTCGATGGCGTGGTGCGCGATATCAGCCAGTCGAATACCTCGCGTTGCACCGATGCGGGGGCGGGCACATGGCCGCCGGGGAAACTCCAGTCCTTGATGTTGTCTGCCGCGATCCAGTTGGTCAGGTAGTTGCGGTCCGCCGTGAGCCATGCATTGGCGCCGGTGTCGGAATCGCCATTGGCGCGCGCGACGAGCAGTCCTGATAGATAAATGTCCCACTGCATCGAGTATTGTTGGCCGAGCCAGCCACCCATGGAGAACACACCGGCCATGAGCGGCGCGTTGATCTTGGCGGTGTCGAAGCTCGACCAGCCGCCGCCGGACATTCCCGCCACGAAAATGCGGTTGGGATCGACCCGCAGGTGTTCGAGTGCATGTTCCACGACGGCTCGCGAGAAGAGCATTTTGATCTGGCTGCCCTGCTGGTTCCGGCTTTGTGCGATGCCCACGACGATCCAGCCTTTTTCCTCCGCCACGGTGCGGAAATGCCCGACCATGCCGCCTCCGCTCGGATTGTTGGTGAAAAGTATGGGAAGAAACTGTCGGGTGTCCGCATAAACCGTGGGCAGATACAGATCGTAGTAAGCAAGGTGCCCGGGCACCGATACCAGGCCCTGTCCGCCGGGAGCGACGCCGAGAGACGGCGCGGGCGTCACATGGAGGGAGATTTCTCCGCTGACGCTTGAACCCCCGGAATTCGAGACGACCGCATGATATATGCCAGTGTTTCGCACCGAGGTCTTGGGCAACAACAACGTGTCGCTGGTCTGTCCGGTCAGCGGCCGGCCGTTGACATGCCACTGGTATTCGAGCGCTTCGCCGACTGCGACGACGCGTGCCGCGAAAGCCCGCTCCTCCCTGATTTCCATGGAGGCGCTTTGCGAAACGATCAACGGCGGGGCGGCGTGCACGGATCCCGCAACCAGGATCGAAGCCGTCCAGGACGCAAGCCTGCGTGGACCGTTTGCCCGGCGGATCAACGGCAGGTTCATGCGGGTTTTTTCCGGGGGAAATCGCATGGGGGTATCACGGCACCATGGTGCCACATTGGAATTGTGGCGATTGGTAGTAATTTGTCACACGTGCGACAAGCCAATTTGGCCAGCCAATTTGACCAGGGTGTTCAAGCCATCAAGTCATCAACATTTACTGCCGGTTTTCCTGGATCAGGCGGGGCGATCCCTGGCAGTCGGGGCGGCACCCAACAAGCGGGATTCCCGGGTCAGCTCGCGCACGCATCATCCCGGATTGTTTGCCTCCCAGTGTCCAATCGACGCGCCTATGGCGCATTGGCACCGCTCCGCGCGGCCTTGAGGATGGCTTCGGGATCGAGGCGTTGTTTATAGTCCGGATTGACGTGGGCTAAACGGATCACGCCCTTCGCATCGACAACGAAGACGGCGGGGTGGGGGAGCAGGTGGTGGGTTTTCCCGGAGGCGGCCTCAAGGTCGATCTGGTATTCGGATTTGTATTTCGCAACGAGTTCTTCCGGGACTTGGAAGGCGATCTTGTAGGCCTTGGCGGCGTTCATTTCCGAGTCGGAGAGCAAGGTGTAGTCGAGTTGGTCACGATCCGGGGTTTCCTTGAGCTTCGCCGGTTGGTCGGGACTGATGGCGAGGAGTTGGTGGCCGGCGGCCTTGAGGTCATCGACGATGCCGGCGAGCGCCATGAGGTGTTTGGTGCAATACGGACACCAGCCTCCGCGGTAGAAGATGAGGACGGTGGGTTTGCCGTCGAGCGCGGCGCGGAGCTTGATTTCATCGCCGGAAACGTCGCGCAGGATGGCATCCGGAGCGCTGTCGCCGGGGGCGAGGGGCTTGGGCGCTTTTTCGGCGATGGCGCTGGTGGCGAGGAACGGCAGGACGAGGAGGGTATTGAGGTATGCAGTCATCGGATCTGTGGGCTTGGTTTCGAATTTCCGGGACACCGTGATTTCAGGATTCAATCACGGATGACATGATTCGCACGGATCGATCGGGTTGCCAAGTGAGGGCTTCTCCGCATTGGCACTTGGCGCGGAACTCTTGAGAACCTATCGGGTGCGCATGCGCGACGACATCGAGCGGATTCTCATCGACGAGGAGGTGATCCATCGCCGGTTGGATGCGATGGCGGGGGAAATCGAGCGCGAGTTTCCGCCCGGACCATTGCTGGTGATCATTTTGTTGAAAGGCGCGCTCGTTTTCGCGGCCGACCTGCTGCGCCGCGTGCCGCGCGTGCTGGAACTCGAATGCCTCAGCGTGGCGAGCTACCACGGCGGCACCGAAAGCTCGGGCACCGTGGATTTCCTCGATCGCCATTTCCCCGAGGTCAGAAACCGCCACGTGCTGCTGCTCGACGACATCCTCGACACCGGCCGCACGCTCGACGCGGTGAAACGGCGGCTGCTGGAGGAGGGCGCGGCCGGCGTCCACAGCGCGGTGCTGCTTTCCAAGGACAAGGCGCGCGCGGCCCACGTCGATGCCGACTATACGGGCTTCCAGATCGGCGACGAATTCGTCGTCGGCTACGGGCTCGATTATCAGGGGAAATACCGGAATCTGCCCTACATCGGCGTGCTCAAGATGTCCGTGGCCGGCTGAATTGCGCGCCGTGGATTTTCCATGTTGCCCGATCCGCCCCGGCCTGAAAGTTTTTCCCCGTCACCATCATCCAACCCATGTCCTACCTGCCGAACATCCCGAAGATTCAATACGAAGGCCCGACGTCCAAGAACCCGTTCGCCTTCAAGCACTACAACCCGGATGAAACCGTCGCCGGAAAGCCGATGCGCGATCACATGCGCTTCGCCGCCGCCTACTGGCACGTCATGCGCAACGGCCTGTCCGATCCCTTCGGCGGCCCCACCGCGCTGATGCCCTGGGACGACCAGTCCGACAGCCTCGACAACGCGCTCAAGCGCGCCGACGTGTTCTTCGAGTTCCTCGACAAGACCGGCATCGATTACTACTGCTTCCACGACCGCGACATCGCGCCGGAACTCAACAATCTGGCGAAGTCGAACGATGCCTTGGAAAAGGTGACCGAGCACCTGCTCGGCCTGCAGAAAGCCAACAACAAGAAACTCCTCTGGGGCACCGCCTGCCTGTTCTCGCATCCGCGCTATGCACAAGGCGCCGGCACCTCGCCGAGCGCCGATGTTTTCGCCTACGGCGCGGCCCAGGTGAAAGCCGCGATGGACGCCACCCACAAGCTCGGCGGCGAGGGTTATACCTTCTGGGGCGGCCGCGAGGGTTATGCCACGCTGCTCAACACCGACATGAAACGCGAACTCGACCACCTCGCCGCGCTGCTCTGGCTGGCGGTCGATTACGCGAAGAAAATCGGTTTCACCGGCCAGTTCTACATCGAGCCCAAGCCGCGCGAACCCTCCACCCACCAATATGATTCCGACGCGGCGGCATGCCTCAACTTCCTCCGCCAATACGGGCTGATGAACCACTTCAAGCTCAACATCGAGACCAACCACGCCACGCTCGCCGGCCATACGATGCTGCACGAACTCACCGTGGCCATCGACGCCGGCGCGCTCGGCTCGATCGACGCCAACCAGGGCGACGAACTGATCGGCTGGGACACCGACGAGTTCCCGACGGATCTCTACCTCACCACCTCGATCATGCTCAAGGTGCTCGAAATGGGCGGCTTCACCACCGGCGGCCTCAACTTCGACGCCAAGCGCCGCCGCGAGTCGCACGAGCCGGAGGATCTGTTCCACGCCCACATCGGCGGCATGGACGCCTTCGCCCGCGGTCTCAAGGCCGCCGTGGCCATCCGCGAGGACGGCCGCCTCGCCGACTTCGTCGCAAACCGCTACGCCTCGTGGAACAGCGGCATCGGCGCGAAGATCGAGAGCAAGTCGGTCACGCTCGAGGAAGTCGCCGCCCACGCGCTCGCCGCGCCCGAGCCGACGCTCGACTCCGGCCGCCAGGAAATGCTCAAGAACATCGTCAACGAGTTCATCTGACACTCGGCGTAACTCCCACGCCCCGCGCGATCCGCCCCGTCCGGCGATCCGCGGGGCGTTTTGTTTCTCAACCCAGCGCCTCGGCGCGACGTCCGCGTTTTTCGAAACGCAGCGTTTCCGCATATCCGGCGGATTTCGCCAACTCGATGGCCCTGTCGAAATCCCGGCCGATTTCCGCGGGCGCGTGGGCGTCCGATGAAATCACCAGCGGCACTCCGGCGGAGCAGGCGAGTTCGAGAAATTCCGGGGCCGGATAGGCTTCCGCGCATGGCTTGTGCCAGCCGGCGGTGTTGATCTCGATGGCGCAGCCGGCGGCGGCGATGGCGTCCACCACCGGTTCGTAAAACCGCGTGAGGTCGCCGGAGGGCCGATAGGAGAATTTTTTCACCAGATCCGGATGGCCGAGGATGTCGAACAGGCCGCTTTCCGCCATCCGCGCGTAGGTTCGCCAGTAGTTCGTCCAGACTTCCTCCACATCGCTCTCCGCCCAGCGGCCGAGCCACTTCGGGTTGTCGAAATCCCAGCCGCCGAGATAGTGCACCGAACCGATCAGGTAGTCCCACTCGAACCTTGAGGCGAGATCGGCGATCCACTCCCCGCAGCCCTCCAGCCAGTCGCATTCGAATCCCGCGCGCACCGGAATGCGGCCCGCGGCATGGGCGCGCGCCCGCTCGATCCATGCGAAATATTCCGGCAACTCCGCCTCCAGCATCCGCCAGTCGTCGAACGGCTCCGGCCGCTGCGGCGCGTGATCGGCGATGCCATACTCCGTGAGCCCCGCGGCGAGCGCGGCATCCACGTATTGCTCCGGCGTGCCCTCCGCATGGCGGCAGAGCGGCGTGTGGGTGTGGTAATCGGCGGGCATGAAACTCGTTCCGGAATGAGGTTGAAGAACCCGGCAAGAAAACACTAGGGTCGCCGCACCGCGCAAGCGCCGCTGACGCATGAATGACCTTTCCGCAGAGCCCCAGACCGGCAACCACATCGTCCGCCACCTGCTCGACCAACTCCGCCGTCATCCGAAACGCGTCGTTTTCACCGAGGGCGAGGACATCCGGGTGATCCGCGCCGCCGCCCGCCTCGTGCGCGAGGAAGTCGTCGCTCCCATCCTGCTGGGCGACCGCGAACGCATCCGCGCGCTGGCCGCCGCGCACGACGTGCCGATGACCTTCATCCACACCATCGATCCGCCGAAATCCTCGGACTTCACCCTGTTCTGCCAGCGGGTCACCAACATGGCGCGCTATCGCGGCACGCGGCTCGGCAATCCCGCGGACATCGTCGCCCGTCCGCACTACTTCGGCGCCTTGATGGCGCAATACGGCCAGGCCGATGCCATCGTCGGCGGCAACCAGGCATTGCCGGCCGCGTTTTTCCGCGCGCTGCTCCACACCATCAAGCCGATGCCCGACGTGCCGAAAATCTTCGGCGTCTCGATACTCATCGCGCCGCATCTCAAGCATGTGGGCGGCTCCGGCATCCTGCTGTTGGCGGACAGCGGCCTGATTCCGAATCCCACCGTCGAGGAGCTGTCCGCCATCGCCATCGACACCGGCAAGCTCGCCCTGCATTTCCTGGGACGCAGGCCGCTCGTCGCCATGCTCAGCCACTCCACCAAGGGCAGCGCGACCACTCCGGACGCCCAACGCGTCGCCGCCGCCACCTCGCTGGCCAAGGACTTCGCGGCGCGCAATTTCATCGATATCGGTATCGAAGGCGAAGTGCAGGCCGATGTGGCGGTCGATCCCGCCGCGGCGGAAATCAAGCTGCCCGGTTCCGATGCCCGGCCGACCGCCGACGTGCTGGTTTTCCCCAATCTCGACGCCGCCCACATTTCTCTCAAGCTGCTCGAGCACATGGCCGGAGCCCAATCCTACGGCCGCCTGATCCGCGGTCTCGCGCGTCCCGCCGCCCAGGTCCCGCGCACCGCCACCGAGGAAACGATTTTCGGCACCGCCGCCGCCATCGCCGTGGAGGCCATCAAGTTCCACCAGCTCTATCCGGACGGCGAAGTCTGAGCCGGTCCGTGTCCCATTATTCAGGGACATGACAAATTTCCGGATCCACCCCATCTTCGCGCTGTCGAGGGGAGAGGTCCCCGGTTTCAAACAGGTTCATGACAGAACACAAGACGGGTCGCGAGGGGTCGCGGCCCTTTTTGTTGGCCGGAACAAGGAGTGCGGGACTGCGGCCCGCACCGGGTCGCCCGGAGTGCGACCCTCCTCAGACCATCACCGGCTTTCTTTCGCCTTCCCTTGATGGAGTGGGTTGTTAGTCTCCGGCGATTGCATGCCCACCGAAGCGGACACATGCCGGAAATTCACCGTCCCCGCCCTCCAGCGGGCCGGCTGGGAAAATGATCCTCATTCCATCGGCGAACAACGCCCCATCACCGACGGGCGCATCGTCCCGCGCGGCAAGGGCCACGTCCGGCGACCGCCGAAAAAACCGGACTACCTCCTCTTCTACCGCCGCGATTTCCCCATCGCCATCGTCGAGGCGAAAAAGGAAACGATCTACGGCACCGCCGCCATGCAGCAGGCGAAACAATACGCCGAAATGCTCGGCCTGAAATTCGCCTACGCCACAAATGGCCGCGAAATCATCGAGTTCGACTACTTCACCGGCCTCGAAACCAAGATCGCCGCCTTTCCCTCGCCCGCCGAACTCTGGCAGCGCTTCCGGCAAGGCACCGGCCTCGCCGCCACACCGGAAGCCGCGGAGCGACTCATCACCCCCTTCTTCCATGAACCCCGCCGCGAGCCGCGCTACTACCAGCGCCTCGCCATCCAGCGCGCCATCGAGGCCATCCTTGCCGGAAATCCCCGCGTGCTGCTCACCATGGCCACCGGCACCGGGAAAACCGTCGTGGCCTTCCAGATCTGCTGGAAACTCTGGTCCTCCAAGTGGAACGCCAAGGGCGACCCCACCCGCAAACCCCGCATCCTTTTCCTCGCCGACCGCAACTTTCTCGTCAATGACCCCAAGGACAAGACCTTCGCCCCCTTCGGCGACGCCCGCCACCGCGTCGAAAACGGCATCGCCGTCTTCAGCCGGGAAATCTACTTCTCCACCTACCAATCCCTCGCCCGCGACGAACGCCGCCCCGGCCTCTACAAGGAATTCCAACGCGATTTCTTCGACCTCGTCATCGTGGACGAATGCCACCGCGGCAGCTCCCGGGACGCATCCTCGTGGCGCGAAATCCTCGAATGGTTCCAGCCCGCCTATCAGCTCGGCATGACCGCCACCCCGCTGCGCGAGGAAAACCGCGACTCCTACCTCTACTTCGGCAACCCGGTCTATACCTACACCCTCCGGCAGGGCATCGCCGATGGCTTCCTCGCGCCCTACCGCGTGCACCGCATCGTCACCCAGTGGGATGCCGCGGGCTGGCGGCCGTCCAAGGACGAACTCGACCGCTACGGCCGCCCGATCCCCGACGACGAATACCACACCGCCGACTTCGAACGCATCGTCTCCCTGCGCGCCCGCACCCAGGCCATCGCACGCCACCTCACCGACCACCTGAAAAAAACCGACCGCTTCGCGAAAACCATCGTCTTCTGCGTCGATCAGGAACACGCCTCGGAAATGCGCGCCGCCCTCAACAACCTCAATGCCGACCTCGTCCGCGACCACCCGGATTACGTATGCCGCGTCACCGCCGACGAGGGCGACATCGGCAAGGGCCACATGGAGCGCTTCCAGGATGTCGAAACCCGCACGCCCGTCATCCTCACCACCTCCCAGCTTCTCACCACCGGACTCGACGCGCCCACCTGCCGCAATGTCGTGCTCGTCCGCCTCGTCAACTCGATGGTCGAGTTCAAACAAATCATCGGCCGCGGCACCCGCGTCCGCGACGAATACGGCAAACTCGCCTTCGACATCATCGACTACACCGGCACCGCCACCCGCAACTTCGCCGATCCCGAATTCGACGGCGAACCGTCCTTCGCCTCGCAGGAGGAAATCGATGCTGCGGGCAATGTCACGGATTCGGAAATTCTGACCACGGAGGACACCGGGGAAACGGAGGCCACGGATCAAGAGGGTGGGGAGGATGACGCATCCTCGTTCAACGACGCCGCACAGCCGCAAATCCTCGGCGGCCCGGAAAACCCGCTGCCGCGCCGCTTCTACTACGATGGCGGCCACGTCGAGATCGTCGCCGAACTCGTCCACGAACTCGATGCCGACGGCAAACAACTCCGCGTCGTCAAACTCACCGACTACACCGCCGAAAAAGTCCGCTCGCTCTGCGCCAACTCCGAAGACCTCCGCACCCGCTGGGCCGACCTGGAACAACGTGCCACCTTCATCGAAGCCCTCAACGAACGCGGCATCGACTTTCAAACCCTCGCACTCCAAGCCGGAAAACCGGATGCCGATCCGTTTGATCTGCTCTGCCACCTTGCCTTCAACAAGCCGGTGCTGACCAGAAGGCAAAGGGCCGACAGGGTGAAGCGGGAGGAAAAGGAGTTCTTCGCCCAGTTCGGACCGGAAGCCCGCGAGATTCTTGGGGATCTGCTTGAGAAATACGCCGAGGACGGGGAATTGCAGTTCACGCTGCCGGATGTGCTGAAGGTCAATCCAGTGGCGCTGCGTGGAAGCATTGGTGAAATTATTCAGATTTTCAACGGCGCAAGTAGACTGAGAATTGCGCTGCAAAACCTAGTCCATGTAATTTATGCAGCCTGAGCCGTCCATCCCTATGCAAGCTGTTTGGGGCGAGCAAAAGCATAGGCTCTCAAAAAAGGAGAAGCTCAGGAAGAACCATCGACGACGGGCGAGGCGCGCGGCAAAATCGAGGGTCCGCCATAAGATATATCTTAAGAACAAAAATCGAAAACTGAATGGACTTCCAAAGAGAAAAAGGGCATCTCATTTGAGGAGAGAAAAAGAGAGCAAAGGTTTTGTGCGGATTGTCGCACCTGATGTGATGAGCTTCATCCAAAACCCTGAAGGCGTCTCCACATTTGCGGCTCGACTGAAGCAATGTTTTTTAAATAGGGAGCCGGTGTGGATAGATCTGAGAACTGTTACCCATATTGACTTCGATGCAATTTCGGTCCTACTTGCGGCAGTAGTTCGTTTTAAAGCCCACAAAATTAAGTTCAATGGTGATATGCCAAATGATAGGACTGCTTTAAATACTCTTCTGGACTCACATTTTTTTGATCACTTGACGAAGAGACAATTCAAAGACGAGGACAGTTATCATTTGACCATTTCCAGTTCAATTCTGACGCATGCGAAGAAACGAGTCGATTCAAAGCTTGGAGAAAACATCATAAACGCAACATCTCGACATGTCTGGAGAGAGGAGAGGAGATGCCCAGGACTTCAGCGCGTCATGGTCGAACTCATGCAGAATACCAATAACCACGCTTCGCTGGATGAAGAGGGGACAAAGCATTGGTGGCTTTCCGTAAGGCATGAAACTGACGATGCTGTATCAAGATTTTCATTTGTTGATTATGGCGTTGGAATATTTGTTAATCTTGAAAACAAGAGGCAGAGCAGCAAATTCTTCGGAGCTCTCGGTAAACTTAGAGATAGAATATCTTTGGGAAAAAATTGCGATATACTTGAGATGATTTTGAAAGGGGAATTACACCGCACTGCTTCTGGAAAATATTACAGAGGCAAAGGTTTGCCTGGCATCTTTCAAGCGCTTGAAAAGGGCGAAATATCAAATTTGTGCATCATTACCAATGATGCCTACTTCTATTCCAAAACTAACACTTACAAAACAATTAGCAATCCATTCAACGGGACATTTGTTTCATGGGAAATTAATAAGAACAGCCATTCACTAGTATGAAAATTAAAATTGCAGAAGATTTTGCAAAAAGCCCTGGACCGCGACTCATTTCCGAAGGTGATTACTCCGGGGAAGAGTTTCGATTGAACATTTTGCTTCCAAGTCTCCAAAAAGCTATACTTCAAGGCGAAATATTGATTGTTAATCTTGATGGCGTAACTGGATTTGGGACCTCATTTCTTGAAGAGTCTTTTGGAGGCTTGATTCGCACAGATGGATATAGTCTAGATCAGCTAAAGAAAATGATTCAGTTTGAATCCACGGAAGTGCCTGATTGGATAGGCGAAATCTCTGAGTATATGGAAGATGCCGAAAGTGAGAAAGGAGAATCAAAGTGAATCCGGGCTCCCCAATTTTTAAACAGATGCCTAGGTTTACTACTTCTGGCGATGTAGATCTAGATGGTTTATCGATGGCATTCCTCAAGTTTACTCCTGAGTTCACCGCCGGAAACCTGATTCAAGCTGCGTTCGCTTTGATAGCAACCGGAATAGTAGGAGCTCAAATTCAAAAGCGCCTTTCTAAAAGCCGAAAGGAAAAAGATTTACTGATTGACGATGTGCAATCTGTCATCAAATTAATCGACAAATTGCTCGAACTAGAGATTTCCACTGCATTAATAGAAACAACTGCAAATCTAAAGCAATTTCAGGTTAGCGTTAATAATCTGAGGAGCTGCTTGAGTGAATTCCAATATCCCAATAATCTGTTGATTTTGCTGCCGCCCGAAGACCAAATTGTTTTAATTCGAAAACTGGCTACTGATACGCCAATAAAGGACATAGAAGCGCACGCGAAAAGCAAAAAGTGCACAGCATCTGTAAGGAATGGAATTATAACGCTGACGGAAGAAAGGAGAGTTCGTCTCGTAAATGAATTAAGCGACGCGAGAAGCAAGCTCCAAAAGCTTCGTCTAGAGCTTAATCGAAGATAGTTCGATCCTTCTTACCGCATGCTGAGTGAAGTCCAGCAATACACAATACTCGCCTATTCTCACGAAAGCCAACTCATGTCCCCGGGCAACACTCTGTTTCGCCAATGTCACGGCAGTCAGGTCGCCCCAACCTGTCCTTATTCGAAATGAAATCCACTAGGGTTCCCACCACCACCCAATCCCTCGGCAGTCTCCTCAAGTCCGCGCGGCACACCCGGCTTCGCCAAGGCTTCGGGGTCCAGCTCATGCTTTTCCGATCCAGCAAACGATGAAGTCTGCCAGCACACCTACAACGATCCAGTCACTTGGCTCATTGCTCAAGTCCGCCAGGGACATCATGAGGAAAGACAAGGGCCTGAACGGCGATCTCGACCGTTTGCCTTTGCTGACGTGGATCATGTTCCTCAAGTTCCTCGACGATCTGGAGATCCAGCGCGAACAGGAGGCGAAGCTGGCGGGGAAGAAGTTCAAGCCGGCGATCGGGAAGCCGTATCGCTGGCGCGATTGGGCGGCGCAGGCGGACGGGATCACGGGCGACGAATTGCTTTCCTTCCTCAACTCCGAGGAAACCACGCGGCCGGATGGCAAGCGCGGGGCGGGATTGTTCCGCTACCTGCGCACGCTGGCGGATGCGAGCGGCGACGACCGCCGCGATGTGATCTCCACCGTCTTCAAAGGAGTCGATAACCGGATGAAGAGCGGCTACTTGCTGCGCGATGTGGTCAACAAGATCGCGGGCATCCATTTCACCTCCAGCGAGGAATTGCACACGCTCGGCACGCTTTATGAATCCATGCTGCGCGAGATGCGCGATGCGGCGGGCGATTCCGGCGAGTTCTACACGCCCCGCGCCGTGGTGCGCCTGATGGTGGAAGTGACCGATCCTCGTCTCGGCGAATCCGTGCTCGATCCGGCCTGCGGCACCGGCGGCTTTCTGGTGGAGGCCTACAACCACCTTTCCCAACAGGTCAAAACCGTGGCCGACCGCAGGATCCTGCAAGAGCGCAGCCTCTATGGCGGCGAGCCGAAATCGCTGCCCTATCTGCTCTGCCAGATGAACCTGCTGCTCCACGGGCTGGACGCGCCGCAGATCGACCATGGCAATTCGCTGCGCTTCAAGCTCAGCGATATCGGCGAGCGCGACCGCGTGGACGTGATCCTCACCAACCCGCCCTTCGGCGGCGAGGAGGAGAAGGGCATCCAGGGAAATTTCCCCGAGGACAAACAGACCGCCGAGACCGCGCTGCTGTTCCTCCAGCTCATCATGCGCAAACTACGACGGTCACAGACCGCCGCTACAAAACCCGCCCGCGCCGCCGTGGTGGTCCCGAACGGCACGCTCTTCGGCGATGGCGTGTGCGCGCGGATCAAGGAGCAGCTTCTCAAGGAATTCAACCTGCACACCATCGTGCGCCTGCCCAACGGCGTGTTCGCGCCCTACACCGGCATTCCCTCCAACCTGCTCTTCTTCGACCGTAACGGCCCGACCAAGGACGTTTGGTTCTACGAGCACCCGCTGCCGGAGGGCCGCAAGAACTACACCAAGACCCAGCCGATCCAGTTCGAGGAATTCGCGCCGCTCATCGCCTGGTGGGGCAAACGAAAGGCCAACGACCGCGCTTGGAAGGTCTCCGCCAGGGAAATCCTCGCCAACGGTTGCAACCTCGACCGCAAGAACCCCAGCGCCAAAGACGACATCACCCACCTCCCGCCCGCCGAACTCGCGGCGAGTATCCTTGAAAAGGAAAAGCGCATCGGCGAGATTGTGGGCCGCATCCAGAAACTGCTCCGCCAATGAACGAAATCATCTTTGTCGTGGAAGAAGCCCCCGAAGGCGGCTTCACCGCCCGCGCCCTCGGCGAATCCATCTTCACCGAAGCCGATACCATGGACGAGCTGCGCCAGCAGATCCGTGATGCGGTGGCGTGCCATTTCGAGGATGGCAAAGGACCTAGGGTGGTGCGTCTGCACATCGTGAAGGAGGAGATTCTGGCGGCATGATTGACTGTTGCCAAATGGCATTTATTAAAATCGGAATAGAAGTTCCGGCATGAGACTTCCCCGCGACATCACCGGTGACGATCTGGCGAAGGCATTGAAAGCGCTCGGCTACGAATGCACCCGCCAGACCGGCAGTCACATGCGCCTGACGACTTCCCAACAGGGCGAACACCATGTGACCATCCCGCGCCACAAACCGCTGCGTGTGGGAACCCTTTCCGGAATCCTCGGTGTCGTGGCCGATCATTTCCAAACGACGCGCGATGACATTGCAGGGAGGTTGTTTGGATGAGAACGGAGGAAATCCAAGCCATCTGGGCTGAGCTTTCGGTCGAACACCGGCGCTTGCTCCTGGAATTTGCCCGGTTTCTTTTGCACGACGAAGATCAGTGTTGGGAATCCATTCTGGACGACCCGAAACCCCGCCCCCGATTGGATGCCTTCCTGCGCGAATCGGCTTTGGAGGTGGATTCAAGGAGGGCAAATCCATGAGCAAAAAATGGCCCATGGTGAAGCTGGGGGAGGTGCTCTCGCGCACCGGCGAAATCATCACGCCCGATCCTTCGCGCGAGTATTCCGAAATCACCGTCAAACTCTGGGGTAAGGGCGTCGTGGAGCGTGGCCGAGTTTCCGGAGCCTCGGTGAATGGCAAACGCTTCGTCGCCATGGCCGGAAACTTCATCGCCTCCCGCATCGACGCGCGGAATGGCGCGATGGGCTTGGTGCCGGAATCACTCGATGGCGCGCTCGTGACTAACGATTTCCCACTCTTCGCGCCGAACAAAAGCCGGTTGGATCTGGCGTTTCTCGACTGGCTCACCAAGACCCGCGATTTCGTCGATCTCTGTCTGCGAGCCAGCGAAGGCACGACAAACCGGGTTCGCCTGAAAGAAGATCGATTCCTCGCACTCGAAATCCCCCTCCCGTCCCTCGCCGAGCAGCGGCGGATCGTGGCGCGGATCGAGCAGCTCGCCGCCCAAGTCCACGAGGCGAAACGACTGAGGAAAGAGGCGGCGGAGGAGGCGGAGGCGATGGTTGCTTCGGAATGCAACGCCATCTTTTCAGGTGATAATGCGGTGAAATGGAATAAGGTCTGTCTTGTCGATATCGCCGAGATCAGGGCGGGGGTTACATTGGGACGTCGCCTCAACGGCGAAACGACCCGTTTGCCTTACCTCCGCGTTGCAAACGTCCAAGATGGCTATCTTGACCTCACTGAAGTGAAAGAAGTCGAAATTCTGGAGAGCGAAGTTGAGAAGTGGTCATTGCAAAGCGGGGACATTCTACTCACCGAGGGAGGAGATTGGGACAAGCTCGGCAGAGGTACGGTTTGGAGGGGTGAAATAGCAAACTGCATTCATCAGAATCACATTTTTCGTGTTAGAGCACATCGAGCGATTATGCCGGAGTTCCTCTCAAAACAAATCGGCTCTCCGCTTGGAAAATCCTATTTTCAATCGGCTTCAAAACAGACCACAAATCTGGCTTCCATCAATCAGAGGCAACTTAAAGCCTTTCCTGTGCTCTTTCCCTCCCTCCCCGAGCAACGCCGGATCGTCGCCGAACTGGATGCCTTGCAGGCGGAGGTGGACGGGTTGAAGCGCCTGCAAGCGGAGACCTCCGCCGAGTTGGACGCGCTGCTTCCCGCCATCCTTGATCGCGCGTTCAAGGGCGGGCTGTGAATTTCAATTCCGGTGCCATTCCACAAGGAGTGCGGGACTGCGGCCCGCATTGGGTCGCCCGGAGTGCGACCCTCCTTATGCTCAGCGTGCAGGGAATTGGATCTGATAGATTTTCCCGGCCGGACCGCTGCCGGTGAAGATCGTGCGGCCATCGCTGGTGACGGTGACTTTCTGCTGCTCGCCCTCGCGTTCGACCACCAGGTCCCATGAACGGCCGAAGGCGCGGAGGTCGCGCAAGGCCATCATCGGCCAGCCGTCGGGCAGGCGCGGGGAGCAGGTGAAGGAATCGAGGCCGGTGGGGACGATGCCGAACATGCCCTCGGTGAAGACACGCGGGTAGAGGGAACCCGGGCAGAGCATGTCGGTGGCGTCCTCGTCCGGGTAGGGGCCGCGCGGGCCGAAGATCTGGGCGCGCACGACCCGGCGGGTGGTCTCGATGGCCTCTTCGGTGCGGCCGCCGAGGAACAGGACGCGCAGCGCGTAATAGGTCTCGCGGCCCCATTCGGTGTCGCGGGTGGATTCGGCGAGGATGTCGGCGCCCTTTTCCCGTCCGGGCCAGAGTTTTTCGGACAGCATGGCGTCGAGCGTGCCGTCGAGGCGGTCCATGATTCCCATGGCGGCGGGCAGCAGGATCCAGCCGCGCAGGGTGGTGTTGCCATCGTAGTAGCGATAGGTGTCGAATCCCTCGACGGTGGCATGGAAGAACTTCGCGATGGCATCGCGCAGAGCATCGGCACGTTGGTCGAACTCGCTGGCCTGCGGTTTGCCGAGCGAGCGGCCGAGGTGGGCGGCGAGCCGGTAGCCGCCGTAGGCGAGCGAGGATGTGCTGAGGTTGGCGTCGCCGGTCGGGTAGCGGCCTTCCATTTCGTCGGTTTTCGAGGCCACCACGCCGTCGGCGCGCGTATTGCGTTTCACCGACTCGGCGGTCATTTCGATGAGCGGCCACATTTCCTCCGCCGCCTTGCGGTCGCCGAGGAACAGCAGGAATTTCGACAAGCCGTAGAGCACCATCGCGTCGTCGCCGCGGTGTTTCTGCACCAGTTTGAGCGCGGCGTGTTCGAACGAGCCAGGATACGGATCGATGCCGTGGGTGCGGCAATAATCGAGCCAGATTCGATACATGTTCATCGATGCCTCGTTGAGGCCGTCGTCGCCGAAGAACGGGAACAGCGGGCTGGAGTATTCGACCGGGTCGTTGGCCCACACGCCTGGCGAATAGGTGAGGCTGCCGTTGTGGGTGATGGTGCCCTTGATGGTATCGATCGGGCATTCCAGCACATGGAGTTTCTGGAAGGCGAAAGCCATGTCGAGTTCCGGCTCCGGGGTTTCCAGTCTTCCGGGTCCGCGCCATGCGGCATCGGCGAGCGCCTGGCGTGCCTCTCGCTCGGCGGCCACGTCTGCCACGAGGTCCGGTTCGTTGTTCAAACGCGCGAAGATTTCCACATGAAACGCCAGAGATCCTCCCGGCGATACAGTGGTCGTCGCAGCACCGGGAGTCCGCCAGACGACCAAGGTGGTATCGTCGATTTTCTTTTCCTCACGCGATGGCGCCGTCTCGATTTTCACCGGCTTGTCGCCCGTGTTTTGCAGCGTCCATTCCTCGATCACCAGAGGCCGGGTCATCGATGGATAAATCTTGCGCGTGGCGGTCACGCCTGCCTGCGGCGGATGGACGACGTTCAACATCCCGTCGAACCCGACCTCGGTGGGAGGCAATGCGCGGAATGGCTCGCCGTCGATGCGGATCACGGGGATGCGGCCGGCATCCGCCGCATACACGACCTTCGTCTTGTCCACGCGTCCGGCCGGGATTTCGAAGAACCGGGTCAGATGGGAAAATCCCTTCTCAGCGTCCGTGCGGGTCTCGATCACCACCTTGCGGCCCTGCATGCACACGACCGACGGCGGTTCGCCCGGCGCGGGACGGTGGGTGATGCGGGATTTTCCATCGGGATGCCAGAACGCCTCGCGCACCGGCGCAAGGGTCTGCGCGGCGGCGGCGGTGACGGAAAGGATTGCGGTCAGGAAGAGCGGGGCGAGCGGTTTCATGGGAGATATCATGTCATGGGGTGGTCGGGTCCTGCATCAGCGCGGAGCGGCCGCCGTCGATCAGGATGGTGTCGCCGGTGATGAATCCGCACAGCGGCGAGGCGAGGAAGGCGCAGAGGTTTCCCACCTCATCCGGATTACCAATACGGCCGACGGGGTGACGTTCGTTCGTTAGAGTCCGCTCGGCCTCCGGATCGGGAAACGAATCGAACCAACTTTGGTTGCCCGGGGTATCGATGAATCCCGGTGCCACGCCGACGACGCGGATGGCGGGCCCCCATTCGATGGCGAGCGAGCGGACCAGGCCGGTGAGTGCGGTCTTGGCGACGTTGTAGGGGAAGCAACCGGGAATAGTCTGGAAGGCGTGGTTGGAAGTCATCACGATGAACACGCCGCTGCCGTTCTTCATCAGATGAGGCCGCGCCGCCTTGGCGAGCCGCCAGTGGGAGGCGAGGTTGAGGTTCATGCAGTCCTGCCAGTCTTCCTCGCTGGCGGTTTCGGCTCCCTTGAAATCATTGCGGCCGGCGTTGGAAACGACGATGTCGAGCCCACCCAAGGAGGAAACCGTTTCGTCAACCAGCCTGGCGGGAACCGCCGGGTCGGACAAATCGCCTGTTAGATAAACGCCTTCCCGTTCCTCGGCGCGCAGCGAGTCTAGTAACTCCACCGCGCGCGGGTGGTCCGACGCGACGCGGCCGGTTCCGGCGACGCGGCAGCCGGCGCGCGCGAGCACCCGCGCCACCGCGGCGCCGACGCCATCGCTGGCGCCCGTGACCAGGGCGCGTTTTCCCGTGAGATCGATTTCAAGCGCCATGGCCGGGATTCTTTGCGGTTTCCACCAGCGCGAGCAGGTTTTCAATCGGGGTGTCGAGCTGGACGTGATGGGTGGGTGCGAGGATGAGTCCGCCGTTCTTGCCCACCGTCCGCAGCCGCTCCAGCACTTCGAGCCGCACGTCGTCCACCGAGCCGAAGGGCAGCGTGTGTTGTTCATCCACCGTGCCCATGAAGCAGAGGCGGTCGCCGAATTGTTGCTTCAGCTTTGCAGGGTCCATGCAGGCGGGCTGCACGGGATGCAGGACATCGATGCCGATCTCGATCAATTCGGGAATCACCGGTTCGACATAGCCGTCGGTGTGATAGGCGATCTTGACGGCCGGGTTGATAGCTTTGAGTTCGGCGATCAGTTCCGCGAATCGCGGCTTGAGCAGCGTGCGCCATTGCTCCGGCGACATGATCATCGAGTGTTGCGCGCCGATGTCGTCGCCCAGCCAGACCATGTCCACGCCGAGTTCGACGAGCCTGCGGCAGACGGCGGTGTGATAGCGTTGCGGAATGTCGAGAATGCGCCCGACCAGCTCCGGGTCCTCGATGAGGTCCATCAGCAGGGTCTCGAAGCCGCGCAGGGCCACCGCCGTTTCCCAGATCGTCGTCTGGCAGCTTCCAACGATCCAGTAATCGCGGCCGAACTCGCGCACCGTGCGCTCGACGGCGGTGTAAAGCTCCGGTCGGTTCGGATCGGGCGGCTGATAGGAATCGATGGCATTTTCATCCGCGAGCGGCGGACTGTGGAACTCGGTGTAGAAGCCGGGCCCGAAGCGCGTCTGATAGGCAACGTTTTTCCAGCCGACGCCCCATTCGTCGGTGTAGTGGTCGGCTCCCGGGTTGTAGAGGTCACCGGCGTAGTAGGAATTCGCCCAGCCGACCGAGGTGAGCAGCACGTCGAGACCGAGTTCGAGTTCGAGCGCGTAATCGTTGCCGCCGCCATGCGGATTGTGGCGCTCGCCCGTCGCGCCGAAGAGGTGCGCACGGAGCCGTTGGGCGAATTCCGGCGTGAAACTCATTTCGAGCGGCACGCGGTCGGGTTGTTGGTGGGCGAGAGTGGTTTGGACGCGTTCTTTCGAGGTCATGGCGGTCAGACGTAGAAGTTTTCCCGTTCGTGCAGTCCGCGGATGCCGGGGTGTTTTTCCAGTTCCTCCTCGACGAGGTCCACGCCGAGTCCGGGACGGTCTGTTAGATGGAGATGTCCGTCGCGGACGTCGATGGGGTGGGTGAGCACCGCGTCGCGCCAGGGCACATCGTTGAACATGTATTCGCAGCGGAAGAAATTCGGGATGCTGGCGCAGACATGGGCGCTGGCGAGCGTGGAGAGCGGGCCGTTCGGATTGTGCGGGGCGACGAGCACGTTGTAGGCCTCGGCCATGGTGGCGATGCGCTTCATTTCCGACGGTCCGCCGCAGCGCGTGATGTCGGGCATGACGATGTCGCAGATGTGTTGTTCAAACACCGGACGGAAGTTGTGGCGCGTGTAATGTCTCTCTCCGACGCAGATGGAAACATTGCCGGGCAGGCGTTCGCGCAGGGCGCGCAGGGTGTTGGCGCTTTCCGGGCCGGCGGGTTCTTCATACCAGGTCATGCCGAACGGCGCGAGCCGCTCCGCCATTTTCACCGCCATTTGGCCGTTCATCATGGCATGCGTTTCGATCATCATGTCCATCTCCGGACCGATGGCATCGCGCACCGCCTTGGTGACTTCCACCGCACGGTCCTGCATTTCCGTAGTCAGCGCGAGATTGGTGTTGAGATCGGTGCCGTAGAGATAATTGGTGTGGGCGAAGGGATCGAACTTCAGTCCCCCGAAGCCCGCCTCCCTCACCTTGCGCGCCTGCGCGGCGTAGTCCTCCGCCGTGTGGCCGCCGCCGGTGAACCAGTAGTTGGCATATAGCGGGATTGAAGTGCGGAACGCGCCGCCGAGAAGTTGATACATCGGCACGCCGAGCACCTTCGCCTTTAGATCGAGCAGGGCCATGTCGAGCCCGCTGATCGCGCACATCGACGCACCGAACGGCCCGATCCAGTTGAGGTCGCGGTAGAGCTTGGTCCAGATGAAATCCGTGCGCAGCGGATCGAGGCCGATCACGCGTTCGCCGACGTGTTTCGCCGCCGCCTCGATGATCGGCGAGCCGGGCCAGTTGGTCGCCTCACCGACGCCGGTGTGGCCGGTGTCGGTGATGACCTTCATCATCGTCCAGTTGTATTTGACGCCCTCGACGAGCCAGACTTTGACCTCGGTGATTTTCATGGTGTGAGTTACATGATGCCGAAACGGTCGAATGCCTCGCGGGCGCTCATGCCGTCTTCGATGGCTTTTCTAACAAGCTTCTCGCCGCGGGCTTTTTCCAGCGCCTTGGCGATGACTTCCTCCTCCGCTTCGCGCGGGACGATGCAGACGCCGTCGATGTCGCCGAAGACGATGTCGCCCGGATTGACGCGCACGCCGCCGATTTCGAGCGGCACGCGGAAATCGATCACCTTGCCGCGAGGTCCCTGGTCCTGCGCGTAGCGGCCGTAGGAGAAGGTGGGGAAATTCAGGCTCAGGATGCCAGTGGTGTCGCGCGAGTAGCCATCCACCACCGCGCCGGCGGCCCCGAGTTTCATCGCGCGCGTGCTCATCAGCTCGCCCCACAGAGCGTAGGACGGCGAGGAGCCGGTGCAGATGTAGATTTCATCCGGCTTCAGGTCGTCGAGCGCTTCGAGCATCAGTCCGAATGGCTTTGAAAGGAGCGGGTTGGCGCTGCCCGGCGAGGCTTCGGCGAAGACATCCGCCTCAAGCACGGTCATCGCCCGGCCCACAGTGACCATGTCCTCGCGCAGCGGCTGAATTTTCGCCGGCAGGAATTGTTTCAAGAGCCCGAGTTTGTCCATCACGTCGCCGACCACGGCGGTGAACAACTCGTTGCGGCAAAGGGCGAACAATTCGGAATCTTCGGTCCAGAGTGAGGGCATGGGCGTGAGTTTCTTGCGACAGCCTGCACTGCCGGTGGCTGGAAATCCATGGATCATTGCTGGCTGATGCTTGTGGATTTCGAAACCTATCCCGGCTGGGCGTTTGTGGAAATCATGTCGGAAATTCGTGCTTTATCCACTGAATTTCCACTGTTTGCATCCTCCGGAACATCTGACTTGTGGATAATGCAACCCGCCGCATCGTATCCGACCCCTGCCGTCAATCGCGAAGAAATGGCGGATTCGCGGCCGCATGGGCTGAGATTTCACCATGCGACGCCGCAACGTCTGGGTCGGATTCTCGCCGCCGGCTGGCTCACTCATGCGGGGATGCAGGAATGGCGCGATCCGGGACACTACTCGCTCGCGCTCGTGGTCAGGGGCGGGGGAAACTATGAGGACGGCCATGGCCTCGCGCAGCAGATCGCGGAGGGATGCCTGGTGCTCGGGTTTCCCGGACTGCGGCATTTCTACCGCCCGCTGCCCGACACGCTTTGGACCGAGTTCTATCTGGTTTTCGACGGCCCGGTGTTCGGCTTGTGGGAGTCATCCGGCCTGTTGGATCGTGCGATGCCGGTGATGCAAATCCGGAACGCCGAACATTGGGCGCGGAAACTGGAGTCGATTCTCGGGCCATCCGGGCGGCCGGGCACCGATCCGGCATGGATCGAAGTCTGTCGCCTGCAATCCGTCCTGGCCGAGCTGCTGTGGCAGGGAACGGGGCGGACCGGAGGGCAGGACGACCTCGAATGGGCGCTGAGGGCGCGCGCCATGCTGGAAAGCGATCCGCGCGGCGGCCTGTCGATCGCCGAGGTGGCGGCCCGTTTCGCGATGCCGACCCACGCATTCCGCCAGCGGTTCAAGCATCTGGTCGGCGAGTCGCCGGCCCGCTACCGCTCGGCCCGCATCATCGACCGCGCCTGCGAACTGATGCAGACGACCACCCTGCTCGACAAACAGATCGCCGACCATCTCGGATTCTGCGACGAGTTTTACTTTTCGCGCCGATTCCGCGAGATCACCGGCAAAAGCCCGAGCGAATTCCGGGCGATCCTGCCGCAGGGGAGGGTGTAGAGATGGTGTGGACCTGTAGAACGAAGGAAGTGCGTTCCGCAGTAGTATTGACGATCCACATTTGGCTTCAAGAGATCGAAGATTGTGGATTTCAGATCAGGGATGCGGGGTGATGGCGAGGATCGTGATCTGCTTCTTCTCAGGCCCGTAATACCAGAAAATCCGCCACGCGGCAGGTGTCTTGTTTTCGGCATAGGCCTCGAAAACCTCTTCCCCGTGAGGTCCTTTGAGTGAGCTGAATTTGTGGGTGTTCAGCTCCGGATGGCGAGGATTCGTTTCCAACAAACCCAGCGCCTTCCTCACGGCCTTGAGCCGTTTCGCCAGACCGGCATCGGCTTCAAGCGAGTCGAGGTCGGCACCCGCCTGATCCGTGAACAGCAGTTCGAAGGTCACGGGTCAGTCGATTTCGGCGTTGGCGAACCTGGAGAAGCTGCCGCGCGGATTCACGCGGCCTTGGGCGGCTTGGCCGAGACCCTCCTTGACGGCGGCCAGCGCGGGCTTGTTGTCGAAGAGCCACTTCTCGCGGGCGGGAATCTCCGTGAAGGGTTCAAGAATGATCCGGCCTTTCGAGTCGGTCGTTGCATGAAAACTGCTGACTCCACGCGCCAACTTGCCCAAGGTGATGCGCCCTTTGGCGTCCGGGCGGATGGTGAGTGCCTTTTCCATGCGGGAATACTGCCACCGGCGGGAAAAAGCTCAAGTGGGAAAATGTGTGATTCCCACCTCAAAAGGTTTGACCTGTCAGCCCATCCGCCTACGCGACCTCGCGTTGCTGAAAATGAGGGGGGGGAATGAACAAAAAAGCACGCTGCCATGATTTGCCCTGACGGCCATTATTCATAACCTAGCGAATATGAATGGAGCCGCTGGTCGGATTCGAACCGACGACCTGCTCATTACGAATGAGCTGCTCTACCCCTGAGCTACAGCGGCTGGAAGGATGCGGGCTTTCTACCGGTGCGGGCGGGCGATTCAATCCCAAAAAATCCGGATATCGGGAGTGCCGGACCTTGACGCGCCGCGCTGAGGGTTTTGAATCTCCATCCGATCCACAACCCCATCACACCATGCCCATCGCCCCGAACATGGTTGCCACCGTCGGCAACACCCCGCTGATCCGCCTCAATCACGTGACCGTCGGCCTGCATGCCGAAATCTGCGTGAAGGCGGAGTTTTTCAACCCGCTCTTCAGCGTGAAGGACCGCATTGGCAAGGCGATGATCGAGGCGGCGGAAAAGGACGGCTCGCTCAAGCCCGGCGGCTTGATCATCGAGCCGACCTCCGGCAACACCGGCATCGCGCTCGCCTTCGTGGCCCGCGCCAAGGGCTACCGCTGCGTTCTGACCATGCCCGAGAGCATGTCGATCGAGCGCCGCGTGCTGCTGCGCCTGCTCGGCGCGGAAATCGTGCTGACCCCGCGCGCCCGCGGCATGGGCGGCGCGATCGCGATGGCGAAAAAACTGCTCGATGAAACTCCAGGCGCGTTCGGCCCCGGGCAGTTCGAGAATCCGGCCAACCCGCAGGTGCACCGCGAGACGACCGCCGAGGAAATCTGGCGCGACACCGAGGGCGAAATCGACGCCTTCGTTGCCGGCGTCGGCACCGGCGGCACGCTCACCGGCGTTTCCGAGGTGATCAAATCGCGCCGCGAAATGAAAACCTTCGCGGTGGAACCGACCGCCAGCCCGGTGATTTCCGGCGGCCAGCCGGGACCGCACATGATCCAGGGCATCGGTGCCGGATTCATTCCGAAAAACCTCAACGTCGAGGTGGTGGACGAGGTGATTCAAGTCACCAACGAGGACGCCTTCGCCATGGCGCAGGAACTCGCCCAGCAGGAAGGCCTGCCTGCGGGGATTTCCACTGGCGCCAACGTCTGGGCCGCCATCCAGGTCGCGAAACGACCCGAGTTCAAAGGCAAGCGCATCGTCACCGTCGGCTGCTCGTCCACCGAGCGGTATCTTTCCACCTTGTTGGCGGAAAAGGTCCGCGAGGAGGTGGCCCATTTGCCGGTTCACGAGATCTGAGCGGCTGACTCCGACACTTCCGGGTTTCCAGACACGTGACAGCACGGGCATGCGGTCGCCGTATTGCGTGAGCTGTCATGGGAAATTCCATTTGCCCCATCCACCGCCGCTTGCTGGGGTTTGCCGTGATTCTGCTTCCCGGTGTCGCCGCGCTGGCTGCGGAATCTTCCTGTGACGCCGGCCCTTTGCGACCCACGCCGGTCGGCAAGGTCAGTATGACGGGCGGCTTCTGGGGACCGCGGGTCACGCTCAACGCCACCGCCACGCTGCCGCACAATCTGGATTTCATCGAAAAATCCAGGCGCATGGAAATCTTCGACCGCGTTTCCGGTGCCGCGCCCGATTCCACCGTGCGCGACATCGGGGTGGGGGATTCGGACGTCTTCAAGATCATCGAGGGTGCCGCCTACACCCTGCAACAGCGCCCGGACATGGTGGATCCGGCGACGGTCGATGGCTTCGTGAAACGCATCGTCGCCGCGCAACAGGACGACGGCCTGCTTTGTCCGCGCGTAACCATCGATCACCCGGACGATCCGTGGAAGGACCTGCACAAATCGCACGTGCTCTACAGCGCCGGGCATTTGTTCGAGGCGGGCGTGGCGCTGCGTGATGCCACCGGCGACCGCAAACTGTTCAATGCATCGCTGCGTTACGCCGATCTGATCGACCGCAGCTTCGGCCCCGGGAAACTGCACGCCGTGCCGGGCCATCAGGGGATCGAGCTCGCCCTCGTGCGTCTGCACAATGCGACCGGCGATTCCCGCTATCTCGATCTATCGAGGTTTTTCCTCGACCAACGCGGCCACATCCACGGCGGCACCGAACGCGTGCGCGGCGAGAAGCCCCGCGCTGCGGATTATATGCAGGATCGCGTGCCATTGGTCGAAGCGGAGGAGGCTGTGGGCCATGCCGTGCGCGCCGGATACACCTATGCCGCGATGGCGGACATCGTCCGCGAGCAGAACGACCCGGCATATCGGAAGGCGCTCGACCGCTTGTGGCGGGATGTGGTTTGGCGGAAGTTGTATCTCACCGGAAGTTCCGCCAGCGCGCAGTATTATGACGAAGGTTATGGCGATCCGTATTATCTGCCCAACGACACGGCCTATTGCGAAACATGCAGCACCATTTCCACCGTGCTGTGGAGCCACCGCATGGGCCTGATCCACGCCGATGCCGGCTATGCGGACGTGCTCGAACGCGGGCTCTACAACGGCGTGCTTTCCGGCATCTCGCTGAACGGCGACCGGTTTTTCTATACCAATCCGCTTGCCAGCCGCGGCGGCAAGCGCCGCAGCGAGAGCATCACTCCCGCGTGCTGCCAGTCTAATCTGGTGCGCGTCATTCCGCAGGTCGGCGCATTGGCCTACGCCACTTCCGCCGATGCCGTGTTCGTGAATCTATTCGTCAACGGCACCGCCACGCTCGAGCCGGATGCCGGCGAGCTGGTGCTGCAGATGGAAACCGAATACCCGCGCGACGGACGGGTCCGCATCACAGTAGCCAAAGCCCCCGTAAAACCCGTCACCCTCGCGCTCCGCATTCCCGGATGGGCGCGGGAGATGCCGGTGCCAAGCGATCTCTATCGATTCGACAAAGCCATCGCGGAAACTCCTTCCCTAACAGTCGCCGGGGAGACAATCGAACTCACTTCAGACGGTGTGATGCAAAACGGATATGCCCGCATCGAACGGGCATGGAAAGCCGGCGATGTCATCGAACTGGACTTGCCGATGCCGGTGCGGCGTGTGCTGGCCAACGACAAGGTGGCGGCCAACCGCGGCCGCGTCGCCCTGCAGCGCGGGCCGCTGGTCTATTGCATCGAGTCCATCGACAACGACGGTCAGCGCACTGACGCCATCGTGCTGCCGGACGATGCGGTTCTGAAAACCGAACATCGCGACGAGCTGTTAGGCGGCGTGGTGGCGGTCATCGCCGAGGCCCGCATCGCATACGAACCCGCATGGGGCGCACCCGCGGCGAGCCGCCCGCATCGTCTCACCGCCGTGCCCTATCACACATGGGCGAACCGCGGCGATGGCTGGATGGACGTGTGGCTGCCGCGCAGTACCGCCACCGCCACGCCATTGCCCGCTCCCACGGCTGCTGCGGACGCCGCGGTTTCCTCGTCGGCGAAGCGACCGGCCGGCGCGCACGCTGCGCTCAACGACCGCCGTTCAGGCCCTGAGTCGCGTTTCCGCGCCATGCCGCGCTTCATCCTGTCCGACCAGCCCGGCGGCTGGATTCAATACGCATGGGACGAACCACAGGAACTCAGCCGGGCCTCCGTTTACTGGGCCATCGACGAGCCGCAGAAAGTCTATTGGGGAGAACGCATCCGTGGCGATTTGCTCAAACTCCCGAAATCGTGGCGGCTGCTTTATCAGGACGGCGACGAATGGCGGGCTGTCGAAATCGACGGCCACTATCCGATCAAGCCCGATCAAGCGAACGAAGTCCGCTTTCAACCCGTGACCACAAAAGCCCTGCGGCTCGAAATCGATCTGGCCGACGCGCCCTGCGGCATTCAGGAATGGGCGGTCGATTGATCCGTTCATTGCATGTGATGAATCCACCTTCGAGATATGTTGAACATGAGAAATATCGCACTATTCATGGCGGCATTGCCGCTGGCCGGTCTGCTTGCCGTGGCAGAGGAACCTCGTCCGGTCGCCTGGTGGCCCATGGATGCCAGTCCCGAAGGCACGGTCCGTGACGCCGCGACAGCGGCTGTAGATCGCATTGGCGGCCGCTTCACCCCGGTGGCCGGGGTGCGGGGTGGGGCGATCCGTTTCGACGGCTACACCACAGAGATCGCGCGGTCCGCCGGGCGTTGCCCGAAATGGTCCGCCGGCTTCGCGGTCGAGGGCTGGGTGGCGCTCGGCGCCTACCCGTGGAACTGGTGCCCGCTGGTCAGCCAATCCGCAAATGAGGAGGCCGGCTTCCGGGTGGAAATCGGTCCGCGCGGACAGTTGCGCATGCAGCTCCGCGTCGGTGACGATTGGGCAAGCTGTGAATCGGAGGACTTTGTGGTCGATCTCAGGCGCTGGACACACCTCGCGGCCTCGTTCGATCCGGCCACCGGAATTGCGCTGTTCGCCGATGGCGCACAGGTCGGTTCATTGAAAGCGACGGGCGATCCGGTGTTTGCGGAAAAGGTCGCGCTGGTGATCGGCACAGGTCACGGGCCGGCCAAACCGTCGCATCTCCATCGCGATTACGGGACGTTGGAGAGTTGGTTCTCCCTCGATGGGATCATCGATGAGGTCAAGATATACGACCGGCCACTGGATGCCCGGCAGGTGAAGATGGCTTTTGCGGATGTCGGGACGACGGCCGACCCCGAGTTGCCGCCCCGCCGGCTGCCGTCCGGCCCGCCCGGAGCGGGGCGATTCGGGGCGTATTACACTCATCTCCAATATTATCCCGAATGGGATGCGCTGTGGCCGGTGGGGGGCGATCCCGACGTGGTCGTGCGTTTCGATCAATCGCCGGCGCGGGTGGTTTTCTGGCGTGGCACGCGTTATTCTCCGGCCTGGGTTTCCGGCAACGACTTGTGGATGGCCGACCAGAGCGTCGAGGCTTGGAACGATGAGCAAGGGTGCTTTGAACACATGCAGGACCGAAGATGTCGCTACTCGCACGTGCGCGTCATCGAAAGCCACGAGGCGCGGGTGGTGGTCCACTGGCGCTATGCTCCGGTGAGCGCCCATGATGAATTGTGGCGCGAGGATCCGAAGACGACGCGGGCATGCTGGGTGGACGAGTATTATTACATCTATCCGGACGTCGTCGGCATTCGCAACGTCTCGTGGAAATCCGGCACGCTCGGAGGACCGCGGCAGTTCCAGGAGTCGCTGCCGCTCACCCACCCTGGCCAGTATCCGCACGAAGTGGTCGAGCCGGCATGGGCGACGGTTGCCAACTATGCCGGGCAAACCGCTGTCCTGCGTTACCGCGAAAACCCGCCGAAAGAGCGTGACGACCTGCCCGATGCACTGACGATCCAACGCTACAACTTCAAATCGGAGCAGAAACCCTTCATTTGCTTCGAGCCGGGCAACCGTATGAAATATCTATCCGACCGCGACATCGGAGCGCTCCATCGCCCGGGTGCCTGCAACCACTGGCCCGTCGGCCAGGCGATCTGCGACGGGCGGACGAGCCAGGCGGCGGACCGGCCGACACATTTCAACGGCTTTCCGATTTCCGACCCGCCGATTCACGACGACGGCGAGCGCGAATCTTGGTACGGATTATATGGCATGACCGGAAATGAGATGCCGGATCTGGTGCGGATCGGCCGCAGTTGGGCGCATGCGGCGGCGTTGCAGGATGTCACGGACGGTCTGGTCACTGCCGGCTATGATCGTGGCCAGCGCGCCTACCTTTTCAGCCGCCGCTCCGGTGATGGTGAAATGGCCTTCACATTGGCGGCGAACCGTGAATCACCCGTGATCAATCCCGCGATCGTAATTGCGGGATGGGGCGGGGAAGGAGTGGCGGTGGAGATCGACGGCCGCCGGATTCAACCCGGACCGGACTGCCGTATCGGCCGCGTCGAGCGACTCGATGGCCGCGATCTTGTGATCTGGCTGGCGCTTGATTCCGTAACCCCCATGCACATTCAATTGATTCCCCAAGACCATTCCAACCAATGAAATCCACCACACTTCTCCTTGCCCTGATGCTGACGGCCACCCACTCGGTCGCCAAACCGCTCAAGGTCTTCATCCTCGCCGGGCAATCGAACATGGAAGGTCCGGCGAATATATCGACCTTCGATTACATCGGCGACGACCCGGCAACCGCACCGCTGCTCAAGGCCATGCGCGGCGAGGACGGAAAGCCGAAAGTCTGCGACGATGTGTGGATTTCCTACCTGACCGGAGCCAACGAGAACAATTTCCATCACCACGGCAAGCTGACCGCGGGTTACGGCTCGATGTGGGGACTGGATCCGACCAAACCCGGTGACAAGATCGGTCCGGAGTTCACGTTCGGCCTCGCGATGGAGGAGGCACTCGACGGGCCGGTGCTGCTCATCAAGGCGGCGTGGGGCGGCAAGAGCCTGCACACCGATTTCCGGTCGCCAAGCGCGGGGCCGTATGAACTGAGTTCGTTCCAGTTGGAAAACTATCCGAAACAGGAAGGACATGGCATTCCGAAGGATTTGGAGCAATGGAAGGCTGAAAAGGTAAAGGCGACCGGCCATTATTACCGGCTGATGATGGAGCACGTGAAAAAGGTGCTGGCCGACCCCAAGCAGGTTGTTCCGGATTACAACCCCGCCGATGGCCACGAACTCGCCGGCTTCGTCTGGTTCCAAGGATTCAATGACATGGTCGATGGCCATGTGTATCCCAGGCACAACCAGCCGGACCGCTACGACCTCTACACCGAACTGCTCGCCCACTTCATCCGCGACGTGCGCAAGGACCTCAACGCACCGGGGCTTCCCTTCGTGATTGGCGTGATGGGGGTGGGCGGTCTCGGCGACCAGTCACCGGAAATGACCGCGTTCCGCCGGGCGATGGCGGCCCCCGCGGAAATGCCGGAGTTCAAGGGCAACGTCGCCGCCGTGATGACCGCGCCGTTCTGGGCGGATGAACTCGGGGCCATCGATCAGAAGCGCGACAAGGTGCGCCAGATGCGCCACTTTCTCGACTCGAAACACAAGGACCACGCGAATGCGGACGGGACCATGACCGAGGAACAGAAGCGGGAGTATCTGGTAAAGTTCGAGGCGGAGCTCATCAGTCCCGCCGAGGTCGCGGTGTGGGAACGCGGTGCCTCCAACGCCGGTTACCACTATCTCGGCTGCGCGAAAACCTTCGCGCGGATCGGCAAGGCCTTTGCCGAGGCGAATCTCAGGATGCTGGATTCGCGTCAATGAATACCTACTGAAACAAAGACGATGAAAACCACTCTATCCAAGATATCCATGACGGCTCGGAAGTTCGCGCTGTGTGCCCTGTTTCTCAGTTGCCCGGCGAACGACGTTTTTGCCGAGACGCATTACACTGAGGAGAAGATTTACTTTGGCCGCCCAGACCCCGGCCGCGAGGAGCCTTTCGGCTACATCGGCACCACCGGAGTAAAGGTTCGAATCTACAGGGATGTGACCGTGAAGGTAGAGGGCACGATGCCGGGGTCGCCCGCCGACGGAAAGTTCCGCAAGGGAGAAACCATCACCGGAGTCAACGGTGCCGCGCACCGCGGCCGCAATCCATTCGTCTTTTTCGGCGAAGCCCTGACCAAGGCCGAGGCCACCGATGGCAGGATGGTCTTCGATGTCATTCCGGCGGACGGCGGTAAGTCGCGCAAGGAAACCGTCAACATTCCCGTGCTTGGAAGCTACAGCAAGACCTGGCCGCTTAATTGCGATAAATCAAAAAAGATCATCAAACAGACCGCGGATTACTATGCCGACCCGAAGAAATTCAATGAGGGCGGGATTCCGGGCGCGCTGGCCTGTTTGTTCCTGCTTTCGACCGGTGATGATACCTATCTGCCGCGTGTGAAGGCTTATTTCGAAGCGTTTCCGAAGGAGGTGGAGAGAATCGGCGACCATACTTGGAACAACGGCTACAACGGCATCGCCTGTGGCGAGTATTACCTGCGCACCGGCGATGCCTCGGTGCTGCCGATCCTGCAGTATTACTGCGACGACGCGCAACGGCGGCAGAAATTCGGCCGCGGCTGGACGCATTGGAGCAATGACATCAATCCCGGATATGTCGCCAGCGGATTGATGAACCCGGCCGGCGCGCAGGTGCTCACGACTTTGCTGCTGGGCAAGGAATGCGGCGTGAATGTCGATGACAAAACGCTGCTCGGCGCGCTGCGGTTCTTTTATCGTTTCGCCGGCCGCGGCACGGTGCCCTATGGCGATCATCGCGGAGAGGGCGGACTCGGATCGAACGGCAAGGACGGCATGATCGCCGCCGCCATGCAAATCGCCACCGGAGCGAAGGGCGATGTCACGATTTACAAGAACGCGCGCCGCTATCTGGCGATGTCGATGATCGACAGCTATCCGCTGCTGGTGAGCGGCCACGGCGACGACGGCCGCGGCGATGGTATCTGGCGGTCCATCATCACGTCCTATCTTAAAGACGAAAAACCGGAGCTTTATCGTTCGTCGATGGACCGGCTGGCCTGGTGGCACGACCTGAGCCGCGAATATGGCGGCAGCGTCGGCATCGCGACCTTGGGATGGCAAAACGGGGTGATTGGTTCTTCCGGTCCCGGCATCGCGCTTTCCTACACCGCCCCACTGAAGACGCTGCGAATCACCGGCGCGCCGCGCTCGAAACATGCGAAGGATTTCACTCTGCCCGAATCGCTGTGGGGCACGCCAGCCGATCAGGCATTCCTGTCGATCTATCACCATCCGGGATATTTCGAATATGGCGGGGAAGATCCCGCACACATTCCATTTTTCGCGCTCGGCGGTGCCTACCATCAGCCGGCAAAAGATCTCAAGAGCCTGCCGCGCGAGGTCATGCTGAAGAATGTCCGCCACCGGAACTTCATGATCCGCGCCCAGGCCGCCAAGGCGCTGCGGAGCATCGGCGCGCTCGATGAATTGGAAAAACTACTGAGTGATTTCGATCCACGCCTGCGCCGCGCGGCGCTCGATGGCATGACCGATTACAATTACTGGTTTGCTCACGGCAAAAACCCGATCCGAGCCGATGATTTCACGCCCGGTATGCTCGCGGCCATCCGCAAGATGCTTGTCGATCCGGAGGAATCGTGGTGGGTCGTCGATGGCGCCTTGATGGCATTGAAATTCGCTCCGGCGAAGGACATCGAGTCCAGCAAGGCGCTCATCATGCCTTGGACGAAGCACGAAGACTGGTGGCTGCGCGAGTCCTCCTTCATGGCGCTTTCGGGGCTGGAGAAGGACGATTCCCTTTATCTGGAAATCCTTCCGAAGCTGCTGGAGATGACTACCGCCGAATATCACACCCAACCGCGGTCGCGGATGATGGATCACCTCGAACGGGTGCTCAGGGCGAAAAAGGAAACTAGCCCGGCCGGCAAGTTGATCGTCGCAGGTCTGAAACGCTCGGTCGCGGAGAGCGAGATCGTGGCGGGGCCTAGGTCGGCCGAGGGCGCCTACAATGTAGCCGAAGCCGCGGCGGCCTGCTTGCAACTGGATCCGTCCACCGCCGTGGCGCTCGCCGGGGTGATCCGCGAGCGCTTCGATCTGTTGGGCGATGGCGATCTCATCCGGCTTCTGGCCACGCCAAACGCGAACCGCGAGAACACGCCGTTCGGTTTATACACCGCATTGTCAAAACAGACACCCGCCGCCAAAGCCGAATTGACCGATATCCTCTACCGCGACTACCGCCCGGAAGTGGCCAAGCGCCTGAAGTCAGCGAAGGAACGGCAGCCCGAACTGCTCGACACACTCATCGACCTGATTCAACTCCGCGAACCCGATGCCGGCTGGCAGCCTTTGGGGAAAGTGAAACCCGCGGAACGCGTCTGGCGCTTCACCTCATTCGATCCGCAGTCCGAGGAGGACCGGCTGCCAATGCGGGAAAAGAAACGTTTCCGCGACATCAGCCTGCCCGACGAATTAAAGGGTTGGCATGAGGTCGCTTACGATGACAGCGGCTGGGAGCAGGGCCGCGCGCCCATCGGCATTGGCGAGTTCAAGCGCGGCGGCGTATCGTTCGAAAACCAATCCGCCTGGGGCAAGGGCGAGTTTCTCGTGATGAGGACAAGTTTCGAAATCGATGAGGTGGATTGCGACGCCTACCGCCTCGCCATCCTCGCCCGGCAGGGATTCCGAGTTTATCTCAACGGTCATCCGATCGACACCTATGGCTGGTGGAAGGATCAGCCGCACTACCGGACGATCCCGCTGGGTCGCGGTCAATTCCGACATCTGAAACCGGGCACCAACATCCTCGCGGCCTATGCCAATGTCGAATACGACAAGCAAACGCAGGAGCCGGTCGGACAGATGGATTTCTTCATCGAGGGGCTGAAGATGCCGGGGCTGGACTGATTTGCGAACTCGCCTCGAAGAGCGCACCAGGTTCGACTACCCCGGCATGACAACCGCTTTATTCATAACCTATTCAAAATCTCAGCAACCTGTGAAATCTGTGGTTTGAAATACGGATCTTGGAAATCAGCGTTTATTCGTTCCGCACAATCCGAATCCTGAAGAATCTTGCCGGTTCGGCCGATATCGGCAGCGATCGGGTCAGCGTCACGAGTCGCAATCCGCCGCCGGGATCGCTGACGACACATTCGTCTGCCGTGGAACTCAGGATGCCGCCCGCCAGACTCACGGCGATTTCGGCCCACGGCATTGCGCTTGGATCGGTTGCAGTCTCAACTGTGTAATCAATGTCGGTCCGGTTCGCATCGCAGAAAAACGAAAACACGCAGTGACCATCGACCACCGAGATCGTCGGTCGATGTGCCGCGGCATCGGGGACCTTCGGATTCCCGCCGAACGCGCTCTCCATCAGGTTGCTCAATCCGTCGCCATCCCAATCGATAGCGGCTCCCGACACCGTGGGGTCGGCCGCTTCTTCCACGGTGAAATTCAAGGCCACCCACGCGGCGTAATCAAGCGGCTGGCCGGCCATCACAGTGATGTGAAACTCCTGATCCACCATCGTGCCGAGCCAATCCGTCACCCGCAGCGTCACCGTTTCCAAGCCTGCCGCGGAGGGATTGCCCGCAAGCGTGCCGCCGCTGCCAAGTCCCAGACCATCGGGCAGCACGCCGGTAACCACCGACCATTCGTAAGGCGGAGCCCCTCCGGCCGCCATTAGTGGAAAGGAATAATAGGACGACAGTGTCGCCGCCGGCAATGGATCGCCAGTCAGAACCACCAGCGGTTCGAGGCTCCCGCCCAGAAGCCGCACGATCCGCCCCTCGGCTCCTCCCTGCGAACTGCTGAACGAACCACCCACGACGACCTTGCCGTCTTCGTCCAACATTACCGTTTCGACCGTGCTGCCATATCCCGCTCCGGTCCGAAAAGTGCCGTCGAGCGAGCCATCACTCTCCAAGCGGGCCAAACGAAAGCAGTTCTCACTGGCGACTGTGGTGAAACTCCCGCCAATGATCACCCGGCCGTTTTCATCGACCGCGACGGCCTCGACCGTGGAATTCGGTCCCGTGCCCGGATCGAAACCCGGATCCAGCGTGCCGTCCTCCAGCAACCGCGCAACACGCCGGCGTGTCTGTCCGGAAAAGCTCGTGAAAGTGCCACCGATGACAATCCGTCCGTCCGGCGTCCGGTCCATGGTGTAAACCGTGGATCCACCGCTGCCGGGGGTGAACGTCGGATCGATCGTGCCGTCAGGGAGCAGGCGTGCCACCCCGCGAAGCGCGACGCCGGTGACTTGGGAAAACGAACCGCCGATCAGAATCCGGCCGTCCGGCAGAACCTCCATGCAATAAACGAAGCTGTTCGGCGAGGCACGGAAAGCGAGATCGAGGCTGCCGTCCGGCAGCAATCGGGCCAGGTAGTCTTGATTGTAACCGGACACTTGGGAAAAGCCCCCCCCGATCAATACCCCGCCATCGGCCTGCGCGGCGACACAGTAAACCGACGAATTGGCACCCGGCCCGGGATCGAAGGTCGGATCCAGGGAACCGTCCGGATTCAATCGGGCCACTCGGTTCCGGGGCACTCCGCCCACACTCGTAAATGTGCCGCCAATGATAACTTTGCCATCCGGGGTGATGTCGATCGCATACACCGTGCTGCTTGGCCCGTCGCCGGCATCGAAGCCGACATCCACGGTCCAATCCGGATTCAGCCGGGCGATCCGGTTCCTCGTCACTCCGCCAACGCTGGTGAAACTCCCTGCGATGAGGATTTTGCCATCCGGCTGCAAAGCCGTGGCATACACCGTGCTGTTGACGTTCAAGGCGGATGTTGCCGGGTCCGGCGAGCCAGGCCCCGCCCAGTCCACGGGATAGGTCGTCGCCGAAACCACGGCGGACGGCGTGCCAAGGCCGTTCGGGTTGGAGCCGGTCACGCGGTAGAAATACTCAACTCCCGGGTCGAGTCCCTGGTCGGTGAACGATGCCGTCGCGCTGCCCCGGTTTGTCCACGAATCGATCCCATTGGGACTCCGCTCGATGCGATGGATCGCGGCGTTCGATGCCGGGGACCAATGGATGACGATCGCGTCGGCGGACAACGCGAGCGCGGAGGGATCGCCCGGAATTCCAGGCAAAGACCCACCGTATTCACCGTAAAGTCGCGCCAGGGCCGTGCGGGGCGAGCCGCTGGTGTTTTGGAAACTTCCTGCGATGTAAATCAGCCCGTCCGGTCCATTCCCCGCGGCGAATGACGGAGCATCCATCCCGCCGCCCGCCGCATAAGTTGTATCCACTTGGGCGAGGACACCGCTGTTGTAGGAACCGCGCGACGCGTCCTCCACCGCGGTCAGCGAAACGCGGGCCACGTGGTTTTTCGGATGCCCGTTCACAGCGTCGAAATCGCCGGTGATCACGAGCCCCGTCGCAGGGTCGTACGGCGAGGAACGCTGCGGGACGAGTCCGCGAACGACTCCTCCAACCCACAGCGAAAAGAAGGAATCGAGGTCTCCACCGGAAAAGGAATCCATCTTGATCCTGGCCACACCCCCTCGCGGCTGGCCATCGACCGCGGTGAAGCTCCCTCCGATGAACAATGCCTGATTGCCATATGAATAAGGATCGGAAGATTCCATCGCCATGCACAGCACCGGGCCGTCCGGCCCCACACCCTCGGTCAGAGGAGCCTCAAGAGCGCCATAATAGCTTGCTCTCGCCAGGTAGGGACGTGACTTGCCGCCGATATTCAGGAATTCACCTCCGATATAGATTGAGCCGAAGTAGGACGAATCCACAAGCAGGACGCGCACCGGCCCGTCGCAGCCTCCCGGGAGATATTGAATGGGCTTTGGCATCCCGTTGCCGGAAAGCTGGACAATGCGATTCAATCCAATGCCGTTGTAATGGGTGAAATCACCGCCAGCCCAAATCTCATTGGAAGCCTCCGCGATGGCGTACACCGGGCCATCCGCACCGCTGCCCGGATTGAAGGTGCTGTCCAACGCGCCGCTTGGTGTCAGCCGGGCAATCCTGCTTCTCGGGGTTCCATTGTAGTTCTGAAAGTCGCCACCGATCAGGATTCCGCCGTTTTGCTGGACCGCCGCGCAGTAAATCGGGCCGTCGGCCCCTGCCGCGCTCGCAAAAGACGAATCCAAGCTGCCGTTCGCCTTGATCCTGGCGATCCGGCCCCGTGCCACCCCGCCGACGGTTGTGAAGTCCCCCACCACGATCACGTCGCCATCCGACTCCACCGCCATCGCATGGATCGTTGCCGTTCCGCCGGAGGCGAGAATCGTCCCCGGATCGAAGCCCGGATCCAAATCCCCGGGACCGTTCTGGGCCGATGCAAGCGACACCACCATCGGCAGAGTGAGCGCCCAAACAGTCGCGAGACGAAAAAAATGAATGGCAAAACGCAATGGGCGAGGGTTAAGCGAATCTTTCATGAGGGGAACAAAAAACAGGTCAGGCACGGATTGATCTGGTTGATTTATCGATATGCCGATTCCGGCCGCATGAGCAGGCGCTCATGCCGGGCAACACAAGCGAACCGGAATGCAGGCTGCTGTTCAAGCCGGGATTGTACGTTTCAGCTACGGACTTCTTCATCGAGGGACTCAAGATTCCGGAGCTGGAGTAGTATTGCATCAGTCGGAACCCTTCATGCGTTCGAGTTCCCGCTTGAGGCGTTCGACCACCTCCGGGTGTTTGAAATAAAGATTGTCGCGTTCGCCGGGATCGCGTTCGAGATGATATAACTGGCCGGGCGCGTCCGGCGCGCTGTCGGGCAGGGCGAATTCCTTGGCACCCCAGTGGCCGTCGGCCTCGTATTTGTTGCCGCCGGAGCCGCGGTGATCGAGGTATTTCCACGGGCCGGACCGGATTGAAAACCCGCGGATCGATTCCTGCAGCGTGTAGGTGCGCAGCGCTTCGTATTCCGGTTGGTGGCCGGCGATTACAGGCAAGATTGACACGCTGTCCCCGGCCGCGCCGGCGGGCAGTTTGCGGCCGGTAATTTCCGCGGCGGTGGCCATCAGGTCCACCAGCGAGACGGTCTGCGCGGTTTTGCGCCCGGGTTTCACCACGCCGGGCCAGCGCACGATCAGGGGGACGCGGTGGCCGCCTTCCCAATTGTCGCGCTTCACGCCGCGCCACGGGCGGGCGCCGTCGTGTTGATGAGTGGCGCGCATCTCCTTCACGGTGGGCAGCTCGGGGCCGTTGTCGCTGGTCACAATCACCAGCGTGTTGTCCGCCACGCCGAGTTCCGCGAGCGTGTCCATCAGGCGGCCGACGATGGAATCGAACTGATGGATGAAATCGCCGTGCGGGCCGGCCTGGGTTTTCCCTTGGAATTCCGGCGCGGGAAATGACGGGAGGTGCACGGCCTGGCAGGAGTGAAAGAGGAAGAACGGCTTGCCGGGTTTTTCGCGGACGTGCTCTGTTAGAAATTCGCGGCTTTTGCGCAGAAACACCTCATCCACTTGTTCGAGGTCGAAGTCCGGCGCGATCATTCCCTCGCGGCAATCGTGTGAATAGGCATGATGTGGCAGTTTCGATTTGTCGATCATGCCCGTGGGCGGCACCGGAATGCGGTCGCCTTCCATGTAGGCGTAAAGCCAGTCGGTGGTTGGGCAGGAAACCGTGCCGAAAAAGCGGTCGAAGCCGCGATGCAACGGTCCGTCGGCCACCGGGCGCGAGAAATCGACGCGCTTCACGGCTGCGAGACTGCCGTCGTGGACCGGTTTGCCTTCGGCGTCGTAAAAAGTCATGCCGACATGCCATTTTCCGATCAGTGCGGTGGCATAGCCTTGATCGCGGAGGAAGCCCGGCAGGGTCGGGCGGTCGGCCTCGATCAGGCACGGTCCGCCGACGCCGGTGAACACGCTGCGGAAACCGATTCGGAAGGCCATGCGCCCGGTGAGAATCGAGTAGCGGGTGGGCGTGCAGACGGTCGCCGGGCTGTGGGCATCGGTGAAAAGCAGCCCCTCGCGCGCCAGCCGGTCGAGGCGGGGCGTCGGTATTTTCGAGTCCGGGTTGTAGCAGGCGACATCGCCATAGCCGAGATCGTCGGCGAGGATCAGGAGGATGTTGGGTTTTGCGGCCTCAGGCACAGCCTCAGCGTGCAACCCGGAAGACGATAAAATACCCAGAGCGGTGAACAACGAACTGAAATGAAACCGGGTCATGGATTACGGATGGATGGGTTGCGGTGGAGAATGGTCCTGAAGCACTGTGACGAGCGAAGCACCTTTCGCGATCAGGGTCAAACCCGTGCGGGTTTCCGTGGTGCATCGTGATTTTTCGGAAGAAACCATCCGGACCGCCCCGTATCCGGTGTGATCCGACCTGAACCCTCTCCGATGAAACCCAAACGATTGAATCTACGAGCCGTCCTCGCCACTCTGGCCCTCGGCATATCCTCCGTTGCCGCACAACTGCCGCGTGAAAACGTCATTGATGTGCCTGCCTTGGACGACGGCCTTTGTGTCAGCAATCTCTTCCAATCCAACATGGTGCTCCAGCGCGACAAGCCGGCCGCCGTCTGGGGTTGGGCCGCACCCGGGGAAAAGGTATCGGTCGCCTTTGCCGGCCAGGCCCGCGACACCACCGCGGCCGCCGACCGGAGCTGGAAAGTCGTGTTCGATCCCATGACAGCGAGCCGCGAGCCCAAGAGCATGACCATCAATGGGGAAAAGGAAACCCTCACGCTCGACAACATCCTGTTAGGCGATGTCTGGGTGCTCGGCGGCCAGAGCAACATGGAGTTCGAACTGGCGAAGGTGGAGAACGGCCAACTCGAAATCGTTTCGGCGAATTTTCCGGAAATCCGCATCCTCACCGTGCCCTATGAGGAGGGACTGGAAATGGGGCGGAGTTTCCCGCGGCTGCACGAGTGGAGCGGCTGGTTCGGCCGTCACTTCCGCAAGGGCGACTGGGACGTCTGCACGCCTGAGGTCGCCCGCGATCTATCGGCCATCGGCTATGTCTTCGCCCGCCGCATCCACAAGGCGAGCGGCGTGCCGATCGGCGTGATCGACGCCTCGCGCGGCGGCACCACGATCGAGACGTGGACACCGCTGCCGGTCCTGCGCGCAATGGACAGCGATTCGGTGAAGGCGAAACTCGCCGAGTGGGACCAGAAGGTCGCGGAATGGGATCCACGCAAGGATTTGGAAAACCGCGTCGCCCGGCACCGCCAGTTTGTCGAGCGGATGGAGAAGGAAGGAAAACCCGTTCCCGCCGACCGTGTCGAGCCAACCGATTTGTTGCCGGGGCCGATCGCCGATCACAACCATCCCGGCGCCTGTTATGCAGGAATGATATCCCCGCTCGCCGGATTCGCGGTGAAAGGGGCGATCTTCCACCAAGGATACAACAACGCCTTCGAGGGCATGCCGGGAGTCGCGATGTATGCGGATGTGTTTCCGGCGATGATCGAGTCATGGCGCAAAGCCTTCGGCGATCCCGCCATGCCCTTCGGCATCCTCTCGCTGTGCACCGACGGCTATCCGCAGACGCGGGACGACTACGTGGAAAAAATGCATAACACCGGAATCTACATCCGTGCCGCGCAGTATCGGACGTTTCTCGATCTCTATCAGGCGGGCGACAAGAACATCGGCTTCGCCAGCACCTACGACCTGCGCCGCAGATGGTATCACCCGCAGCTCAAGCTGCCGGCCGGCGAACGCATCGCGCGCTGGGCATTGGCCACGCAATACGGCTTCGAACGGCAGATCGAGTGGAAGCCGCCGTTCATCACCGCCATGCAAACCGGCGGCGGCCGCATCGTGCTCGAATTCGACGGCGACGTGGGTGATCCCGAGGACGGTGCGATGGAGGGCTTCGCGATTTCCGGAAACGACGGGCGTTTCCAACCCGCCGACGCCGAATACCTGGAGGAAGGCAAGGACGACCGCGGTCGTCCGCGCCACAACCGCAAGAAGCTCGTGCTGAGCAGCCCACTGGTGCCGGAGCCGGTCCATTACCGCTATGCCTGGGGTCGCAATCCGCTGGCCAACGTCCAGCTCACCGGCAACAAGGACATCCCGCTTGCCACCCAGCGCAGCGATTCATGGAGCATGCACGAGATTCCCTTCGGCGTGCTCGGCGACGAAACGCCCGATCCGAAATCGCGACCCCAGCAGAACAAGATCCGGCAGGCGCTGCGACTGGAGGATATGCGCCGCCGAATCGCCGAGGCCGAGTTGCTCTTGAAAGAAAACCAGGAGTTGTTGAAGAACAGGTGACAACCCCGGGTGATCATTTCAAACTTCATCATTCATGAAGCGAATTTTTCGAGGATTCATCGTATTGTGGGCCATTACCGTGGCCACAGGCGCAGGCAAGCCTGCCGTGTTGAAAACCGACACGCTCGAAAAATACGTCGCCGCCTTCAACCGCCACGACCACACGCATTTCGGCCAGGCGGTTTCCAACGAGGATGCCGCCGGATGGATGTCCGCGAATGTGCCGCTCTTCGAGTGCCCGGATCGTGAGTTCGAGGAGATCTATCACTTCCGTTGGTGGACCTATCGCAAGCACATCAAGGAAACGTCCGACGGTTATGTCATCACCGAGTTTCTGCCCAAGGTCTCGTGGAGCGGCAAACACAACACCATTTCCTGCCCGGCCGGCCACCATTTCCGGGAGGGCCGCTGGATCCGCGAACGGAAGTATCTCGACGACTACGCCGTATTCTGGTTCCGCAAGGGCGGTGCGCCGCGGCGCTACAGCTTCTGGGCGGCGGATTCGATCCATCAACTCGCCATCGCGCGCGGCGATTTCAAGCCCGCCATCGACCTGCTGCCCGACTTGGTGAGGAACTACGAGGAGTGGGAAAAGTCGCGGCTCGAATCCGACGGCCTGTTCTGGCAGATCGACGACCGCGATGGCATGGAGGTCTCGGTCGGCGGGAAAGGCCATGGCGGCAAGGGCAAAAGGGCGACCATCAATTCCTACATGTTTGGCGACGCCATGGCCATCGCCGCCATCGCGGAACGCGCCGGCAAGCCGGAAATCGCCGCGACTTACCAGGAAAAGGCCGCGCGCATCAAACGACTGGTGCAGGAAAAGCTATGGGATGATGAGGCGGAGTTTTTCAAGGTGTTGCCGCTTGGGGAGGATGCGGAGCTTGTCGATGTGCGCGAGCAGCACGGATTCACGCCATGGTATTTCCATCTGCCGGACAAGGGGAGAGGATATGAAAAGGCATGGAGGCAGTTGATGGATCCCAAAGGTTTTCACGCGCCTTACGGACCCACCACCGCGGAGCAGCGCCATCCGGGTTTCACCGTTTCCTACACCGGTCACGAATGCCAATGGAACGGCCCGAGCTGGCCGTTCGCCACCACCGTCACCCTCACCGCGCTTGCCAACGTGTTGAACGACTATCCGCAGGAAGCGATCGCGAAACGCGACTGGTTTGAAACGCTAAAGATCTATACCAAGTCCCACCGCCTCACCCGCGGCGACGGCAGGGTGGTGCCGTGGATCGACGAGAACCTCAATCCGCACACCGGAGACTGGATCGCCCGCACCCGCCTCAGCCAATGGAAGGACGGCACCTGGAATCCCGGCAAGGGCGGACCGGAACGCGGCAAGGATTACAATCACTCGGCTTATTGCGACCTCATCGTCACCGGCCTGGCCGGCCTGCGGCCGCGCGCCGACGGAGCGATCGAGGTGAACCCGCTGCTGCCGGACGAAACATGGGACTGGTTCTGTCTCGACGGAATCCCCTACCACGGGCGTTCCCTAACCATTCTCTATGACAAGAGCGGCACCCGCTACGGAAAGGGCAGGGGACTGATCGTTCTCGCCGATGGGGAAGTCGTCGGTCGTTCCGACAAGTTCGGGAAAATCCTCGTCCGTTGATTTCCGCGGAGGTTCGTTTTTCGTGGTTTCCACGGTCCGATGCGCGTTAATTCGCCGGCATGAGCGAAACCAAGCATCCGCCGGAGAACATCGTGCTGATCGGCATCATGGGCTGCGGCAAGTCCACCGTGGGGCGCGAGCTGCACTTGCGGCTCGGCTATCCCTTGCTCGACATGGATCAGGAAATCGAGCGCGTCGCCGGCAAGCCGATCAGCGCGATCTTCGCCGACGAGGGCGAGGAACATTTCCGCGATCTAGAAACCCGGCTGCTCGGCGAGCTGGCCGCCACCAGCGATCAACGGCGCATCGTTTCCACCGGCGGCGGCGTGGTCGGGCGCGGGGAAAACCGCCGGCTGCTGCGCTCGCTCGGCTACGTCGTCTGGCTCGACGCGCCGCTGCCGGTGATCCTCGAACGCACCGGCAAAACCCGTCACCGCCCGCTGCTCCAGACCACCGACCCGGAAGCGAAGCTGCGCGAGCTGCTGGCGCAACGCGGCCCGCTCTATCAGGAAACCGCCCACCTCAAGCTCGATACCGCAGGACTCGACAGTGCGGAGATCGCCGCCGGCATCCTCGAGTGCGCGCGGTATTTTTTCAGCCAGCGCGACGCATGAGCGGACACGAGACGGTCATCAGGGAATGGGCGAGCGAACTCGGCTTCGACGATTGCCGGATCGCCCGCGCCGACAAGGCGACGCATGCCGGTGCGTTTCACGAATGGCTCGACGACGGCCGCCATGCGGAGATGGCCTGGCTGGCGCGCGATCCGGAACGCCGCGCCGACCCGCGCATCGTGCTGCCCGGCTGCCGCTCGCTGATCTGCCTGGCGATGAATTATTTCCCCGGCGAAAGCCCGTTCCCCGAAGGACATCCCGGCGGCTACCGCGTCGCGAGATATGCCTGGAACGACGACTATCATGACCTGATCGAAAAACGCCTGCGAGGGTTCGATGAAAAACTCCAGTTGCTCGGCGGCACGCAGAAACGATATGTCGATACCGGCCCGGTGCTCGAACGCGACTTCGCCACCGACTCCGGGCTCGGCTGGAACGGCAAGTCCACCATGCAGATCCACCGGCGGCTCGGCACCTGGTTTTTTCTCGCGGAAATCCTGACCACCCTCGATCTCGATCCCGATCCGCCGTTCGGCGACCACTGCGGCAAGTGCGTCCGCTGCATCACGGCCTGCCCCACAGCGGCCATCACCGCGCCGCACCGGCTCGATGCCCGGCGCTGCATTTCCTATCTCACCATCGAACACAAGGGGCCGATCCCGGAGGAGTTCCGCGAAGCTATCGGCGACCGCATCTACGGCTGCGACGACTGTCTCGACGCCTGTCCGTGGAACCGCTTCGCCAGTGTCTCGCGCGAGGCGTCGTTTCACGCGCGCTCCGAAGTCTTCGGCATGCGTTTGCGCGATTTCCTCGCGCTCGACGACGAGGCGTTCCGCCGCCTCTTCGCCCGCTCGCCGATCAAGCGCATCAAGCGTGCACGCTTCCTGCGCAACGTCTGCGTCGCCCTCGGCAACACCGGCGGGGAAGACGATCTGCCGACGCTCGACCGCGCCGCACAGGATCCCGATCCGCTCATCGCCGAGCACGCCGCCTGGGCCGCCGGATGCATCCGCGAAAGATAGACGCCCACGCTCCCCTACCTTTGGCTTGCGCCCGGGCGGAAATTTGTCGAGCTTCGGGCGCTTTTTGCCGGAACCCCCGCGATTTCCGCCATGCCTGCCCGCCGTTTTTCCGCCGCTGCCCTCGGATGCATCGCCACGATGCTGCCGCTGGATGTCCTGCGCGCGGACATCCAGAGCGGTGCGATTCCGCGCGTCTCGGTGCCCACCAGCATGCGTTCGACGGATCATCGTTCGCCCGATTTCTACCAGCCCTATCGCCCGTCCGCACCCGCGTCGCGCGTCATCTATCCGTGGAAAAAAGCCATCACCTGCACGATTTTCTGGATCGGCGAGCAACCGACCGCCCGCAACCCCACGCCGAACTGCAAGTCGTCCTGGGACACGCAATGGGCCCTCAATTTCGGCGGCTACGACAATCCCGACCCCGCCGCGCGCATCGCTGACCACGCCCGCGGCGAGTTCCGGCCCAAGGGCTTCGTCCCCCGACTCAACACCTTCTACGTCGCGCTGCCCTACAACGACGTCATCAACCACCGCGCCCACAAACCCGAGGCGCCGCGCGTCATCCCGTGGTTCTCGCGGATGCGCCCCGAACCCGGCGACACCGTGCTCAAGGGCCGCTGGATCCACATCCACCGCAACGGCCGCAACTGCTTCGCCCAATGGGAGGACTGCGGACCGTGGACCACCGACGACTGGGAATACGTCTTCGGCAACAAGCCGCCCAAGAACGTCCAGAACGGCCGCGCCGGCATCGATATCTCGCCCGCCGTGCGCGATTACCTCGGCATCAAGTCCGGCCAGAAAGTCCACTGGCGCTTCGTCGAAGCCTCCCAGGTGCCCTACGGACCGTGGAAAAAATACGGCCAGGACCAGCCGTCCGCCGAGACCGCCAACGAACTCGCCGCACAACAACGCCGACTCGAACAACTCCGCAAACTCCGCGACGAAAACTTTCGCCGCAAACCGCTCAACGGAATGGGGAACTGAGTCTTCTTGAAAAACGGCCTCTTCCCGTCTTGCCGGAGGAAACCCGTAAATTATCCTGCGTCACGCGACCATTTCACTGTTCTGTAACAAATGACCAGCTTGCTAAAAATTTCTGCATTTCTGATCAGCACAGCGATCATAGGTGAGGCTGGTCGTGTCACGATCCTTCAGCCTAATATTTCCTATCTAGAACCCGAAGGATTTACGCGCCGGGGCGACCTGCCAACGACTGCAAGTTCTCAGACCGTCATCGCTTACGACAAAAAGACTGACGAGGGCACATACTATTTTCACGTCTACTACCAGAACTTTTCCGGCGATCCGCAAGGGGTGGAATCCTATCGAAAGCTGTACAAGAGTTCCTCTGAATGGTCACAAAACGAAAAAATACGAATTGGAGAATGGGAACTATTTTACGACCAGTTTTTTTACTCCTCGGCGAAGGAAGCTGCCAAAAATAATGACAGAAAGAGGTTGTTCGCATTCTACCAAGACCAAGACGCAGGAATAACACTAACCATCACTTCAACCAATACCGGGACAAGGGAAGACCTTCTGAAGATATTTAATGCCTTTCTTGATGGTCTGTCTCCGAAAATTGGCAGAACAATAAAGCGCGACCCCGCTATCGCGCCGCAGTCGAAACCGACCGATGATTCAACCCCTAACCCCGAGTTTAAGCCTCGTTCTCAGTAGCGGGCTCGCAGGCTTTCGACGTTGAATGCAAACGCGACTCGCCGCCTTAGCTGTTCTTGGATTCGTGAGCCTCTCGCGTGCCGCGGAACCAGTCGATCCGTTCGCGGTGCCATGGGTTGCGCGGATTGATAGAAACGGAGACGGGAAATCCGACAAGTTCCTGAGCGATGATCTGCTCAAGGCCTTCGACGAGCGTCCCTATTGGACGAACTTGCACTGCAAGCGTAAGCGGTCAACACAACCCCACTAGCCAGCGGGCCCGGAACGCCTCCATGATGGACCACCATGTCATCCATCATCGAGCAAGCCACCCCCGACGG
>JAWLDG010000001.1:0-708559 GCA_041686775.1 Luteolibacter sp. | reverse complement strand
GGGGACTAAAAAGCCGACCGGGTGGATTGCCTTGCAGCTGCACCGCGATCGACTGGCGAGTCTCTCGACCACCCTCTTCCGTGGCGGCCCGCGAAGCTACGACCGCCACGGAGAGGCAGTCAATCCACTTTTTGATCTTTTTCGGAAAATTTTTCCGGCGGGTCACTTGGACTGTTCGAGCATGCGCAGGAGCGGTGCTTCGGCGCGCTGGCGGAGGGATTCCTCCATCTCGACACGCGGGGAGAGATCGGCGAGACAATCGCGGAGTTTCTCCAGGGTATTCATCTTCATGTAGCGGCAGTCCGCGCAGGCACAGCGGTCGGTGGGGCCTGCGATGAGGTTCTTGTCCGGGCACTCCTTGCGAAGGCGGTGGAGCATGCCGCTTTCGGTGACGACGATGAGGTTTTTCGCGGGTGCGGTTTTGCACCATGAGACCATTTTCTCGGTGGAGCAGACCTCATCGGCGAGCAAACGGACGGCCTGGGTGCATTCCGGGTGGGCGACGACCAGGGCATCGGGATACTCGTCCTTGATGCGGCGGATGGAATCGCGGGTGAACTCGACGTGGACGTAGCAGCTGCCCTTCCAGAGGTCCATTTTGCGGCCGGTCTGTTCGATGACCCATGCACCGAGGTTTTCATCGGGCACGAAGAGGATGGGACGGTCGGCGGGAGCCTGGTTGACGATTTTGACGGCATTGCCGGAAGTGCATATCACATCGCAGAGCGCCTTCACGGCGCCGGAGCAGTTGATATATGCAATGACATAATAGTTCCTGTCCGCATTGGCCTTGAGAAAGGCCTCGAGTTCAGGCGCGGGGCAGGATTGTTCGAGCGAGCAGCCGGCGTCCTTGTCGGGGAGAACGACGATTTTGCCCGGGTTGACGATCTTGGCGGTCTCGGCCATGAAATGGACGCCGCAGAATGCGATGACATCGGCGTCGGTGGCCTTGGCCTGGTAGGCGAGGCCGAGCGAATCGCCGACGTAGTCCGCGACATCCTGGATATCGCCGGTCTGATAGTTATGGGCGAGGATGACGGCGTTGCGCTCTTTTTTGAGGGCGAGGATTTCGTCGCGGAGATCGAGTGCGGTGGCGGGCATGGTTTCAATAAAGCACTGGATGATGGAGAACCAACGGGAAATGGCGCGAGGTCAGGGTGATGGCGGCGGGCCGGTGATTTCGAGCGTGCCGGTGTGGCGGGCGCGCGACTTGGTGACGAGTTCGGCGGCGCGAACAAGGCCGTGGAGTTGGGAGCGCTTCTGGAGGGTGACGGTGCCGGCGCAGAAGATCTGGCCGCGGACATGACCCTGGATGGTGGCCGTTTCGGCAGTGACGGGGTGGAGGAACTCGACCCGCGCGCCTTTTTCGACACGCAGGTGGCGGCAACGGAGTGTGGCATTGATTTTGCCACTGCTGCGAATGACAAGATCGCCGGAGCAATCGACATCGGCGGCGAGTTTTCCGAGCACGGTGATGTGGTGGCAGCGCACGGTGACACCGGTGATGGAGCCGGTCTTGCGGATCAGTACATTGCCGCGGGTCTGGATGCGGGCGTTGGAGTTGCCGGTGATGTCGTGATCGATGAGGCTGACGTAGCAGCCGCACTTGGGACACTGGCTGGACTGGGCGGAGGCGATGGCCTTGAACTCATGGCCGCAGCCGAAACAGACGACTTCGCGGGGCGGCTTGGAGGGGCGCAGCAAGCGCAGGAGCAGCGGCCGGGGCGGCGGCACTTGCGGCCCGAAACGGACGGGTGCCGGAGGTTTGGCGGGCTCGGGTTCCGGCTCGCTTTCCTTGCGTGGCTTGGCGATGCGCGCGACAGGCTTGAAACGGCTGACTCCCTTGCCGTCCCTGACCTGGAAATTGGTGCGGCAGGCCCGGCACTGGGTGGAGACGACCAGCGCCGGTTCCTCCTGCTGGTGGCCGCATTCCGGACAATCCACCTGGATGCGACGATGGCGCGGCGGCTCATCGGTCATGGCGGAGGGACTGGCTGGTTTGGCGGGCACTCAGCCTCAGGGTTTTTCTCCGGGGAGCAGCGATGCCTGCTTGGGCTGTTGACTGCCGGTGGCGGGAGGCGCGGATTTGCCGGCATCCGGGGCCTGGGCGGCCGGAGTCTGCGGCTTGGCAGTAACGGGGGGGGCGGAGGTCGTCGGCTGGGCGGAGCCTGACGACGCGGGAGTGCCGACGGTGGATTTGCCGACGAAGATGGCACCAGCCTCAATGGAAAGGGTCTTGGCCTTGATGTCGCCGACGACTTCGGCACTGGCCTTGAGTTCGATGCGGTCGGTGGCGGTGAGGTTGCCGTGGACCTTGCCGTAAACGATGACGGTGGCGGTTTTGATTTCGGCCTTGATGCGGGCGTTTTCACCGACGGTCAGGTTGCCGTCGGAGGTGATTTCACCCTCGATTTTGCCATCGACGACGAGGTCGTTGGTGAACTTGACGGAGCCTTTGATTTCCACGTCCGAGGAGAGGACGTTGCGAGTGGCGGACGGAGTGCCGCGGGAAGGCGCGACGGCGGCCGGCGAGGATTGGACGGGTGCGGGGACAGGTTCGGCCTGACGGATTTCCGGAAGCTGTTGTGGAGTGCCTGGCGATTCTTTGTGGTCGTGTCCGATGACTCTCTTGAAATTCACGGTAGTGGGTCGTTAGGGGTTGCTGGATTCGGGTGAAATGGCGTTGGTGATAATCAAGGCTGCGGGGCCGCGTCTGATTCGACGGCTGGCTCGGAGGACGCTTCGGATTCCGTGGCCTCGGGCGAGGGTGCCGGTTCGTCTTGCGGCGGAGCGGCGATGGCAGGAGGAATGTCGGGCACGATGCTCACCCCGGGTGAATCGCCGGCGGCGGGGACGCCCGTTTCGGCGGGTTCCGGCGCGGGCGGCGGCTCCACTTCGACGGGCATCCTGGCGCGCAACATGGCGAGACGTTCGCCGGCGGTGCTGGCGAATCCACTTTCCGGATAATCGGCACGGGCGCGGCTGTAGAGTGTTTCGGCCCTGTCGGCATCGCCGGCGGCTTTGGCGAGGTCGCCCAGGGAAACCAAGGCGTAGGGCGCAAGGTAGCGCGCGCGAGGATCGTCGACGATTTGTTGGAAAGCGGTGACGGCGGCATCGTTCTTGCCTTGGCTCGCCAGCTTGGAGCCGAGGCTGGCGCGGGCGGTCGCAAGAGCCGGGTGGTTCGGATGGCTCTCGATGAAATCGCGGAGCGTGGCGATGGCGTCGTCCTGCCGGCCGTCTTTCCATTGGGCGTCTGCGAGCAGAATGGCGGCGCTGCCGGCAGCGCGGGTGTCGGAGTGATTCTCAATAACTTCGTTCAAATCGGCCAACCCGCCGGCCTTGAAGAGGGCGGCTCCGGCGGTTTGTTGGTGGCTTTTTTCCACTCCGCGGTAAACGACCAGACCGGCGGCCGCGATCACCAGCAGGATGGCGAAAACCACCAGCAGCTTCTGGTTATTGTCGAGAAAACGCTCGAACGCGCCAGGGCCATGGGAGATTTCGGCGAGAGGCACGGATGTTTGAGGGCGATCGGCGGGCATGATGGAATCCTTAAATGGGCTTCGGAAGGCCGATGAAAGCGGCGAGCGCGGCGAAATCAATGCGGAAGTCGGTGAAGACGGGATTTTTCCGTGAATCGGCTGGCCGCAGTCACTCGCCCGATGTGGTGGAAGACTCGGACAGCAGCGCCTCGACGGTGAGTTCCACGAAGGATCCCGGCGCGCCCGAGTATTGGATGCGGCGCTCCCCATCCAGGACATGGACGAGCGGCCACACGCCGACGCGGTAGGTCCGCGCCAGCTTTTCATCCGGATCGGAAAAACTCCGCCACGCGACGGTGCCGGAGCCTTCCATTTCGCGCAGTTTGTCGAGCGGGTCGCGGTTCACTCCGAGTAAGATCACCGGGCGGGACTGGAAGCGGGCGTGCATTTCGTTCATGATGCGGATGGTGTGATCTGCGTCATTCATGTGATCACCCCAGAAGATCAGCACGACGATCTGGCCGGCATGGTCGGAGAGTTTGAGGGGGCGACCGGCGGAGTCGACGCCTTCGAGATCCGGAGCCACGCGGCCTTTGCTCAGGAAACGGATGACATACAGTTCGTCTTCTGCGACTCGGGCGACGGTGGAGTCGTTGGTGACCTGGACGTCCGAGCTGTCGATGATCGCCTTGCGCAGGTAGGTGAGGCGTTTGCGCATGAGTTCCGGCTCGTCGCCGAGCGAGCGGAGGACGATGGCGGCGGCGAGCGCGGCGACGCCCTGGGTTTTGGGGTCGGGGTGCGAGGTGAGGATTTTTTCCAGCAGCGGCAGCGTGCGGGGGTCCGCATTGCCGGCGAGCGCCATGCACACCGGAGCCATGCCATCGCTGGTGACGTGATGGTCGTCGAGCGCCTTGAGGATGGCCAGCAGCTCATGGCCGAACACCTGCTCGCGAGCGCCGTTTTCGTTCGTCTGGAAATGGCCGGGAGCGACGCGCAGGAACCAGGCGAGGTGTTCGAGCACCCACGGCTGGTCGAGGGCCGGACCGATCTGCCGCCACATGCCGCGGACAGCCTTCACGGTATCGGGTTGCCTGGCGAGCGCGGCATCGCGCGCATCGGGAGTGGTGGCGGCGCGCGTTTCACGCACCCACTTTTCCATTTCGCCCTCCCATGATTTGCGGATGCGCGCGGCCTCCGCAGGCGAGGCGTGAACCGTCATGGGAGCGACCAACATTGCGACGGCCAGCAGGCGGAGGGCGTGTTGCATGGCGACAGCTAAACGCGGAGCGGCCCGGATGGAAAAACAAAATCCTCGGCGGGCGGGCCTATCCCGATGAAAGGCAGGGCGGTCGAGCCGAAAAAATCGGGCAAATCCCGAATCACCACGGGATCACCTTGCGTTCCTTGATGAAGCAAGCGCGGAGATCGGCCGGTGCGTCGAGCGCGAGCCAAACGAGGGTGTCAGCGCCTTGTTCGGGAGAGAGCGGCGCCTCGGCTCCGCCCATCTCGGTGCGGCACCAGCCGGGGCACATCGAGTTGACGATGATGTCCGGCAGTCCCGCGGCGAGTTGCTGAGTGAGCATGTTGAGCGCGGTCTTGCTGATGGAATAAGCGGGTGCCCATGCCTGAGGTTCGCCATCGAGCTGGCCCGCGCCGCTGGAGACATTGATGACGCGCGGGGCTGGGGACTTCGACAGCAGGGGTATCATGGCAAGCGTCGCTTGAAATGTGCCGACCAGGTTGGTTTCCAAGGTTGCGCGCAGCGTGTCGGGATCGAGCTCTGTGATGGTGGCGTAGTGGTCCAGCAGAATCGCGCCGTTGTTGACGAGCACGTCGAGCCGGCCATGGCGGGCGGAAATTTCCTCCGCCGCGCGGTGCAGCGATTCGCGGTGGGTGATGTCGATTTGCAAAGGCTCGACGCGGTCACCAAGTTTTTCCGCGGCTTGACGGGCACGAGATTCATCACGGCTGCCGATGATGACAATGGCACCGCGGTCCAACAGCAGTCGCGTGGCGGCGAGACCGATGCCGCGAGTGGCACCGGTGATGAGGATGACGGGGATTGCGGGGGATTGGGAGGATGTCATGGCATGAGGAAGGAACATCGAACATTGAACGTCCAACATCGAACATCGAAGTATTTCAGAAGGCGCGGGAAATTTCCTGAGCGAGTCGGGCGAGGGCTTTGTTCATGGCCACGACGCGGGCGCGCTGCGGGCCGGTGGGCGCGAACGGGCCGCCTTCCGCGATCACAGTGCGGAACGACCGCGGGTTGACGGCTGGGCCGTTGACGGGCTGGAGTTTCCATGTGCATTCCAGCACGAGCGTGCCGCTTTCATCGGACTCGAAACGAGTGACTCGGATTTCCAGCAGCGTGTCGTAATCCATCGTGACGAACGATTCGACGGGAAGGATGTTGAGCGAGTTTTCCAGGCGTCCGAGGTTGGCGGCGGTGACGCGCGAAATGCCGGCGCCGAGCGGTTCGGCCCACAGGTGGTTTTGATTCATCATGACGCGCCCGTCGCCGCCGCGGCTGACGAATTGCTGGCGGTCGAGGTATCCCGGCAGGCTGGGCCGGGCGATGGCCACGGCCGGGTGACTGCCGGTGACAGCGCGCTCGGGCACCGCGGGGTCGAGCAGATGGCTCTCAGACGTGTCCTTGACGGGCTGTAGCACGCCGCATGAAACCATCAGCAAGAAAACAGGAATGATAACATTTTTGATCATGTGAAACAGGGGTTATTCGCTTGCTTCGCGGCCGGATAGAATGGCGCTGGGATCGCGCTTGAGATCGTTGCTGAGTTCCTTGAGCGCTCGCGACGCGCGTTCGGTTTCCTGCAGCACGGTTTGCAGCCGCAGCAGCACGGGCGAACGGGGATTGGAGAGTTTGGTGATTTCGGTTGTAGCCTCGTCGAGATTGCGAAGACCGGCGTCGGCGCGGGCGATGACCGCGTGGAGATCTGCGAGCAAGGGCTCGATCCCTTCATCGGCCTTGGTGGCGATCTGGTCGATGCGGATGAGCGCGTCGTTGAGATTGCTGACGGCGTCGGTGAGTTTTTCGTCGCTGGTGATCCTGCGGATGTCGCCGGTGATGCCTACAAGGTTTTCATTGATCGCGTTGAGATCGAGTTCCTTGACGCGCTGGTTGGTGTTGACGAGCACGTCGCGCAGCTCGCGGATGACGCTGTCGAGATCGAGCGCGTTGAACTTGTCGATGCCGTCGGAGATTCCGGCGATCAAATCGTCCATCTGGGTGCCGATGGTGGGGACGACGGGATGTTCCGGCCTGGATGCCCCCTGATAGGTGAACCCGGGAGTTTCCGGCACGATGTCGAACTCGATGTAAAGTTGCCCGGTGACCAGGCTTTGTTGTGTCATTCCGGCGCGCAGTCCTTCGGTGACGGCTTTTTCCACACCCTCGAAGGTGGAGAAGTCGATTCCCCCGCCGTCGTTGGCAGTGATCAGACGCAGGTCCTGCTCGGTCAGTTCGACGACCACCGGTATGATCTTGCGGTTGTTTTCGCGGTCGATGATCACGCTGATGGATTTCACGCGGCCGATGCGCACGCCGCCGAAGCGCACGTCGGAGCCGACCTGCAGGCCGTTGGCGCTCTTGTCGAAATGCAGCAGCACCTGGTGCTGGTTGGTGAAGAGTTTGCCAGCACCGAACAGGACGAGGGCCGCGCCGATGAGCAGCAGGCCGATCAGGGTGAACAGGCCGATGAGGGTGGGGCTGGCTTTCTGGCTCATGGGGCTGGGGAGGGTTCCGCTTGTTCGCCGCGGCTGAGGAAATTGCGCACAGTGGGGTTGTCCGATCGGTCACGCAGGTCCTTCGGATCGCCGACGGCACCTTGGGTGCGCGTGGCAGTATCGAGGAAGATGGCCCGGTTCGCTATCGCAAAAATGCTTTCCAATTCGTGGGTGACGATGACGACGGTGGAACCGAGCGCGTCGCGCAGGCGCAGGATGAGGTCGTCGAGACGGCGCGAACTGAGCGGGTCGAGCCCGGCACCGGGTTCGTCGAGGAAGAGGATGTCCGGATCCAGCGCCATCGCGCGGGCTATCCCGGCGCGCTTGTTCATGCCGCCGCTGATCTGTGCGGGGTAGTAGTCCTCATACCCGGAGAGACCGACGAGCGCGAGTTTGTAGGAAACCAGCTCGCGGATTTCGCGCGGCTTGAGGCCGGTGTGTTCCTCGATGGGCATGGCGATGTTTTCGGCCAGGGTGAGCGAAGACCACAGCGCGCCGGATTGATACATCACGCCGAAGCGGCGGATCATGCGCTTGCGTTGATCCGCCCCGGCGGCGGTGAAGTCCTCGTCGCCGTAATGAATGCTGCCGGCGGCGGGCTCCAGCAGCCCGATGAGATGGCGCAGCAGCGTGGATTTCCCGCAGCCGCTGCCACCCATGATGACGAAGATGTCCTGTTCCATGATCTCGAAATCGAGATCGCGCATCACCACGAAGGAGCCGTATGCCATCGTCAGGCCGCGCACGGAGATGATGGGGGAATGGGCGGGCTCCGCAGTCATGGATCAGATGTCGAGGATGGTGAAAATGGCGGCGAAGGCGGAGTCGAGGACGATGATCCCGGTGATGGACGCGACCACCGCGCGGGTGGTGGCCTTGCCCACGCCGGCCGACGAGCTTTCGGCATTCATGCCCTGCATGCAGCCGCTCACGGCGATGATCACCGCGAAGAAGAAGCTCTTGAAGACACCGAGGAAGGCATTTTCGGTGGTGACCACGGTGAGTGTCTCATGCCAGTAGAGCACGGGAGGAATGCCGGCCGCCGACCCGACGAGCATGCCACCGAGGATGCCGATGCAGTTGGCATACATGGTGAGCAGAGGCATCATCAGCAGCAATGCCAGAAGGCGCGGCAGCACGAGGAAATCGAAGGGGTTGAAGCCGAAGGTGCGCAGCGCGTCGATTTCCTGGTTCGCCTTCATGCTGCCGATGTTCGCGGCGAAGGCCGCTCCGGTGCGCCCGCTCATGATGATGGCCGTCATCATCACGCCCATCTCGCGGACCATCGCGATGCCCACCAGGTCCGCCACGTAGAGGCTGGCACCGAAGTTGGCGAGCTGCACGTTGCCGACGAAGGCCAGAATCAGCCCGATGAGGAAACTGATCAGCGTGACGATGGGCAGGGCGTTGGGGCCGCATTGCTGGACGATCAGCCAGAATTCTTCGCGACGGAAGCGCGCGCGTCCGGTGAAAAAACGGCCGAGCGAGAACAAAGACAAGCCGGTGAATTCCGCCACGTCGAGAAAGCCGCGCCAGACGGTGAGCGAGAGCATGCCGAGCTTGCCGAGTTGGTTGGTCTGGGCGGGCGCTTTGCCAGCCTCGCTTTCCTCGGGCACCGAGAGCGCGAGTTCCAGCAGACCGTGGAGGTCGTCCGGAAGACCGTCGAGCGGCGGAGGGTCGGAGGTGTCACCCTTGTGCTCGCGGATGTGGGCGAGCAGGTATGCCGGCAGGGTGGAATCGTAGCCGGCCAGCCCGGATGTCTCATAACGGTCCGGCGGCGCATCGGGCGGTCCGCCGGAAATTTCCGGCGCGAAACCACGCCGCCACTCGCCGGTGAGTTCCAGCACGAGCCGGTCGCCATCGCGCTTCCAGCGGGCGCGGGGTGGCTTGGCTTGCCCGGATTCCATGGCGGCACCATGGCCGCGATTTGCGGGGGAAACAAGCCGCCAGAACGCTTCATGCGGGCGGCCCGCACATTTCCTCCAGCGGCCGGCCGGCGGCGAGCGCGGCGAAGTCGTCGTAGCGCGGCTTTTCGGCGGGCGGCCAGAACACACCGGAGGCGATCTGTTCCACGATCCATGCGGCGCAATCGTTCGCGGCTGTTAGATCGCTTTCGCCGAAACCGGGCCATTCGTTGAGTGTCACATCGGCGGCGGTGGCACCGAGGGTGATGTAACAAGGCGCAGGCAGGACATCCATGTGTTGGCGCACCGCCATGGCGTAAAGCGGGAGTTGCAGGTTCGTCCAGCGGTGGTCGGCGGATTTGCCTTTCGCCACCGCTGGATGAATCACCGGGCTGTCCGCCGGAATGTGCGCGGGCAGTGCGGTTTGCGCGGTGAGTTTCTTCCGGTGCTCGCCGTCCACATTCGCCACGCCGCCGGTCTTGTAATCGATCACACGCAGCGCGCCGGTTTGCGCGTGGCGGTCGATGCGGTCGATCTTGCCGGCGACCACAAACCTGCCGAACGGAATCTCGAACTTGCTTTCCACCCCGATGGTTTCCCAGCCGTCGGCACGGATTTCACACTGCACCTTGGCGAGCCATGCGAGCCGCTGCCGCATGCTCTCGATCTGCAACCTCACCGCCAGCGGCACACGCGCGGCAAACCATTCGCCGGTCACGCGATCGAGCTCGGCGTGGAACCAATCGCGGAGTTTCGATTCATCGGTGAAATCGCGCGCCAGCAGATCGCGGCCCCAGCGTTCGAGGACTTCATGAACGACAGTGCCGAAATCGCGCGCATTCCATTCCACGCGCTGCGGTTCCGGTGTCTGCATGCCGAGCGCGTGTTTCAGATAGAAACGGAACGGGCATGCGAGCCAGGTGGCGAGAGACGTCACTGGCAATCGCTCAGGCGCGGAAACAGAACGCGGCTGCCATTTCCAATCGGCGTGCCAGCGCAGCCCGGCTTCCGGCGGTTCGACGCCTTGGAACAGGCATTGCACTCGTTCGGGCAGTGCATTACGCTCCGCCGCCAGTAGCAAACGCGACGGTTGCAACGCCTCACCACCCGGGCCGGTCTTGGCGCACAACACGTCCACCCGGCCACCGTTGCGCCGCGCCTCCAGCATCGCCTGATAGAGAAACGCATCGCGCGCCGCGATTTCTGCATCGGTCGGCAGACCGAGCATGCGGCGCGCGTTTTCGCCGAGCCATGCATCGCCCGTGAGCCGCGCGGGTACCAGCCCTTCGTTCATGCCGCAAAGCACGAGATGGCTTCCCGGCTCCATCGGCAATTCCAGCCATCCCTGAACATCGATCGCTCGATCGTCCGGAGGCTGTGGCGCGGGCACCGGAAGTTCATCCAACAAAAGCCCGATCCAAAAAACGGCATCGCGTTGCAAGTGGCCGATCACCGGTCGTGCGACATCAAGCCAGTCGGAAACCGCGACTGCATCATCCGCCACCTCCTCGTCCGCGCCCGACAGCCTGTCTAACAATCCAGCCATCGTTTCCACGAAATCCCCGCGCAGCATCTCACCGCGCCATTTTTCCAGCGACTCCACGGCGCGCAGCACTTCCTCCGCGTGTTCGCGCTGGGTGTCATTGCGGAAACGCCCGGCTTGCACGCGGTTCCGGAGGTCGTCCGGAGACATCGCCATCCACGCATCGCGCAATCCGGCGAGCCGCCATGCCTTCGCCGCGCGGCTGCCGCCGGTCAAAGCCGCGGTGGCGGGAAGCGCCAACAAATCCGCACAACCTGAAAGCCGCGGCTCGGCCAGCCATTGCCGCCACGTTTTCAACCAGCGCGCCATGCCGCCCTCCGCCTGCCGAGCCGCGGGATGAAACGCCGGCCAACCGCCGCGTGTGAAGACCTTCGCCAGTTCGTCGCCCGTCACCGCGTCCGTCGAACCCAGCGCCACCTCGTCGGATGACGTTTGCCGCTCCGCCACCCGCCGGAATGCCTCGGACGCCTCCTGCCGGTGATCCGCCACCAGCGTCACCGATCCCCATTCGCCCTCCGGCCAAGGCAATGGACGATCACACCACCCGGATGATGGTTTTCCCAATGCTGATAGATGCTCCGCCTCACACTCCGGCGCGGCGATCAACACCGTCACCGGCAGTTGCCACGCTTCCAACGCCTTCTCTAACAACGGCGGCAAACCCGCCACTCCCGCGATCACAATTTCCGTCACGCCATCCGGCCGCGGCAAACCCGCCGCAAGCGCGCGGCTGCGGCTTTGCCAGCCCCACTCACGAAGCCGCGACTCCATCGAATGTTCCAGCACGGCCAGCGACTGCCACCGCTCCGCCTCCACGGTGTTTTTTAAAATGCGAGCCGCCGCGGCCAGTGTCAGTCCGTTTTCCTGCAAGGCGCGACGCAACTGCGTGAGTTCCGCCGCCATCCCCGTCGCCCAGCCGCTGCCCGCTTCCGGCGGCTGCGGAAAAAGCGCGGCGTGCGTTTCCCAGTCATCGATCGCCTCCAGCGTCTCCAGCCACGCCACACGCTCGATCCAATCCGCCGCCACCACATCGTCCACCGAACGCATCAACGCGCCGGGCGTCAGAATCATCGGTGCCAGCAGCGCCCCCGCCCGTTCCGCCATCGCCTCGCGCAATCGCCGCCCGCCCTGCGAAGTCGGTACCACCACCAGCCAATCCGGCAGTTCGTCCCGCCGCGCCAGCAGCCAATCCGCCGCCCGCGGCAAAAACGGACCGTCCCAACCCAGAAACACACGCTCGATCATCGCCGCGAGCATTCAACCCACGACGCCCGCTGAAAATCAAATTCCATGCGCCGGCGCATGCCGTTTTTTGCGCCCTTGCCGACTCCGCATATTTTGCTATGGTGTCGCGGACGGATCCGGTCATGCATCTTCGACTTGTGGTCCGCACAACCCCACATCGCACCTCATGAAAACTCTCGAAAAAATCACAATTGCCGCCGCCACCGTGGCTTATTCCGGATACCTGGTCCGCAACGCCATTCGCGAGCGGGCCGAACGTGTGCTACGACTCGCCGCCGGTGAGTCGCCTTATGAAAGGACGCACCCGAGACTGCGATCCGGCAAAAAGTCCTGTGCCACCGCATGACGGCCGCGCGGGCCTTGCATGGATTTGCGCTGACATCTTACGCTGTTCCTCGCGTCTGTTGAAATCGTCACCAACCGTCGCCAAAGAATTCTTGGCGAAAGGGGCCAGAGAACTACGCTCACACAGGATGACGACCGTAGTGAAAATCCGGATTCCGGCCTCTGAAGAGGATTCGTCAATTCAGAGTTTCAGCTCCAACCGGAAGAAACATATTCACGCTCAATCGCTTGCAATCGCGAGAACCACCTTTCATGAACCACCCTACTCATAGCATTCCTGGGTTGGGTCCGATTTGCATTGCCTTCTTTTGCATTACCGCAAACGCCCCGGCGGATCAATTCGGTCTCTTCACATACACTGACAAGGGTGATTCCATCGAAATTACGGATTATCCGACCACAGAAACAGGCGCGATTGTCATCCCATCGACCATCACCGGCAAGCCGGTCACCTCGATCGGTCCGAGAGCCTTCGAATATTGCAGCGGCTTGACCGGTATCACGATTCCAAACTCGATCACCTACATCGGGAATTTGGCCTTCCGAAGATGCACGGGTTTGACAAGCATCACGATTCCACCCTCCGTCACCGAGATCCGTCCATCCGTTTTCGCGAGCTGCAGCGGTTTGACCAGCGTTGCGATCCCTCCAAGCGTCACCACAATCGGCACGGCCGCGTTTTCCGGTTGCGGGGGCCTGACCGACATCACGCTTCCATCCTCCCTCACTCTCATCGGCATCGCCGCATTCGAAAACTGCAGTGCTTTGACGGGCATCACTCTTCCACCCTCCGTCACCTCCATCGGGAGTTATGCGTTCAACGGCTGTAGAGGCCTGGCCAGCATCACGATGCCCGACTCGGTTGTCTCCATCGATTCGCGGGCTTTCGCCAACTGCAGCAGCATGACCAGCATTGAAATTCCACCCTCGGTGACCGCAATCGAAAGCTCCACATTTTCAGGCTGCGGCAGTTTGACGAGCATCACGATTCCTTCCTCCGTGACCTCGATTGGTTCTTTTGCATTCGCCAATTGCCGGGCATTGGGCGACATCATCCTTCCTTCATCAGTCACCACTATTGGTGAATCCGCATTTTTCGGCTGCCGGGGAATCAGCGATTTCACCATTTCCTCCTCGGTCACCTCCCTCGGACCACGTCCATTTGCCGGCTGCACCGCCTTGCGCGCCATATCCGTCGATGTGAGCAACCCCACCTACAGCAGCCAGGATGGTGTTCTTTTCGACAAGGCCAAATCTCTTCTCATCCAATGCCCCGGGGGATTCAGGGGCAGCTTTACGGTTCCGGTATCTGTCACCTCCATCGATTCAGGAGCCTTCGCCAACTGCGGCGGCCTGACCGGAATTTCCGTTGACGCTGCCAACCCGAACTACAGCAGCCTGAATGGCGTTCTTTTCGACAAACCCAAGTCCCTGCTAATTCAATGTCCCGCTGGATTCACCGGCAGCTTTTCGGTTCCCGCGTCGGTCTCGTCCATTGCCTCCTCCGCGTTTTCCGGTTGCGGGGGGCTGACGCACATCGCCCTCCCCAACTCGATCACCTCCATTGCTCCATCGACTTTTTACGGATGCACGGGCCTTACAGAAGTGGAAATTCCAAATAGTGTGACACTGATCGACACCAGAGCCTTCCGATTTTGCACAAACCTCCAAACCGTTTCCCTGCCCGCGTCGAATCTCTCAATCAGGGACGAGGCGTTCCAACACTGTGCCAGGCTGACAGCTATTTCCCTTCCCTCTCCGCCTCTCTCCCTGGGCGGAAAAGTTTTTTCGGACTGCCACATGTTGGCCGAAATCACCATACCAGATGGCACATCGACGGGAGCAGGCAGCCACAGATTGTTCGATAAAGAGTTCTCATTCTGCACATCATTGAGGGCGATTCACCTGCCGGCCACGACCGCCAGCATCTCAAGCAGCGCCTTCAGCGCGTGTACTTCACTGGAAGAGATCAACGTGGCCCCCGACAGCACAATCTTCGCAAGCGTCCAGGGCGTCCTTTTCACCGCCGACATGGTCACCCTGATCCGGTGTCCGGCCGGATTTTCGGGCGTTCTCGACATACCGGCTTCCACCCTGTCTATCAATGCGTCCGCATTCGATGATTGCACCGGTGTATCCGGAATACGGGTTGATCCCTCGAACCCGAATTTCAGTGATATCGACGGAGTTCTTTACAACAAGGACCAGACGCAACTCATCCGCTGCCCCGGCGGCTATATTGGAAGCCACGATATCGGAGTCGGTGTCGGCACGATACAAAACGGCGCGTTCGGCGGCTGCCCCACCCTTACGGCGATCAACGTCCATCAGGACAACGCCGGTTTCAACTCGGTCGATGGTGTTTTATATGACAAGGACCTGAAAACCCTGATTCAAGTTCCCGGGGGGCATACGGGCATTCTTTCGATCCCGGACTCTGTAACCGCCATAAACAGCGGCTCCATCGCATCATGTTCCCTACTGACATCGATCTTTGTGGGAATCCAGAATCCAAGTTTCACGAGCGTCCAAGGAGTGCTTTACAACAAGGATCAAACCACCCTGATCGCCTGCCCGTCAGGATATGCCGGCGTCCACGCGATACCGGATTCCGTTATGACTGTCACAGAAGCGGCGTTCAAGGATTGCACGGAATTGACTTCCGTGGTTTTGCCAACAGGCCTCACAAGCATCGATGCATTCACATTTATGGGCTGCACGTCGCTGGAATCCGTCACCGTTCCGGAATCCGTTAAGGACATCGGGGTTTATTCATTTTTCGCGTGTTCCAAACTGAAAAAACTGACGTTTCTTGGCGACCCCCCCCAAGGCGAATGGTTCTGGCAGAGCCATTATAACACGAGCACCAGCGGCGCATCGGTATTCCACTACGAAAACGCATCCTGGGTCGGAACCGGCACATGGCAGGGCTTCCCGTTGGCCAGCATGGGGACGCGGAGCGGGTTCAAGGATTGGCTCATACAACGCGGCATGGCGCACGACAGCGATCCTGAGCTGGATGAGAATATGGACGGTGTGGGTTTGTTGATGGCTTATGCTCTCGACCTCAACCCCGAACTCCATCTGGCCGGCAGCATGCCAAAAGCCGAAATCACGCCCGATGATTTGAAGATCCGCTTTTCGGGAAATCGTCCGGATATCGTTTATGTCGTCAAAACCAGCAGTGACTTGGTCCATTGGGACACAAACGGCGTTTCGTTGGGCAATCCGGACATCAACGGAATGAGGGAAGCGGCGGTCAAACGTGAAACGCCCAGACAATTCCTCAAGCTGCTTGTAAGAAGTGGCGAATGATCCGCTCTTTTTCATAGCGACCCGCACAAAGGGCAAATCCTGCTCAGGCAAATCGGTTCGCGAAGTTCATGCGCGGGCCTTGCATGGGTTTGCCGCGATGGCTTACGCTGCGTCTCCCACCCACCGATGCAGCGCTTCCATCACACGCAATTCGCCGACACCCGCCGCTTGTGCGATTTGAAACGCGCCGCCGGCCCGGTGGTTTCGGTGTGCATTCCCACGCTCAACGAGGCTGCGACCATCGGCCAGATCGTGCGCGCTATCAGGAGCGCGTTCATGGATGACACGCCGCTAGTCGATGAAATCCTGGTGATCGATTCCGGATCGGACGACGGAACGCGCTCCATCGCCGCGGACGCGGGGGCCATGGTGATGCTGTCCGCCGAAATCGCTCCGGAAACCGGCAGCCACACCGGCAAGGGCGAGAACCTCTGGAAAGCCCTGCATGCCGCGACAGGAGACATCATCTGTTATCTCGACGGCGACGTGGCGAATTTCCATCCAGGCTTCGTCGCCGGACTGGTCGGGCCGCTGCTTGAGAATCCTGAAACCGGCTATGTGAAGGCCTACTACGAGCGCCCACTGGTGAATGGCGATTCCTCGCACGCCAACGGCGGCGGACGCGTTTCCGAGATCCTCGTGCGTCCGTTCATCTCGATGTTCTATCCGGAACTCTCCGGCATCCTCCAACCGCTCGCCGGCGAATACGCGGCGCGGCGGCAGTTGCTGGAATCGCTCCCCTTCCCCACCGGCTACGGTGTGGAAATCGCCCACCTCATCGATCTGTTGCGGATGGGAAAACTCGAATGCATCGCCCAGACCGATCTCGCCTGCCGCGTCCACCGCAACCGCGACGACGGCGACCTCGGCGACACCGCGTTCGCCATCCTGCGTGTGATGCTTCGACGTCTGGAGCGCGATGGGAAAATTTCGATTAACGGGCCGCTAGCAGATCTGCACCAACGCTGGCTGATCGATGAAAACGGCGTGGAATCCGTGACGAAACACATCCCCGAGCCTGAGCGTCCACCGGGCGTCCCGAGTTCAAAGAGCCGCAGTCCTCGGCGCGATCATCGTTTCGCCTCGCCTGACACATGCCGCGATCCGTGACGGCCCCGGTTGCGGTTCGGGGCGCTCAATCCCTTCGTCCCCGCGCGGCTTCCACGAGGTCGCCGCCCCGGATTCGCAGATATTCGAAACCGATGAGACAGGCACCGACGGCGAGAAGCGAGAGCACGATACCCGTGATGCCAAGCGCGGCGGACTCGCGGGTGATTGTCCAGACGAACTGGCCGACACACAAGGCGGCGACGACCAGAAGGGTGGGTTTGCGGCCGATGTATTGGACGACGAACACCCCGAGCGGCGCCCCGAGCGCGACGATGGGAGCGGCGGCGAGCCAGTTTCCGAAAACTCCGGGCTGGACGCCGGTGAAAGCGAGTTTGATGAGGATGCCGAGGACCGAACAGAAGGCCATGATGATCACCGACGTGGGAATCGCGATCTTCAGATCGGCGCGGCAGAGAAGGACCAGCACGGTGTAGAGCACCATGTCGATTCCGACGCCGGACACCGAGACGAACAACGCGCCGGATGCCAGGCCGACGATGAAGCCGATGCGCTGGTCCCATTTTTCGTCGAAGTCGGTCATGCCCTCGTGGATGACGATTTCGCGAATGCGCCACAGATGAAGGATGCCGAAGCTGCCCCAGACGACGGCGAAGACGAGCTTGATCCAGAGATCTGGAATCCAGGGGGCGACAAGAAAGATGCCGAGTGGAGTGCCGAGCGCCGCGCCGATGATGGCACCCTTGAGCATGGCTCCGGCGAGCGGCTGGCGACGGGCGAGAATGAAGATGCTGGCACTGGTCATTCCGATGGACTGGATGGCGAAACTGAAGTCGCGTCCGAGTTCGGCCGGCTGGTCGAAGAGCAGCACCAGAATGGGAAAGCCAACCGTGCCGCCGCCCATCGGCGTCGAGCCGGCGGCGTAGCTGCCGACGGCCATGGCCACCGCCATCGGCCAGTGGTCGAGGGCGGTCTGGAGGTGCCCCATGACGAAGACCAGCACGCTCCACACGGCGTAAAAAACCACCAACCACAGAAACCAGATCCAGAGCTGGGGTCGGGGTCGCTCGCGGATCGTCATGTGCGCCGAATTTTACCGATCCCGGAGTTTCGACAATCCTGAATCTTCATCCGCATCCCCGGCTGATGCCGCTGACCCCGGCGCGGATGGCTTTTCCCGATTCGCAGCGATTGGTGTCGGCACGCGGATTGGAATGAATGTGATTTGGGTGGCCCTGACCCGGGATATGCGGCCGGCGGCAAGGCGCGCGCCGGCAGCTTTGCCGGAAGAAGATGTGCCGGGACCGGATTCCCGTTGGCTTCCTGCTGGCAATCAGGGGCACATCATGCAGCATGTTGGCGTCATGACAGCTTCCCTCGGCGATTTCGAAAAACTCGGCCAGTTCTATCTCGGCCGCGGCTACGATCCGGAAACCAGACAGGCCTCCGGCGACCTGTTGCTCTACGATTCCAAGGACCTCGTCACCCACGGTGTCGTTCTCGGCATGACCGGCTCCGGCAAGACCGGCCTGTGCATCGCGCTGTTGGAGGAAGCCGCGATGGACGACATCCCGGCCATCGTCATCGATCCCAAGGGCGATATTTCCAACCTGTTGCTCACCTTTCCCGATCTAGATGCCGCGAGTTTCCGCCCGTGGATCAACGAAGACGATGCCGCGAAAAAAGGCATATCGCCGGACGAGCACGCCGCGAAAACCGCCGCGATGTGGAAAAGCGGCCTCGCCGATTGGGGGCAGTCGCCGGAGCGCATCCGCACGCTGAAGGAAAAAGTGGATATCAACATCTTCACCCCCGGCAGCAAGGCGGGAATACCGGTTTCCATTCTCAGCTCACTGGACGCGCCGCCGTTCGAGGTGATGGACGACGCTGAGCTGTTAGGCGAGCGGATCGAAAGCACGGTTTCCTCGCTGCTCTCGCTGGTGGGCGTGGACGCCGACCCGATCCAAAGCCACGAGGCGGTATTGCTCGCCAATGTGTTCCACAGCGAATGGGCCGCCGGCCGCAGCCTTACGCTCGAAAGCCTAATCCGCCACATCCAGAAGCCCGCGTTTGAAAAAGTCGGCGTCATCGATGTCGAATCGTTCCTGCCGGAAAAATCGCGGCAGGCGCTCGCGCTGCGCTTCAACAACCTGCTCGCCTCGCCCGGTTTCGCCACCTGGCTCGAAGGCCCGCCGCTCGACATCGCGAAGATGCTGCACACGCCCGCCGGCAAACCGCGTATCTCGATTTTCTCGATCGCCCATCTCGGCGACGCCGAGCGCATGTTCTTCGTCAGCCTGCTGCTCAACCAAATGCTCGGCTGGATGCGCGCGCAGAACGGCACCACCTCGCTGCGCGCGTTGTTTTACATGGACGAGATTTTCGGTTTCCTGCCGCCCACCGCGAATCCGCCGTCGAAGCGGCCGATGATGACGATGTTGAAACAAGGCCGCGCCTTCGGACTCGGCTGTTTGCTGGCCACGCAAAACCCGGTGGACCTCGATTACAAGGCGCTTTCCAACATCGGCACCTGGTTTCTCGGCCGCCTGCAAACCGAGCGCGACAAACTCCGCGTGCTCGACGGCTTGGAAGGAGCCGCCGGATCGCAGAGCGCTCCGTTCGACCGCAGGGAAATGGAAACCCTGCTCTCCGGCCTCGGCAACCGCGTGTTCCTGATGAACAACGTGCACGAGGACCATCCCGTCCTGTTCCATGTGCGATGGGTGATGAGTTATCTCACCGGCCCGCTCACCCGCGGCAGCATCAAGCAACTGATGGACCCGAAGCGCGCGGAGTTCGAAACCGCCACCGCCCCTCCCCCGCCCGTCGCGGCCAATCCGATGGCCAATCCGATGGCCATGCCCGGCATGTCCGCACCGTCCGCCGCCACACAGCGCCCCGCGGTCGGCGCGGGTGTGGTGGAGCGTTTCGCCGTTTCCGAAAATGATATCATCTATCAACCCTGGCTCCTGCGCGCCTCCACAGTGCATTTTTCCTCCACCAAGGCGGGAATCGAGGACAGCCGTCAGATCCGCCTCGCCAACCCGATCCTAGCCAATGGAATCGACTGGGAAAACACCCGCGACGCACCGCAAAACATCACCGATTCCCCCGTTTCCGGTGCAACTTTCGGCGAGCTGCCCGGCTATGCGATGAATGCCGCGAACTACAAGCAGGTGGAGAAGGACTTTTCCGAATGGCTCTACCGCAACGAGCGGCTCGACGTGTTTTACTGCCCCGCTCTCAAGCAGTGGTCGAAGCCCGGCGAGAGCGAGGGCGACTTCCGCGTCCGGCTCACCCATGCCGCGCACGAGGCGCGCGACGCCGAAGTGGAAAAGGTCCGCGACACCGCCGCCAAAAAGATCGCCACCTTGGAAAACCGCCTGCGCACCGCCGAGGCGCGGGTCGCCAAGGAGAAGGCGGAGGCCGGAGCGGCGAAGATGACGGCCGGCGTTTCCATTCTCGGCGGTCTGTTAGGCGGCTTGCTCGGCCGCAAGGTGAACATGACCACGCTCAGCCGCGGCAGCACCGCCATCAACCGCACCACCAGCGCCTACAAGCAACACCAGGACGTCGCCCAGGCCAACGCCCGCGTCGAGGACATCGCCCGCGACATCCAGACCCTGCGATCCGAACTGGAAACCGAAATCGCGAAAATCTCCGCCGACCACGACACCGCGAACCTGAAGCTCGAAACCGAGAGCCTGAAACCGCGCAGGACCGATGTGAAGGTGGAAGAAATCGCGCTGTTGTGGATGCACTGAACAACACCGCAAGAACCGAACCATCTGAAATCCTAACAGGACGCTCACCGATGCCCGGTGTTGCCAGCCTTCTGGAACCATGAAACCAGGCTCGAATGAGCTTGGGGCGATCTTGGCCACAAGAGGCACAAAGATCACAAAATCATGGTTTCCTGATTTTCTTTCCAATGTGCCCTCTGTGCATTTTGTGGTCATTTCCGCGGGTCAGCCGAGCGTGATCGCGACCGGGCAGTGATCGGAGCCGTGGACGTGCGGCAGGATGGCGGCGGAGGCGACGCGGGACATGAATGGCGTGGAGACGCCGAAGTAGTCGATGCGCCAACCGACATTGCGCTGGCGCGCGCCGGCGCGGTAGGACCACCATGAGTAAGCCCCTTCCTGATCCGGAAAGAATTGGCGGTAGCTGTCGGTGAAGCCGGCTTCTAGCAACTTGCCGAAGCTTTCGCGTTCCTCGTCGGAGAAGCCCGGGTTGCGGCGGTTTTCGCGCGGGCGGGCGAGGTCGATTTCCCGGTGGGCCACGTTGAGGTCGCCGCAGAAAACGACCGGTTTGCGCCCCGCCTCGCGGGCGACGTGGGCGCGGAACGCGGCGTCCCAATCGAGCCGGTACGAGAGACGTCGTAGTTCGTCCTGGGCGTTGGGGGTGTAAACGTTGACGAGGGTGAAATCGGGGAATTCAAGCGTGAGCACGCGGCCTTCGCGGTCGTGATCGGCAATGCCGAGTCCCTCGCGGACGTCGAGCGGTTTTTCGCGGGAGAAGACGGCGACGCCGGAGTAGCCGGGTTTTTCCGCGCTGTTCCAGAAATCGTGATAGCCGCCCAATTCGAGCGGCAGCGGCACCTGGTGCGGGCGGGCCTTGGTTTCCTGAAGGCAGAGGATGTCGGGTGTTTCGGCGGCGACGAATTCGCCGAATCCCTTGCCGAGCACGGCGCGCATGCCGTTGACGTTCCACGAGACAAGTTTCATCGGCGCGGAGCATCGGCGGCGGCGGAGCGGATGGCAAGCGGCGGGGATTCCCGCTTGCCTCGCGGGGCGGGCGGCGGTTGGTTTCGAGCCGCAATGACGGGAACCGACTGCCGGCCGGCGACGCACCTGCGCGGGATGGAACCCGTGGAGGTGGCGGCCGCCCTGCGTCATCTGCCGGGGATGGTGTTTTTCGACACGGCGGGACATTTGCCGTCGGGAACGTCGCGCGCGCTATCGTTGATCGCGGCCTGTCCGCAGCAGGTGTTGCGCGGCTCGATCCACGATGCGGCGGACCGGCGGGTGCTGCGCGAGGCGCTCGCGGCGGGGGGGCGCGATGCCGGTGACTTGGGCATCCCGCGCGGAGGCTTGTGCGGGTGGGTGGATTACGAGGGGGATTTCGTTTTCGGCGATTACCCGGAAATGCTGGTTTGCGACCTGGGCGCGGGCACCTGGCACGAGACCGGCGGCCTGTCCGCGCGGATGATGGAGACGCGCGACGAACCGGTGGAGGTGGGGGATTTCAAGGCGCACCGCGAGCGCGGGTGGTTTCCATCAGGCGTGGAGCGCATCCGCGAGTGGATCGCGGCGGGCGACATCTATCAGGTGAATCTCGCGCAGGCCTTCGCGGCTCCGGTGCGAGGCGGTTCCTTGTTCGGACTTTACCGACATCTGCGCGAGGCCTCGCCGGCACCGATGGCGGCGTGGCTGGCGCTCGACGGGCGCGAGGTGCTTTGTTCATCGCCGGAGACGTTTTTGAAAATCTCGGGCCGCCGGATCGAGACGCGCCCGATCAAGGGCACGCGCCCGCGGTTCGCGGATCCCGACGAGGATTTGCGATCCGCCTACGAACTCCAGACCTCCGCCAAGGAGATCGCCGAGCTGGTGATGATCACCGACCTGCTGCGCAACGACCTCGGGCAGGTCAGCGAGTTCGGCAGCGTGGAGGTGGCCGAGATGCTGCGTCTCGAATCGCTGGCGCAGGTGCATCACCTCGTTTCCACCGTCACCGGCATGCTGCGGCCGGAAACCGACGCCGTCGAGGCGCTGGCGGCGTGTTTTCCCGGCGGCAGCATCACCGGCGCGCCGAAGAAGCGGGCGATGGAAATCATCCGCGAACTCGAACAAGCACCGCGCGGCATCTATTGCGGCGCGATCGGCTGGCTCGGATACCACGGTGAGAGCCAGTTCAACATCGCCATCCGCACGCTGGTGCGGGAAAACGACAGGCTCGTCTATCAGACCGGCGCGGGCATCGTCGCGGACTCCGATCCGCAGCGCGAATACGAGGAAACCCTGCACAAGGCCGCCGGCATCCGGCTGGCGGCGGAACGGTGGCGAGCCGCCGCATCGGGCTGCATGCGATCGGGAGGCAAGAAGCAAGACATCGGGATATCGTGATGAAAACACCCGCCAGTCTGCTCGTTTGCGCGCTGCTGCTGACCCTCGGTGTCCGCGCCGCCGAAATTCCCGTGCCGGACGGGCGCAGGCTGCGTGAAATCGTCGCCGAGCGCCATCCCGACGGGAATGTTCACGTCGGCGGCACCACCGGATGGCGCAAGCGGCCGCAGGGATCCGGCGTGATTGTGGACCGCGAGTTCGACTACGTGACGCCCGAGAACGATTTCAAGCAATCCACCATCCACCCGCAGCCCGGTGTCTGGAACTGGGAGCTGGCCGACAAGTGGGTCGAACACTGCGCGGAGATGAAGCAGGTGCTCCGCATCCACGGACCCATCAGCCCGCAATGCTCGGAGTGGACGAGGCACGACGACCGCACGCCGGATGAGCTGGAACAGAGCCTGGCCGCGTTCATGACCGCCCTCTGCAAGCGCTATGACCGGCACGGCCATGTTAAGTGGATGGATGTCGTCAACGAGACAGTGCTGCAGAATGGCGAGTGGTTCGGGCCGAGGGAGGGCGTCCACAAGTGGGAGAATCCCTGGACCCGGATCGGATTCGATGAAAGCCATCCACTGAAGCCGCCACTCTACATCAAGCTGGCCTTCCGGATCGCCACGCGGCATGCGCCCGACACGAAGCTCATCATCAACCAGCACGGCGGCATGGAACCGCTCATGTGGGAAAAGGTGAAATCCCTCGTTCCATATCTTCGCGGGCAGGGACTGCGGGTCGACGGCATCGGCTGGCAGGCGCACATCGACGCCGGTTGGGAGAGGCAGCCGGGCAACATGGAGCGGCTGCACTCACTGATCGACTGGGCGCATTCTAACAGCCTCTCGTTCCATGTCACCGAGATGAACGCATGGCTGAAGGGCGAAGAGAAGGATTTCAAGCTCCAGGCCGGAACCTTCGCCGCCATCATGAGGGCGCTTCTGGAGCACCGCGAGGAAGGTGTCGTCACCTGGAATGTCTGGAACATCAGCGACGCGGATGCTTGGCGGCAGGAGGAGAGACTGGAAGGCTGCCTGTTCGACCGCCACTACAGGCCCAAACCGGCCTATTACGCCCTGCAGGAACTGCTGGAAAATCCGCCGGCCGCGAAAAAAACGCCCTGATGTCACGGGCCGTGCGGACGCCGCCGATTCAGCAGTGTGACCCACATCACCATCAGGCCCGCGGCCAAGGCGGTGGAGGCGAGCGGCGAGCGGCCGGCGGCCATCATCGCGTAGGCCGCGCAGGCGCAGGTGGCGGCGATGGCGGCGAAGGGGAGTTGTGAAATGACGTGATCCATCGTCCGGCAGCCACTGGCCAGGGCGCTGACGATGGTGGTGTCGGAAAACGGGCTGCAGTGGTCGCCCAGCGTCGCGCCGCCGAACACCGCGCCGATAATCATCGGGACTAGGGCGCGGATTTCCTCCGGGCTCATCCCCGCGGCGGCGGCGGCGGCCACGGTGGCGGGCAGGGCGAGCGGCATCAGCAGGCCCATCGTTCCCCACGAGGAACCGGTGGTGAAGGCCATCGCCGCGCCTGTTAGAAAGACCGCCGCCGGCAGCCAGGCGACCGGCGTGCCATCGGCAAGCAGATCGGCGACATGTCCGGTGGTGCCGAGCGCCGCGAACATTCCGCCGAGCGTCCATGCAAGCACCAGCACCACGAGTGCGGGCAGCAGCGTGGCCGCGCCGTGCATGGCCGCGCCCGCCGCCTCGCGACGGCGGTTGGCGGGAAAGCACAACATCGCCGCGATCCATCCGGCGAGGCTGCCGAAGACCAGCGCGTAGGGTCCGGCGTCGCCGCTGAAAGCCTGTTTCCATCCCTCCACCGTGAGCACGTTCACCGGCTCCGAAGACAGCAATGGGAATCCGCCGAGGATCCCCGCCACCAGCACGGCGAGCGGGATCATCACCACCTTGGCGGGCGCGGCGGGGCCGGTGGTTTCATCGGCGGCTTCGGGTGCCAGCGGCTTGAATTTCCGCATCGCGCGCGGCTGGTAGTTCAGGCGGATCGCCAGCGGCACCAGCAGCAGCGTGAGCAGGCAATAGGCGTTGGCCGGTATCGATTGGAAAAACAAGGCGTAGGGTTCCACCTTGAACGGCGCGCCGGAAAGTCCCTGCTCGATCAGGCTGAGCTGGGTGGCGATCCAGGTGGAAATGAATGCCACGCAGGCCACCGGCGATCCGGTCGAGTCCACCACCCAGGCCAGCCGCTCGCGCGAAATCCCGGCGCGATCCACCAGCGGCCGGGCGATCCGGCCGGACAACAGGCTGCTCGCCAGTCCGTCGAAAAAACACAGCATGCCCACCCCGTAAACGCCGCCTAACAGACGTCGCGCGCCGTTTTTACCCCGCGCCAGAATCCGGCGCAGCATCGACTCAAAACCGCCGGAACGCTCCAGTATCCCGGCGAACGAGCCGAGGACGAGCGTGAAGACCAGCGCGCCCACCCGCCACGGCCCCTGGATGGCGGGGAAAAAATGCTCGGCAAGCGCGAGCCGCAGCGCCGTCACCGGATGGCCGCCCGCCAGCAGCAGCGCGGCCGCAGCCACGCCGCAGGCCAGGCCGAGCGCCGCGTGGCGCAGCAACAGGATCGTTCCGATGGCCACCATCGCCGGCCACAGGGCGCGTGCGAGCGAATCCTCCGCCAGTCCGCCCACGGCGAAGGTCGCCAGCAATCCGAGCGCGGCGATCAGCCATCGTGTCCCGACCATGAAGGCGTTTTACGCGGCACCGCGCGGATGGCCAGCGCGATTCCCGTGCGGATCGGCAAGTTTTTGGCATTGATGGCTTCGTTGGCATGCGTTAATCACGCCTCCGGCGTTGCAGCGCGGCACGCCTCCTCCTCCGCATCCAACCATTTATGCCCGCACGTTCCAGAAACCAAGGAAAGCGCCGCTCCGGCGGCAATCGCAACCGCAACCGCTACGGTCCACCCAAGAAATCCACCAAGGACGACGAGGAAAAGGCGGTGGAAGTGGAGGGCGAGATTTCCGCGGTGCTTGCCGGCACCATGTTCCGGGTGCGCCTGCAGAGCGGTCACGAAGTGCTCGCCCACATCTCCGGGAAAATGCGCAAGCGCTTCATCCGGTTGGTCGTCGGCGACCGCGTGAAGATGGAGATGTCGCCCTACGATCTCACCAAGGCGCGCATCGTGTTCCGCCTCGGTTGACTTTTCCGCGCGCTGCCGCCATACCCCGGGCATGTCCAACGCGCTCTCGCCCAAGCCCAGGATCATCGGGCCCAAGGTTCGGATTTGCATCGTCGCCTCGAAGTTCAACGAACGCTATTCCGACGCGATGGTCGAGAATGCCATCGAGGAACTCGGCGAACTCGTCCCCCACGGCAGGGTGGATCTGATCCGCGTGCCCGGCGCGTTCGAAATCCCGGTGATGGTCGCTTCCGTGCTCGATCGCGACCCGCCCGCCTGCGTGATCGCGCTCGGCGTGATCCTGCGCGGCGCCACCGCCCACGCCGATCTGATCGCGCGCTCGGTGACCGACGGCCTCCAGCAGCTTGCCCTGCGCTCGCTGCGGCCGGTGATCCACGAGGTGCTGCTGTTGGATGACGAGAAGCAGGCCTACGCGCGTTGCATCGGCAGCCAGCTCAACCGCGGCCGCGACGCCGCCCGCGCGGCCGCCTCGATGGTGGACGTTCTCCAGGAACTGGACCGCTCGATGCCCCGCAACTCGCTCGCCAAGAAGTCGCGTCATGCCTAGCCGCCGTCAGATCCGCGAAGCCGCGGTGCAGTTTTTGTATTGTGCGGATCTGGAAGGCGGCGCCGATCCGGCCGGCTTGCGCGACGCCTTCTGGGACTTCGTGACGGAGTCCGACCGCCGCAGCCTGCAGGTGGCCACCTTCCGCACCGTGCACCACCTCGCGCATGGCCGCGAAGGGCGGTTGGGGGAGTTCGTGGCGCGCCAGGAAGCCGCCATTGCCATGCTCGCCGCGTGGCCGGAAGCGGAACCGCTCAAGCGCGATCTCGAACGCATCGCCGAAATGGAATCCAAATGGTCCGGCATGCTCGACCGCCTCCAGCGGCTGCCGCGTGAGGACGACGACGCCACCGTGGCGCGGCAGTTCAACGCCGCGCTCGACGAGTTCTTCGCCAACGACCGCGCGCTCGCCGGGACGCGCCGGAGGTTTCTCGATGGCATCGACGATTTCCCGAAACTGCGCGGCTCGCTGGAAGCCGTGGCCGCCGTGGTCCGCCGATTGCAGCGCGTCTCCGACCGCCTGCGCATGGTCGAGGAACCCGAAAAATTCCCGGAGCAGACGGATCTGGAGAAACTCCGCAGTTCGAAAAAAAACCTCCGCGAACTGCGCGCCGGAACCGACCGGCTGGTGGACGCCGTGCTCGCGCACAAGGAGGGCATCGATGCGATGCTCGCCGGCGTGGTCGAGCACTACGCGCCGGAGCGGATCGATCCGGTGGACCGTGCGATCCTGCGGCTGGCGGCCTATGAAATCCTGCATGGCGACACCCCGCCGAAGGTGGCCGTGAACGAGGCCGTGGAGTTGGCGAAACGCTTCGGCACCAGCGATTCCGGACGTTTCGTCAACGGTGTGCTCGACCGCGTGATGCGCTCCAAGGCCGGGAGTCCACAGGCGGAATGAGGCCGTACCGAAATATCACATTCACCCGCCGCGATGAACCAACCCACATCCTTCCAGCGCAAGACCCTTTGGAACGCGGCCACCGGTGTGGCCATTCTCGTCATCGGCCTGCTGACGGTCGGGTTGATCTGGCTCACCGGCCGCTTGTTCGGCTTCCTGCAGCCGGTGCTGGTGCCCTTGATCGTGGCGGGGATCGTCGCCTACGTGCTCGAACCGGTGGTGCGCCTGCTGGAAAAGCGCGGCATGCGCCGCTTGTGGGCGGTGGTCGCCGTGTTCGCGGGTTTGCTTGCGGCGGTCACGTTGCTGGTGGCGGCGGTGGTGCCCGGCATCCAGCGCGGCCATCATTCACTCAAGAACATGTTGTCGGCGGATGGAAGCGAGGCGCAACCACTGACCCATGTGCTCGCCCGCGAATTGTCCGAGATGCGGCGCGACCACAAGGACAACGTGATCGGCTGGCTGCTCACCGAGACCGATGAGGCAGGCGAACCGGTGACGGCGGACGCGGACGCGGAGGCGGAACCACAAGTCCCCGCCGGCGATCTCACCACCTTCGCCCACAGCCGCGCCGGGCGCTTTCTGTTCGAATACAAGGATGTCATTTTCACCAAGCTGCGCGAGTGGGTGACCGCCGGATCGACACGGGTCGTCGGCTTTCTCGGGCTGGTGCTGGGCATGATCCTGGTGCCCGTCTATCTGTTTTTCTTCCTCAAGGATTCCGCGGCGATCCGCGACCACTGGCACGATTACGTGCCGCTGAAAAACTCGGCCTTCAAGACCGGGCTGGTGGAGACGCTGCAGGAAATCAACGGCTACCTCATCTCGTTCTTCCGCGGCCAGGTGATCGTGGCGGTGATCGACGGACTGCTGGTCGGCATCGCGCTGTCGCTTTTCGGGCTGCCCTACGGATTTCTGATAGGTGTGTTCATGGCCATCCTCGGAGTGATCCCCTACATCGGCAACATCCTGTGCCTGATCCCCGCGTGCATCATCGCGTGGCTGCACGCCCGCGGCGGCGGCGCGGCGTTCGATCTCTCGCCATGGGCCTACGTGGGCTGCGTGGTGGCGATCTTCGTGGTGGTGCAGCAGATCAACTCGCTGGTCACCGCGCCCAAAATCGTGGGCGACTCGGTGGGGCTGCATCCGCTGACCGTGATTTTCTCGATGTTGTTCTGGTCGCTGGTGCTTGGTGGCTTCGTGGGCGCGCTGCTGGCGGTGCCGCTCACCGCGGCACTGAAGGTGCTCTTCCGCCGCTTCATCTGGGAGCCGCGGATGCGCGGGCAGGCGGGAAGCGCGGTGGAAGCTCCGGCTTGATTGGCGCGCTCGGATTGCACGAGCGCGGGAAGCAAACGTGCCCCCCGCCCCGCGCGGCCGGAATTCTCCCCCCGGATCATCCCGGCTTGGCGCGAAACGAGAGGCAACCGAAAATTGCTCCCTGCCCGCCCGGACGGCAAGACGATTATCGCCGATGCGGGGATATGCGCGGAAATCCTGATGCCGTCATCCGGAGGATCACTGATCCAGGCGTCCGCGAATCGCCGCGATCGCCTTATCCAACAGCACGCGCAATTCGGCATTGGCATCCGCCATCGCGGCTTCCAATACCGGCAGGCTGGCGGTTCCGCCCACCCGCCCGAGCAGGCGCACCGCAGAGGCGCGATGGATTCCGTCCGCCGTGGGCAGGCGGCGTAACAGCGGAGTCTCCGCATTCGCACCGAGCTGGCCGTACGCCATTTCCCATTGGTTCGGATCCTGTTCCCAGAGCTGATGGAGCAGTGGTGCCAGGCCGGGCGTCTTTTCCTTGAGGGCGAGAGATATCATTTCCGGCGGCACGGATTCGTCGCGTGCCAGCAGACGGCCGGCCTCGCGCATGGCGGCCTCGCCGGCCGCTCCGGATTCGGGCGACCAGACCTCGAGCGCGCGGCAGACATCGGCCTTGAATTCCAGATCCGGCATGGCGAGCAGTGCGAGCAGGCGGCTGGTGATGTCGCTGCGGTAAACCTTCGGTTCGGCCTCGGCCAGCCGGTTGACGGCGCGTCCCACGCGGCCCATGTCGATGGATTCCAACTCGCGCTTGTTGAGGTCATAGAACGCCGGATCATTGCGATCGGACAGTTTTCCAATGGGGCCTTCGATGAAGTTCTGGTTGTCCACCTTCACTTCCACGACAGCGAGGTCGTGATGAATCCGGCGCACGGTTCCGAGAGGTTCGGCGAGGCGGGCGATTTCATCGATGGACATTTTGATGCCGGTGACCACCAACAGGAAATCGCCGTGGCCGCGCGGATAGAAGTGCGATTGCTTGTCCGCGCCGGTCGAGCGGAGAATGTAATCCATGATGAGGAAACGGTGTTGTTCGCGCATGTCGCGCAGCCACAGGCCCACCGCACGCCGGTCCTCTCCGGCGGCTTCGAGGCGCTGGATTTCCTCTTCCAGCGGGTCGGTGCCGATGAGTTCGCGGAGTTCATTCTGTTCCCGGCCGGCATCCGCGTCATCCGCGCCGGGATCGAGGGCCTCCTCGAAAAGATCGCGTTCCACGGGTTCCGAGGAGGAGGCCATGGGTACGGAACCGGCGGTGAAAACCAGCGGCAGCGAAAGCAGCCCGCAACCTAACAGAAATCCCGCGGTCAGTGCCTTGAGCCGCGCGCGGGGATTGGCGTAAACCAGCAGGCTGATGCCTGTCAGGGCGGTGAAACCGGCCATCAGCATCCGCTTGGAAGTGATCATCCCGTCCAACGCGCCACCGCTGCGGGCACCGAAGATCAGCAGCAGCGCCATCAGCAGGATGCCCGCCACGCCCGCGATGCCGGCGAGGATGCGTTGCGGCGGGGCAGGCTCGTAAACCGCGGGGTCCGGCGGCTCGGCATAGTGCGCCACTTCCGTGCCCATCAACGGCGGGGAGACCGACATCGGGACGCGCTGGAAATGCATCAGGCGGCTGTCGTGCTTTTCGCCGGGATAGAATTTTTTGCCGCGGACGATCACGTCATCGGTGATGCGGAAGCGGTGTTCACAGGCACCGCACTCGACGGTGCGTCCCTGCAGGTTTTCGCCGACCTTGAAGCGCTGCCCGCAGGAGGGGCAGCGGATCACGAGCTGGATCGTGTCGGGGTGCGGGTCGGACATGCGCGTGGTGTTAGTATTGATGGCATCGGGAGCGAATGCAACCCGCAAGCCCGACGTGTTCGCGGGGGGGTGGGCTGCGGCGGTTTTGGCTTTCCCGCCGCGGCGTGGCCGCGGATGGTTTGCCGCGACCATGCTGCCTTGTCCGCGATGTTCGGTGCCGGTGACGACCCACACGGTGACCGGAGCCGTATATTTCATCTGCCCGGAGTGCGACGGGCGGATGGGCAATCTCGCGTTGCTGCGCCGCACGCTGGAGCCGGATGTGGTGAACCGGCTGTGGCGCAAGGTCTGCGACGCGCATCCGACGAATCACCACGGAGTCCTGCGCTGTCCCTCGTGCCGCGGGCGGATGCATCCCGCCGGGGTGCCGTGCGCGGACGGTGCGGAAGTGCAGCTCGATGTCTGCCGGGTCTGCCAGATCGTGTGGTTCGACACCGGCGAGATCGAGCGGCTGCCGCAGCAGGCACCGCCGGAGCCGCCGCCCGTGGCCGGGCGATTGACGCCCGAGGCGGCCGAGGTGCTCGCGCCGATGCTGGCCGGGCACGAGCGCGGACGCTCGGAACAGAAGTGGGGCGAGAGTGCCTGGAGGCCGATGCAAAATGTGCCGACCAGTCCGCTGCACGCGCTGCTCACGTATTTCGGATTTCCAATCGAGGATGGCGCGCCGGTGGCACAGACGAAGCCGTGGATCACCTGGACCACCGCCGCGATTTGCGCGCTGGTGACGCTAAGTGCCCTGCTCGCCGGCGGGCTCGATCGGCTGGTGACCGATCACGGATTCGTGCCGGACGATCCGCTGCGCAACGGCGGACTCACGCCGATCAGCTCGTTTTTCATCCACGCGGGCATCCTGCACCTCGCGTTCAACCTGTGGTTCCTGATTCTCGCCGGAGACAACTGCGAGGATCTGTTAGGGGCGAAACGTTACCTGATGCTGCTCGGCGGCGGCGCGCTGATCGGGCTGTTATGCCATGCGGCGTTCGACCCGCGGAAGGACATTCCGGTCGTAGGGGCGAGCGGCGGCATTTCCGCGCTGCTCGCCTACTACGCACTGGCGTTGCCGCATGTGCGGCTGGTCATCTGCATGCGGCTCGGCTGGTGGCCGTGGTGGTTCCGGATCCGTGCGTCCACGGCGATGGTCCTGTGGGTGCTGGGGCAAATCGTGGGCACGGCGCTGCAACTCGGCGGATTGAGTCAGGTATCGAGCATCGCCCACCTCGGCGGCGCGTTCGCCGGAGTAATGGCATGGTGGATTTTCAGACGCGGGCCGCAGTGTGCGCTCAGCGGACGGTGAACGGAAGGTCGCGGGCGGTGAGCCAGACGGCGGGTTGGAGTTTTTCGCCGCCGCCTTTCATGCCGAGGAGGACGACTTCGATTTGCTGGCCGACCAGCGAGTCGTCGAGCGGGAAGAAATATGTGTAGCCGGTTTTCTGTTGGCGGGCGGGGTATTCCCAGGTGTTCGAGGGATAGGACGCGGCGCGGTCGGGCGCGCCGATGAGGCGGTCGCCGACACGCAGGGCGGCGTAGCAGCCTTCGACACCGTGTTCACCTTCCACGGCGACGCAGAGGTAAGAGGTAGGGGTGATTTCATCGACGCTCACCTTCGCCGACCACGCGCGGACGGCGGGCACGGCTTCCGGGTGGGCGAAGAAGTTGCTCGCGCGCCAGCCGTCGCGCGGGAGTTTGGTGTCGCCATTCCATGCCTCGATTTCGACGACGCGCTCAGGCGCGAGTTGCATGCGGAAGTAGCGCCATTCGCCGGTGGGCGGGTAAACGGTGAGTGTGTTGCCGCGGACGATCGCTTCCACGGACGGCGACCAGGTGACGAGATCGCGGCTGAACTGCGCGCCCAGCAGCTCGTTCTTGATAAGCGTGCTGTCGAGGGCCTGCGTGTGGATTTCGATGCGGTCGAAGGCAATGGCTTTGGCAAAATCGACGCGCAGGCAGCCTTCGGAAATGCGCATGTCCTTGTTGCGCACGAAGACGTCGAGCACGGTGGCGGGGTCGCCGTCGAAGAGATAGCTGTCGGAAAGCGCGCGGGCTTTCATGAGCGATTGGTCGAGGAACTCCCGGCGCGCCTTTTGCACTGCGGGGACTTGCGACGGGCCGGAGCGCTTGAGGCTGCGGAGTTCGAGCGCGTTGTTGTCCGCGGCGAACATGGTGGCTTCGTAGAGGGCCTCCCAGTCATCGGGCAAAGCGGTGCTTGTTAGATCGGCCAGCTTGCGGTGCCAGGGTTGTTTGAGCGGAAGCGGTTCGAGTTTTTGGATGACCGGTTGTTGGCCTTTGACATTCTTCACCACGCGGTAGGGGCCTTTGGGCAATGACGGTTCGTCGCAGCCCCCGGTGGTGACCAGCAGCAAGGCGGCGCGGTAGGGATGCACGGTCACTTTGACCGAGCCGCCGGCTTTCAGGCCGGTGCCGAGGATTTCCTCGTAGGGGTGGAACAGGCGCGCCTCGCGATCCGAGTTGTCTTTCAATCCGATGCTTTCATCCAAAGAGATATCATATGTCACCGGCTGCCATGACAGGTTGCGCAAGGTGATGAGGCGGGTCTTTTCATTGCCGCGCGAAACGGCGTGCGGGCCGTATGTTTCCTCCGGCAGGACGATGCCCTTGACGAGGATGTCGCGGTATTTCCGGTGAAGGTTGAAAATGCGGGCGAGCTGCGGGTATTCGTCGTCGCGCAGGAACCACGGGCTGCCGTAGAGCTGCGGTGCGAGGATCATCGAACGGTTGAATGCCTGGAGGATCAGGTCGTCCTGCCAGTAATCGAGGCACGAGGACAGGCACACGCCGTGGTCCTCGACGAGGCGCTTGAGTTCCGGCGGCAGACCGCGGTCGAGCGACCGGGCGCGGTGGTGAGGTGCCGTCTTGTTGTTCGACATGTGGACGTCGATATAAGTCTCCGCGCCTTCCCAAAGGCTGGTGGTCACATAGGGTGTTGCCTCACCGAGGTTGAGGCGGTGGTTGAGCACGATAAGGTCCGGCGTGTGCTTGCGGCACTCCTGCATGAGCCGGATGAAGGCCGGTTGTTTCTCGTCGCGGAGCTGGCCGCAGACGGCGTCCATTTTGAAGAGCTGGAAATTGTGGTCGCGGCAGAAGCCGGCAAGCATGTCGATGCGCGCCTGTTCTTCTTCCGGCGTGTCGCCGAAGCCGTCGGGACCGAGCCACACGCCGAGACGGCCACCGAAATTTCCCGCCTGTTTGACGAAGGGCGCGAAGCCTTGTGGAAACTGTTGCTTGAATTTGCGGGTCGAAGTGGAGCCGTAGTAGTTGGGCGCGTCGATCGCTCCGGCATCGAAGGCGTAGATGTCGAGCGTCATGCCGTATTCGTCGTGCAACCATTGGAAGAACTCGAGGTTCGCCACGGTTTGCGAGGCCATCGGTCCCTCGTTGGTGTTGTTGATCCAGGTGAAGTAGTGCGCCTGCGACGGCGTGTTTTCATCGGCACCGGGGAAAACCTCCGCCGCGAGCGGCAGGGCGAACATGAGGGAGAGGACGGTCGGCTTGATCATGGCGTGCTGAACTGCTGTGCAATCTACCGGCGCACATTTCCCCTGCAATCCCATTCCCGGAAAATGCGGGCGGGGAGAGACACCTGCCCGCGAGACGCGGCCGGGCAGGCTCCGGGCAGGGCAGCGGAGTGAGCAGGTCCCCCCCCTGCTGTGGTTGCTTTCAGTTTCCGGTGTCCGTCAGGGCACCGTCTCGGCCCGGATGAAGGTGGCGGCTTTGGTGGCGCCCAGGTTGAATTGCACGGTGGCGTTGCCGTTGCCGTCGGCGATGACCTCGTCGCCGTCCAGACTGCCCACGGTGGCTCCAGTCAGGGAGATGGGATCCTGGTCGGGGCTCGAAAAGTCCAGATCGTCGGCTTCGACAAGTTTGTAGCGGGTATTCGGAGCGCCCTCGATGCTCACCGCGGCGCTGCCGTCGCCGGGTCCGTAGGTGAAGTCCACCAATTTCGGTGTCGTCGATGTGGGGGGAACCAGCCTCAGTGAAACCGCATTCAGGCGGACGTTGCCGCTCAAGGTGTCGGAGCGGATGAAGACCTCATAGCTGCTTGCTCCGTCACTTGTGATCTGGAAGGTGGACACCGGGTAGGCTGGATTCCCGGCGAGTCCGGTGCTGACAACAACGTCGGAACCACTATTGACCCGGTAGCCCACGGTGGCCGGAGCGACGGGAACATCCGTGTCCCACGACCACATCGAGACCTCCCACAGGCCCGTCGGCAGATCGCCCGCCCCACCGAAGGCCATCGTGATGGCCGCACCGTTCGAGAAGACGAAATCGCGGGTCAGTGTCGTGGAATTGGCGGTGTTGGTACGATTGCGGCTGCCTGCGAATCCCGAAACGGCGAAGTTCACGCCGCTGATGTCCACCGATCCGCTCGTGCTGCCGTTCACCAGTGGCAGGGAGGTCCAGCCCGGCTCGGTGAAGGGGCCGCCGAGGGACTCGCTGTTGTCCAGGTCGATTTGATAGATCGTGTCGGAAACGGGGGGCACCTGCTCGACCGTGAAGCCGTTGAGTCGCAGTGGACCGGTGACCGCATCCGCAACCAGCGTGATCTTGCCGGTGGCATCGGACGTGGCATTCAGCAGGACGAAATCGCCGGAATCCACAGGACCACCCCGCACACCGGTCCAGGTGCCCAGCAGGTTTGCTGGAGCGATCTCATCCTTGTACCAGTCGGTGACGAAGTCGATTTGGCCGCCGCTGATCTCAAAATGAATGCTCGTGATCCGGTATTCAGTCTCGGGGATCAGGCCGGTGAATTCCACCGTCAGGTTCTCGCCTTGGGTGTTGCCGTTGTCAAAAAGCCAGTCCTGAAGCACCGGGGTGAGCGAACCACCGGGATTCAACGTTTCATTGTCGTATGGAGTCGGGCTGGTCGCGGGAACGCCACGGTCACGGGCGTCCAGCACCGTGTTCGCGAAGACCGTCAGGGTGGTGCCGGCCTGGGTGCCCGAGACGGAGGTCAGGTCGTCGGAGTTCAGTCCGACGGCCACCGGTTGCCATCCGGTTGCGACCGGACTGCCCGTTACACCGAGATCGAAGCGGGCGACGATGTAGGCGTTTGCGCACATTGTGCAGGCAACCAAGGATAGAAACAGACAGGATTTCAGGGACATGGGAGGGAAAGGTTCGGATTCAGGTTAAGTTGTTAGGACGATCTTTGGATCAATGGAGCACCGGCATGGAAACACGGCGGCGGCGCAGCAGCAGCATTGATGCCATCATGCCGGACAATACGAGCGCCGATGGCTCGGGCACCTGATTGACCTCGAAACCGTTGATCCGCGAGGTGTTGTTGGTGGTGACGAGGTAAGTCAGGATACCCGAAGCATTGGATGTGCCGGTGAGCAGGAAGATGTCGCCGGGGTCGTCGAGCGTGGCGATCGAACTGGTCCAACTGTGCTGCAGGTTCTCGGGGGCAACCGACCCCAGATACCAGAAACCTGTCTCGTTGTTGCCTCCGGACGCGTCATACGCATAACCGGTGATTTCGTAATCGGTGTCGGGCTGCAGGCCGGAGAAGGTGATGGTCACCGCCCCGTCCGTTGAGCGGGTGAACAGGAAATCGCGGAAAACATTCTCCAGCGGATTGCCGGCAATGACCGGGCCGGTGCGGTCTCTGGATTCCGGCGATGTGTCGCCGATCGTCAGGGTGACGCCGTTCTGCGTCGCGGACATGTTGGTCGGATTGAGATCCGCCCAGCCGGACTGCAGCACTTGAGGGGCGCCGTTGCTATTGTTGCCGCCGACGTCGAAGCGTGCCACAATCGCCGCCTGGACCGAGGCGATGGAACATGCTGCCGCGGCCAGCTTGACGGCTTTCGCGAGGAATGTTTGGGAGATCATATGGGTCATGTTTCGAATGTGTGATCGATCTATCAGCAGACTCGTAATGGAACAAACAGCCGCCGCGTGATCCAAGGCGATTTCATCTGGACTGGCTGACCCTGATGGGGTCAGCTTCCCGGGCATGGCACGACAGCCCTTTTCCTCGGTCACCGATCAGGTCGCGGAAGCCCTGCTCGATGGCATCCGGCAGGGACGCTGGACCGATGAGATGCCCGGAAGGGTGGCGCTGGCCCGCGAGCTGGGCGTCAATCACAAGACGGTGGAGGCCGCGATGAAAACCTTGGAGAGGGCGGGTTGGCTGGAACGACAGGGATCCGGCAAGGGCAGGAGGATCACGCCGCGGGAAACGCCAGCCCCCTCGGCGTTGAGGATCGTGATCCTGTGTTACGAGAAAAACGACGTGTCCCGTCAGGAGCTGTTGTGGCTGCTCCATCGGCTGCTTGAGGCGGGCCACCTTGCCAGCTTCGCCGAGCCAAGCTTGTGGCAATTGGGCATGGACCTGAGCCGGATCGCCCGCTTCGTGGAAAAAACCGAGGCCGACGCGTGGATCGTGGTGGCCGGCCCGCGCGAGGTTCTGGCATGGTTCGCGGCGCGGCCGGCCCCGGCCTTCGCGCTGTATGGGGGCTGGTCGCAGGTCGGCATGGCCTCCGCCGGTCCGAACAAGGTCGTGGTCCAGCACGAGCTGGTGGCGCGCCTCATCGGTCTCGGCCACCGGCTGATCTCGATGCTGGTGCGCGAGGAGCGGAGGAAACCCGTGCCCGGCCGGGCCGAGCGGCTCTTTCTCGAACAACTCGAGGCCAACGGCATCAAGACCAGCGCCTACAATCTTCCGGATTGGGGCGACACGCCCGAGGAACTCCATCGCATCCTCGACTCGCTGTTCCGTCACACGCCTCCCACCGCGCTGATCATCGATGACACGGCGCTGTTCCTGGCAACGATGCAGCACCTCGCGGGCATCGGGATTGTCGCGCCCGAGCAAGTTTCGCTGGCCTGCACCGACCCGGATCCGAGCTTCGAGTGGTGCCGCCCGACCATCACTCACATCGCATGGGACTCCCGAACCGTCATCAAGCACGTCGTGAACTGGGCCAGCAACATCAGCCGGGGAAAAGACGACCGCCGCAGAATCACCAGCAACGCAAAACTCGTCGTCGGTGGGACGATCGGACCGGTGCCGAAGTGAGTGCGATGAGAACCGGGAAACGCGACAAGAACCACCACGCCCGGCCGTATGCATGGCGCGTGCAGGCATTCTGCAAAACCCACATCCGCGATGAAGCACACAACCCAACGCCGCACTTTTCTCAAAACCACTGCCGCCGCAGGTCTTTTCCAGATCGTTCCGCGCCACGTGCTCGGCGGCCCGTGCCACACGCCGCCGAGCGAAAAGGTGAACATCGCCGGCATCGGCGTCGGGGGGATGGGCCACAACAATCTTGGTGCCTGTAGCGCACAAAACATCGTCGCACTCTGCGATGTGGACCACCGCTACGCCGCGAAAACCTTCAAGGCGTTTCCTGACGCGGCGGCCTACAAGGACTATCGCGTGATGCTGGAAAAGCAGAAGGACATCGACGCCGTGCTCATCGCCACGCCCGACCATACGCACGCGGTGATCAGCATGGCGGCGATGCAGCTTGGCAAACACGTCTTCTGCCAGAAACCGCTCACCCACGATATTTACGAAGCCCGCATGCTGGCCAAGGCGGCGAAGGAAACCGGCGTGGTCACCCAGATGGGCATCCAAGGGCACTCGCAGGAAGGACTACGGCTGATCTGTGAGTGGATTTGGGACGGCGCGATCGGCCCGGTGCGCGAGGTCGATGCCTGGTGCAGCCTGTCCTACGCGCCGCACGGTCATGCGTATTGGAGTTCGCCTTTAAACGACCGCCCTAAGCAGGGAATGCCGCTGCCCGATGGCCTGGATTGGGACTCATGGATCGGCCCGGCACCGATGCGGCCCTATCACAGTTGTTATCATCCCTTGGTCTGGCGCTGCTGGTGGGACTTCGGCTGCGGCATGATGGGTGACCGCGGGGCGCACACGCTCGACCCGGTTTTTTCGGCATTGAAACTCGGCGCGCCGTTGTCGATCGAAGGATCCGGCATTGTAGGCGGAAACGCCGAGGTGCATCCGGACAAAGCGGTCGTGACCTATCATTTCGCCGCGCGTGAAGGTTTCCCTCCGCTCAAGCTGACCTGGTATGAAGGCCAGGAACCGCCGCGCCCGGCCGGACTGGAGGAAGGCCGCAATCTCTATGAGCAAGGCGGCGTCATTTTCAAAGGCGAGAAGGGATCCATCATGTGCGGCGTTTACGGCAACAGCCCGCGGCTTTTCCCCGAATCGGCGATGAAGGCCTATCAGCGCCCGGAGAAAACGCTGCCGCGCATCAAGGGCAGCCACGAGCAGAACTGGATCGACGCCATCAAGAGCGGCGGCCGTGCCAGCGCGGATTTCGACTACTCCGGCCCCTTGACCGAACTCGCCCTGCTCGGCAACCTCGCCAAGCGTTTTCCGGAGAAAAAGTTGCTCTGGGACAACGACCACATGAAAGTCACCAACCACGACGAAGCCAACGAGTGGGTCCGCCGCCCGTACCGCGATGGCTGGTCGCTTTGAAATCCATCTAATAGATCATCAAACCATGAAAACCATATCCCGCATCCTCGCCCTGGCTTCCGCCATCCTCCTGTCGCCCGTCCATGCCGCGGACGTCGGCTTTGTCGAAATGTTCAACGGCAAGGACCTCACCGGCTGGAAGACCACCGGCAACTGGATGATCGAGGAGGGCAATGTCCTCACCCTGAAACCGCGTCCCGGCGAATCCGGCTGGAAAAGGTTCAACGATTACATCGCCACGGAAAAGCAGTATGGCGACTTCATCCTCGACCTCGAGTTCAAGTTCGATCCAAAAGGCAATTCCGGCGTGTTCCTCCGCGTCGGAGATCTCAAGGACCACGTCGAAAGCGGCTTCGAGATCCAGATTCTCGACACCCATGGTGTGGAAAAACCCGGCCATCACGACTGCGGCGGGGTCATCAGGACCCAAGGCCCGTCCAAGAACATGGTGAAACCCGCCGGCGAGTGGAACCGATATATCATTACCCTCAAGGGCAGCCATCTCACTGTCGTTCTCAACGGCGAGGAAATCCAGAACCTCGATTTGTCCAAATCCGCCATGAAAGACCGTCCGATGAAGGGCCACATCAGTTTCCAGGACGAGGGCAAGCGCGTCTGGTACCGCAACGTCCGCATCAAGGAACTCTGAACCACGGCCGATGAGCGCCTTTTGCCCGCACGATCCGTTCGCGGCCGCCCGTGAAAACGACGGCGTGCTGGTGAACGATTTCAATGGCGAGCAAATCCCGATGATCCTGCGCCATGCGGACGTGCGCGAGGCGGCGAAGGACTCGGAAACCTACAGCTCGGACGCGCCGTTCCGCGTGCCGATTCCTTCCGAGGAAGATGTCCGCAGCGTCCGTCAATTGCCGATCGAGACCGATCCGCCGGACCACACCGACTACCGCGCCATCGTCGAACCGTTCTTCAAGCGCGCGCTGAAGCCGGATTTCATCGCGCGCGTCGAGGGGCTGATTGATGACGCGCTGGCCGATGCGGTGACACGCGATTCGATCGAAGTGGTGCACGGGTTCGCCCTGCCCATCCAATCGCGCGCGCTCGCCTGCCTGCTCAACGTGCCCGACAGCGAAGCGGACGTCTGGACCGCCTGGGGCACGCATGTCTTCCGCGAGGGCGATGGCGGGAAAAAAGGCGCCGCACTCGAGGAATACATCCATCGCCAACTTGACCGCGCCGCAGCCGCTCCCGGCGACGATTTTTTCAGCGCGCTGGCCACCGCCACGTTCCGCGGCCGCCCGCTGACGCGCGAGGAGATGGCCGGTTTCGCCAATCTCACCTTCGCCGGCGGACGCGACACCATCATCCAATCCATCGCCGGCATCATCGCGTATTTCGCCGATCATCCCGAAGGCCTCGATTTCCTGCGCGGGGACCCGAAGCGCATTCCGCTCGCCGCCGAGGAATTCGTGCGCATCATCACGCCGCTCACCCACATTGGCCGCAAGTGCCCGGTGGACACCGGGGTCCACGGCGTGAAAGTGCCCGCCGGTCACCGCATTTCCCTGTGCTGGGCGGCGGCGAACTTCGATCCCGGAGTCTTTGACGCCGCCACCGAGGTCCGGCTCGACCGCAAACCGAACCCTCACCTCGCCTACGGGGCCGGTGCGCATTTCTGCCTCGGCGCGCCCCACGCCCGGCTGGTCATCCGCTCGCTGCTCAAGGCGCTCTGTGCCCACGCTGGCTCAATCCGGTTGATCGAGACCCGCGAGCAGGTCGAACGCGAAACCGCTTACCAGCGCCGCAATGGCTACTTGTCACTCAACGTGGCGATCCGCACCTCCATCTGACTGTAACCAAACGGGGCACATCCGGAGACGGGATTAATGTTTGCGCCAATGCATTCTTGGCGCAGGAAACGGGAAGTATCCGCGCTGTCAAGACAGTGCATCCATCGTATGCGCATCCACGCCGAAACAGATCATGAGCAAGCCGACGGCACGCCGGCACGCCGGCACGCGGTTTAGCGCTCGTCGTGACGGTGTCATTGATGGTCCTGCTGGCTGTCGTGTGCGTCGGCTTGCTGGGTCTTTCCGCGATCTCCCTGCGCGGCAGCACCCAGGCCGAAGCGCAGGCCGCGGCCCAGGCGAACGCCCGCCTCGCCCTGATGATCGCGATCGGCGAGCTGCAAAAACAACTCGGGCCCGACCAGCGGGTTTCCGCCAATGGCGCGATTCTGTCCGATTCCCAAGTCCGGCACCCGCACTGGACCGGCGTTTGGAATTCATGGAAAGCGGGACCGGGAGAGGCCAGCCAGCACCGCACCATCGCCGGCGTCGCCGATCAAATGGCCCCAACCTATCAAGCCAACCGCGCCGACCAATTCCGTGCGTGGCTACTCTCGCTGAATCCCGGCGAATCCGAAAACCTCGACAGTGCCGGATCGTTGAACCTCACCGGCCAACGCATGCCGGATGGCAGCGCCGCCGCGGTCCAACTCGTCGGCGAAGGCTCGCTCGGCAAGCCCGCCCAAGGTGGTACCGCCGCCAGCGAATACGTCAGCGCGCGCCTCCTGTCCGTGGAGTCGAATGCCGGTGCCGTGTTGCGCGGCCGCTACGGCTGGTGGGTGGGCGACGAGAGCCAGAAGGCCCGCCTGATGGACGACAGCTACATCACCGATGCCGACAACTCGCTCGCCGGCCGGCTTTCCCGTCAACAAGCCCCTGGCTCGATGGGCACCCGCACGATCCCCGGTTTCGAAAACATCACCGACGATGGACAACTCGCCGGCCTGCCCTCGCTCCTGACCGTCAGCCTGATAGACGGCACCACCGGGCAGGCGAAACGCAATTTCCACCACGCCACGCCATTTTCCTATCACGTCCTCGCCGACGTCCGCGAAGGCGGCCTCAAGCGGGACCTTTCCACCCTGCTCGAACGCCCGATCACATTGTCAGAAACCGGTGACGAGTTCATGCTCTACAAGTTCAACGACAGCGAGCGGGTGCCGATCCAGGATCTCGCCGCCTATTACCAACTCCACCGGCCGTCGATCGGCGATGCGAATGAAGGCAACCTCGGCGTTCAATACTCTTCCAGCTCCCTGCGTGGCGGCATCCAGATTCCCACCCCCGATTACGGGGGATCGAACGAGAAGGAGAAATTCCACCGCCAATACACCAGCATCTACCGGTCGCCGGTGCCGATCAAACTCCAGCTCCTTCTCGGCATGGTGGCGCGCGCCCGGCCGCGATCTGATATCAATTCGGAATATCCCGATACCCACGAGCTGTTTCTCACAACCACGCTGTCCATGACCTTGTGGAACCCGACCAATCTGCCGATGGTTATGGACAACCGCGAACGGCGCTTCCAGCGCCTCCGCTGGAATGCGCTGCCCTTGCTGTTCAAGTGGAACAAGAACGGCGGGCAGTTCGAGCAGTCCGTGCCTCTCAGATGGTTGCTGGGTGCGGGCAACAACCACATCTGCGAACTCGACATCTCGCGCGGAGAACCCCTGCGCTTCGAGCCCGGCGAGGTCAAGGTGCTGTCGATTCCCATGGCCTCGATCCCCGGCCGGCACGACTTGATCGACTTCCAAAGATGGGACAACGAGTCCCGCGACTATCAGAACCTGGTGCCGAACTGGAATCCAGCAGGGTTTCTCACCTTGAGCCGTTCCGCGGCCAACAATTTCCTCAGGTCGAATGGCACCATTCGTTACGATGCCAAGTTTCCTCCGCATATCCTGAATGGCCGGCTCCTTTTCAGCGCGGATGACCGGATCCAGCTCCAAATCACCGCGATCCGTGCGAGCACGATCGATTCCGACCGCCCCGACGCCTTTTATCACTACGGCTGGAACTGGTGGATCGAACCGATCAACTCGGTCCTCGAGGCACCCGTTCAGGTGACGGAAGATGGCAAAGGCTACTATGGCGGCGGATACACTCCGGAAGTGGGAACCACACACGTCGTGCAACAGGAAATCCCAGTGGTGCCGCCGATGTCGATCGCCTCACTCAGCCACGCCCACCTCGGCGGCATCAGCCTGGCCGATAGCGTGCCGAATCAAATCTGGCAGATTGAATTGGAGCCGACGCCCCTCGCTGTCGGAAAAGACGGCCTCTTTCCCCACACCCTGCAGGCGGTTGGAAATTCCTACGCCTATCCGCAACTGCCGGCCGACGCGGCCTTCGACGATGGGTTCCAGCGGACTTTCAATTCCGCCGATGGCGCGAGATCCGTCGTCTTTGCCGATCATTCCTATCTCGCTAACAAGGCGCTCTGGGATGAGTTCTTCTTCTCCTCGATCACGCCGCATCGCGCCATACACCCGCGGCCTCGACGAGGAGGGGCTCGATGAATTGTTCGACAAATCGTCCGACTTTCGCGACGGACTCGCGGATCGTATTGCCTCCCACCTGATGGTGGCAGGACCGTTCAATGTCAACTCGACCTCGGTCGGGGCCTGGCGCACCCTGCTCTCCAGCCTCAAGGGCAAGCCGGTGGCCTACCTTGACAAGGACAAGGCGCTCGCCGGCGTGACCATACCGGATGTCGCCAATACCACCGGCACTCCTGTTTCCTCGTTCACCATGCCGAACGCCAAACCCGGCACCGGCAGCACAGACCCGCAGGATCCCGCACAGTAGCTCGGCTGGCGTGAACTCAACGACACCGAGATCGGAGAGCTGGCCGAGGCCATCGTCCGCCAAGTCAAACTGCGCGGCCCCTTCCTCTCGCTCTCCGACTTCGTCAACCGCCGGCTCGACTCCGCCAAGCCCGAACTCGCCACCAAGGGCGCGCTCCAGGCCGCCCTCGACGACCCCGCCGTCTCGATCAACGCCGGCTTCCGCAACAGCACGCGCCAGTTGTCGGACGCTGAAATTGCCACCCTGAATCCGGCATTCAGGGAAGCCCTCGCCGGCCCGGTCGCCTACGGCAGTGCCGCCTACGTCGATCAGGCCGATCTCCTGCGCAGCTTCGCCGCACAACTCACCCCGCGCGGCGACACCTTCGTCATCCGCAGCTACGGCGACGCCTTGGACGCTTCCGGCAACGTGGTCGCCCGCGCCTGGTGCGAGGCGGTCGTCCAGCGCGTGCCGGACTACTTCGACCCGGCCGACGAGCCACACCTCAGCCAGGCCGAACTGAAATCCAGCGCCAACAAGACCTTCGGCCGCAAACTGGAAATCGTGACCTTCCGCTGGCTGAATCCGGACGAAGTCTGATGCCATGGGACCTGTGACATGACCCGCCATAGGCTTTCGCAAATAGGGATGCCGCTTAAGCGCATGCGAATCGGCCCGGCTGGCCGCGGTTCCGACTCTTCCCGTAAAAAGCTTACCCTTTTGGGGACAGGCTGTGCGTGCAAAAATACTTGCCTTTGCCACCTTGCGAGCCGGAGAAAAGAATCTACTTTGTCAACACAAGCAATGCGCAACCCATCGAAATCATGAAAACCCGGCCACATGCCACAATCCGGCCGCGAGGCTTCGCACTGGTCGTCACCGTTTCCCTGATGGTCCTCCTCGCCGTCATGTGCGTCGGCCTGCTGGGTCTTTCCGCCGTCTCGCTGCGCAGCAGCACCCAGTCACAGGCCCAGGCGGAGGCCCAGGCCAACGCCCGCCTCGCTCTCATGATCGCGATCGGCGAGTTGCAGAAACAACTTGGTCCCGACCAACGCGTCTCCGCCAACGGCGCGATTCTCTCCGAGTCCCAAGTCCGCAACCCGCACTGGACCGGTGCCTGGAATTCATGGCAGGCAGGCACCAAGGACCCGGCCAACCCGACTCCGGACGCACCCAGCGCCCACCGGACCATCCCGGGAACGCGCGACGTGCCCAGCGGCATGAACCCCACTTACAGCGCCGGCCGCTCCGATCATTTCCGCAGTTGGCTGTTATCGCTCAACCCAAGCGAGGCCACCAGCATCGACAGCGCACGCAATCTCGCCCTCGACGGAGATATCATGCCTGGCGAATCAGCCAACGCCGTCCGCCTCGTCGGCCAAGGCACCGTGGGCACTGTACAGCAGGGCGCGGATGCGCGCGATTACGTGAGCGCTCGGCTGCTACCCGTCGAAGCCGGCGGTGACTCACCGTTCCGGGGCCGCTACGGTTGGTGGGTGGGCGACGAAAGCCAGAAGGCCCGCCTGATGAACGACAGCTATATCACCGATGCCGACAACTCGCTTGCCGGCCGGCTTTCGCGCCAACAAGCCCCCGGCTCGATGGGCACCCGCACACTGCCGGGCTTCGAAAACATCACCGACGAACGACAGCTCGCCGGCCTGCCGTCTTTCATGACCGTAAGCCTCATCGATGGCACCACCGAGCAGGCGGAGCGCAATTTCCACCACGCCACCCCGTTTTCCTATCACGTCCTCGCCGACGTCCGCGAAGGCGGCCTCAAGCGCGACCTCTCCACCCTGCTCGAACGCCCGATCACATTGTCTGAAACCGGTGACGAGTTCATGCTCTACAAGTTCAGTACCAAGGACCAGTGGATGAGCGGCAACGACAACCAGGAAGCGGTGCCGATCCACGACCTCGCCGCCTACTACCAGCTTTACGACAGCAACCGCAGCGGCTGGAAGGAAGGCCTGCGCTATTCATCCAACCTGCTCAGCAATGGCATGCAGGTGGTTTCCCCGGACTACGGCGACGGAGCGGCCAACGATCCGGCTTTCGCCCGTCAATACACGGCGCTCTACCGCCAGCCGGTGCCGGTGAAACTCCAGTTCCTGCTCAGTTTGTTCGCTGAAGCCATCACGCCGGCTCCACGTGCGACCCGCGACAATCCGGATCCGGCGACGCACGTGCTGCGCGTCGGCGTGACGCCTTCGCTGACCCTGTGGAATCCCAACAATGTGCCGTTGGTGATGAATTTCAACGACGGCAACCCCAACCGGTTCGCCCAATTGTTAAGATCCGCGCCGGTTCCGCTCCACATCACATGGAACAAGAATGACGGTGAATACGTGTCCGACCCCGTCAACCTCACCTGGTTCGCATACGGGGCCATGCAGGACAATAAAGCGCACTTCCTGAACCTTTATTTCTCCGGCAAGCGGCCGGTCCGTTTCGAACCGGGTGAAATCAGGACGTTCTCGCTGCCATTCAGCGGTGAAACCAGCGGCGTCAAAGGGGGCGGTGACGGGCACAACCCTTACTACACCTCTGAATATTTCTACAAGACCGACAAATACTACGAAGGTCACGAAGTCGTCGCGGGCTGGGAGCCGCGTTCGTTCATGTTGTTCAACCGATCCGCCCGGAACGTGCGGCCGCCTCACGTGATCGAATACACCCCGCCCGGTGCGGTGGGCCGTCAGAGAACCTTCCTCGCGTTCAAATCCAACGACCGGATTTCCTTCGAAATCAAACCCCAGGATTCATCACCGACAGGCGACGGCACCGGTGGCGCGCCGTTGTATTTCAAGTTGATCCAGTCCAATCATCAGAGTTATACCCAATACGGCGGCTCGGCGCAGTGGGGACGCAATCACTACGTGCAGGGCTCACGTCGGGGCACCGGTGGCAGCCAGGCGTCCTTCACCCAGGAATTGCTCGCCAAGGGCTTCCCGGGTGGAAACGACTCCATCGTTGCCGCATCGCGCAGCGGCTCGAATCTCATCGCCCGTTCCGGCACCGCGGAAGGTTGGCCCTTCCTGCATTTCTCGCTGCAAGCCGGTGTGGAGACCCATGAAAATTCCAACGGTGGCGTCGCCGGAGGCCGCAAGTTCGCCACCAGGCCGTTCCTGCACGCTTCCGCGCTCCCCTCGCCATTCATCGAGGGGTTTTCCGGAAACTCGCTCTATGACAGCGGCTGGAGCTGGTCGATCGATGAAATCAACGAGGTTCTGGAGGCACCCGTTCAGGTGACGGCCGACAACCAAAGTTACTATGGCGGCGGCTACACACCGGAATTCGGCACCACACACGTGCTGCAGCAGGAGATACCCGTGATGCCACCGATGTCCATCGCCTCGCTCAGCCACGCGCGCCTGGGTGGATTCAGTATTGCCGATGAGGTGAACCCCAACGCCGAAAACAATCAGGTGATCACCGCGACCGGGCAGGCTGGGCTCTTCCCGCACACCCTGCAGGCGATCGGCAATTCCTACGCTCACCCGCTGCTTGCGGCTGACAAGGCCTTCGACACATACCAGCGCACCTTCAGCACCAACGAAGGAGCCAGAAATGTCACACTGGCCGATCACTCGTATCTCGCCAACAAGGCATTGTGGGACGAGTTCTTCTTTTCGTCCATCACACCGCAGCCGTCCTCGGTCAGGGCCTATGACGGGGCCGGCCGCACCGCCAAACAAGTGGCCGGAGATTTCTTCTTCGACGACAAACCGCTGCCCAACCGCCGCATCCAGCCCTTCAACCGCAACATCGACGAAGCCGAACTCGACGAACTCTTCACCCGGGCTTCCGTTTACAGGGACGGGTTGGCCGACCGTATCGCCGCCCACCTGATGGTGGAAGGACCGTTCAACGTCAACTCCACCTCGGTGGACGCATGGAAGACGCTGCTTTCCAGCCTGAAAGGCAAGCCCGTGGCCTATCTCGACAAGGACAATGCGCTCAACGGAGTGATCGACCCCGACAGCACATCCATCAGTGGCACGCCAGTCGGGCCTTCGTCACTGCCCAACGGCCAACCGGCGGATGGCAGCAACGACCCGCAGGATCCCGAGCAATGGTATTCCTGGCGGGAACTCAACGACACCGAAATCCAGGAACTCGCCGAAGCCATCGTCAAGCAGGTCAAACGCCGCGGTCCGTTCCTATCGCTCTCCGAGTTCGTGAACCGCCGTCTCGATTCCGGCAATCCGGAACTCTCCGCCAAGGGCGCGCTCCAAGCCGCGCTCGACGACCCGGACGTCTCGATCAATGCCGGATTCCGCAACGCCACCCGCCAATTCGGCAACGAGAAGAATGAAATGAACCCGGCCTTCCCCGAGGCGCTCGACGGACCGGTCGCCTACGGCAGTGCCGCCTATGTGGATCAGGCCGATATCCTGCGCAACTTCGCCGCCCAACTCACTCCGCGCGGCGATACCTTCGTCGTCCGCAGCTACGGCGACGCCCTCGACAACGCCGGCAACGTGGTGGCACGAGCCTGGTGCGAGGCGGTCGTCCAGCGCGTCCCGGAATACTTCGATCCCGCGGACGATCCCCACCTCGGCCAGGTCGCGCTGACCTCGGATTCCAACAAGACCTTCGGCCGCAAACTGGAGATCGTCACCTTCCGCTGGCTCAACCCGGACGAAATCTGAATTCATCTTGCCGTCGCCACGGCGATCATTCACACCAGCACGCCGATCATGAACGCATTCAAGTTTCAAGCCTTCGCAGCCGCCCTCGCTCTGTGCGCGGCACCCTGTTTCGCACAAAATGCCGGCAAGGTTTCGGTCAGGTTTCTCTCGTTCCCCAAGGCTCTCGAACCCGTGAAACTGGAACTCCGCCTGGCGGAAGGCAAAACCCTCGATATCGAGGCTCCAAGCAACGAGTTTTCCCCGCCCGCATCCGTCGATGCCACCGGCATCTGGGCGGTGGGCGAAACGGTCGATGGCCCGGAGGGCGAGCCGGTGTTCAAGGAATACGGCCGCACCAAGGCCGCCGCCTCGCCCCAGCAGATGCTGCTGATGGTCCGGAAAGGTGAAACCAATTCCGACGGCTTCGAACTCCTGGCCCTCGATGGCCGGATCAATGCCTTCGGTGGCGGCAAGTTTCTCTTCATGAACGCTGCCAAGGTCGATATCGCCGGCATTGTCGGGGAAGAAAAATTCGTCGTCAAACCCGGCGCGCACACCATCATCAAGCCCAGGCCGGAAAAAGACGGGGGCTTGGCCCACGCGATGTTCTACTTCCGCAAAAACGACGAGCCGCGCGCCTTTTTCAGCTCGCGCTGGCCCATCGGCGACCACACCCGCAGCATGGTCTTTTTCTACCACGACCCGTTGAGCAAGCACATCCGGATGCACACCATCCGGGATTTCCTGTGATTTGGCCCATCCTCCTCAAGAGGTCCGGGAGGGGGGGACTGAAGCCCGGCGAGACCCTGTGACACCGAGGATTCTTTTGCGGTGTTATCGGGATTGCCGGTGCCGGCTTCAGTCTCGGGGTCGCCGCGGATTTCCATTGTGAAACCTGGCCCGGCTTGCCCATTTGGACCGAGTAGAGACAAGTTTGAAAAAATCCCGCCTTTCCGGGATTGGATACTTGCATCTTCCGGCAAGTGGAATAATTGGGTAGTGAATTACTTTGTGCTTACATGCTCGAAGAACAACCCAATGCCCCGATGAATCCGTTCAACCGCAATTCCCCACGCTCCCGGGGCTTCGCCCTGGTCACCACCGTGTCCCTGATGGTCCTTTTGGCCGTGATGTGCGTCGGTCTGCTGGGCCTCTCCGCCGTCTCGCTTCGGTCCAGCACCCAGACGCAGGCCCAGGCCGAGGCCCAGGCCAATGCCCGCGTCGCCCTGATGGTTGCGCTGGGCGAACTCCAGAAGGAAATGGGGCCGGACATGCGGGTCAGCGCCGAGGCCTCCATTTTCGATACCACCGAGGACACCGAGAGCATTGATGGCGTCGCCCAGCCGCGCTGGCTGGCCAGCTACGATTCCTGGGGAAACTGGCTCAGCGCGGAATACACGAAGCCCGAGGGTGGCGGCAGCCTGCAAATCCAGAGCACCTACACGCCACAACGCGAAAACATGTTCCGCCGCTGGCTGCTCTCCATGCCGGACGGCATGCGCGACAATCCCCAGGCCGCCTTGAATTCCGCAGGCTGGAACGACTCGAATTCCGTCGTCCTGGTGGGCGAGGGAACCTTGGGTGGCGGTGCCGAAAAAAGCCGCCCCGAGGACATCACCCGCGCCTGGCTCAACCCGATCGGCGAAACCGGCCGCCATGCCTGGTGGATCAGCCCGGAAAACCACAAGGCCCGCATCGACCTCGCCTCGCGCTCCCGCGAGCTGTCGCCGGACGCCTGGGAGACCGCTCACGGCAGCACCGCGGAAGTCGGCGTGGGAATTCTCGATGGCTTGGACGCCCTCGAGGACAATCCGGACCTGGCCGAAAAACTCATCACCTTGGCCACCCTGCGCCCCGCTTCGGTGCCGGAAGTACGGACCGGCGAGCTGTTCTACGACCTCACCGCCCACAGCAAAGGCGTGCTCGCCAGTGTCCGCAGCGGTCACCTCAAGAAGGATCTCAGCCTGCTCTTTGAGAAGGACGCATCCCGGCTCCCTGCTCCCTATCGTTTCGATTCATCCGCCGATCAGGAGCCGTCGATCCGCCCGATGAGCCCTGAATTGGCAAGGGGTTACAATCCACACATCCCGATGCGGCATTTTCAATCATGGACCAACATGAGGCACTATTACAGAATGTATCGCGGCACGAGTGACGCCAATACAGGAGGCCCAAATGGCACCGGTGGGATGGGGGCGTTGAACTGGCAACGCGCTAAGCCTTTGACGGGCATGGCTGCCATGAGGGATTGTGACAACACCGCATGGACTGGTTCCAACCTTTATTGGAGGCATCCGATTGTGGCAAAAATGACCTTCATTTACAGCTTGTATGCACAACCTGCCAATGCCACCAATTACGAGCTCTACGTGGTTTATACTCCCGTGGTCACTTACTGGAATCCATACAATGTGGAACTCAGGATATCGAGCAATACTCTTGGAGCCTTCACTGGCGCACCGCGCGCATGGCCGATATCCGGTGAATTTTTCGTCCGCAACCCCAGCTCCGGCCGGCATGAACGGCACCCCATCAATGACAATGCTGGAGGCATCAACTACACACTTGGCTCACCCACCGGACGAAACAATGTCGTTTGCTGGTTGAGTGGCGGATCGGGAAGTGAGATAGTCTTCAAACCCGGGCAACTCAAGGTCTTTTCCCTTAAAAAATACACCAGTGCGGGAACCTGGGGCCATTACGAAATGGAACCCGGTTTCGACCCCCAGGGCATTGTCGGTGGTGACATGCTTCGCATTCCGGGAACCTACAACTCGAGTCAGGAGCCCGCAATATCGCTCAGGTTTGGCATCAACGGCTGGGTTTTCAACATCAATACCGGCAACACTCCCGGATCACTCACCTTCTGTCAAATGTGGGATGAAGCCGGCAACCAGACAGGAAACAATCCGCCCATGTTGTACATGCACGACTGGTTCCGGGCCGATGCGACAAACAGAAACAGGCTGAAAAGCGAAAGCTTCACTCAAATCACCCGGGATCCCGAGGTATCGGGCATTGCCGCAACAAGGCCGGGCAACCTCGAGCGTTGGATTTTCAACGGCAACATCCGCCCCATCGCATTCGCCCAGCTTGTCTTGAAGGGCGCCAGCCCGCTCGAATACGACAGCATCAATTGGAAACGGAAAGATTGGCGCTCTCGCAACTGGATCCAGTCGCCACCACATTACAATGGCAGCGCGACTTACATTTCCGAGAATCTGGCAATAGCCGACACCCAGCGCTGGGACTGCCCATACTCGGTCAATTTCGGCCCTTTGCTGGGAAATCTGGGCGATGCCGTCGCTTTGATGGACCCGCTTCGTGACAACTCCATCGCCAAGCTGGGTTCGGGGGCATCCCCCATTGAAAACGTCAGTGAGGTGCCGGCTTTGGAGCTCCCCACCACCCCGATATCCAGCCTTGCGGGCTTCTCGGGCATGAGAATCAATCCAGGGTGGGTGGATCCACAGGAAATCGTCGATCGCAGCGCGAATCCCAAACTCAGAATGCAGCGTCTTGCCGGAACCGGCACATCCACCAGCGAAGCTTCAGCGTGGTTTGCCGAAGGAAAAATTCACGCCTACCAAAGCGGTGTGACCGGCCCCGGCATCGGCAACTCCTTCATGCACCCCATACTCCAACGCGACGAGGTCTATCGCGATTTCGACAATTCGCGGAGCATGGATCCCAAAGTGCGAACGGCACCGGACAATTATCAGGAAAACGATCTTAAGCTGTTCCGGGACTACTGGGATCACGTTTTCCTGCTCAACGATGCCCTCTGGGACGACTACTTCGTTTCCTCGTTGGCCGATCAGGCGCGGCCCGGTGCCAGCGCTGCCATGAGCCTCGATGCCAACATCGACCGCCTGCTCAATGAGGATGAAATCTCCAACAGCCGTTACCGCCTCCATGCCAGCGGTCGCACCACTGCGGAAATCAAGGCGGAACTGCAGTCCAACGAAGGCTATCTCAAGGCTGCCAAGCACCTCGTCGTGGACGGCATGTTCAATGTCAACAGCACTTCAGTGGCGGCATGGAAGGCATTGTTCGCCGGCATCAGGGAACGGCAGGCTGTTTATCGTGACAGCAATGGCACGCTCAGAACGATCAATACCCCCGAAAACAAGATTGCCATCACACGTTTCAACACGGAAATCAACGATCAGGAAATGAATGACCCTGAATTTGGCGTCAACACCTCCGGTGTCGGAGCCGCGTGGAGCGGTGTTCGATTTATTGATGACGAACAACTCGAAAAACTTGCCGTGGAATGTGTCAAACAGGTCAAACTCCGAGGTCCCTTCCTCAATTTTTCGGAATTCATCAACCGGCGGCTATCTAATGACGCTCTTGGAACCATGGGTGCCTTGCAAAGCGCCATCGATTACGACGATGAAAGGCCAGACCGCGACTCAATCAACTTCATGTTCAAGAGTGAATCGGATTACATGATCGAATCCGGCGATCTATCCGGTCTTTTGGCGGGCACGCCAGAGGCTGCCGTGGGTTCTCGTTTCGCGGGCATCCCCGGATATGTCATCCAGTCCGATCTTCTCAAGCCCATCGCCAACACGCTGTCGGTGCGTGACGACACCTTCCGAATCCGCGCTTATGGTGAATCCAGAGATGCCAACGACAGAGTACTCGCTCGCGCGTGGTGCGAGGCCATCGTGCAGCGTGTGCCTGAATACGTGGATGCCAGCAACGAGCCTTCCGTTGCCGCCCGCAATATGGCCGCCGACGGCACTTTCAGCGATAACGAGGCACTCTCCGCAACCAACCGCCTCTTCGGCCGAAAATTCCGTATCGAAAGTTTCCGCTGGCTGAACAGTTCCGAAATTTAGAAAATATCTGCCATGAATTATTTCCTCTTTGTTAAGTTTTCTATCCTGTGTCTGGTTTTTAACTGCAATCCATCATTAGCTCAGGAGTCCTCGAATGATTCCACCGGAAAAACAAGATTGGCCTGGTTCATCCAGACCTCGATTCCAGAAGAGGTCGAAAACCCCGTCAAGATATTGACCGGGGGCGAAATCCAGATGTTGACTCTCTATGAGAGCGTGGCATCGCAGCCAGTTCCCGTTCCGGAGGACGGGATTATCAGCATCGTCAGGGAAGAACCCAATCCGGTTCCAAATGCCAAAGACAAGGTGATTTACATCACGCTGGCAAAAGCTGTTATACCCAAGGGGCTTGGCAGGGCGCTGGTGATCATGACACCCGCCAAAAAACCTTCCAAGGACGGCATGCTGTTTCTCACCAAAGTTCAGGCGCTCGACCGCTTCAAAGGTGGAGACTTTATGTATATTAATCTTTCCAATTCACGGATCGGAGTTGAAATCGGCTCCCAAAAAAAATCGATAGCCCCTGGAAGCCTCGAAATTCTCAGCGTGGCAACCACAAAAAGCGCGGAGTCTATTCCCTACCGTTACAGTTACTTCCAAAACGAAAAACAACGCTGGATGCCTCTCAATGCCTCCATGACCATCGCCAGCACGATGCAAAGGGAGATATTCATATTCGGGGCCAGTCAAGAGACGGGCAGAATCCGCTGCAAAGGCATTACATTCCCTATCGAGCCTTGACTCCGCCCCGCTCTCATCTGCCTGCCTCACTACGGCCTGCTGAAAAGCAGGAAAGGTCGATGGAACTCAATGTCGACACGATCCGTGGAGCATCGACAAATGAGTGACCTTTTTAAGCAGTGAACCGATAGCGGGCATGCTCAACGCGTCACGCCGCGCTCGGAAGACTCGATGAAATGGATCAATTGCGCCACCTGCGGCGTGTCCGCCGCGTGCGTGGCCTTGAGGGAACTCAGCGCGTTGGCCAGATTCGCATCCTTCTTGAGGAACAGCTTCTTGTAGGCGCTCTTGAGCGCGCGGATATCCTCTTCGGGAAACCCCCGCCGTTGCAGGCCCACCAGGTTCACTCCGCGGGTCGAGGCCGGGTTGCCGTCCACGATCATGAACGGCGGCACATCCTGCACGATCTTCGACAGGCCGCCGACGATCGAGTGCCGGCCGATCCGGCAGAACTGGTGCACGGCCGCGAAGCCGGAAACGATCGCGTGGTCCTCGATGACGATGTGCCCGGCGATGCCCACCGAGTTCGAGAGGATGATGTGGTCGCCGAGTTGGCAGTCGTGCGCCACGTGCGCGTAGCAGAGCAGCAGGTTGTGCGAACCGATGCGCGTCGGCAGGCTCTCGTGGGTGCCGCGGTGCACGGTCGTGTTTTCACGAAACACGTTGTGGTCGCCGATCTCCAGCCAGGTCGGCTCGCCGATGTATTTCAAATCCTGCGTCTTGCCGCCGATCGCCGCGAACGGGAAAAACTCGTTGCCGCGGCCGATCTTCGCATGCCCCTCGATCACCACGTGCGAGTGCAGCACGCAGTCGTCGCCCAGTTCGACATTCGCGCCCACCATGCAGAACGGGCCGATGCGCACGTTGTTTCCGAGCTTGGCAAGCGGCGAGACGATGGCGGAGGGGTGGATCACGCGCCGAATTTCCGCCATCGGCCCGCGATGTGACGAGCACATTTTACGGCCGATTCGCCCCTTGATGCCGCAGCGCGGCGGGATACCATCCGCCCGCCACCATGTCCGAGATCCGGGAAACCATCCACCAAATGGGTCGTCAGGCGCGCGCCGCCGCCTATGCGCTCGCCAAGCTTACGGCCGATGAAAAAAACGCCATCCTCCGCGCCATGGCCGCCGCCATCCGCGAGGCGACGCCCGAACTGCTGGAAGCCAACACCAAGGACCTCGCCGCAGGCACCGAAAAAGGCCTCTCCTCCGCCATGCTCGACCGCCTGCGACTCGATGAAGCCCGCATCGAAGCGATGGCAGCGGGCATCGACCAAGTCGCCGACCTACCCGATCCGGTCGGCCAGGTGCTGGACAAGTGGACGCGCCCCAACGGCATCGAAATCGAACAGGTGCGCGTGCCTATCGGCACCATCGGCATCATTTACGAAAGCCGGCCCAACGTCACCGCCGACGCCGCCGTGCTCTGCTTCAAGACCGGCAACGCCACCATCCTCCGCGGCGGTAGCGAGGCCATCCACTCGAATGTCGCCATCGCCAAGGCGCTCGGCAAAGCCGGCGCGCCCGAGCACGCCATCCAGCTCATCCCGTTCACCGATCGCGAAAGCGTCGCGGTCATGGCCGGCATGGACCAGTGGCTCGACCTCATCATCCCGCGCGGCGGGAAGGGCCTGATCGAAACCGTCGTCTCGCTCGCCCGCATGCCCGTCATCAAGCACTACGACGGCATCTGCCACCTGTTCGTGGACCAGGCCGCCGACCTCGACATGGCCGTTTCTCTAACCGTCAACGCCAAGACCCAGAAGTGCGGTGTCTGCAACGCGCTCGAAACCCTGCTCGTCCACAAGCACATCGCGAAAGACTTCCTCCCGAAGGCCGCCGCCGCCCTGCGCGAAAAAAACGTCGAACTCCGCGGCTGCCCTGAAACCCGTGCGATTCTAACAAACATCGCCGCCACCACCGAAGACGACTGGTCCACCGAATACCTCGACCTCATCCTCGCCATCAAGATCGTCGGTTCGCTCGAAGAAGCCATCGACCACATCAACACCCACGGCTCGCACCACACCGACACCATCGTCACCGCGGACACCGCCACCGCCGAGCGCTTCCTCCGCGAGGTCGATTCCGCCTGCGTCTTCCACAACGTCTCCAACCGCTTCGCCGACGGCGGTGAATTCGGCTTCGGCGCCGAAATCGGCATCTCCACCGACAAACTCCACGCCCGCGGCCCGATGGGGCTGCGGGAACTTACCAGTTATCAATACCGGGTGCGGGGCACCGGGCAGGTGAGGGGGTGAAGCGGTTACTATCCACGATAACGGGCATCGATCACCATGGATTTCACGGTGAATGGGGCGACGCTCAAAGCCTCTGCCTGTTGCGCGAATTCCTGGCGTGCGCGTTCAATCGCATCCATTGAATCGGCACGCGAACCAGGCTTGGGAGTCCAAGCGATGACGTATAGTCCGTGTGTCCATCCTTCGTGCTGCCGTTCGCGAAGATAGCGATCCACGAGTTGGGATTTCATGGCGGTTCGCCGATCCTTCGCGTTGCTCGGAAGGTGCTTCTTCAGCTCGATGACCACAGATAGACAGGGTGAGCCATTTGTTGGAACTGTCTTCACCAACACATCTGGGCGGCCGCTATTTTCCAGCTCGATTTCGCGCTCGACCAATATCTCCAAGTCGTCGTGCAACCAGTTGCGAATTTCGATGGCGATACGTTTTTCAGGTCTGCTCACCTGAGAATCCCACAGGTGATCCCAGATGCCTTGGTTTGCCATGGCATCTTCCCATCTCGCCAAGCTCTCGATCACAGCATCGAGCAGCTCCCCTGTATTCCGGGCAAGCCTTGCCTGTGGTTGATTCGCAAATTTGAGAAAAACTTCTGGAAGCATGGTTGCCCATGCTGATCCCGCCCGTGTCTGACGGTTGGTGTGAAGATGCCAATCGATCATGTGGCGTCGTTGTGCCACCTCTTCGTCGCTCTCTCCCTCGATGGCTTCCGGAATTTCCAAGTCGATCCCGCGGCTACACGCCGCCGAAGACAGGCGGTCGCGGAATTCCATCGCGTGGTCTTCGTCTGTCACGCCATGGAACTCGAACGTGCCCCGGCTTCCGCGATGGCGATCAGGAACCGGGAATGCCCTCCAAATCGCATCCCCCAGCACTTTGAGCGCATGATCCGACCAATCCGAGAAATCCATTTCCCTCTCGTACCAATCAAGCCGGGAAGCAGCGGCGCGCATGGCGTCGTAAACGAGGGTCTTATTCGCCAAGTGCTCTTCTATTTCACAGGAAAGACGACCATTGACGAGAATTGCGGAAGCTCCAAAGAGCGAGGCAGCGGCATCGTGCGGCAGTTTGCCACCGAGTTCCGGAAGCCATCGCAATGCGACCTCAATGGCGGCTTCTTCGTTAGCTCTGGACAGGAACCACATGCTTGTGAAAAAACCTGCAGGTCGAATGGATTCCTCCAGCAGCACGGCTTTCAACTCGGAAAGCAGGCCCGGAAGCCTGAGTTTCGACAGCTGGTGTAATTCCGAAAGAGAGCCATCCTTCCGGTAGGAGTCCCGGATGAACGTGCCGAATGCTCGCGTGAAAGACTCCGGAAAATCCTCCGCAAAACGTTTGTTGCTGATGCCTTCTGGCGGATCGCCGAGCACGTGATTGCAGAGCAGTGGGATCAAGTGAACCAGCCAGTGAGTTTCAATGCAGCTTCGTATCCGTTCGTCGTCGTGTAGTCGATCTGAACAAGCTGCGAGCGCCAGCAGTCCGTGGAGTCCGTAATCAGAGCCAAAGTCCGCATTCACAGGAGCGTCGGTGATGTAGCGAGCGGCGGCTTCCCGCATCCAAGCGTCTTCCGGTCCGATGTCAGAAATGGGAACGAAACTCACCATGCCCGATGTAGCCATGGAGTTTCGGAATAGCAGAATACGAAATGCTCCCGGCCAAACCAACTTGCCTTGTTCATGTCCGATGCGGCACCGTGCGGCTTCCTGCGCCATGCGCTCCCGATGCAGTTGCTCACGTTGTTCTTGGCGTTTGCTGTGGTGATTTGCCTTGGCATCCCGTTCAGTTTTTTTCTCCGAGGCAATGCGGATGATCGCCTGCGAGACGGTCTCACCCGTTTGCGGAGTGGGTAACGTGTCTCTCAATAATGCGCGGTGACTCCAAATCTCATTGAGCCTTTGGCCATGATGGCCCGAGAGATCTACGCGCCAAATCATTGCGGAGGCCAGCATCGCGAATCGCCATTGGTCATCAGGTGCTACGGCTTCGATCCGGTCCAAACACCATCCGAAATCCCGATCTTCCAGAAGATAGTCGTCGGTGCTCACCCACCCGTGTTTACGGTGCCGCTCAAAGTCGGGATGAAGCACCAGGGAGTGAATGAAATCTCTTCGCAAACCGTCATGTTCCTTCCAGAATTCTGCGAGATCACGCTTGGGAATCATGTGGTGATTTAAGCAGGCGTGCCAATAGTCGACCAAAGCCCCTTTTGTTTCTGGCCGATCAATCTCGCTAACAGCCAATTGGACCGCGGCATCGTTGAAATCTTTCGCTCGCGATATCGAGTCATGCAGCCCGTGAGGATTCTCTGCAAGCTTCGCAAATACCGCGGGTAGATCATCGACGGTCAATTTCTCATGAATCTGGCTGGCAACCGTTTGATAGAATCCGAAGACTTCGAACCGCCGCTCTGGTAGGATATGACAAATTACATCCCGAATTGGGATCTTTTCGGAATCAATGACCATTACATGGAGAGCGGCCCCTAGCAGGTTTCCATGTGCGTCGATGGGAATTTCTCCTTTCAGAACAGCCCGCCACTGGTCGTCGAAGCCCTCCTTGGCGAGCCGGAGCAAGGCACCCGCAATCTCGGGCTTCAAGCGCTTGCTGGCATCCGGATAGACCCGCCAAAGTGCCGGGGCGATCTCCGCAGTGTCGGTCTTTTCGGCCAGTTCGATGGCAAGCTGGCGTGTGGCGTCAGTGACATCGGAACGGGTAAGCCAGCGCTCCAATTGTGCACCAAGCCCGCGGTGCCTCAGGGATGGCAAATGGGAATGGCGGATGGCGGGATCCAGCATGCGGACCGATTCAGTGGCGTTTAAGAGAGCTTCGACGATTTCCTTGCGTTCGAGGTCCGGGAGACAGGCTCCGTCCATCGCCAGCAGCGCCAGCGGATCGTGTTCCAGTATGAGTTTGCGGAAATCACGATGATAGCGGGCCAGCCATGCGGCGGTGGCCCGCATGCGAGGCGCGACCATCCAATGTCCTTCCAATTCGGAGCCGAAAATCTGTTCGAGTCTGCGGATGTCAAGGTTTCTGCTGACAAGCCAATCTGCGGCGAGCCATTCCTGATAGACTTGGCTTTCGAACACCCAAAGTTCGGTGCCTGCCAGCCTTCTCATCAATCCAGTGCGATGGACTACCGCGTCCAGATCCTCAAGCTTTGGAAGTCGCCTCTGCCCCTCCCATAACTCGTCCGTGGCACCAATTTCCCTAACTGACAACGCGCTCGTTTCTGCGGTTGCGCCCTTCTCACTGAGCTTGAGTTGTGCACGCCCCGAAACAATCATCGTCGCGGCAATCCGGCCCGCGATTCTTCGCCGCCACTCCGTTCCGGGTGCGGAATGCTCCCATCTCAGCGCATCGTCCGGTGAATCCGAAAGGCGGCAGAGGCTGAGAATCTGATCTCGGATGACGTCCGCGTGCGACTCGGCGATGCGCGTGCAGCCGGAAGACTCGAACTGCCTCAACAGCGCCAGAAAGCCTTGCGGCCAGCATGCCACAGGAATCAGGCGGAGTTCCCGAAGTTGTTTCCAAAACTCTTCGGCCCGAGCTTGACCGAGTCTCCGGATCAAGGTTTCCACCGCATCAGTCCTGCGAAGTGGGGCCAGCACGAGTGATTTCACCTGTTCGGCAGGCCAAAGAGCCGCCAAAACGGAAATTTGCGCTTCCTGCCAATCCGCCCAGCGACAGGAAAGGGCGAGGCTGTGGCGCGGCCACCCTTGTTCATCCAGATTGCGACGAAACCAGCCCTTCAACTGAGCCACGAACTGCGGGTTTGCCAGTAATGCCTCGTCGAGTCCATCGATGATCAAGCGGGCTGGCTGGGCCAGTTGAGTCGCCATGGCTGTCTCCAGAAACACCGCTGCATTGGTGGAGCCGAATTCCTTGCCTTCGACGAGAATCGCACGGCTCCCGAGCCAGCTATTCTCGGCAGCCATCCTCAGTTCCCGGCTCTTACCTGAGCCGGGCCGTCCCAACAGGGTGAGAAACGGCACGCTGGCATGTGCGGTCAGATGGTTGATCCCTGGCAAGGAATCCTCCAAGGCATGTTCGATTCCACCCCGTCCCCCGTGCTCGGCGAGGAAATCCCCGTCGATTCCACGAAACCGATCCCAAGTCTCCGTTGGCAGCCACAGACGGCACCACGGTTCGGCCTGATTTTCGGTAACGGTTGAATTTTCGTTCGACATTCGGGAATCGCGAATATAGTAACCCGCATCAGAAAATGCTCAAGCCCCAAGATGTCGTGATTTCGATCAAGCTCCTGCAAGTCCGCGAAGGTGCTGCGGTTCCGACCTATGCGGAACTGGCTAGGGCGTTGAAAATGAGTCCCTCAGAGGCACATGCGGGCGTCCGGCGTGCGGTTGAAGTCGGGTTGCTGAGACGGCCGGGCGATTCTCCGAGTCGGATGCCGCTGCCAGTTAGGGCGGCACTTGGGGAGTTTCTCGTTTCCGGACTGAAATACGTGTGGCCGGGGAAATTCGGCGCTGCGTCCCGGGGCATTCCCACATGCACGAGCGTGCCCGGCGTAGCGAGCGAGCTGGGCGTTCCTGAATCCGGAAGGTCACTCGTTTGGAAACACCCGCTTGGAACCACAAGGGGTGAAACAGTGGCGCCGCTCTATTCAAAGCTGCCAGAGGTGTGCATGCACGACCCTTGGCTTCACGCGTGGCTGGCCTTGGTGGACATCCTCAGGTGCCAGACGGGTCGCGAGGCTTCCCTCGCGGCAAATACCATTCAGCGTCGCCTGTCATGAATCAACATCTCGATCTTGGACAGTGCAGAGAATTGATCGCCGAATTGGCGGAACTCCTGCCTCGATTGTTGGGTGAGAAGGATACCGGTTTCTCAATTGCCGTCGACGAACCGGATGTGCTGCGACGAGGCAGGCGGGATCCGGTTTTCACTGGCGGGTCGATAGTCGGTCTGCTGATCACGGATCCAGCCGCACCGCCGCCTTCCCGCACCAAGGATATCGATATTGTTTTGGAGATCACCGGATACGGAGAATTCGTCGCAATGGAACATGTGCTGCGCCAAGCGGGATTCACCCAGCCGTGGCAGGAGAGGGCGTCTGTGGTCATTTGGTATTGGCGTGCCATCCGTGTGGATTTCCTGCCTCACAAGCCGACAGCCATGATGGGCACCAACCGATGGTTTCCCTACCTGATTGAGGAGGCGGAGCGGGTTGAAGTCCTGCCCGGCAAGCATGCATGGTGTGCCTCCACCCCCTGTTTCATCGCGACAAAACTGGAGGCCTTCTTCAGTCGAGGAAAAGGGGACTATCTGCTGAGCAAGGATATCGAGGATGTCCTAGCGGTGGTGGATGGCCGCGAAAATCTCCAGGAAGAAATGGAACTCACCACTCCCGATGTGCGCGGGTTTGTGAGCACGTCAATAATTGAGCTTCTGGGGGATGAACGATTCATGGAGTGCATTCCTCAGATCGTGCCGGATGAACTGCGCGAGGGGATTCTTATCGGGCAGTTGAGAAGAATCGCGACGATGTAGCGACTTATCCGGGCGCTTTTAGCCCATTCAAATCCGTTTCGGAGAAAATACAGATCCGCATCAATACAGATTTGTATTCTTACCTCACGCCCTTTCCAGCGCGACTCTGGCAATAAATCCAGACCGCGTCTCGCCCTGTTTTTCCGCTGCGGAGTCGATACGTCGCAGCACCCGCTCGGGGAGGGAGATGTTCAGGCGTTTGGATTTGCCTGACAGGCTCGCGAGGTCCACGGAAACGAGCGCCCAGATCATGCCGGTGTAGTCGGGATTTGCGGCATGGGTTTCGACCCCTTGGGGCGACGGAATTTTCTCACCCGCATCCAACAAACCCTCAATGTGGAAGGCGACGGCTTCCTTCGCGTTGGCGATGGCTTCGTCCATGGTGTCGCCCGCGCTGAAGCAGCCGGGAAGGTCCGGGACATGGGCGCCGTAGGCTTTGCCCGGTTCGTGTTCGATGGCGATGGGGTAGTTCATGGTGGGTTGATCCCTGCGGATTTGAGAATGGCCCGGGCGGTCCCAAGCGGGAGATCCTTTTTCGGATGCGGCACGGTGACGACGCCGGGTTTCATCGGGTGTTTGAACTGGTGGTGGCTTCCCTTGGTCCGGGTTTCCTGCCAGCCGTCCGCTTTCAAGAGCCTGATGATCTCGCGGCTGCTCATCGTGTGTATTGTTACACAAACCATGGTGCGCGCAAGAAAGAAGGCTTCGGCGCCGAAATCGGCATCTCCACCGACAAACTCCACGCCCGCGGGCCGATGGGGTCGAAGAAAATCACCAGTTAGCACCTACCGGGTGCGGGGCAACGGGCAGGTGAGGGCGTGATGGCTTAAGGTGATCACGCCGGCAGTTTCTCGACGAGCACCTCGTGGCGTTCGCCGTTGATGGAAAGCACCATGTGGGTGCTGCCGGAAGATGGCCTGGGGCTTGTCGGTGCGGCCGGAGCGGGTGTGGGTGAAGCGGCGGGCACTGGAGCCGGGGCTTCCTTGGCGGGGGCGGGTTTGGCTTCGGCGGGCGGAATGCCTTTGACGAGCGCCTCGACCTGTTGCGGGAACATCGCGTAGAGGACGGTGATTTCGTCGTCGGTGGGCAAGCCTTTTTCGGCACATTGTTTGCGGTAGTTTTCGAGGCCGGGATCGAGCAGGTCGGCGGGGCGGCAGGTGATCGCCTGTTTGCCGGACTGCTTTTCCGCCTTGGCCAGGATCTCCGGATTGATCGGACCTGGAGCCTTGCCGTATTTGCCGAGGGCGATGTCCTGGGCGGGCTGGCAGATGACTTTCCAGCGGCCGAACTTGATATTCATCATCGCCTGGGTGCCGACGATCTGCGAGGTGGGCGTGACCAGCGGAATCCAACCGAGTGCCTCGCGGACCACCGGGATCTCGCGGACCACCTCGTCGAACTTGTCAGCCATGCCCTGTTCGGCGAGTTGATTGCGGAAATTGGAAAGCATGCCGCCGGGCACCTGGAACACGAGGATGTCGGAATCGACGCGTTCGTTGGCGTGGCTGGTGAATTTCGACAGTTGGCGATAGACGTCCTCGAAGTGGAGGCGGAGTTCCTGAAGCTTTCCGATATCGTAGTCCGGCCTGCGCGGGTGGCCTTCAAGCAAAGCAAGCATGCGCAGTGTGTCCGGCTGGCTGGTGCCGTTGGCGAAGGGGACGATCGAGGTTTCCACGATGTCCACGCCGGCATCGATGGCGGCGAGATAGGCGCAGGCACCGAGCCCGGCGGTGTCGTGGGTGTGAAGGACGATGGGAATGCCGACCTTGCTCTTGAGTTCCTTGACCAGATCGTAGGCCACCTTGGGCGTGATGATGCCGGACATGTCCTTGATGCCGATCGAGTGGCAGCCCATTTTCTCGAACTCGATGCCCATCGTCACGAAGGCGTCGATGGTGTGCACCGGGCTGGTGGTGTAGCAGATTTCGCCGCGGGCGTGCTTGCCGCAGTCGAGCACGGTCTTGATGGCGGTGGTCAGGTTGCGGATGTCGTTGAGCGCGTCGAAGACCCGGAACACGTCCTGACCGGCGGCGGCGTTGGCACGCACGAAAGCCTCGACCACATCGTCCGGGAAACTGGTGTATTGCACGATGTTCTGACCGCGCAACAGCATGATCTGCGGGGTCTTGGGCGCCGCCTTCTTGAGCGCGCGGAGGCGGTCGAAGGGGTTCTCGCCGAGGTAGCGGAGGCAGGCGTCGATGGTGGCTCCGCCCCAGGTTTCGAGGCCGCTGAAGCCCATTTCATCGAGGATCGGCGCGGCCGGCAGCATCTGCTCGGTGGACATGCGGGTGGCGGCCAGCGACTGGTGGCCGTCGCGGAGGACGGTGTTGTTGAAGGTGACGGGTTTCATGGCGGCAATTCCGGAGTTTCTAACAGCCTGAAGCGTTCCTGCGTTCCAAGGTGCTGCGTCCAGCCTAGCGGCCCGCGCGCGACCGGCCAAACAGATTCATGGCGCGGGCTTGGCGGAAATTGCCAAAGTTTCCGCGTATCCCGCATCCGGCGACCTTCAGATGCCCGGATCGGATGATCGGGCGCGGAGTTCGGCTTCGATAGAGCGCGCCAGATCATGGCGTCCGGCGGCCCGCGCCAACTCCAAGCGGATGGCGAGCGTGCCGGGCAGGCGCAGTTCGGCTTCGGTCATGCTCGCGAGGATTTCACCCGCTGCCTGATGATCCCCGATGGCCATCGCGCCCTCCGCCCGTTCGAGCGCGGTGGGCAATTCCGCGTCCAGCGGCGGCTCCTTGAACACCGCCCAGGTGGCGTGCTCGGGGAGTCCGGCTTCCGGCTCGACCTGTTCGAGATACACCAGCTCGTCCCCCGCTTTTTTCTGCCGCCAATGGTTGAGGACCAGCACCAAGGACAGTCCGAGCACCGCGAAGGACGCCTCCATGAAAAAGGGAGTGGTCACCACACCGGCCACGAAACCCAGCCACTCACCGGCCACGCCCGGAACAAGCGGCCACAAAAGCAGCCCGGCACAAGCCACCGCTCCCACTCCCAGCACGATCCCCGCGGCGGCGGCAATCTGGCGGATTCTCTCGTCGGCAAGGAAAATCATCGTCGGCCACAGGTTACACCTGCACTGCTGCGTGTCACGACGCAGCCAATGCAAAATTATTACGGATTTCTTGATTTTTTTAAAAAACGGATTATTTTGCCCCGCGTTGCGTGCGATATTCATAATTTTACCGATCTGGCTGACGCTTTACCTGCCGTTGCAGACGGCGGCCAAAGCGCCCGCCGCACCTGATGACGGATTGACGCGGCTACCGGTTCAGGTGGTGACGCGGGAAGGCGTGGAAACCAAGTGGGTGATGATCGATGTGGCGGCGGAGTCGGTTCCGGAGCCGGGATCGCTGGTTTTTCTGTTGATGTCGGGCCTGTTGTTGATGCGCCGACGGCGGAATTAAGCGTGCCGTCTGAAGGTTCGCTCTTGGCTCGGGATGCGGGGCCTCGTAAACCGCCCGCGCATGCGGCTTTACGACACGCTCACCCGGACCGATCGCGAACTGCGCCCGCTCGACGGCGCGACGTTCCGTTTCTACTGCTGCGGCCCGACGGTTTACGGGCCGGCGCACATCGGCAACTTCCGCACTTTCGTGCTGCAGGACGTGCTGCGGCGGGTGCTGGAAACCGGCGGCACGCGCTGCCTGCACGTGCGCAACATCACGGATGTGGACGACAAGACGATCCGTGACGCACAAAAGGCCGGCCAGTCGCTGACCGGGTTCACCGCCGGGTGGACGGCGAAGTTTCATGAAGACTGCGAAAAGCTCGGTCTGCTGGAACCTCACATCGAGCCAGGCGCGGTGGAGCACATTCCGCAACAGATCGCGATGATCGAGACGCTCGTCGCCAAGGGCCATGCCTACTCCTCGGACGACGGCTCGGTGTATTTCAGGATCTCGTCGTTTCCGGATTACGGGAAACTCTCACATCTAGACCAACGCGAGTTGGAACTGGGAAAAACGCAGAGCGCCCGCGCCAGTGCCGACGAATACGAGAAGGACAGCGTGTCCGATTTCGTGTTGTGGAAGGCGCGGCGGCCGGAGGATGGCGACAATTTCTGGCAGTCGCCGTGGGGCGAGGGACGGCCGGGCTGGCACCTCGAATGCTCGGCGATGATCCGCGAGTATCTGGGTGAAAATTTCGACCTCCATTCCGGAGGCGTGGATCTGGTGTTCCCGCATCACGAAAACGAAATCGCACAGAGCGTGTGTACCTGCGGCGGGCACTTCGCGGCACATTGGTTCCACATCACGCACCTGCTGGTGGACGGCGGGAAAATGTCGAAATCGCTTGGCAATCTTTACACTCTCACCGATTTGGAACAACGCGGGTTCACGCCGATGGAACTGCGTTATGTCCTGCTCGGCGGCCACTACCGCAAGCCGCTCAACTTCACACTCGACTCGCTGCATGCCGCCCGCGAGGCGCTGGCGAAAATCGCCAGGGGTGCGCGCGCACTCGCTGAAAAGACCGGCGGCGAGGTGACGCTCGATGCCGTGGGTTTCGGGCCGTTCCAGGCGGCCTGGGACAGCCTCAACGACGACCTCAACACCCCGGCCGCGCTCGGCGGACTGTTCACCGGCCTGCGAAAGGCGGCCGGTTTGTCAGGGAAGGATGCCGCGGCGGCGCTGGCGGCGATGAACCGTGTGCTGCGCGCGCTGGGGATCGTTTTGCCGGATGATGCGAATGCGGGGGTCAAAATCCCCGACGACATCCACGATCTGGCCGAAACCCGCTGGCAGGCGCGCCTGGCGAAAAACTGGGTGCAGTCCGACCAACTGCGCGAGCAGCTCGCCGCACAAGGCTGGCAGGTGAAGGACGGCAAGGACGGCTACGAGCTGACGCCAGCGCGCTGAGCGGCGCGCGCTCAGTTTTCGACGTATCGCCGCCCCTGTTCCTCCAGCACCACCAGCCAGTTCATCATCGTGATCGGCGGCAGGTCCGCCGGGTGCTCGATCGGTCGCAGGTTCACCGTCACACGGTTGGCTGCAAGCGAGCGGCCGGAAAGCATGCGGGACTCGACCGGGTTGACCGGATTTTCCACCGATTCGCTGGCGAGCGAACCAAGCTGGCCGCCCACCACCACGGCGAAGGGATCCACCTCGACACCATAGCGGCGCTCGGGGACGAAAAGCGAGGTCGGCGGGAAATAATCGCCATCCGGCGTGTATCCCGTGGGCGGCGTCGTGGGCACGATGTTGAAGTCGTCACCGATATAAGTGCGCAAGTTGCTCACCAGCGAGAACCCGCGGGTAAACGGGCTGAGGTCCGCGCACTCCTGCAGGATGAGTCCGTAATCGAGTTCCGTGCAGGGAATCGTCGGCTTTTTCAGGTTCACGCTGCCGGTGGCGGTGGTGTAATCGACATTGACGACCAGCGAGTTGTTCGGGCTCGACGGATGATTGACGGGGTCGGCGTTGAGTGCCGCGAGGAACGCGGGGAAACGCTGCGGATAGACCGCCATGCAGATTTTCCCGGACGGCAGGGTTTTCACCTCGAAGGGATAACTCGGCTTGTAATAACCCGCCTTGAAAACCCCGTAGAGCGGGTCGCCGAAACGGGCGTTATTGAAGGTGATAAGACCGGTCACGCCGGTCTGGTAGGCATAGGATCCGTTCTTGCCGTAGGCCACGTCCACCACCGCGCTGCCAAAGTTATAGCTTTGGTTTTCATTGCACGCGAAGATATATCCCGGGGGCAAACCCGAGTAGGGACTGGACACCAGATCGATGTCGAGGTTCTGGCGCGCCCCACCCTTCATGTAGGAAAAACGCAGTCTGGTGGGCATTGGGTTCACATCACTGACACAGTCGATGATATCGAGGCGCATGGCGCACTGCAGCGCGCCGATCGAGTAATCGTCCCATGTGGTTGTTGACAATGGGGTGGAACCGGCAACGTGTGCGAGACGATCGAAGTAATCCGCTCCGCGGTTGATCGGCACGAAGGCGACGCGTCCGCTTTCGGAGGGCAGCGAGACCGGGAAGAACTCGCCCTTGGTGATCTGGTATTCCTCGCGCAGGCCGGGCGTGAACGGGTTGGTCTCGAAAGCCTCGCCGCCGATGGTGGAACCGCTCGATTTGGTGAAGCCGCGGCGGCTGGCCAGCGCGGGCAGCGCGGTATCGCCCTCGATCACCGCCTTGCCGGCGAACACGCCGCCAGCGATGGTCACGTTCTGCCATTCCTCGCCGGATTCGAAACGCCCGAGCGACATGAACGAATCGGCGGAGATGGCCAACTGCGAGGGGATTTCATAAATGGAAAGCACGAAGTTGCGGCGCGGCCGAGGCAGATAGGTGCGGTCGGCGTCGTGCGAGGCGACGTTCATCGAAAACGCCCACCAGTTGCGCTTGGCGAGGAACGGCTCACCCGGCCGCGCGTAGCCGAAATTGATCTGCGGATAGGTGTGAAGGTTGAATTGCGGATAAGTCCCGACCGGCAGGCCCACGCCGCTCTGGGCCGGTTGGCCGTGGTATTTGTCGTTGCTGATGATCGGGTAGATCGGATCACGGCCGTTGACGGTGATATTGTCGCTGCTGAGCGGCGGCGGAAATCCCGTGCCGAGCGAGCGATTGATGCCGGCGGACATGTATCCGGTTTCGCCATTGAGCGCGCGGAAGATGCGGCTGGTGGAAGTGAGCGATGAATCGCCGGTATTGGCGGTGCGGTGATTGGAAAGGTTGAGCGACGAGACCAGGCTGCTGGGAATCGAGGTGGAGGCGTTGGCCATGGCCAGCGATTCATTGAAGATGCTCTGCCAGCGCAACGGGTTGCGCAACGAACTGCTGCTGTTGGATCCCGGCTGCATCGCGCGGATCGCGCGGTTGGGGGTGATGGATACGATCGAGCGCAGGATGGCCTCCTCTTTTTCCGAATAGTCGATCCGCAGCTGGATGTCGGACTGCACCGCGTGCGCGTTCATCGCGCGGCGATAGGTATATACCGTCAACAGTGTGAGAATGACGCCGGTGGACAGCACCATGAAATAGGAAACATAGCCCGGCTTGCCGGGGCGTGTGGCGATCGTGGTCTTCATTGCTGCATGGTGCCTGAGTAGATGATCTGTTCGCCGACGGGGCCGGTGAGGGTCATGCGCAGGATGCCCTCCTGCATGGCGAAGGACACATCCTCCGCCTTGTCCGTGATATGCCATTGCGGCGTGCCGAGCACGCCGGTGACGGGAACCACATAATAATACAGCGCGGGACCGTCACCCAGATCCTCGAAGGCGAGGATCCCGGCGCGCATCGTGCCGTCCGGCTGGCGGTAGTTGAGCGCCACCACCGGCGCGGCCGTGAGTCGGGGCTCGGTGCCGGACAGGGCGTCCTGGACCGTGGCGTGCAGCCGGAAACGGTCGGCCTGCCCCACCAGCTTGCTGACGTGCATGCTGACGAGCGGGGCCTCGTCGGTGAGGAAGTTCTGGGTCTGATAGAGTCGGAGGAATGCGAGTTGCTGGTTGAACAGCGCGATCACCATGCCGCCGATCGCCATGCCCAGCATGATGGCGACGGACAGTTCGATCAGGGTGAAGGCGCGGCGGATGCCTTGATGCCACCCGGTGCAGTGACGGGTTGAAATCTTCATTGGGCGCGCAGGACGGTTCGGGCTTTCACGTATTCGCGACCGCCGATCTGATAGGTGAGCACGCTTTGCGCGCGCCAGACTTTCATGGCGGCGGGATTGGTGGCGACGGTGCCGATGCCGCCGTCGATGGGGAAATTCCCCGAATCCGGCAGGCGGGTGCGGGTCACCACGCCGTTGATGACGCGGTTGCCCGGCAGGCGGCCGATTTCGACCACCGTGGTGTTGGTGGTGGGGTAGGCGGGCCAGGGTGAATCGGACCCCAGCAGATCCTCGAACGGGATTCGCTCGGCGTAGGAACGCTCGAAGGTCATGTAGGCGTCGGTGATCGTCTGCTGGATCACGGTTTGCCGCGGGTGCAGGATGTTGAGCGAGAGTTTCAACAACAGCAGGCCCAGCACGGTGAGGATCGAGAGCGAGAGCATCGCCTCGAGCAGAACCATGCCGGATCTTGCGGATCGCGCCTTGCGATGCCGCCGGACAGCATGGAAACTCCCGCCGTGCGCGGAACTTGGAAAACCATCATGACGGCCGCGACCTGTGGCTGGCTCGGCTTGTCCGGCGTCTCCGCCGAGGCGGTGCTCAATCCCCCATACGGTCTGCGCTGGGGTGATTCTCCGGAAAAATTGATTGCTTGGTCTTCCAAACATTCCTTGGACCTTAACATCTCGCTGCCCGGAGATCAACCCGGATTGCGGGTGCTGGAAATCCGCGCTCGCGAGGGCTTTCTGCCGGACACCAAGGCCGGTGCGCTGGAGGCGCGTTATCTGGGTGGAAGGCTGTTCGAACTCACCGTTCACTACATCGATGCGGAGGCGTCCGCGACGGTGATGGAAGGGCGCTTCGAGGAATTGCGCCGACAACTGACGCGCGAGCATGGCGAGTTGCGCGCCAACCGCCAGGAGCGGACGGTGGCGGATCAGTTCGTGACGCGGAAGCAGTCGTTTCATCGCGAGCCGGTGAAAGGTTTGTTCCTGTTGCTGGCTTACACCGAGGTGGAGGATCTGTTGCGCAAGGCGAAGGACGCGCGGTTTTCCCTGATCTATCGCAACGACAATTACCGCAAGGAGCTGGAGCGCATGCTCCAGACTCCCTGAGCGGCGGATCATTCGATGGTGGTGAACGCGGCGTTGACCTTGATGGTGCGGTCGAGATCGAAGGTGACGTAGGCCAGTCGGTCGATGCCGAAGGGTGTCACGGTGACGAGTTCCATGGTCCAGCGACCGTCCTCGTCGAAGACCTCGTCGTAGTCGTCGAGCACCAGGATGCGGTCGTCGGGGACCGCGTCGTTGATGACCACGGCCGAGCCGGGCACCACCTTGCCGGTCACGCCAAGCTGCGCGTTGCCTTTGTAGACCTGGGCGTAGGTGGTGGAACTCGGATAGAGATCGTTCACCGTAAGCGTGACCTGCGGCAGCATGTAGCGGATGAGTTCGCCGTGTGAAATTCCGGCAATGGAGCCGTCGGCCACCGGCCAGATCTGGATGGTTTCCGAAGCAATCTGGGATTCCGGAGCCTGATAATCCTCCAGCGAATACACCGAGAAACGCTCCTCGCCGCGGACTTTCGAGCGGTCCGCCCCGGGTACCGAGTTGATCATGAAACTGAGCGTATTGCTGCCGTTTTCGTTGACCATCACCTGTTCGAGCAGAATGGCCTGGGTGCGGTCGATGTTCTCACCGGTGCCGTCCACTCCATACGACTGGACGTGGTGGAGAAACTTCGCGGCCTTGGCCGCTTCGGGCACATCGTCACCGGTGATCAGCCCGTCAACGGTCACCGTCACCTGGAACGGACGGTCCGCCCGGGTGCGGGGTATGGCGGCCGAGAGATCCTCCGAAACGATCTCCACTCCGGCGACCGGCGTGTAGGTGCCGACGTAGGTGGAGGACAGGAGATGACTCGCCAGTGTCTCGGAATGCACGGTCCAGAGTTCGAAGCGCGCGCCACCGGGATCGATCGCCATTTGCGACAACTGCTCGCCGTAAACCGCGACCGACGCATCATAGGGAACTCCGCTGGGAAACTGGACCTGGCGGATGAAGTTGGTGTAGGCGCTGGACTGTGCCGAGACGCCGGCGGTGCCGCAGATCAGCGCGGCGATGATATATCGGAATGAGGTTTTCATGATGATTAGCGGGCTTGTGCGGTTTCGGTTTCCGGGGCAGCGGTTTCGGATTCCTCGGTCACTTTGAGCGGAAGCACCCCGATAGGCCCCCCGAGGTGGGTGGCGACCACGAGGTTGCGGCTCTTGCCGATGCGCTCGGAGAGTTGCTCGTCGAATGCCTCATTGCCCTCGGCCTGGACTCGGCTGACCTCCACGGTGGTGATCCAGCCGTTGTTGGCGGAGTAAAAATCCAGCCATCCGACGAGCCTCGATCCGGGCTTGAATTCGAGGCGGTCTTTCATCGAAGCAGGAAGAGTCAGGATGGCGCGCTTCGGCACCAGCGTCGCCAGACCGTTGAAGCAGATGATGTCGGACTCGCTGATGATGTCCTTGGGACGGTTCACCGTGGAGGGATCCACTCCCTCGGCAGGCTTCATGTTCCGCATCGGGTTCTGCTGGGCGAACTGGCGATAGGTCTGGGCGAGTTGGTCGTGGGTGGCGGCGTCGCGCATCTGGGCGGGCTGTTGCGACCAGACCGGCGACGCCAGACCCGCGAGACACCACATGATGCAAGGGATGGTTTTCATGGGATGGACGGAGTTGGGATTCAGCGGATCTCGTCGTCGTATCCGCCGGACGGGTCGAGTCCAGCGTTGTTCAGGCCGGTGGGGCCTCCAGATCCTTGTCCGGGGTTGGACGAGTCCACGCCGTCGAGGTTGTTGCCGTGACCGTTGTTGGGGTGTTTGAGGCTGAGAGTGACCAGAAGCGCCTGATCCTGATAGTCGAAGCAATTGCTGCTGCGGTCGGTGGTGCCGAGTTCCATCAGGATGAGAATGCTCAGCGGCCCGATGCGGACTTTGCCGGAACCGTCCAGATAGGGCTTCAGGTAATTCTTCAGCTTGGGCGAGGTGTGCAGCGGGAATGTGGTGGGCGGCACGTCGCCATCCACCAGCGCAACCACCTGCATGTTGGAACTCCGCGTGGTGAAGAACGGGGACCATTGGTTGTTCTTCACGAACCGTCCGCCGAAATCGATGGTTTGATTGGCAAAGACCTTTTTCACATACAGTTTGTGGGCGGGATCGACATCGTCCATCACGCCGTAGAATATCTGTTTGTAGGAATCACCGTTGTAGCTGATGCGCGCGTCGGTGTAATAGTTGTTGTGCTCATGGCCGTTTGACGAGCAATCGGTGACCCCGGTGCCGATCGGCTGCACGGTGACATAGATCGGTTGTTGGGGAATGATGGTGCCCGGCGGATTGACGATGGCGATGTCGCCGACCCGGCTGGGATGCATGATGTTCCAGTTGAGCGTCGGCTTGGTGCCGGTCTGGACGATGGTCGGGAATGCCGACATGATGCCGACCGGCAGTTCCGGAATGCGGCTAGGCGTTTTTTTTCCCTGCGCGAGGCAGAGCGTGGGCGCGAGCGCACCGATGGCGATGACGGCCGCCGTTTTGGCGGCCCATTGGCTGGTTTTCATGGCTGGTTGCAAGGGTGGGTGGTTCTCGAAAAAACCCAGTGGCCTGATCCTCTCCGTCGGGACGAACGTCGAGGGGGCCGGCGGCCCGGATCGGGCAAGGGCACGGGGTGGGCCGACTGGTGGGCCGTGGACCGTGCCGATTCGGGACAGAATCCCGATCCGGGCCGCCCGCGCTCTCAGTGGGACGTCTGAAAGCGCGGGATGGGTGGTGTGTTTGGTTCAGTGCGTCTGGGTGGACGTTTCAGGGTTGGGTGTGGATTTCAGCAGTTGTCAGGGTGAGATCTTCAGAAAGCGGGCAGGGCGAGACCGCCGGACCAATCGAGCCACGGGCCATCCGGCACCATGTGCTCGTCCACGAAGCGCCATTCGACGGTCGCCATTCCGTTCATGCCGAGGAAATCGCGCACGGCGGGGCTGACGTCGATGCCCGCGTGCTTGTTGCGGTTCGGACGCGGCTCCTCTTTGCCGAAAACATATTGCCAGTGGTCCACCTCGAAGGGGCCCACGTCCTCCCACTGGGCATAGCAGACGCGGCCCTTGTGATGGATGGCCACCCAGCGTCCCTTGCAGACGGAGATGCCCGCGCCGCGATATTCCTGCCAGAACCATGGGATCACTTCGGGTGCCTCGGGGCGGTGCACGCCACCCTTGGCGACATCGTTGTAGGGCAGCGCGATGTAGAACGGATTGAGATGCGGAGTGAAATCCGCCGGCAGGTATCCATTGCGGTGCCCGGGATTGTCGTAGCCGCCGAAATTCTCCACCCAGTTCTGATCCCAGGCGCTCTTGGTGTTGGGCGTTGGGTTGTTCTGCGTCGGCAGTTCGCCCACCCAGAAGACGGTGGCGATCACATTCCGCTTCCACGGCATGCCACCACGAAGCGAATCGTCCGACGGCTCGATGACCACCCGCGCCGCGGCGGGCACTCCGAAGGGATCGCTCAACGCGGGCAGTGCCTCGCGCCGGTTCTCCAGAAAACTCTCATGAACCTGCGCCAGCCGCTCGGCGAGACGCGCCGCTTGCGCCGTCCCCGTCAGGGCGATCGCCAATGTGCAAATGCTGGTCGTAATCGTTTTCATGTTCCCCCCAAGCGGAGCGTCACGGCTCCAACTTGGCGGGCATCATAAAAAATCAATTCGCCTTAACAAGAAAAATCTTCATTAATTTTGAACGAATTGAATGTTCTGTTGTCGTGATGTTTCAGTGCTGATTTTCAACGACTTAAGAAATACCATTCACTTCAAAGAATGGGTGCCATCTTCCTCTCCTCGCTGGAAAAATTGAGAAAAATCGCGGATCACGCCGTTCTTATCCACCAAACATCCTCGGAAAACAAACAAATTTTAAGATTATTAGGAAACCTGAAGTTTTTTGCAAAAATTTCAGGTCACGCCTTGCCGAGTCCGAAGCGGCGGTCGATTTCGTTTATCGCGAACTGGGTGAGTGTGGGCCGCCCGGCGGCGGTGCAGTAGGGCAGGTCGCAACGGAACAGGCGTTCGAGCAAACGGGTGGTTTCGTCGAGCTTGGGCGTGGTGGTCGCTGCGGCGCGGGCGGAGAGGATGCGCGCGAGCCGCTCGCGGGCGAAGCGTGCGCCGGAGACCGGCCCGTGGAGCAATTCATCGAGCCATCCACCGATGAATTCGCGCGGATCGCCGATGTCGAGACAGGCGGGCAGGCTGCGGATTTGGACGGTATTGCCGCCGAAATCCTCCACTTCCATGCCGGCCTCGGCGAGCGCCGCACGTTCGCGCAGGAGCAGATCGAAATCCCGCGGGTCCAGTTCCATGAGCACCGGGATCAACAGCGCCTGGGCAGCGGCATGGCTGTCGGCCTCCCGCATCAGATTTTCATAAAAAATGCGCTCGCGGGCGGCACGGGGATCGAACAGCACCAGCCCGTCCTCTCCCTCCATGACCACGTAGCGTCCTCCGAGCATTCCGAGAATACGGAATTCGGGCGCTCCCCCGCCCTGCCGCTCGGGCGGTTCGTCCGCTGCCTGTTTTGCGGGAACCGTCCATACCGGCAGTTCCGGTTGTGGCTGATGGAAAACCGGACGAGCCGGTGGTGTGGGGGCCACTGCGGATACGGCCGGAATCGCGTTGGCAGGCGGTGCTTTCAGCGGCGCGGCTGAAATCGCCGGAGTCGCGGCGGCGGGTTTCGCCAACCCGGCGGCGAGTGCGTTGATGATCGCCTCTTTGAGGTCCAACGGCCGGTGGAGGCGCACCTCGCGCTTCGCCGGGTGGACGTTCACATCCACCAGCGCGGGTTCGATTTCGATCCACAGCCAGGCCGCCGGATAGGTCCCATCCGGCAGCGCACCGCGGAAACCCTCCGCCAGTGCGCGGGAAATGACCGCTTCCTCGACCGGCCGACCGTTCAGGAATACGAACTGGTGTCGCCGCCCCTTGCGCGCGTGGCTGGCCGACAGCACAAAGCCCTCAACGCTGATACCATGACCATGCGTGAGCGGCAGCGGGATCAATTCCCGGGATATCTCGGAGCCCAGCAGTTGCCTCACCCGGTCCACCTGTCGCGCGGACGGCGGCAGATCGAAAATTTCCCGCTCGTCGCGCCGCAGCCGGAACCTGACCCCCGGCGCGGCGAGCGCGTGAAGCCGGAGTTGGTGCTCGATGTGCGCGGACTCGGTACTCTCGGCACGCAGGAATTTCCGCCGCGCGGGCACATTGAAAAACAAGGCCCGGGCCTCGATCACCGTGCCGGGTGCGCAGCCGGCATCGCGCACATCGCGGAGTTTTCCGCCATCCACCACGATTTCGGTTCCCGCCACCGCATCCGCCTCGCGGGTGGTCATGCGGAAACGGGAAACGCTGGCAATGCTCGGCACCGCCTCGCCGCGGAATCCCAGCGTGCGGATCGCCGCAAGATCGCCGGCCGTGCGCAGCTTGCTGGTGGCGTGGCGCTCCAGCGAGAGCAGCGCGTCCTCGCGCGACATGCCGCAGCCGTCGTCGCTCACCCGGATCAACGCCGTGCCGCCCTTGTCCACATCCACCCGCACCTCGCGCGCCCCGGCGTCGATGCTGTTTTCCACCAGTTCCTTGACCACCGAGGCGGGCCGTTCGACCACCTCGCCCGCCGCCACCTGGCTGGCGAGGATGTCGGGGAGCACACGGATTTTCGACACGCGCGGAGGATAGGCCGTGCCGCCGACGAGCAAAGTGCAAACACACGCGCCGACGCGTACGCGCCGCTAATCCACCACGCTACGCATCCTCTCTTGCAGCCCCAATTTACAGCCATGGCGGAAATGTCATTCTGTGATCGCAAGACGCGGATGGGAATTGCCTCCCGCCCGCACATCCAGAAAGGGGAAGACCATGAACATGCTCACCAAACTCAAACCGTTTTCCAAAACGGAAGGCTATGACGTGTTCCGTCCGCTGCAACGCGTGGACATGCTCCGGGAAATGGACGACATGATGCGCAACCTGCAGCGCGCGTTCACGGGCTGGACGGGCCACGCCGAGGAATCGATGACGCTTGCCGACTGGACACCCTCGGTGGACATCGGCGAAAACGACAAGGAATTCCTCGTCATGGCCGAGCTGCCTGAAGTGAGGAAGGAGGACATCCAGGTGAACGTCGATGACGGCACGCTCTCGATCTGCGGCGAGCGCAAGGCGGAAAAAGAGGACAAGGGCACCAAGTTCCACCGCGTGGAACGGACCTACGGCCGCTTCGAACGCACCTTCACGCTGCCGGAGGAAACCGACTCCGAGCACATCACCTCGGAATACAAGGACGGCGTGCTCACCGTGCACCTGCCGAAAAATCCGGAAGCCAAACCCAAAACCCACGCCATCCCGGTGAACTGATTTCCCGGCAACCGGCATCCACCCCCCTTCCCCCCGCATGGATGCCGCGAGACGTGGTCACAACGGCCGGCACCGCACCTTTCCCCCAAGGCCGGTGCCGGTTCATTTGTTTGGCGGTGGCACGGTGGCATTGCCCCGTGGCAATGTGGCTGCGGCTTCGGCGGGTGATGTTTTTCCGATGTCCACCAGTTGGTTGGTGCGGCGCATGCGTTCGACATTCACCGAGTTTAGCAATGGGCGGAGCGCGCGGATCAGGCGGATGTCTTCGGCCGCCCGGGGGCTGAGCAGGATCATGGCATCGTAAGGCGGAAAGGCCTGCCGCGGGTCGTCTAGCACGACGAGGTCGAAGGCGCTGATCCGTCCGTCGGTGGAGAAACCGGCGATGAGATCGACCTGCCCGTCCTTCACCGCCTGATACATGAAGGTGGCATCCATGCCGCGGGTGCGCAGCGGTGCGAGCTGATAGAGATCGCGGACGCGCGTCCACTCGGGGCGGCCGAAGAATTCCGGGTCGCCGCCAAGCACGAACTGGTCGAGTTGCGGGCGGAGATCGGCGATGCCGCGCAGTCCGAGTTCCGAGGCGCGGTCGCGGCGCATGGCGAGGCAGTAGGTGTTTTCGAAACCGAGCCGTCCGAGCGCGAGGATGCCGTGTTGATCGAGCAGATGATGGGCCACCTCGATGAACATCCGGGTGCGGCCGACGGGTTTCTCCCGGTTCATCACCGTGGTCCAGATAGTGCCGGTGTAGTCGATGTAAAGGTCGAGGCTGTTGCGGCGGAGGGCGTCGAAAACGATGGTGGATCCCATGTTGCCGCGGACCTCGCATTCGGCCCCGGAGGCCTCCAGCACCTGGGACATCCAGCTTGCGAGGATGGCCTGCTCGGTGAAGCCCTTCGCGCCGATGGTGTAACGCTCCCCACGCAACGCCACGGCCGGATCGACAGTGCTGCCATGAGGGAGGACGTCGCCGTTTTCCGCGTAGCCATATCCTGAGGAAACGGACCGGTTTTTCAGTCCGTCGATCGCCACCGGGGCGAGCCCGATGCCGACGATGGCGGCGAGGATGCCGCCGGCGGCCCAGGCCAGCGGCGCGCGTTGGCGGCGGGCGGAGATTTCGAACAGATGGATCACCTGGTCGAGCACCAGCGTGAGCCCCATGGCGAAGAAGCAACCGAAGTAAACCTGGGTCCAATCGCGCAGTTGGAGGCCGCTGAAGATGTAGTTGCCGAGGCTGGGCGCGCCGACCGGCGTGGAGAGGGTGGTGATGCCGACGACCCAGACGGTGGCGGTGCGGATGCCGGCGAGGATCACCGGCAGGGCGAGCGGCAGTTCCACCCGCCACAGCGACTGGCCCGGAGTCATGCCCACGCCGCGCGCCGCCTCGCGCATGGCGGGATCGACTTCCTCAAGCGCGGTGAGGGTGTTTCTGAGAATGGGTAGCATGCTGTAAACCAGCAGCGCGATGAAAGCGGGCTTGTAACCGATGGTGCCGCCTAACAGGGCGACCATGATGGCGAGCAGGGCGATGCTCGGGACGGTCTGGGCGAGGCTGGCCACGGTCATGAGCGGCCCGCGCACGGCGACATTCCGCGCGCTGAGGATGCCGAGAGGCACGCTGACGAGGACGCCGAGCACAATGGCCGGGACCGCCAGCAGGAGGTGGCCGCCGAGGTAGTCCGGCAGCACGAGGAAGAGTTCTCTGAGTTTTTCCTCCATGGAATTCAAGACGTTCCGGCGATCAGGGATTCGAGGTGTGCGGCATGCCGTTTCGGGGTGTCCATCAATTGCACCACGTAGTCGTCGGCGGGATCGGCGAGCAGTTCATGCGGCGTGCCGGTTTGGACGATCCGCCCCTCTCGCATGACCACGATGCGGTCGGCGAGAAGCAGCGCCTCGTTCATGTCGTGCGTGACCAGCACGGTGGTCAGCCCGAGTTGTTCGTGGATCTGGCGGAATTCCTCCTGCAGCCGGTCGCGGGTGATCGGGTCGAGCGCGCCGAAGGCCTCGTCGAGCAAGATCACCGCAGGCTCGGCGGCGAGACTGCGGGCGAACCCGACGCGCTGCTGCTGCCCGCCGGACAACTCGGCCGGGCGGCGGTCGCGGAATTCCTCCGGCGGAAGGTGGACGAGGTCGAGCAGTTCATCGACGCGCCGGGCGATGCGCCCGCCGTCCCAGCCGACGAGCCGCGGGGTGATGGCGACATTTTCCGCCACCGTCATGTGGGGAAACAGGCCGACGCCCTGGAACATGTAGCCGATGCGGCGGCGGAGGGCCACGGGGTCGGTGCCGGCGATGTCGCGGCCGTCCACCCGGATTTCGCCAACGTCGGGATCGATCAGCCGGTTGATCATCTTGAGGGTGGTCGTCTTGCCGCAGCCCGAGCCGCCGAGCAGGGCGACGAACTCGCCGCGGCGCACCGCCAGGTTGAAACCGCGCACCGCCCAGCTACGGCCTCCGTCGTAGCTCTTGCCGACGTCGCGCAAATCGAGGGTGGGGGTGTCGTCGGCGGGTGTCATGGCGTCATGGGAGGCGAGCATGGCGGAAAACCGAGTCCTCGGCCCGCATCGCGTGCGCTCCGGGCTTCGTCCGCCGATTGGCAAAACTTGGAGGAATCTTGTCCTACCGCACCCGCACTTCAACCCTCAAAAGCCCACGGCGCTCCCGGCGGCAGCGCCCTACCCGGCAGTCCTGCCGTCATTTCAGCAGCGGCGCGATCACCAGCGCCACGATCGACATCACGTTGATCAGGATGTTCATTGAAGGACCGGAGGTGTCCTTGAGCGGATCGCCGACGGTATCGCCGACCACGCAGGCACGGTGCGCGTCCGAGTTCTTGCCGCCGTGGTGGCCGTGCTCGATGTGTTTCTTCGCGTTGTCCCACGCGCCGCCGGAATTCGCCATGAAAAGCGCCATCAGCACGCAACCGAGCAACGCGCCCACCAGCATGCCGCCAAGCGTGGTCGCTCCGAAGCCGAAGCCGACCGCCACCGGCGAACCGATCGCGATGGCCGCCGGCAGGATCATCTTGCGGATGGCGGCGTCGGTGGCGATCCGCACACAGCGGCCCGAGTCCGGTTTCCCCGTGCCCTCCAACAGCCCCGGAATCTCACGGAACTGCCGGCGGATTTCCTCGATCATTTCCTGTGCCGCACTGCCCACCGCGGTCATCGTCAGCGCGCTGACCAGAAACGGGATGAAACCGCCGATGAACACGCCGGTGAGCACCCGCGGATCGGAGAGCAGCAGCTGGAAATCCGGATTGTGTTTCTTCACCACATTCACATAGGCGGCGATGATCGCCAGCGCCGCGAGCGAGGCCGCGCCGATCGCGAATCCCTTACCGATGGCCGCAGTGGTGTTGCCCACCTCGTCGAGTTTGTCGGTGATGGCCCGGGTTTCCTTGCCCATGGCGGACATTTCCGCGATGCCGCCGGCGTTGTCGGCGATCGGACCGTAGGCATCGATGCTCATCGTGATGCCGATGGTCGCCAGCATGCCCACCGCCGCGATGCCCACCCCGTAGAGACCGGCCAGGTGGCTCGCGCCGAAAATCACCAGCGCCACCGTCGCCAACGGTATCACCACCGAGAACATCCCCACCGCAAGCCCGCGGATCATCACCGTGGCCACTCCGGTGAGAGCCGCGTCGGCGATCGATCGCATCGGCCCGCCGCCGGTGTAGTACTCGGTGGAAAGACCGATCACGATCCCGCCAACCGAGCCGCAGAGCACGCACCACCAGACGTTGAGACTCACCCCCAGGCCGAGGATCACAGCGGACGCAAGGACAGCGAAAATGGTCGCAGCGCCGATGGTGCCGGCGCGCAGCGCCTTGGCCGGTTCGCGGGCCGAGAGTGTCTTGACCACGCCGATGCCCGCCAGCGAGCACAGCAGCCCGGTGCCCGCCAGCGCCAGCGGCAGGAACAACAATGCCGCCCGCTCGCCTGCCAGGAGTTGCCAATCCGCCAGCGTGAGCGTGGCGGCGATCGCCATCGAGGCGATCATCGAGTTGCAATACGACTCGAACAGGTCCGATCCCATTCCCGCCACGTCACCCACGTTGTCGCCCACATTGTCCGCGATCACGCCCGGGTTGCGCGGGTCGTCCTCGGGGATGCCGGATTCCACCTTGCCCACCAGGTCCGCGCCGACATCGGCTGCCTTGGTGAAAATGCCGCCGCCCACGCGGTAGAAAATCGCCACCAGCGAGGCCCCCATCGCGAAGCCGTGGATGATATGGATATCATGCTCGTCGGAGCCGAAAAACACAAACAACGATCCCACGCCGAGCAATCCCATCGAGGCCACGGTGAGTCCCATGATCGATCCGCCGAAAAACGCGGTGGTCAGCGCCGGGCCGGCACCCTCGTTGCGGGCGGCGAGCGCGGTGCGCACGTTCATGCGGGTGGCCGCCTGCATCCCGATCCAACCGGCCAGCGAGGAGGCCAGCGCGCCGCAGAAAAACGCCAGCGATTCCCACGGGTCCTTCCAGTAAAGCAGGAACCCCACCAACAGCGCGAAAATGCCGATGAGCCGCAGCTCGCGGCGCATGAACACCATCGCGCCCTGGTGGATTTCCTCGGAAATCTCCGCCACCCGCCCCTCGCCGCCGGAGCGGCGGCACAGGCCACGGAAAATAAGGAAGGCGACGAACAGCCCGGCGGCGCCGAGCACGGGAATGACATATCTCAGGTTTTCCATATGAAGGGTTTTCGGTTCGATCGGGAAACGGACGCGGCTTCAGTATCCCTTCACGGTGCGCGCGGAGTGCCACCAGAGGTAATGGTCGCTGGCCAGCATGTCCTCGCTCGGCAGCGGGAAATAACGCATCCGTTCGCCGTCACCGATATACAATCCGCTGCGGATGAGATAATACAACACATCCGGACGCAGCCCGCGGTTGACGATCTTGGTCATCCGTGCCGGATCGTCGCGCACGCTCCGCAGGCAGTCACGCAGGTGGTCGATCTGGCGGTATGGCAGTCCGGACGGCTCGGCGTCGGGATCGAGCGCCAGCGGCCCCAGCTTCAGGTCGATAAACGCCAGCCGCGGCAATGAAACGAGCGCCTCGGGATCGGTGACATGCCGGCAGAAATCGCCGGGATTCAACCGGCTCACCGCACGCGGATAGACCGGCCCGAGTTCCTGATAGAGAAACAACCGGTCATCGCCCTCGTGCCGCCACTCGACCGGATCGACCGCCAGCGTGAAGCCCGCCGGGGTCACCAGATAGGCCTTTTTGAGCGACTCCAGCGGCACGCGCGGGATCACGTTGTAAACCGCCGCGTAAATTGAGCGGTGCGGCGAGCCGTCGGCGTGCGGCACACAACGACTGAAGGCCTCCTCGACCCTGAAGGCGGACAGGTCCGCACCGGGATCCACCTCGAAAAACACCGCCGGACTTTCGTTTTGGCGGCGGTTGCCGATGGCCAGATACATGCCGAACTTGTCCGGCGGAAGCTGCGAGAGGATCAATGCCTCGGGAATCAGTGACAGGTATATCCAAGTTTCCATGGGTTGATGAATAATCCCATTCCATGGATGGATGACCGCTCCGCGTAAAGGCCAAAATACCACGGCTTGCCATCCGGGAGCCGGTTGCCTCATGCTCCGCCCATTGCCATGAGCGACAACAAAGCCCCTTGGATCACCTACCGCCCCGAACTGAAAGTGCTCGACTGCACCATCCGCGACGGCGGCCTCATCAACCAGTCGCGCTTCACCGACGAACAGGTCGGCGCAGTTTACCGGACCTGCCTGGCGGCGGGCATCGATTACATGGAAATCGGCTACAAGAACTCCCCCGCCGCGTTTCCGCGCGACCAATACGGCCCCTGGCGGCACTGCGAGGAGGAGGACCTGCGCCGGGTGGTGGGCAATCACAGCTCCGAATCCACCGGACTCAAGCTCGCCGCGATGGCCGATGCCGGCGGCAAGAGCGAGTGGAAACGCCAGATCATTCCCTGCAAGGACAGCGTGCTCGACGTGATCCGCGTCGCCTGCTACGTCCACCAGATTTCCGAGGCCGTCGAGATGCTCGAACACTGCGCCGCGCTCGGCTACGAAACCACCCTCAACATCATGGCCATCTCGGTGGTGGCCGACAACGAGATCGACCAGGCCCTCGAAATCGCCGCCAAGTCACCGGCCGGCACCGTGGTGGTGGTGGACAGTTATGGCAACCTCTACCGCGAGCAGATCGACCACCTGGTGCGCAAATACACCAAGGCGGTGGAAGGCACCGGCAAGGAGATCGGAATGCACGCCCACAACAACCTGCAACTCGCCTTCGCCAACACCATCGAGGCGATCATCCTCGGTGCCAACCGCGTGGACGCCACCCTGATGGGCCTCGGCCGCGGTGCGGGAAACTGCCCGATGGAGATCCTGCTCGGTTTCCTGAGGAATCCGAAATTCAAGCTGCGCCCGGTGATCGACTGCATCCAGCACACCATCCTGCCGATGCGCCACCAGTTCGACTGGGGACCCTCGATTCCCTACAACCTCACCGGCCAGATGAACCTCCACCCGCGCACCGCCATGGCATGGCGGGAAGGACAGACACCGGATGACTATCTGGCGTTCCACGACCAGGTCATGACCGATATCTGAGATGGCGCTTTGAAGCCTTCACAAGCCCTACAGGCTTGTCCAATCGGCGGATACCCATACTGGAGTGCTGAATCCCGTTGGGATTCTCAGAACGGCACACACCACATCCAATCCCAACGGGATTGCGAATCGCAGCCCAGGGTTGGCACAACCCTGGGTCAACGCGGCAGGAAATCATGAACGCTGAAAGCGTTACGCAGGCCGAAACGCACCACCAATCCAACCGGATTTCGTAAAGCCTGCGTCCCGGAAATCACTTCGACCGTGGGTTCATTTCGCGCGGATTGTCCGGCCACGGGTGCTTCGGGTAGCGGCCGGCGATTTCCTTTTTCATCTGGAAATAACCGCTCGCCCAGAAGCTCTTGAGGTCCTTGGTCATCTGCCACGGTTTCTGGCCGGGCGTGAGGATGTGCACCAACAAGGGCACGCGGCCGTGGCAGATCGTTGGGGTCTCCCACACGCCGAAGAGATGGGAAACCCGGACTGATATATATGGATCCGCTCCATTCTGATAGGTGATCTTCGCGGATTGCCCGTTCGGCAGGTCGATGCGCTCGGGGCAATATGAATCGAGCGCCGCGCGTTGCGCCGGGCTGAGCCACTCGCGCAGCACGCGCCAGACGTCGGCCTCCTTGATGTCCTTGTACGAAACCGCGCCGTGGCAGATCTGGGCAATGGCGTCCGCTTTGTCCGCGTCCGACCAACCGGGCATTTCCAGTTCCGGCATCGCCTGTCCTAACAGAACCAGCCGGGCGGTCCATTGCTCCACACGGTGGTCCCAGTTCTTCAGGACGAGTTCGTCCGATAGAACTTTATCCGCGAGGATAGCGGCGGCCTGGTCGAGGTTCACGTTGTGATCGCTCTCCTTCGCCTCCAGCACCAGATCGCGGAAGCGGGTTTCCCGGCGCGCGACGACCCGGCGGCGGGATTCGTCCCATGCCGCGCCATCGGTCTCCGACAAATCTTCGGGAAACAGGTTGCCGAGCCATGCCGGATCGACGCCGGTGGCGCGGCGCAGGTGGGTGATCACCTCGCGGGCCTCGACCTCGGTGATTTCCGCAGCCACGAAGGCGACCGCGTTCTTCGCGCAGGAATCCTCGTCGAGCTTGCCACGGCGGTTGCCGACCAGCCGGCAGGCCAGCGTGCCTTCGTTGAAACGGATCGCGAGCTGGTCGCTGAAGCTGGCGAGCATCGCATGACCCACGGCATCGCGGTTTTTCTGGAAATCGACCGCTTTCCACTCCCAGCCAAAGCGCCGGGCGAGTGAGGCAAGGCGGTCGAAGCCCTTGGCGATCTCGCGCGCGCCGCGGGCGAGGATGCCGACCTGGCCGCAGCGCCTCGGATCGAATTCCATGGCTTCAGCGGTTTCGAACGCTCGCCACTCGCCGGCGAAGTCGGAGTGGTCGTCCGCGAAAATGAAATCCTTGCGGCCCACCCCGCCGCGTTTGTTGGCGAAGATCCCCTCCCCTTGCACGGCGGCGGCGATGAACGCGGTTTCCGCCACGCAGCCGTGTTCGTGCCCGGCGAGCATCAGGCGGGAAAACCGCGGCTCCAGAGGCAGCGCCGCCATTTTCCGCCCTTCGTCTGTTAGATCGCCGTGCGCATCCAGCGCGCCGAGGTCGTGCAGGAGATGTTCCGCGCGTTGCAGCGCGTCTTCCTTGGGCGCGTCGAACCAGCGGAAATCGCGGATCTCGGAAACGCCGGCGGCTTTCAGCAGCAGCACGGCTTCCGAGAGATCGACGCGATGAACTTCCGGCGCTTCGAATTCGTCGCGGCGCGCGTGATCGGCCTGGCTCCACAGGCGGAACGCGCGTCCCGGCGCGGTGCGCCCGGCACGACCGGTGCGTTGCTCGGAGGCGGCGCGGGAGATTTTTCTGATCAGCAGCGTGTTGATTCCACGGCGCGGCTCGTAGGAGGAAATCCGCGCGAGCCCGGAATCAATCACGGTTCTGACACCCTCAATGGTGAGCGAAGTTTCGGCGACGTTGGTGGCGACAATGATCTTCGGTTTCGGTCCGGGCGTGATCGCCGCTTCCTGCGCGGCGGGCGGCAGCGCGCTGTAGAGCGGAAACACGTCCCAGCCGCGGGTGGTCGAGCCGGCTTCCAGCAACTCGATCGTCTTGCGGATTTCATGCGTGCCGGGAAGAAACATCAGGATGTTTCCCGCATCCGGCATGGACATCGCCTCCAGGCAGACTTTCAGCATTTTCTCCCACACCGGCACCTCGCGCGGCGGGCTGCCGCGGCGGTCGTTCACCGGCGGTTTTTCCGGGCGATAGATCACGTCCACCGGGTAAGTCCGCCCGCCCGCTTCCAGCGAAACCGCGGGTGTTAGAAAATCCGCCAATCCCGCGGTTTCCAAAGTGGCCGACATCACCACCACCCGCAGGTCCGGGCGCGGACCGTCCTGCAAGTCGAGGCAGCGGGACAAGGCCACATCCACCGCGAGCCGGCGCTCGTGGAACTCGTCGAACACCACCGCACCCACGCCGTGAAGCTCCGGGTCGTCCTGGATCCATCTTTGGAAAACCCCGTCTGTTAGATAAACAATGCGGGTGTCGTCGCCATACTTCGAATCGAAGCGCACGGCATGGCCGACCTCGCGGCCGTGCACGGTGCCGCGTTGTTTCGCCACCCAGCCGGCGAGCAGCCGCGCGGCCATCCGGCGCGGTTCGATGACGAGGATCGTGCCGGTGATCCCGGCATCCAGCAACATGCCGGGAACTTCGGTGGATTTCCCCGATCCCGTCGGAGCCTTGAGCAGGACGCGCGGGCGCTCGCCGGATGAAACGGCGGCCTTGAGCGCATCGGAGATTTCGAAGATGGGAAGTGGCATGGACGTTTGATTCAGCCTTGTGCCATACGCAGCTCCATCTGCTCCTCACTGTTCATTCGCAACACCTGAACCGTAGTCCGGCCAACATCGGTAAGCCCCAGGATTTGAAGACCCTCCCAACGAAAATGGTCGTGCCATGATTGCTCTCTGGGATGGAACAGCGGGGTAATCGAGCCGGACCGGGGATCGATTCCAGTCAAGTTGGCTCCTTTGTGCAGATTGCAGTCAATACATGCCAGCGCCAGATTGTCCGGGTGGTCATCGCCACCATGTTTGATCGGTCGGATGTGTTCGATGTGATGCGAGGCCAAAGGCGAGTCGTCCTGATGCGTCTGGCAGTATTCGCAACGGTTCGCGGCCCGCTGCCTCACGAACGATCGCGTGGCTTCGTTCATGCGGCGCTGCCGGATTTGAACTTGCGGGCTTCCGCTCTTAGAACAGCCATAAATTTGTTCGCCCTAACGTATCCGCTGTATTCCTCGCGCTCGGCATCGGACAGGGTTCCTTCATTGCTCTTGGCCGCCAATTCCGCTATGCGCGATCGCAATGCGTCATCTGCTGGCAGTGCAAGCAGATCATCGGCCTTGCCCGGCAAGAGAAGCCTGAGCATCGGATCGACAGCGCGATGAAATGCGGTTTGTGCGCTCATGGTGCGGATGAAGATAGGTGAATTGACTCGGTTTGCAACATTGCACGAACGAGCCGCCACGGCTCAATGCCTGAAATGCCGGTGGCCGGTGAAGACCATGGCGATGCCGGCCTCGTCGGCGGCGGCGATGACCTCCTCGTCGCGGATCGAGCCACCGGGCTGGATGCAGGCGGTGGCACCGGCGTCGATGGCGGATTGCAGGCCGTCGGCAAAGGGGAACATGGCGTCGGAGGCGATCACGCTGCCCTTGAGATCGAGTCCAGCTTCCTTGGCTTTCCAGACGGCGATGCGCGAGGAATCCACGCGGCTCATCTGGCCGGCACCGATGCCGAGCGTGCGGTCTGTGGAGGCGTAAACGATGGCGTTGGATTTGACGTGTTTGACGATGCGCCAGGCGAAGCGCATCGCGCGCATTTCCTCCTCGGTGGGCGGACGCTTGGTGACGACCTTGCTTTCGAGATTGTCGAGGCCGAGCGCGGTGTGGTCGCGGTCCATGACCATCAGGCCACCCGGGCACGAACGGATGACCGGCGATTTTTTCTCCACCAGGTAGCCGTCATTCATCTTCATGAGCCGCAGGTTTTTCTTTTTCTGCAATAGCGCGCGGGCATCGGACTCAAAGTCGGGGGCGATGATCACATCGGTGAAGATTTCGGAAATGACGCGGGCGAGTTCCAGGGTGAGCGGGCGGTTGCAGACGATGACGCCGCCGAAGGGTGCCTGGCGGTCGGTTTCGAAGGCCTTCTGCCAGGCCACGCGCAGGTCCTCGTCGTCCTGCCCCACACCGCACGGGTTGGTGTGCTTGAGGATGGCGACGGTGGGACGGACGAAGTCGAGGATCAGGTCGGCGGCTGCCTCGATGTCGAGAATATTGGTATAACTCAGCTCCTTGCCCTGGAGTTGGGTGAAGAACTCGCCGAATTTGCCGTAGAGCGAGCACTCCTGGTGCGGGTTGTCGCCGTAGCGGAGTTCCTGTTCGAGCGGCAGGCTGAGGGTGAAATTGCAGCCGGTGCCGTTGCGGCACTGGCCGAGATAGCTGGCGATGGCGGAGTCGTATTGCGAGGTGCGCAGGAAAACCTTCACCGCAAGCTGCTCGCGGAATCCCTTGGAAGTCTCGCCTTGATGCTCTTTCATTTCATCGACCACCCGCTGATAATCCGCGGGATCGACCACCACAGTGACGTGCGAGTGGTTCTTGGCGGCGCTGCGCAACATCGAGGGACCACCGATGTCGATGTTCTCTATCGCCTCCTCACGAGTGACATCGGGCTTGGCGATGGTTTCCTCGAAGGGATAGAGATTCACCACGACGAGGTCGATGGGCGGGATCTCGTGTTTTTTCGCCTGCTTGAGGTGCTCCTTGTCATCGCGCCGGTGGAGCAGGCCGCCGTGGACCTTCGGGTGGAGGGTTTTGACGCGGCCATCGAACAGCTCCGGTGCCCCGGTGAAATCAGAGACCTCGATGACCGGCAGGCCGGCGTCGCGAAGCGCCTTGGCGGTGCCGCCGGTGGAAAGCAGTTCGACCCCGAAATCGTGGAGTTCCTTGGCGAAGGCGGCGAGGCCGGTCTTGTCGGAAACGGACAGCAGGGCGCGGGTGATCGGCATGGCAAGGGAGGTGTTGTTGCCGGCCGGCGGAACGCCGGCTGGGAGCGACGCCGTAAACAAGCCGGGGACCGGGGGCAAGTGAATACAGGCTGGGGCGCGTATCATGGCCTCGCCCCGGATCCGGCGGCCGCAAACCTGCGAAATGACCGCAATCCCTCAGAATTCCAAAGTATCACAAGCGGGGATAATTCGACCACCTCTCACGCTTCGGGCATTAAAAACCAGCCACTTGAGCAAACCTGGAAAGCGCCATGGAAAAATGACTTGCCCGCAGTGCTGGCCCGCATATTTAAGTTTATCAATCTTGTTCACAGATCATATCCCCACCGTGCCCCCCCACCGCTTCCCCCGGAAGTGATTCGAGTATCAACTATCCCATCCCATGAACATTTCCCCCTCATCCCCCGCCATTCCCCTGTGTGTGGCTGCGTGCTTTGCGGTTTCACTGGCCGCGTCATCGGCCAAGCCTGACAAGCCTGCCACTCCGGCGACACCCGCCGTGCCAGGAGGCCCCGGACATCCGGCCACCCCGGCAATTCCAGCAACCCCGGCCAAACCCGGAAACCCGCCGATGACCACTCCGGTGAAGTTCAAAGGCAAGAATAACGGCTGGGGCAACGGCGATCAGGATGCGCCGGGCAACAGCGGTCCCCACAATAACGCGGAAAACAGCGACCGCGATCCGCCACCGGGCATCGTCAAAAAGTTCTCGTCCAGCAGCGATGAGGCCGACACCGCGAACCATGAGGCGCTGCAGGAGGAACTGAGCCAAATTGAAAGCTCGGCATCCCCCGGCAAATCCAATCCATCCCGGCGCGTGAAGTAAGCGTATGGCGGACATGCCGCCGAAGACGCCCTCAATCCCGCTGCCGTCAATGGCCGGCAGCGGTCCACTTGTTCCAGCCTCCCCGGATGGCCAGGCCCTCATTGCATGACCCGGATGGAGTTTTCGCGAAAACCGCCGGCAGAGGCGTGTTCATCGCCGGCTTGGTGGTGTTCGGATTGCTTTTTCCGGCGCTGGTCTTGTTCGGCGGCTCGCTCGATTTGATCAACTGGGGGCCCGGCCTGTGGTTCGCCGGACTGGCCTGTCTGTTCCTGCTGGATGGCGACCGTCACTCACTGCGCGGCGGCATGTGGCATACGGTGGCGTTTTTGCTGCTGCTCGGCCTGTTGTGGCTGCGTGCCCGGCAGTCTCCCGGGGTTTCCCCGGCGGCGGGCCACTCGGCGCTGATCGGTCTCGCGGCCGCCGGTTTTCTGATCGGCCGGCTGGCGGGAACGGCGAAAACGCGGGCCTTGTTCATCGGTCTCTCACTGATCGCAGCGGTGAATGGTTTCGCCACCGTGATGCATCTCTCCAATCCCGAGTGGAACCTCATCTACCCGGAGCGCACGGGGCGGGGCCCCTCGGGTCTGTTTCCGCACTACAGCTATTCCGCCGCGTTCTGCCTCGGCACGGCCGGGCTGCTGGCGTTCCGCGCCTGCAACGAGCGTGGATGGCTCAGGGCCGTGATGGTCGCCGGTGCCGTCTGTGCCGTCGCAACCATTCCCATCAGCCCGTCGCGCGGGGGAAACCTGGCATTGGCGCTGATGGTCGCGGCCGCCCTGGCGCTGCTGCTTTCACGCGCGTATTTGAAATCCCGGACGTTCCTGGGGGTGTGGCTGCCGGCCGCGGTGGCGGTCGTGCTCGTGCTGATCTTCGCCGCCTCGTTCGTGCCGCTGATCGATCGCGGAAATGGCCCGTTCGGTTTTTACCACGATGGCGTGAGGCTGGGATTTTGGAACGCGGCGTGGCAGATTGCCTCCGGTCATCCATGGCTGGGAGGCGGTGCCGGGAGCTTCGCGTGGAACGTCTATCAGGTGCTGGAGGGACTCACCTCCGATCCGGTAATGGTCCACAACGAGGCGCTGCAAATGGCCGCGGAATACGGCTTCCCGGCGCTGCTGGCGCTCACCACGCTGTTGCTGGCACCGGTGCTGCCGGCCATCTGGCGTTTCGTGAACCGGACCGATCCGACCTGCTCCTGCTTTGCGGCGCTGGGTTTGTTGGCGATGTTGTTCCAATCGAACTTCGAGAGCATTTTCCACCACGCGCCTGGTGCGTTCGTGGCGGCGTTGATCACGGGATCGGTGGCCCGCCGCATCTGGCGGACCGCAGCCACCGCGTCCGCACCGGGTAAAAACGCCGCCCACATCCGTTTCCTCAAGGAGTTCGACGCACGCGTGAAAGAGATGCTCGCGGCGGACCACCCGAGCATTGCGAACCTGGTGGGCCTGCTGACACAGGCGGAGGACGATTCGTGGCGGCGTGGAGCCTACCGGCTCAGCTACTGGAGCAAAACCGGCGACCGGGAAGCGCTCCGCCGGGCGGTGGAAGATCTCGGTTCGCAAGCCAGGGACGAACTCGGCCGATTGAGCAAAAGCGACCGAGTGCCGGCCGCTGAATCGGAAACGGCAAAGCTGCCGCGCGGCTGGGCGATGGCCCGCAATCTGGTTTTGGCAGGCGTGGCGATTCCCGTCGCGATGAATGGACTGGGATTGTCACGGGCGCTGGCCGAGGCATGGGAGCCGCTTTATTTGCCGGAACGGATGACGGTTTCCGACCGCTTCGAGCGCCTGCTGCGCGTGGTGGAGAGACACCCGGGACTTGGTATCGACCGCGACGTGCTCTCCGCAGGATGGGACAGCCTGCATCAATACCGCAGTGTTGATGCGCGCGAACGTTGGGCGGCTGCCTACCGGAAACGCATCATGAGCGCCATTCCCTCATGGCGCATAGATCCCGGCGCCGCGCTGCAAGTCGCGGAGATCGCCGGCTGGGCGGGCGACTATGATGGCGCGCTGCGGTTCTACGATCACGCCATCGCCACCCAGGGGAACAACGAGAGTTTGTTCCTGGCGAATTGTTTCAAGGGGCAGTATTTCCACGAATTGTTTCTCTCGGCGGAAGCCGCCGGACAGACGGACCGGCAGCTTTATTTCGCCCGCCACGCCAATGAGGCGTTTCGCAACGCCGCGGAGGCATTGGGCGGCAGGAGACTGCCGCGGGCCTTCGACTTCATGGCGCGGGAATGCCAGAGGTTTCTGGAAACCGAGACCTGACCTGGCCCGCAGGCATCCAGCGCCCGAACGCCTCATCTTTCCGCCTTGGGCGTCGCGAGGAATTTGGCGATCTCCGCCGCATTGCGCGTGTTGAGCACGTCTTCCTTGCGCAACCAGCCCTTGCGGGCGACGCGCACGCCGAGGCCGAGCCGGTGCAGGGCCTCGGTGGAATGCGCGTCGGGATTGATCGAACACAGCACGCCCTTGTCGCGGGCGCGCTTCCACCATCGCCAGTCCATGTCGAGCCGTTGGGCGTTGCAGTTCAGCTCGATGACGGTGCGTGTCTCCGCGGCGCAATCGATGATCGCGCCGTGGTTGACCGCGTAGCCGTCGCGCTTGAGCAGCAGGCGACCGGTGAGGTGGCCGAGCATGGTGACGTGCTCGTTTTCCATCGCGCGGCAGATGCGGCGGGTCATTTCCTCCTCGGGCATGTGGAACAGGTTGTGGACCGAGGCGACGCAGAAATCGAGTTGGGCGAGAATGTCGTCGGCGAAATCGAGCGAGCCGTCCTTGAGAACGTCCACCTCCGAACCGGCGAAGAGGCGGAAACCGTCGAAAGATTTGTTCAACCCGTGGATTTCGGCAACTTGATCTAACAAACGCTGCTCGTCTAGCCCGTTGGCGATGAAGGTGGATTTCGAGTGATCGGAGATGCCGAGATATTCGAGACCGAGTTCCATCGCTTCATTCGCCATTTCCTCGAGCGTGTTCAAGCCGTCGGAAGCGGTGGTGTGGTTGTGGAAGGTGCCACACAGGTGCGACAGTTCGAGAAGCCGCGGCAGTGAGTTTTCCGATGCCGCCTCGATCTCGCCACGGTTCTCGCGCAGTTCGGGTTCGATGTATTGCAGGCCGAGGAAACGATGGATCCCGCGCTCGTCCTGAAGCTCCGGAAGGTCGGCTGGAGCCTCGCCCGTCTTTGCATCGGTGAAACCGTATTCGTTGAGCGAAAGGCCTTTTTTCAAGGCGAGCGAGCGCAGCGCCACATTGTGTTCTTTGGATCCGGTGAAATAGACCAGCGCGTAGGGAAACTGCGCGTTCGACACGGCTCGGAGATCGCACTGGATGCCGTTTTCAAGCCGCACCGAGGCCTTCGTTTCGCCGCAGGCGATGACCGATGCCACCTCCGGCAGCGTGGTGAAATCCTTGCATACGCGCGCCGGCTCGCGAGTGGCGACGAGGAAATCCAGGTCGTGCACGGTTTCCAGCGAGCGCCGGCAGGAACCGGCCACCGAGACCTGCGAGACCGCCGGATGCGAACCCAGCGTTTCGAGGATGTCGTGCACCAATTCGCAAACCCCGCCTAACAGAAATCGCTCCGCGAAGGTTTCATGGCGCGTGATGGCTTCGAGTATCCCGGTCTGCGTTTTCTCCCCGAATCCCGACAAGCCCGCCACCTTGCCGGACTCGCAGGCGGTTTTGAGATCGGCGAGCGATTTCACATCCAGCGATTCATGGAGCGCCTTCACCTTCTTCGGTCCGATCCCCTCGATCTCGAACAACTCGAACAAGCCTTCGGGAAACTCCGCGCACAGATCCTCGTGAAACTTGAGCGCGCCGGTGGCGGCCAGTTCGTGCAGTTTGTCGCGCAGCGCCTCGCCGATGCCCTTGATGCCCTCCAGCTCGCCCGCGGCGGCCATCGCGACGATGTCGCCGTCGTGGCTCCTGACAATTTCCGCGCCCTGCCGGTAGGCGCGGATCTTGAACGGGTTCTCACCCTTCAATTCCAGCAGCAGGGCGATCTCATCAAGCACCCGGGCCATTGTTTCGCGATCCATGCGGGAAAACTCGACGCACGCGAAAAGCGGGTCAAGCGCACGACTCGGGAAACCCATATTCATTTCCAGCAAACACCCGCTTTCCGGTGGCACAGGCCATCCCACGCGCATGGGAAAATTCTTCCGTGACGGGCGGTTCCCCGATCACATCCACCACCGCCTCGTCCTTGACGTGCTGCGGAAATGGCCGCGTTCGCAAACCGCGGCTACAGCCTAGGCAGGCGCAGCTGGAAGCGCGCGCCCGCACTGGTATCATCGGCCAGTGTGAGCGATCCGCCCATCTCCTGGGCGAGGCGGAGTGAGAGCGCCAGGCCCAGACCGACGCCGGGCTTGGTATCGGCCGCTTCGCGGGCTGACTTGTGGAAGGGGCGGAAGATGCGCCGGCGTTCTCCGGCGGGAATGCCCGGTCCGTGATCGGCCACTTCGATAACCACATGGCCGTTGTCCGCGCGGGCGGAGATTTCCACCTGCGGAGGATTGGAGCCGGCCGCATATTTGGCGGCGTTGTCGATGAGATTGAAAAAGATGTGCTCGATCGCTGTTAAATCAGCGCGCAAACCCAGATCCGGCGCGGGATGGATGACCAACTCCAGCCCGGAGGTGGCGAGCCGCGCGCACCAGCGTTCGTGCTGGGAGGCAAAGAACGTGTCGATGCCGGTTTCGCTGACATGCGAGCGCGCCGAGCCGCGTTCGATGCGCGAAAAGGCGAGCACGTTCTCAACCAGGTGCGAGAGGCGGTCGGCCTCGCGCGAGAGCACCCGCAGGTAGTCGCCGCGTTTTTCAGGTTTCACCGCGCCGGTCTCCAGCATGTCGGAATAGAGCCGGAAGGTGGTGAGAGGCGTGCGCAACTCGTGGGTGACGGCGGAGACGAACGACGCGCGGCGTTCCGAAAGACTCATCAAGCCATGCACGAGGATCACCACGGCCGCCAGCGCGCTGAACACGGCCGCCCAACCGGCCAGCAAGGGGCCGCTCCACTTCGGCATCGGCGGTGCCAGGTATTCATTGCGAGCAAGCCGGAAAGGAAAAGACACCAAGACGAGCGGATCGTCCGTCGCACCGACGAGGGGTTCGAGTCTTGCAGCCGGCAACAGGTCGTCGATTTCGGAAATCAGCAGATCGCGAAGTTTCGCGGCATCAAGCCACACGCCCTGGATCACGCGGACATTGGCAACCGTGAGTTGGCGCAGCAGGAACAACTCGCCGTCGATCCATGCCGGGCGCATGCTGCCGATCTCGGTGATGCCGCCGGCGTCGGACTGCGACCGGGTGATTGTATTCGCATACGCGTTGTTGATGGCCGTCTGTGCCACGGCCTGGATCTCCATGTTTTTCGCGCGCTGGGCCATCTCGATCTCGTTGGAGCCTTGTTGATAGGACAAATCGTAGCGCTTCTGCCGCGCGTCCTGCTGGTCGAACGCGGTGTTTGCGGATTTCAACTTCTCCACATCCTTGCGCACGTTCCGCCACGCGGTTTCGCCAGCGGCGGCGGCACGCTTCAGCAAGCCGGCGATGTCACCGTCCCTGGCCAGCAGCCGCCGGAGTGGTTCGAGCGATTTTTCCGAACCGTTCGCCTCCGGAGAAACCAGGCCGCCGTCGCGCACTTCAAAGTGAAGTTTCACGATCCGGTCTCCGCCGAACGGCAGGGAGGGTTTCGTATTGGCCGGATCGTAATCGGCCGGCGGACGCTGGTTTTCGCGCAGCAGGATGGCCGCGCCGGCGGCGTCCATGCGCCAGAGGGCGAGGCGGGTCTGCTCTTCCAGATTGGCGCGGGCCTCGGCCACTGCCCACTCGCGCTGGGTGGCCCGCACGTTGCGCGTGAGCATGGCCATCGCGCCCAGCACCAGCACCGCGCACGCGGCCAACGCCGCCCAGACGATCCCTGCACGCGGGGCTTTCACGACGCAAATCCTGTTAGAAATTGATAACCCTTGCCGCGCACGGTTGTTAGAATACGCTGCTCCCTGTCGCCGAGTTTCGAGCGCAGGTGCATGACATGCATGTCGAGCGTGCGGGTGTCGGTGCGCGCCGGATCGAGTTGCCAGAGTTGGCGGAGGATTTCGTCGCGCGTGACGAGCCGGCCGCCGGCGTCCATGAGGTAGCGCAGAAGCTGGGCTTCCTTCTCGGAAAGAGTTTCCAAGCGTCCGTCATCGAAGCGGATCACGCTTTCGCGGAAATCCACCGCGCCGCCATCGATCCGCCGTTCGTCTGCCGGCGCGGCGCGTTCGCAGGTGCGGCGCAGCACGGCGTCCACGCGCGCGAGCAGTTCCTTCATGCTGAATGGCTTCACCACGTAATCGTCCGCGCCGTTGACTAATCCGCGCACGCGGTCGTTCTCCTCGCCGCGGGCCGAAAGAATGATCACCGGCTGGCCGGGGCGCTTTTTCTTCAACGACGCGAGGATTTCAAAACCCGACGGCCCCGGCATCACGAGATCTAACAAAAGCAGCCGGTAGTTCGCCTTGAGCGCGGTTTCCATGCCGGCGTGCCCGTCGGCGGCCTCCAGCGTGGAATAGCCGGCATATTCCAACACATCGACGATCCCGCGCCGCACGGCGGGATCGTCTTCGATGACGAGGATGACGGGGTTTTCCATCGATTGGCGGAATGCTGCGCGATTCCGTTCAGCGCTTCAAGACGTCAGTGCCTTCGAACGGAATGCGGGTGGTTTTCATGACGCCGACGGTTTACCCCATGCACCCGATTCCGTCTGTAAAGCCTGGGTAAATTCCGCGAGGGCGGCCGCCCCCCCGCTCTGGATGTGCCCCCTTGGTGCGGCCGGGTCAGGACCGCTTGCGCGACGAACGGGCGGCCTGGCTGCGGCGGCCACGTGCGGAGACGTGTCCGCGTATCCTTGAAGTCAGGCCGCTGGCCTCGATCCGCCGGCTGGTGGTGATGGCCTTTTGTTTCGCTCTCTTGCTGAGTGACAATACGGCTGTCTTGCCGCCCTTGGGCGAGACGGAGGCGTTTTTTTTCACCGCTTTCTTGGCCGCTTTCTTCGCAACCTTCCTGGCGGTCTTCTTCGACGCCTTGGAAACAGTGGCCACGGGTTTTTCAATCCGGGCGATGCGCGCCTCGATGCGATTGAGCGCTTCGCGGAAAAGCTCATGCTTCTGACGGCTGCGGGCGGCGGATCCATCTTTCGAGTTGCCGCCACGTTTCGCCTGTTCGCGCCACTTGTCGGAATATCGGCGCGCGACAGAGGCTTTCCGTTTCAACTGCGCCACCGACAGGGCGGTCAGCGCTTTGGGCCTGGTATCAAGCAACAGATCGAATTCGGCGGCGGTACACAACGAGCGGGCATTCTGATAGTCGATACGCATGATTCGGATATCAAGCATGCGGAGCGCATCTCTTCAAACAAAAGCGATAAAATCCGCCCGGTTTTTGACAGGGATGGAACAGTCTGCGCGCTGGACACCGGTGGCGGTGGAAAGCACCGTTTCCGCATGGACCCGAACGCACCCTTCGCCCCGCGGGGCGACAAGAAGCAGTTGGAGGAGGCATTGGATTTCGCGCCGAAGTTCGACAAGGACGGCCTGATCCCCGCGCTGGCGATGGACGCGGCCACGCGCGAGCCGCTGATGCTGGCCTACATGAACGCGGAGTCGCTGCGCCGCACTCTGGAAATCGGCGAGGCGGTCTATTGGTCGCGCTCGCGCCAGGAATTCTGGCACAAGGGAGCCACCTCCGGGCATGTGCAGAAAATCGTGGAAATCCTCACCGATTGCGACCAGGACGCGCTCATTCTGATGGTCGAGCAAATCGGTGCCGGGGCCTGCCACACCGGGCGCGGATCGTGTTTTTACCGCAAGGTGACCGCGGCGGACGGAGCTGCGAAACTGGAGTGGACCGGCGCGGAGAAGTCCTTCGATCCGGACGCGGTTTACGGGAAACACTGACGCGCCCGGCGGAAATCCGCCGGATTATCAGCCGAATCGCGCCTTGCCACCCCGGGCAAAACCGGGCATAGCCGCGCGCCCCGACGCTCCGACCCCGCATGGCGGGGCCGCTACCAACGACTCCATCGCTTCATGTCCCTCAACATCCGCAACCTCGCCATCATCGCCCACGTGGACCACGGCAAGACCACGCTCGTGGACCAGCTCCTGCAAGCCGGCGGCACCTACCGTGAAAACCAGGCGCAAACCGAGCGCGCCATGGACTCGATGGACCTCGAAAAGGAAAAAGGCATCACCATCAAGGCCAAGAACACCTCGATCCACTGGGAAGGCTACACCATCAACATCGTGGACACCCCCGGACACGCCGACTTCGGCGCGGAAGTCGAGCGCGTGATGAAAATGGTGGATGGCGTGCTGCTCGTCGTCGATGCCTTCGGCGGACCGCAGGCGCAGACGCGCTTCGTCTTGCGCAAGGCGCTGGCGGAAGGACTCAAGCCGATCGTGGTCATCAACAAGATCGACCGCCCGCTCGCCGATCCGCTCAAGGTCCATGACCAGGTGCTGGAATTGTTCCTCGATCTCGACGCCACCGAAGACCAGTTCAACGCGCCCTTCGTCTATGGTTCGGCGCGCGACGGTTATTTCATGAATCATCCGGACGATGAGAAGAAGGACTGCATTCCGCTGTTGAAGAAAATCGTCGAATTCATCCCCGAGCCGAAGGCGGATCCGGACTCGCCGTTTTCCATGCTCGTTTCCAACATCGAGTGGGACGACTACGTCGGCCGCGTCGCGGTCGGCAAGGTGCTCGGCGGCGGCGTGAAAAAAGGCGACACCATCTGGCTGCTGCGCAAGGACGGCACCAGGCAGCAATCGAAGGTGATGAAAACCTTCAGCTACTCCGGCCTCGCGACCCACGACTCGGAAGGCGGCACCGCCGGCGGCATCGTCGGCGTGGCGGCGGGCATCGAGAACATCGACATCGGTGAAACGCTCTCAGGTTCGCCGGACGTCGAGCCGCTGCCGTTCGTCGAAATCGATCCGCCGACCGTGCAGATGCAGTTTTCCATCAACGACGGTCCGCTCGCCGGCAAGGAGGGCAAGCATGTCACCTCGCGCGCCATACGCGAGCGCCTGATGCGCGAGTTGAAAACCAACATCTCGGTCCAGGTCGAGGACACCGACCAGGCCGGTGTGTTCAGCGTCTCCGCGCGCGGTGCAATGCAGATCGCGGTGCTCGTCGAACAGATGCGCCGCGAAGGTTTTGAAGTCTGCGTCTCGCGGCCGATGGTGATTTTCCGCCGCGATGAATCGGGACAATTGCTGGAACCTTACGAGACGCTCTACATCGAGGCCCCCGGCGACTACACGCAGGGCATTCTCAAGACCCTCGCCAACCGCAAGGGCGTGATGGAGCACATGGACACCGAGCCGTCCGGCCGCACCTTCATCCAGGCCGTGATCCCGACACGCGGCTTGATCGGATTCGAAACCGAACTGGTGAACCTGACCTCCGGCCACGGCATCATGAGCCACTTGTTCAAGGAATACGGCGAGCACGCCGGCGAGATCACCAACCGCACGACCGGCACCCTCATTTCCATGGAAAACGGCGCGGCCACCACCTACTCGCTGCAGGCGCTTGAAGAACGCGGCATGCTCTTCGTGGGTCCCAACGACGCCGTCTATGCCGGCATGCTCGTCGGCGAAAACCCGCGCGTCGGCGACCTGCCGGTGAACCCGGTCAAGGAGAAGCACCTCGACAACATGCGCTCCTCCGGCAAGGACAAGACGTCGAAGCTCACGCCGCCCGTTAGATTCTCGCTCGAACGCGCCATCGAATACATCGACACCGACGAACTGGTCGAGGCCACGCCCAAGAACATCCGCCTGCGCAAGCGCATCCTCGACGCCAACGCCCGTAAACGCGCCCTCAAGGGCGGCGAAGACCGCAGCACCCGCGGGTGAATGGCGGAAAAACGCTCAGTCGAGCTTCACTTCCCGGGCCTTGCCGTCGTTCTCGATGATGGTGAACTGACCGCCGGTTTTCCTGGCGATCTCCTTCATGGAGTCTCTCGCCTTCGGCTCCATCATCGCCACGGTGTTGATGACAATACCCTTGGACCGTGCGCCTGAGATGATGCGGCGTGTCTCGTCTTTCATGTTCGGGCCGGTCGATCCGTCGGTCATGAAAAAGATCAACTGCGGCGGCGGGTCCATGTTGAACGCCATATCGAGCGCGGGTTCCCAGATCGTGCCCCACACGAGCTTGGTTTCCTCGATCAGCTTCTTCGATTTTTTCAAGCTGCCGGAAGTGGCTTCAATCCATTCGGCTTTCTGTTTCTTTCCCTTGGTTTCCCAGTTGTGCGCTCCGCCTTTGGACCCCCAGTCGAACTTGCGGCCGCCGCTTTTGACCACCGCGGACTTGTTGCCTTTTGCCATGTTCACCTCATCACCCGCCACCCATGCGGGTCCGGCGAAGAAGATCAGTTGGTATTGCACGCCGGAAGGAAGCTTGGAAACCGACTTCACCATTTCCTCGCGCATCAGTTTTTCCCGCGGACCGCGCATCGAGAGCGAGTAATCGATCACATAGGCGATCCGCTCGCCTTTCGCCTTCTGGTTGAAAAACGAAACCTCGCCGCCACCGCCGAATCCGCCGCCGGAACCCCAGGCATCGCCGAGATCCATCGCAGTGCCGAATTCCAACGAAGGAGCGGTCACCTGCACATCGGGCACCGGCAGCGCGGTGGGCGAGACCGTGTGGGCCACCAGCACTTTGGCCATATGGCTCGACGGCCGCTGCGGCTTCCGCTCGATCTTTTGCCGCACTTTTTTCTCCGTCCCCGCCTCCTCTTCCGGCATCTCGGCCCGGTAGGTCACAATGGTCGGGGTTTCCTGGATCAGGGTGGGCAGGAGAAACATCCCGAGCGCGAGGGCGATGATCGCCACGCTGAGCACGGCGATCAGGATCGAGGAAATCGTGGAGTTCCTGCGCTGCGCGTGCAGACACCTCAGTGCTTCAGGATCGAGCTTTGCGTGAAGACTCATACCCAGAATCCCTATCGCGGTTTTCCACCAGAGGCCAATTGAAAATCCCGCATCGCCGGACCGATTTCGTCCCCACCCGTGGTTTTGATTGCATGGCGCACCGCTTGCCGGAAGAGTCCCGGCGTTCCGGAAAGTCATGATCGTCATCGCCGTCGCCAACCAGAAAGGGGGAGTGGGCAAAACCACCACCGCCCTCAACCTGTCCGCCGGCCTGGCCATGCGCGGTCAGCGGGTGCTGCTGGTGGATCTGGATCCGCAGGCGAACTGCACCAGCGGCCTGGGCATCGAGCCCCCGGAGGGCGGCAGCATGTATCCGGTATTGATGGGCGAAGCCACCGTGCACGAGCGCATCCTGCCGACCGGCCGCGAGAACCTCTCGCTGGTGCCCTCGGAAATGGACCTCGCCGGCGTGGAAATCGAACTCGCCCGCAGCGATGACCACCTCACCCGCCTGCGCGGCATCCTCCAAGGACTCAAGCCGAACGACCTATTCGAATACTGCATCCTCGACACCCCGCCATCGCTGGGCGTTCTGATGACCTCCGCCCTCGCCGCCGCCGATGAAATCCTCATCCCGCTGCAATGCGAGTGGTTCGGCCTCGAAGGACTCGCGAAAATCGTCCACGTCATCGACCAGATCCGCGACGCCGGCGCCAACCCGGACGTGCGGATGGAAGGCATCGTGATGACCATGTTCGACGGCCGCACGCTGCTCTCGCGACAGGTCGTCGAGGAAGTTTCCAACTATTTCCCCGAGCAGATGTACCGCACCCACATTCCACGCACCATCCGCATCGGCGAGGCCCCCAGCCACGGGAAAACCATCTTCGAACACGACCCGGCCGGCCACGGCGCCCAGGCCTACGGCGCGCTGGCCGACGAATTCCTCACCCGCCACGCCGCCTGCGGTCCCTTGATCGCCGGAATCTAACGCTTTCCGCTTACCGCCTTCCGCGTCCCGACCACATGCTCGCCAAACGCATCATCCCCTGTCTCGACGTGACCGACGGCCGGGTGGTCAAGGGTGTGAATTTCGTGGATCTGATCGATGCCGGCGATCCGGTGGAGTGCGCGATGGCCTACAACGCACAGGAGGCGGACGAGTTGGTGTTTCTAGACATCACCGCCTCGTCCGACAACCGCGCAACGATGGTGGATGTGGTGCGCCGCACGGCCGAGCATTGTTTCATCCCGCTCACCGTGGGCGGCGGCATCCGCAGCGTGGAAAACATGCGCGAAATGCTGCTCGCCGGGGCCGACAAGGTGGGCATCAACACCTCCGCGGTCAATGACCCGTCGCTGGTGGACGCCGGCGCCAAGGCCTTCGGCAGCCAGTGCATCGTGGTCGCCATCGATGCGAAACGCGAAGCACCCGGCAAGTGGGGCGTTTACACCCACGGCGGCCGCACGCCGGTGAAACTCGATGCCGTCGAGTGGGCACGCGAAATCTGGAACCGCGGGGCCGGCGAAATCCTCCTCACCAGCATGGACGCCGACGGCACCCAGGCCGGCTACGACATCGAACTGACCGCCGCCGTTTCCACCGCCGTGGGGATCCCGGTGATCGCCAGCGGCGGCGCGGGCAACCTTGATCACATGGTGGACGTGCTTGATCGCGGCAAAGCCGACGCCGTGCTCGCCGCCAGCATTTTCCACTTCGGAAAACACACCGTCGGCGAGGCGAAACGCCACTTCGCGGCCCGCGGCATCCCGGTGCGCCCGCCGTTCCGGAAAAACTGAGCGATTGTTCCCCCAAGTGCCGCTAACTCAGTGGATTCCGGCTTGACCTGCCGGGGGGCAATGAGGAACGTAGCCCGCTTTTCCCGGCGGATATGAACGACCCCGCCGCCGCGCCACGTTTACCAAACCGGCGCGGGCCGGGCGCTCAGGCACCGGGATGGCTCCGCCGCTTTCATCACCACTCTCTCACTTCCAACCATTTCCATGTTCAAAAGGCTTTTTGGCAATCTTTTCTCCAATGACATCGGCATCGACCTCGGCACCGCGAATACCCTGATCAACGTCAAGGACCACGGCATCGTCCTGCGCGAGCCGTCGGTCGTCGCGGTGAAGGCCGGCACCAACGAGGTGCTCGCCGTCGGCGACGATGCGAAACGCATGCTCGGCCGCACGCCGGGCAATATCGTGGCGATCCGCCCGCTCAAGGACGGGGTGATCGCCGACTTCGAAGTTACCGAGGCGATGCTGCGACACTTCATCAAGAAGGTGAACAAGGGCCGCCGCTCCAACCCCCGCGTGCTCATCGCCATCCCGTCCGGCATCACCGAGGTCGAACGCCGCGCCGTCCGCGAATCCGCCGAACAAGCCGGCGCGCGCGAGGTTTATCTGATCGAGGAACCGATGGCCGCGGCGATCGGCGTGGGCCTGCCGGTGCAGGACGCCTCGGGCAACATGGTCGTCGATATCGGCGGCGGCACCACCGAGGTGGCGCTCATTTCGCTCTCCGGCATCGTCTATGCCCGCAGCGTGCGCACCGCCGGCGACGAACTCGACGAGGCCATCGCGCAATACATGAAGCGCGCCTACAACCTGATGATCGGCGAGCGCACCTCGGAGGATATCAAGATCCGCCTCGGCTCGGCCGCGCCGCTCGCCAAGGAACTCACCATGGAGGTGAAGGGACGCGACCTCGTCGCCGGCCTTCCCAAAACCATCACCATCACCTCGCAGGAAATCCGCGAGGCCATGGCGGACCCGCTCAGCACCATCGTTGACGCCGTCCGCACCACTCTCGAACGCTGCCCGCCGGAACTCGCCGCCGACCTCGTGGACCGCGGCATCGTGCTCGCCGGCGGAGGAGCGTTGTTGAAAGGGCTCGACCGCCTGCTTCGCGAGGAAACCGGGTTACCGGTCCACGTTGCCGAGGATCCCCTCAGCGCCGTGGCCGAGGGCACCGGGAAGGCGCTTCAGGAACTCTCACTCCTGAAGCGGGTCACCAACTCGGACCGCTGAGCGCTCCGCTTGGAATCACCCGGCCATGAAGCCGCTCAATCTCATCGCACTGCTGCTCTTCCTGGGCGGCGCCGTCTGGGCGCTCACCCGCAGCGACCGCGCGGTGCGGGAGATTCAGGGAAAATATTACGAGGCGATCTCGCCGTTTCTAAAAACCGGCTCGAAACTCGAGACCCACGCCCGCGCCTTTCTCACGGAAATCCGGCACTCGAAGGAACTCGAAGCCGAGCTGGAAACCGCCCGCGAACAGCTCGGCCGGCTGCAACTCATCGAAACCCGTTTCCGCGACCTCGAAGAGGAAAACAAACAACTCCGCAACGCCCTCGATTTCAAACAAGGCAGCCGCTTCGATGTCGTCGCCGCCCGCGTCATCCGCCGCAACCCGACCACCTGGTGGCAGACGCTTGAAATCGACGCCGGCTCGGACCGCGGCATCGGCACCCAGCTCGCCGTCCTCACCAACGAGGGTCTCGTCGGCAAGATCGACCGCGTGGACAACAACGGCGACCGCTCGTCCGTGCTCCTCCTAACAGACGAGAAATGCCAGGTCTCCGCGCGCGTCGAAGGCTCGCCGGAAGTCGGCATCCTCAACGGCCGCCGCGGCGGCTTCGATGGCGACCCGCTGCTGCGCCTCAGGTTTCTTTCCGCCAACGCCGCCGTCCGCCCCGGACAACGCGTTCTCACCACCGGCCGTGGAGGCATCTTCCAGCCGGATATCCTTCTTGGAACCATCCACTCCGTCGAAAAAGGCGCCTTGGATTCCGAAGCTCTCGTCCGTCCCTCGGTCAACTTCGCGAATCTCGGCGCGGTTTTCGTGGTGCTCACCACCGATTCCTGACCGCACGTGATCCGATACTCGCTGGCCACCGTCCTGTTACTGCTCGCCGCCTTCGTGGTGCAGCAGTTCCTGCCGGCGTTCACGGGGCTGTTCCATTCGCGCATCCTGCTCGTTCAGCTCGTGTTCCTGTGTTGTGCGGTCACCGTCGGCCAGCCGACGATGCTCGCGCTCGCATTCATCGGCGGATTCCTGTGGGACGCCCAGTGCGCGCTCGGCCCGCACGGCGGCGATCCGGAAGTTTACACCCAGCAGGTGGAGAACCTGCGCTTCGGCTACTCGATCCTGCTCTTCGGCGCAATCGGCGTCCTCATGCAGGGCATCCAGCCGCTCTTCAAAAAGGGAAAATGGCATTTTTCCGCCCTGCTCTCCGGCATCGCCGTGTTGCTGTATCTCGCCGCGGAATATACCATCATCAACTTCGTCCGCGGCGGCATCGTCATCCACCGCGCCACCCTGCAGCAGATGCTCTACACCGCCATCCTCACCATGCTGTTCTCGCCGCTGGTGTTCTGGCTGCTGTTCCGCCTCGCCGCACTGTTCCACCACTCCATCAAACCGGAAGCCGGACGACGACGCCGGCGCCCCGCCTGATCCCATCCCATGGAAACCGGATACCGCATGCGCCTTTACCTGCTGACCGCCCTGCTGCTGGTCGGCTTCGGCGCGTTGCTCAACCGGCTTCACGAATTCCAGATCGAGCGCCGCGACGAATTCATGGCCAAGGTTCCCGGCAACCGCACCGTCACCGTGCGCGAACCCGGCATCCGCGGCGAAATCACCGACCGCCACGGCACCGTGCTCGCCCGCAACCTGCGGAAATACGAAGTTTCATTCAACCTCGATGAAATCCGCCAGGCATACCTCCAACAACACACCGGCGATCCCACCATTGACCGTCTCACCCACGAGGACGGCCTGCCGCGCAAGCGCTCCGAGATGGACATCGTCGCCATCGTCAACGACTGGACCATCGCCCGCCTCAAGAAACTCGACCTCGCCCGCAACTACAACGCCACCGCCCTGCGCACCCACTTCCTCACCCACGGCGGCCTTGTCCCGTTCAGCTACCGCACCGACCTGAGTTACGAGGAATTCGCCCGTTTCGCCGAACACAACCTCGAACTGCCCGGCGTCTATGTGACCACCCGCCCCCAACGCCACTATCCCTACGGCACACTGGCCAGCCATGTCCTGGGTTACCTCAAGCAGTGGGAAAAAGGCGACATCCCCGAGGCCGACGCCCGCCGGTTCAACCACTATATCGGCGACGAAAAAGGCATCGCCGGCGTCGAAGCCAGCATGGACGACATCCTCCGCGGACCCGAAGGCCGCCGCACCATCGTCAAAAACGAAAAAGGCCGCACCATCCGCATGTCGGACTACATCAAGCCCGGCACCGGCGCCAAAGTCCGCCTCACCCTCGACGCCCGCATCCAATACCTGCTGGAAAACACCCTGCGCCGCACCGGCCGCGCCGCCGGCGTGATCATGGACGTCAACACCGGCGAGGTGCTCGCCATGGCCTCCGTGCCGGACTACGACCCCAATGCGTTCATTCCCAGCATCGATGCCAAACGTTGGCGCGGCTACACCGCCAATCACCAGCTCTCGCCGCTCACCAACCGCACCATCTCAGCCTACGCGCCGGGCTCCACCATGAAGGTCCCCACCGCGATCTCCGGCGCTCTGCTCGGCCTCGCCGGCCGCCCGTTTTCCTGCGAGGGATACGTTCAATACGGCAACCACCCCGTCGGCTGCTGGATCTGGAACAAGAGCCGCGGCAGCCATGGCACCCTCGATCTCTCTGAGGCAATCCAGCGCTCCTGCAACCCCTACTTCAACAAACTCGCCAACACCATCGGCTGGCGCTCCATGGTCGAGGGATGCGGCATGGTCGGCTTCGGCCGCCGCACCGGTATCGAATTGCCCGCCGAAAAACCCGGCATCCTGCCCGGCAGCCGCGAGTGGCGCGCCGCCAATCCCGGTGCCGTCATGACCCCCGCGCTCACCGCCTTCCTCTCCATCGGCCAGGGCGACACGCTCGCCACCCCGCTCCAGATGTGCGCCATGGCCGCTTCCGTCGCCAATGGCGGAAAATACTACCAACCCCGCATCATTCGCAGCGCGGTTTCTGAAGAGGGCGGCACCCTCGTCGATGACCGGCCCAAGCTCGTCATCGACCTCATCGAAGCCGGTATCTCGCGCGAGGATTTCGAGAAAATCCGCCACGGCATGTGGCTCGCCGTCAACAAACCCGGTGGCACCGCCGGCCGAGTGCGCGTGCCCGACATCGAGATCGCCGCCAAAACCGGCACCGCCCAGACCGTTGATCTCGGTCAAAAATCCCACAACTCCTGGGTCATCAGCTTCGCTCCGTACGAAAACCCCCGCTACGCCGTCTGCGTGATGGCCCAGAACGCCGGCTCCGGCGGCGCCGTGTGCGGACCGCTCGTCCACCTCATCTACCGCTCCCTCTTTTCCCAGGAACAAGGCGTCCGCCTGCCGCTCCGCCCTCAGAGGGAATTCACCGGCAACACCGAGCGCATCGAGGAAATCATCCTCCCCGAGGAACTCCTCGCCGCCATCGACTCCGGAAACCCCGCCGATTTCCTCTCCGCGGAAGTCATCGGCGAAACCGGCGAGGAAATCGGCGGGGCCGCCGTCAGCCGCACCGATGGCACCGACGACGACTCCGTCACCCCCACCCCCACTCTCACCCCCGAAATCGACGACGAAGGCACCGTCATCCCAAGAGCGGTGCCCGTCCCCGAACCCTGAAATCCATCCATTCATACCAACCCATCAGATATCATGATCCAGCACATCAAACGAATGCTCGGTATCGGCAAGCCCGATCCGCTCCGTGGAAACACCCTCATCGTCAATGTCGAAAAACTCGAACGCCGCGTCGCCTTGTTGGAGGACGGCATCCTCGAGGAATACACCGTCGAGCGCGAGGGCGACCAGAACATCGTCGGCGGCATCTTCAAGGGCCGCGTCAAGAACATCGAGCCCGGTCTCAAGGCGATGTTCGTGGACATCGGCCTTGAGAAAAACGCCTTCCTCCACTTCTGGGACGCCATCCCCGCCGCGCTCGACGCCGGCCTCGAGGAGATCCAGCGCGAGGGCAAAAAGAAACAGCAGAAGAAAATCACCTCCAAGGACATCCCGGACATCTATCCGGTCGGTTCGGAAATCGTCATCCAGGTTTCCAAGGGAGCCATCGGCACCAAGGGGCCGCGCGTCACCACCAACATCTCGCTCGCCGGACGATACCTCGTCCTCATGCCCTATACCGAACAGTTCGGCATCTCGCGCAAGATCGAGGATCCCAAGGAGCGCCAGCGTCTCCGCAAGATCGTCCAGAAACTCTCCGTCCCCGAGGGCATGGGCATCATCATGCGCACCGTCGCCTCCGGCACCCGCGCCCGCCACTTCGTGCGCGACCTCGCCATGCTGCTCGAGCAATGGGACGAGATCGAAGCCCGCCGCGAGGCCAACCCCGCACCCGCCTGCATCTATCAGGAACCCGGCCTCATCGAGCGCACCGCCCGCGATTTCCTCACCGAGGAAGTCAACCAGGTGATCTGCGACGACGCCGAGACCACCGAGCGGATCCGCGAGATCGCCGGCAAGATCTCCCGCCGCGCCAAGCGCCGCGTCCACCACATGCCGATGAGCAGCCAGCCGATCTTCGAGAGCGTCGGCATCCAGAAACAGATCGACGAGGCCTTCTCCCGCCAGGTCTGGTTGCCCTGCGGCGGCTATATCGTCATCGACGAAACCGAGGCCCTCATCGCCATCGACGTCAACACCGGTCGCAACCGCGGCGCCAAGGACGTGGACAAGATGATCCTCCAGACCAACATCGAGGCCGCCCGCGAGGTTGCCCGCCAGCTCCGCCTGCGCAACATCGGCGGACTCGTCGTCATCGACCTCATCGACATGCGCCACCGCAAGGACCAGCAGGCGGTTTACAAGGCGATCAAGGAGCGGCTCAAGAAGGACAAGGCCAAGACGCAGGTGCTCCAGATCTCATCCATCGGCCTGATGGAAATGACCCGCCAGCGGCTCAACGAATCGCTGCGCGACTCGATGTACGAACCCTGCCCCTATTGCCAGGGCCGCGGCCGCGTGAAAACGCCCATGACCATGTCGGTCGAGATCCAGCGCCGCCTCAACTCGGTCATCCAGAAACACCGCGACTCCGTCGGCGACCTCGTCGTGATCGTCAACAGCGACGTCCTCAACCGCTTCAAGAGCGAGGACTCCTCTTTGTTGGGCGAACTCGAACGCTCCCACTCCGGCCGCCTTGTCTTCCGCTCCGACCCGGCCCTCAACCGCGAACGCTTCGCCATCATTGACGCCCGCACCGAAAAAACCATCGACCAAGGCTGATGGCTCATTTGAAATTTCAAATTTCAAATCTCAAATATCACATACCGCATGTCCCGCAAAACCAAGATCATCTGCACGCTCGGCCCGGCCACCTCGTCGGAGGAATCCATCGCCGCGCTGATGGATGCCGGTGCCAATGTCTTCCGGCTCAATATGAGCCACGCCAAGCACGAGTGGGCCGCGGAAATGACCCGCATCGTCCGCCGCCTCTCCCAGCAGCGCGGCGGCAACCATGCCGTGCTTTTCGACCTCACCGGCCCCTCGATCCGCACCGGCGACCTGAAGGATCCCTATACCTTGGCCGAGGGCGACACCGTCGAGTTCCGCAAAGCCGGCACTGAAGCGACCGTCGAATTCTCCACCACCGTCAACTATGGAGGCCTGATGGAGGACGTCTCGGCCGGCAACACGCTCGTCGTGGACAATGGCGCGCTGCTCATGCGCATCGAAAAGGTCGAGGCCGACCGCATCCTCTGCCGCGTCAAGACCCCCGGCACCATGGGCTCGCGCCGCCACATCAACCTGCCCGGCGTGCGCCTCAATCTGCCCGCCCTCACCGACAAGGACCGCGCCGACCTCGCGCTCGCCGTCGAGTGCGGCGCGGACTTCATCGCCGGCTCGTTCGTGCGCGATTGCGCCCACGTCCGCGAACTGCGCGAGACCATGAACTCGCTCGACGGCGAGGCCCAGATCATCGCCAAGCTGGAAGACCAGGAGGCTGTTAGAAACCTCGACGCCATCATCCGCGAGGCCGATGTCATCATGATCGCCCGCGGCGATCTCGGCACCGAGGTTGAGTTCGAGGAACTCCCGCTGCTCCAACGACGCATCATCAAGCGCTGCCACGAGATCGGCACCCGCGTCATCGTCGCCACCCAGCTTCTGGAATCCATGATCCAGAACCCCACGCCCACCCGCGCCGAGGTCACCGACGTGATGAACGCCGCTTACGAGGAGGCCGATGTCCTGATGCTGTCCGGCGAAACCAGCGTCGGCCGCTACCCGGTGCGCTGCGTCGAGGCGCTGGTGCGCATCATCACCCGCATCGAGCGCACCGCCGGCCAGGGTTTCGGCCAGACCATGCTGCTCACCGACGAGCGCCGCAAGGTCGCCCGCTCCGCCGTCACCCTCGCCGATTCGCTGCCGGACGCCCGCCTGGTCGTCCTGACAAGACGTGGCGTGCTCGCCAACCAGGTGGCCATGCTGCGCCCACGCACCGTTGGATTCTACGCCGTCACGCCGCGCGAGACCGTCTGCCGCCAGCTCGCCCTCACCCGCGGCGTGCGCCCCATCAAGATGGCCTTCTCCACCAACATCGAGGAAACCATCAAGCGCGTCAGCAACGAGCTGCTCAAACAGGACCTCGTCCGCAAGGGCACCCCCATCGTCATCGTTTCCGACGTCCTCTCCGACCACTTCGGCGCCAACTCGATCCTGCTGCACCACGCGTAAGCAAGGTGATTTCCGGAAACGTCAGGGAGTCCAACGCGCCGCGTGGATCCAAATGCGCCTCACAAATCGAGGTTGCCACCGGGCGGGCTGCCGGTAGCCTCGCGCCAGCCATGATCGTCGCCCCGAAAATCCGCGGATTCATCTGCACCACCGCCCACCCGGACGGCTGCGCCAAGCACGTCGCCGAACAAATCGCCGTCGTCAAAAGCCGCGGCCCGATCGCGGACGGGCCGAAGAAGGTTCTCGTGATCGGCGCGTCCACCGGCTACGGCCTGGCCTCGCGCATCGCCACCGCCTTCGGTTCGGGTGCGGCCACCATCGGCGTTTTTTTCGAAAAACCCGGCGACGCGGGCAAATGCGGCACCGCGGGATGGTACAACTCGGTTGCCTTCGAGAAGGAAGCCTCCGCCGCCGGATTGTATGCCCGTTCCTTCAACGGCGACGCGTTTTCCGATGAAATGAAGGCGCAGGTGATCGCGGCCATCAAAGAGGATATCGGGCAGGTCGATTGCGTGGTTTACAGCCTCGCCTCGCCGCGCCGCGCGCATCCGAAGACCGGCGAGGTGTTCAAGTCGGTGCTCAAGCCGATCGGACAAAGTTATACCAACAAGAACCTCAACACCTCCACCGGCGTGGTGGACGAGGTCACCATCGATCCCGCCGAGGGCGACGATGTCGCGCAGACGGTGGCCGTGATGGGCGGCGAGGACTGGGAAATGTGGATTGAAGCGCTGTTGGCGGAAAACCTGCTCGCTTCAGGCGTGCAAACCTATGCCTATTCGTATATCGGTCCCGAACTCACCTGGCCGATTTACAAGGACGGCACCATCGGCAAGGCCAAGGAGGATCTTGAACGCGTGCAGCGCGCGCTCGACGCCAGTCTCGCCGCCATCGGTGGCAAGGCATGGGTTTCCGTGAACAAGGCGCTCGTCACCCAGGCCAGCTCCGCGATCCCCGTGGTGCCGCTTTACATCTCGCTGCTCTACAAGGTGATGAAGGAGCAGGGCAGCCACGAGGACTGCATCGAGCAAATGGACCGGCTGTTCCGCGAACGATACACTCATCCGCAACCCGACGAGGCCGGCCGCATCCGCCTAGACGACTGGGAAATGGCCGACCCGGTCCAGCAACCGGTCCAGGCCAACTGGCAGATCGTCGAAACCGACAACCTAAGGCAACTCGGCGACTACGACGGCTACCAGGCCAGTTTCCTGCGCCTCTTCGGTTTCGGGCTCCACGGCGTGGATTACGGTGCCGACACCGACACCGCGGTGACGGTGCCGTCGATCGGCTGAGCCACGGTCACGCCGCCACCGCCTCGCGGATGCGGCTGAGTTCACGCATCATCTGGCGGGTTTCGGCCTGCCAGCGGTCGAGCACCTCGCGCGAGAGCTGGACGCGGTCGGCGACGGCTTTTTCGAGTTCGTGATAATTGGCGGCGAGGCGTTCGACGATTTCGTGCACGGTTTCGCTGAAGGTGTGCGACGGTCCGTGCTCGCGCAGCTCGGCGAGGTGTTTTTCGGCACGCAGGCGGGCCTCGCGCATTTCGGCGAGCAGGATCTTGCTGTCCGGAACGCGACGCAGGCCCTCGACGAGGCCGAGTTTCGAAAGCGTCCAGATCGTCCACTTGGAGGGATCCCACTGCCAGGGTTTCACGCCGTTGCGGTAGTCGTGCTGGAACTCGTGGTGATAGTTGTGATAGCCCTCGCCGAAGGTGAGCAGGGCCATGATGGCGCTGTCACGCGCGCTGTGATCGGAGGAATACGGCTGGCGGCCGATGGTGTGACAGAGCGAGTTGATGAAGAACGTGCAGTGCTGGGCGACGACGATTCGCGCCACGCCGGCGATCAGGAATCCGCCGAGCGCGCCGGTCCACGGATCCATGCCGTGCCACGCGTTCCAGCCGTAGCCGAGCGCGGTGGGGACGATCAGCCCCACGACGAGGCCGATCCAGTGGACGTATTTGTGCTGCCACATGACGAGCTTGTCCTTGCGGAGGTCGTTGACGTTGTCCATCGGCGGCTCGGGGTTGAGCTTGAACATGAGCCAGCCGATGTGCGCCCACATGAAGCCTTTGGAAATGTCGTACGGATCGCCGTCGTGATCGACGTGCTTGTGGTGGCGGCGGTGGTCGGAGGCCCAGTCGAGACACGAGTTTTCGAACGCGCAGGCACCGAAGACGAGGGTGAAGAAACGCACCGGCCACTTGGCCTTGAAGGAAATGTGCGAGAACAGCCGGTGGTAACCCACGGTGATGCTCATCATGGTGGCCACCAGGAAGAAGGCGAACATGCCGAACTGGAAGGCGCTGATGCCGTAGTGGAACAGGTAAATCGGCAGGCCGATGAGGGCGGTGAGGGCCGTGCCGATGAGGAACGAACTGGTAATCCAGTTCACCCGGTCGTAGGGAATGCGGTACATTTGAGTTGTCGTGGTAAAGGGGATTGCTCCGCAGCGGAAGGCGCGGAGCGCCTTAGGTTTACGCGAACTTCGATATTTGCGCAACCCGTCAATTTCCACAATTGCGGCGGCGGTTCCACCTTGACAAGCGGGGCTCCAGCGCCTCTCATCCGCCCCCCCACGTTCACGTGAAGCCCCAAACCACAAACAAAGACACCGCATGCGAGGAGTGACTCTGAAAAAAGGCGAGCCGGTTGACCGCGCTCTCAAACGCCTGAAAACCAAGCTGGATGCCGAGGGCATCCTTGAGGAAATGCGCCGCCGCCGCGCATTTGAAACACCCACCGAACGCAAGCAGCGCAAGCTGCGCACCGCCTCCAAGCGCAACAAGATCCGCTGGCGTTACTCCACCGCGCAGTCCACTGCCCAGGCCGCCGAAAGCGAAGATTGAAGCAGCCGGGCTTCATCGGATCGTGAACCGGAAACGGACGCCAGATGGCGTCCGTTTTTTTGTATCCACCCGCAGCGCGGAACACCACGGGCCTTACTCGGCGGCGGCTTCGAGTTCCGCCGCGCGGGCCTCGAAGAAATCGCGGGCGCGGGTGGTTTCCTCCAGCCGGCGCTGGAGCTCGGCGTGGGCTTCGGCGGAAACGCCGCCGGTGTTCGCCGCGAGTTCCTGCCGCACCTTGTCGAGTTGCGCGGCCAGGCTGTCACGCTCTTCTTGAAGCGCGGCGAGTTCGCGGCGCAGCGATTCGCTGTCCGCCCCGCCGGCGATGGCGCGCTGCAGCTCGCCTTGAAGGCGGGCGCTTTCGCCGGCCAACGTCTTGCGAAGTTGCTCGGAGCGGATGAGTTCGGCGTTTTTGGCGGAAATTTCGGCGTCCTTCTCGGCCAGCATCGTCTGGAAGCTGGTGGCCAGCGCGACCATGGTATCGGCGTCCTTGCGCAGTCTCGCGGCGATGTCCTGCATCGATTCCGCATTGCCTTCCAGCGGTCTCAGGCCGAGCGCCATCCGCTCGCGATTGAGCTGCCCGCGCAGCGCCTGGGCCTCCGCCTGCAACTCGGCAACATCCTCCAGAGAAACTTTTCCACCGCCGCCTTTGCGGAGATTCAGGGTCACCAGCACGACCAGCAGCGCGATGACCACGAAGGCCGGCACCAGCCATGGGGACCGGGCGGCACCCGGAACGACGGCCGGTTCGGCGTGCGGTTCGGCAGGGGTGTCGGCGGGCGGCGGTGTGTGATCGTCCGGCATGGCCGCAGGTTGTCCGCGGCGGGCGGCGGGTGTCAATCACCGCCCGCAAGCCGCCGCCACGCTTCCATCGATTTCGCAAGATGTTCGGCAGCCGGGACTTTGATGTTGTAGCACTGCAAGGTCACCGGTCCCTTGTAACCGATCGCGTCGAGCAGGCGCAACAGCTTTGCGGTGTCAAAAGATCCCTCGCCGAGCGGCCGGATGAGCTTGTCCCAGCCCATTGAGCGGGTGTCGCCACCGTCCGCGCCGTTCAGCGAGACCAGCAGCAGGTGCGGGGCGGCTTCGCGCAGGGTCTTGGCGAGATCCGCTTCGTCGTTCTGCTTGAGGAAATGGCACAGGTTGAAACACACGCCGATGTTCGGGCTATCCGCCATGCGCATGACCCGCAGCGCGGTGGCCAGGGTGTCGATGTGGAAATCCACGTGGGGATAAAGCGCGACTTTCAGTCCGTTGCGCGCGGCAACGGCGGCGACTTCGCGGACGGCCGGCACCACCACCGCGTCATCGGATTTCCCGTTGACCGTGAGCCAGACGATCGTGTCGCGTCCCTTGAGCGCGTCGATCTCCGCGACCACGGCAGGCGGAACCGGACAGGCGTTCATGTCGGCCTGGAGCACCACATAAGTGGCGACCATTTCCAGGCCGTGCTTGTCGAGCGCGGCGAGCATTTCGGCCGTTTGGCCGGGCCTCCAGGCGATGCCGTCATAACCCAGCCTGGCCAACAGCGCCGCCTTGTCCTCCAGTTTCCCGACATCATTCAATCCGTTGTCGAAGGCATGGAGATCGCGCGCGCCAAGCGGACTGGCGAGCAACATGGCGAACGCGGTGAGAACGGCGGACAGTTTCATCATATATATCAGTCAGATTTTCCAAGGCTCGCGAGAGGTCCCGGACAACAGGCCATTCGCAGCGGCATCGTCAGCGAATTTTTCCGTATCCGCATTCCATTCGAGCCGCTTGCCACGGCGGATCGCGATGTGGCCGATCTGTCCGAGCGAACAGGTGCGGTGGCCGATCTCGGCATCGGCCATCGGCGCGGTGCCGCGGGTGATGGCGGAGATGAAATCCTGCTTGTCGCCGCGCGTTGGCACGCGCCGGTCGGAATCACGGAACTTCGTGCGCAGCAGCTTCGGATCGCCCGCCTTGATCCCGCCTGCGCTGTGCCAGTGCGCCTGCACCCATCCTTCATCGCCTTCCACGCGCAGGTAGGGAGCGTCCATCTTGTAGTCGACGGACACGCCATTGGCATAACCGAACCGGATTTGGAAATCGATGAGCGTGTTCCAAAGCGATCCACCGGGCGGCCAAGTGCCCGTGCCCTCCACCGATACCGGACCGCTCCGCTCGCTGCCATTGATCAGGCTGGCGACATCGAGCAGGTGGGTGCCCCAGTTGGTGACGATGCCCTCGCCGTAATCGAGAATCCGCATCCAGCCCGGACGGCCGTTCAAGCCATCCGGATGAACCCGGTCCACGGTGTATGGCGCGAACGGCGCGGGGCCGAGCCACATGTCATAATCGAGGTGCTCCGGCACCGGCATCGGTTCCGCGTTTCCAAAACCCTTCCCCATTTCCTTCGGCACGCCGACTTCGAAACGACGGATGTTTCCCAGATACCCGTTGAGCGCCAGATCGGCGACGAGCGTCATGTAGCCGTGTGAGCGGCACTCGCTGTCGGTGCGGAAAACGACACCCTTGCGCTTCACGGCGTCGGCCAGCAAACGGCCTTCCGCGAGATGGCGGGTCAGCGGTTTCTCGCAACTCACGTGCAGCCCTTTTTCGATTGCCGCCAGCGAGGTGATCGCATGCCAATGGTCGGGCGTGGAGTTCATCACCGCGTCGAGGCCTTCCATATCCAATGCCTCGCGCCAGTCGGTGAACAAACGGCAGTCCTTGCCGCCATAATGGCGGTCCACCTTGTCTTTGGCGGCCTCGACGCGTTTCCGGTCCACATCGCAGACGCCGACCACCCGCACCTCGGGAATGCCGAGCAGTGTCGGCAGATTCACGTGCAGGGCTTGTCTGCCTGTGCCCAGCATCAGCAGGTTGACGCGTTTCGACGGAGCGGCATCGCCAAACAGTCGCGACGCACAAATCATGGGTGCCGCGGCGAGCAGGGTGCCGATCGCCTTGCGTCGGCCGATGACAAAAGAATCCTCCAGCGAAGATTGCATGGGAATGGATACGCATGCCACAAGCTGCGCTCTTTCGCTTTCGGTCCCGGCCCGGTCGCCGGGTGTCAATCACCGCGGGCCGAGCAGGCGGAGGAAATCCTCGGGGCGATCGAAGAGATAATCCGGATTTTCCGCGGCGAGCGATTCGCGCGAATTGAATCCCCAGGTCACGGCGGCCACCGGCACGCCGGCTTTTTGCGAGGCCTTCACGTCGCGCAGTTCGTCGCCGATGTAGAGCATTTCCTCGTGGCGCAGCGAGAAGGTCTTGCGGATCGCGCGCAGGTGCTTCGCCTTGCCGGTGAGCTTGGAGGTGGATGAGATGAATTCGAACAATTCGCGCAGCCCGTGGGCGCGCAGGAAAACGTCCACGTTGGCCGGCGCGTTGGAGGTGAGGATGCCGAAGCTTCCGGCATGGCGGCGCATCTCGGTGAGCACCTCGGGCATGCCGGCGATCATGTCGAGATTGGTGATGTTGCCGCGCATCATGCCGGTACCGCGCGAGATCAGCGCCGGCACGCGCCGCTTCGGAATGCCGAGGTGCGCGATCAATTGCTTGAGCGACATGTGCCGCAACTCCGCGATCTCGCCGGGCTCCACCTGGCGCAGCCCGAAGTCCCCCGCGAGCTGGTTGTAGATCCGGCGCGTCTCGCCGAGCGTGTCTGCGATGGTGCCGTCGAAATCGAAAACCAGCGTCCGGTGGATCATGGCCGCAGGCTAACCGGAGGTTTCATGATGGCCAGTCGCATTTGCGCAGCACAATCACCGCAGTCAGCGCCCGGAAATGGCGCGGGTGAATTCCTCCCGGCGTAGCTCGACGGTCTCGCGGTCGCACTCCGATGCCTCGCGAATTACCCGGTCGCGCACGGCGCGCGCCTCACCGGCGTGCCGGAAAACACACACAGCGTCGCCAGCCGCGGCACGAAGCCGCCATCGAGCTGCATTTCAACTCCGCCGGCCCGCCCGCCCGCGGCCATGAATGGGTCCATTGGCATTGCAGCGCAGCCGCCCGCGCTCTTGCCGAAAAGATTGATTACGAAATGCGCCTGCAAATCCCGCCCAACGTCCTGCCGGTGCGTGGACTCAAACCAAAATCACCGGGCGACCGAGGTGCGGAATTTCTTCGCCTCACCCACTGCCCGACGACTGGCACATTGCCACCACCGCAAGGACAAGATCGCCCTGGGCATCGCCAACGGAATCGACGCCTGGGTGGACTGGGAAAATCTGGCGTGAAGGGATACGCGCCAAGGCCGGCGGTAGGTTTCTGGTTCCCTGCCGCCGGCCACCATAACCCGACCGTAACCCGGCGCGTAACCGATTGATTTCCAGCAGTGCCGCCGGGGGGACTCGAGCCCCGGCGGGAAATCAAATGCGCCAGCTGCCGGGGTCGGGTATCACGCGGGTATCAGGCCCGCAATCCCTTGTAAAATATGGCGGACAGGGAGGGATTCGAACCCTCGGTACTGTTTCCAGCACACACGCTTTCCAAGCGTGCTCATTCGACCACTCTGACACCTGTCCAGCGAGCGGGCGGCACGCTAGGAGCGGGGCATGGGCTTGGCAATCTCTTTTTGCGGCGGTGGAAGGGCTGCGGAACGTCTGGAGAATGTTGGCTGGAATTGCGGGTTGCGCATCGTGGCGGGAAGATTAAAAACGCCGCCCGTCCATAGCCGGACCATTCGTCATGTCTGATACCACAAACCTTCCCGCGCCGGTGATCGTCGGCGGCACCATCGCCATCGACCACGTCAAGACCCCGGACTCCGAAGCCCACGGGCTGCTCGGCGGATCGGCCGCGTATGCGGCACTGGCGGCGTCGTTTTTCAGTCGGCCGGTGTCGCTGATCGGGATCATCGGCCGCGATTTTCCGGAGCCGCATCTGGAGATGCTGGCAAGCCGCGGGGTGGCGCTGGACGGAGTGGAGCGTTCGCCCAACGAGTCGTTCACCTGGTCCGGCGAGTATCACGAAAACATGAACGAGCGCACGACGCACCGGGTGGGCATCAACGTGCTCGAGAACTGGCAGGTGAAAGTGCCGGCATCCCACGCCGCCGCGCCGGTGGTGGTGCTGGCGAACATGTCGCCGGACAACCAGATCGAGATGCTCGGGCAGTGCGGGATCGGGGAGGACAATGGCGGCGATACGCGTTTCGTGGTGGCCGACACGATGGACCTGTGGATCGAGATCGCCAACGAGCGCTTGCACGAGGTGCTTCCGCGCCTGGACCTTTTCGTGCTCAACGAAGGGGAGGCCCGCGAGCTTGCCGGCACCTCCAATCTGGTTCGCGCCGGAAATCTCCTGCTGAAAAAAGGACCGCGCCACGTGGCCATCAAGCTCGGCGAGTTCGGGGCGATGTTGTTCTCGCGCGGCGGCACGATTTTCCGCACCAGCGCCTGGCCGCTCGAGGATGTGGCCGATCCCACCGGCGCGGGCGACACCTTCGTGGGTGCGATGGCCGGGTTCCTCGCCGCGCATGGACCGCCGCCCTACAGCGAGGCACAACTTCGCCAGGCGGTGGTGCAGGGGTCGATTCTCGCCTCGTTCACCTGCGAGGCGTTCTCGACGCGCCGCCTGGAGGCACTGACGCACGACGATCTGTCAGACCGGTTGAACCTTTTCCGCCAAGCCACGCACTGGTGAGGGAGATCAATCGGCGTGCTGGATCGCGGTGCGCTCCGAGATGGGAATTTCCGGCCGCTGGAGACCTCCGATACGGGTCACGCGGACCGTGCCGGTGATACGGATCCTGCTACCGACAAGCGCTTCGAGCGAGCGCCGGTCGAGCCCCTCTCCGGAAGCCTCCGAAGAAACCGCGCCGCGCGGATCGTTGCGGCTGGGGTTTTCGGAAAACAACAGGTAGAGCGTGTTTCCGGACTGCGACTCAGCGATGCCGCGGAGCACGCCTTCGAGACTCGCCACCGCGCCTTCCTGACGTGCGAGAAGTTCGCCCTGATCCGGCTTGAAAACACCGCCCTGCCACGCCTGGGCCGCTTCCTCGGCGAGCCGGGCGGCCCGTTCGTTGACATCCTCCGCTCGCGATCCGCCATTGGCGCGTGATTGGTCTTCCAGTTCGCGCATCAGCTTTTCCACCACCTCGGATTGCCTGATCTGCCGCGCGCGCTGCCAGGTCCACAGCCAGCCACCCACGCCCACCACGACCATGGCGAGGCCGACGGCACCGATGATCAGCAGTCTGGACGAGTTGCGCCGGGGCTGCTGTGGGAGCGGGCGCGCTTCGTTGAGCAGTTGCCGCACATTGGCGGGCGGCTCGTTGCCGAGCGCCGCGGCGAGGTTTTCGCGCGCCTCTCTCAGGGTGGTGTTCGGCGCGGCGGCGCGCAGCCAGTTGAGCCACGAGCCGAGGCCGAGGCCGGCGTGATCCGCCACCATCTTACCCTGCCATCGCATCAGGGATTCGGTGAGTGTGACCAAGGATCCGAGCCCGCGTGGCTGGTTGTCGGCACCGAGCCATTTGAACGGGGAAATCCAGAAGGTGAATCCGCGCCCACTCTCCTGGCTGCCGAGAATGATGGTGTCCGGATCGGTATCCACCCACACCGCTTCCTCGGCCAGCACCTGGGAGAGCAGTTCGCACACTTCCAGTGCGTGGGTGATCAGTTCCGCGGCCACCGCTGCGGGCAGCGGTTGCTCGCGCAACAACGGGCCGATGGTGTCGCCATCGATCCACTCGGTGGCGAGGTAGGGCATGCCGTCCACCGGATCGCAGCCGCCGGTCACCACCGCGCGCAACGCCGGGTGCCGGATGCCGGCCAACCGGGCGACGGCGATGTCGTAGGCCGTCCGTTCGTCGGGCTCCAAGCCGCCACCGTTCGCGCCAAAGGGGAAAAAACGCCGCAATGCCACCGGGTTTCCGGTTTCAGCGTCGATGGCGCGGAACACCACTCCGGAAGCATCCTGCCAGACGATGTCTTCGATTTGGAAGCGCTTGATCAACAGCCATCGCATAGCATGTGGCGCGGCGGATGAAAAGGAGTCATCGATCACCCCATCACGTGATGGGCAGCGGAGTGAAATTCACCACGGGAAACCGCGCGGGAAGGTGGAAATCCGGAGATCCGCCGCCGAGATCGGCTGCGGTCACGTGGCGACGACGCTTGCCGCCCAGCATGAAGGTCACGTTCGCCCGCGATCTGGGGCCGTAGTCCAGCCGCGCCCGCAAGAGGTCAAGCGGCAGTGCCATTGCCGCCACCCACGCGCCATCCGCCGCGAGATCCGCGAAGGTGGCCACCTCGGGCATCGCGATGTCCACCTCTTCCGCCCGCACGCGCGGCGCGGTGTATTCGCAGCTCCACCAGGCGCCGTTGGGTGCGAGATTGAACTCGAAATACCGCCCACCTGTCGGATCGGTTAGAAAAAGCTCGGCGCAATCATGCTGCCACAGCCCCGCGACAAACGCGCCGGGCATCGCCTGCGGGTGCGGTTCCGCCGGCGCGCGGTGATGCGCCACGAACCACAGCCGGAACCCGTCGTCCGCCAGCGCGAAACCCGCCGGAGGATCGATCGCCACCCCATCCCAATCGCGCGTGATGCCGATCAGAGGAAGATCCAGCTCACCCCACGCCAGCGGCCGCGCGCATTGGAGAATCGTCATGCCGCGAGTATGACGAATCGCCGCAGACCTTGTCGAGAGGGCAGCCGCGGTTGGTAAAAATCCGGGGAAATTCAAGAAAAACATCGCTTTTTCCGGACGATGATGTTTGGCTTGCGCCCACCCGCTGTCCCATGGCCCGCCAACGCAACGGATTTTACGAAACGATCGAATACATCGGACCACGCCCACAGAAAAAGAAGCGGCGGCACTTCTTCGGCGGCTGGGTGATCCTGGTGATCGCGGTGGGGATCGGCACCTGGTTCGGCCGTCCATTGGTCCCGATGCTCAAGGCCAACCAGCAGGAAGTTTCCATCGAACAGGCCGAGCTGCTCATTTCCCATCTCCGTGATGCCGGCGGCCAGGGTGCCGCGCTCGCCGCGCTCGCATTGGAGCTATCCGGTGAGGACATCACCTATGATGCCGCCTACTACAAAATCGATTATCCCAACGGCGACATCGCCCCCGGCAAGGGCCACGCCGCGGATGTGATCATCCGTTGCTTCCGCGGGCTCGGCATCGATCTCCAGCGCGAGATGCACGAGGACATGGCGCGCAACTTCCGCCTTTATCCACAACTCTGGGGTGCCATCGCGCCGGACACCCACATCGATCACCGTCGCATCCCCAATCTCGAACGGTTCTTCGAACGCCACGGCCAGAGTCTGACACCCACACGCGACCCCGCCGGTTACCGCCCGGGCGATATCGTCGTGTGGTCGCTGGCCAACGCCGAGAAACACATCGGTGTCGTCGTTCCCGGTCCCGGCAAACGCGCCAACGAACCGTGGGTGGTCCATCACAAAGACACCACCATCAAGTGGGAAAACTCGCTGTTCGACTACAAGATCGAATCGCACTTCCGATATCCCACGCCGGACGACCGCGTGGCGGATAAGTGAACTCGCACCGCGTTTGGCGGATTTTTCCTGCGCTCAACCCGCGGGCCACATCAGCCACAAGTAGGCGGCATACATGGCCAGCAGGATGCCTCCCTCCACCCGACCGACCCTGCGCCCGGTCCACATCATGGGAACCAGCACCAGCGCGCTGCCGAGAAGGAACACCTGATCGACGGCGCGCAGCGACACCCCGTGGATCGGATGCACCACGGCGGCGAGGCCGAGGACGAACAGGATGTTGAAGATATTGGAACCGATGACGTTGCCGAGAGCGATATCCGAATGCCCCCTGAGGGCACCCACCGCGGAGGTGGCGAGTTCCGGCATCGAGGTGCCGGCGGCGATGATGGTCAATCCGATGACCGCTTCCGAAACACCGAGCGCACGCGCGATTTCCACGGCATTCACCACCAGCAGGCGGGAGCCGATGACCAACACCACCAGGCCGGCCGCGATGAACAGCAATGCCTTGACCATGCCCAGCGGCCGCAAGCCCTCGTCGTCGTCCGACTTCTCCTTGCGGGCCTGCCGGATGATCCAGACCGTATAAACCGCGCTGGCCGCCACGAGCAGCAAACCCTCCCAGCGGGTGACATTGCCGTCCCACAGCACCGCGATGCCGCCACAGGTCACGGCCACCATGACCGGGGCGTCCCGATTGACCGCTACGGAACCGGAGCGGACGGGCCGGATGATCGCCGCGATTCCGAGAATCACGGCGATGTTGAAGATGTTGGAGCCGACGACGTTGCCGACCGCGATTCCCGGTTGACCCGCCCAGGCCGCTTTCACGGAAACGACCAGCTCGGGCGTGGACGTGCCATAGGCGACCACCGTGAGCCCCACGACCAGCGCGCTGAGTCCGAGCCTGAGCGCGATCCCGGCTCCGCCCCTGACAAGCAGTTCCGCACCGGCGAAGAGCAGGACGAAACTCAGCAGGGTCAGCAGAAGCCAGGCAAGCATGCGGGGATGGACATTTTATGCCGCACGGGCTGGCCCGGCCTGCTGCCCGCGATCACTCGCCGAGGCCGAAGCGCACGAAGCGGGTCACCGTGAGGGTGTCGCCGAGTTCCTTGCCCTTGGCTTCGAGCAACTGGGTGACGGTTTGGCTGTCGTCCTTCACGAACGGCTGTTCGAGGAAGCAGCTCTCGGCGAAGAACTTGTTGATCTGTCCCTTGAGGATGTTCTCGATGATGTTTTCCGGCTTGCCGCTGTCGACGAGGCGGGCGCGGAAAATCTCGCGCTCCGCATCCACCACGTCGGCGGGAATGTCATCGCGCGAGAGGCCTTTCGGGGCGCAGGCGGCGATGTGCAGCGTGAGGTCGCGGACGAGTTCCTTGAAGCTGTCGCTGCCGGCGGTTTCCGGCTTGGTGGTGCCCACCTCGATGAGCACGCCCACCTTGCCCGGAGGGTGAATGTAGGCGGCGATGGCACCGCCGGGAGCGGCGTCGTAGCGGACGTATTTGCGGAACTGGAGGTTTTCGCCGATCTCGGCGACCTTGGCCTTCACCGCGTCCTCGATGCTGACCTCGCCGAGATTCACCGCCAGCGCGGCGGCGTGGTCGGCGGCGGAGGCGGCGGCCAGGGTGTCGGCGATCTGCGCGACGAAGCCCTGGAAGTTCTCGTTCTTGGAAACGAAGTCGGTCTCGCAGTTCACTTCAAGCAGGATGCCGGAATTGGCGTCGTCGTTGACGCGGGCGGTGATGACACCCTCGTTGGCGGCGCGGTCGGCCTTGGCGCCGGCCTTGGCGATGCCGCGCTCGCGCAGCAGTTTGATGGCGGCATCGATGTCGCCGTTGGTTTCGGTGAGGACTTTCTTGCAGTCCATCATGCCGGCGTTGGTCTTGTCGCGGAGTTCTTTGACGATGGTGGCTGAGATCATGGCAGTATGAAAATGATGTCTGGTGTGGGGAAAGGCTCCCGGCAGGCCCGCACTCTGGCGATCCGCCGGTCGCGAGGAATCAGTTCTTGCGGGCGGCCACAACGGCGTCCACCAGGTTCTGCAGGATGATGCGGATCGAGCGGATCGCGTCGTCGTTGCCGGGAATCGGGTAATCGACGATGGCCGGATCGGCGTTGGTATCGACAATGGCGACGATCGGGATGCCGAGACGGCGGGCTTCGGCCACGGCGATGGTCTCGCGGGCGGAGTCCACGATCACCACGGCATCGGGCATCTTGTCCATGTCGCGGACGCCGCGCAGGTTGCGCAGCAGTTTCTCGCGCTCACGACCGAGGGCGGCGAGTTCCTTTTTGGACATGGCCTTGAACTCGGGCTGTTTCTCGATGTTTTCGAGATACTTGAGGCGCTCCACGGATTTGCGGACGGTGGTGCTGTTGGTGAGCATGCCGCCGAGCCAGCGGTGGTTGACGTAGAATTGGCCGGTGGCTTCCGCGGCCTCCTTGATGGCGTCCTGGGCCTGGCGCTTGCAGCCGACGAAGAGGATCTTTTTGCCCTTGCCCACCAGTTCGGCGAGGAAGTCGGCCGCCTTGTCGAGCTGCTGGACGGTTTTCTCGAGGTTGATGATGTAGATCCCGCCTTTGTCCTTCATCAGGAAGGGCTTCATGCGCGGGTTCCATTTCTTGGTCTGGTGGCCGTAGTGGACGCCGGCGTCCACCATTTCATTGATGAGTTCGTTGATCATGGATTCTGGGGTTTCCCGCCTTGAATCAGGTCGGGCGATTCTTGAAGACCCGCCGCATGTGGCATCCCCCTTGGATCTTCTTTGGTGCGATGGCGGCGTGAAAGGGGACGCGCGAGGTAGGGAAAGCGCCGCGTCTTGGCAAGGGGAAATTGACGCCTTGCGCGTTCCGAAACTTGCGGGCGGGGTGGTTCCGCGGCACCTTGGCCGCATGTCCACTCCCCGCGGCGACACCCACAGCAAGACGATCGGCTATCTGCTATGGCTGTTCGGATTCACCGGCTCGCACCGGTTTTACTATGGCAAGCCGGTGACCGGGGCGATCTGGTTTTTCACGCTCGGGCTGCTGGGCATCGGGTGGCTGATCGACCTGTTCCTGATCCCGGGCATGGACCGCCGGGCGGACCTGCGGTTCCGCTCGGGGCGCTACGATTATTCGCTGGCCTGGATCCTGCAGACCTTTCTCGGCGTGTTCGGCGTGCACCGGTTTTATCTCGGAAAAATCGTCACCGGCCTGGTCTGGCTGGTGACCGCGGGCGTCCTGGGCATCGGCTGGCTGTACGATTTCTGCACGCTCAACCGACAGGTGGACGAGCGGAACCGGGAGACCTCCATGTAAAAAACACGCGGCTCAGACACCGAGCATTTCCTCGATCTCCTTCTTGGTGAGATAACGATCGCCGTTCTTGTTGGCCTCCTCGAATTTCCGAGCGCCTTCCTCCTTGTCGGTCTCTCCGGAAAGAAACTCATCGAGGGTAAGCGACCCGTCCTTGTTGAGGTCGCGGGGTTTGAGGAATTCGTCAATCGCGTCGCGCTTGGCGGCGCGTTCCTGACGTTTCTGCTCCCGTTCCTGCTTTCTCTTCTGGGCTTCCTTGTTGTTGTTTCCGCCTTTCGCTTCGACCGGAGTGATCAGGCAGAACGAGACGGCGAGCAAACCGAGGATGGTGATGGGTTTCATGGTGTTTTTATTGGTGGCAATGGACGGCGTGTTGGCCGCAACCCATTGCGATGCCAGATTCATGCGGCCGGGCAAGGCATCAAGCACGAAATTGCCGCCGCATTATTTTGCAAAGGATTCGAAATAACTCCGCCATTCCCGCGTATCCCGGACGATGAAACACACACTGCTGATCCTCACCTCACTCGTCCCCTCCCTGCTCATCGGCGCGGAAACCGTTTCGCTTTTCAACGGCAGGAACCTCGACGGCTGGACGCTCGACATACCGGCCCGCGACCAACTCGCGGCGGAGGACGACATTCCGATCAAGGACGGCGTGATGACCATCGACACCCGCAAGGTCGAGTGGTGGAATGCCGCGCCGCCCAGCTTCATCGTGCGCGACGGGTTGCTCGTCAGCCTTGGCAAGCCCGGCGGACACCTCGTCACCAAGGACGAGTTTTCCAACTACAAGCTGGTGGTGGAATACCGCTTTCCGAAAAAGCCCGGCAACTGCGGCGTGCTGGTCCACGCATCCACCCCGCGCCGGCTTTATGACATGTTCCCGCAGTCGATCGAAGTGCAGATGATGCACGAGAACGCCGGCGACTTCTGGTGCATCGGCGAGAACATCGAGGTGCCGGACATGGAAAAACGCCGTCCGCGCAAGGATCCCGATCAAGCATTCGGCGGCAACGCCAGCGACGCCCGCCGCATCGTCAACCTCACCGACGGCTCGGAAAAGCCGCTCGGCGAATGGAACACCATGGAAATCGTCTGCAAGGGCGATGAAGTCATCGTGCACGTCAACGGCACGCTCGTGAACCACGGCAGCAAAAGCACCGCCACCTCCGGCAAAATCGCCCTGCAGGCGGAAGGGTCCGAGGTCGAGTTCCGCAAGGTGGAACTCACACCGCTGGCGAAATGACTCGGTCTCAAGGCCCGCCCATGCACGACGATGGCGGCACGCCGATATGCTTTTTGAACAGGCGGGAAAAATAGAACGGGTCCTCATAGCCTACCGCCCGGCCGGCTTCGGCGACGTTGTGGCCGCCTTGCTGGAGCAGTTCCATCGCCCGCTGCAGACGCAGGCGGATCAACAATGCCAGCGGCGGCATGCCGGTCTGGCTGCGGCAGAGTTCGGAAAAATGCGGCACGCTGAGCGTCGCCTCGCGCGCCAGTTCATCCAGCGTCCATGATCGCGCGAGATCTTCGCGCATCATCGCCAACACCGCGAGCAGGCGGTTCTCGGACATTCGGTTTTTCAAACCCGTGCTCCGCTGATGGACCTTGACCAACCCTAGCAGGCGGATGAAGGCGGTGGAAAGACCGGTCATCGCCGCCTCGCCGAAGCCATGACGCACGTGACGGAACGTGTCCTCGAAGGCATCCACCAACACGCCCATGTCGTCCACGGAAACGAGCGGCCGCTCCCTGTCGATTCCGAGGTTGGCGAGATGGTCACGCGCCCTCAGTCCGCGGAAGTGGATCCAGAAGATTGTCCATGGCGCGTTTTCATCGGATTCGTAGGCATGAGCGGTCCGCGGCGGCAGGAACACGAGATCACCCGCCGCGAGCGGCCAATCGCGGCCCTGATACCGGCAACGCCCCGCTCCCGCCAGGCAGGCGATCGCGATGTGCTGGCCGCTGCCGGCGGGACGCTCAACGTAATGCCCCGATGCCGCGCTGAAGGCTCCGATGTGCGTGACGCAAAGGTCCCGCGTCACCGGCCGGCGGCAGGCGGCGGCGACAATTTCCGGCGGCACCACCACCAGCCGCTGGCCCGGAAACCCTTCCATGCGCCGTGCCGGAACCGCTTGATTCATCGTGGAAAGAGAATCACCGGAATCCTCGGATCGTCCATGCAAATCCCCGGATTTTCCATGGCCGGGGGAACGGTGACAGCCCTAGACTGGACCAAACCCACGACCACGAAATGAACATCTCCACCGCGGACCTGATCGTCATCGTCGCTTTCTTCGCCTTCGTCATCGGACTTGGCATCTGGAAAAGCCGCCGCCGCCCGGATCACGAGGAAGACAGCTCGGACTTCTTTCTCGCCGGCCGCGGGTTGACCTGGCCGTTGATCGGCATCTCGATCGTCGCCGCCAATATTTCCACCGAGCAAATGGTCGGCATGGCCGGCCAGGCGGCGGGCTCCACCGGACTGGCGGTGAGCGGCTGGCAGCTCATGGGATCGGTCTTCATCGTCCTCATCGCGATGACCCTGCTGCCGCGCTTCCTGCGCGCCGGCATCTACACCATGCCGGAGTATCTGGAATACCGCTACAACAGCCTGACCCGTGGCATCATGGCGATCCTCACAGTCATCATCTACGCCGTGGTGATGTTGCCCGCAGTGCTCTACTCCGGCGGCGTCACGCTGCGCGCGGTCACCGGCATGAACCTCGGCACAGCGGTCTGGATCATCGGCCTGATCGGCGCGGGCTATGCGGCCATCGGCGGACTGAAGGCGATCGCCTGGGCGGACCTGATCCAGGGCATCGCGCTGCTGGCCGGCGGCCTGCTGGTGTTTTTCCTCGGCCTGCAAGCGGTCGGCGGCTGGGAATCGTTCACCACCGCCAACGCGGACAAACTCCACATGATCCTTCCCGCCGACAACGCGGACCTGCCATGGACCGGCGTGGTGGGCGGTATGTGGATCGTGATGATCTATTACTGCGGGCTCAACCAGTTCATCGTGCAGCGCAATCTCGCCGCGAAGTCGCTCAAACACGGCCAGCTCGGCATGATCTTCGCCGGCGGGCTGTGGCTGCTGGTCCCCTTCGCCATCGTCATGCCCGGCCTGATGGCGCAGCAGCTTTATGGCGACAAGCTGGCGGGAACCAACGACGCCGCCTTTCCCACCATGGTCACCCAGCTCGTGCAACCCGGCATCCGCGGCTTTCTCTACGCCGCCATAGCCGGCGCCGTCACCAGCACGCTCGCCTCATTGCTCAACTCCGCGTCCACCATCTTCACGATGGACGTTTACCGGCGCATGATTTCGCCCTCTGCCAGCCAGCGGCACCTCGTGACACTCGGCCGCGCGCTGACCATAGGGCTCGTCGTCGCCGGCTGCTGGATCGCGCCGATGCTCGACCACCCGAAATTCGGCGGCGTCTTCCAATACATCCAGCAGTTCCAAGGCTACATCTGGCCCGGCGTGGTGGCAGCGTTCATCATGCCCTTCGTCCTGCCGCGGATTCCCGGTGCCGCGGGTGCCACCGCGCTGATCGTGGGTCCGCTCGCCTATGCGGCCTTCCAGTTCACCGCCAAATCCGACGCCCGCCCGTGGGGACATGACATTCATTTCCTGCTGCAAGTCCTGCTGTCATTCATCGTCGTGGCAATACTCATGACTGCCATCACCGCGATCCAACCTCTTGCCAAACCCCGCGAACTTCCGGTGCGCGAGGAAATAGCCCTCGAAACCGAACCCATCGTCAAAATCGCCGGCACCGCCGTCATCCTCGGAGTCATCGCTTTCTTCATCGCCTTCTGGTGATCCCACCGATCACCGATCACTGATCACTTCCACCCATGTCAGTCATTGCCAAAATCGAACCCCGCGTCATCCCCACCTACCCGGTCGGCGCGCCGGAGAAAAACCCGGTGTTTTTCGAAAAACGCGTCTATCAGGGATCCTCCGGTAAAGTTTATCCCGTGCCGTTCATCGACAAGGTCTTTGATGAACCCAAGGACATCACCTATCAGTCCGCGCGGTTGGAAAACGAATACGTCCGCCTCGTCATGCTGCCAGAGATCGGCGGACGCATCTTCCTCGGCCAGGACAAAACGAACCACGACTACGATTTCTTCTACCGCCAGGACGTCATCAAGCCCGCGCTCGTCGGGCTCGCCGGACCGTGGATTTCCGGCGGCGTCGAGTTCAACTGGCCGCAACACCACCGGCCCGGCACCTTCATGCCGGCCGATGTCTTCATCGAAAAAGAGGACGACGGCTCGCGCACCGTGTGGATGAGCGAGCACGACCCGCTCAACCGCCTCAAAGGCATGCACGGCATCCGCCTGCGGCCGGGTTCGTCACTGGTCGAGCTGCGCGCCCGCCTCTACAACCGCACTCCCCTCACCCAGACCTTCCTGTGGTGGGCGAACGTCGCGGCCATGGTGCACGACCAATACCAGTCGTTCTTCCCGCCCGATGTCCACTATATCGCCGACCATGCGGTGCGCGCGATGTCGTCATTCCCGGTCGCGAACAATCCCTACTACGGGGTGAACTATCGGAACCGCCCCGGCGCGAACGACCTCGGGTGGTACAGGAACATCCCGGTGCCGACGAGTTATATGGTTTGCGAAACGGCGTTCGATTTCTTCGGCGGCTACGACTTCAAGGCGGGCGGCGGGTTCGTTCACGTGGCCGACCGCCACATCGCTCCCGGCAAAAAGCAGTGGACCTGGGGCGATCATCCCTTCGGTTATGCCTGGGACCGCGAACTCACCGATGCCAACGGTCCCTACGTCGAGTTGATGGCCGGCGTTTATACCGACAACCAGCCGGACTTCACCTATCTCACTCCGTTTGAAACCAAGACCTTCTCGCAGTTCTGGTGGCCCATCCAAGGGATCGGCCCGGTCCAGCAGGCAACCGAAATCGCCGCGCTGCACATGGTCATCCGCGACGACCGCGGCATCGAACTCGGTCTCTGCGTTTCGGAAACAGTCCGCAATGCCACGCTGCGCGTCATGCACGACGCCACCGTGATGCTGGAGGAAACCCTGACGCTCGCGCCCGGCGAGGCGTGGAAGAACGAGTCGCTCAAGTTCACCGGCGAAAACCCCGCCGCGCTCAGCGCCGTGCTGCTCGACGAGGACGGCCAGCGTCTCCTCGCCTACCGGCCGGTGGATGAATCGAAGCTCGAGCGCAGCCGCGAACTCGCCACCGAACCGCCCGCTCCGGCGGACATTGCTTCGAATGACGAGTTATACTTTACCGGCGAGCACCTCGAACTCTACCGCCATCCCACGCGCCTGCCGGAGCCGTATTGGGAAGAGGCGCTGAAGCGCGACCCCGGTGACGTCCGGAGCCATATCGCGCTCGGCCGCCGTTTGCTGCGCAAAGGCCTTTTCAGCGAGGCGGAAAGCCATTTCCGCCAGGCGATCGCGCGCCTCACCCGCCGTCACCCGAACCCCGAGACCGGCGAGGCGCACTATTTCCTCGGCGTCACCTTCGCGTTCCAGGACCGCCACGACGAAGCCTATCCGGCGTTTTACAAGGCCACGTGGAATTATGCATGGCGCGGCGCGGCTTATTATCAACTCGCCTGCATCGACTGCCGCCGTCTCGATTTCGAAACCGCCGACCGCCATCTCGATGAATCGCTGGCCACGCTCGGCGATCACAACAAGGCGATGGTCCTGCAAGCCGTCATCGCCCGCCATGGCGAGGACCGCGAAACGGCGGCAGATCTGTTAGGCGACCTGCTCGCCGTGGATCCGCTCGACCACTGGGCCGCCTATGAGGCCTCGCTATGCGGTCTTGTGAAAAAAGACCGCTTCCTCACCACCAGCCGCAACGACGCGCAGACCGTGCTCGATCTCGCCTTCGACTATGCCGATGCCGGATTCTCCGATGACGCCGCCACGCTCATCGAGCGCCACCTCGCCAATCCCGCCGGCGATTGCGCGGTGCCCAATCCGCTTTCGCGCTCGCCGATGAGCCTCTACGCGCTCGCCTGGCTCAAGCGCGATACGAAGCTGCTGGAAAAGGCGCGCCGCCAGTCGCCGGACTACTTCTTTCCATCGCGGCTGGACGAACAACTCGTTCTCGAATGGGCGATCTCGCAGCCCGGCCCTGATCCGGTCGCCTGCTTCGCGCTTGGCAATTACTACTACGACCTCAAGCGCCACGCCGACGCCATCCGCGTCTGGCAGCGCGCCGTCGATGAAGGCAGCACCCATGCCACCACCTTCCGCAATCTCGCCATCGCGGTGTGGAATGCCAACCGCGACGGCGAATCCGCACGGAAATTCTATCAGACGGCGATGGAACTCGATCCCGCCGACCCGCGGCTCGTTTCGGAATACGACCAGCTCCGCGCCAAGCTCAACGACCCGCTCGCCGAGCGTCTTTCGTTTCTGGAGGAAAAACGCGAACTCGTCCTCCAACGCGACGACTGCACGGTGGCGCTGGCCGGATTATACAATCTAACAGAAAATCCCGCCAAGGCGCTCGAAATCGTCACCTCTCGCCGCTTCCACCCGTGGGAAGGCGGCGAGGGTGCGGTGCTCCGCCAGTTCACCCAGGCCCACTTCCTGCTTGGACGTTCCGCGCTGGAAAACGGCTATGCTGAAACCGCGCTCACGCATTTCACCGGCGCGATGGATGCACCCGAATCGCTCGGCGAGGCCTATCACATGCTTCAAGCCAAGGCTGACGTGAATTACTGGATCGGCCGCGCACTAAAGGCGCTCGGGCGAGACGCCGAGGCCACCAGGCATTTTACCGAATCCGCCAACGAAGCCGGCGATTTCGCCGACATGGCGGTGACCGCCCACAGCCCGCTGAGTTATTACCGTGGCCTTTCCCTGCGCGAACTCGGTCGCGAGGACGACGCCCGCGCCGTGTTCGAGGACCTCGCCGCCTTCGCCGAAGCCAAGCTCGGCGAAACCGCGCGCATCGATTACTTCGCCACCTCGCTACCAAACCTGTTGGTTTTCGACGAAGACTTGCAGGCGCGACGCGATGCGGAAAACCACATGCTCATCGCGCTGGCCAAACACGGTCTCGGCGATACCGCCGCCGCCAAGGCCGCCCTCGAAAAATCCCTATCATTCACGAATGCGGATCCGCATGCGGCGGATTTGGTGCCATGAGGAGGCACGACACTCCTGTCGTGCATGAGAATGAGATGCGATTGGGCAAGCGCGGGCGACTCCCTCATTCTCTTTTCATTCGCCGTGCACCACATGAGTGTGGTGCCTCCGGCGCTCCCGGCAACTTGCCGCTTCCCCACGCGTCGTGCGGGCTGTAAGCAGTCGCCGCCATGCCGTCACCCGAACGCCCACCCCATTGCGCCGCGATTCTCGTCGCTGCGGGCTCGGCGCGGCGCATGGGCATGGACAAGCTGGCATGGCCGCTGCATGGCGTGCCGGTCTTGCGCCGCGCGCTGGACGCGTTCCTCGCTGCCGGTTCGATCCATTCGATCGTCGTCGTCTGCCCGCCGGATCGGTGGGAACTGTTAGGTGGCGGTTTTGCGAAGCCGGTCGTCCGTGCCGACGGCGGTGCCGAGCGGCATGAGTCGGTGGCGATGGGGTTGGCGGCGGTCGATCCGGCAGCGGAATTCGTCGCCGTCCACGATGGCGCGCGGCCCTTGGTTTCGCCGGAGGACATCGATGCCTGCGTGGCCGCCGCGGTGGAATTCCGCGCGGCGTCGCTCGCCCGGCGCGCCACCGAGACGATGAAACGCTCGGATGAAAACGGTCTCTGCACCGGCTCGGTGGATCGTGAAAACCTCTGGTGCATGGAAACTCCGCAGGTGTGCGAAACCTCGTTGTTGCGGGAGGCATGTCGTGTCGTGAGAGATCGCGGCCTGCACATGACCGACGAAGTCTCCGCGATGCAGGAAATCGGCACTCAAGTGAAGTTCGTCGAATCCCGCCACCCGAACCTCAAGATCACCACACCCGCCGACCTGGCACTGGCGGAGGCGCTGATGAAATAAAACCATGTCTCGAGCAATTTACGATTGGCGGAGGATTCCGAACGGCCCGCGGCTGGCGGTGGCCACGCTGTCGGACGCGGAGTGTGTCGCGATGACGATCCACATTCCGGCGGGCAGCCGCGATGAGGAGCGCTTGCCGGCCGGACTCGCGCACTTCGTCGAGCACATGGTTTTCAAAGGCACGGCCCGCCGCAGCGCGCGCGAGCTGAGTTTCGAGATCGAGAACGCAGGCGGACAGGTCAATGCCTGCACCAGCGAGGACCAGACGGTTTACGACGCGCGCGGCGAGGCGGAACAACTGCCGGTACTGGCGGATGTGCTTTGCGACATGGTGTGGCATTCCACATTTCCCGAACCGGAAATCGAATTGGAACGCGAAGTCATCGGCGAGGAAATCGTCATGTATCGCGAGAGCCCCGCGGATCACATCGGAGACATGATATCATCCGCGATGTGGGGCGATCACCCGCTCGGCCACCCGGTCTCCGGCAGCGCGGAATCCATCGCCCGGATCGACCGTGCGACGTTGCTCGACTTCCGCGACCGCCATCATTTCCGCGACGACCTGGTGATCGCGGTGGCGGGGCCGCATGGCATCGACGAAGTGATGGAAATCATAACTCCGCTGCTACCGACCGCATTCCATCCCGCCGGCAAGCCATTGCCCTTCGACCCCGCGAAGCAAGCGCCGCGACATCTAACCGAAACGCGCGAGACCGACCAACTCCAGCTCGCGCTCGCCTGGCACACGCCCGGGCGGCACTCGGAGAGCCGTCACGCATTGCGTTTGCTGAGCCTGATGCTCGGCGAGAGTTCCAGTTCGCGGCTGTTTCTCGAACTGCGCGAGGAACGCGGCCTGTGTTATCAGATCGGCAGCGACGTGAACCTGTTCGATGAAACCGGCACCTTCGAAATCACCGCGGGCCTCGATCCCGAGGCGCGCGAAGAAGCGCTCGCCTGCATCCATCGCGAAATCGAGGATCTCGCCACCCATGGCCCGCGTGCGGGCGAACTCGACCGCGCCAAAAGGCTCGCGATCGCTCAAAGCAAACTGGCTTTCGAATCCAGCGCCGCGCACGCCACCTGGGCGGGCGAGGGTTTGATGGATTTCGGACGCATCCCGTCGGTTGAGGAATGGCGCGGCAAGGTGCTGCGCGTGACGCAAGAAGACATCATCGCGACCGCGCGCGGGGTTTTCAGCGGAACCACACACGCGGTCGCGGAGATACGCGGGGCCTGAATGACATCGGCCCGCCGCCCGCAAGATTATTGTTTTTGCGGGATCGAATCGTAGATGTGCTCGAGGGCCAGCACGGTGAAGGCGGTGACCAGCACCGGATTGGATTCCATCCAGCGGCCGTTGTCGTTGACCCATGAACCGTTCTCGCGCTGTTGGGTGAGGAGTTTCACGGCGAGCTGGCCGCGCCAGTCGGCCTCGCCGCCTTTTTCAAGTGCGAGCTGGTCCACGCCGGCGGCGGTGAGCGCCTTGGACATGGTATGATAGTAATAGAACAAACCCTGCTCGCCCATGCCGGGGTTTTCATCGAGCGTGTAGTTGCGCCCGAGCCATTCCTTGACGGCCTTCACCCGCGGATCGTCGGGCGAGAGTTTGGCATAGATCATCGAGAGCAGGCCGGCGTAGGACATGGAACCGTAGGAACGCAGCGCCACTCGGCCGTCTGAGGTTTTCATCTCACCGGCCTTGGACTCGAACGGCGAGTAGATGAAACCGCCCTTGTTGTCGGGATCGTTGGAAGCCCAGTCCTGGTCGTTGGTTTCCTCCAGGTTCTGGCAGCGGTTGAGGAAGGTGATGGCGGCCTGCCAGTTGAGTTCCGGCTGCTCGCCGAAATTGCCGTCCTCGACGACCTTTTGCGAGAGGGCGAGCGCCTCGATGGCGAGCACGGTGTTGGAGAGGTCGGTGTGCTCGTTGCTGGAGCCGTAGCCGATGCCGCCGTCGTTCGGGTTGTCGGTCTCGCCGGGTTCGCCGATGTCCCACTGGTTCTTGATGAGGTGATTGCGCGCCTTGACCACCGCGGGATGGAAGTCCTTGCGGTCGGCGGCCATCAGGGCGGTGACGGAGGTGGCGGTGTTGTAAACGGAGAGCCCGCGATTGTAGATGCCGCCGTCCTCCTTCTGCTGGGCGAGCAGCCAGGTGAAGCCTTTTTCGATGTGCTCCGGGAACGGCTTGGAACGATCGAGGTTGGGATCGCGCACCGCGGCGTTGAGGGCAAGCGCGGTGACGGCCGGGAGCTGGCCGTCGTCCCAGTGCCCCTCGGGTTTCTGTTGGGTCTTGAGCCATTGGTTGCCGCGGGCGATGGACTGGCGGATTTCCTGGCGCACGGATTCGTAGCGCGCGGGATTGGCACCGGCGGTGGCTAGCAACGCGGCGGAAAGTGCGAAGGTGGCGATGGTTTTCATGACGATGGATGGAGGGGGTTGGATCGGTCTGTTAGCGGCGTGCGGCGCGGTTTTTGTTCAGACTGTGTGCGATACGCACGGGAAGACGGAAAATGATCGCCCGGTTCGCACATGATGCAAACACGGATTGTTTCAGGAATCCGGGGAATTCAGGGTGGAGCCGGCCATTTCCCATGCCAGGCGGGTGATTCGTTCTGCAAACATGCCGCCGGAATCATCTGCGGCAGCGTGCGGCGGGATGCGCAGCGATGGCTGCTGCTGCGAGAGGTGGTCAGTCAGAATTTCGAGAATGGTCAGCGCGATTTCGGTCTCCGGATCGTCGTCGCCGCCCATGGTGAGGGAACGGACCAGCGTGGTGGGCGAGGAATCGCCAGCCCCGCCGAGCCAGATGGCCACCGGTGGCGGCAGATCGCCGTGCGTCCGCGCCGGACCGAGGTGGATACGCGGACGGACGCTCAGGATGCCGGAGGACGTGCGGGACATTTCCGCGGCGAGCCGTCCGATGACGGGCTCGATGCGCGCGGCGTTGTCTTCCCCGGTGCCGGCGTGCAGCGTGATGACCAGCGCGCCCTCCGGCCGCGCGTTCCACTGCGGGACCTTCGCACGCAGCCTGCGGACCGCTTGCAGCGGGCTTGCCAGCGCATCGCCGGTCACCGTGGTGGAATCGATCATCCGCTCATGCGCCAGTAGGGCACGCTGGAAATCCCCTTGCGCTTCCAGATCCGCGGCCAGTTCGACGAGTTTTCCGGGAGCATCGCGGGCCAGCTCCAAATATTCGGCCAGCCGGGGCGGCGCAGGGGCCGGGCGGGGATCCGCAGTCGGTGCCGGATCGATCTCCATCACACTACCGTCGTCGTTGGCAGTCCGGGAGGAAATTTCCGCCCGGATCCGCGACAGCGTTCCCTCCGACGGCGGAGCCAGGAAATCCCGGCCACGCGTCCACCACCACCAGCCACCGCCGATCACGATCAGACAGAGTACCACGACAATCGGAATGGGAACGCGCACGGCGGAAAACTGGAACGCCGTCGAATCCCCGCAAAGCCCAAATCCAGAGAACGACACGCCCCGACCCAGGAATCTCTACCCAGCCATACCGCGAAACCCACTACCCAAACGATCGCTTCAACACCAACGTGAAAAATGTCTCAGGTGAGACATTTTATCTGCAAGGATTTGATTATGGGTGAATTGCGATTCGGGGCGTTGCGGTGAAATGGGAGGGCGGCGGGGGACATTTGAGTTGAAAACAAAACGCCCCGGCCGGTGACGGGCGGGGCGTTTGGCGATGAAACCGGAAACCGAAAGGATCAGTTGGCGCTCTTGACGAGCAGGGCGCGCTTGCCGACGCGCTCGCGCAGGTAATGAAGCTTGGCGCGGCGGACCTTGCCGCGATTGACGACCTCGATCTTGGCGATGCGCGGGGTGTGGACCGGGAAGACGCGCTCGACGCCCTCGCCGTAGGAGATTTTGCGGACGGTGAAGGCGGCGTTCACGCCGGAGGCACGGCGGGCAATGACGAGGCCCTCGAAAATCTGGATGCGCTCCTTGCCGCCTTCGACCACGCGACAGTGGACCTTGACGGTATCGCCCACATTGAAGGGAGTGACGTCCTGCTTGAGTTGTTCCTGCTCGATTTTGTCGATGATGTTCATGGGGCCTCCCTCGTGGAAATGTTCGTGATGGGGCGCGGTCTGGCGCGCGGGGCGGGAGAGCTAGCGGAGCGCTCAGGGATTTGCAACAGCGAAGTTTCCGCGGTTCCGCGTTTTTTTCCGCGGGCTTGGGCAGGGCCGGGTGACAGGCTTGCGGGGCCGACGATCCCATTTTAGCCTGCGCCATGGCCATCGAGAAATTCGCGGAATTTTCCCCCAGCATCCATGACACGGCCTTTGTGGCGGCAAGCGCGGACGTCATCGGCCGCGTGACCCTGCACGAGCAGAGCAGCGTGTGGTATCAGACCACGCTGCGCGGCGACATCAACGAGATCGTCGTCGGGCCGCGCTCGAACATCCAGGACAACACGGTGATCCATCTGGCCGACGACTACGGCTGTTACGTCGGCGAGCTGGTGACGGTGGGCCACTCGGCGATCCTGCACGCCTGCACGGTGAAGGACGAGGTGCTGGTGGGCATGGGGGCGATCGTGCTGGACGGCGCGGTGATCGGCGAGCGTTCGATCATCGGTGCGGGCGCGCTGGTGACCGGCGGCACGGTGATTCCGCCGGGATCGCTGGTGCTGGGCTCGCCGGCCAAGGTGGTGCGCACGCTGTCGCTCGACGAGCAGGCGAAGGTGAAGACCTGGGCGGAGAAATACGTGCGGGTTTCGCGCGAATTCATGGCGCGCGGGTGATGCGATTTTTCTCATGGCCAATCACGCCATGAGCCATCGGCCTTGAGCGTGGCCTGTGTATCGCCGGACACCACGCGTGCCTCGCCTTGTTGCGGGTGGCTGAGGCGGACGGATTGCGGTTTTCCCTGGTCCCACTTGATATCCACGGTGAATCCACCGCGTGCGCGCAGACCGGTGACAGTGCCGGCGGGCCAGGCTTTCGGCAGGGCGGGCAGCAGATCGATGATGAAATTCCCCTCAGCATCGCGGCGGTGGCTCTGGACGAGCATTTCACAGACTCCCGCGGTGAAACCGAAGTTGCCATCGATCTGGAACGGCGGGTGCGAGTTGAACAGATTCGGCAGGGTGCTGCGCCGGAGCAGTTCGGTGCAGTGGGTGGCGGCGGTGTCGCCGTCGCGCAGGCGGGCGAAGAAATTGATCGTCCATGCGCGGCTCCAGCCGGTGCCGGCACCGCCCTTGGCGAGGCGGCCGTCGATGGTCTTGCGCGCGGCGGCGAAGAGATCGGGAGTATCGGGCGTGATCAGGTCGAAGGGATGCAAGCCGATGAGATGGGAGACATGGCGGTGTCCGGGCTGGGACTCGCGATAGGGTTCCGCCCATTCGAGGATTCGGCCGTCGGGGCCGGTTTGGATCGTCGGCAGCTTGGCGGTGGCGGCGGCGATGCGTTCCTTCAACTCCCCTCCCCTTCCCAAATGCGTGGCGGCGCGCGTCGTGGCATCGAAGATCGCGCGGACGATGCTCATGTGATAGGCCGAGCCGGCGGTGATGCGGAGTTGTTTTCCGCTTGCCGGATCGATATAACTGTTCTCCGGCGACGTGGATGGAACAATGCGCAGTTTTCCGTCGGGACACTCGACGAGCAGATCCAGCGCGAATTCGCACGCACCGGCGAGTGCCGGATAGAGTTTCTCCAGCGCTTCCGCGTTGCCATCGAATTGCCAGGCATCGAACAGCTGCGCCGCCATCCATGCACCGCATAGCGGATCGAGCACGCCGTTGACGAACTGCGATTGGATTGAGGACGCGCTGGGTGTGACACGGCCGAAGGGATTGGTGGCGAGATAGGCCACCCAGCCGTCGGACCCGTAGAGACGTTCCGCGCTGGTTTTCCCGCGTTCGGACAGTGCCAGAAACCAGCCGGCGAGTGGATCGAGGGTTTCCTGAAGGCCGGTGAGCGGTGCCGGCCAGTAGTTCATTTGAAGATTGATGTTGAGGTGGTAGTCGGCTTCCCACGGCGCCCATTTGCGTTCGTTCCAGATCCCCTGCAGGTTGGCCGGCAGTCGTCCCGGCGCGCGCGAACTGCCGAGCAGAAGATATCTTCCATACTGGGCGAGCAAGGCCACCAGCCCGGGATCCTCGCCGCCCTTTTTCACGGCCTCGAGCCGGACGTCCGTCGGCTGGTCCGCGTGACTAGAAGCACCGGGTGTCAGGTCGAGTGCGAAGCGGCCGAACAATTCACGATGCGAACGGACATGCGCCGCGCGCAATTCATCCCATGGTTTCCTGGCGGCGGCTGCGAGAATGCGGTCGGCGGCGGCGGCGGGATCGATCGCGCGATCGAAGTTGAGCTTGTCCCGGTTGTAATCGGTGGCGGCGGTGAAGAGGATCACCGCGCTGTCGGCACCGGTCACCATGAGAGCATGGTCTTCTCCAGCGGCAACTTGTCCACCCTCGGCGCGGACGAGCAGGCGTCCGGCGAAGCGCATGTGTGCGCCGCCCGGCCCGGATCCCCCGGCGTTGTCGTCGAATCCGCCGTCCTCCCTGGCGATGTCCACGATCTGGCCGTCCATGTGAATCCGTTCGTTTTCACGCACCGTGATTTCCGCGTCCTTGTGGCGGGCGAGCCGGACGGTGAATGAAAGTGCGCCCGGCTGATCGGAAGAAACCCGGATCGCCAGCACATCCGCGGGTGCGGAAGCGAGCACTTCCCGTGTGATCGTGGCATCGCCGGCTCGGTAAACCGTGCGGGAGATGGCGTCCTGCAACAAGAGTTCGCGACGGTATCCGGAGATCCCGCCGTTCACACCGAAATCGAGGAAGATATCACCTAACGGTTCGTAGGAGCGGAACGAGGTCGGTGTCTGTGTTAGATGGGCGAGTCCGTAATCGTGGGCTTCGGGGTTTTTCCCTTCCAGAATCAAGCGCCTGACCTCTTCGAGGTGTTGCTTGAAATCCGGCGCGCAGGCCTCGACCTGGCATCCGGCCCACAGGCTTTCCTCGTTGAGCTGGATGCGCTCGGTGGCGGTGCCGCCGAAGACCATCGCGCCGAGCCGGCCGTTGCCGACCGGCAGGGCCTCGGTCCATTTTCCGGCGGGCTTGTCGTACCATAACTTGAGATTCTCCGCTTGTGCGGTGGCGGCAATGAAAACCGCGGTGAGTATCCGGAGGGATGATTTCATGGTGAAGGATCGGTTGGACCAATCGCGGCAATGTCATTCATGGCCACATTTTCCAAGTGCCATCGGCTACGAGTTTCATTTCCCTGCCATTGGAGACGACACGAGTCTCGGCCTGCCGCGGATGGCTGAGGCGGCACGCGGTCAGCTTGCCGTCCTGCCACCGCAGATCGACGGTGACGCCGCCGCGCGCGCGCAGGCCCTCGACGGTGCCGTCCGGCCAGACCGGTGGCAGCGCGGGCAGCAGTTCGATGAGGTATCCGTCACGACTGTCGCCGACATGGCTTTGCAGCAGCATCTCGGCAATGCCCGCAGTGCCGCCGAAATTGCCGTCGATCTGGAACGGCGGGTGGGTGTCGAACAGGTTGGGCGTGGTCGATTTGGCGAGCAGGGCGTGGAGGTTTTTCCATGCCTCGTCCGGCTGGCGGAAGCGGGCGCGGAAATTGATGATCCATGCGCGCGACCAGCCTGTATGGCCGCCGCCGTGAGAGAGCCGGTAGTCGATCGATTTGCGGGCGGCCTCGATCATGAGCGGGGTGGTTTGCAGGTTGTATTGGCGCCCCGGGTGGATGGCGAAGAGGTGCGAGATATGGCGGTGACCCGGCTCGGGCTCCTCGAACTCGCGCGCCCATTCCATGAGGCGGCCGTCCTTGCCGATGCCGGCTTCGGCGAGTTTTGTTAGAGCCTTGCTGATGTCATCGATGACGGGATCGTCCAGTTTCAACACATCGGCGGCTTCGAGCGCGTTGGTGAACACATCCCAGACGATCTGCTGGCTCATGGAGGCACCCATCGAAAGAAAGAGCGGCTCCTTGCCACCCGGAATCCGGAAGGCATTCTCGGGCGATGTATCAAGACCGCACACCAGTTTCTTCGTCACAGGATCCTCGACGAGATAGTCGAGATAAAACAAGGCCGCCTCCTTCAGAATAGGCCATGCCCGTTTGTGAAGGAACTCCTTGTCGCCGGTGAAACGGTAATGCTCCATGAAGTGCTGGGTGCACCATCCGCCGCCGTGCGGCCACATTCCCCAGCGGGCCATGCCGAAGGGGGCGGTCCACAGCCAGGCATCGGTCGTGTGATGGCCCACCCATCCCCTTGCGCCGTATCCATCGCTCGCCGCTTTCCTGCCGGCGGGAACCAGGCGCTCGACCAGATCGAAAAAGGGACCGTGGCATTCCGAGAGATTGGCCACCTCGGCAGGCCAATAGTTCATCTGCAAGTTGATATTGATATGATAGTCCGCGTTCCATGGGGCGGCCATGCGGTCGTTCCAGATCCCCTGCAGGTTCGCCGGCATGGTGCCGGGGCGGGACGAGGAGATCAGCATGTAGCGGCCGTATTGGAAATAGAGCGCGAACAAGGCCGGGTCATCGCACGGCGGGATGCCGTCTTCGCGGTAGGTTTTCACCACTTTGGCAAGCCGCTCGTCGGTGGGCCTGGCGGCAGCCTCCCATCCGCCGAGGTCGAGCCGGCAGCGGTGGAAAAGCCGCTGGAAATCGGCAATGTGGGCCATGCGAAGATCCGCCACATCCTGGCTGAGGGCCGCGGCGACCGGTTTCGCGGCCGTCATCACCAAATCGATCGCCAAGGGCTTTGATGGGTTGTTCCAGTGGTAATCGGTCTTCGCGCCGAGGACCAGAGTCAGGCTGTCGGCACCTTTCACCTCAAGCGCACCAACATCGCTTCGCCTGATTTCTCCACCGTCCGCGCGCGCCTGCAAAACCGCTGCAAAGTGCGTGCCGAGGTGTTTTTCGCCATGGCTGGCCCGGCCACGCATCACCAGGGTGGATGCATTTTCCGCCATCGCCTTGGCGCCTTCCTCGCGGTCGAGTGAAATCGTGGCATCGATCGCTCCGGGCCGGTCGGCGGTCCAGTGAACGACCAGCACGTCCGCCGGTGCGGAGGCGAACACCTCGCGGCGGTGTGTCACGCCATCGAGCGTGAAAGTGGTGGTGGCGACGGCGCGGTTGAGATCGAGCTCGCGACGGTAGGCGGCCGGTTTCCCATCCGCTCCGTGGAGTGCGATTCGCAGGTCGCCGAGTGTCTGATGACTGCGCGGAGCGATCCGCGGGCCAAGATGCTGCTGCACCAGTTTTTGCGCCTCGAGTTCCTTGCCCTCGAACCAGAGGCCGCGGGCTTTTTGAAACGCCTCCCGGAAGTCCGGCCGAAGTTCCGGCACCGGCGGCCCGGCCCACACGCTTTCCTCGCTGAGCTGGATGCGCTCGTTTTCCACGCCGCCGAAGACCATCGCGCCGAGCCGGCCGTTGCCGACCGGAAGGGCATCGCGCTCCCAGACCTCCGCAGGTTCGTCGTAATGGAGCACCAGCGGGTGTTCCGCAGCTTGCAGGATAACCGGCGCCGGAAGGATTAGCCAGATGGTTAGAAATCCATGTTTCATTTTTCCAGGTGTGCCAAGCACGTGCACTGGCCAATTTACGTTGAAAATCCACGATTCTTGCCGGTTGTCCGCGAATTGAAAAAAACCACCCCGGCGGCCGTAAACCACCGGCGATGAAGCGCAGGAAATTCCTCCACGCCACCGGTGCCGCGGCGATGGCGTCCAGCATGCCACGGGTGTTCGCCGACGACGTCGCGGCCTTGGCCGACGATCCCTTCGAATCCGACAACCCGGCGGTGCTCGCCCTCGCCCGGCGCGTCATGGAAAAATGCGTGCTCGACAAGATCCGGCCGCCTCAAGCCCCGCTCCGGCACCACTGGATCATCGCCGGCGAGCCGCACTACCGCGGACAGTGGATCTGGGACACGATGTTCGTGGTCGATCTGCTCAGCCTGCTGCCGGACAAGAAGGAAATCATCCGCGGCGTGTTCCAGAACTACTGGGATTTCCAGCAGCGCTGGAATGCAGTGGCGGCCGATTTCGCGCAGGACATGATCACCGTGGCCATCAAGACCTGGCCGCAGGAAATCCGCTACTTTTCCCAGATCCCGATCCTCGCCTGGGGACTCGAGCGCGTTTACCAACGCAATGGCGACATCGAGCTTGTTAGTAAGTGCCTCGATCCCCTGGAACGCTTCCACGACTGGTATTGGCGCGAGCGCGACCTGCACGGCAACGGCCTGATCACGGTGGGCGCCTATTCCGGAAACCTCCAGCACGCCCGCTGGGAAACGTTCGATTACGAATGCAACATGGACGACATGGCCATGACCCCGCATCCGAAGCGCAAGGGCGCGCACGAAGGGCCTTGGTATGCCGACGTCTGCGTGCCCGGCAACAACGCCTATCTGATCATGGGCGAACGCAGCCTCGCGCGTCTCGCCGAGATCGCCGGCGACAAGGAAATGGCCGCACGCCGCATGAAACGCGTGGAACACGGCGTGAACGGCATGCGCGAGCACATGTGGGACGAAATGGCCGGCACCTTCCTCTCGGTGAAACGCGACACGCTGGAAAAAATCCCGGTCGCCACCATCGGTAGTTGGATTCCGCTCGCCGCCGGCGTGCCCACCGCGGCGATGGCCGCGAGGATGGCGGAAGTTCTGGCCTCACCCGCATGGCAGACGCCGCTGCCGGTGCCCACCGTGGATCGCAACGACCCGCGCTGGAAACCCGGCGCCTTCTGGCGCGGCGACGTCTGGCCGCCCACCAACTATCAGATCGCCAGCGGCCTCGCCGCCTACGGTCACAAGGACCTCGCCGCCGACATCGCCGACAAGACGGTCGCCAACGCCCTCAAACACGGCCTGAGCGAGCACTACGACTCGGTGACCGGCAAGGCGCTCGGCGTCCCCGACTACAGCATGGCCGCCACCATCGCCACTCTGATGCTCGACGGGCTCACCCGCGAGCACCGACTGAAAGCCCGCCCGGCCACCGGCGGATGATGCCGCCGCATTGAAACGCGGAAAAACCGCGGCCATTTGGCACGGCCCGGCATGCGTCTTGCCATGGACGCCGCGCGGCCTATCGTCGGCCCCCTTACACGGCATGACGCCATTTCTCCGCAAAATCCTCGGCATGAACTGGCCGCTCGTCTTCGTGATGTATGCGTTGCTGGTCTGCGGCGTGTTCGTGATCGAGAGCGCGGCGCGGCATTTGTCGGTCTCGCCGGACATCCTCGCGCAATACGGCAGCGCGGGCGCCTACTACGCGGCGATGCAAAAGCAGTGGATCGTGCTCGGGAGCGGGGTGTTTTTCGCCACTGCACTGGTCGATTACCGCTGGATCCGCTGGCTCGGGATTCCGTTTTACGGAGTCAGCCTGGTGTTGATGGCCATGGCGATGGCGGCGGACGACAGGGTCCACCGGCTCACCTTGTTCGGTCTCAGTTTCCAGCCGGCGCAGCTCGGCGTGGCCTCGGGCATCATCCTCATCGCATGGCTGCTCCAGGCGCTGCCCAAGGCGCACCGCTGGTTCGGCGCGCCCGCGGCCCGCATCGCCGTCATCGGCGGCGTGGCGGCGCTGCCGTTCCTGATGGTGATGAAAATGGGCGACATGGGATCGGCACTGGTCTGGGTGCCGGTGGCGATCGTCGCGCTGATCGTCGGCGGCGCGCCGTTCCGTTATCTCACGTTCATCGGCTTCATCGCCGCAGGTCTGCTGCCGCTCCTATATTTCGTAGCCCTGCCGATGGTTTCCGAACGCGGACCGGAACGCATCGACACCTGGCTGCGCATGCTCCGCGGCAAGCCGGTGGACATTTCCGCCGAAGGTTACGCGCCCCACCACATCTCGATGGCTGTCGGCAAGGCGGACTGGAAAGGCGTCGGCTGGAAGGCCACCGCCGAGGATGGATCGCTGCACGCCAAAGGCTTCATCCCCCGCGACACCGCGCACAATGACTACATCTACGCGGTCTTCGCCGAGGAAATGGGTTTCCGCGGCAGCCTGCTGCTGCTCACCGCCTTCGCCACCCTGATGATCGCGGGGCTGTATGTGGCGTTCTACAGCCGCGACGTCTGCGGCCGGGTGCTCGCCAGCCTGATTGTCGCGCTGTTTTTCGCACACGTCTTTGAAAGCATCGGCATGTGCGTGCTGCTGCTGCCGATCACCGGCATCCCGATGCCGCTGATGAGCTACTCCGGCACCTTCGTCATCATCTGCATGTTCCTGTTAGGACTTCTGCAAAGCGTCTGGATCCACCGCAAGAAGAAGCCGGCAGAGCCGGAAACGGAAGAGGCGGCCTGAACGAAAACTTCCACACAGCGGAAGAAATTTCTTGATCCACTGTCCTAGTCGTCCTAGGACACCTATATCAGCTATGGACCGCCTTCCGTTCCAGATCGAGATCCAGCCGGGGAGTCCCGCTTACGAGCAGGTCATCCAGGCGGTGCACCGCGCCGTGGCGCGGGGGATTCTGGCGGAAGGTGACCCGTTTCCCTCGGTGCGGGTGCTCGGACGGGCGGCGAGGATCAATCCGAACACCGCCCACAAGGTGGTGCAGGCATTGGTGGCGGAGGGCACTCTGGAAGTGCTGCCGGGCCGCGGCACCCGCATCGCGCCGGCGGTGAAGCGCTCGGCCCGCCAGCGGTTGGAGATGATCCGCGCGGACATCGAGTCACTCGTCGTCGAGGCGCGGCGCGTGGGTTTCGAACTCAAGGATTTGAACCAGGCGCTGCGCGACGCGTGGCACGCCCTGGACCATCAGGCAAAAACCACAAAACAACCATGAACGAACACGTGATCGACATCAGCGGAGTGAGCATGCACTTCGGAAAATTTCCCGCGCTGGGCGGCATCGATCTGCACGTGAAGCGCGGCACCGCAATGGCCCTGCTCGGCGAAAACGGCGCGGGCAAAACCACCACGCTGCGCATCCTGACGAACCTCTACCGCGCCACTGGCGGATCGGGCAGCGTGCTCGGCCGGTCGCTCGGCGCCGACAACGCCGGCTTTTTCCAACGCATCGGCTATGTTTCCGAAAACCAACGCCTGCCGCTCCGCTGGTCGCTGCAAGGGCTCGTGGATTACCTGCGCCCGCAGTACCCGACATGGGACAACGCGTTTTGCGACGAGTTGATCGACAACTTCGAACTGCCACGCCAACGCAGGCTCGGCCACATGTCGCGCGGCATGCAGATGAAGGCCGCGCTGGTCGCATCGCTCGCCTACCGGCCGGAGCTGCTGCTGATGGACGAGCCGTTCAGCGGACTCGACCCGCTGGTCCGCGAAGAACTCATTGACGGCATTCTCGATCTCATGGACGGCGGCAACTGGACGCTGCTGCTTTCCTCCCATGACATCCACGAAGTCGAGCGCCTGTGCGATTCGGTGACAGTCATTGAGCACGGACGGATCGTGCTCAGTGAGCCGCTCGACAGCCTGCAGCACCGCTTCCGCCGCTGGTCGATCCACACCGCCGCCGCTTGCGAGCGAAACGACTTCCCGGGCGACTGGCTGCTCGTCGAGCAACATGATTCCCAGCGTTGGAGCCTCGTGGAAACCCGGCATGACCCGGACGCCTCGCCCGGGCGCATCGGGGAATTTTTCGGCCCGCTGGCCGCCTGTGATTCAGAATCGCTCTCGCTGCGCGAAATCTACCTCGTGCTCGCCAAGGACAAGAAACGCCAGCGCCGCGCCGCGCGCTCCGCCGCCTGAAAACACCCAACTCGTTTCCAATCATCATGTTCCTCCTCCGACTCAAAACCGAATTCGCAGAGAACTTCAAACTCGTGCTCGCGCTGTGGCTCGCGCTGGCGGTGATCATATGGTCGTTCTTCGATTGGTGGTTCGCGCCTTTCGACGGTCAAAGAAACCAAGGCGCGCTGGGTGCCATCGCGATCCTCGCCGTGGGTGCCATCGTGTTCTTCCTGGTCTCCACCATGTTCAAGCGCGACGATTTGAAACACCCGCAGGACTTCTGGGCCACGCGCCCGATCCGGGCCTTCACCTTCTTCGGCGCCAAGCTGGTCTTCGCGTGGCTGGCGGTGGTGTTGCCGATAGGTGTGTTGGCGACGGTTCTCGGCTTCGTCGCGGGCATCGGCGGCCAGGCGATCTGGCATGGCTTGGAAACGATGTTGTGGGCGGGATTCGTCACCAGCCTGCTGGCTTTGAGCTGCATGGCATTCCCCGGTGGCGGGCGTTCACTTCTCTGCACGCTGGCATACTTCGGCGGTGTGATCGTCACATGCATCATCCTCTCGAATATCGAAACTTTGCCATGGCGCAGCTACGCCTTGAGTGGGACGCGTATCGAATGGAACCTGCTGGTGATGCTCTGTTTGCTGACAGCCGGTTTCATTTGGCTGTGTCTGAGGCAGATCCGCGACAAGCACCGGCGGCAAAAGGCCCATTTGTTTGCTGTCACCGGCATTTTGACCGTTCTGCTGGTCACCTTCGTGCCTCTGCCCGGCGGGCTTTCAAACGGCGCGATCACAACCAAAGCAACTGCCTTGCCGAAAGTCACCAAGGCCAAAGCCAGTTCGAATAACATGAGCTTCGGCCAAAGGAACGGAGTGCCGTTCGTCGCGCTGAACATCGAATTGATTCCGGATGAACCGATCTCCGGCGATGCGATTCAATTTGCAGGCGCGGATATCCGTGTCACGGGCGTGGACGGCATTCCCCAACGGGTGGAAAACTCCCATATGACAAGAATAAGGATTTCGGAAACACGCGAGGTGATCGGGCATGCGCCGACCCTCGATTATTATGTGTTCGAGCGCCAGTCCGGTGGCCGCAGGAGCATGTCTTCGGGCGGAGATTCCGAAAAAAGCAAAATCATCCAATCACTTCCCCGCAAAACCATCAGGCTTTCAGGAACGGTGGAACTGAAACAAATCCAATACCGCGCGGTCCACCGGGGTTCTCTCAACCGTCCGTTTGAGATGAAGGGCAACGGGCTGCGCGTAGCCTATGTCAACTCGCCCGATCGCTTCACCGATTATAATAGCTCGGTAGCTTGGAAAGCCTACACGCCTCCTCTTCTGACAACTCTGTCAATGAATCGCCATGAAATGGTCCGCTTTCGAGTGGAGCATCCCGCCATGCCGGGTTTCGATTGGTATAACCGCTTTCAAGCCAGCGGCGGTGGCGGCGGAGCATTTTTCGGTCCCAAGATGGAATACGAACTACGCACGAACGACCAGGAGATCGAATCCGAATACCATTGGCGCCAGCTCAAAGAGCGCGGTTACAACAAGACCGTCCGGGAATGGAAAGAGGAAGCCGAATTGATCTGCGAGGTCGTGGACGAAGTCCGCCCGCTGGTTCTCCCGGTGGACATCGAAGTCGAGGTGCCCGATCCGGAAAAAGTGCGCGAACTGCTGCTCAAGGGCGGATTGTGATGCCACTCACCAAATCGCCTTCACGCCGGGATAGGACGGGATGTCGCGGTCGGCGGTGAGGAGGGTGAGGTCGTGGGCGATGGCGGTGGCGACGAGCACGCGGTCGAAGGGATCACGATGGATGGCCGGCAGCTCGGCGGCGGCGCAGAGGATGCGGGTGGCCAGCGGGATTTCCTCGATCTGATAGATGTCGAGTGCGCGGCGGAACCATTCCTCCGGCGGGCATGCGAGGAGGAGTTTTCCGGCCTTCGATTTGATGGCGATTTCCCATGCGCTGATGGGGCTGGCGCAAACCCGCTCAGGCGCGGTCAACACGCGGGCGGCCTGGCATGACAACTTGCCGGTCTGGCCGGCGAGCGCGAGCAATGCGCAGGTGTCGAGCAGCAGTTTCATCGGAACTCCTCGGGCCATTCATCGGCAGTCAACGGCTCGGCGGGATCGTATCCTGCCACGAGCAAGACTTTGAGTGTTGGGTCCGGCTTGATGAGCCTGCGGTTGACCGGGCGTGGCTGGATCGCGCGGATTTCCGCCACCGGCCTGCCGTTTTGCTGGAGGATGACGGTTTCCCCCTCTTCCGTCACCGCGCGAACGAGCTTGGAGAGGTGGGTCTTGGCCTCGTGCATGTTGGCGTGAATCATTGCGGACTAGGTTAGCTAGGCATAGGAGACTGTCAAGGGAGCGTTCCATTCTCCGATTGTTCCGGGTTGCGGGGCGGCGCGGATTGTGGACATTGGTGGCACCCGCCCATGGCCAGCCAGACCTCTACCGCCGCCCGTTCGGAGTTGTTTCCCTTCGAACTCGTCCGCCCGGAACTCGAACGCGTGGAAATTTCGATCCGCGAGCAGGTTCGCGGCTTCGATCCCGCCATCGAACCCTACGTCGCCTACGTCTGCAACACGTCCGGCAAGCGGATCCGTCCGGCGCTGTCGATCCTCGTCGGCGGCGCGGCCGGCGGCGTGACCGACGATCACCTGAAGCTCGGCGTGATCATGGAACTCATCCACATGGCCACGCTGGTGCACGACGACATCATCGACGGCGCCAACACCCGCCGGATGGTGCCCACCGCCAACGCCAAGTGGGGAAACTCGCTCTCGGTATTGCTCGGTGACGCGTTGTTCTCGCACGCGCTCACGCTGGCCACGGATTTCGACAGCATCGACATCTGCCGCAAGGTCGGCAGGGCCGCGCGCGAGGTCTGCCAGGGCGAAATCATCCAGACCCAGCGGCGCTTCGACCTCACCTTCACCAAGGCGGAGTATTTCCAGGTGATCGGCATGAAGACCGGCGCGTTGTTCGCCGCCGCCACCAGTCTCGCGGCCAAGTTGTCCGGCCTCGATGGGGAAACCGAGTCCACGCTTTACGACTACGGCATGAAACTCGGCACGGCCTATCAGATTTACGACGACTGCCTCGATCTGGTCGGCTCCGAGGAAGTGGTGGGGAAAACGCTGCGCACCGACCTGATCAAGGGCAAGCTCACCCTGCCGATCCTCAACCTGCTCGAAAGCGCCACCGAGGCGCAGCGCATCAAACTCAACAAGCGCATCCTCGACCAGGAGCCGCTCGACCTTCCGGTGCTGTTAGGGATCGCGGAATACGAGGGCGCGATAGAGAGCGCCGTGGACACCGCGTTGGAGATGCTGGCCGATTGCCGCGAAGACCTCGCGCCGCTCGGCGACTCGGTGCATGCCGAGGCGCTGGCGCAGATCACGCGATTCCTCGCCGGTCTGTTGGAAAAATGCCGCCGCTGAATACCGCGTCTCAGTTTTCCGGCGGAGCCTCCGCCTGTGGTTCGGCAGCGGTTTCTTCCGGTGATTCGGACACTTCGGCCGGTGCTTGTTCCTCCACCACCGGCGATGGCAGGCGGCCGTTGTTTTCCAGCAGAATGGTCACCTCGTTCTGCACCGCCTCCACCCGATCGAGCGGGATGTCGGGATCGCGGACGAGGAAGACCTCGCCGGTCTTGCGGTGCTCATAGACGCGCAGGATGCCGCTCGGCGTGCGCTGGCTATCGGTCTCGCGCAGCAGCTTCTGGCGCTCGAGCATCACGGCGAGTATGTAGCGGGTGTTTTCCGTGTGTTCCTCGTCCTCGTCCACCAAGCGTCGCAGCAACTCCTCGGCGCTGAGTTTTTCCATCGGATCTTCCCCGGCATCGGAGACCGGCGCGCGATAGGTGGTTTTCCAGAACGAAAACGGTTGTTCCGCGTCATCGGGCAGCGCGTCCCAGGCCCCGGTCGAGTAATCGCGGCGCAGGTAGCCGGACGACTCGGGATCGGGGTAGAGCGCGGTGACGATGATTTCGCCATCCGAGAACGGTTTCTCGGTGGCGGCGCATTCGCGCGAGCGGGAACGGACGTGCCAGGATTCTGCGTAGGCCATGGGCGGTGGGATGCGGGCGGCAAGGTCGGTGTTCAATCGCCGACGGGCAAGACTTTGCGCAGCGTGCGATAGATCGGCCGGCCGCTGAGCCGGCGGTGGAACAAATAAACCGCGAGCAGTGCGAACGCGGTATTGGGCAGCCATGCCGCGGCCACCGGCTGGATGAGCCCCGCCTCGCCGAAGGCCAGAACGATGCCGCTGGTGAGCATCATCAGCGCGGACAACACCACCGCCATGAACACGCTGCCGCCCGCGCCGCGCCGCGAAAAATGGATGGCCAGCGGGGTGGCCAGCAGCACGGTGACCAGACAGGCGAAGGGCAGCGCCCAGCGGTAATGCCATTGCGTGAGATAGGGATCGGGATCGGCCGAGGATGGGTAGTGACGATGGGTCTCGAGCCAGCTATTGAGATCCGGCACGCCGAGTTCCGCCGGACTGAGGCCGGGTTTGATGAGCTGCCATGGCGTTTCGGGCCAGCCGTCGATCGCCAGAGCGCCCTCCGGTTTTTCGTAAACCGGAGGCCCGCCCGGAGTGAATGTGCCGGTGCTGGCGTTTTCAAACGTCCAGCGGCGGCTCTCCCGGTCCCACCGCGCATGACTGGCATGATGCCGCGAGACAATGCGGTGATCCGCATCCGTGGTGGTCACTTCCACATCCCGAAGCGCCGTTCCGCGCTCGTAGTCAGGCGGAAACGCGCCGATCACCCACAGTCTCCCATAGGCCGGATTGCGGTAGATCACATGTCTGGCCACCGTTGCCTCTTCGCCGTTCGCCGCGTCGAGCAGACGGTCCTTCCCGCCCTCGGCATAAGGAGCCCAGTGGTAGTTCAGTCCCAGACACAGCAGGGTGAACAGCCCGCCGATCGCAACCAGTGGCAAGGTCAGCCGCAGGATTCCGCGGCCGGATTGGATGCAGGCCACGATTTCCCGGTTGCCGGACAGTTTCCCCAGCACGTAAAGCACCGACAGCAGCAGGCTGTATGGCAGCAGCAGCAGCAGCACCGCCGGCAGGGAATCGAGGTAGTATCCGCCCATCGTCGCCAGAGCGCTCTGCGAGTCACGGAAGTCGCCGATGTTGTCGGTCAGGTCGATCAGCAGCCAGATCAGCAACAGCGCGCTGAGGCAAATACCGAAAATCCCGAAAAACTGCCGCAACAGGTAGCGGTCGAAGATATTTCCCAATGAGTAAACCACCGCCATCAGCGCCGGGATGAAACACAGCGCACCGAGCACCAGCGGCCGCAGACGGTGGGCGGCCGCATCGGCGTCCGGGAAACCCACCAGGAAATCCTCCACTTGGCGGGCCTCCGCGGGCACCAGCAGCAGGCACGCCAGCGCTCCCAGTGCGGCAAGCGCTAAAATCAACAACAGACGCGGTGCGATACGGCGGATCAACAACATCGGATAGGCGCGCGCAGATTGGCCGCAGCGCCGCCCGGGTGTCGAGCGTGCATCTCGGCGTCCCCCCCCCGCAAACCCACCCTCGACAACCGCCAACGGAAAAATGTCTCACCTGAGACATTTTTTCCGTCAATCGCACCGAGTGGGCTGCCGTGTGGGGAACTGCGCTGACTTGCCGCTTGGCAGCGGGGCGGCGGTGGGATGCGATGGGCGGGCGATGATCTCACTCACCGAAGGCCAGCCGGTTCCCGGTTTCCGCGATGCGGTGGGCGAGGCGTTTTCGACCAGCGGCCTGCTGGCGAAGTCGCGCGATTTCGAGTTCCGCCCGCAGCAGCAGGAGCTGGCGGTGGCGGTGGCCGATGCCCTGGTGAACGCGCAGCCGCTGGTCGCCGAGGCCGGCACCGGCGTCGGGAAATCGCTGGCCTATCTGCTGCCGGCGGCGCGATTCGCGCTCGAAACCGGCCGCAAGGGGGTGATTTCCACGCACACCATCAACCTGCAGGAGCAGCTTGTCAGAAAAGACATCCCGATTGTTAGAAAACTGGTGGGCGACGAACTGCCGGCGGTGTTGCTCAAGGGCCGGCACAATTATCTCTGCCCGCAGCGGCTGCGGCGGGCGTGGGAGCAATCGGGCGATCTGTTCACCAGCACGGAAACCGAGGAGCTGGACGCAATCCGCAAGTGGGCGGAATCGACGCGCGACGGCACGCTCAGCGACCTCGATTTCCAGCCGCAGATGAAGGTGTGGCTGCAAGTGTGCAGCGAGGCGCACCTGTGTTCGGCGCGCACCTGCGGCCCGCGCGGCAATTGTTTCTTCCAGGAAGCCCGCAAGGCCGCCGCCGACGCGAAGCTGGTGGTGGTGAACCACACCTTGTTCTTCGCGCTGCTCAACACCGAAGAATTCGCTGACGATGACGAGGACGCGCCGAGAAAAACCAGCGGCTTCCTGTTTCCGAACGACTTTGCCGTGCTCGACGAGGCACACACCATCGAGCAGGTCGCCGCGGTGCAGCTCGGCATCCGCGTTTCGCAGAGCGGACTGCGATTCGACCTCCAGCGCCTCTATCATCCGCGGACGCGCAAGGGCCTGCTGAAGTCGTTCCGCAAGGCCTCCGCGCTCACTGCGGTGGAACGCACGCTGATGGCATCCGAGGAGTTTTTCCACGAGGTCGGCGGCATGGCGAAGTTCGGGAATTTCTCCAAGGAATTCCGCGTGCGGCAGCCGGAAATCGTCGGCAACACGCTGGCGGAACCGCTGCGCGAGCTGTGGCGCGAAATCGACGCGCTGGCCGAGGACGTCGAACACGAGGGCACCCGCTCCGAGTTGCAGGACGCCTCGCGGCGCCTGCGCGAAACGCACGCGGAAGTGACCGCGTTTCTCGACCAGACCGAGGACGACAGCGTTTATTGGGTGCAGAAGGGCGGCCGCGAGGAAACGCAGTTCAGCCTGCACGCCGCGCCGGTGAACGTGGCCGACCGCCTCCGCCCGCTGCTTTTCGCGTCGCGGAAAACGATCGTCCTGACAAGCGCCACGCTCGGCGTGGGCGATCCGCAGCTCGGCTACTTCCGCGGCCGCGTCGGCGCGGAAAGCGCGCGGGCGCTGTGCATCGGCAGTCCGTTCAACTACCGGAAACAAATGCGCGTGCGCATCCACAAGTCGGTGCCCGATCCCGGCACGCCGAAATACGACGAAGCGCTCGCCGAAGGCATCCGCGCCGCGGTGTCCGAAAGCGACGGCCGCGCGTTCGTGCTCTTCACCAGCTACCGCACGATGCGCGACGCGGCCGAGCGACTCGAATCGTTTTTCAAGAAACAAGGCTGGCGGCTGTTGATCCAGGGCGACGGCATGCCACGCCACCGGATGATCGAGGAGTTCCGCAAGGACATCCACAGCGTGCTCTTCGGCACCGACAGCTTTTGGACCGGCGTGGACGTGCCGGGCGAGGCGCTCTCCAACGTGATCGTCACCCGCCTGCCCTTCGCCGTGCCCGACCATCCGCTGACCGCCTCGCGACTGGAGGCGATCCAGGCCGCCGGCGGCAATCCGTTCATGGACTACTCGGTGCCCGAGGCGATCCTCAAACTGCGCCAGGGCGTCGGCCGCCTGATCCGCACCTCGAAGGACCACGGCCTGGTCTGCATCCTCGACAACCGGATTCTAACCAAACGCTACGGCAAGTCCTTCCTCAACGCCCTTCCCGACGCGCCAGTGGAAATCGTCGGTTAGATTTCACTCCCCGCGGATCGCCCGGATCGCGGCAGCCATGTCCGGGGCGCGGAAGGTGGAGGAGCCGGCCACCATCACGTCGGCACCGGCCGCGCGGCAGGAGGCGGCGCTGTGGGTGTCGATCCCACCATCGACCTCGATCAGGAAATCGTAACCGTGTTTTTCCCTCAGCTTGGCGGCGTCCTCGATTTTTTCGAGCACCTCCGGCATGAACGCCTGCCCGCCGAAGCCCGGCACCACGGTCATGCAGAGCAGCAGGTCGATCGCGCCAAAATGCGGCTCCACCGCGGCCAGCGGCGTCTCGGGATTGAGGGCCAGCCCGGCGCGCAGGCCCGCGTCGCGGATGCGCTGCAGGGTTTCGGTCACGTCGTGGGCGGCTTCGATGTGCACCGTCACCAGATCCGCGCCGGCCTCGATGAAGCGCGGCAGATAGTGGTCCGGCCGGGAAATCATCAGGTGCACATCGAGGAAAACATCGCTCGCCGCATCGGCCATGGCGACCACCGCGGGGCCGAACGAGATGTTGTCCACGAAGTGGCCGTCCATCACATCGAGGTGCAGCCAATCCGCACCCGCCTGCATCGCCCGGTGGATCTCGTCTCCCAGCTTGGAAAAATCCGCCGCCAACAGCGAGGGAGCCATCCGAACCTGTCCGTCATGCCACTTGCTCACGTGCCGATGAGAAGCACGAAGCAACCGGGATGACACGGAAAATTTTATCACCTTGTCGCCACACCGCTCATGTGACGGATTGTTCGCATTACACGCGTGGACCGGAGCGCGGGATGTGCTTGATTCGCGGCGTCGCAAGACAAGGCGGTCCGCCTGAGATGCCTCGCGGGTTTTTGGGTTTTCCCCGAGGATGATCGAGCGGACCGCCTTTTTCTCTGGCTGCGAGAGCACAAAAAAGCCGTCGGCATCGGCCGACGGCTTTTCGTGAAGATTGAATTGGGAAAACGCGGGATCAGACGAGAGTCGCTTCGTCCTTTTCGCCATCGCACTTCTTCTTGCACTTGCCAGCGAGCAGGGTGGCTTCGTCTTTTTCACCGTCGCACTCCTTCTTGCACTTGCCAGCGAGGAGAGTGGCTTCGTCCTTTTCACCGTCGCACTCCTTCTTGCACTTGCCAGCGAGGAGAGTGGCTTCGTCTTTTTCGCCGTCGCACTCCTTCTTGCACTTGCCGGCGATCAGAGTGGCTTCATCCTTGTCGCCGTCGCACTCCTTCTTGCACTTGCCGACGATGAGGGTGGCTTCGTCTTTTTCACCGTCGCACTTCTTCTTGCACTTGCCGGCGATCAGAGTGGCTTCGTCTTTATCGCCGTCACACTTCTTCTTGCACTTGCCGGCGATGAGGGTGGCTTCGTCTTTTTCGCCGTCGCACTTCTTCTTGCACTTGCCGGCGACCAAGGTGGTTTCGTCCTTGTCGCAGTCTTTCTTCTTGCAGTCACCGGCGAAGGCGAGCGGGGAGGCGATGATTGTGGCGCAGAACGCGCTGAGTAGTAGTTTCATGGTATTTGGTAGATGGTAGTTTGGTTTTCAGTGGAACGGGCGGAAAATACCCTCACATCCGAGACGCGCCAGTGGAAATTTATTCGAAATTTTTCCGATTTCCCGCGGCACCCGGTTTTTCGGCCGGTCGTTTCGGCTTGGCCGGAGGGATTTTCCGGCCTAACTCCCCCGCCCCCACGTGAGTTTCACCGTTCTTGCCACCGACCCCCTGAGCGCCGCGCGCGCCGGCCGCCTCGAACTGCCGCACGGCACGGTCGAGACGCCGATTTTCATGCCGGTAGGCACGCAGGGCTCGGTCAAAACCCTGCACCCGGCCGAATTGGAGGAACTCGGCGCACAGATCATCCTCGGCAACACCTATCACCTCTGGCTGCGCCCCGGCCACGAACTGATCCGCGAGATGGGCGGTCTACATGAATTCGCCAACTGGCGGCGGCCGTTCCTCACCGACTCCGGCGGCTTCCAGGTATGGTCGCTGGCGAAACTCCGCAAAATCACCGAGGAGGGCGTGAAGTTCCAAAACCACCTCGACGGCTCGAAAATGCTGCTCACGCCCGAATTGAGCATGGAAATCCAGGCCGCGCTCGGATCCGACATCGCGATGCTCTTCGACGAATGCCCGCCCTATCCCTGCGATGAAGCCTACGCCGCCAAGTCGCTGGCGCTCACCACCCGCTGGGCACGCCGCTGCAAGGATTGGGTGGCGGCCCACGAACCCCGCTCGGGTCCCGGCCGGCAGCTCCATTTCGGCATCGTTCAAGGCTCGGTTTACGCCGACTTACGCGAACAATCCGCCCGCGAACTCGTGGCGCTCGATTTCGACGGCTACGCGGTCGGCGGCGTCTCGGTGGGCGAACCGGAGCACGAAATGTTCCGCGCCATCGAAAACGCCGTCCCCTTCCTACCGGCGGACAAGCCGCGCTACGCAATGGGCCTCGGCACCCCGCCGCAGATTCTGGAAATGATCGCCCGCGGCGTGGACATGTTCGACTGCGTGATGCCCACCCGCGTGGCCCGCCACGGCGTCGCCTTCACGCTCGACGGCCCGCTGCACATCAAGAACCTCGTCCACGCCCGCGATCCGCGGCCGCTGTGCGAAACCGCCCACCCCCATGTGGCCGGCTTTTCGCGCGCCTATCTGCGCCACCTTTTCCGGGCCGGGGAAATCCTCGCTCTGCGCTTGCTTTCCTTTCACAATCTGCATTTCTTCCTCCGCCTCGTCGCCGGGGCCCGGGAGGCCATCGCCGCCGGGAATTTCCCGGAATTCAAGGACTCCTTCATCCGCCGCTACACCCAATCGGACCACTCATGACCACCATCCACACGCTCCTCTCCACCTCCCTGCTGGCCCAGACCCAGCCTCAACAGCCCGGCAGCCTGCTCGGCAGCCCCATCGTCATGATGGTCCTGATGGTGGTGATGTTCTACTTCCTGCTGATCCGCCCGCAGCAGCGCCAGCGCAAGGAACTCCAGGCCCGCATCGCCTCCATGCAGGCCGGCGACAAGGTGGTCACCACCGCCGGCATCCACGGCATCATCCACAACGTCAAGGAACACACCGTGGTCGTCAAAGTCGCCGAAGGCACCATGATCGAGTTCGACAAACCCGCCATCGCCGCCGTCCACAAGAAGGACGTGGAAAAGTGAGCAACGGCTTCCCGCCTTGCTGACTCCCGACCCTTTCCGACCGCCGCTTACCGCTTACCGACATGCTACCGCCCGTTTCCTTCATCGCCCCCGTCATGGACTGGCTCCGTGGGATCATCGAAGACCCGCTCACCCTGTTCGCCGCCGGTCTGATCCTGATGATCCTGTTTTTCTGGTATTTCGCCACCGAGGTGGAGCGCCGGAAACGGAATGTCGGCACGGCTCTCACGCTGGGCATCTGCGCGCTCTGCATCCTCGCCATGACGCCGCTCAAGGAGCGCCTCAAGGGCGGCATCGACATCGTCGGCGGTTCGTCCTTCTCACTGCGCATCCAGCCGCGCGAGGGCGATGACGGCCAGCTGATGCCGATCACCCGCGAGCAGGTGGACCAAGCGATCAAGGTGATCGAAAAACGCCTCAACGCCATGGGCACGGCCGACGCCCTGATCGCCCAGCAAGGCGAGGACGGCATTATCGTCCAGATGCCGGGCGTCGAACCCGAAGTGGCCGCCGGCATCCGCGAGACACTCGAAAAAGTGGCCAAACTCGAACTCCGCGAGGTGAGCCCACGCAGCGAGGAACCCAGCCCGGACGGCAAATCGCTCGCCCAACGAGTGATGGACGGCGAGGAAATCGTCCCAGGCTACCGCGCCTACAATTACACCCAGAAGGACGAGGACGGCATTGAAACCACCCGCCCGATCCTGCTCAACCGCCGCATGGCGCTCGGCGGCTCGGACATCTCCAACGCCGTGCCCTCGCCGCAACAGGCGGATGCCGTGGCCATCACGCTCAATGGCGACGGCACCGACAAGATGATCGCCCTGACCAAGAACATGCAGGCGGGCCGCGACCGCATTGCCATCGTGCTGGATGGCGAGGTGATCAGCGCGCCGGTGGTCAACCAGGTGCCGCTCGGCAAAAACTTCATCATCGAGGGCCTGCGCGAGCCCGGCGAAGTCCAGAACCTCGCCAACGCGCTGATGAACCCGCTCGAAAACCCGCTGGTCGTCGAGGAGGAGCGCACGGTTTCCCCCACCCTCGGCGCGGCGGTCGTCCAGCAGGGCGTGTGGGCCGGTCTCGCCGGCCTGATCATCACCTGCATCTTCGTGCTCACCTACTACCGCTTCGCCGGCATCGTCGCGCTCGTGGGCCTGACGGCCAACGGCATCATCCTGTTCGGCACAATGGCCATGTTCGGCTTCACTTTCTCGCTGCCCGGCATCGCCGGCATGATCCTGATCATCGGTATGGCAGTGGACGCCAACGTGCTGATCTACGAGCGCCTGCGCGAGGAAATCGCCAACGGCAAATCCTTCAAAAACGCGCTGCCCGCCGCCTACGACAAGGCGTTCTCCGCCATTTTCGATTCGAACATCACCTCGCTCATCACCGCCATCATCCTGTTCTGGCTGGGCAGCGGCTCGATCAAGGGCTTCGCCGTCACGCTCACCATCGGCCTGGTGGCTTCGATGTTCTCCGCCATCCTGGTGACCCGTGTGCTGTTCCGCTGGCTGATGGATTTAAACCTGCTGCGCAGCGTCTCGTTCCTCAACCTGATCCGCGCCACCAATTTCGACTTCCTCGGCAAGCGCCGCATCTGCGCCGTGGTCTCGCTGGCTCTCTTCGTGCTCGCCCTCGCCTCCTTCGGCATCAAGCAGGAAAGGGCCTTCGGCATCGATTTCACCGGCGGCACGCTCATCCAGTTCCAGCTCGGCAAGGAAATCGAAATCCCGCTCAAGGACGTCGAGAATGCGCTCAGCACCCTCACCCTATCCAAGGCCGCCTACCCGCAGGAGCAGACCAACCCGGCCAGCGGCATGCTGCTCACCGTCCGCTGCGATACCCGCGATGCCGAACAAATCACCACCAAACTGCGCGAGGCCATCCCCGTGCTCGGCGAGAAAAAACCGGGAACCCCAGCCGATAGCGAGGGCAACTGGCTGATCGACGCCAGCAAGGAGGAAGTCTCCGCGCTCATCGGCGGCACCTTCCTCCGGGAATCGCTCATCGCGCTGGCCGTCGGCCTGATCGGCATTCTGATCTACGTCACCGCCCGCTTCGAGTTCTCCTTCGCCATCGGCGCGTTCGTCGCCCTGCTGCACGACGTCACCATCGCCATCGGCATGGTGGTCCTGCTCGGCGCGGAACTCTCGCTCATCCACGTCGGTGCCATCCTCACCATCGCCGGTTACTCGGTGAACGACACCATCATCGTCTTCGACCGCATCCGCGAGACCCTGCTCATCCGCACCGGCTCGACCAAGGCGATCATGAACGAGGCGATCAACGCCACCCTCTCGCGCACCTTGCTCACCTCGCTCACCACCATCGTCACCGTCGCCATCCTCGCCGCCTACGGCGGGTCCGCGCTGCGCGATTTCTCGACAACCATCCTCGTCGGCCTCGTCATCGGCACCTACTCGTCGATCTTCGTCGCCGCACCGATCGTGCTCTGGTGGAGCCGCCGCAAGGGTAAAGACCTGCGCGAGGACGTCCTCGCCACCGAGACCCGCGCCGAACAGGCCGCCGCCACGCCGTAATACAGGGAAGTGTGGGCGTCCCCCCCGCATCGGTTCGAAGCACCTCCACGGATTTCACCAATCCACTCATGCTGAACCATTTGCCGAAAAAATGTCTCACCTGAGACATTTTTCAGAAAGAGTCCGGTCATGATGGCTGCGGGACCGGACCGCGGATTTCAATCGATACGAAAAGAGCGCGGACTTCATCGTCCGCGCTCTTTTATGAATGATTGGATAGCCTGAAGCGGGCGAGACGCCCGCGCTATCCTGTTTCAACTGTGCAGGATCTTCGGCACGCGCGGGGCACGGATGCGGTGGGGTTCCGCGAGGCCGGAGCCGAGCAGCGGGCGGCAGTAGGCGTGGAACGCCTGGGTCACGCCGTTGCCCTCGGCGTTGATGAATTCGTCGGGCATGTGGCGCGTTTTGCCGGCCACGTTTTCGAGCGGCACCAGTTCGTAATCCACGCCGTAGTCGAGCACCGGACGGCGGATGGCCACCGAGCCGTCCACGTTGTCCCACATCGCGAACTGCACCGCCTTTTCGCCCACCTCGCGCGCCTCGCGGGCGTCGCGGTCCGAGCGGCAACCGATGAACGAACGCTGCAGGTATCCGAAGGTGTCGGAACGCACGCGCTTGAGGCCGAGTCCTTTTTTCACGGTGTCGGAAAGCAGGTCACCGAGCGCGCCGGTGCCGGAGAGCTGCACGTTGCCGTGCGCGTCGCGCTCCTCCACGCCCATCAGCTTGGTGATCATCGGCACGTGGTCCTTGTCGGATACACCCTCGGAAACGGCGATGGTGCACATGCCGTATTTCGAGAATGTCCGGTCCACATCGGCGAGGAACTTGTCGGTGTCGAACGCGCGCTCGGGCAGATAGACGAGGTGCGGGCCCTCATCGGTGTATTTGCGGGCGATTGCCGAGGCGGCAGTAAGGAAACCGGCGTGGCGGCCCATCACGACACCGATGTAAACGCCCTTGAGCGCGCGGTTGTCGAGATTCACGCCCATGAACGCCTGCGCCACGTAGCGGGCGGCGGAGCCGTAGCCCGGGCAGTGGTCGTTTTCCATCAGGTCGTTGTCGATGGTCTTGGGGATGTGAATCGCGCGCAGTTCGTAATCGGCCGCCTTGGCCTGCTCGTTGACGATGCGCACGGTGTCGGACGAATCATTGCCGCCGACGTAGAAGAAATAGCGGATGTCGTGCGCCTGCATCACCTTGAACATGCGCGCGCAGTATTCCTCGTTCGGTTTGTCGCGGGTGGAAAGCAGCCCGGACGAGGGAGTGTCGGCCACTTGTTCGAGGTTGTGGGTGGTTTCGCGGGTGAGATCCACGAATTCCTCATCGATGATGCCGCGCACGCCGTGGACGGCGCCGTAGATCGAGGTGACCTGGGTGAATTTGCGGGCCTCGAGGGCCACGCCCACGACGCTCTGGTTGATCACATGGGTGGGGCCGCCACCTTGGGCGACCAGTACTTTTCCTTCGAGTCGGCTCATAGCGGCGCGAAGGATTGACAAAGACCGCCCCCATGCAAGCCCGGATGCTGCGCGCTTCCTCCGAAAAACGCCGCGTCACGCGCGCGTAGCCTTCCTTCATGAATCCGACGCTTGTTTCCCGCCTCGTCCGTCACCTTGCGGCATGTCTCGGCCTGTGCGGCCCGGTTTTTTCCGCCACTCCCGCGCCGAAGCCGGACATCGTGATCATCATGGCGGATGACATGGGCTACTCGGACATCGGTTGCTACGGCAGTGAAATCCCCACTCCGGTGCTCGACGGCTTGGCGGAAAACGGACTGCGTTTCACCCGCTTCTACAACACGGCGCGCTGCTGTCCCACGCGTGCCAGCCTGCTAACCGGCCTTTATCCGCACCAGGCCGGGATCGGGTTGATGGTCGATGATTCCGGCCTGCCCGGCTACCGCGGACGCCTGGGCGATCACACCGTGACGCTCGCCGAAGTCCTGCGCGGCGCGGGCTATCAGACATTCATGACCGGCAAGTGGCATGTCACTCCGAACCCCTACAATGAAAAAGCCAAGGGTCCTCAGGACCGCGAAACCTGGCCGATCCAACGCGGGTTCGACCGCTTCTACGGCACACTCGCAGGTGGCGGAAACTATTTCTCGCCGGTTTCCCTGATGCGCGACAACCAGCCGCTCGATCCGCCGGAAAAGGACGGGAGTTATTATTTCACCGACGCGATCAGCGACCAGGCCGCCAGTTATATCCGCGAGGCCAGGGAGGGACAGCCCTTGTTCCTCTATCTCGCCTACACCGCGCCGCACTGGCCGCTGCACGCGCCGGAGGAGGAAATCGCGAAGCACCTCGGCACCTACCGTGACGGCTGGGATGAGATGCGCCGCCAGCGGCACAAACGCATGCTCGATGCCGGCATCCTGCCCGAAGGCTGCCCGCTCAGCGCGCGCGGGGCCGGAATTCCCGCATGGGAGGACGCGGCGCACAAGGAATGGGAAATCCGCCGCATGGCCACGCATGCGGCCATGATGGCAATGATGGACCGCGCCATCGGCAGGGTGATGGACTCGCTCCGCGAAACCGGCCGCTTCGACAATACGCTGGTCATGTTTCTATCCGACAACGGAGCGAGCCGCGAAGTGATCCAGGGAAAAAGCGGCCGTCACGGCGAGTTTCCGCGTGGCGGCACCACGCCGGATATCATGCCGGGGCCGCCCGACACCTACGCCTCGTTCGGTCCCGAGTGGGCCAACGCCACCAACGCGCCATTCCGTCATTACAAGACGGATGCGTATGAGGGAGGAGCGGGGACCCCGCTGGTCGTTCACTGGCCGAAGGGCATCGAGGCGCGCGGCGAATTGCGACACGATCCCGGCCACGTCATCGACCTCATGCCCACGCTCATCGAAGCCGCCGGAGCCGTGTATCCCGAAAAACGCAGGGACGTGAACGTCCTGCCGCCGGAGGGTGTCTCGCTGCTGCCCGCCTTCCGCGGTGAGGCACTGCCGGAACGCGCGCTGTTCTTCGAGCACATGGGCAATCGCGGCGTGCGTCTCGGCACCTGGGCACTGCTCGCCCGCCACAAGCAACCATGGTCGCTTTACGACACCGCGGTGGACCGCACCGAATCCCTCAACCTCGCCGCGGAAATGCCGGAAAAGGTCCGCGAGATGGAGTCGCTGTATCGCAAGTGGGCCGCGCACTCCAACGTCGCCCCGTGGCCGCTCAAACGCCGGTGACTTGGTTAAATTTGCCGGAATAAACCTCTTGCGGGCAGTTCTTCACGAAGTTAGTGAGTCGAAGCTTCCGCATGCGTGCCGTCATCGTCATCACCCTCAGCCTGCTGATCCAGATGGGTCTGTTCGGGCGGGTGGTGTCCGATGTTCTGATCTGCCCGGTCTCGTCTTTGGAACATTGCCACGATCACGATGCCGGTCACGAGCACTCACATCATGATTGCCACGACAACGATGTCTCCTCCGGCGATGAAAACTGCCCACCCGATTGCGGCGAGCATCATCATCATCACGGAAACTGCGTCCACAGCATGCAGTTGTCCATTTTCGGAGACTGCGAATACCGGCTCGCTCCGCCGCATGCCGTTTCGTTGAAATGCGACTGGCACCATCTCCGCGCACCCGACGGGCCGGTGATGGAAATGAACAAACCGCCATTGATCTGAGCGTCCCGCTTTGACGCTCCGTCGTGCCCGGATGGCGCGGCGTTTCCGCCCGGCATCTCGCGTAATCCGCGCCGCCGGTGAACGATCACCTCATCGCTTTCCAAGCACCCCTTTCCACGACGTGTGGAAGGTCCATTTCCAGATATCATGTCCAGACTCCCGTTCATCACCTTGATGGCCTGCGCCCTCTCGTTTCATCCGCTCGCCGCGGAACCCGCCGTGGTCGTCACGCCAGGCAACATCGCCGACCGCGTCCGCTCCCAAAACCCCGACCTCGCCGCCGCGCGACTTCGCATTCGCGAAGCCGTCGGCCGCATGACCCAAGCCGGCCGCCTCGACAACCCCGAGCTGGAACTCGGTCTCGAGCACAACTCACGCTTCCGCGAGGGGCGTTTCGAGATCGGCTTTTCCCAGCGTTTTCCAGTCACCGACCGGTTGCGGATCGAAAAGGGAATCTCCCTGACCGAACTCAAGGCCGCCGAGGCGGAAGTGCGCGAGGTCGAGCGCCAACTCATCGCCAAAGCCCGCGGTTTGCTCGTCAAAGTGCTCGCCGCCCGCCAGCGCCGCGACTTGCTGCGCGAACAAAGCGTTGTGGCGAAAGAGTTCGCCGATTTCCTATCAGAAACCGCCGCCAAGGGCGAGGGCTCGCCGATCGATGCCGGCCAGGCCCGCATTGAGGCCGCCAGCCTGACCACCGAACTCCGCCAACTCGACGCAAGCGAAGTCGCGCTCGCCGGTGAACTGAAACCGCTGCTCGGAATGCGCGCCGGCGAGGCCCTGCAAATCAGCGGCATGCTCGCCGCACCGGTGCTGCCCGCCGTCGCTGTCGATCCCGCAAAGCGCCCGGATTACCAGGCTGCCACGCTCAGCGCACAAGCCGCGGCCACCACCGTCTCGCTCGAACAGGCACGCCGCTATGACGATGTGGAGGGCGGCCTGTTCGCCGCCGCCGAGCGCACCGAGGACGCACCCGAGGGCTTCGAGAACGAGGCGATCATCGGCCTGCGTTTCAAATTCGCGCTGCCGTTCTGGAACAAGAACGAAGGCGCGATCCAGGAGGCCGAGGCCCGTCAGCAGCGCAGGGAAATGGAAGTCGTCGCCCTCGGCCGCGGCATCCGGCTCGAAGCCGAGGCCGCCCGCGCCGAAATGAACGAGTGGCTTCGCCTCGTCACCGAAATCGACGACACGCTGCTCCCGCTCGCCGACGCGCAAACCACCCTCGCGGAAACCGCCTACCGCAACGGCCAGGGCGACATCCAAAGCGTACTGCGCGCCCGCGAGAAAAACCTGCAACTCGCCGCCGCCAAACTCGACGCGCTGCGCGAGTTCCACCTCGCCCGCATCCGCTACGAAGCGGCCTTGGGCGGACAATGATATCCATCACTTCCTCCATCATATGAAATCATTCATTCGTCTTCTCACCGCCAATGGAGTGGCTGCCTCCCGGCAGCCATGCGACGCACAGGCGGCTTCAAGCCGCCACTGCGACTCATGGCGCTTCCAAAGCGCCACTCCATGGATGAAAACCCGCTCCCTCGTCGCGCTTTTCGCCGCCATACTCATTATCCATGACATTTCCGCCGCGGTCGCGGTCGAGCCTGTGATCCTCACCGAGCAGGGCGTCAGAAACCTCGGTCTCGAAACCGTGGTCGTTGAGGAAGCCGACTTCGAACTCACCAACTTCGCGCTCGGCCGCACCGAGGCGATCCCGGAAAACCGCTCGGTGCTCAGCAGCCGCATTCCCGGCCGCGTCGCCGAAACCAACCTCGTCATCGGAAGTTATGTCACCAAGGGCGAGAAACTAGTTCTGTTAGAGAGCCGCCAGCCCGGCGACCCGCCGCCGACCGTCTGGCTCACCGCACCGGCCGATGGCACGGTCATCTCGGTGAACACCTCGCTCGGCGCGCCAGTGGAACCCAGCGACCGACTCGCCGAATTCGCCGACCTCAAAACCATCTATCTGATCGCCACCGTGCCGCAGGCGATCGCCGGGAAGATCCGCCAGGGCACGCAGGCAAAGGTCCGTTTCCCGATCCGGCCGAACAAGCAATACATCGCCACGCTGCTCAAGTTCGCCGCCTGCCCCTGCCCCGATCCCGCCTGCGCGCTCGGCCAGGATGTTTCCACACGTTCGGAGAGTGGCGAAAGCGCCGACCTCAACACCGCCGGCGTCATCTTCACCATCGACAATCCCGACAACCAACTCCGGCCCGGCATGAACGCCGAGTGCTCGATTGTCATGGAAAAACGCGAGAACGTCCTCAGCGTGCCGCGCGAAGCCGTGCATGGCGGACCCGCCAACCGCCACGTCTATGTGAAACACATGACCATCCCCCACGCCTTCGACCGCGTGAGCGTGCGGACTGGGCTGTCCAACGACGAGCGCGTCGAGATACTCGATGGCCTTTTCCCCGGCGACGAGGTGGTCACCCGCGGTTCCTACTCGCTCGGTTTCGCCGGTGCCGGCGGCGGCCCCTCGCTCAAGGAAGCGCTCGATGCCGCCCACGGCCACGAGCACAACGAGGACGGATCGGAAATGACCGCCGATCAGAAAGCCGCCGCCGAAGCAGCAGGAGGTCACGACCACGACCACCACGGCCCCGGCCTGCGCGAAATCTTCTTCATGGCCGCCACCGGCATTCTCGCTGTTCTGTTAGCAATCACTTCGCTGCGCCACCGCCAGCCCGCCGACGAAACCACCGAACTTTCCTGAGTCGATGCTGAACCATCTCATCCGCTGGTCGCTCCGGAACCGCGCGATCGTCCTCTTCGCCTCGCTGCTCATCCTCGTCCTCGGTTTCAAAACCGGACGCGAGCTGCCCGTCGAGGTGCTGCCGGACCTCACCAAGCCAACCGTCACCATTCTAACAGAAGCTCCCGGACTCGCGCCGGAGGAGGTCGAGGCACTGGTCTCCCAGCCGATCGAATACGCGCTGATGGGCGTCAACGGCCTCACCCGCCTGCGCTCGACCTCCGACATCGCGCTCTCGCTCACCTTCGTCGAGTTCGAGTGGGGCACTGACATCTATCTCGCCCGCCAGTTCGTGCAGGAACGCCTGCAAGTCGCCCGCGAGTCGCTGCCGGAGGGCGTGCAACCCTATCTCACGCCGGTCGCCTCGCTGATGGGCGAGGTGTTGCTCATCGGGGTGAAAAGCACCGACGGACAAACCGCGCCGATGGACGTGCGCACGGTGGCCGATTGGACCATCCGCATGCGTCTCCAGGCCATTCCCGGCGTCGCCGAGGTGCTCAACATGGGCGGTGGCGTCAAGCAGGCCCAGGTCCAGCCCGACCCCTGGCGCATGCAGGCCAACGGCGTGACCATCGAGGAACTCGTGCAAGCCGTCCGGGAGGCCGCCACCAACACCACCGGCGGCTTCATCGAAACCGGCCCGCAGGAAGTCATGGTCCGCAACCTCGCCATGACCGTCGATCTCGACGACATCGCCAAAACCATCATCAAGATGTCGAACGGCCGCCCGATCGCGATCTCCGATGTCGCCAGGGTCGTCTGGGACACCGAGCCGATGCGCGGCGACGCCGCAGTGAACGGCGACCCGGGCGTGATCATGAGCGTGGTGAAATCGCCGGGTTTCGATACCGTCGAGTTGACAGAAAAAATCGAGGCCGCGATCACCGAACTGGCTCCTTCATTACCCGACGGCGTCGAAGCCACCGTGTTGTTCCGCCAGCGCGACTTCATCGACAGCGCGGTGGGCAATTTGAAAAAAGCGATCATCGAAGGCGCGGTGATGGTCACCGTGGTGCTGCTGCTCTTCCTGATGAGCCTGCGCACCACCTTCATCACCCTGATGGCGATGCCGCTCAGCTTCGCGGTCACGCTGCTCACCTTCAAGTGGTTCGACCTGAGCGTGAACAGCATGACGCTCGGCGGCCTCGCCGTGGCCATCGGCATGGTGGTCGATGACGCCATCGTCGATGTCGAAAACGTCTTCCGCCGCCTGCGCGAAAACGCCCGCCTCAAGGAGCCGCTGCCCAAGCTAGAAGTCATCGCGCTCGCCTCCGGCGAGGTGCGCAACTCGATCTTCTACGCCACCGTGTTGATCGTCCTCGTCTTCATCCCGTTGCTCGGTCTCACCGGCGTCGAGGGCAAGCTCTTCGCCCCCATCGCCATCGCCACCATCATCAGCATGATCGCGTCTTTCGTGGTTTCCTTAACAGCGATTCCGGTCCTCTGCTCGCTGGTTCTGCGGACGAAACCGAAGGACGATCCGCACGCCCACACCGACAACCGCTTTGTCCGTTTCCTCAAGTGGCTGCTCAAAAACACCATCCTGCGCCTCAGCCTGCGGCAACCGGCGATCGTGTTGGCCGTCGTCTCCATGATGCTCGCCGCAGCCCTCATGCTCTACCCGCAGATGGGCAAGGACTTCCTGCCCGCCTTCCACGAGGAAACCGCTGTCGTCACCACCGGTGCCGCGCCCGGAACCTCGCTCGCGGAAATGCAACTCATCGCCAAGTCCGTCGAGGACCAGATCCGTCAGGTGCCCGAGGTGAAACACATCGGCCGCCGCATCGGCCGCGCCGAACGCAGCGACCACGTCGTGCCCGTCAACAACGTCGAGTTCGACATCGACTTCAAGAAGGACGCCGGCGACCGCCCGCTCAAGGAAGTGCTCGAGGATATCCGCACCCGCATCAAGACCGTGCCCGGCACCTTCAGTATCATCTCCGGTCCGCTCTCCCACCGCATCAGCCACCTGCTCAGCGGCGTCACCGCGCCGGTTGCGGTCAAGATCTTCGGACCGGATCTGCAAACCATCACCGCCATCGGCGCGCGGGTTCAGGAAGTAGCCCGGACCATCCCCGGCCTCGAGGACGCCAAGCTCGACATGCAGGCGCAGATCCCGCAGCTCCGCATCGAAGTCGACCGCGAGCGCGCGCTCGCCCACGGCGTTTCCCCCGGCGAGCTGAATGCCGAACTTTCCACGCTGTTGGGCGGCTCGATCATATCCCAGCTTCGCGAAAACCAACGCACCATCGACCTCGCCATCCGCCTGCCGGAGGAATGGCGCGGCGACGCCGAAACGATCCGCAAACTGCCGATCCACACCGTCACCGGCGATCACATCCTGCTGCATCTCGTCGCCGACGTGCGCGAGGCCACCGGCCCGAGTTCGGTCTATCGCGAGAACACCCAGCGGAGATATGTCGTTTCCATCAAACCGACCGCCCGCGATGTCGGCACGCTGGTGAAACAGTTGGAGGATAAGGTCCGCAGCAGCGTGCCGCTTCCCGAGGGCGTGTTCATCAGCTACGAAGGCGATTTCCAGGCCCAGCAGGCCGCGGCGAGACGCATCGCGATCCTCTTCGCCGGGGTGTTGGTGGTGATTGTGTTACTACTGTGGTCGTATTTTCGCAGTCTCATCCTCGCCGGCCAGGTGCTGCTCAACCTGCCGCTCGCCCTGATGGGCAGCCTCGCCCTCACCTGGCTGTTGGCCGACAACATCAACATCGCCACTCTCGTCGGCTTCATCGCCGTCGGCGGCGTCGCCGCGCGCAACGGCATCATGATGATCTCCCACTACCTTCACCTCATGAAACACGAAGGCGAGGGATTCACCCATGCCATGATCGAGCGCGGCACGCTCGAACGCTTCCTGCCCGTCACCATGACCGCGCTCTCCGCCGGCATCGCACTGGTCCCCTTCGTCATCGCCATGGGCGATCCCGGCAAGGAAATCATCAGCCCGGTCGCTGTCTGCATCGTCGGCGGACTGGTCACCTCCACCCTGCTCGACTTCGCCGTCACGCCGGCCGTGTTCCGCCTCTTCGGCAAAAAGGCGGCCCTGAAGGCGCTCTCGCTCAACGCGCCCGCCACCCATTGAATTCTCTCACCTCAACACCAAACCAACAACCATGAAAACCAAACTGAAACTGACCACCACCATCCTGCTCGCCCTGTTCTCCAGCCCGCTCGCATTCGCCGCGGACGATCATGATCACGACCACGAGCACGAAGAGCATGTGACCCAAGGCCCCAACGGCGGCCACGTCGTCACGTCCAAGGCCGGCTTCTCCTTCGAAGTCACCGTGGACAAGGAACGCAAGGCCCGCATCATGTTTCTCGACGAGGAAAACAAGGCCGTAGCGCTCGGCGAACAAAGCATCACCGGTATCGCCGGCGAACGTTCCGCACCGACCAAGCTCAGCTTCACCAAGGGCAAGGACGCCGATGCCAAGGTCCTCATCTCCGACAAACCCCTGCCCGCCGGCGCCCACATCCCGATGATCCTCACGATCAAAACAGCCCCCGACGCCAAAGCCGTCGCCGAGCGCTTCGAGCTGCACCTGCATTGAAAGGAGTGGCTGCCTACTGGCAGCCATGAATCGCAGAAGCGGCTTTCCAGCCGCAATCGGGCGGCTCGAAAGCCGCCCATGCGAACCATGGCGGTTGCAAACCGCCACTCCACTCCATGCTTGCCAAACGTTCATATGAACATACAACGCGAGCATGAATCCCCCGTTCCGCTTCTACGATCCCGCCCGCGTCTCGCACAGAACCAGCAACCGCGTCCCGCACCTCGAGCAACCCGGAGCCACCTATTTTGCCACTTTCCGGCTGGCGGATGCCGTGCCCGCCGAACCGCTGGCGGAATTCGCCCGGCAGAAACGCGAATGGCTCGCCGCGCAGCCCGAGCGCCCATGGCCTGCGGAAATCGAACGCGAGAACCACCGGCGCTTTTCCAAGCGCTTCGAACGCTGGCTGGATCGCGGATACGGATCCTGCCTGCTCAAGAGTCCGGAAAACGCGGCCATCGTCGCCGAAGCCTTGCGCCACTTCGAGGGAGAGCGTTCCTTGCTCCACGCCTGGGTGGTCATGCCCAACCACGTGCATGTGATGTTCACCCAGCTTGGCGATCATTCCCTCGCCTCACTCATGCACTCGTGGAAGGGATTCAGCGCGCGGCGAATCAACGAACGCACAAACCGGACCGGCACCATCTGGCAGAAAAGCTATTTCGACCGCATGATCCGCGATTGGGATCACTTCGCCAACTGCGCTCGTTACATCCGCAACAATCCGCACAAGGCGAAATTGAAAACCGGCGAGTGGCTCCACGGCGAATCCCCCTTCATAAGCAGGATGCTCGGAGTGGCTCCCTCCGGGGAGCCATGAATCGCATTCGCGGCTTTCCAGCCGCAAACGGGCGGCTCGAAAGCCGCCCATGCGAACCATGGCGGCTCCAAGCCGCCACTCCATGCCTGCGCCGGAATATGCCCTTGCCGCACGGCTCTTATCGAAGTAATCATTTCCGGAGATGCGCAAATTGATGGCCACCATTCTCGCGATCTGTTTCGGGATCCTGCTTCCCGCGGCAGCCATGCCGGCGCGTGTCTGTTTGCTCGACCCCTCGGAACGATCCGAGGATTGCTGCAACACCTGCACCACCGGCCGTCAGGATTGTTGTGCGGACCTGAAGACCCTCCCGGATGCGCCCATGCCGGGAGGGAATTTCGAAACCCCGGCATTTGTCGGCTATGCCATCGCGTCCATCATCGCGGAACCGCCCCGCATCCCTGAATCCATCGCGCCGCCACCCTGGCATGCGCGACCACGGACCGGAATCGGTCCGCCCGCGGCCCGCCTGGCCGTGTTGAACGTCTGGAGACTTTGAGGCGCCTGCCCTGCAAGCGTCATGCGCCGCGTTTTCACGCGACGCACAATCCCTTCGCCTGAGGGGTGTCTAAATCCATTCGTTCCAAAACGTGAAATCCCTAACAACTCTTCAAACACTCACTTCGCGCGCGAAGAAGCCAGACGCGCCGGCCAAACGGCTGCCCGCCTGGGCGATTCCCGCGGGAATCCTGTCGGGATTCTGCATCCTGTTCCTGATTCTGTTCGGCGACCGGCTCCTGCCGGCACCGAATGTCGATGTGGCACCCGTTCTCGCGACCACGGCGGATGCCCAAAACCCGGCCTCAAACCCGGTGTCCACCGACGGTGCGGCCCTGTTCCAAGCCAGCGGCTGGATCGAACCCGCGCCTCTGCCGATCAAGGCCACCGCTCTGATCGATGGCGTGGTGGACAAGGTGCATGTGCTGCCCGGCGATCCGGTCAAACAAGGCCAGCTTCTCGCCACGCTCATCGCCGACGACACCCGGCTCGCCCACACCGCCGCCGAACACAAGCACCGGACGCTGCAAGCCGCCCTGAACGCCCATCTCTCCACCATCGCCGCTACCGAAAAGAAAGTTGTCGGCCTGACAGCCGAACTGGCCGCCGCCAGAGCCGGGCGCGCGGAAGCCGAAGACCAGGCCGTCCGCATGGAACGCCTGCCCAAGGGCACCGTGCCGGATACCGACGTGATCTCCGCCAAACTCGGCTACGATCGAGAAATCGCCCGAACCGAAGCCGCCGCCGCTGCCGTCGATCAAATGCGCGCGGAAATCGACCGCCTGCACGCGGAAACGGAAGTGAAACGCGGTGAAGTCGAAACCGCCGCCGTCGAAGTCGAGCAAGCGGCACTCGCTCTCAGCCGCACCGAGATCGCGTCGCCCACCGACGGCCGCATCCTGCGCCTGCTCGCCGCTCCGGGGCAGAAGAAGATGCTCGCCATGGACGACCCCGACAGTGCGACCGTCGCCATCCTCTATCGTCCCGGCGAGTTGCAGGTGCGCGTCGATGTCCCACTCGCCGATGCCGCCGGTTTGCATGTCGGCCAGCCCGCGCGCATTCACTGCTCGCTGTTGCCCGACACCGTTTTCCAAGGCAAGGTCACCCACATCACCGGCGAGGCGGACCTCCAGCGGAACACCTTGCAGGCCAAGGTGAGCATCATCGATCCCGCGGACCAGTTGCGTCCGGAAATGCTCTGCCGCGTCGAGTTTCTGGAAACGCAAAGCCCGTCATCACCCGCCCGTGCCGCGTCATCTCTCGCCACCTGGATTCCACAAAACTCTCTAACAGACGGCGCGGTGTGGGTCTGCGATCCCGAATCCAAGCGCGTGAATAAGCGCGCCGTCACCGCCACCGAAGAAACCCGCGACGGACACGTCCGCATCGCCGACGGTCTGCGGCCCGGCGAATGGGTCGTCCTCTCGCCCGCCGACCTGCGCGACGGCAGGCGCGTCACCCCCAACCGCATCCAGCCATGAACGAATCCATGATCGAATGCCGCGGCATCTCAAAGAGCTACCGCAAGGGCAACAACACCGTCACTCCGCTCGAAGCGCTCGACCTCACCGTGCGCAAGGGCGAGTTCCTCGCGCTGATGGGACCTTCCGGATCGGGGAAAACCACGTTGCTCAACCTGCTTTCCGGCATCGACTCGCCGACCTCCGGCTCGCTCGTCATCGCCGGCGTGGACATTTCCACGCTGTCGCGCCGCGAACTGACGAAATGGCGCGCGAAACACGTGGGATATATCTTCCAGCTCTATCACCTCGTGCCGGTGCTGACCGCTTTCGAAAACGTCGAACTGCCGTTATTGTTAGATAACATGAGCAAAAAGGAACGCCACGCCAGGGTGCATGCCGCACTGGAGTTGGTGGGCCTCGACGACCGATCGCACCACACGCCCGCCGAACTCTCCGGTGGCCAGGAGCAGCGCGTCGCCATCGCCCGCGCCATCGTCGCCGATCCGCCCCTGCTCGTCGCCGACGAACCGACCGGCGACCTCGACCGTGAGTCCGCCAAGCGCATTCTCGAACTGCTGCGCGAACTCGCCCGCGAGCACCACAAGACCATTGTCATGGTCACCCACGACGCCAAGGCCGCCGCCGCCGCCGACCGCACGTTGCATCTGGAAAAAGGCCAGCTACTCGAAGCCGCCGTATGAATGCCGTCATCAATTTGCTGAAACTCGCGTGGATCCAGCTCATCCGCCACCGGGTGCGCTCGGCCCTCACGGTGTTCGGCGTGGCCTCGGGCATGTTCCTGTTCACCGCCGTTGAGACACTGCAACGCTCGCTGGCCAGCGCCACCGAGGCCACCGCCGCCGACACCACGCTCGTCGTTTACCGGCAGAACCGCTTCTGTCCGTCCGCCAGCCGCCTGCCGGAACACTATGCCGATGAAATCCGCCGCATCGACGGCGTGCGCGAGGTGGTGCCCGTCAAGATCGTGGTGAACAACTGCGGCGCCTCACTCGATGTCATCACCTTCCGCGGCGTGCCCGAGGGATTGTTGCAACGTTTCGCCCCGGAAATCGAAATCATCTCCGGCAGCGAGGCCGAGTGGAACCGCCGCGACGACGGCGCGTTGTTAGGCGAGGTCTTCGCCCGCCGCCGGGGCTTGAACCCCGGCGACCGTTTCGACGCCGCGGGCATCACGGTCACTGTCGCGGGGATCATCCGCTCGCCCTTTCCGCAGGACAACAACGTGGCCTATGTGAAACTTCCGTTCCTGCAACAGGCATCTCGCGTCGGCCTCGGCGTGGTCACCCAGTTCAATGTCCGAGTGAATTCGTCCGCCGACCTGGAACCCGTCGCGGAGAAGATCGACGAACTCTTCCGCTCGGCCCAGGAACCCACCGACACCCGCCCCGAGAAAGCCTTCTTCGCGGAAACCGCCGCGCAGTTGATCGAACTGATCGGCTTCACCCGCTGGCTCGGCATCGGCGCGGTGATCGCCGTCGCCGGACTCGTCGCCAACGCGCTGCTGCTGGTCGTCCGCGGGCGGGTGAAGGAAAACGCCGTGTTGCGCACGCTCGGCTATCCCGGCCGCGCCATCGGCCTGCTGGTGCTCGGCGAGGGCGGTATGCTGGGTCTCGCCGGCGGCATCGTCGGCGTCGGCCTCGCCGCCGGTTTCCTGCGCTGGCAGAGCTTCACCATGGGCAACGAGGGCCAGACGCTCGCCATCCAGCCCGATGCCACAGTGATCGCCGTCGGCGTTGCCGCGGCACTTCTGTTAGGCATTTTCGCCTCCATGTGGCCCGCATGGCAGGCCATCCGCCAACCGATCGTCAAAAACCTCCGCAGTTGACATGTTGCCCTTCGCTTATGCCGTGCGGAACCTGTTCCGCAGCAAATCCAGACTGCTCCAGACCATCGGCGGCAGCGCGCTCGTCGTGCTGCTGGTCATGGCCGCCGTGGCGATCAACAGCGGGATGAAAAAAACGCTCTCCGCCTCGGGCTCTGCTCACAACGTGATCCTGTTAGGCGCGGGTTCGGAGGAAAGCATCCAGCGCAGCGAGATTCCGGAAACCACCCCGGGCATCGCGGGCGCGGGCATCCCCGGCATCACCGAACAACTCGGCGTGCGCGCCGTTTCCAGCGAGATCCATTACATGAGTTATCTGTCGCTCGAAGACGGCCGCAAGGCCCAGGCGATGTTCCGCGGCGTGACTCCCGAAGCGTTGCGCGTGCATCCCGAAGTCCACATCGTCGAAGGCCGTTTCCCAAACTCCGGCGAAGTGATGGCAGGACGCCTCGCCTGGCGCAAACTCGGAGTGAAAAGTAGCGAACTCCGGCCGGGCACCGTGCTCGTTCTCGATGGCCAGAAGTTAAAGGTTTCGGGCATCTTCGCCGCGCCGGGCACCGTGCTCGAATCCGAGTTGTGGGCCACGCTCGGCGACCTGCGGGCGCTGGCGAAACGCGAGACCCTGTCCTGTGTCGTCATCCGCCTCGACGACCCCGCCGATTTCGACGAAGCCGATCTTTTCGCCAAACAACGCCTCGACCTCGAACTCTCCGCCCTGCGCGAAAGCGATTACTACGCCCAGCTCAGCGCGTTCTTCAAACCGCTGCGCGCCATGACCTGGATCACCGCAGGGCTGATCGCCGCCGGCGCATTGTTCGGCGGCATCAACACGCTTTACGCCGCGTTCGCCTCGCGCATCCGCGAGATGGCCACCTTGCAGGCCATCGGCTTCGGACGCGGTTCGCTGTTGCTCAGCCTGATCCAGGAAAGCACGCTCGCCTGCCTCACAGGAGCCTTGCTCGCCTCGCTGCTGGCCGTGTTTTTCCTCGATGGCCGCACCGTGCCGTTTTCCATCGGCTCCTTCACCCTGGAAATCGGCCCGGACGTCGCCGTCGCCGGCATCGCCACCGGATTTTTCCTTGGCCTGCTCGGCGCTTTACCACCCGCCATCCGCTGCCTCAAACCCTCTCTGCATTCGGCCCTCCGGATGTCCTGAACCCGCAAACCAAAACACATGACTCACATGAAACCGATCCACCTGTTATCCGCCACCGTCCTGCTCCTCGCCGCGTGCAAGGAGTCGCCACCAGCAAGCGACGCCGCATCCGGCGAGGCATCGTCCGCGGACAAGCATTTGTTAGAGAGCGTCATGAATGCCGCGCCCAAAGGAGAAGCCAAGTCCATCAAGGACGTGAAAGCCACCGCCAAGCCCGGCGACGAGGTCATCCTGACCGGCCGCATCATGGGCCACGTGAAGCCCTTCGTGGAGGGCCGCGCCGCATTCATCCTCGCCGATCCATCCCTCATCACCGCATGCAGCGACAAGCCCGGCGACGAATGCGAAACCCCGTGGGACGCCTGCTGCGACTCGCCCGAAGACAAGAAGAAAGCCATCGCCACCATCCAGATCGTCAACGCCGACGGCCGCGTCCTCAAACAAGGCCTCGAGGGCACCAACGGCCTCGCCAACCTCGCCACCGTCACTGTCAGCGGCCAGGTCGCCGATGGTTCCGCCGGCGACCTGCTCATCGTCAACGCCAGCGCCATCGACGTGGCTGCCGGAGCTGCCGCCTCCGGGCGCCCATGAATCACAGATGCGGCTTTCCAGCCGCAAACGGGCGGCTCGAAAGCCACCCCTGCGAACCATGGCGGCTTCAAGCCGCCACTCCCTCAGGAACACGCCACGCAATGCGGCGGAGACCGTGATGTTGAAAGAACTCTCATAAGTTGCACGTTGGGATGGCCGCCTTGAAAATGGGTTCATCGTCACTCGTGAAAGCCGCCGTGCACATCCTTCGCAGGGCAAGCACTTGGCGGTCTTGAATCCGCAGGCACTCCCGCCAATACCGCTCCGGCTAATCCTTGTGACTGATGAAACCCATATCTGCCTGGTTCTCCATTCAAAGCCGACCGCTTCTCGGCGGTGTCGCCCTCGTTCTTTCCGCATCGATCACGCTGGCGGCCGCCCCGCGAACAACGCAGCGTGACGAACCGGCCGGCTCGGTGGTTTATGCGGAAGTGGCGCGGGGCCACTCGCTGAACGGAGAGTGGAACTTCCAACTCGCACCCGGTGCCGAAGCCGCCACGCCCGAGGGATTTCCCGGGGCGAGCCAAACCGGCGAGGGATGGGGCAGGATCCAGGTGCCCGGCCATTGGGATCTTCAGGGATTCATCGAGCCGCAATACAAGGCACCCATCCGGGCCACGGGTTATTACCAGCGCACATTCACGGTGGACGATGCATGGAAGGGGCAACGCGTGTTTCTGCGTTTCGAAGGCGTGCTGTTCGGTCTTGAGGCATGGGTGAACGGAAAGCCCATCGGATCATGGGGCAGCGGCTACAACCCGGTCACTTTCGACATCACCGATCAACTCCGATGGTCGGGCGATAACATCCTGAGTGTGCGCGTCACCACCGCCAGCTTCGCCAACGGATTCGATCACAACGACTGCTGGGGCCTGGCCGGCATCTACCGCGACGTCTGGTTGTTCGCCCTGCCGGAAAAACACCTGCGCTCGTGGACCTCGCGCACCACATTGCGCGGCGATGGCACGGCCGAAGTGGTTTTTCCAGTAGAAATCCCGGAGGCGGCGGCAGGATGCACGGTGAATGGAACGCTCACCGATCCGGGAGGCCAGAAGAGGGAGATCACATTCCAAACCGCCGGGGCCGGGCGATTCGAGGGCAGGCTCGATCTGCCGCAGGATCTGTTATGGCACGCGGAGCGGCCACTGCGCCACCGGCTTGATCTGGCACTCAAGCAAGAGGGAAAAGTGATCCATGAAATCACCACTTTGGCCGCGCTGCGCGAGGTGCGGCTCGATGGCGTCAAAATTCTGGTCAATGGCCGGCCGGTGCGTTTGCGGGGCGTGAACCATCACGACATCTGGCCGGACACCGGGCGGACCGCCACGCTCGAGCAGTTGCGGCGTGACGTGAAGATGATCGTGGAAATGAATGCGAACTTCGTGCGGACCGCGCACTATCCGCCGGACCACCGTTTGCTCGACCTGTGTGAGGAGGCGGGGCTATTCGTGATGTGCGAGGTGCCGTTCGGGTTCGGCGACCACTGGTTGACGGATCCCGCCTACACGCCCGAGTTGCTGGCGCGCGCGGCAGCCACCGTGCGGCGCGACGTCCACTACGGCTGCAACATCATCTGGAGCATCGGCAACGAAAACCCGGTCACCGATTCCACTGTCGAGACCGCCGCCTGCGTCAAGAAACTGGACCCCACACGGCCGGTTTGTTTCCCGATGACGGGCAATACCTTCTTCGAGAGCCAGGACTGGGGCCGCAAGACGCCTGCCACACTCGATATCCTGGCACCGCATTATCCGGGCATCGACCGGGTGAAAATGATGCCGGCGGAAATCAAGGACCGCCCGGTGGTGATGACGGAATTCTCCCACGCCCTGGCGCTCGGCGGTGATGGCCTGCAGTCGATCTGGGATCATGTGCTGACAAACGACATGCCTGCGGGCGGCGCGATCTGGATGTTCCAGGACCAGGGCATCCTGCGGAAAAAATCGGACAAGGTGCAACCCCACCCGTATGCGATCGCACTCGACGACGAACGGTTTTTCGACACCGAATCCACTTCGGCTGCGGACGGACTGACCTACTCCGACCGCGTGCCCAAGACCAACTACTGGCAGGCCCGCGCGGTGTATGCTCCGGTGCGCGTGACCAGTCACCGCATCGGCGACGACGGCAGCATCAAGCTGACGCTGGCAAACCATCACGATCTTCGTCCGCTCACCGGCATGCTGGGAACCTGGAACTTGCTTGCCGACGGAGTCTCCGCCGCAAAAGGCACATTCTCATCTGATATCGAGGCGCGCGCCCGCGGGGAGGTTTCCATTGATCCGCCCGCTGGATTGTTGGAAAAGGCGGAATCGGCCTGGCTGGAACTGGCGATCAACGATGGGGAAGGCCGCCGAGTCTTGATCGATTCGCTTGCCTTGCGCAAACCCGCCACAGCCTTCGATCAAGTCACGGCCGACCGCGCCGCCGCCGAGAGTTGGGCGCGCGGGTTCATCGGCGGGGATGCTTCGGCGATCCGCCTGCGGGTGGGACGTCCTGACGGGATGCTGATGGAGCGTTGGGGAGGGAAACAGAAACAGAACGCACACTGGCGGCCCCACCTGCTCGCTCCTGCGGAAGCCGGTTTGTTGGAGGAAGCCCGCAACGGTGGAAGTCTTGAGTTGAAACGTCACTTCACCTTTGTGCGTGGAGATTTCCCGGAGCAATCCATGATCGGGACAGTCCGCTGCACCATCCCCGCCAGCGGCCCGGTGCGCGTCGATTACAATTTTGAAACCCGCGATGCCACCGGCATCTGGCTGGAAGCGGGGCTTTCGTTCGCGGCGCCGGATGTGGCGCACGAGCTGCACTGGATCGGGCGCGGCCCATACGCCACCTATCCCGGCAAGAACCTGTTAGGAACCCATGGCCGCCACGCGCTGCACCGCGACGACCTGTATTTCGACGGCAACCGGCAGGAAACCTGCGCGGCGATCCTGATCACGCCGGAGGGCGGTGGCATCGGCCTGCTGCCGGTGGGCGATGGATTCGATCTCGCAGTCGAGCGCACGGGGGACGGTGTCGTAATCGGTCACAACGCCAGAGTTTCCGGAGTCGGCACCAAGTTCAAGATGCCGGACATCACGGTCGATCTCGACAAGACGCCGAAGCTCACCGGCAGCTTCCGCGTGCTGCCCCTCACGGCGGGCAAATGGCCTGCGGAAATCGAGCGCCACTTCGCGCGCGGGCGTTCGCAGGTGAAAGCCTTCCGCCCCTACCTCAAGATGCGGCAGTGAAGGTTTCCGCAATCGCCTGATATCACGATCCTCACGCCTGCCCTGCATGAGCGCCATCAACGAATTCCTTTCCAGGTTTATGCGATCAGCGACGGAGGGCGGCTGATTGTCATTTCCCGAGTTCGACCATCGCCTTGCCCATGGCCTCGCCGACGAGCATGTAGGTTTCGGCGTTGCCGTTGTAGTGAAAGCCCTGGTTGCGCGGGGAAACCTCGGGGGCGCGGTAGAATTCGCGGATGTCCACCGATTTCACCGTGCCTTTGAATTCCGGGTGTATGGCGGGGTCGCCGACGTTCATCTGGGCCTTGAAAATGGTGTCGGCGCTGCTTCCGGGTTCCCAGGTCTTGCCACCGCCAAATCCGACGGTAGCCACCACGAACGGGGCGTCGGGCGCGTTGAATTCCTTGCGCAGCGAATGGATGAGTCTCACCAGGTTCTGCTCGTAGCGGGTGGCGGCCAGGCCCGCGCTGCCGGTGCCCTGCTCGCCGCCGTCCTTGTGGCCCTGCCACCAGCCGAACCCGGCGATCTCATAGCCCCGGCCCTTCCAGTGAGGGAAGGATTCGTCGAAATTCGCGAGCACTTCCTTGGCTCCGTTGAAGCAATCGTCATATTGTTTCCCGGCATACCATTCGATCCGCTTGGGTTCGGTTCCCTTGATCCAGCGGTCGGGCGAATCCTTGTATCCGGCGTGGATCCATGTGACGCCCTCCGCATCGGTGTGCTCGAAGCGTTCGGACCCGGGTGGCAGGAAGTCCCATGACAACGAACGGTTGCCCTGGCTGGCCTTGAGAATGAGTACCGCTTCGTCGTGGAAATTGCCGACCATGTGTCCGAATCCCAGCTCGGGGCCGATGCTGTTGGACGAGGCACCGCAGCCGATGTCCAGCCATTTGTCGGCGGTGGCGGTGACGACACCCTTGTAATAGACATCATCGCGCGGGACGAAGCTGCCCTTTTCATCGACGAGGTATGGGAACTTGCCCTCGTGGTTGACCACGGTCTTGAGCGTGCCGGGGATGTCGAGCCGGGCGTGCCAGCCGAGGCCGTTGCCCTGCTTGTTCAGATAAGTGATCTTGAAGGGGACTTTTCTGCCGGCATCCAGCTTGATGGGTGTGTGCACGGCCTGGCCGCCGGGTTCCTTGCGGTAGGCCTCCCTGCCATCGACGATCATGATGTTTTCCGTCGATGCGCCGTGACCGGGACGGAATTCGAACACGCCGGTGGCGGGCATTTCGACATGGCCCCGCACGACGTGCACTCCGCCCGCTGGAAATGGCGTGGGCGCGGTGCCGCCGAAGCTTTCGAGCGGCACGGTTCGGCTCGCCTCCATCTTGTCGTAGTCGGCGCTCGCGTCCGGTTCGCCGGGATAAATCGACAATACCGGATCGATGAACTCATTTCCCCACCGGCTGCCGCCGCCATCGACCTGGCCGATGCCGACCATGTTGGACTGGCCTGAAAGGATGTAAACCTTGACGGGTTTTTCCTTGGCTCCCATTGAGGAGGTGAATGCCAGGCCGATGGCGGCCAGGATGATGGTGTGACGTGTTCTCATGGTATATTGGGAATTCGGGTGGCTTGTGGACTCGCTTCAATCGAGCACGAGCGTGCATGTTTTCAAAAACGAGGGATGCCGGCGATCTTTTTCACGGTTGATTCCAGCGCGGATGCGGGTGCCGTGGGCTTCGAGGCGGAGCCTGTGGATCACACCGAAGCGTCAAAAACCCTGTTCGTCCACAAGGAAGCGGTGGACCATCGTGTGGGTGTAGGTCTCGCCGGGTCGGAGGACGGCGCTGGGGAAGGCGGGCTTGTTCGGCGCGTCGGGGAAGTTTTCGGTTTCAAGGCAAAGGGCGGTGCGGTGGGCGTATTTCACGCCGCCTTTGCCCGCGACGGTGCCGTCCAGGAAGTTTCCGCCGTAGAACTGGATGGCGGGTTGGTCTGTTAGAATTTCCATGACGCGCCCGCTGTCCGGATCCTTGAGACGCGCGGCGGGGTGGAGGGGCGCATCGCCGTCTTTGCGCAGCACCCAGGCGTGGTCGTAGCCGCCGCCGTATTCCAGGGCTTCGAAGTCGGCCCCGACGCGCGCGCCGATCGCGGTGGGCGTGGTGAAGTCCATCGGCGTGCCGGCGACCGGGGCGACCTCGCCGGTGGGGATGAGCCCGGCATCGGTGGGAAGATAATGATCCGCGGCCAGCATCAGTTCGTGGTCATTGATCGAAACCGCGGGGTTTCCGCTCAGATTCCAGTAGCTGTGATGGGCCATGTTGATGACGGTGGGGGCGTCGGTGACGGCCTCGGCCTTCCATATCAGTTCGTTGTCTTCGGTGAGGCGATAGCTGACCTTGATGTCGAGGTTTCCGGGGTATCCTTCCTCGCCGTCTTTCGAGAGATGGGTGAGTTCGACTCCGTCGGCGGTGGCGGTTCCGGACCACAGGACCTTGTCGAAGCCGGTAACCCCGCCGTGCAGGTGGCAGGGGATGCCACCGGGCGAGTTGTTGGTGGCGAGTTGGTATTCCTTGCCGTCGAGCGTGAATGTTCCGTGTGCGATGCGGTTGGCGAAACGGCCGACCGTGGCGCCGAAGTAGGACGTGTTGGTGAGCCAGCCGTCGAGGGTGTCGTAGCCGTGGGTGACATCGGCGAGCTTGCCATGGCGGTCGGGGGTTTCCATGGAAACGAGGATGGCCCCGTATTCGGTGACGCGGGCACGGAGGCCGTTGGCATTGGTGAGTGTGAAAAGCGCGACCTCGCGGCCGTCGGGCATTTTGCCCCAGACTTCTCGTGTGACACCGGGCGGACTGCCGGATGCCGGCGCGGACGGTTTTTCGCAGGAGGTCAACACAAGAGCGGCGGCAGTGGCCACAAGCATGGGGAGGTCGGTGTGTTTCATTGGGTTTGGATTATAGGATTCTTCAGTTCGTCATAGAACAATCACTCGGAAAGCGGCTTGATCCGGATGTCGCGGAACCAGATCGGGGCATCGCCGTGCTTGCCTTGGAAGCCGATCCGGCCGGTGACGGGCACCTCGGCCAGCGGAACCTTCAGCCACGGCGGAATCGCGGTGCCGTCCGGATTGGTTTTCGCCGAGGTCCATTTTGACATGTCCATTTCCGAGGCCAGCGCGCCATTCAGCCACACCTTGATGTGCTGGCCCTTGGCCTGAATGGTCATCCGGTTCCATTCCCCGGGTGGCTTGACCAGACGTGCCGATGGCGGCACATGCCCGAAAATCGCGCCGCAATGGAATGAGGGCGGCGATTTGGCCCATTTCTCGGCGTAGTCATCGGCGATCTGGATTTCCACCGCTGCGGGAACCCAGTTTTTGGTGTCCTTGCAGTAGAGGATCACTCCACTGTTGGTGCCCGGGGCGGTCTTGAATTCCAGGTCCAGGAGAAAGTCCGAGTATTCGTCCTTGGTCCAGAGGCACTGGTCCTGGCTGGCGGTGATGACGCCATCTTTCACCGTCCACACGCCCTCCGGCTTCCGGGCATCGGATAGATCAGGCTTGAAAAGGGGTTTCCAGCCGGGACCGCCGGGTTCCGGCGCCTCGCACCACGCGAATGGGGAACCGAGAGCGAAAAAGATGGTGGCGAGCGTGATTCGAAGGATGGCGCGGCGTGATGGTTTCATGGTTGGAATCCGTTCTGTGCAATCCATATACCAAACCGGTCCGTGAGATCTTTCGTGATGCAGAACAGGATGACCCCCAGGTTCAAAACACCCGGAACATTTGAAATACATAGGAATCATGCACCGTTGATGAATTCCCACATGTCCATGTGTATGATCGATTCCATGACTTCACTGACCCGACTTGCCGCCCTTGGGATGATGTCCATTTGCCTCAGTCTGGTGCGGGCGGAAGAGGCATTTGTTTCAGGAGGTTTCGCGCGGGCACCCGAGGGGGCGCTCGACATCGCGAACGCTCCGGCACCCTTGTTCCGCGATCCGGTGTTCAATGGCGCGGCCGATCCCTCGCTGGTGTGGCACGAAGCGGAAAAGGCATGGTATCTCTTCTACACCCAGCGCCGCTCGAACCAGGAACTGCCGGGCGTTTCGTGGGCCTTCGGCACCAAGATCGCCATCGCCAAGTCCACTGACAAAGGTCGATCCTGGAACTATGTCGGCACGGCGGAGGGCCTGTCGCGCGGTTTGGAGCAAGAGACATTCTGGGCCCCGCATGTGTTTGAGGAAAACGGCACCTTCCACATGTTCGTGACCTTCATCCCCGCGATTTCAGAGCGATTCGGAGGAGGCAGACCCAATCCGCCGGGCAGCGAAAAAAAACACCCGCGGATCCTGCATTATACCAGCAGGGATCTAACCAACTGGGAGTTCAGCGATGCCGTGGATGTGAAGTCGGAAAACATCATTGATCCGGGTGTGGTGAAACTGCGCGACGCCCGATGGCTGATGGTCTTCCGCGACGACGGGCGGAAGAGCAAGACGGCGAAGGTCGTTAGCGCGGATCTGAAGAACTGGACGCGCATCGAGAGCGTGTCTGGCCAGGACCGCCACGAGGCGCCGGTGGTGCTTTTCTGGAAGGACAAGTTCTGGCTTTTCATCGACGAGTGGAAAGGCATCGCCGTCTATCAATCCGACGACGGCATCCAGTACACGCGCAACAATTTGATTCTCGACCAACCCGGCAAGCGCCCGGAGGATGGCTACTTCGGCTCGCATCCGGGGGTGGCCCTGGCCGGCGACCGCGCGTTCATTTTCTATCACTGCCACCATGGAAAAACCATCGGCGAGAAGCCTGATCGCAAGGAGGAAAACAATCTGGAATACAAGCTCACCAGCCTGCAGGTGGCCGAGTTGGAAATCCGCGACGGCAAGATGACCTGCGACCGCGACAAGTGATTGCCGCGGGGCATCCTTCCAACCCACTCGCAAATCGCCACTATTCGTGGCGAATCCGCTTCCCTTCAAGGAACCGCGAGCAGGCTGGCGATGAATTGTTGCCAGTCGTATTCGGTGACGTCGTGTTCGCCCGCGCGGATGTGGTAGCGGACGTGGCCGCCGACCGGTTGATGGAGTGGCGGCATGTCGGGGGTGTCGATGCCGGTGAGGCCGTGGAGTTTCCAGACCGGGGAGGCGTGCAGGGCGGCGAGGAATTCGCCGCGCGGGTCGGCCCAGTGGTCGTCCTGCGCGCTGGCGATGTGGACGCGGCGCGGTGCGATCAGGGCGATCAACTGGTGCTGGTCCACGGCGAGTGCGGCCTCATTGTGGTTGTACCGGCGGAAGTTTTTACAGAACCAATTCGGGAATTTGTGGTTGATGCGGAAAACGGTTTCGCCGAAGGCGCGGCGGCAAGGCGCGGCACCGCCGCAGCCGGAGTTGTTGGAGATCTTCAACTCGGATGCCGTTCTCGAAGACGAGCGGATCGGGCAACCGGTAAACAGGCACGGCCTTTTCATCGTAGTTCGGAGTAAAGTCTTGTTGCGCCGATGCGGAGCCGACAAACGGCCCGCAAAGCAGGGCGATCAGGAAGAACGCAATTTTCATGTGAAGTGGTGCGGGCGGAACCATGGATGGAATTGCCAATGAGTCCATAATAGCAATGACGTTGGCATAATCGTTGTTTTGTTGTCATGCCGCATGCGAAAAGTCAGAGATACAGATGGCAGGAAGTTGACACACGAACAAACGCATGCAAGCGATCATGTCTTTTCCTCGAGGATGCCGAGTTCTGCAAGCGTGTTGCGGAGCCATTGCAGGGAGCGGGTGAGCATCGGGCCGCCTTGGCCTTCGCACTCGATCGAGAGGTGGCCGGTGAAGCCCGCCTGATGAAGCGTTGCGATGCATTGTTTGATGTTGGAAGCATTCACGCCATCGCCCACCGCGCAGTGCGAAAGGGCGATGCCGGTTTGGCTGCCGCGGCAGATGGCGGCGAGGGATTCGCTGACGTCCTTGATGTGGACGTGGGCGACTTTTTCGCGGAAGCGCTGGCAGAACGCAACCGGATCCTGACCGGCGATGAAGCTGTTGCCAGTGTCGAGATTGAGCCGGAGGAACGGGCTGTCAACAAAGGCGAGCATGCGTTCGAGGTATTCCGGTTTGGTGGTGAAGTAGCCGTGGACTTCGATCGTAACGATGACTTCATAGGCCTCGGCCACTTCGATGATGCGCTGGTATTGGCGCTTCATCAGATCCATGGCTTCCTCGTCGGTGAGTCCTTCCGGGCGGTGCAGGCCGTCGGTGGTGGCGACGCGTTCGCAACCGGCATGTTTCGCCCATGGGATTGCCTTGAGGACGTAGGGCAATCCGTAGGCCGGGCCATCCACGCCGGAGAGTGGAAACGCGGCGTCCACCTGCGAGAAGCGCACACCGAATTTCTCCATGTGCCTGCGCAAAAGGAGCGGGTCCTGATGCATGGCGACGTGCGGCTGATAGCCGAGCCCGTGGATCCAGCTCACCCCATCGATCAGCCCGCACTCGATCCAGTGCACATCGTTCTCGCGGGCCCATTCGAGGCAGCGGTCGAAGGAGACGAAGGAGGTATTGAAGGCGTCGGTGTGGAAGGATATTTTCATGGTGGGGGAAGGTGAATAGTTATCAGTTGTCATTGACGCCTGCGGCCCAGCGGGTGGCTTGGAGGTAGAGTTGGCGCGCGCCGGGCGCTTTGAGCGCGCCGAGGTCGTGGCCGAGCGGGCTGTGGAAGACGCGGCCTTTGCCGGGTGTGAGGACGAAGGCCATGGGGTGCACGGTTTGATCGACTTTGGAGGTTGCTTCGGCGAGGACCTGGATTCCGGTATCGCCGGCGAGGCAGGTGTAGAGTTCGTCCGTGGTTTTGAAATTCGTTAGATTGTGGATAGCCGGGTGGCCGGTTTGGAGGATGCGGACGAGGAACTCGCCGTAGGGGTCGTGTCCGCGTTTTTTCGGGTCCCAGACCCTGCCGGCGATGTGGACGAAGCCGTTCCACTCCTGCATCGCGCCGCAGCCGAAGTGGGCGATCACCAGTCCGCCGCCGCCTTGGACGTAGGATTCCAGCTTTTTCCACAGCGCTTCGCCGGTGGGCAGGCGGTCGTTGTAGTTTTTGAAATGTAGGAACACGGCATCGTAGGTGGGGAGCACGGGCGATCCTAACAGGTAGGGCGACTCGCTGATGGTGACTTCGAGCCGGGGATCAGCGCGGAGGATGGCGGCGAATTCCGGTCCGGTTTCGCGCCAGCGGTGGCTTTTGAAATCGTCGCCGGTGAGGATGAGGACACGCTTCTTGTCGGTGGCTCCGGCTTCGCGGCGCAGCAGCCAGAGTTCGCTGATCACGGCATCCGGTCCGGCCAGTGAGTGCATGTGGACCGTGATTTTCCCGCTGGTGGTGAGGGCGGCGGGCAGTGGCAGGTGGATGCGGGTGCAGGTGGGTTGGTCGGCGTGGCAGGCGAGCGGCGCGAATTGATCTAACAGCACTGTGCCATTCACCACGAATGACTGCCGACGACCGCCCAAGTCCGCCTCCCATGCGCTGAAGCCGATGACGTATTCCGCCCCTGCCCCCAGGCCGGTGATTTCGTAAGAGATTGTCTTGCCCGTATCCACGGTGGCGAGCGGGTGGACGGCGCTGCCGAACGCGTGGGCGCGGCCTTTGGTCCTGCGGGTGGAGAAATTCTTGGCGAGAACGGGACCCGCACCGCCGCAATCGAGATACATGACTTGTTCGTATCCGTTGGGCATCAGTTGGGCGCGATCGTCGGTTTTGGGGAGTTCGGTTTTCGGCGAGGGCTCTTTGGGCGCGTAAGCTTTCGGGCGGATCCGGTCGGCATAGCGGGTCAGTTGTTCCTTGATATCGGCGGGAGCGTTGGCGGCATGCGCATCGAGAGCATGGGCGGTGGTGGTCGGATCGGGGTGTCGGCGGACGATGTTCCAAACGAGTTTCCCGAGTTCCTCCCCGGACGGCGAACCTTGGGAAGCGGAGAGTTTTTTCACCACATCATCCAGATGATCCGGCGGAAGCAGCGCGCCCAGCGCCTTGTATGCGGCAGCCGCGACTTTGGGATCCTGTGCCGAGGTGAAGGACCAGAGTGGATCGATGGCTGCCAGCGCATGGCGTGCGGCCAAGGCGTCGATGGCGGCGATACGGGTGGGAGTTTCCTCACGGGCGATGCGGATCAGTGCGGGATCGATGTCCGCGTTGGTCGCACGCAGCAGAGCCGCCTCGGCCGCTTTGGATAGGGCTCGGCTGGTGGTGTCGGCAAGCATAGCCAGCATCATCGGCAGATCCGTCGGGCGGAGTATGCGGCCGAGCGCCTTCACCGCAGCCGCGCGGGTTTCCGGATCGCCTGACTGGATGCGGGTGAACAGGATGGGGTGGAGGGTTTCCGCTGCTTCCGCGCGTGGGGCGAGGGCTTCGCACAGCGGGATATGGCGGTTGGCGGGTATTTGGTCGAGCGAGGCGAGCAATTTTGCCGCCAGAGCCGGACTGCCTGCACCGGCGCGGATGTGGCGAAGGGCGGCTCCGGCGTGAAGATCGTTGTTAGATAACAATGCCGCGGCGATGCTGTCATCCGTTGGGGGTGTGGCTGGTTGATTTCCCGCAGGTGCGGCGGACCCTTGGATACGCTCGATGGCGGCCGCCACGGGTGCGGCCAGCGCGGGGTCTTTACCGGCTGCCGTCAAGGCCGGCACGCACGCGGCGCTGCCGAGATAGCCGAGCCAATCGATGGCGATCGCCTTGGCCTGCGTGTGTGCGTCTGATGCGAGGAAGGCGAGCAGTTCCTTTTCGCGTTGGGAGCGGACGGCTTCATCGGTGGTGCCGTGAAAGACCGCGCGGCGCGTGTCGATGAGCACGGCGAGTGGTTTTCCCTGCTCGTAGGTTGCGAAGGTTTGCAATGCCTTTCCGCTGTCCGAGGCGGTGGCGGATAGCATGAGGGTGAAAACGATGCCCGGGATCAGTGTGTGGAGTTTCATGGTTCGATCAGGCGTTGAGTTTCCACGGTGCGCGCATGGGGGAGGCCAGCATGCGGTCGGCGATGGGATCATCGATAAAGCGCTCGCGGGCACCGTCCCAGCGCAGCGGTCGGCCGAGCACGATCGCGATGTTGGCGAGGTGGCAAAGCGTGGTGGAGAGGTGCGCTCCTTCGATCGGAGCAGCGGGATCGCGCCCGTCGCGGATGGCGTGGAGGAAATCCTGATAGTGATGCGTCGGCCATGGGTCGGAGAGCGGGCCGGGGTGTTCGGCAAGCAGCGATTTCGGATAGGCGTCGATGTTGTTGCGGTCGGCGCAGACCCATCCTTCGTCGCCTTGGATCAGCACGTTCATTTTGCCTTCGGCCTCGGCGGGGGTGGCGAAGATCAGTTTTTTGCCATCGGCATAGCGGAATTCGGCGCGCCACTTGTAGCAGGTGTCATAGACGCCCTGCTTGGCAAACTCGCCGTGGGCCTCCACGGAAACCGGGGCCTCGTGGTCCTTGCCGAGAGCCCATTGCGCGCAATCGACGTGGTGGGATCCCCATGCGGTGATCCAGCCGCCGGAGTAGTCGCGGATGTGATACCATCCGACGCCTCCGTGACCGCTGCACCGGCCGGGCGTGTAGGGTTTCCATGGGGCGGGACCGAGCCAGAAGTTGTAGTCGATTTCCGGCGGCACCTCGGCGGGATTCGGGTCGCCGCCTTGCGGGCCGTAGGGGGAAATCGCGATGGCCGTGTGGACCTGGCCCAGGCGTCCGCTGCGGGCCAGCCATGTGGCGCGCTGGAACGCACTGAGCGACCGTTGCTGCGTGCCATTCTGGAGCACCACGCCGTGGCGTCGCACCGCATCCACCAATGCCCGGCCTTCCGCCACGGTGTAGGCCACCGGTTTTTCCAGATAGACATGCTTGCCCGCGCGGATCGCGGCCAAGGCAATCAACGCGTGCCAGTGATCGGGCGTGGCGATCGAAACCGCATCGATGTCGTCGCGTTCTAACAATTCGAGGAAGTCATGATAGGCCATGCACGAGTTTTTGCCTTGGTTGGTGTCGGCCTGTGCCTTGACCTTTTGCACGTGCGTCCGGTTGACATCGCACACGGCGATCAAGCGGGACTCGGGCAAACCGGCCCATGTCCGCGAGTGACTGCTCCCCTGCCCGCCCGTGCCGATGACCGCGAGGTGGAGCCGTTGCGACGGCGGTGGCGTGGCCGCTTGAAGAAACCGGGGCATGGCAAGTGGGATGCTGGCGGCGAGGGTGCCGCGCAAAAATCCACGGCGGTTGCATCGGTTGGAAAATCGCGAATCCGGGTTCATGACGCTTGGGCTTCGATTCACCATACCCGCGAGTATGGTCATAAGTGAAAACGGGTGGGTTGGAGTGGTTCTTTCGCGGTTAGGAACAAATAATCAGCGGTGGATGCCGACGATGCCGAGCAACACCCCGGCGATGCGGCGTTCGGCGCTGCGGGCGCAGAGGCGGGGTTCGAACAAGGCGCGCAGTTTGTAGCCTTCCATGGCGGAAAGCATCAGATCGACCGCCACTTCCGGGTCGCCTGGCGGCACATCGCCATGGGCCATGGCGTCCTTGAGCAGGGAAACGTAGAATGATTTCACCCCGTCGAAAAACGTGCGCCAGCCTGCGCGCACCTCCTCGTCGTGGATGGAAAGCGTGAACAACTCCAAGGTGAAGGTGCGGTTGTCCTCGTCGATGAGGCAGGTGTGGACCGAGGAGCGGATCGCGCGGGCCAGTTTTTCCGCAGGGGTCGCCGCCTTGGCGGTCTCTGCATCCATCTGCTTTCTCCAACCCGTGTAGTAATGCCGGCAGGCCGCGTGGATCACCTCGCTTTTCGATTGGTAGTGCCAATACAGGCTGCCCTTGGTGACGCCGGCGCTGCTTGCGATGTCATCCATCCGGACGCGCCCGATGCCGCGCTTGGAAAAAAGCGCGAACGCACAGCCCGCGAGCTTGTCGGGCATGTCTTCGATGAGTGCGTTCATGGACATACTATGAGGTGGGGGCTCTCCCATTGCAACTCATGGGGGGCAAGCGGCATCCTTGCGGCAAGAACTCCAACCCGGCAGGAAACTGGATTGGCATATGGGTCGTATGGCGGTCAGTGATCCGCACCCGTGACATCCATCACGCGGACGTCGTCGAAGAGATTGCGGTGGTAGCTGCTGGCGAGGTAGGCCATGCCTTGGGAGGGAGATGCGCTGGCGGCTTCGGCGACTTGCGTGCCGTCGATGAGGACGCGGATGCGGGTGCCGTGGGTTTCGAGGCGGAGCTTATGCCACTTGGAAGCATCGAAGGAGGAGAGTGTTCCCTTGGCGCGTTCGTTTTCCTGCCAGTGGAGTTTCCATTGGCCATCGTGCGTAAGCGTGAGGTGCCAGCCGAGTTTTTTGCGGTCGGCAAAGCGGGAGCCGATGGCGACATGGCCGCCGGAGATCTGGACATCCGCCTCGATGGCGGTGTCGCTCCATGCGGTGTCGCCAAACAGGGTGTGCGGCATCGGCAGCTTGCCGGCGTGAGCCCACAGGATGCCTTCCTCCGGCATGATCTGGGCGATGCAGTTTCCGCCTTCGGCGCGCGCGACGACTTCGAAGGTGCCTTTCTGGTCGGAGAAGTAGCGCGGGGTATCGCCGGGCTTCTGGTCTTCGAATGCGGCGGTGAAAGGCAGCGGGAATGGTTTGCGCGCGGGCGGTGTGCCGTGGCTGCCTTTTTGCTGGCCGGTCGTGCTGGTGAAGGTGTGGATGGCATCGGGCGCGAGTTCGAACTCGATGGCACCGTCCACCGGCGTGAGGCTGGTGAGTTGCACAAACTGTTCGGTGGCGGTGGAGCGCCAGACGTGGACGGGTCCGAATTTCAGATTTTTATCTAACAATATTCGGATCTTCCTATTCTCGCCGCTTGTGACGATGGTCGACCAGTCTCCGGTTTGCGGGTTGCGCAGGGCGACGTGGCTGCCGCGCCAGGTGTCGGGGTCGAGTTGGCCGCAGGCCTTGTCCATGTAGATCCATCCCGGGTCGGCGAACTGGGTGGTGTGGGCGACGGCCCACACGGCGGGCCAGACGTCGTAGTGCCCGCTCCACGGCGAATCCGCCTGCATCACGCCGGTGTCCGCCCAGAGGATCTGATCGTAAATGGAGTCGATCGGGCACCAAATGAGGTATTTGGTGGTGAGGTCGCGGGTGTAGAGTTTGTTGATGAGGCGGGCGAGGTAGAGCGCGCCCTTGCCGTCCCATGTGCGGCCGGACTGGCTCCATTCCTCGCTGGCCCAGAGTGGCATGCCGGATTGCCTGGCTTTGTCGGTGGCGGGATGGATGTTTCTCGTCTGGTCGATTTCCCACGGCTCGCGGCCGTTCAGGTAATGGTATCCTGCCGCGCTGATAAGCGGTTTCACGTCGGGGTGTTTCTCGAATTCGTCGAAGACTTCCCAGTAGCGCTGGGAATCATCGGGGGCCTGGAGTTTCACGTGCTTGAAACCGCGTGCGTCGAGGGTAGGGCGCAGGTGGTCGCGGATCCATGGGAGGTCGGATCCCATTTCGTTCTGGGCGGCGGCGAGCCAGTCGATTTCCAGGTTGTGGTGTTTGCGGGCGGCTTCGAGGAATGCGGCGAACCAATCGGCGGAGTCCTGGGTGAAGCGGCCTTCGAGCCAGCCGGGGAAGGCCCAGGGCAGGCCTTCCAACATGATTTGCGGATTGCGTTTGCGGGCTTCCTCCATGAACCAGAACTCGTAGCCGCGCGCCTTGGGATCGGCGAGTTCCGCGCGGGTCACGGCGTGCGATGGCTCGCTGCCGCAGGTCGAATTCTCGCCGCCGCCGATCTCGACCTTGAGGTGTTGGAAGGCCGCGCCGAATTTCGGTTTGAACAGGAAATCGAGCACCTGCGAGCGCTGATGTTCGGGGTAGTCGGGCAGCAGGCGGGTGGAGGCCCCGGCGCTCACCGCGCCGACGCCCTCGAAGACGCGTCCGGGCGATGAGGAATCGAGGCGAATGACGCGCGGTTCGACGGCGTGTGCGGTGGCCAGGGACAGGAGGGCAAGGGTTATCAGGGCGGGCTTCATGATGACCACTCGATCAGTTGCTGAGTGGGGAAAACAAGCAGCGGCTTGTGTCTTGCTTGCACGTGAAGGGTTTCACATCGGTTGATACGTTGATTGCGGAACGGTTTTATCCCTTAAGGGCTTGAGCAATTGTCGCGCACGGCAAGCATGGAATGAATCGGCGTCACAGTTCGATCAAATGCCTCAGGCCCCCTGGGTCCATGCGGGCGGCACTTTTCGAGGGAGGTGCAGCCGCATTGCGCGGCGGCGTTGGGCGTCCTCGGGCATTACGAGCATATCGATCCGGCGTTTTCCCACCTCGCCGGAGTGTGCCTCGCAGGCAATGCATCGCGGTATTCGCGTGGCGAGCAATGGAAGTGGCGGCGGAAGACACTGGAAAAATAAGCACCGGTGGTGAATCCGCAGTTCAACGCGATCTCGGTGATCGATTGCCGGCGGTCCGCCAACATCACCCGCGCTTTCTCCACGCGCTGGCGCTGCAGGTATTCCATCGGGGGCAAATTGGTGAGCTTGCGGCAATGATGGGCGAAACGGGTGCGCGCGAGCCCGGATTTTCGCGCCATCAGATCCAAGGTCCACGGCTGGTGCAGTTCGTCGTTCATGCGCTTGAGAAACATCGCCACACTGCGCTCGCCGAGTGTCAGCGAGGATTTTCGCGGAAGCATCTGCGCGCGCAACAGTTCCAGCAGGCAGACGAAGACCTCATTGACCAGCAATGTCAGCCGGGATACGGGCAAGCTGCCGCAACGGGAAGTCATGGTCAACTGGCCGAGATCGGTAAAACAACGGGCGATCTCCGGTGTGCCGGGCCACACCGGTTGTTCGTTTTCGCGGAGCAGGGCCGTGAGTTCGCGGATGTCCGCCGGCGCAAGCACCAGCCATGGCGGCCACTTCCAGCTCTGGTGCGGTTGGCGCACCCCGACATCAAGGATCAACCAGAAAAGGCGGCTGGCCGCGACATTAGGATCGCCCACGCTGTGCGGTTGCCACGGGCGCGTGATCGTGAGCTGGCCGGGCCGCAGGGACCGGGAGCTACCATCGATGAAAAAACCGAGGCTGCCGTTGTCCAGGTAGGTGATTTCAATGCCTTCATTGCGGTGTTCCCCGAGCCCCCACGCCTGATCGCGCGCCGCATCCCAGAAACCCATGCTGCTCACTTGTGGCAGGACGCCATCCGGCAGGCGGCGTCCCGGATAGTTGCCGCGCACCAGGGCTTCAAGGCGCACTTCCCCGGCCGCCACCGCCGCGACCAGTGACTCGCAGGTATCGGCATGATGCATTTCATCGTCGCCGTGGAAGATGGCGGAGCGTCGCCTCATGTTTCAATATTTACCACTGGACGGAAGCGAAAGACAAACCCGAAAACCCACCCGTATCTTTCTCGCGAAATCAAAGCACCCAGCGTCATGGCCAGGTTCAAAATCTCGCTCAACATGGAATTCTGCCGCTCGGCGGACAAATCGTTCGAAGCCGGCGTGCGGATCGCTTCGGAACTCGGCTACCGCTGGATCGAGCCGATGGTCCACACCGGATGGGAACTGCTCAGCGAGGTGAATTATTTCCACTCGTTCTCGATGGATCCACGCCAAGGACATCTCGATGGCCCACAGCGCGGAAGAGCGCGGCAAGGTCACCGGCACCCCGGTCGGCTGTGCCTGCGGCGAGGGCGTCGGCGATTGGGAGCGCGTCGCGAAGATCATGGAACCGGTGGACCGCGGGATCTTCCTCAGCGTGGAATGCGGAAAGATCGATGAGGCGGAACGCAGTATAGCCTACATGAGCAAAGCCCTGGCCCGGTGGCTTTGCTGATTCCCTCCGCAACCACCGGCGTGAATCGGAATTCCAATCACCCAGAACAACACGGACTTCTCCGGATGAACGCACATGAAAAATACCAGCGACGCCTGAGCCGGTATATGACCGCGATGCGCAACGAAAAACCGGATTGCGTGCCAATCCGGCCGTTTGTGGCGGAGTTCACCGCCAAGGTGGCGGGCTTCACCAATCAGGAAGTCAGCCACGACTACGAAAAGGCATTCGCCGCCGCGCGCACCTGCGCAAGCATGTTCGATTGGGATGCGGTCGTCGGCAACATGGTCTATGTCTGGACGGGACTCACCCAGGCGCTGACCACCCGCTATTATGCCGTTCCGGGCATCGACGTTCCCGCCAAATCCGGTTTCCAATATCTCGAACCCTCCGAAGGCCATGAGTTCATGCGGGAGGACGAATACGATCATCTGATCGATGATTCCACGGATTTCCTGCTAAATGTCTGGCTGCCGCGCACCCTGCGGGACGTTCCGGCCCCCGGGGAACCCGCCACCTCGCGCGGACATCAGGCGCTGATCAAGGGAGCGATGGCGATGTCCCAATACTTCAACGCCTTCGGTGATCAACATGCCCGGCTCATCAGCGAGTGCGGCACCGTGCCCGCCATTTGCGGCATTCTCAAATCCCCGTTCGACATCATCGCCGACAAACTGCGCGGTTATATCGGCCTGACCATGGACATGGCGGAGCAACCGGCGAAGGTCCTGGCCGCCGCCGAGGCACTGATGCCCCACATGTATCATGTGGCGCTGGCCACCGCCGACCCTGAGAAACAGGTTCCCATCGGCTTCTGGATGCACCGGGGCTGCGTGCCCTTCATCACGCCCGCGCAGTTCGACTCGCATTACTGGCCCACCCTCAAGCCGATCATCGAGAACCTTTGGGCGAACGGCCACCAGACGCTCTTTTATGCCGAGGGCAACTGGGACCATCATCTCGACTCATTCGCCGAACTGCCGGACACAAGCATCGTCTATCATGTGGATCGCGGCGACTTGTTCGCGGCCCACCGCAAGCTCGGCCACAAGTTCTGCCTGAGCGGCGGGGTTCCGAATACCTTGCTGAGTTTCGGAACCCCGGACGGAGTGAGGGCATGCTGCAAACGCATTATCGATGAAGTGGCGAAGGATGGCGGATACATCATGGATGCCAGTGCCATCATGCAGGATGACACGTCGATCGAGAACATGCGCGCGCTCACTGATTTCACTCGTGAATACGGCATCCATTCCTCTTCGGCCGGCTCACGGAGTTGCCCTCCGTTGCGTCCATGCGATGGCAACGAAGCCGTTGGCCGGCAGTCCGTCACGCCCATTCATGGCGCGCCAGGCACGGTCCGGCCGTGGTCGGAAAAACGGGCCGAATTGCCGGCCGACATCGAAAACGAGCCTTTGCTCGATCGCATCTGGAATCAAACCGACGCAAACGCATACATGTTCGTGTATCAGTGTCTGCTTTCTTTCTGACATTGATAGCATGGATCTTCCACCTGTTCTGCCAACCATGAAACAAGCATCCGAAAGATTCCCCTCCGTTTCCGCCACCTCGCGCCGGCGCTTCCTCCAACAAGCCGTGGGTGCCGGCGCGGCAATCGCCACGCCCAACATCATGACCGGCCGCCTGTTCGGCGCCACGGCGCCAGGCAACCGGATCCACATCGGACAGATCGGCTGCGGCAGCATCGCCGATTACTATCACTTCAGCCACCTGAGCAAAATGGAGGATGTGCGGGTTGTGGCGACCTGCGACGCCTACAAGGCCCGTTCGCAGCGCATGGCGGAACGCTACAACACACACTACGGTGCCACGGTCACCACGGCCCATGACGATTTCCGCGAGATTCTCGCCCGCGAGGACGTCGATGCCGTGATCATCGCCGCGCACGACCACTGGCACGTGCCGATGTCGATCGCCGCCGCCAGGGCCGGCAAGGATGTGTATTGCCAGAAACCGCTGGCCGTGGACTTCAGCCTCACCGGACTCCTGCGCAAGGTGATCCGCGATAAACAACGGGTCTTCCAGTTCGGCACCCAATACCGGTCCACCGGCCCCAAGAGCAGATACCTGCAGATGGTGCGGCTCGTGAGAAACGGCTACATCGGCAAGCTCGAACACATCGACGTATGGTGCCGCGATGTGTCGCACGACGAGTCGAAATACCATGTCAAACCCTACGGATCATCCGTTGAAATCCCGGTTCCGGAAGGGCTAGACTTCGATGCCTGGATGGGTCCTGCGGAAATGGTTCCCTACACCGCCGATCGGGCAACCCAGTGGGGTGGTTTCCATTGTCCCGAAACCTCGCTCGGATTCCTTGCCGGCTGCGGCATCCACGAACTCGGGCTCGCGCAATGGGCGAACCAGACCGACCACACCAGCCCGGTCCGCTACGCCGGAACCGGGTTCGTGCCGGATGAGGGGATCTTCCGCACGCTGGCCCGCTGGGACGTGAATTGCGAATACGCCAATGGCGTGACGATGCGCATCATGGATTGCCGCACCGCGAAAACCGCCGTGGGACCCTCGCTGCCGCGAAACTGGCAGGATGGAGACGGCGTGATCTTCCGCGGCAGCGAAGGCTGGATCAGCGATGGCCTCGGCTTCTGCGCCGGCAACCAGGCCTTGTGGAAGGAACCGTTCAAACCGAGCGACGAGGAACTGCCGGTGTCGATCGAGCACCACCGCAACTTCATCGACTGCGTCAAGTCGCGCCAGGAAACCATCTGCCCGGTCGAAATGGGCATCCGCTGCGATACCATCTGCCATCTCTCCGACATCGCCGCCCGGACTGGGCGGACCATCGAGTGGAATCCCGAAAAGGAGGAAATCACCGGCGATCCGGAAGCCGCGAAGATGCTCACCCGCCCGTCCCGCGGGAAATGGCGGGTGTGGTGAAATGGATGAAGCCGGACAGGAATTCAACCCGTAGGTTTCATATCAGCGAAATCATGAAGTACACCGATCCTACTACCGGCTATAGGTTAGACCGTCGCCGGTTCCTCCGCGCGGCCGCCATGCCGCTGGCTGCGCTGGCCCTGCCGTCCATCGCTGGCCGCGCCATCGCCGCGGCGGAGGCCCCATGGCGGATGCGGCTGGCGTTTTCCTCGGTCATGTTCGCCGATCTTCCGATCGAGGAGGCATGTGAGCGGGCGGCGAAACTCGGCTTCGATGCCATCGACATCTGGGGGCCCTTCGACAACTGCACGCATCTCACCGATGCGGCTGAGCGCCTCGGGCCCGACGGCCTGAGGCAGTTGCTGGCCAGGCACCGGCTCACCTTGGCCAGCTTCACCACCTACACCAACAAGGCCGAACCGGCGGGCTTCCCCGCCCATGCGGAGTTCATCGGCAGGTTCGGTGGCGGCGTGGTGGTGCGGGAATCGGAATACACGAGGGTCAAACCGGAGAACCTCACCAAGGCGATGCACGCGTTTTTCGAGAAGCTGAAACCGCAGATCGAGCAAGCCGCCGCATCCAAGGTGCGGCTTGCCATCGAAAACCATGGCGGCGCACTGCTCAACACGTCCGACTCGTTCAAGGCCTTCGTGGATCTCAACCCGGAACCACGGCACGTGGGGCTGGCCGTCGCACCCTATCACCTGCAACACATCAAGGCCGCGGTCGATGAAGTGATCCGCACCGCCGGTTCGCAATTGCTCTTCTTTTACGCCTGGCAGGCGGCCGATGGCATGAACCAACTTCCCGGCCACGGCCCGGCGGATTTCGTTCCATGGATCAAGGCGCTGGCGGAGATCCGCTACCAGGGATTCGTCAATCCCTTCATGCACGGCCATCCGACAGCGGAGTCCTTGTCCGAAGGCCTCACCAAGGCCTGCGACCATCTGAAGGATTGCGAGCGCCGCGCCCTCGGTTGAGCGAGGGAAACAGTCTTGCCAAGCAAGCGCGGGCGAGTTGGCGATGAATTGTTGCCGGCCACATTCGGTGACGTTGTTTTCACCGGCTTGGATATCGCCCCCCGCAAACCGGCGGCTCGGGCAACTGTCAGGAGCATGCCGCGCACAGCGGCGCCTCGGGCGTTTCCATCAGGCGGTCGGCGGCGATTTCGCCGCCGCAGTTCGGGCAGATGCCGTAGGTGCCCTCGTCCATGCGGGCGAGCGCCTGCTGCAGGAGGTGCAGGCGCAGCATGCGGCGGCGTTGGGCGTTCTTGGCCATCTCCTGCTGCATGAGCGAGTCCTGCCGCGAGAGCCGGCCGATGGTGCCGTCGAGCGATTCCGGCGGCGCGGCGTCTTCCTTGCCGGCTTCGATTTCCTCCAGCAGGCGCTCGACTTCGCCGCGCATGCGGACTTCCAACTCGATCTCGGTGTCGGTATCCATGTTTCTAACGAAAAAGCACCACCGGGACGTGGCAGGTGCGGATGAGATGGGTGGTGGTGCTGCCAAGGATGAGGTTGCGGACGCGCGAGTGGCCATAGGCACCCATCACGAGCAGGTCGATTTCCCGCTTTTCCACCTCGGCGGAGATGACTTCCTCGGGATCGCCGGTTAGCAGATCGGCGGTCACTTCGAAACCCGCACCGCGCAGGCTGGTGGCGGCGTGATCGAGCGAAAGTTCATGTTCCTTGTCCTGCCGCCCGACCATGACAAGGTGGCATTCCAGCCCCTTGAGCAACGAATTCGTCGCGACGTGATGCGCGGCCTTGAGCGAACTCGGGCCGCCGTCGAAGGCGACGAGAAAACGCGCGATCGGCTTGAACTCGCGCGCGGCGACCATCACCGGGATGCGCGCGCTGCGGACCACGCGTTCGAGATTGCTGCCGAGGTGGCCCTTGGCGAAGTCCGCGTGCTCACCGCGCTTGCCGATCACGACCAACTCCGCGCCCTTTTCGAATTCATCGAGCGTCTCGACCACCGAGCCGTGGCGCTGGGTGGTTCGCACGTTGTGTCCTTCCAGCCGTTTCACCGCGTCTTCGAGGATCGCCTTCCCACGCAGCCGGGCGAGGCGGGCGTGCGACTCGTCGTGGCGTGCGAGTTCCTCCAACAACTCGGCGCTGGCATCGAAACCGATACTGCCGCTGAGGTCCTGTGGATCGGGCGATTCGTCGCGTTCGATCACATGCAGCACATGAATGTCCGCTCCGGTGCGCGAGGCGGCCCAGGCGGCGTGTTGATGAATACTCGGCGCGTAAAGCGAGCCGTCGGTGCAGGTGAGGATGGTGGGCATGGTCGGTAGGCGGCAAGAGGTAAGCGGGAGGCGATGGAACGAGTCAGTGCTCCAGCATGCGTTCGAGCGCGTCGGGTTTGTCGTGGATGGCGAGCTTGTTGACGATGGTGGCACTGGCCTCGTTCATGCCAAGAATTTCCACCTCGGTGCCTTCGCGGCGGAATTTCAACACCACCTTGTCGAGCGCGCCGACGGCGGTGAGGTCCCAGAAATGGGCGTGTGAGAGATCGATGACCACCTTGTCGATGGCCTCCTTGAAATCGAAGGCGGCATTGAAGGTCTCCGCAGAGACGAAAAACACCTGGCCGCGCACGGTGTAGGTGCGGGTGTCGCCGTCCAGCTCGCTGGTTACGCGAATGACCTGCGCCACCTTGCGGGCGAAGAACAGCGAGGCGAGCAGCACACCGGCTCCGACGCCGAGCGCGAGGTTGTGGGTCCAGACCACGGTGACCACCGTGGTGAGCATCACCATGCTCGTGGTCGAGGGATGCACCGCGAGGTTTTTAATCGAGGCCCATGAAAAGGTGCCGATGGAAACCATGATCATCACCGCCACCAGCGCGGGCATCGGGATTTGTTTCACCGAGTTTCCGAGCACCAGAATCATCAGCAGCAGGATCACGCCTGCGGCCAGGGTGGATAGCCGCGTGCGTCCGCCGGATTTCACGTTGATGACGGACTGGCCGATCATCGCGCAGCCGGCCATGCCGCCGAACAGACCAGCGACGATGTTGGCAATGCCCTGGCCGCGCGCCTCGCGGTTCTTTTCACTCGGGGTGTCGGTGAGTTCATCGACAATCTGGGCGGTCATCAGCGACTCCAGCAATCCCACCACCGCAAGGCTCATCGACACCGGGAAAATGATGGCGAGCGTCTCGAAATTCAGTGGCACATCCGGCCACAGGAAAGCCGGCAGTGTATCGGGAAGCTGGCCGAGGTCGCCGACACGGCGGACGTCGAGATTCAGCACCACGGCGAGCACGGTCATCACGATGATGCAGACCAGCGGCGAGGGCACCGCCTTGGTGATACGGGGCAAAAGATAGATGATACCGAGCCCGCCGGCCACCATCGCATAGGTGATCCAACTGACGCCGTCGAGTTTGAGGTTCAGCTCCGGGAGTTGGGCGAGAAAGATGAGGATGGCGAGCGCGTTGACAAAGCCGGTCATCACCGCCTTGGAAACGAAACGCATCAGGTTGCCCACCTTTAACAGGCCAAAAATGATTTGAATCACACCGGTGAGCAGCGTGGCGGCGAGCAGGTATTGCAGGCCGTGTTGTTTGACCAAGGTCACCATCAGCAGCGCCATCGCACCAGTGGCGGCGGAAATCATTCCGGGACGTCCACCGGTGAAGGCGATGACCACGGAAATACAGAACGAGGCATACAATCCGACCTTGGGATCGACACCCGCGATGATGGAGAAGGCAATGGCTTCGGGAATCAGCGCCAGCGCGACGACCATGCCGGCGAGCAGGTCGCCGCGGATGTTGGAAAACCAGGATTGGGAGAGAGAAGAGGAGGTCATGAAACGGATGGAAATGAGGAGAGTGCGGATGCACGAAACCGCCTGCAACCGCCACAGTGACGGCTTGCGCAAACGGAATGGCTGCGCGGAAAAAGCATGCCGGGTCGCGATCCACTCAGGGGGGGCCGTAAGGCAAGGGATCAGCGGAAATTTCCGCTTTCATGGGAATGAAAAGTCGGCAGGGCATCGGCAGCGGGCGCGCAGACTTCGGGCGATTCCCACCCATGGCAAGGAACTTTTCCCCGAACACGGCTCTGGAGTGGCTGCACCATGGCAACCATGAATCGCAGATGCGGCTTTCCAGCCGCATTCGGGCGGCTCGAAAGCCACCCCCGCGAACCATGGCGGCTCCAAGCCGCCACTCCATCCGGAATCCCGCAGGGAAATGAAAGAATCCCCGCCCGTCGCCCGAAACCTTCATGACCGCGCCGGCAATCGAAACGTGACACGCGCCGCGTCCGGCGGTCTCATTTGCACACGCCTCATCATGAAACGCAGAACCTTCCTCACCACCGCCACCGGAGTCGCCGCCAGCACCGTGTTTCCGCGCTTCGCCATCGGCAAGCCGGGCAAGTCAGCCAACGGCAAACTCAACGTCGCCTTCATCGGCTCCGGCGGATGGATCGCGCAGCAGCCCTACAAACAGGGATGCTCGGAGGAAAACCTCGTCGCGTTCTGCGATGTGGACCGCAACCTCGCCGCGGAAAACATGAAGGCGTGGCGCACCACGCAGCCGTTCTTCGACGACTTCCGCGTGATGCTCGACAAGATGCACAAGGAGATCGACGCGGTGGTGGTTTCCACGCCGGACCACACGCACTTCGCGGCCACGCTGATGACGATGGAGCGCGGCATCCATGTTTACACCCAGAAGCCGCTCACGCATGATATCTGGCAATGCCGCACGCTGGTGAAGGCAAAGGAGAAATACAAGGTCGTCACGCAAATGGGCAACCAGGGACACGCGGGCGATGGCATCCGTCAATCGGTCGAAGCCGTGCGCGCGGGAGTGATCGGCGATGTCGCGCAGGTCTTCTGCCGCAACGACGGACCGCAGATGGGCAATGACCACTTCGCCAATCCGAAAACGATGCCGCCGCCGTCCTCGCCCGTTCCCGAAGGGCTGTCGTGGGACCTTTGGCTCGGACCTGCGGCGAAACGCGATTTCCATGTCGATTACACGCCGAAGAAATGGCGGTCGTTCTACGACTTCGGGCTCGGCATGCTCGGCGACTTCGGCTGCCACACGCTCGACACCCCGGTGTGGGCGCTCGACCTTGATCCTCCAACGGTCGTCGAATGCCTGCATCGCGAAAAATCGCTCGATGGCGTGATCCCCACCGCCAGCCACATCCGCTTCCATTTTCCCGCCAAGGGAAACCGCGGACCGGTGAAACTCGACTGGTTCGACGGACCGCAGGATTGGAGCAAGGTCGGCCGCATCGACGCCTTCGGCGCGGAACACGCCGCCCACCTCGGCCGCGCCTGCTGGATGGTCGGCAGCAAGGGGCTGTTAGGCTGCGGCACGCACGCCGGCGCGCCGCTCATCCTTCCCGACGACGTGCGAAGTGCCTGGAAAGCGAAGCCACCTGAGGAAACCATCCCGCGCGTCGCCGGCGGGCCGTTCCGCGAGTGGCTTCGCGCCATCAAGGGCGAGGGACCGGAACCGGGATCCAATTTCGACGTCTCAGCCAACCTCACCGAGATCATCCTGTTGGGCGTGATCGCCCAGCGCTTCAACACCCGCGTCGAGTGGGACGCCAAGGAAGGAAAAATCACCAATCAGCCGGAACTCAACGCCTTCGTCAAGGAACCCGCCCGCGAGGGCTGGAACATCGGCGAGGACCTGTGGAAAAAGGCATGATCCACACATTCATCACCCTGATCATGAAAACCGCATTGTTCGCCGCATTTGTTTTCGCCGCCGTTCCTCTAACAGCCGCACCGGGCAAAGCCCCCCACAAGGCATGGACCGATCCCGAAACCGCGCTGCGCGAGGACCCGGACTTCGCCATCCAGGGCGAGTATGCAGCTGCGGGGATCGGAGTGCAGGTGGTCGCCCTCGGCGGCGGCAAGTTCGATGCCTACCTGCTCGATGGCGGGCTACCGGGCACCGGCTGGGACCCCGGCAAATCGCGCACTCCGCTCAAGGGCGCACGCGATGGCGAACAAGTCGTCCTCAGCGGTGTAAACATCACGGCCACCATCAAGGACGGAATACTGACATTGCGCCGCGGCATCGCTCCTGAGGTCAAACTTCCGCGTATCGAGCGCACAAGCCCGTCACTCGGCGAGAAGCCGCCCGAAGGCGCGATCATCCTGTTCGATGGCACCTCCACCGATGCCTGGGAAAACGGCAAGATGGAAAACGGCCACCTGCTTTCCACCGGTGCCACCAGCAAGCAGCTCTTCGGGGATTACACATTGCATCTCGAATTCCGCACACCCTACATGCCCGGGGCCCGCGGCCAGAAGCGTGGCAACAGCGGCGTCTATTATGGCGGGCGCTGGGAAACGCAGATTCTCGATTCGTTCGGACTCGAAGGCCGCGACAACGAATGCGGCGGCATTTATTCCATCTCCAAGCCGCGCCTCAACATGTGCCTGCCGCCGCTCGCTTGGCAGACCTATGACGTCGGGTTCACCGCCGCGAAGTTCGATGAAACCGGCAAGCGCACCGCCTGGCCGCGCATCACCGTGAAACTCAACGGCGTGCTCGTTCACGATAACCTCGAACTCTCCAAGGACTTCACCACTTCCGCGCCCATTACCAGTCCGCTGTCATCCCCGTTAGGACCGGTGTTCATCCAGAACCACAACGACCCCGTCGTCTTCCGCAACATCTGGATCGTGCCGGGGAAGTGAGTCGCCAGCCTCATGAATCTTGCCAAGCCGGCCTGAGGCGGATCAGTTCTTCGGCTTCTTTTGTTTGTGCTTCAACCCTCTTCTCGATGTCTCTCAATGTGGCGGCAGAATGCTTCGGGGGGCTTTGGTTTGATATGTGAAAGTTCGGTTGATGCTTCGCTGCAATAAGTGCGGATCGCCCGGAATAATGGTGCCTCTTTGAAATGCCATCAAACATCAAATTCGAGCAAAAACCCGGCGTGTCCGGTTCGCCGGCGCGGGTTATTACACGGATGGCGGCGAGATCCGAGAGAAAGCCATGGGCATCACGTTGGGCGGGACTCTTCCCGTGGCGGAGAAAAGGTCGGCCCTGGCTCAGTCGCTTGCGGAATGAGGCGCGCCACCGGTGAGAGCGCACAGCACGGCTTTCTGCGCGTGGAGGCGGTTTTCGGCCTGCTGGAAGATGCTGTCGGCGTGGAGTTCGAGAACCTGTTCACTGATTTCCTTGCCGCGGTAGGCGGGCAGGCAGTGGAGGACGATGTGGCCCGGCGCGGCGGCGGCGAGCAGTGCGTCGTTCACCTGGAAGCCGGCGAATTCGAGTTCCTTGTCCTTCTGGTCCTCCTGGCCCATCGAGAGCCAGACATCGGTGTTGATGACCTGGGCGTCCTGCAGCGCGAGTGCGGGTTCGGCGGTGATGGTGACGTTGGGCGCGTCGAGATTGGCAAGAAATTCTTCCGGCGGCTGGCAGTTCGGCGGCGAGGCGACGGCGAGCTCGAAGCCAAGGCGTTTGGCGGCCCACATCCACGAGCGGGTCATGTTCGAGAAACCGTCGCCGATGAAGGCGATCTTGCGGTTTTCCCAGCCGCCGAGTTTTTCGCGGACAGTGAGCAGATCGGCGAGGATCTGGCAGGGGTGCTCGTCGTCGGTGAGCGCGTTGATGGTGGGAATGCCGGAGTATTCGGCGAAATCAACGACGTCCTGCTGGTCGTAGGTGCGGATCACGGCACCGTGGACCATGCGCCCGAGCACGCGGGCGGTGTCCTTGATCGGTTCGCCGCGGCCGAGCTGGATCTCGTTTTTCGAGAGAAACATCGGGAAACCGCCGAGTTCGCGGATGCCGAGTTCGAACGACACGCGGGTGCGGGTGGACGACTTGGTGAAAATGAGCGCCCACGACTGGCCGGCGAGCGGCTGGGCGGTGTGGCGGCCGCGTTCCTGTTTGAGGCGTGCGGCGTCGTCGAGCAGCGCGGTGATTTCTTCCGCGCCGAGTTGTTCGATGGAGAGCAGGTTTCGCATGATCGGGTGGTCCGCCGCTGAATGCGGCGAGGCGCGAATGTGACCGCGCCCGCCACCGGACTCAATCTCAAATCGACCGGGCGGACTGAAGTCCGCGCTCCATTCAGAACGAAGCCTTCACGCCGGTGTGCCAGATCCACGCGTCGGTGTTGAAACCGGCTCCGGCATCGTCCTTGAGAATCACGTTTTCCACGCCGCTCATCAGCACCATCCGGTCCTGATAGAGATGGGCGTTCGCGCCGAGGTAGAACGAGTGGTATTCGTCGCCCATGAAGAATGGCGAGCTGTCGAAAAACGGATCGGCGGAAGCGCCCATGGTGGCGACGAGCGCGCCGGGGTCGTCGCTGCCGGCGTAGTGGTAGCGGCCGACGATTTCCAGGTATCCGGGTATGGCCCACCAAGTGGGAGAAAGCGTGAGACCCCAGGCGGTGGTGTCGCCCTTGGCGATCATGAAGTCGCCGAGAAACGAGAAGCGCTCCTGTTCGAGCGTGAAGCCGGTGGAAAACAAGTGGCGGAAGGCGGGGTTGTTGGCGACGAGCTGGCCGCCGTTGGCGGAGGCGCGACCGGCGACGCTGTAGCGGGGAACGCTTTTGGAACGTCCGGCGTCGAAGTTGTGCAGGTAATCGAGATGCCAACGGGTGCGGGTGGCTGTGTCGCCCTCCATGGTGACGAGCGTGCGGCCGATGTTGAGGGCGAGGATGCCGTCGCCGCGGAGCGAGGGGATGTAGGGATCGGAGTCGCTGGAGAACCAGCCGATGCCGTAATCCCAGCCGTTGCGCTGATAGTCGAAGTGGATGCCGAGCGTGGTCTGCGGGGCGATCATGTTGACCAGCATGGAGCGGTCCGGATACGGTGAAAACTCGGGCTCCTGACGGTATTCGGCGGTGAAACGCGGGCGGAACTTGCCGTAGCTAACACCGGCGTCGGGCAGGAATTCGGTGCGGGCGCTGAGTCGCTCGATACCGCTGTGGTTGGCGTCGCCGGCGATTTCGCCGATGGCCTCGATGTCGGTGTTGCGGAACGCGCGGATGCGCGCGCCGAGACGCGCGCGGCGGGTGCGGGTGGAGTCGAGATCGACGTTGGGCGCGCCATCCACCTCGGCCTCGCCGAAGGCGGCCCGCCACTCGAAGAATCCGGTGACGGCGACGTGCTGGACCCACGGGTTCGATTCATCGTCGAAGAGGACGGCACGCGCCCAGACGGGATCGAAGGTGCGGGTCTGCCATTCTGGCCAGACGTAGTCCGGATAGATGACGTTTTCGGGTGTGGTGGCCGCACCGGGAAGCACCGGAGCTTGCTCGGGTGATTTGTCGGCTTCGAGGATGTCGAGGGCCTCGTTCGCGTGGGCGAGCGTGGCAACTGTGAGAAGAATGATAGGACGGATGGGATTCATGGGATATATAACCGATGACTGTTGACTGATGACCGATGACTACTTCCGATCCTCCACGCGGTCGGCGGCGCGTTGGACACGGCTGGTGTATTGTTCGAGCGATTCGCTGCGCTTGAGTTCGAGCGCGGCGCGCAAATGGGTGAGCGCCTCCTGATAGCGGCGCTCGCGCACCAGCATCTGGCCGAGCGCGAGATTGGCGGGATAGGCGGCATCCTTCTCGCGGGCGGCGAGTTGGTAGTTGGTGCGGGCCTCGGCCACAAGCGCGGCACGCTTTTCCTCGTCGGCCTCGTCGCGCGAAAGCAGGTCCTTGTGGCGCGCGGCCTCCAGCAGCACCTCGCCGTCGGCGGGGTTGAGTTCCAGCAACTGCGCCAACAATTCACCCGTGCGGGTGTGATCGCCCTTGGTTTGTGAAATGCGCGTCTCGGTGAGCATCAGCGCGGTGAGGTCGGCCGGTGAGATCTTGTCGCCGGTGCGGACGCGGATGCGGGCGATCATTTCCTCCGCCTTGTCGGGGAATCCGTAGTCGTTGAGAATGCGGGCGGACTTCAGCGCGCGCGGCACGTCGAGCGTGGTGGCCTTGTCCATGGCGGCGAGATAGGCGAACAGGGCGAGTTGCGGCTCGCTGCGGTCCATGTAGAGGTTGCCTAACAGATTCAGGTTCGCTTCGTCGGCGATGCCCTTGAGCCGCAGCGCCTCCAGGTTCACGATCGCCTCATCCCTGCGTTCGGAGGCGAGGTAGGCGTTGGTCTGTTGCAGCCAGAGCTGGCGGTCGTTGGGGTTTTCCTCGATGAGCGTGCCGATCATGCTGGCGGCCTCCGCGTTCTTTTCCTGCGCCATGAGCGCCTGGGCCAGGCCGAGTTTCCAATCGCGCGAGGAAGCGTCCAGCAGATAGGCCTGGCGGTAGGCGTTCTCGGCAGCCACGGCGTCCTTTTTCAGCAGATGGCAATAGCCCAGCAGGCCATAGACACGCGCGGAGTTCTCACCCAGTTCGATGGCGCGCTGCAGCATTGGCATGGCCTCATCGGTCTTGTTCTGTGAGATATACAGATACGCGAGGTTGGTATGCGCGCGACGGAAGCGCGGGAAGCGGCGGATGGCTTCCAGAAACGCGCGGCGCGCCTCGTCGGGTCGGTCGGCCTGGAAATACAGGTTGCCGAGCACGAACACCATCGCGGCGCTGATTTCCGCAGGGGCCTTCTCGGGATCGGTCGGGCTCTCGGTTTCCTTGATGAAACGGGTGAGTTCCGCCTCGGCCTCGCGGAACTTCGATTGATCGAACAACTCGCGGATCGTCGTGAGCGCCGCCTGCTCCTCCGCGGTGACCTTGGGTTCCACTTCCGAAAGGAAGCCATAAGAGCCGACGAATTCGCGCACGAACTTCGGATCGCGGAACAGGTTCGCAGGCGGAATGATCTGCTGCGCACACAACGGCGCGATCAGCATGGAAATGACAATGAAACGTATCATCTTGTGGTCTCTGGTTTCTGGTCTCTCAATTTTTGTTCACCTCGAAAACGAACGGCACGATGCAGGTGGCCTTGATCTTGCGGCCGCCCTTGGTGGCGGGACGGAATTTCCACTTGTTGACGGCGCTGACGGCGGCGCGGTCGAGTTCCGGGTGGCCGGACGATTGCTTGATGGAAGTGGAGGCGACACGACCGGCCGCATCGACGGTGCATGAAACGAGCACCCGCCCGCCGATGCCCTTGTTGAGCAGGGCCGACGGATAGATCGGCGGCAGTTTGTTGACGGGGGTGGGCGGCGAGTCGAGATCGCCGCCAAAAAGGTCGTCGCCGCCCTTCATGCCGAACTTCGGGATTTCCATGACGAATCCGCCGCCGGTGCCGGCGGTCAGGTCGCCGAGATCGATGCCGAGATCGAGATCCTGGGATTCATCGACCATTTCCTCGGGTTCCGGTTCGGGTTCCGGCTCCTCGGGCGGTTCGTCCATTTCGAAACTCATGTCCTCGGGCGGCTCGATGGTCATTTCCGGCGGCGGCGGCGCGCTGCCGCCGAGAATGGCGGTGAGTTTCTGGGTGAGTGGAATCGCCACAAAGACCGCCACCGTGGCCAGCAGCCCCCCCAGCACCGAGATGATCCCGGTGACGCGGCTCTTGGGCGGGCGGTAAACGTGGCGTGTCAATGGGTGGGAGAATTTGAAATTTGAAATTCGAGATTCGAAATCCCCATCACTTGGTGGAGACGGAGATCCGGTCCTTCATCGCGCCGGCGAGCAGTGCCTGGCCGTGGACCTGCTGGACGGTGCCGTGGGCGGCCTCCTTGTCGCCCTGGATGATGACCGGCATGTCGGGCGTCTCGGTGATCAGCGGCTTGATTTTTCCGACCACGCCCTGCACACCGATGCTTTCACCGCCGTAGAACACCTTGTCCTCGGCGGTCACTGCGAGCAGGATCGAGTTCTTCTCCAGCGCGCTGGCACCGCTGACGTCGGGCTTGTTCACCGTGACACCGGTTTCCTCGACGAACACGGTGGAGACGATGAAGAAGATGAGCAGGATGAAAATGCAGTCGATCATCGGCGAGAGATCGATGGCGACATTGTCATCCGATTCGTTGGACAGGCTGCGGCCGAACATAAGATATCAGGTTTGCGGGTTGTCGCGCTGGAAGCGGGCGCTGAGGATTAGGCTTTCGAGGCGGACGAGCGCGGCTTCGATGCGGTCGCGCCTCGACTTGATGATGAGGGCGATGAAAAGTCCCGGCAGGGCGATGGTGAGGCCGGTCTGGGTGGTGATGAGCGCTTCCTGCATGCCGGCGGCGACACGCTGCATGCCGGCGGGTCCCTTGCCGTGCGAGAGGCCGGCGAACATGGCGAGCATGCCCATCACGGTGCCCAGCAGTCCGGCGAGCGGGGCGGCGGCGACCAGCGTGTTGAGCACCAGCAGGCGGCGGTCCACGGCGGAAAGCACGTTGATTTTCACCTCGTTGAAACGCCGACCGACGGTCTTGATGGTGAGCCTGGGGCCGTGGAGCACATATCTGAGCGCCTCGCCGAGCCGGCCATCGGCGAGATCCGGATTGTTGATATATTCCTCCCAGCGGTGCTGTTCCTTGTCGTTCAGGTTTCCCTGGTGGACATAAGCCAGCGCGGCGATGGCGGAGGCGTAGAGGATGCATGCCACGCCGCCGAGCATGTACATGATGACCCCGCCCTCGCGGAAGAGATTGAAGCCGTCTTGCAGCGTCTGAAACATGGCGGGACCTCAGGCCGGGTTGGGGTTGAGTTCGAGATCGTCGTCGGCGGCGGGTTCGTCGGAGGGAGTTTCCGATTTGCGGTCGCGTTCCGTCGTGCCGTTGACCAGCGCGATGCCGATGCCTTCGAACTCGGAGAATTTTCCTTTGGCATAACTCTTGAGCATGCCATGAATGACCAGCACCGGAATGGCAATGATCAGGCCCTCGGCGGTGGTGATGAGCGCCTCGGAAATACCGGCGGAGAAACTCTTCGCGTTGCCGGTGCCGTAGAGCGCCATCGCCTTGAAGGTCTTGATGATGCCGAGCACCGTGCCGAGCAGTCCCATCAGCGGCGCGGCGGCGGCAGTGAGGGCAAGGAAGGGCAGGAAACGGTCGAGCCTGGGTTTCACGCTCACCAGCTTTTCGAACAACGCTTCCTCCAGCACGCGGCGGCGTTCGTGGAACATCTCGACACCGGTGCGGACCATGACTCCCGCATGGCCGGGGATGGCGGCGGATTTTTCCACAGCCGCCTCGCGATCGCCGTTCAACAGGTCGTCGAGGATGCGGTTGATGGTCGAGCGTGACGGAATGTGGAAGCGGGAAATCTCCCAGAGCTTGAACAGGGCGATGAGCAGCGAGATGGCACCTAACAGAAGAATCGCGTAGCCGACGATGCCGCCTTTCTCGATGGTTTCCCAGAGGCTTTCCCGGGCGGCAGCCACCTCGATGGCCTTGCCCATGCTGCCATCAAAAGGCAGCGTCCCCTGACCGGCGGCAACCGTATCGCGGATCATTCCCTCGGAATCCGCGATGCCGACCACGGTGGGCAGCGAGGTGCCTGTTTCGGCAAAGGTGGCCACACCTTCGAAATCGCCGGATTTGGATGCGAAGAAAACCGAAGGCCCGGCGAGCAGCAGCGTGCCTTCGATCGATTCGCTGCCGTTGCGCAGCGCCTTGCCCTCGAAGCGGTGACCGCCGGCCACTTGGCCGAGACGCGCGATGCCGAGCTCGAGCACCTTGGCGCGCTCGACGACTTCCGCCCGCGGGTCTTCCACAAGCGATGCGGCGCGTTGATCAAGGTTCTCGATTTCCCCCTTGTGAATCTGGTTTTCCGCCGGATGCAGGCGGGTGACGAAGGCCTTCGAATATTGGTTGAGGATGCCGGTGGCGTAATCGATCTCGGTCTTGCGGGCCTCGATCTCGCGTTCGAGCGACTTGAGTGTGGCGGTGCGGCGATCTTCCTCACGTTGCAGCGATTTCAGTTCGCGGCCGAGGGCGAGCGCCTCGTCGTCGAGGCGGTTGATGTCGCGGTAGAGCGAGCGGCGCAGGTCGGCGTACTCGCGCTTGGTGTCGGATAGTTCGGCCACCGCCTTGTTGAGGTCGGCGCGCGCGGCCTCGACCGGCCCCTGGGCGTGGGCGAACGAGTGAATGGAAAACGCGACGGCGAACGACGCGATGAGACGGTGGTTCATGGTTTCGAAATCGGAAGGTTGACGAATGCGGCGTCGGCGTCGCCGGTGGTGGTGGCGATGAGGCGCTGGATGTCTGCGGCGAGATCCTTGCGCTCCTCGAACTTCCAGCCGTCCGCGGTCGGGTGGCCGGCCAAGGCGAAGCTGCCGTCCTCGTTGACGGCGTAAGCGTAAGCGAGGCCGAAATAGATCACCTGCATGTTGAACTCACGACCGTCCGCGTTCTTGTGCAGTTCCGGCCGCAGGTGCACGGTTTGCTGGAATTTCTCCGCTTCGGTCAGAAGATTGATGACATTCATCAGGCGCTTGGAAACGCCTTCGTTGCGCTTGTCCTCCGGCAACGCGAGGGCCGCTTTCAAATCCTCCACTCCCTGCGCCACCTTCGGCTCCGCGAGCAATGGCGCGGGAAACATCGGGAGTTGCGCCGACAGGCTTTCCTCAAGCCGGCGCACGACCGCCGAAAGCTCCTCCTTGGCGGCCGCGAGGCGGTCGCGCTCGGCGGATTGCTCTAACGATTCGCTATCAGCTCCCTCCTTGCGGGTCTTGGCGTCGGCGATCTGTTGCTTGAGGTCGGCAATCTCCCTTTCGAGACCCTCCTTGTAGTTTTGGAGAACCTCCTGGTCGCGCGACCATTCGTTTTCCTCCTGTTGGATGGCGCGCATGGTTTCCACCCACTCGCGGATGTTGGCGCGCAATTCCTCGGTGGGTGTGACGGCGGGTTGCTGGGCCGCCAGAGGCAGCGACAGGATGGCGGTGAGAGTGGGGATGAAAATGCGCATGGCGTGCGGAACGGCAGAATGAAAAAAGGGCCGCCGGCATTTGCCGACGGCCCCCGTGTGACGATTTCGTCAGATGTGTGGACGCTTCTTATTCCGCGCCCGTCACCGAGATGCGGTAGAACTCCTTGTCACCTTCCTTCGGTATGGTGAGTTCGAGGTTGCCGGCGTTCTCCCAAGTATCCAGACCGGCGGATTTCTCCACCGGCAGGCTGAGGAGCACGTCGCTCGCACCGGCCTGCACGATGGCTTGGCCGACGGTGCGGAGGTCGAGGATGCTGGTCTCGGTGAAGAGACTGGCGAACAGTGCGGAATCGTCCGTGCCAACTGAGAAACCGAGGGCCTGAAGTGCCGGACTGGTTTCAAGAGTGTCGGAAATGCCGTCGTTGTCCACATCGGCGAATGGAGGCTCGCCGCCACCTGGATCAACGGGCACGGTGGCCAGGTCGCCGAAGTAGCCGGCGGCGTCCAGATAGGTCCAGTCGCTGGCCCAGTTGGTGGAACCGAAGGCACCGCGGTAGCTGACGGCTTCGAGACCGGCAGGCGGAGTGCTCAGACTGGAGCCATACAGCGGGCTGGTTGCATTCGGACGGGGATCGAGGCCGCCGTTAGGCAGGCGGCTGATGCCACCGAGGAGCGGGTCGGTTTGGGCGGCCGGGTCGGTGTTGCCGGTGCCATTGGCGAGGGCCGTGGCTGCCGCGGTCTGTCCTTCGGCGACGAGACCGTTGAAGCGGCCCCAGTGGCTGTTCTGGATGAGCAGTTCAATGCCCACGCGGTTGGCTGTGTCGGCGTCGTCGATGCGAACCAAATTGCCGCCGAAGTCGTCGAACAGACAGTTGTGGAACTGGCCGGCGAAGTTGTCCTTCATCCGGAACACGTTGCCCTTGGCGGCAACCGAGCCGACACGGCCCGCACCGAGGTAGGTGGCGTTCCAGATCTGCGCGCTGGTCAGCGGGAAGCCGGTCTTGAGCGAACCGTTGCCACCGTCGAGTTCCGAGCCGTTCTCCACGTTGCCCGCGCCGTCCACATCGTCGTAACGGAGCGCGAAGGCGAACTGGATTTTGCCGGAGTATCCCTCGTCGATATCGAAGTCCTCGTCCTCGTTGAAGGCCGAGACCAGGTATTTGCAGTTCACCGTGCCGCCGAACCATTCGAAACCGTCGTCGGTGTTGTTGACCACCTCGACGTGCTCGATGGTGGTGCCGCGGCCGACGCCACCCATGGTCAGGCCGTTGATCTCGTTGTCGAGACCGAGCACCTTTCCACCGAAGCGGATCGAAACGAATTTGAAGACACCGGAGTTGTCCTCGGGATCGGCCGGAGTGACGACCACCAGATTCGAACCATCGAGGGCGTTGTCCTGGCCGTATTCCAGCAGGTCGCCGTAGCCGTCGCCATCGGTGTCGGCACCGGAGGCGACCCCTTCAACCTGGTTTTCACCCACATTGGTGTTGCCGGTCGCGCTACCGGTGAACGGATTGCCCGCCACGTAGAAGTTGATCGGCGCGCGTCCGAGGATGATGACACCACCCCACTGGCCGTTGTCGCCGATTTCGGGAGCGAACGGATAGGTGACCGGGTCGGTCAGATGATTGTATTCGTCGAGCGAGGTGAAGACGATCGGCTCTTCGGCGGTGCCTTCGGCGAAGATCTGCGATCCACGGCAGACGATCAGCGCACCATCGCCCTCTGCGGCGATCATCACGCCGGGTTGGATGGTCAGTGTGCCGCCGTCCACGTAGATTTCCTCATCAAGGAGGTAATCCACACCTTGAATCAAAGTCACATCTCCCGTGATACGGAATGGAGCGGGTCCTGTCACACCAGGAAGACTGCTGACCGCAACTGGCTGGGTGCCTGCGAGGTCACCGAAATAGCCGGCGGCGTCCAGATAGGTCCAGTCGCTGGCCCAGTTGGTGGAACCGAAGGCACCGCGGTAGTTGACGGCTTCGAGACCGGCAGGCGGAGTGCTCAGACTGGAGCCATACAGCGGGCTGCCTTCCGCAGGACGCGGATCAAGCTGGCCGTCCGGGAGACGGCTGATTCCGCGAAGGAGCGGGTCGGTCTGGGCGGCCGGGTCGGTGTTGCCGGTGCCATTGGCGAGGGCCGTGGCTGCCGCGGTCTGTCCTTCGGCGACGAGACCGTTGAAGCGGCCCCAGTGGCTGTTCTGGATGAGCAGTTCAATGCCCACGCGGTTGGCTGTGTCGGCGTCGTCGATGCGAACCAAATTGCCGCCGAAGTCGTCGAACAGACAGTTGTGGAACTGGCCGGCGAAGTTGTCCTTCATCCGGAACACGTTGCCCTTGGCGGCAACCGAGCCGACACGGCCCGCACCGAGGTAGGTGGCGTTCCAGATCTGCGCGCTGGTCAGCGGGAAGCCGGTCTTGAGCGAACCGTTGCCACCGTCGAGTTCCGAGCCGTTCTCCACGTTGCCCGCGCCGTCCACATCGTCGTAACGGAGCGCGAAGGCGAACTGGATTTTGCCGGAGTATCCCTCGTCGATATCGAAGTCCTCGTCCTCGTTGAAGGCCGAGACCAGGTATTTGCAGTTCACCGTGCCGCCGAACCATTCGAAACCGTCGTCGGTGTTGTTGACCACCTCGACGTGCTCGATGGTGGTGCCGCGGCCGACGCCACCCATGGTCAGGCCGTTGATCTCGTTGTCGAGACCGAGCACCTTTCCACCGAAGCGGATCGAAACGAATTTGAAGACACCGGAGTTGTCCTCGGGATCGGCCGGAGTGACGACCACCAGATTCGAACCATCGAGGGCGTTGTCCTGGCCGTATTCCAGCAGGTCGCCGTAGCCGTCGCCATCGGTGTCGGCACCGGAGGCGACCCCTTCAACCTGGTTTTCACCCACATTGGTGTTGCCGGTCGCGCTACCGGTGAACGGATTGCCCGCCACGTAGAAGTTGATCGGCGCGCGTCCGAGGATGATGACACCACCCCACTGGCCGTTGTCGCCGATTTCGGGAGCGAACGGATAGGTGACCGGGTCGGTCAGATGATTGTATTCGTCGAGCGAGGTGAAGACGATCGGCTCTTCGGCGGTGCCTTCGGCGAAGATCTGCGATCCACGGCAGACGATCAGCGCGCCGTCGCCTTCCGCGGCGATCATGACGCCGGGCTGGATGGTCAGCGTGCCGCCGTCGACATAGATTTCCTCGTCGAGGAGGTAGTCGGTGCCTGAGGAAAGAGTGATGTTTCCGGTCACACGATACGGCGCGGGCCCGGTCACGCCGGGAAGACCGCTGATGGACACCGGTGCCGCGAATGCGGAGCCGGTGATTGCCGCAGCTGTCGCCAGCAAGGGCATGAACATGCGTTTTCTTTTCATGTTTTTATGGTTGTGTTGGTTCTGGTTGTTGTGGAGTTCGCACTCGGTTGGGAGGTGGGGGGAACCGGCCGGGTTCAGAACCCAACCGAGAGAGACAGGGAATACTCGCGTCCGGGGTGGAAGCTGGAGTAAACGTCACCGTTCTCGTAGGAGAAGCTGGTTGGCTCATCGAGCAGGTTCGAGACTTTGAAAGTTACATTACCGTCACCCCAGGAGGTCTCGAAAGACTTGCGCAGGATCAGGTCCAGCGAATCGCTGGCATCCCTCACGACACTCGGGACCGCTGTGGTTCCGGTCACCGCCGCAAGATATTCTCCGGTGTGGTTGTAAACCAGGTTCGCTGTGATCCCGTATTCGGGAAGCGCATAACCAAGATTGAGGTTCAGAATCCAATTCGGCTGACCTTCGAAGGATTCCGCGAGAATGGGTGCGGGTATGCTCGATGTGCCCGGATCCAATCTCGATGTGATGTAGGCGAGGTTGCCGCCGATGTTCCAATTCTCGTTGAATCGGTGATCGAAATCCAACTCCACTCCCTGGACCGTGCCGCTCTCCGCATTGGCATAGCTGATGAAGAATCCGTCCGAAGCCCGCTGTCCAAGCACCTTGGTGATGGGATTGGTAAGGAACTTGTGGAAGAGCGAGAACTGCAGGAATGTTTGACGGGAAGCCTGCCATGACATTGAGAGATCGAAATTGTCGATTTCCGAGTCCAACAGCAGCGGATTACCACGGATTTCCTCACCGGTGGCCTGGTCCTCGGTGATGATCGGCGCAAACTCGAGGAAAGTCGGTCTGGCGACGGTTCTCGACCAGGAATAGAAAACACGGAAATTCTCATCCATACCGAACGTGCGGGAGGCCCCGAAGGACGGGTAGATTCTCGAATCCTTGAAGGTGTTGGTCCCGACCGCGTTGGCTTGAGTGGTATTGTTCAGATCGATCCCAAACGCGTTGCGGATTTGCGCGCTGTAGAAGCGGGTGCTGGTTTCGAGTCTCGCACCTGCGTAAAGATTCCAGCGATCCCAATCCAGCGAGGCCATCAGGTAGGCCGCATCGACATCGATGCCGGTGTCGGTATTGAGAATCAAAGTGCCCGCATCGGTGATATCCTGGATGCCAAGAGCCACATACGGAGGTTGGCCAGTGGCCGGGCGTCCCGCGCCAATGATCCAGCGCGGGTCGTCGAATTGCTGATACATATCGGCAAGCAACTGGTCGATATCAATTTCCGCCGGCGTGCGGTTGAATCCGGTCCGGTAGGAATAACGGTCGCCCCTTGACTGCCGGGTGCGGGATGAACGGTTGACGCCGGCCTTGAATGTCAGCTTCCGCCTCTCGTCCTCCGCATCATCGAAATAGATGGGAAGCTCGAGATCGATGCGGTCATTGTTGCCTTCCTCAATGGTTGAGAGCGACTGCCTGTAGGGGGAGGGCGGGTTTCCACCGATCGGGTTGGCGATCGTTTCCACAACACCCAGTTCCGGGCGGTAGGGTCCGGGCGGAAAATTGGATGGCGGCGTGTTGGCGATGATATCCGGTATTCTGGGGTCGGTGAAATCGATGGTTGTGAATCGCAGGTTGCGGTCGTCTGGGCGGAGTTCCTGGGCGTCCGATTCGCTATGCAGCCAAGCAATCCTGAATCGCTCGCGATCAGACGAATCCCTGAACACGTGTTTGCCGTCGAATTGCCGGATTTCCAGCTCGCGGTCGATATAACTCAGCACATCGGCCGCCCGGTAGGCGATGCCCGACGCCCCGAGGTAGTTGTAACGATATCGATCGGAGTTGAAGATATTGTCGCCGTCACCCTGGCGATTTTGAATATTTCGGATCTGGTTGACCTCATTTTCGGCCGAGCGGTTTTTGAAATAAGTGTAGTTGATTGAATGATCTTCGCTCATTTCGAAGGTCATCGATCCGAGGAAACCCCAGTCCACGGATTCCTTGTAGCGGTTTTCAATCTGACGGCGGTAAGGTTCCAGCGGCCCTGCCAGAGCGGCCAGACGCTGGACATCGACGTCCCTTTCGGCCGCGGCTCCCTGTTCCCGGGTGAACCCAAAAACCCAGCCAAGCCTGGCTTCGTCGCTGAAGCTGTAGGAGTCCGCATAGGTGGCGCTGAAGTCGTATTGTTCCTGTGGCGACTCCTTGCGGGCGATGAAGGGGCCCGTGGAGTGGAGCAACTGCCATTGTTCGATGGCTTCCACCTGAGCGGGCGACGGGGTTTGTCCGGGACGTGCGGCGGTGGACACCCCCGGTGCGAAGCGATTCGGATTTTGCGCCAGTGATCCCCCCCTTTGCCCAACTCCGTCCGGCACCCCTTTGGAGCCATCCCCCCAGAAGTCGAGACGTTGTCCGGGTATGACGTAGAAATCCCCGTCCAAGGATGGTTCGTGTTTTGCTCCCACGGAGAAGTCGATGATCCGCTCGTCGGGGATCCGCAGAGTGTCGATCAGGACGGTTCCGCCTGCGAAGTCCGCGGGCAAATCCGCCGTGAACGTCTTCTGGATGTTAAGCCTTTCCAATAGGTCGGAGGGGAACAAATCCAGTTGAACGGCTTTTTTGGTCGGATCGGCGGTCGAGATGATGCCGTTGTTGACCAGAGTATTCGAATATCGATCCGCCATGCCACGAACCACGGCGTATTTCCCACCCACGATGTTGGCACCGGAAATTTTAGACACCGCATCGGCGGCGTCACTAATGCCGGATGTGGAGAATTGGTCTTTGGATATGCCCGATGTGACTGTGGAAGTGATTTGTAAATCGGCGAAGAGATCACCTGGCGAATCGCCAGTGTATTCCCCCACCACGACCTCCTCTTCGAGCGTGTATTCGTCGGTGGTGTCGTCGGCGGGTTTGGCGCGCAGGCCGAAGCGGGCATCGGCGGGCTGGCCTTCGAGGGTGGTGACGACGGCGGATTCGGTGGAATAGCCGAGTTTGGTGGCTTCGAGGGTGAAGGTGCCGGCGGGCAGTCCGCCGATGGTGAAGCGGCCTTTGGCATCGGTTTCGGCGGTGCGGCCGGTGCCGATGACATCGACGAAGGCTCCGGCGACGGGATTGAGCGAGACGGCGTCGGAAACCTCGCCTGTGATGACGCAGTTTCCGACGGCGTCGTCGATGCCGGGGATGGGGCCTTGGAATGCCGGATTGACGTCGTCCGGCGGGGCGAGCGGCGCGTTTTCATCCGCGGCTGCGGGCTGCCATTCGTCGGGCCCGGCGTCCACGGCATCCGCTTTTGGTTCGCCATCGGCGGGAGCATCCTCCAACGGCTGTTCGGCGGCGGGCGCTTCGCCAACGGCGGCGGCAGGCCCTGGCGAGATCGGTTCCCCGGTGTCGTTTTGCGCGAAATAGGAAAGCGGGACGGAGGGATTGGCCGGCAGCAGCAAGCATTGGAGCATCATGCAGCCGAGCAAAATCACTGCCGTGATGCGGTGCCGCGCGCGCAAGGGCGGTCCGCACGACAGAGCGCGCTGAATCGGGCGGAGAGAAAAAATTTCGGAGCGGCGGGACATGGCATTACGACCCTCGCTGCCCTGTGGAGCGCTGGCCGCACCCTGCTATGGACGAATGTGACAGCGCCGAAGTCGCGCTTGGTGACGAAATTGTTACGAAGCCGCGAACGCCGGCCTCAGCCGCCGAGAGCCGCGCGCTCGTTTTCGTCGAGCGGCTGCGGTTTTCCCTCGTGATTCACGCGCACGGTGGTCACCGATCCGGTGGCGGCCGTTTCGCCTCCGGCGTTCACGATTTCGAAATTCCATGTGACGGAGCTGGTGCCGATTCTCTCCACCGCCAGCCGCACCTCGATGCGGTCGCCGGTGACGAGCGGGCGTTTGTAATCGCAAGTGACATTCACCCGCGGCCAGCCGCCCTGTGCGCGGTCGAAGACGAGCAGGCCGCGCGATTTGAGAAACGCATGCTCGGCTTCCTCGAAGTAGCGGAAGACGTTGGGAAAATGCATCCAGCCGCTGGCGTCGGTGTCGCCGAAGGCGACTTCGCAGGGGTGGCGGTGGAGCGGAGACTGCATCACTCGAACCTGCTCACCAGCACCGACGCGTTGTGGCCGCCGAAGCCGAAGCTGTTGGAAATGGCGACTTTGACATCCGCCTCGCGGGCGGCGTTGGGGACCACGTCGAGATCGCACTCGGGGTCCTGCTCCTCGATGTTGATGGTGGGCGGCACGATGCCCTCCTTGATGGCCATCACGCTGGCGATCAACTCAATGCCGCCGGCCGCGCCGAGCATGTGGCCGGTCATCGACTTGGTGGAGGAAACCATCAGACCGTTTTTCACGTGGTCGCCGAAGGCCACTTTGATGGCCTTGGTTTCCGCGATGTCGCCGAGACCGGTGGAAGTGGCGTGGGCGTTGAGGTAATCGACATCCGTCGCGTTTTTCCTGCCGTGGCGCAGCGCCATTTCGATGGCATAGGCCGGGCCGCTGCCGTCTGGCGAAGGAGCGCTGAGGTGGTAGGCGTCGGCGCTCACACCGTAACCGATGAGTTCGGCATAGATCTTCGCGCCGCGTTTTTTCGCGTGTTCGAGTTCCTCGATGACGAGCACGCCGGCGCCCTCGCCCATGACGAATCCGTCGCGGTGTTTGTCGAACGGGCGCGAGGCTTTTTCCGGTTCGTCGTTGCGGGTACTGAGCGCCTTCATGTTGGCGAAGCCGCAGAGACCCATCGGCAGGATGGTGGCTTCCGCGCCGCCGCAAATGAAGCCGTCGGCGTCGCCGAACTTGATGATGCGCCAGGCCTCGCCGATATTGTGGTTGGAGGTCGCGCAGGCGGTGACGATCACCATGTTCGGTCCCTTGAGGCCGAACTCCATGGAAATGATGCCGCTGGCGATGTTGGAAATCATCATCGGGATGGTGAACGGCGAGACGCGCTTGGGGCCCTTGTTGAGATAAGTGCCGTGCTCGCGTTCCAAAGTGGCCAGACCGCCGATGCCGCTGCCGACCATTACGCCGAAGCGGCGCGGATCGATCGTGGAAACGTCGAGCCCGGAATCCTGCATTGCCATTTTCGCCCCGGCCACGGCGAACTGCACGTAGCGGTCGGCGCGGCGCGAGTCCTTGGGCACGTTGAAATAACCGTCCGGCTCGAAATTTTTCACCTCGCCGGCGATCTTGCAATCGAAGGGCTCCGGATCGAGCTGGGTGATGCGGGCGATGCCGCTGCGGCCGGCCTTCATGCCCTCCCAGGTGCTTTGCAAATCGTTTCCGAGCGGGGAAACACAGCCGATGCCGGTGATGACGACGCGTCGTTCGTTCATAGTTTCGGCGCGCAGTCTGAGGGCGCGGCCATCCGGGCGCAAGCCCGCATGCATGTCCGCTCAGCACCTGCGGGGATCGCGGCCGCGCTCGTTGGCCGCACCGCAGCGCGGGCAGGCGACCACCCGGTCGCGGCCGAAATCCTCATAGGCATGGAGGCACAGACGGCAGATGAACCGCCGCTTCAGCGCGCGGGCTTCCGCGCGCGCGTGCAGGGTGCGTGAAATCACGGCGAAGCACGGCACCGTCACAAACGTGCCGAAAATCACCAGCAACACGAATTCAGTCAGCGTCAGTTCCATTCACTGGTCGGTTTCCAAAACTCAAACCCACGGCGATCCATCGTCCGTCGTCCCTGTCATCCAGCGGGAAGTCGATTCCTCTCAGCCAGTCGATCAGCGCGGAAACGCCGATTTCGTCGCCACCGCCCGCCAGCGGCACCACCTCATGCACCCGGCCTCCCGCATCCAGCCGCAGCAGGAAACGCCATGGCTCGGCCAGCATCGCGGGCGGAACCTCGCCGACGAACTCCGGCAGGCTCCGCGGCATGTCCCCACCCTCCACTCCAGCGAGCGGGTGGAGCGCGGGAGTCGGGCGGAATTTCCCGGTTACGGGAGCGAAATCGGGCGGCGGGCGCTTCGGCAATACCGGCCTGCCCGGCGTGCTCAACCGTGGCGCGGGCGGCTCGATGGCGGGCAGCCCGCGGAGCTGCGGCTCGTATCGCGGCGGCTGCCAGCCGGCTGCGGCCAGCGCCTGGCTTTCCAGTCCGCCCAGCCAATCGATTTCGGAAGGTTGGAATCGCGAGGGAAACGGTCCGCCCTCGCGCGCACGCTGCGCCAGTGCACGACCTTCCGCATCGTCCAGTGTGCGGAAAACCGTGGCCTGCCGTGGTGCCCACGGCGAGGGGGCGACGATGCCGATCCTGACAAAAGCGAACATCAGCGCGAATACTCCGAGAGTGATGAAAAATGCGGCCGCCTTGGGCAGGAAAGATTGCCGTGCTCCGCGCCAGGGAAACACCCATTGCGGGGCTTCCTTGCGCATGCGCCGCATCGATACACGCTTCGCCATCACCGCGGGGAGGGTTCGGACTCGTTGACGCCCGGCTGGTTTGCTCCCACCAGCGCAAGCCGGAAACCTTTTGCCAAAACCATTTCCGAGACCCGCCGCTCCAAACCCACCGGCGTGCCGGCATCGGTCTGCATCAGCACGATCGCCCGGGCGGGCGCTCCGTCGGCGCGCAGCGCTTCGAGCCGCTCGTCGAGCTGGCGCATGTCCACCGCATCGCGGCCGAGATGGATGCGCGGGCCGGCCTCGCCAGGCCCGAGAGTCACCACCAGAGTTTCCTGATAGCGTTCGAGCTGGAATCGCGAGGGCGGCACCTCCACGGTGATGCCGGACTGGCGCAGCAGCGACGGACCTAACAGAAATAACAGCCACAACAGCACGAAGATATCCATCACCGGCACCGCATGCAGCAGTCCGGGCCGCTCCGGCAGATGGGTTTCCAGTTTCAATGCGTGTGTTCCTGCTTTGCTTTTCCCGGTTTCCGCCCCGCTGTCACCTCGCCGCGGAAAGGCGCGAACTCGACCTCCTCGCGCGCGTCCGCGATCAGGTTGACGATCTCGATCCCGGCCCGCTCGATGCGGTGGATGAGGCGTTTCGCACGGCCTAGGAAATATAGGTAAAACAGATACATCGGCACCGCCACCGCCAGCCCCACCACCGAGGTGATGAGCGCGGTGAACACCCCGGCGGTCAGTTCCGCCGGGCCGGTGAATCCGCCTTGCTCGCCGACGCGCTGGAACGTTTCCAGCATCCCGAGCAGGGTGCCGAGCATGCCGACCAGCGGCGCGAGCAGGGAGACCCCCAGGATGGCGCGGATGTTGTTTTCAATCCGTGGCACCTCCAACTGGCCGGCCTCGCGCGTCACATCGCGCAGGTCCGCGCGGTCGAGGTAATAGCGCAACAGCGCGGCATGGGCCACCCGCGCCACCGGCCCCGGCGCGCGCGCCGCCTCGTGCAAGGCCTCTGCAAACGCCCTGCGCCGCACGTGATGGGCCAGCCCCACCAGCAGGTCGCCCACGTTGATGCGCGCGCGGTGGAAGAAAAACAGGCGCTCGACCACGCACACCGATCCAATGAACGCCAAGCCCAGCAACACCCATACCAACGGTCCGCCGCGTTCGATCAGGCCCGAAGGCTCCATCAATGCCAGTATCATGCGCCGCGAAGCTAAAACCCGCCCGCAACGACTGGCGAGCACCAAAAAGCCGGTGAGGCAAGCTGCGATGGGAATTTGACAGCACCGAATAGTGATGTAAAACCTACAGCATGAAGCGCACCCAGATCCAATTGCCGGATGAACTCTACCAGCGTGCCAAGACCTTCGCGGCGCAGCGGGAACTCTCGCTGGCCGAGGTCACGCGTCGTGGCTTGGAGCTGTTTCTCGACCGCTTTCCCACCAATGAACCTCCACGCTCCGCCTGGACTCTGCCGACTGTCGATGCCGGCGGCATCAAGGTTCCTCTGGAAACCCTGCGCGAGATCGCGGCGGATGACGAAAGCACACGCACTCTCGCCGGACGATGATCTCGCTCGATACCAATATCCTGCTGCCCGCTGTCGAGACCCGGAACGTTGACCACCCGAAAGCCGCGGCGTTTCTGGAATCCCTGCAAGACCGCCAGGATGTGGCTATCTGCGAATTCATGCTGCTCGAACTCTACGTGCTGCTCCGCAATCCCGCCGTGCTCGCAAAACCCCTGTCTGCCGGAGCGGCCACCGATGTTTGCGAAGCCTTCCGCCAGCACCCCCGCTGGCAGGTCATCGGTTTTCCTCCCGAAAGCCGCGCCTTCCACGACCGCTTCTGGCCGAAACTCCGTGAGGACCGATTCGCCCGCCGCCGCGCCTACGATTGGCGGGCCGCGCTGGTCCTCCTCCAACAAGGCGTCACCGACTTCGCCACGGTCAACGAAAAGGACTTCCGCGACTTCGGCTTCAACAGGGTCTGGAATCCGCTGGCTGGCTGAACAACCGGTCCTGCCGCGCGTTGCTGAAGATCGCCGCCATACACCCCGCCATCGTCCGTGAGGCGAAGTTACGTGATTTCGAGGGTAGGCGCGTTCGTGAGAACGCGGAGAGAGTAAGACGCGCTGTCACCAGACCGCCTGCGTCGGTGCAGATCACGCCGGGTCGAGTTTCATCAGCAAATCATCGCTGTCCACCTGCTCGCCTTTCTTCACCAGCACTTCGGCGATGGTGCCGTCGGCGGATGCTGAAACGGTGGTGAGCATTTTCATGGCTTCGAGGACGACGAGTTTGTCGCCGGCTTTGACTTCCTGGCCGGTGGAGACGGCGACCTCGGTGACCATGCCGGGCATCGGGGCGCAGGCGTGGGCGGGGTTGTTGGAGTCGCCCTTGGCGCGGGAGGCGGTGGCGGCGGATTTGAGCGACTTGTCAGCGACGATCGACTCGCGCGGCATGCCGTTGAGTTCGTAGAACAGGGTGCGGCGTCCGGCGCTGTCGGCTTCGCCGATGGAGATGAGCTTGATGATGAGGATCTTGCCGGGATCGATCTCGACCTCGATTTCCTCGCCGGGCTGGAGGCCGTAGAAGAAGGCGGGAGTCGGCAGGACGGAGAGGTCGTCGTATTGGTTGATGAAATCCGTGAAACCGGCGAAGACCTGCGGATACATCAGGTGCGAGTAAAGGTCGTCGTCATCGGCGGCGCGGCCGAGTTTGGCGGTGAGTTCCTCGCGGGTCGCGTCGAGGTCCATGGGTTCGGCGAGTTCGCCGGGGCGCTTGGTGGTGGCCTTCTTGTTGCCGAGCACGACCTTCTGGACATCGGCCGGCCAGCCGCCGTCGGGCTGGCCGAGGCCGCCGGAAAGCATGTCGATGACGCTTTCCGGGAAGTCGATGCTGCCGGGTTTTAGTTTCGGCACGTCGGCCGCCCTGATGCCGCGGGTGACGAGGAACATGCACATGTCACCGACGACCTTGGACGAAGGCGTGACTTTCACGATGTCGCCGAAGAGCTGGTTCACCTCGGCGTAGGTGCGGGCGATTTCGCGCCAGCGGTGTCCGAGTCCCATGGCGTTGGCCTGCTCGCGGAGGTTGGTGTATTGGCCGCCGGGCATTTCGTGTTCGTACACCTCGGCCGTGCCGGCGCGCGGGGCGGAGTCGAAGGGCTTGTAGAAACCGAGCACTTCCTCCCAGTAATCGGAGAGTTCGTTGAGCGAATCGAAGTCGAGGCCGGGATCGCGTTCGGTTTTGGCGAGTGCGGCGGACACGGAGTTGAGGTTCGGCTGCGAGGTGGAGCCGGACATCGAGGCGATCGCGAGGTCCACGATGTCCACTCCGGCGTTGCAGGCGGCGAGCACCGACGCGGCGTTGAGGCCGGAGGTGTCGTGGGTATGGAAGTGGATGGGGATGCCGATTTCCTGCTTGAGCGCGGTGACGAGCTTGCGGGCGGCGAGCGGTTTGCAAAGGCCGGCCATGTCCTTGATGGCGAGGATGTGCGCGCCCATCTTTTCGACCTCCTTCGCTTTCGAGATATAATATTGGAGCGAATACTTGTCGCGCTTCTCGTCGTTGATGTCGCCGGTGTAGCAAATCGCGGCCTCGCAAAGCACCTTGCCGTGATCGCGCGCGGCCTCCATCGCCACCTGCATGTTGGGCAGGTAGTTGAGCGAATCGAAGATGCGGAAGATGTCCATGCCGGAGTCCGCCGCGTGTTTGACGAAACCGGCGACCACATTGTCCGGGTAGTTTGAGTAACCGACCGCGTTCGAGCCGCGGAAGAGCATCTGGAAGCAGAGGTTCGGGATTTTTCCACGCAGGCGGCGCAGGCGTTCCCACGGGCATTCGTGGAGGAAGCGCATGGCGGTGTCGAAGGTGGCGCCGCCCCACATTTCGAGGGAGAACAGCTGTGGCACGCGGTGGGCCATCGCTTCCGCGACGCGCAGCATGTCATAAGTGCGCATGCGGGTGGCGATGAGCGACTGGTGGGCGTCGCGCAAAGTGGTGTCGGTGACAAGCAGGCGCTTCTCGGCGAGGATCCATTTGCAGAATTCCTCGGGGCCTTTTTCCAACAGGATATCACGCGAACCCTGCGGCACCTTGGCCTGGTGCTCGATGATGAGTGAGTCGGGAACGTGCGCGCGCGGCATCATGGTTTCGGGTTTCCAGCCTTTGGCGGTGGGATTGCCGTTGACCGTGATGTCGGAGAGATAGGCCAAGGTGCGGGTGGCGCGGTCGCGGCGGATGCGGAACTGGAAGAGTTCCGTTTTCGTATCGATGAGCTTGGTGTGCGCCTGGCCGGAGCGGAACGTTTCGTCGGCGATGACGTTTTCGAGGAAGGGGATGTTGGTTTTCACGCCGCGGATGCGGAACTCGCGCAAGGCGCGGTCCATGCGCTGGCAGGCCATCGGGAAATCGCGGCCCATGGCGGTGATCTTCACCAGCATCGAGTCATAGTAGGGCGTGACGACCGAGCCGGCGTCGCCGGTGGCGGCGTCGAGGCGGATGCCGAAGCCGGCGGCCGAGCGATAGTTGAGGATGCGACCGTAGTCGGGCGAGAAATTCTTCTCCGGGTCCTCGGTGGTGACGCGGCACTGGATGGCGAAGCCGATGCACGGGATTTTTTCCTGCGGCGGAATGGCGACTTCGGTGCCGTGGAGATCTTCGCCCTGGGCGATGAGAATTTGCGAACGAACGAGGTCGATGCCGGTGACGCATTCGGTGACGGTGTGCTCCACCTGGATGCGCGGATTCATCTCGATGAAGAACCAGTCGTTCTGATCCATGTCATAAAGAAACTCGACGGTGCCCGCGTTGTTGTAGCCGATGCCCTTGGCGAGGGCGACGGCGGCATCACATAACTCCCTGCGGACCTTCGGATCGAGATGCATCGCGGGCGCGACTTCGACGACTTTCTGATAGCGTCGCTGCACCGAACAATCGCGTTCGTGGAGATGGACCACGTTGCCGTGCTGGTCGCCGAGCACCTGCACTTCGATGTGTTTGGCGCGGGAGATATAACGTTCGAGGAAGACGGCGGGATTGCCGAATGCCTTTTCGGCCTCGCTTTGCGCTTCGGCGAGGAGTCCCGCGAGTTGCGACGGTTTTTCCACCACGCGCATGCCGCGACCGCCGCCGCCGAAGGCCGCCTTGATGATGAGTGGGAAGCCGATCTGTTGCGCGACGTTAATGGCTTCGTCGGGATCGCTGATAGGATTTTCCGTGCCGGGCAGCGTGGGCACGTTGAACTTGTGGGCGAGCGTGCGGGCGGCGGTCTTGTCGCCCATGTTTTCCAACAGCTCGGGCGAGGGGCCGATGAAGGTGATGCCTTCACGCGCACAGGCCCGGGCGAAGGTGGCGTTTTCCGAGAGGAAACCATAGCCCGGGTGGATCATCGTGACGCCCTTTTGCTTGGCGAGCGCGACGATGCCTTCAACGTCGAGATAGGCGCCTACCGGGCCCTTGTTCGCATCCAGCGGATAGGCTTCGTCGGCCTTGAAGCGGTGGATCGAAAAGCGGTCCTCCTCGGCGTAGATCGAAACGGTGCGGAGGCCCAGCTCGTTGGCGGCGCGGAAGATGCGGATGGCGATTTCGCCGCGGTTGGCGGCCATGAGTTTTCCCGGGCGGCTGGGTTTTTCGGACATGATGGGGAGGGAATTAGGGGGCGGAGGGCGCGGAGTGAAGGAAATTTCCCGTGTGATTGGGAATCGTGCCGAGCCGGGGCTCGGCGCTCCCGGGATGTACGCGATCACGGAATCCCGGAAAACGGGCGGCATGACATGATGCCAACATGACCGACAAAACCACATTGCAAAAACTCTTCGAGGCCGCGATGCGAGGAAACGCGGACTTCACCGGCAAGCCGCTTCGGCGGGCGTTTCCCGAGCCGGCGCTCGGCACGACGTCCAAGCCACAGGTGCGCTTCGAGCCACCGAAACCGCGGAATGGTTTCCGGCCCGGAAGCGCGGCCAGGTGAGCATCACATCCCGCCGAATGCCCGCATGATGCGCCGCACGGCCATCGCGGCGGGCAGCGTTTGGTCGGCGACCTGGCGTTCGATCTCCGGCAACATCAAACGCACTTTGGCATCACGGAAAAACCGGTTGCGCAATTCCTCGGCGATCATGGCGTGCATCCATTCGATCGATTGATGCCTGCGCCGTTCATCGAGCACGCCGGATTCGCGGGTGGCGGCGGCGAAGTCTTCAATGACCTTCCACAATGCGGCGAGCGATTCCGGCTCGAAGGCCGAGCAGGTGACGCAGCGGGTTTTCCAGCCGCGGGTCGCCGGGTGGAGGAAATGCAGCACGCGGCTGAACTCGGTGCGGGTGAGTTTGGCGCGCTGGACGTTGTCGCCATCGGCCTTGTTGATGGCGAGCAGGTCGGCGATTTCGATGACGCCTTTTTTCATACCCTGCAATTCGTCGCCGGCCCCGGCGATGAGGATGAGCAGGAAAAAATCGACCATCGAGCGCACGGTGACCTCGTTTTGACCGACGCCGACGGTTTCCACGAGGATCACATCGAAACCGGCGGCTTCGCAGAGCAGCATCGTTTCGCGCGATTTGCGGGCGACGCCGCCGAGCGAGCCGCCGCTGGGCGACGGGCGGATGTAGGCGTTAGGCTCGCGGACGAGGTTCCGCATGCGGGTCTTGTCGCCGAGGATGCTGCCGCCGGAGATGCTGCTGCTGGGGTCCACGGCGAGCACGGCGACGCGGTGGCCGGCGGCGCAGAGTTGGCAGCCGAGCGACTCGATGAGCGTGCTTTTCCCCGCGCCGGGCACGCCGGTGATGCCGACGCGGATCGACTTCCCGGTGTGCGGCAGAAGTTTCTCTAACAACTCCTGCGCCTGCGCCTCGTGCGCCGGGTGGTGGCTTTCCACCAGCGTGATGGCGCGCGAAAGGATGGCTGTGTCGCCGGAGAGCACGCCGCGCTCGTAATCGTCGAGCGCGAGCTTGCGGCGCCTGGTCGGTTTGCGGGTGCCGACAAACGAACCGCCATCGACGCCAGGCATCACGCGGCAGGCGAAGTGCGGATCGTTTTCCGCGCCTTCGGGCACCCAGTCCGGTGAATGATGCGGTTTCTTCATGCGGTGAGATGATCCATCGCGTCGCGCGCGCGGTGGATGGCGAGGGAAAAATGACCTTCATCGGGATCGACGTCGAGCCGCGCGTGCGGAATTCCGGAAACGAATTCGCGCGCCATGTCCGCACCGATGTTGCGGTCCATGCGGCCGTGCCAATAGCGGATCGGCCGCGCGATGTTTTCGAGCGGCAGATTCCAGCGTTGCAGATAGATATCGGCATCTTCCATCACGCCGCGTCCGCCCTGGCGCACGCCTTCGGCGAAACTCGTTGCCAGCACATGCTGTGCCGACGGATTGGCCAACAGCAATTCACGATCCGCCTGCGGCAGCGTTTTCAAAATCCATGAAACCGGCGGCTCGTCCGGCGCGCCGGTCGCGATGCGCGCGGCAAGGCTCAAGGGCGGCGTGAAACAGGCATGCGGCAAACGCCGCAGCGGAATCAAAACCTGATAGATCGGATGCAGCCCGCGGCGTTGTCCGTCGGCCAGTGGCACCGCACCGCACAACACGGCCGACGCCGTCACGCGGTCCGGCAGGAGCGCGGCGCACGCCAGCACATACGGCCCGCCGCCGGATACACCGAGCTGCGCGAAGGTTTCCACGCCCAGCGAATCCATGAACGCGGCGATCGTTTCCGCCCAAGTCGCCAATGTTCGGCCCGGCACGCGCTCCGAGCGTCCCATCCCCGGCCGGTCCGGCGCGATCACGCGCAGCCCCCGCTCGCGCGCGAGGTGATGCACCAGCGCCGCCTGCATGCGCGAACTCGGCCAACCGTGGCAGTAAAGCACCGGCCGCCCCGCTGGATCGCCGAATTCATTCCACGCGAGCCGATAACCGGCGGGCGATTGCCAGAACCGAGGTTCCTGCGGCGGCGGCAGGTTTTTCAGGAAATCCAATGTCCCTCCAGCGTCCCGCATGCGGCGAGCATGACGCAGGCGGAGCGGCAATGAAAAGCCAATCGTCCGGGCATAAGGTTTGCGCGGGGAAGTTCCCGCGGTCTAGCTTCCGCCCGTGAGTGAGCCAGCGAAAATCCGCGCCCATTGCCAGGCATGCGGCACGCGCATCGACGTGACGCATGTCGCGCCGTTCGCGCGCATCGAATGTCCGGGCTGCGGCGAGAGTTTCCGGGTGAAGACCGAGTTCGGCCCCTACCGGCTCACCCGCCGCCATGCGATCGGCGGAATGAGCATGGTCTTCTCCGCACACGACGCCACGCTCGACCGCGAGGTGGCGCTCAAGATCCTCAACGAGGAGTATTCCGCCGACGAACGCCGCATCGCCGCCTTCGAGGAGGAGGCCCGCATCACCGCCTCGTTCAGCCATCCGAACGTCGTGCGCGTTTTCAAGACCGGCCGCGCCTTCGGCCGTTTTTACATCGCCATGGAAATGGTCCCCGGCGGCCATCTCGAGGAGCGCATCCGCGAGCTGGGAAAAATCCCGGAAGCCGATATGCTGCCGATCGCCATCGAGGTCGCGCTCGGCCTCCAGGCCGCCCACAACGCCGGCCTCATCCACCGCGACGTGAAGCCCGGCAACATCCTGTTGGACGCCAGCGGCCACGCGCGGTTGGTGGACTTCGGCCTCGCGCTCGTCACCCAGGGCGGCAAGGCGCTCGCCAGCGAAATCTGGGCCACGCCCTACTACGTGCCGCCGGAAACCATCGAAAGCCAGGCCGAGGATTTCCGCTCGGACATCTATGCCTTCGGCTCCTCGCTTTATCACGCGCTCAGTGGCAAGCCGCCATGCGGCGAGCAATCGATGTCCACCGACGCGCTGCGCGAGGCGAAGAAAAAAATCACGCCGCTGGCCAAAACCGAGCCGTCGGTTTCAGCCGCCACTTGCCGGATCGTGGACAAGGCGATGGCGCACGACCCGTCCGGGCGATACGCTTCCTATCAAGAGTTGCTCGCGGATTTGAGGAAAGCGAGAACCCTGCCCCAAACCGGCAGCGATACCCGGACCGGAGAACTTGCCACATCGCCCCGAGTACGGAAGCGCGGCTTGCCGAAATGGGCCGTCGCGGCGGCCATCGCGCTGCCCGTGCTGCTGGCGGTCGCATTCTGGCCGAGAGAAAAATCCGTCCCGGCTCCCCTGCCGGAGATCCCGCCCGCGGAAACGGTAGAAACCGCCAAGCCCGCCACACCGCCGCCCACCACGCCGGACGATTCCGCGGAAATCGCGCGCATTCACCGCGAAGCACGCGCAGCCTTCGCGCGCGGCGATTACGCCGTGGCCGGCCGGGCCTTTGCCACGCTGCTGCGCAACGACCGCGTGCTCGAACCCACCCGCAGCTGGGCCGCCATCGAGGCCGTGCTCTCCGCGTTCCTCGCCGGCCGCGCGGACGAGGCCCGTTCGTTCGCACGGGACGCCCGTTCGCATTTCGATTCCTTGCCGCCGGACCATCCGCTCGCCGGCGGGGAATGGTCCGCTTTGCTGGCGGCGGTGGACGATTTCCCTCCCCTCCCCTGCCCTCATTCCGCCGATTCCGCCGCCGACCTCGCCGCCGCCATGCTCGCCGGACTCAAGAACTGGGAACAGGGACTGCTCGACGAGGCCGCGCAATGTTTCCGCACCGCCGCCTCGGCACGACTCGGCGATGACGAGCAATGGATCGCCATCTATCAGAAACTTGCCGCCGAATACCTTTCCGATCACGAAGTTCTGATAGACCCGGCCTTCCGTGACGAACCGGCCGATCTCGCCGCCTGCGAGGCCGCGCTCACACGGCTCGACGAGCTGGAACTCACGCTCAAAACCCGCGGGCGCGCGCGCTTCAACCTCGATGCCTGGAAGCGCGACCTGCGGCAACGCGCGCTGGATTACGCCCGCGCCGGCGCCATGGCCCCCGATGCGTCACCACCGGTCGGCGAAATTTCCGCCGCCCTGCGCGAACGCATCGCCGCATGGCGATTCGAGGATGCCGCCGGGCTGCTGAAAAACCTGACCGAAGACCCTCCCGGCATTCCCCGCGAGGCCATGCTCGACGTCCTGCGCTCCGCCGCCGGTTTCACCAGCGACCTCGCCCGCAACCTCGCCTCCCGCCCGTATCAGGGCACCCTGAAACTCAAGTCCGGCCAAGCCATCGTGCGCCTCGCCGCAGGAGAGGAATCACTCGCCGCCACCACCGCCGATGGCGGCGAAATCCGCTGCCAGTGGACCGACCTGACCGCCGACTCGCTCATCGAGCTGCACCGCACGCTGGTGAGATACAGCCCGTCGGAAATGGACCGCCTGCGCCGCCATGAGAGCGCCATCGCCTTCGATTGGCTCGTCGGCGACCGCGACCGCGCGCTGGCCGCCGCCGCCAAGCTCGCCGAAACCAATCCCGGCTTCCAACTCCGCTGGCAGCCCGTGCTGGCCGGCGAAACGGAGTGAGCGCACATTGCCGGTTGGCAAGCATCCGGAATCATGCGATGGGCGGCGCGTCATGAAACGCGTCAAGACCGCCATCGTCGGAGCCAGCGGCTATTCGGGCATGGAACTGCTGCGCCTGCTGCTCGGGCATCCGGGTGTGGAACTGGCCGCCGCCACCTCGCGGCAGGAGGCCGGCAAGGCGCTTGCAGACGTGTTTCCACGCTTCCGCGGCGCGGTCGGCGCGGAGTTGAAATTCATCGAACCGGATCCGGACGCGATCGCCGCCACGGGAGCGCAGGCCGCGTTCCTCGCCCTGCCACACGGCGTGGCGGCGGAGATCGCCCGCGCGCTGTTGGAACGCGGGCTGAAGGTCATCGACCTGAGCGCGGATTTCCGCCTGCGCGACGCGGCGGTCTATCAGGAATTTTACGACCACCCGCATCCGGCACCGGACTTGTTGGCGGAGGCGGTTTACGGCCTGCCGGAAATCCGCGCGGAGGAAATCAAGGCCGCGCGCCTGATCGCGTCGCCCGGTTGTTATCCTACCAGCATCCTGCTGCCGCTGCTACCGCTGCTTCGCGAAAACCTGCTGGATACGACGACCCTCGTAGCCAACTCGATGAGCGGCGTCAGCGGCGCGGGGCGCAAAGCCGACGTTTCACTCCTCTTCTGCGAGTGCAACGAAAGCGCGCGCGCCTACGGCATTCCCAAGCACCGCCACCTGTCGGAAATCGAGCAGGAACTCACGCTCGCCGCCGGCGAAACCGTGACCATCAGCTTCATCCCGCATCTCATTCCGGTGAACTCCGGCATCGCCACCACCACCACCGCGAAGTTGCTCGATGGCGTTTCACCCGATGCCGTGGGCAAGGCATTGGAAACCGCCTACGCCGGCCAACCGTTCGTGCGTTTACTCGGCAAGGGCGCTTGCGCCGACACCAAAAACGTCAGCCGCACCAATTTCATCGACATCGGCTGGCACCACGACACGCGCACCGGCCGCGTCATCCTCACCAGCGCCGAGGACAACCTCGGCAAAGGCGCCGGCGGCCAGGCGGTGCAGAGCTTCAACCTGATGTTCGGATTTTCCGCGACTGATGGATTGCAAAATTTCTGAGCGGCGCACACGCTCGCGCGCTTTTCTCCCTCGCCTCCAATGGACTTTCCCTTCGTTCGCATCAAAGGCGGTGTCGGCGCGCCGCAACGTTTCCTCACCAGCGCGGTGAGCTGCGGCATCAAGAACCCCGACGCCAAACGCCTCGACCTCGCGCTCGTCTATTCCGAAGTCCCGTGCAGCTCCGCCGGCACCTTCACCACCAACCGCGTCAAGGCCGCGCCGGTGCGCGTCACCCACACGCACCTGCGCAAGGGCGACATCCGCGCCATCATCGCCAATTCCGGCAACGCCAACGCCTGCACCGGCGTGCAGGGCATCCGCGACGCCACCGCGATGTGCGAGGCGGTCGCCAAACCGCTGCGCCTCAAGCGCACCGAAGTCGGCGTCTGCTCCACCGGCGTGATCGGCCTGCCGATGCCGATGATGCGCATCGAGCCGAAATACGACGAACTCATCCACCACCTCGGCCCGAAAAACGGCGGCGACGTGGCCTCCGCCATCATCACCAGCGACACCCACCCGAAGGAACTCGCCATCTCCTTCGACCTCGGCGACCACCGCGTGCGACTCGGCGGCTGCGTGAAAGGCGCGGGCATGATTTCCCCCAGCATGGCCACCATGCTCTGCTTCATCACCACCGACGCGCACTTCCCCACGGAATGCCTGCGCAAGGCCGTGCTCGAATGTGTCGAATATAGCTTCAACCGCATCACGATCGATGGCGACATGTCCACCAACGACACCGTGCTGGTGATGGCCAACGGCGCCTCCGGCATGCCGCCGATCCGCCGCAACGGCAAACGCTGCAAACAATTCCGCCAGGCGCTCTGCTGGCTGATGAAGGAACTCGCCAAGGCCGTCGTCCGCGATGGCGAGCGCGTCACCAAGTTCGTCACCGTCCACGTCAAGGGCGCGCGCACCTATCTCGATGCGAAAAAAGTCGCCGAAGCCGTCTGCAAATCCGCTTTGGTGAAATCCTCATGGAACGGCGGCGACCCGAACTGGGGCCGCATCATCCACGCCGTCGGCTACTCGCGCGCCCGCATCCGCGAGGAACTCATCGACATCCACATCGGCGGCAAGGCCGCCTGCCTCGGCGGCCTGCAGGCCGACACCCCGATGGACGAACTCCGCGCCATCGCCGCCGATCCCGAATTCGAAATCGTCATCCATCTCAACCAAGGCTCCGCCGACTACACCATGTATTCCAGCGACCTCTCGCCCGAATACATCGACTTCAACCGCTCGGAATACGCCTACTGGAAACAGGCAAGGAAGGACGGGTTGGTGTGAAGGGATGCCAATGGCGGCAAGGGTAGCACTGGCGTGAGTCCCGTCGACAAAATGAACCCGACCCTGCTCACAACTGGAGGTGAGCACCGTCTATCTGCCCGTTTTTGTAATGTAATGAATACATGGGCGATGAGAAAGACTTGATCAATACCCGACAGCGAAAATAACCACTGTCGCGCAATTTTTCCCATTTTTTAAGAACCTCGGCGTTTTCAGTCCATGCTTTTTCCGGCGAAAACTTAAAAGCATATGATTTTCCCGGACTTATGGAATACATGTCTGATGTGAATCCATCAGCATTCACCTTGGCCCCGGGGCCGAAAATTCGAAGGCCTTTCCAAGTTCCATCATCTTCCCAAAAGTCTATCCCGAGATCTTTGGGAATCCCGTCAACCAAAACCCCATGGATTTCTTTTTCGCTGGAATTGAATATGGTTACTTCCCACTCTTTGCCGAATTTAGCAGCAGACACAAATATTCTAGGGCTTTCGACAGATATTTCTTTGGCATTTGATACATTTGGGGAGAAAACTACGAAAATGGCAAAAACGATAATGCGAAATACTTTTAAGTCACACTTGAACGGAAGCAGACCTCGCGAATTCAAATCCTTATCTTTAAGTTTCATCGTCTTTTTGGCTATTGATGCATGATGGATACCAGTGTTTCGGATTCAGGCAGGAAGCATTTTTCCGGCATTTATCCGACTTGAATGGGTTCATGTATTGAGCAGACCTGAATGGCCCCGATTTAAGCCTTATTACGTATTTCTTGCGTCCCGGAGGGACAGTGGAAATTAGCCGGTGGCGCGCGCCACCGGAGCACATGCCAAAATGATTCCCGACCCGGAAGGGGCGGCGGATAGGTTGATATGATCACAATCACCGCTCATCGCATTCCACGCCACCGAAGACTTCCGGAACCCCCTGCCGGGGCGCTTGATAAAGCGGATCAATTTCCTAAAATCCGAAGCCCCTCCGGGGCCATGAATATGCTCGATCCCGATGCCATCCGCCTCCAACCCAAATACCACCCTACAATGAATAACCAGCCAATCGCCATCGGCATCCCCGGCATGCCAGAAATTTGGGCTGGAAGGTCGTTTCCGACAAGGTAGATTCCACGCATGAATGCATTCGCGCAAATCCGGGAATCCGTTGCGAGCCTGTCGAAGCCAGAGCGGGCGGAATTGGCTGTATGGCTTTTGGGCAGCCTGGAAGACACCCATTACTGGGTTGATGATGAAGAAGCCATGCGCCGGTCCGATGAGTTGGACTCCGGTGAAGTTGCAGGCGTCACCAAGGAGGAATTCCGGAAGCTTTGCGGAAGACAGGCGGTTGAAATGAAGCCTTTGCCCATTCATCCAAGAGCCGCCAAAGACGCCAGGGAGGTCGCGGCGAAATACGCGGAGATATCGGCCGGGCTGCGCAATCAATTTTGGAACGAGATCGATGCCGCGGTTGATTGCATCGAGATGTATCCGGAACGGCATCATTATGATCCTTGCGGCATGAGAAGAAACAATCTCAACAAATTTTCATATCATATCCTGTTTGAGGAGCGTTTGGAATGCAATCGAATCCTTGTCATTCGACATCATCATCGCGATCCACGCTACGGCATCGGGCGTCGATAACGGAGACACAATCGGCTCTCCGGTCGCACGGCTGAATGGAGTCATACCTCGCGGATTCACATCAAGACCTGTTGGCCGTTTCCATTGATCCGAAATCCCAGCCAATACCTCGCCTCGCAAGATCGCCCCTTGCGGTATCGTATCCCTTGTCCGTGAATTTCCTCACCGCCATCCGCCTCCTGATTGGTTGGCTTGCCATCGGCATCGTGCCGCATCTCGCGGGCGCGGCGACCGATCCATGGGAAATGCCGCCGATGCGGTATTCCGAAACACCCGCCAGTGACGTGCTGGCCCGGATGGCGGCGGAATCGCCCGAGGGCGAAATCGATGTCGAGGGTGCCACACCGTTGGAGAAACTGCACTTCGTGCTCCGCCTGCTGGAGGTTCCGGAGGAATCGCAGATCCTGGTGTTTTCCAAAACCAGCAAACAGAACCCGCTCATCCATCCCGGGAATCCGCGCTGCCTGTTCTTCAACGAAAACTCTTACGTCGGCTATGTGCCTGGCGGTGACATTGAAGTCATCACCCACGATCCCGCGCTAGGCGTGGTGTTTTACATGATCCGCGCGGGCGGCGCACCGGACCGCATGCGGGTGGCGCGCCAGGGTTCCCAGTGCCTTTCCTGTCATGGCAGCGCGCGCACCGAGTCGGCACCCGGCGTGCTGGTGCGCTCGGTGTTTCCCGATGAATCCGGGCAGCCGCTGTTCTCGCTCGGCAGTTTCCTCATCGACCACACCAGCCCTATTCCCGAGCGTTGGGGCGGCTACTACGTCACCGGCCGCAGTTCCCTGCCCCATCTCGGCAACCGCACGTTCGTGGAAACGCCGCAACGCGAATTCCCGGAAAAAGCGTTACAACTCGACAGCGTCGATGACCGCATCGACACCTCGCGCTATCCCCGCGACACCAGCGACATCGTCGCGCTCATGGTGCTCGAACACCAATGCCGCGTGCACAACGCGCTCACCGCCGCGGCCATGAACTACCGCCGCATGCACTGGCTCCAGAAATCCATCAATCCGAACGCCGATCCGGACGATGGCGATGTCGGCCGGATCGCCGACGAGACCGCAGCGCGCTTGGCCGACCTGTTGTTGTTCGAAAACGAGGCCCCGCTCGGCGACGACGGCATTGTGGGCGACACCGCGTTCCAGGACGCGTTCGCCAAACGCTTTCCGCAAACCAGCGACGGCCGCTCGCTGGCGGAGTTCCAGCTTTACAGCCACCTCTTCAAGCACCGCTGCTCCTACATGGTCTATTCCGAGGCCTTCCGCTCGCTGCCCGCGCGCATCCGCACGTCCGTCATCGCGCGGCTCCACCACATCCTCACCGGCAAGCCCGCGCCCGGCCTGCATCCCGGCCTCGGATCATCGAGCCGCAAACGCATCGCCTCCATCCTGAGCGAAACGCTGCCCGGCTGGCCGGGATGACGTGCCAGATTCGAAATGGCCGCTCACCACTTGTTGAACGGCTTCTTCGCATCCGGATTCGGGAAGGGCATCAGGGCCTTGGTGTCGGTGTGGAAACCGTCGAGGATTTTTTTCATCTTCGCCACCACTTCGGAATTATCCGCGGCCACGTTGTCGCGCTCGCCGGGATCCTTGCCGAGGTGGAACAGTTCGGCGGGCTTGTGCCAGGACCAGTCGATGTATTTCCAATCGCCCAGGCGCACTGCGGAGCCGGGGATGCCGCCCTGGTTTCCCCAGTGCGGGAAATGAAAGTATAACGGACGTTCGTCGTTGGTGGCGGCGGGGGTTTTCAGCGCGGCGACGAACGAAACGCCGTCCTTGTGCTGCTCCGGCAAGGCCGGCTGGCCCGCCGCTTCCAGAATGGTGGGATAGAAATCCGTGGAAATCACCGGCCATGGCGAAGTGGCGCCTTCGGGAGAAACGCCCGGCCAGCGCACGATCACCGGTTCGCGAATGCCGCCCTCGTAGAGCCAGCCCTTGCCGGCACGGTGCGGCAGGTTGCAGGTGGGAGAGCCTTCGGAGGTCGAGAGTCCGCCGTTGTCCGAGGTGAAAATCACCAGCGTGCGGTCGGCCACGCCGGCGGCATCAAGGGCATCGAGCACCTTGCCGACAGCCTGGTCCATGGCCTCGACCATCGCGCCATAGACGGCATGGGATTGCACGCTGCGGTTTTTGCGCGGCGGTTCGTCTTCGAAGCGGTCCTCCAGGCCGCGTTCATTACGACGTTTCTCGTACTTCTCCACCAGGTCCGGCCGGCCCATCAGCGGCGTGTGCACGGAATAGAACGAAAGCATCGCGAAGAACGGCCGGTCCTTGTTGTCCGCGATGAATTTCCCGGTCTCGCTGGCGAGGCGATCGGGCAGGTGCTCGCCCTTGGGGCCGTCGGGCAGGTTGGGATTTCCGTAGGGGGAGAAATAGCGGTCGCCACCATAGGGGCCGCCTCTTTCCGTGCCACCGAGGTTGAAATCGAAGCCGTGATCGGTGGGCCATGAACCTTCATGGCCGAGGTGCCACTTGCCGGCGAAGAAAGTGGCATAGCCCCGCTCCTTGAGCGCTTCAGCGAGCGTGGTGTGGGACTTGGCGAGCTGGCCGAGATATGGCGCGGGCAGCATCGGGTAGCGTTGCCGGTTGTTGAATTTCCCGTCGCGCAGCGGATCGTAGTTCTCCGGCAGGGTTTCACCGAAGAACTGGTTGGGTGCCCCGAAGTAGTTGGTATTGCGCGTGCGGGACGGCCACTGGCCGGTCATGATCGCCGAGCGGGTGGGCGAGCAGACCGGGCTTGCGGCGTAGCCGTTGGAAAATCTCACGCCAGACTCGGAAAACCGCTGGAGGACGGGCGTGTCGTAGAAGCTGTCCGGGTTGTAGGGTGAGATATCCATCACACCGAGGTCGTCGGCGAGAATCAGAACGACATTGAGCGGTTTTTCATCGGCGGCGCAAAGCGATGCCAAGCCGGCGACGAGCAAGGTGGATGTCAGGAACTTCATGAGGTGGAGGCTAATCGCATGATCAGGCCCTTCAAGAGCGATATGGTCGGGTTTCAATGGGGGATTCCGAACTTGTGGGCGGCGGCGTGTTCCGCCTCGTGGGTGACGGCATGGAGGGAGACGCCGTGCTTTTCCGCAGCCGCGCGGCATTCCTCGTATTCCGGCGTGGCGCGCAGCCCGCCCCCGGGCAGGCGGGCGAGTTTGACGGCGATCGTGCCGTATCGGGTCTCGACCGCGTCGAACTCGCGATGCAGCGCGTCGCGGCGGGTGTCGTTGCGGCGGATGCCGAGCGTGCTGGTTTCCTCGAACAGGATTTTTTCGAGACGGTCGGCGTCTTCCGGTTTGGCCAGCACCTTGAGCACCTGCGCCGGGCGGTCTTTTTTCATCTGCGCGGGGATCGAAACCACGTCGAGCGCGCCCTCGGCCATCAAACGGCGGCAGGCGTGGCCGATGGTCTCGCCGCGGTCGTTGTCGAGGTGGGTTTCGAGCACGGTGATGGTTTCGCTCAGCCACGGACCATCCGCCGACGAGTCGCCCAACAAAATGCGGACCACATTCGGGATCGCCAGGTCGCGGCTGCCCGCGCCGTAGCCGATCCCGCGCAGGGTCATCGCCGGCATCACGCCCCAGGCATCGGCGAGTTCCACCAGCAGCGCGGCGCCGGTGGGCGTGACCAGTTCCTTTTGGACGCCGGACCCGTAAACCGGCACGCCCTTGAGCAGGCCCACTGTGGCCGGTGCCGGCAGCGGGATTTGCCCGTGCGCGCCGGTGACGAAGCCGCGCCCCATCGGCAGCGGGGAAACGACCACGCGCTCGATTTTCAACAACTCGAAACCCGCCAGCACGCCGACCACATCGACGATGGCGTCCACGCCGCCGACCTCGTGGAGGTGCACCTCGTCCACCGACATGCCGTGGATGCCGCCCTCGACCTCGCAGATGCGGGTGAACACCCGCATCGCCCGCTCCTTGACGGAAGACGATACATCCGACGCCTCGACGATTTCCCGGATCTCGCGCAGGTGCCTCTCCGGCGCGTGATCATGGGCGTGGACGTCCACCTTGGTGGCGCCGAAGCCGTTCTTGGAGACTTTGGAAAAGTGCAGGTGGAAATCGTCGATGTGGAGTTTCGCCAATTCGGCCTCGAGCGTGGCGGCGGGCAATCCGGCATCGACGAGCGCGCCGAGCAGCATGTCGCCGCTGGCACCCGCGATGCAGTCGATATAACAGGTTTTCATCGGAATGTGGTGGTTTGGAGAATCCGGTGGGCGGCGAGGGCGGAGCCGAAGCCGTTGTCGATGTTGACCACCGTGAGACCGGAGGCACAGGAGTTCAACATCCCGAGCAGGGCGGCGAGACCTTCGAAAGCCGCGCCATAGCCGACGCTGGTGGGCACGGCGATCACCGGTGCGGAAACCAGCCCGCCGACCACACTGGGCAGCGCGCCCTCCATGCCGGCGACCACGATCACCACCGCGGCTTCGCGGATATCGTCGATGCGCGCGTGCAGGCGATGGATGCCGGCGACCCCGATGTCGTTGAAACTCTCCACCGGATGGCCGAGGAACGCGAGGGTCGAAGCCGCCTCGGCGGCCACCGGCAGGTCGGAGGTTCCGGCGGTGACCACCGCCACGCCGCGGCCACTGGCGGCAGGCATCGCACCAAGGGAAATCGTGCGGCCGAGCGCGTCGTAGGTGGCTTCCGGCAGCGCGGAAACCACCGCCGCCACCTTCTCGGGCTGGAGGCGGGTGCCGAATGCCCGGCCGTTGGCTGCGGCGAGCGCCCGCAGGTTGTCGGCCACCTGTTCCGCCGTCTTGCTCTGGCAATAGACGATTTCCGGAAAACCCTGCCGTGCGAGGCGGTCGGGATCGAGGGTGCTGTGAGGTGCGTCATTCATCTTCTGATAGTATTTCATTCATGCTCCCTGAGCGGAAACCTTCGAGGTCGAGTGAAACATAAGCATAGCCGGCGTTTTTCACGGCGGAAATGACATCGCCGCGGATTTCCAACAAACCGGGGAGTTGCGAGGCATTGACTTCGATGCGGGCGACGGCTCCGTGGTCGCGGACGCGGCATTGGCGGAAGCCGAGCGCCTTGAGCGCCGCCTCCGCGCGGTCGATGCGGGCGAGTTTCCCGGCGGTGACCGGCGAGCCGTAGGGGATGCGGGAGGACAGGCATGCGGCGGCCGGTTTGTCCCAGACGGCGAGTCCGAGTTCGCGCGCCCATTCGCGGATTTCCTCCTTGGTCATGCCGGCCTCGGCGAGCGGGCTGCGCACGCCATGATCCGCGGCGGCGCGGCGTCCCGGGCGGTGGTCGCCGGCATCGTCGGCATTGGTGCCATCCACCACCACCGCGAATCCCTCGCTTGCGGCGAGCGCGGTGAAGACGCCGTAGGCGGTGTCCTTGCAGTGGAAACAACGGTCCGGCGCGTTGGCGGCGTATTGCGGGTTTTCGATTTCGTCGGTGGCCACCTCGATATGGCGGATGCCGGCGGCGCGCGCCGCGGCGCGGGCGTCTTCGAGTTCGCCGCTGGCGAGGCTCGGCGAAACCGCGGTGGCGGCGGCGGCCTTGTCACCCAGCGCCCGCGCGGCGACGGCGGCAAGCAGCACGCTGTCCACCCCGCCGGAGCAGGCGACCAGCACACTGCCGCACGAACGCAGGATTTCCTCGACGCGCTGGCGGTTCCGGACGCGGTCTGAAGTCATGGCCCTGATTAAAACGGAAACTCCTCCTCGATTTCACGCACCAAATTCTCCGTTCCGCGATCGACCGCCTTCGCGCGTTCGTGGACGGCCAGGCCATCCACCACGATCGCCTTGTCGGGGCGCACCGGGCAGATGAACTCGCAGCCGCCGCAGCCGATGCAGAGGTCGGCATCGACTTCGGGCATGGTGAGCCCGTTTTTCCACGGCACCATGTGGACGGCCTGGGTGGGGCAATGTTCGTTGCAGGCACCGCAGGGCGTGCCCTTGGTTTCGACCACGCAGAGATCCTGGAAAAACCTCGCCACCCCGGTGCGCACCGTGCGGCGCTCCTCGATGGTGATCGGTTCGATCGCGCCGGTCGGGCAGACCTGCGAGCAGTTCGAGCAGTTGTAGGAACAGAACGAGACACTGAAATCCTGGAACGGCTGCAGGAAACCGGCGAGGCCGTGGGCGGTGATCGACGGCCGCAGCACCTGGTCCGGGCAGTTCGCCACGCACAGGTGACAGGCGGTGCAGCGACTTTGGAAATACTTCAGCGTGCGGGCACCCGGCGGCAGCACCGGATACGGCTTGAAACCGCCGGAAACCGACAAATTGCGCGCATTCCCGGCGATCACCGCGCCGGGAATCGCCACCGCACTTGCAAGGAACAGTCGGCGGTCGATCGCGGGCATGGCGCGGCTTTGCACCACGGGTGTGGCGGTCGTGCCGAGCGGCTTCCGTTCACGGCGCGACATCCGCAAGTGAATGCCGTTGCGCCGGCACGAGGTGACGCAATCCAGGCACATCACGCAGCGCGAGTGATCGATGCGGTGATTCCGGAAATCGATGCACTGGGCCGGGCAGACGCGCTCGCACATCGAGCAGCCGATGCAGGCGCTGTCCGCGATCTGCAGCCGGAACAGGGCGCGGCGCGAAAAAAAACCGAGCACCGCGCCCACGGGACACAGCGTGTTGCACCACAGCCTGCCACGCCGCACTGCGGTGACGACGACCGCGACGAGCAGCGCCAACGCGATGGCCAGGGTGACGGGTGCCACCGGCGACCACTTGGCCGGACGGACCCAACCGGTTGCCGAGAGCAGGTGGTTGGCTTCGCCCATGACCGGCCGCACGGTGGCGGCGGAGATTTTCCCAAAAATGCTGTAGGGATCGAGGAATGCCAGCGGCAGCGCGGTGCCGGCGAGCAGTCCGGCGGCGCAGATGACGACCACGGCCGCACGGATCCGCGGCCTGCCCTTGCGATATTCGAGTTTGCGTTTTTTCCCGGTTCGCCGGGCCAGCCAGGCGGAAAAATCCATCAGCACGCCCAGCGGGCACAGCATCGCACAATAGATCCGGCCGAACAACAGGGTGAGCAGCAGCACCGCCAGGCATCCGGCCGCGATCCACGCGAAGCCCTGCATCATGGACAGCATCGACGGCGCGAACTGCGGCCACAGTCCCCACCGGACGAGCGCGGCCGGTATCAAGCTTCCGACATCCGCGAAAGCCAGTGTGGCAAAGCCGAGAACCAGGGCTCCGACGGCGATCCGGATCCGCCGGTAGGCCTTCGCGTTCATCCTTCCAAGGTGATGCGCTTGATCCGGACCTTCGCGAGGTCCGCCTTGCCCGCGCCCATTTCACCGGCGATGCGGACAAAGCCGAGATCGGCGGGGTCCATGCCGAAGAGTTTCGCGGCAGCGGCGTCGAGCGCCACCATGTCGCGGCCCAGCATCTGGTATTTGGCGATTTCCCCGTCCTCGAGCGCGCGGCCCTGCGGGCCGTGTTTGCGCAGGATGCGGTAGGCATCGATGATGTTGAGATCGGGCTTCTTCGGCGTGAAGCAAAGGTCCGCGATGCACTGGTCGAGACCGTTCTTGTGGAAGAAGCGGCGGTCCCAGACGACTCCCATCAGGTTTTTCATCGTGAGCGACAGTTTCGCGCCGCCGTGGTGCTTGAGCACCGGCACGTTGATGAAGACGTCGCTGTCGAGCATCAGCTTGTGAACCAGCGCCTTTTTGACGGTTTTCGCCTTGGGCAGATCGACCTCGCGGTAGTGTTGTTCAAGATTGGCCGGAGCCATTTCGCCTCCGGCGTTGGTCACCGCCTCGGCGATGCCGCTGGTCTTGTAACTGCGCTCCCAGTTGTGGCAGGTGTGGTCGAAGACGGTGACCTTGGAGGCACCGGCCTTGAGGCAGTGGCGGACGATGGCGGCACACAACTCCGGATTGGTGTTCGCGGGAAGTTCCGGCGGTTGGTCCCACGCGATGTTGGGCTTCACCACCACATGCTGGCCCTTGCGGACGAATGCCTGCATGCCGCCCAGTTCGGCGATCCCGGCTTCGAACATATCGACCGCACCGCCATTGCGGACGGCGACCAGGTCCCATGGCCCGTCATCGCCGGATTCCGGCGCGGCGAACAGCGGATTGTTCCAGGCAATGGCGACCGCGGCGGCGGAGGTTCCCTCGATGAAACGGCGTCTGGTGAGTGTTTTCATGGTGCGGCCTTTCCACTTGTCAAAGTTCAGTTCCGTCCGGGGACTTGCCCTTGCTCCGCCATGAGGAAAAGGCGGCACGCAACGCCGCACGGCGGCGGAACGCGTAAACCAGCAACAACGCTGCGATCACCGGCCCCACATGGTCGATGCTGGTCAGAAAGTGCTTCAACCCGGAAAGAAAGGTGGCGTGCTCCGAGGCGGCACCATGGTCCCCGGGATGCGCCGCGGCGGTTCCGGCGAGGGCGATGGAGGCAACTAGCAGAGTGTGGGGCAGGCGGCGGAAATATCGGGTTTTCATGGTGATGTGTGGAATCGGGGTTGGAATCCGGAAAAAACAACCAACGACCGGTTCGCTTGGAGTCCGGATCGATAGCAATTCACATCAAAGCGCCTGAGTGCGCAAATGCAGCGGCAAATCCGCACGGTTTTCGCAAAGCCATGCGCAGGTGCAGGCCAAACCCATGGCCATTACCGTGAAACATTCCGTGAAACGGGAATGGAGCCATCTCTTGTGGTGGATGAGAATGAAATGCGAATGAGTCGGACGCGAAGTGGCTTGTTCATTCGCCGTTCATCCGCCCGCACGACAAAAGTGTCGTGCCTCCAGTCATTGCTTGTCGACAAAGGGGAGTCATCCTTGATTGGCTACATATCAATTTGACACCCATTCGCTCCATTGAAATCCGACAACAGCGACCGAATCGGCCTCCGTCAATTGCTCGGAATTTTCGCCGGGCCCTTGGCATTCGCCCTTTTTCTCATCCTTCCAGCGCCGGCCGGCCTGGGCGAGGAAGCGTGGATCGTCGCCGGTGTGGCGGTTTTCATGGCGATCTGGTGGGTCAGCGAGGCGATTCCCATTCCCGCCACCGCGCTGCTGCCGATCATTCTCTTCCCGATCCTCGGAGTGGGGACGATTTCCGAGGCCACCAGTCCCTTCGCCAATCCGCTGATCTATCTGTTCATGGGCGGCTTCATCATCGCACTCGGCATGGAGAAATCGAACCTCCACCGGCGCATCGCACTGAGTGTCGTGCGCGTGGTCGGAGCACGGCCCAAGTCGATCGTCATCGGCATGATGATCGCCGCGGCCTTTCTCAGCATGTGGGTGAGCAACACCGCCACCGCGATGATGATGCTGCCCATCGCCCTCTCGATCATCGGACTCGTGGAAAGCGACGAGGCAATGGAAACAGGCGAATTCAGAACCAATTTCGCCATCGTCATGCTGCTCGGCCTCGCCTACGCCTGCAACATCGGCGGGATCGGCACCCTCATCGGCACGCCACCCAACGCAATGGTGGCGGCCTACATGCTTGACAACTACGACGTCCAGATCGGCTTCGCCCAGTGGATGCTCGTCGGCGTGCCGCTGGTGGCGGTCTCGCTGCCATTGGTCTATCTGGTGCTGGCCCGGGTGGTCTTTCCGGTGCGCATGGACAAGCTGCCCGGCGGTGCCGGGGTCATCCACAAGGAACTGCGCGACATGGGGAAAATGAGCAAGGCCGAGAAAATGGTCGGCGCGGTATTCATCATGACAGCCAGCCTGTGGGTCCTCCGTCCGTTGTTGGAAAACCGCATCCCCGGCCTATCCGATACCGGCATCGCGATCTTCGGCGCGCTGTGCATGTTCCTGCTCCCGGAAAACTTCCGGGAAGGGAAATTCGTGCTGGTGTGGGAGGATGCCAAACGACTGCCATGGGAGGTGCTGATCCTGTTCGGGGGGGGTCTCAGCCTGGCTGCCGCGATCACCCGCACCGGCTTGGCGGAATGGATCGGCGCGGGCCTCAGCGGGCTCAGCGTGCTGCCGGTCATCGTTCTGATTCTTTGCTCGCTGCTGGTGATCATCTTTCTAACGGAAGTCACCAGCAACACGGCCACCGCCGCGGCCTTCCTGCCGATTCTCGCCTCAGTGGCCGTTTCCATGGGGCAGGACCCCATGTTGTTGGTCGTCCCGGCCGCCATCGGTGCCAGTTGCGCCTTCATGCTGCCGGTGGCCACCCCGCCGAACGCCATCGTCTTCGGCAGCGGACTTGTCACCATCCCGCAAATGGCCAAGGCCGGTCTGATCCTCAATATCATGATGACCATCGTGATCACCGCGGTGATGTATCTTCTGGTCGGAGCGGTCTTCGGGGTCGAGTTTTAGGACCGAAAGTCATGGAAATGGCAGCAGCTTCCGCTAGGTTGACGATGTGGATGCGCGCATGGTCATGGTATGGCTGGCGGGGTTGCTTGGCATCGGCGAAGGTTGGTGCGGCAGTCGCGACATGCCTGTATCCACGGAGCCGGCATGGACGATTCCGGCCGATGCCGGCGTGTTGGTGGACGACTCCGATGCGGCATGGCTGCAACACCTCAAGCTCGGTGCCTATGCCCACCTGCAATCGGCGGTGGTGTCCGGCCGGGCGGATGGCGAGGATTTCTCGTACACGCGCGGCAGCGACTGGCGGCGAGCCCGGCTCTCACTCAACGCCACCTGCTTCGACGCGCTGAAAATCGTCGCCCACGCCAACATGGTGCAGGACGAGGGCCGGACCGGTGGCGGGGTGGAGTTCGACTACTTCGGACTGTTTCTTGCGTGGGCGGAACTCGACCTGACCCAGCTGGCGGGCGGCACCGGTCTCGACCGGTTTTCCGTCTTCTACGGCAAGCGCAAGCTCACCGAGTTGAACGAGGAGGTGGCAACCTCGATCAACGCGATCCGCACGGTCGAGCGCTCGTCCTTCGCCGCACAGGTGACGCCATTCCGCGCCGCCACCGGGACCACCGGAGCGTGGCTGCGGGCGGCCAAGGGACGGCACGAGGTATCGCTCGGACTCTTTACCACCGACTCGTCGCCGGAGTGGGGGAATTGGGACGACGGCACGATTCTGTTGGGTTCATTGAAATATGATATATCGAAAACCATCGGCGTGGACGAGGCGGTGCTATCACTCGGCGGCGCGGCGCAGGATGTGAAGGGAAACGACGAAAGATATGCCATGTGGGAGTGGCTGGTCACACCGTGGCTGCGGATCCGCGACGACCGGTGGGAGCTGCGGGTGAGCGCCGCGGTGGGTGAAAATGGAGGATCTGACGCGACCACAGGCGGGGATTTTCACGGCCTGACCGTGATGCCGGTTTACTGGTTGATCGAAGGCCGGCTGCAAGGCGTGCTGAGATACCAGATAATGGCCTCTGAAGCGCCGGAAGGTGTCGGAATGACCGCACGCTACGCCCGCGAGGCGGGAAACGCCGCGAATGAAAACCTGCCATCGCTGGCACGCGGCACCGGCGATTTGCTCCAGTCGTTGTATGCCGGTGTGGTCTGGACCATCGCGCCCAAACAGCTCACGGTGCTTGCCGGTGTGGAATGGGAGCGTCTGGAATCCCGCGATAGCCGGGTTTATTCCGGCGTCACCGGCTGGTTTGCCACCCGCGTGATGTTCTGACCTGGCAACCCCGGGTTATATTTCCCTTCGCCATAGCATCGCAGGCGTAGATCCAAGCGCCGAGCTGGGGCTCGGCGCTCCCGGGCTGTGCCTCAGTCAAGCGCGACGCCAATGCGATAGAAGGCGTTGCCGGGCGGAGCTTCCGCCGGGGGAATGGTGGCGCGGAGTTCGTCGCCGCCGAGGGAGGTGACGGGAATGCCCGGAACCTCGTCCCACGAACCGGGGGCGAGTGTGGTGGAGCGCTCGACGACAAATGATATCTGATCCTGATATGCGGCGGGGAAGAGGAAATCGAGATGATAGCCGCCACCACCGGCGGGCGTGAAGACCGGGAGCTGCGGGATGAGATCGACGGGCGGCCCGGCGGGGAAGTCGCCGCCGCGGGGATCGACTCCGTCGAGGAAATACTGGAGCAGCGTGTAGCCGCCGCCGTGGGGTTCCGAGTAGGGATTCTGGCCGGTTTCGCCGAAGAAGAATTTCTCCCATTCGTCGTCGAGCAGGTTGCCGTCCTGGTCGTTGTCGGAAGCGGCGGGGCGCGAGGCGAGGACGGCGGCGGTGATTTCCATGGTGGGATGGCTGCCGGCGGGCGGGGTGTCGGTGAAGCCGGTGACGGTGAATTGCGCCCCGGGTTGCAGGCCGAGGCCGCGTTCGAGTTGGAAGCGGCTGCCGTCGCGGTTGAGCAGTGCGACTTCGGTGGCGTCGCTGGTGCGGAGATAGACACCGGTTTCCGCGGGCGAGGCGAGGATTTCCACGGTCCAGGTTTCGATCGGCCGGAACGCCTGGGCGAGTTGGGAAAGCGCGGTGGCATAAGCCCCTTGCGCGCTTGTTAGATCGCCGGCGGTCACGGCACCGGCGTATCCGGCGGGCAGCGATTCTCCGCGGAGTACGGTGCGGAGCGCGTCGATGGGCAGGGCGATGCCGGGGGTGGTGTCGGAATTGTCGGCATGATGCTGATAGATGCCCGTGGCGGTGGCGGTCATCGCCGCGGTGGCGGACTCGGCGAGGTCGAGCGCGGCGCGGAAGTCGAATCCGGCGGCAGTGAGCAGCGCGCGGTCGGAGGTGGTGGGAAACTCGCGGTGGAGGTCACTGGCGCGGCCGGGGAGGAACGAGAAGCCGTCGAGCGCGGCGGGTGGGTCATCGCCGGGGCGGACGCTGGTGAGTGCGGCGTGAACGATTTCTTCCAGCAACACAGCCACCGCGGCATCAGCGGGGCCGGCGAGGCTGCGGGCGAGCGCGGGCGGGCGGTTGGCCGCGGCGGCTTGGGCGGCACCGATCCAGCCGCCGGCGTTGGCCGAGAGGTTGGTGCCGCTGGGAGTGAAAGCCGGCTCGAATGGCGGTGGCGGAGTGGCCGGGAAGAAGGCGACGATTTCGCGGCCGTCGCGCACGCCGCCGACGAGGTCGAAATAAACCGGGCTAAGCACGGCGACGAGGCCGTCGAGCGGTTGCGGCGCGGACGATTGCAGGACGGCTCCGCGGGTGCCGCCGTCGGGCAGTGAGCTGACGAGTGTTTCCACCGGAGCGCGGGCGATCAACGAACCGTCAAGTCCGTGGGCCAACAGGTCCTCGCCGAGGTCGATTTCCGTGCCGCCGGCGTCGGTGGCGGTGGCCACGAGGGCGATGCCGCCTTCCTGCGAGACGCCGGCGGTTTGATTGGGCGTGGGTGTGCTGGCGTCGTCACCGGGATCGGTGCCTTGTAGAATTTCATCGAGATCGGAGACGCCGTCGCCGTCGGAATCCGCACCGCCGAAGGGGTCGAGACCGAATGCGAGTTCGACATAGTCCGGGACGCCGTCGTTGTCGGAATCGACATCGGCCAGCGAGGCGGCGGGGAGGGTGTAGCTGCGGGTGACAATGGGGCCGAGCGAGCCGTCGAGGATGGATTTCAGGGTGAATTCGAGCGTGGTGGACCAGGCGACCGGGAGGTTTTCCGGGGCTTCCTGCCAATTGCCGCCGTTTGCGCGCACCAGCAGTCCGAAGCGGGCATCGTCGAATTCCGCGCTGACCTGGAAGCTTTCCTGATAGGTGCCGGACGGCGGGTCGATGCGGAGGCCGGGGCCCATGAGTCCGGCGAGGTTGCCGGCGGCGGCGATGCTGATGGCCGGTTCGAACTGGCTGGTGAGCACGTAGTTGGTGCCGGCCGGGGCGAGCACCGGTTCGTTGCCGGCGGAGGTGAGCCCGCTGGCGGGAGAGGCGAATGTTTCGGCGAGCACGCTGGCGGGCACGGGATCGGCGGAGGTGCGGCGCGTCCACGAGGCGAGGTGGCGCACGCCGAGCAGGCGCGCGGATTCGTCGGCCAGCGGGTCCTGATTGTAGAACAGGAGGGTGGCGGGGATTTCGCCCGGCGCGGGCAGGTCGGGCGGCGCGCCGGCATCGGCCAGATCCCAGCTTGTGCCGTTCCATCGATAGGAATGATACATGTTGGACGGGCCGCCGGGAGTGTCGGAGCCGAGTTTGACGAAACCGGTTCCGGGCACAGGGATGAGGCCGCTGAGGAAGCTGCCGGGTTCGGCATTGAAAGTCTGGACCGGTGGCTCGATGCCGTTGGCCGCGGCATTGATGCGCAGGTGGGCGGCCTGCGTGCCATCGGCGGCGATGGCAATGAAGCCGTCGCTCATGTTGCCGACGCCTCCGGCGACCGGGATGACCGTGGTCACCGCGAAGGGCAGGGAGATGGCATTGTTGATATAAGTGCTGGCGGTGCCCAGCGGGGTGGAAAACTCGACCAACTGCGCGAAGTTCGAACCTGTGCGGTAGCCAATGGTGAAGAGACGCGTGGGATTGTGATCGCTGCGGATGTTGGTGGCGAACTCGACGGTGTTGGTGAAAGTGGCCTTGAATGCCAGCGTGTGCGATCCGCCGCTGCGGGCGGCGAGTTCGACGCGGGTGTTGGCACCGCTGTCGCCGGTGACCAGCGCGACGGTGGTGCCGCCACCGGGGGCGGTGAGCGGTTGCAGGCGGCGGAACGGCGTGGCGTGCGGGCTGGTGGCGAGGGTGGCGGCGGTGGCGGAAAGATCGTGGTGGGTTTCAAGGCTGCCGGCGGTGCTGCCATTGCTGCGGGTGGCGACGAGCAATTCGTGATTCGGCGCGGAGCCGATCGGTGCGACGCCGGACGGGCCGACACCTGTTAGATCCGGCATGACCCGCGGGAAGGGCGCCGGGCTCAGGATGTCCAACATGACGACGCGGTTGGCGGAAACCGAGGAGAGGGCGAGGATTTCGCCGCTGGCACCGGGCAGGCCCGCGCTGGCGTCGCTGACGTCGGACAGGCCGGTGGGAATGGGTGCGCCCCAGGTGACGACGGCGCTGGCATCGAGGGTGGCCGGGCGCACGGTGCCGGATGCGGCGTCCACCAGTGCGAACGAATCGGTGGCATCGCGGAACGGGACATGCCATTCGGCGGCGAGGCGGGAGCTTGATTGGGCGGTCGCCGCGGTGGCTGCGAGCAGTGCCGGGGCGATCAGGGAAATGAGGCGTTTCATGACGGCGGAATGGGATCAGTGTTGGACCGGTTCGAGCGGGATCACGCGTTTGATTTCGCCGCGCGAATCGAACTGGGCGATGAGGTGGCGGTAACGGGCGCCATTGGTGACGGGCAGCAGGTCGCAGAGGAGGATCAGGCCGCTGTGGTTTTCAAGATATGGCGGGGGAGGGGATAGATTCGCCGGATTCGTCAGAACCGGCGGGTTTTCGTCGTCCCAGCCGCCCTCTGTCGGAATGACGATGCCATGCGAACGGCTGCTGAGAATCCGGAACCATGGATCGCGGATCTGATAGGTGTCGGGGCCAATATCGCTTTTCGCGAGCCGCCACGACATGCGGTCGATCAGGGGAGTGCACTGGACGATGTTGGCCCTGGCATCCGGGAAACGTTCCGAGGAAAGCTGATAGCGGAACAGCATGAACGGCATCAAGTCGGTGAGCGGGGTGGCGCTGCCGCGGTTCTCGCGGAGTTTGAAAAGGTATGCTTCCGGCGGCTCGGGTGATATAAGGAAAGCCTCTGTTCCCAAGGTGTTTCCTTCCAAGGCATGGCGTGTCACGCCGACGAGGAAGGTGGTGGGCACGCCGAAGTCGGTCGGCAGGACGAGCGGCCAGAGCGGGCCTTCCGCGGTGGTGTATTGCCCGATGGGCAGGCGGTGGTCGTGCCGGCCGGGCAGCGGGCGGGCGGGCCACGGGATGATCGGCTGGTTGGCTTCCGGCGGGACCACCCAGCGCGCGCTGACGACATTGCTGGCCGAGCCGCTCGAGCGGGCACCGGGTTCGCCCGGTCCGCAGGCGCGGACGGCGAAGTAATGGGTGGCATCGGCCGGAAGCCCGATTTCCATCAGGAAACCGGGCCCTCCACCAAGGGCGGCGCCAACCCGGCTGGTCTGGAAGCGATAGAATTCCAGATCGGGAAAATCCGGGGAAACGGAGGCCAGCGCGTCGTTGGAAAGCAGGGCGGAGAGTCCTTCGGGATCGGGAACGCCGCCACCGGCGCGGGCGAGCAGGATTTCGAATCGATCCACGCCGACGGGGTCGCAGAACCATTCGAGCTCGACGGTCATGCGGTCGCCGTTGGCACCGGTGATGGTGGCGGGGGCGAGCATCGGCGTGGGCAGGTCGGGATTGAGCAGGGTGACGCAGCCGACGGGAAACAGCGGGCTCGGGTTGGCGTTTTGATCGAGCACCTGGACATAGTAGCAGACGCGGCTGCCGCTGGCGGCGGGCAGGGCGTCGTCCTCCCACGGGGCCGGGCTGGTGAGCGAGTCGCCTTCGTTTTTGGCGATCAGGCTGGGTTCGCCGTCGGTGCCGACCCGGCGATAGACGCGCCACTCGCGCACGCCCTGGGCCGGATCGAACGTGATGCTGCCGACGATCGGGTTGAGGTTGCCGGTGATGTCGTAGGCCTCGTGGACCGGAAACGGATCCGGCGAAGAGGAGACCGGTCGGCAATCCTCGCGGGCTTCGAGCCGGAACAGGTGAATGGCATAGGAATCGTTGTCGGTATTCACATGCGATGCGACGGCGGGAGATGAAACCTGTCCGTGGGAGGTGACGGAGCGGACGCGGATCACCATGATACGGGTTTCATCGTCCGGTTCGCGGTATGGGAGGCTGACGAGCAGCGTGTCTCCGGTTTGGAACTGATGGCGCTTCGAATGGATCACGATCGGATTCTGGTCGCCGTTGTCCAGGGACACCTCGATGTCGGCCGCGACAATCACCGGCGAGAAGCGCGTGGCGTTTATCGTCACTCCGACGTAATCATCCGGCAGTTCGTTTTCCCTGGGATTGACCGCCTGCCGGCCCAGGTAAGAGGCGAATGGGCGTTGGTAGCAGATGACAAAGTCGCCGGAAGCCGTGTCCGGGGCCTTGAAATCGCGCAGGAATCCCGGCAGCGGCGCGCTGTGGCCGCTGAGGATTTCATCCGGGCAGGCGGTGGTGCCGGCCGCGCGCACGGTGTACCAGACCGAGCGGTCGGCGTGGGTGGCGAGGGTGGGCGCGCCGGTGCCGTTGTCGTCGAAGGTGGCATAAGTCTCGCCGGGTTCGTGGGCGACGTAGCCGATGCGGCCGATGAGCGGGTTGCCGACGTTGTCGAGGTATTCCTGCGAGCGCGACCAACGATAGATGTAGTAGCCGGTGGCCGACTCATGCGACGGCTCCTCGGGAAGCTGGCGGAACTTCACCTGGAGGTGTTGTTCGCCGCCCTGGTTTTCCCATTCGGCGGTGGTTGCCGGCGGGGTGAATTGGCTGGTGACCGCCTCGATGGATGGCGGCTTAGGCGGCAGGGTGTCGCACATCACGACCAGCGCCCCGGGAGAGACCTCGCCGGGAATGCCGGCGATGTTGCGGGCGGCGACAAAGAAATAGAACGCCTCGCCGTCCTGATAGGGGCGGCGGATCGGTTCGCCGTTGGCGTCGAGGTGCCAGACGCCGTCGTCGGAGAAATCGATGCGTTCGGTATCGCCGGGATCGGAGGCCTCTGCCGGGGTGAGCAGCTCGCCGACGAGGATCGGCAGGGTGTTGGCGCGGGCGGCGTCGGGATCGGGGTCGGTCGGGCTGGTGGCATCGACGGCGGCGAGTAGATTGGCGCGCGTTGGCGGGGTGCCATCCCAACCGAGGGCTTCGGCGACGGTTTTCTTCACCCGGAACATGTCGAAGCCGAAGGTGTGCGGCATTTGCGCGCGCAGCGCGGGCGGAATGCCCCAGCGCAGGCGGACGTTGAGGTGGTCCTTGGGACTGACGGTATGGTAATCGGCGGGTTTGACCAGGTGCGGCACGGGAAACGGCGCGGCGGGGGCGGCCGGAACCACGGGATTGGCGGTGTCGAGCGTGACGCGGCCGACGACGCGAAGGTCGTTGTCGGCCGGATCGACCTCGCGCAACTCGAAGGTGTGGACACCGGCGGCGACCGGGATCGAAAAACCGTGGCCGAGGGCCATCATCACGCCGGGATGGGCGCGGCCGAGGAAGAACAGCCGCGATAGCGTTTCGGAGTCGGTGGCGGCGGACTGCATGATGAAGAGCAGCTTGTCGGCGGCGTCGAGCGTGGGGTCGGCGGGCGGCGCGGGCGTCTCCGCATCGAAGATGAGCTGGCGGTAGAGCGCGTCGATGCGGCCGGGGGCGTCGGCCGCGCCGGGATCGATCCTGGCACCGAGTTCGAGCATCGCGCGCACGGTGTGCGGGCTGCCCTGGAGCGTCTGGATGCCGAGGCGGGTGAAGGGCGCGGGCGAGTCGGCATCGCCGGGTTTCATGTGGATGGCGAAGCGTTTGCCGAAGGTGACGGTCGCGTCGCCCGGCTGCCAGAGGAGATAGGCGTGGGTCTTGCCATCGACGGAGCTATCGACGGTGGTGCCGAGGGTGGTTAGCAACTCGTCGGTGCCTTGGGCCGGCGCGTGGAACGGGACGAAGATCGCGAGCAGGAAGATGGCTGATAGAAGATGATATTTCATGGATGATTTGGAAAAAAGGGGTTTGGTCCGGAGCATGTTCAGAGCTTCACGCTCCACGAGCCGCCTTCGTATTTGACTTGGGCGCTCTTGCCGAACTTGAGGCAGAACGGGCAGGCACCGGCCTTGCCTTCGAGTTTGCCCTTGCCGGAGAAACTGAGCGCGCCGCTTTTCATCACGCCGACCATCGTGACGGTGCCCTTGATCGAGACCAGACACAGCGCCTCGCCACTGGCGCCGAGGAGCATTTTCCCGCCGAAGGTGGGGCCTTCGATGAAGTAGAACGCGCCCGCGCCGACGCCGGCGGAGATGCGGAAGAAGCAGGTGGCGGGGATGCCCAACAGGGTTTCGGAAATCGGCAGCCAGACCTCGCCATAGACATAGGCCCCGGTGAAGGGCGGGGTGCCGAGGACTTCGGCGACGTCGGGATCGACCATCTCGAGCGGAGCCAGCGAGCAGGTGCGGCCGAAGAAGATGCCGCCGGAGGCCTCGTATTGCGATATGATGACTCTTGCCGCCGCGGCGATGTAGGCCTCGTCGGTGCCGAACGCGACCCCGGCGGCGAATTCGGTGACCTTGAAACTTTGGAAATCGAGCACGCCGCCGGTCATTTCGAAGCCGCCGCCGACGCCTTTCGGCCGCACGGTCGGCGCGGTCTGCATCGAGAACCAGACGTCGAGGTTGGCGCGGAGATCGGGGCTGACCCAGTCGAGCGGCACGTCGATGGCGCCGATGCGGACCTCGACGACCTGCTCGCCGGCGGCAAGACAGCCGGCGGAACCGGTGTCGGTGGTGGAGTCATAACATAACATCTCGAAATAGGCCTGGAGCTTGAGGTCGTCGGGGACCTTCAACTCGACCATCGCGTCGATGCGCAGCCGGCGCAGGGTGTCGCCCTGGATGTGGGCATAGCCATCGACCGATCCCGCGCCGAGGACGTCATTCACATCGCCGATCAGGCCGTTGATTTTGTCGTCGATGGGTCCGAGCGCCTCCTTGATGAGTTCGCGGCACATCCGGTTGACCTCGGCGAAGGCGGAGTCGATGGCCGATCGCAGCGCGATGTCGAATTCGGAAATCGTCTGCCGCAGTTGGAACTGGATGCTGCGGATGAACTCGGTGGCGAGCAGGCGGTCGCGCAGCTCGGCGCGGATCAGGGCGACGAACTCGTCCTTGTCGAACTCGTCGAGCACGCTGCCGATTTCATCGAGCGTGGTGTTAGTGGGCAGCGCGGCGTGGGCGACCATCTGGTCGATGAAGTCATAAGCGGTGGCACGGATGCCGTTCATCATGTTGTCGATCTCGGTTTCGGCCTCGGTGATGATCTGGTCGAAAGCCTCGAAAATCTCCGCGCCTTCCTCCAGCTTGTCCCGCACCTGGACGAGGTATCCACGGGCTTCCAGCAGCACCTCGGTGACGCGGTCGAGGGTGGGGTCGAATTGCACCAGCAACTCGTTGAGCTGGTCGTTGATTTCCGAACTGGCGTTGGCAAGCAGCGGATTGAGCACTGCGGCGATGTCGGGGGGCGCGAGTTCGTTGATGAGTTCGCGGACCAGGGCCTGCACGATCTGGCGCTCGGGACCGTCGGGTCCGGGAACTTTCGCCAGCAGGCCGTTGACGAGCGCATCGGCGGTGAATCCGGGCGGGGCTTCGAGCGCGACGACGACATCGTCGGCGGCATTGCGGTAGGTCTGGATTTCGCCGGAGATGGAATCGATGGCGAGGATGCCGCTATCGACGGCGTCCTGCACGCGGCGGACCAGGCTGGAGGCCTCGGCATTGGCGTCGGAGAGCTGCTGGAGGCGGCCTTTGACGCTCTCGGCCGGATCGCCGAGAGTGCCGTCGAGGTATTGGTCGAATACGAACTTGAGATTGCCGGAACCTTGGTCGAGCCATGCGTCGTAGGTCTGGTTGGCGGCGACGGCGGCGTTGTAGGAATCGATCACGGCATCGTGGAGCGGGCAGATCACCTCGGCCTCGATCTCGTCGATCGCGCGGTCGAGCACGCTTTCCATGGTGTCGTTGACCAGGTTGCCGATCTCATCGATGCCTTGGTTGAGGGTGTCGGTGACGAATGACTGCGCGGCCTCGGTAAGGGCGCGGGCGGCACCGAGCTTGCCATCTACGATCTCGGTGGCGGCGCTGGCGAGGCTGATTTTCGGCAGGCCGTCGTATTTCGCGCCGAAGGAGATCTCGGCGTTGTCGGCGCTGAGGTAGTCGATCTGGTGCTCGACTTGCAGAACCAACAGGTCGTTTTGCTCCGCATCCCACGATTCGAAAAAGCGGGCCGTCGGGCTCCAGCGCAGCGGGTAATCGAGCGGGACGATGCCGAAGATCGATTGTCGGGCGCGGACGCGGTAGGCGGTGGCGGTGGTGGGGTTCTGATATTCGCCCACGGCGATGCCGCCGGGGAAGCCGCGGTGGGTTTCATCGAAAAGCGTGTTGGTGAAATGGGATTGCCCGCCGCTTTCCCAGTTCGACGCCAGATAGGCCGGAGACGGCACGCCGGCCTGGGCGCTGGTCATGACATGGACCTTGAGGTCTTCGAAATACGGCACGCCGCAGGTGGCGGCGAAGGAAACGAAGCCGGAACCCGGCGCGCCTGCGGTCGCGGGATTGTTGAAATACAGCTTGGTGACGGGATTGAGGGCATAGGATTCGTTGCCCGGCCCGGAAAGCGGGATGGTGGCGGGCAGGCCGAGGCGGCCGTCGGCCCCGGCGATGTTGTCGGCGAGCGTGCCGATGTTGCCGTCGGGCTTGAAGGCAAGGGTGCCGGCCAGCGGCGAATCGATATTGGCCGCGCCGCTGATCAGACCGAGGGTGAGAAAGCGGTCGTCGTAACAGCCGGCCCCCGCTTCCGGCGCGAAGCGCATCGCCAGCGGGGTGAATGAGCCGTTCCAATAGGCGAGCGGTTTCGCGCCGGCGTCGTCGGGATCGATCTCCGCGCTTTCCAGGGCGCCGACACACGAGAGCCGCAGCTCGCGGAAGGCCTGCACGAAATCGGACGGATCGGGCACGGCCACGCTGCCGTTGATCCATGAGCGCTCGTTTTCGTTGGACAGGAACGTGAGCTGGAAGCGGGTCAGCTCGAACTGGTATCCGTAGAGGACGACGCTGGCATCGAACGATTCCTGTTCCGCGACATGGCGGCCCGACACCCCGCTACGGCGCACGTAGTATTTACTGACCTCCTGTTGCAGGAAATAGGCGTATTCCGAAACCTGGTCGGCAATGCGCGAGGCGCCGACGTGGCCTGGGTTTCCGACGACGACAGTGGCGCCGGGCCAGACGCCGGTGCCAGCCTGATAGTCCGGGGTGCCGGCGTAAACGGGCAGGTTTGGATTGTCGGGATCGAAGCCGGCGAGCGCGATCACCCCCGGCGCGAGGTCGCCGGCGACGTCCTGTTGGGGACCGCTCGCGGAAACGGGGTTGAGTTCGTCATAGATCTGGTTTCCGCCGGCGAGGAAATGGGCGGTTTCGAAGAGATCGGTGCGATGGGTGAAGCTGAGGTCGCCCCGGATGCCCCAGAAAAGTTCCGCCGGAGTGATGATCCCCGGTGTCTGCAGTCCGCCGTCGGGAGTGAGGAAGAGATCGCTGTCGAGGGGGGTGAGATTCAGGCTGGCAACCGCGCCGCCGGCCGGTCCGCAGGGGTCGTCGGGGCAGCTTCCGTCGAAAGCCACCACCAGCGTTTCGGCATTTCCGAGTTTGCTGCCGAACTCGATCAGTCCGTTGCGGATCTGGATTACCCCGGGGTTGTTCCACTCGACGTAGGTTCCGACGGGAAAGTGGGTGGTGAAATCGCCCGGATCGACTGTGAGGTCGGCGAAGACGCAGCGGTTGGTGGCGTCGGCGGCGGCGGCGAAGCGGGCTTTGGCACCGGGATTCATCGCGGCGAAACGCAGGTAGCCGTCGTTGCTGTAGCGGGTGGCCATTGCCGTCGTTTCATGCAGTCCGCCCGCCTGTTGGGCCGCCAGTTGATCGAATGCCTGTTGGTGCGCCCATTCGGCATCGGCGGCGGTGAATTCCAGCTCGCCATTTTGGAAGAGGACGCAATTGGAAACCTGATAGAGCAGCGGCCGCGACTCATCGAAGACCCAGGCGTCCGCGGGCAGGGCCTGTGAGAGGTTTCCACCGTGCTGAAACTGGCCGTCGAGCGTCATGGGGCCGCTGAAGCTGATCTCGGATTCGTAGCGTCCGGCGGAGCTGCTGCGGCTGGGCGCGTAGGAAAGCCCCTGCGGCAGCCACACCACCGCCGAGCTGGCGATCGGCCCCGAACTGGTCAGGGTGGTGGACGGATAAACCACCGTCAGGCCGTTGAAGTCCGTCTCGATGCTGCCGCCGCCGGTGCTGTTGAGCGGCTGGCTGCCCGACGTGACGATCGAATCGCCGTTGACCATCAGCCGCACGCCGAACGGCGAGCCATCGCCGAAGTTGTAGTCGGGAAACCCGGGAACGGTTCCGAATGTGACATTGAGCGTGGTGTTGATGTAATCCGGACCGGTGCCGCCCGGCGTCGGAGTGTTCGAGATGAACGAAAAATTCGTCATCAGCCCGCCGAGCTCCGGGCCGAAGCGCAGGTTGCCGTTGAAGTGCAGGAGTTGTGCAAACGAGCCGTCGGGCGAGGTTCCGTCGTCGAGATAGGTGTTGGTGGCGGGGATTTCGAGGTGCTCGAAGCGGACCCGCACCTTGTAGGTGCGGTTGCGCGCGTCGAGCTGGACGGCGGCTTGGAAATCGAGGTTGAAGGAACCGTTGATCAGATATGGCGTGTTCGGAGTTCCGGCGGTGAAGGCCGGGCGGTTGAAATTCGCGCTGACGATGCCGTCGTTCTGGAGCGGGACCGGATTGCCGAGATCGTCCTCCATTTCCAGGATGAAGCGCGTGCTGACGGATTCCGTGACGCCGCCGACATCGTAGCGGGCATGCGTGTAGGGGATGGAAACCCGGAACGATCTGGCGCTCGTGAGGAGAGCGGTATCGATGGCGTGCTGCTTGACCCATGTGGGCGCGCCGCGCAGGTAGCCGCGGACGTAGCGGGCCTGCGGGTCCTCCGGTTGGTCAGGAAAATGGATCACGGTGAACGGCGCGGAGTCCTGCGGGCCGGCGGCATTGGCCCAGAAAAAAATCGGAGTGCCTCCAAGGTTTCCCTCGGTGAATCGCTGAATGCGATAGCGTAGCCGGTATTCCTCACCGGCACCGAGATCGACGGCGGGATCGGGCTTGAGGAAGTAGGTGCGGACGGCAGTGGGAACAGACGAATTCAGGGAAATACTTTCGCTGGGGGAGTTCAGGATGGTGCCGCCGGTGGCGAGGGCCACGGCATTGCCATCGGAGTCGATGAGTTGCACCGTGGCCCGGAAAGTTTCGGTGGCGGAAATCACCCCGCCGGCGCGTTGGTAGAAGACGGTGACCGCCGCAGGGATGGTGTCGCGCGTATAGCCGGCATTGGGATTGCCGGCGTCGGAATCGATGACGAAATGCGGCGAGGTGGCGCTGGCGACCGGCGCGGAAGCATTCGTGATGGTGGCAGTGATGTCCTGGGCGACCGCCGCTGCCATGGTTGCCAGTGCGAGAAGCGCTCCGGCCAACGACGCTCTCACGGTGTGGCATGGAATGAGGGATGGAGCCTGAAAATGCATTCCGCGAGCGAAACAAGTGATGCTGCGCCACGTCGAGCATTTTTGCGTTCATATTTTACCATCTGCCTTACCAACTCCTACGTATCAACGGGTTCGCATCTTGAATTTCGCGCGTCATGGGTGGCGGAGAGCACGGCTTCAAGCACCTCGCTGGCAACAGGCGTGCCTTCGTGGACAAGCACGATGTCGCCGGGCGCGAGGTTTTTCAGAATGCGGTGCAGGATGCGCGAGACATCGGTTTCCACGGCATCGAAACCGCGGCGGGCCCAGCCGGTGACTTCGAGGCCGAGTTCGTGCGCCACCGGATGGGTGAACGGATTGCGATGGCCGACGGGAGCGCGGAGGCGGCGCGGCTCCACGCCGATGACGCGCTTGATGACCCGATGGCATTGTACGATCTCACGGCGGGTGCGCCTTGGGCCGGCGCACCAGAACGTGCGCTGCGGATGGGTCATCGTGTGATTGCCGATCTCATGGCCGCGCCGCAGCACCTCGCGCGCGAGTTCGGGATGTTGTTCCACCTTTTCGCCGATCATGAAAAACACGGCTTTCACATCGTATCGATCCAACAGATCCAGCAGCCGCGGAGTGTCGCGCGGGTCGGGGCCGTCGTCGATGGTGATGAGGATGTCGTCGGTGTCGTTGCGGCGGCGGACCGGGCCGAGCCATTGGGATGACGGCTTGAGCACGCACCAGCAGAAACCTGCGGCGATGGCCGCGCTGGCCGCGACCGCCCACCACCAGCCCCACAGCCAACCGGCGAGCAGCGCAAGCGCATGCAGGAGGACCAACAAAACCACACGCTGTGTCATCATGCCGTTGCAGCGGCCGGACACGGGTTTTGCTAACAGAATCGGAATCGATGCCAGCGCGTTGAGCGAGAATATAACAAGCCACGACCCAGCGATCCACGAAACGGGCGCCGCCGCATCGCGGTGGAACCACGCCCACAAGGCGCAGGCCGCAAGCCACATCCGCCATTGGCGCGAGGGCGTGGACGCACCGAGCACCAAGGCAAGCAGATTGAGCGCGAGGAAACCCGCCGGCACGAGCAGCAGAAAGGCGGCGGCCGGCGGCAGGTGCCGGAACAAGACGTCACCAAGCGCCACCATCACGGTGAGCGGCACCCACACGGAAAGAAATAGAAACTCCGCGCGGTGCATGCCGCGGCCACTTGCATCGTGGCGGGCCGCCGCGGGCCGGTGTGCGGGAAATCCCCCGAACATCCGGAACAGGGCGGACGCCGCGCGGTTGTCCATGGGAGCTGACATCTTCAATAAGCCATGCCGATGGCGAAGTGGAAGGTGCCGGCGGGTTCGCCGGAATCGCGGGTGAGGTTGTAGCCGTATTCGAGGCGCACCGGGCCCACCGGCAGGTCGAGCCGCAGCCCGAGGCCGGCGGCGACTTCGATTTCGGCGGAGCCGATGGCGTCGTAGTCGCGCGCCAGCGAGCCGGCGTCCACAAAGGCCACCGCACGGACGGAATCGGTGATGCGGCGGGTGAGTTCGGTGTTGATGTTCCACATCGCCTCGCCGCCGGTGGGATAGCTGTTGACGCTGGGGCCGAGTTCGCGCTCGGGGAAACTCCGCACGCTGCGTGCGCCGCCGTTGAAGAGGCGCAGTTCGATCGGCAGGTCCGCGCCATCGCCCGCAGGCACCAGCAGGCGCAGGTCGCCGCCGACACCGATATCATATCTGCGGTTGATCTGATGATACCATCCACCGGACAAGCCGGTTTTCAGATACGCGGTGGAGAGGTCGCCGACGGCGGCACCGATTTCTAGCGGCCATTCGAGGTGCCAGCCGCTTTTCGGCAGCACCGGGCTGTCGCGGTAATCGAGCCTCTGGGTCAGGCGCAGCCGCGGGTTCATGTAAACGGATTCACCGAGTTCGCTCATGGGCAGGCCGTCGGTGCTCAGGTTGACGAAGGAGGTCGCCAACAACACATCGAGCGAGTAGTGATCGGTGGGTTTCCATGTGATGCCGCCGCTGAGACCGGTCTCATAGCTGTCGTAGCCCTCGCGGTCGTGCATCACCGCGTGGGCGCGCAGGGTGCCCGCGAGGTCGCTGCCCCACAGCCAGGGGTCGGTGAGCCGCACTTCGCCGAGCGCGCCGCGGGCACTCAACTCCGCGCCGGTGGAAAGCTCCATCAACCGGCCGAGGAAATTGCGGTTGGCATAAGTGACGCGGGTGATGAATCCGAGATACGAATCGATGCCGGCGGCGATGCTGACTTCCCGGGCGCGGGTTTCCTGGAAATGCAGGGTGACGTCCACCAGCCGGTGGCCGGCGGGTTGCGTCTCGACGCGCGCCGACTGGAACGCGCCGGTGGCGAGAAACTCGCGCAGGCGGCGGTTCATGGTGGTGTTGTCATACCAATCGCCGATCATGCCGGCGGTGCGGGATTCGATGCGTTCGCGACGGGTTTTCTCCAAGCCGGTGATGTCGAGATGGCGGAGTTTCACGCGGCCGCCGAGATCGACGTGAAATTCTGGAATGAAGCGGCCGTTTTCCAGGCTGCGGCCCATGCGGATGCGGGAGTCGGGATAGCCTCGGCTGATCGCGAGTTCCTCGGCGGCCAGGCGCATGGCATTGATGTGGCGGGTGGATGCCGGGCGGCCAGTGAACGGCCGCACCGCGCCGCCGGTGAGCTTCACGCCGCGACCGTCCACGCTGGTGACGCGCGGCTCGCCGATGGTGAAGCGCGGGCCCTCGCGCACCTCGATGACGATGTCCACTTCGCCCTTGCCGGGGCGGGTTTCGCGGCGGGCAACGCGGGCCTCGGCGTCCCAATAGCCCCGGGCGTTGAGATCCTGGCGGATATTGGCGAGCCCGCTCTCGATGTCGGCCTCGCGAAACGGTGGCGTCCCGGCGATGCTCGAACGACCTCGCACGGCGGGTGCGGAATAGAGCGCACCGAGCCTGCGGGCGAGCACGCCGTCGGTGCCGGTCACGGTGACCTCCCCGAGCGTGAGTCGGCCGCCTTGTTTCACCTGCAACTCGATTTCCGCAGGGCCGCGGATGCGCCAGGCGACCTCGGCGTCGTTGTAGCCGTCGTTGCGCAGGATGCGGCGAAGGATGAACGCGGCGTCGTCCGCCAGGGGTGGCGATGCCGGGGACTTGCGCACGTGTTCGAGCCGGCCGGCCATCAGCGCGAGCAGATCCGCCTCGCTCCTGCCCACAAGTCCGCTGACCCGGACACGGGTTTCCGCCGCGGCGAAACCCGCCGCGAAAATCATGAGGCAAATGCAGCGCGAAAGGATCATCAGTGGAAAACAAGACGCCAGATGGCAAGGACGCGGGTGTCGCCGTCGTCGCTCATGCCGGCGGAGAGAAACCAGCGGTCTGTGAGAGAGAGCGTGGCGGTGGAGTACGAATCGCTCGAATAGGGATCGTCCTCGGCGAGTGTGAAATCGACGCGGTCGAGCGGGGTGAGCAGCGGGCGGAGCTGTCGGCCGATGAAATTGCGGCCGCGGCGGGTCTCCTCGGCGAGCAGTTGCAGCGCGCGGGAAGATGCCGCCTGCGGGTTTTCCAAGCCGCTGGTGGTGGTGCCGGTGGCGAGCAGGGTCATGATTTCGTTTTCCGGCAGGGGCGGCGAGGAGGTGAGCACGAGCTGCGGATCGGAGGCGCGCCCGTAAACGTAGCCGTTCACCGAATACGGGCGCGGGTTCGCGGTGGCGCGGATGTCCAGAATGGGATCGAAGCCGGTCTCCGGCGTGAACCGCAGCGCGCCGCGTTTCACTTCCAGCGAGCTGAATGGCAGTTCGGCCGTGAGATCGGAGATGCGGATCTGTCCGTCCGGCAGCGGATTTCCCAAAGTGCCGCGGATCCGCAGGTCGGCGGTGACTTCGCCCCTGGCGAGGTTGCCGCGGATCAGGAATGGATTGCCGGTGGTGACGCGCAGGTCGAGCGGCCAGTCGCGCAGCGGCGCGGGCAGCCCGGCCGCGGGATTCGCGGGCGGATCGATCCCCGGCGGCTTCGCCGCGGAGGGCGTGGTGAACGGCACGCCGAGCGGCAACAGCTCGATATCGCGGTAAAACAGGCTGTTCACCACCGCCACGCTGCCTGTTAGAGAGGGGCGCGGATGCTCGCCGGCGAGACGCAGGTCGGCATCGGCGCGGACGATCATGGAATCGTCGCGCAGCAGCGGGAGCGACTTGCCGGTGATTTGGAAATCGAAAACGCCGGGCTTGCCGTCCGTCAATGTGAGCGATCCGCCGCCGCGCAAGGTGCCGCCCGCGATGGTGGCGCGCAAACCGCTCAGCGAGACGCGTTCCGGTGTGAATGCGATGGAAGCGCCCGCCGCGCTCACGGGTGGGATTTTCTCCACCGCTGTTTCCAGCGAGACATCCGCCAGATCCAGCCGGCCATCGATGGACGGCGTGCCGAGCGGGCCGGTCACCACGATGCGGCCTGAAGCGCTGCCACCGAGTTTCCTCACGCCGGGCACAAATCCGGCCAGCTTCGCCAGATCGAGCCGCGGCAGCTCGGCGCGGGCTTCGAGAGGTTCTTCGAGCGCCGTGGCCGGTTCGCGCGCCCATTGCGCCGGACGGAACGGCATGGCGGCGGTTAGAGTCACCGCGGGGTAGCCGGGTGTGGTTAGAGAACCGTCCGCCTTCACGTGTCCATCGCGGGCCGCCAACTTGAGATCCAGATCCGCCGACGGCACCTTGGACTCCCCGGCGCGGCGCACGTCGCGGAATTCGAGCGAGGCGTCGATTTCCGGCATGGCATAACTTCCGGATATCCGGAGTTCGGCTTTTCCGGTGGAGTCCGCGTCCATCTCCGCGGCTGGCAGCCATGGATTGAGCAGGGAGAGCGGCAGGACTTCGGTGGTGAGATCGGCCGCCAGCGGGCGGGTGTCCTCCGCCAGTGTCTCGCGCCACGCGCCGGGATCCTCCGGCACGGGCAGCCTGGCCGTGCCGCGGAGCAAGTCGCGCCCGCCATCGCTCCATTGCAGTCGTTCTATCTCCAGCCAGCCTCCGCCGAACGAGGCCGCGGCCCGGACCGTCTGCTCCTCGCAGCGGATTTCCAACGCCTCCGCCACCACGGACGACGGCCAGTCGTAGTTGATGGACGCGTTCGCGGAAACGACCGGCGAGCCATCGCGCTCGAGTTGATGGTTTTCCAGAGCCAGCCGTCCGCGATGGATGTTTTCCGAAAAATCGCCTTCTCCGTTCAAACTGGCGGAAACCAAATGCCTGCCACCGGGATCGATGCCGAATGGTTTGAACCAGCCGGCGACCCTCTCGCTGCGGAACTCCACCAATGACATATCAACCTGATAGATATTATTTTCCAACACTCCTGACATCTCCGCACCGTCGGTCCGCAAGCCGGCGCGCAACGGACCGCCAGCCTGCCACGAGGCATTCAGCGCAAGCGCGGACAATTCATCAGGCTCCGCCGGCTGGATCGTCAGATCGGCGGTGGCGGAAACGGGCCGCGAATCCCGCCACCCGACGCGGAACGAGCCTTCGGCACCGGATGGGGGCAAGGGTCCGCGCATATCCAGTTTCTCCAACCGCCCGTCCAAGTCGGCAACGAGCGCGGCCACATCGGTGACGGCGAAGGTTCCATCCGTCGCATCCCAGGCGATCTCCCCTTCGCCGCGGACGAGCGGCGTGCGAGCGTTCAGGGAAAAATCCGTGCCCAGCGCCCGGCCGGCGGCGGTGAGGGTGGCGAGGGATTCATCCAGCCCGAGATCCAGGCTGAGTTCCGGCACCCGCCAATCGCCATAACGCATGTCTTCCAACAACAAGCGCACCGCACCCGTGGCACGCGCCGGATCGGGCAGCGGATTTTCCAAGATGAGCGAATACGAAGTGAGCGTGGCGGACGCCGGAAGATCGGTGCCCAGGATTTCCGCAAGCCGCGCGCTCTCAAGACTGCCCTCGCGCAGGTCCATCGACAGCGAATCCAGCCCGGGCGAGGTTGTTAGAAAAAACGCCGCATCGCCCAGCCACAGCTCCGCCTCGGCCGCCATGGCGTTTTCCCGTGTCAGCGCCAGCGACAAACCGCGCACGGAAACATCCGGCAGCGGATCGAGGCGGTCCACGGTGAGCGATTCGCGCGACCATGTGACGAGCGATTCCTGTGCCGGCCAGGCGTTTCCGGCAGCATCCCTCATCGCCCCGAGTTGCAAATGGAAGGCCCCCTCCCCCGCCGTGTGACGCAGCGAACTTGGCGCGATTTCCAGAACCGGTTCGTCATTTCTGGAAATCCGTGCGGCAACATCGAGCAGTTCGATGTCCATCGGAACGACGCGCGCGCGCAGGTTTTCAAGCGTCCCGACAACGCGCTCCGCCAATGGAGCGTCGTCGGGTTCCCCCCCTGATGGAGCGGCCTGCTCCGTTTGCCCCGAATCGAGCCTGACATCCACGAACGCGCCCTCGACCCGCAGCCCGCGGAGCTGACCGCGAGAGAGATCGCGCAGGCGGTAATCGGGCGTCACACGGTCGATGGTGAGCCGGGCGAGCGTGCCGTCCGAGGTCACGCGCAGGTCGCGGACCGTGATTCCGCCCAGCAGATTGCCATCGAGCGCGAATTCCACGCGCATGCCGGAATCCGAGAGGATACGGGATGCGAAACCCGGTGCCAGCCATCGCAGACCGGGGCCGTTGAGCCACAGCGCCAATGCGGCGATCGCCAACAGCAACAGCCATGGCCAACGCCGGCGGCGCTTGGCTGTGGTATCCGTGGAATTCTGCAAACCACTATTATCGTCGGCACAACTTGGCGGACGGTCAACCGCCGGATTCGGAGCCGGCCGCTCAGATCATGCCGAGCTTCATTTTTCCTTCCTCGGAAATCATCTCCTGATTCCACGGCGGATCCCAGACGAGTTCCACCTTGGCGTCGTCGATGCCGTCGATGGTCATGATCTTGGCCTGGGCGTCGGCCGCGATGACGGGTCCCATGCCGCAGCCGGGCGCGGTGAGCGTCATTTTCACCAAGACGACGTTCTTGCCGTCGGTTTCCTCGATCACGCAGTCGTAAACGAGGCCGAGATTGACGATGTCCACCGGGATTTCCGGATCGTAAACGCTCTTGAGCTGGGCCCAGACCTGATCCTCGACCGGCGCGTCCTTGAGGCGCGCGACCTCATCCTGCTTCTTGTTCTCCTCCTCGATGTCGATGCCGAGGGCGTCGATGTCCTGCGAGGAAATGCGGGCGAGTCCCTGTGAAGTGGCCACCGTGTAGGTGCCGCCGAGACGCTGGGTGATGAACACCGCCGTGCCCGCGGGCAGGATCAGCGAATCGCCGCTGGGAATCTGGATGGCGGAAACCTCGCGCTTCAATTGGATCTCTTGCTGCATGGCCGGACTAAAGACCAGCCTGCCGCCACCGGCAAGCGCGGGATTGCTCCCATCGCGCGGCTTGTCACGCGGCTGGTGGCGGTAGCATCATCGCCGCCATGAAACGCCTGCCGAACCACCGCGCGCCCATCGTCATCGCCGGCCTGCTCGCGCTTTGCGGATGCGAAAAACACGAATCCGCTCCGCAAACCCCGACACCCGAGGCACCGGAGGTACAGGCCGCCGCGGAACCGGACGGTTGGATCGCGATGGAAACCGTGGAGCCCGGCCATTGGCAGCCGATCAACGGCGCGGCCGAACTCGAATGGAACAAGGAAACCGGCGTGCTGCACATCGATTTCGGCACCGACCTCAACGGCGTGCGCTGGACCGGCCCGCTGCCCGCCGCGCCCTATGAGATCGAACTCGAGGCCCGCCGGATGAGCGGCAACGATTTCTTCTGCGGCCTCACGTTTCCCGTCCGCTCGGAAAACGAATGCGTCACCTTCGTCGTCGGCGGCTGGGGCGGGGACATTGTCGGCATTTCCTCGATCGACGGGCTGGACGCCTCGGATAACTCGACCGCCTCGATGCAGGAATTCGAAAACGAACGCTGGTACCGCCTCCGCGTGCGGGTGGAGACGGAGCGCTTGCAGGCATGGATCGACGAGCAAGAAGTGGTGGACGCGGACCTTCTCGACCGGCGGCTGTCGCTGCGCGAGGGGCCGATCGAGGACTGCGCGCCGCTCGGGCTGGCGACGTGGGCCACGCGCGCCGAAATGCGCGGCATGCGTTGGCGCAAGCTCGGGAAATGATCCGTCGCCGGATTGGACCTTGACCTGAACCCGAATTCCCCGATATCCCGCAACTAACTTAATCGAAATCCTTGGATTTATCCTTGGATATAACATCACTTTTCCACTCTTAACCCGCCAGTAGAGACTGGTCTCAACGACAACAACCTCGGATCGCACGCGCCAATCTTTCCTGAAATCCAACCCCGGGGAATCGTGAAACAAAGCCAAAGACTCGGAACCGCGCTTAAAGCCATTGCTGTCGCCCTCGGCACCACCAGCGCATCCGCTCAAACGATTCTGGAGGTGGCCGGCAACGATATCATCGGAACCGAGACCCTGGCCAGCAACGAACTGTCCTCCACCGGAGCGACCTTTTCCGCTGCCGGAGGGGCGGGCAACTCGCAATCCCACCTGATCGGTCCGGCCGTCACGGTTCTGACGGGCGGGAACGTCACGCTACGATTCAGCCACCGCTATGACTTCGAAGATCATTCGGACGGCGGAGCCGTGTTCGTCAGCGTCGATGGGGCGGACGCGGCTTACGTGCCGGCTGTGGCGTTTTCCGCGAACGGTTATGACGGCAACATCCAAGGCAATGGCAGTTCCGCCTGGCCCGGCGGCGAGGAGGTTTTCACGCTCGCTTCCGCCGGATACGCGGATCCCGCCTTCGTCGAGAGCGTGGTCGATCTCGGAAACCTGGATGCGGGCACCACCGTGTCGGTCGAATTCCGATGCTGGTGGGGCGATGCCGCGCTTGGCCCGGATCCGAACTGGGAGATCCGCGCCATCACGCTCGAAGACTCCACCGCCACGGCCATGCTCGACGTCGATTTTGCGGCGGATGGGAGGTCCGGATTCACGGTCCGCAACATCGGGGCCATCGAGGGTCCATGGACCTATCTTGGCCCGCGACACGTCTTCGAACTCGATGCCGACGCCAAGACGGCCGACCGCTACGCGCCGGTCGCGCCGGGAGACACGATCCATCTCAACGGTGCCGATCTGGTCGTCGAGGTGTTGACCGGAGAGCCCGCGGTGGGTGACAGCTACTCGCTCTTCGACCTGTCCGGCGGCACGACCCTGACCGGCAGTTTGAATCATCTGACCTTGCCCGAAGGCGCGGCGTGGGATGTTTCCAACCTCGCGGCCGGCGGCGACGGGACCTTGACGTTGGAGCGTTTCCGCGGATTCGATCTCCTGCAGCGTGATCTCACCGGCGGTACCCATGGCGGCATTTTCAACGTCACCCAGGCAGAGACAATCCTCGCCCTCGAAGCACCGAACGAGGAATACGATTACGTCGACACACGGGTTTTCCGGAATTCCATCAACCTTGCCGCGAGCGGCAGTTTTGGAGGGACTTCCCCCCTGCCGGACGGTCTCGCCCAGTCCGACACCTATGTCCTCCACGCCCGGACCTATCTGGTGATCCCACCCGGCGAGTGGACGATCGGCTTTGGCAGCGACGACGGCGGTTCCCTCATCCTCGAGGATGTAAAGTTTTTGACGAAGACCAACAGCATCGGCGGCACCAACGAGCTGCGATTCTGGGGCACCCGCGCCCACCAATGGACCTTCGGCACCTTCACGCTCACCAAACCGCTGGTCACCGGGTTAGACGCGGTCATGTTCGAGGGAACCGGCTCGGATTCCTGGGAAATCGCGATCTTCGAAGGTCACGCCGCGGACTTCGATCCCGAAACCTGGGTGTTGCTTGAAGACGAGGCCAAGGGTTGGCGGGTCGTCTGGGCGGACGTCCTCGCCCCGGTCATCAGATCCACGGTTCCGGCGGACGACGCGGACGGAGTGCCCGTTTTCAGGGAACTTGCCGCCACCTTCAACGAGGACATCCTGCTGACCGGCAACGGAACGATCACCATCGAGCACCTCGAAGGTGGCAGCGACATCACAATCCCGCTGCCTGACAGCCGGGTGACGGTCGCGGGCCGGACGCTGTCGATCGATCCGGGCACGAATCTCGATTTCGAAACGGATTACGCGGTCCGGATCAGCGCCGATGCCATCACCGGCACCCCGAATCCGCAGGCCAACGCCTTTCCCGGCATCGACGATACCTCGGTTTGGAATTTCACCACCGTGGTCGAGGATCCCACCCCGCCGGCGCTCGTCTCGGTCGAGCCCGCGGGGATGACGGTGATGCCCAACACCAGTCTGACGATCACCTTTGACAAGAACATCCTGCCAGGGAACGCGCCTCCGCCTCCCGACCTCTTGAATGAAGATTTCGATCAGGATGATGGCGGCTTCATCGTGGCGCAGGCCGTTGGCAACCCCTGGGAACATGGCGTTCCGGATTCCTCGGGGCCGGGTGGCGAAGTGATGGCCGATAACGGCGGAAGCGGCCAATGCTGGGGCACCAACCTGGGAGATTTCAGCGGCTCGGGAGATCCCGGCTTCTACACCAACGAGGAAACCCTGACCCGCCTTCGCAGCCCGGTGATCGACCTGGCGGATGTCGAATTCGCCCGCCTGAGCTTCGCCGAAGCAAAGGATATGTGGGGCAACTACAGTAGCGCCGGATTTCGCCTCATTGATGCCGACACGGACACTGTTTTGGAGTCCTTTCCCTGGCGGGATGAAGATCCCTACAACGCACCCTGGGCTCCGGCAATCGTTCATCGCAATCCCTTTATCGACCTGGCTTCGTATGCCGACAGGAAGATTCAGGTCGAATGGTATCTATTCGCATATGGGATTGCCCCACCGGGGAGTGGAAGACTCGGATACTACATCGACGATGTGCGGGTGGTTGAGATTGACCGATCCACCGCAGTGGTTCTGGAAAATCTGGATGGCGGCACCGATATCGCGATCCCGATGAGTGATGAAGACCGGATTTCCTTCAACGGGAACGTGCTGACCATCCGCGGACTCCGCCTGGATCCCGATACCAACTACGCGGTGCGAATCGGGAGCGACGCGATCAGAAATTTCAGCGATGTCCCCTTCCCCGGTGTTGGTGACGGGACGACCTGGACCTTCGCCACCGAGAATGCCACGACCCTGCTCGTTGACGGCAGCTGGTATGTTGGCGATTGGTTGCACGGTCCGCCCTCAGGCACCCTCAATGCCATCATCGCCTCGGGCGTGACGGCGACGATCGACCGGAGCGGCTTTGAGCCGTGGGGTGGCAAACTGGTTTTGGAAGACGACGCCCGCCTGGCGGCATCGTTTCCCAGCCCGTTCCAGTTCGCGTCGGAGTTCATCATGGGTGACGGATCGTTCATTCACGACAACTTCAGCAGCACATGGACCTTCGGCGGAACCTTCAGCATCACCGGCACGGCGGGCCTGGCCGGCATGAGTCACGCAGGCGCAGGCCAGAACCGTGTCTTCATCGGCGGGATTTCAGGTGACACCTGGGTGACCGATGGCCGGACCAATCAGGGATTCACCTACAATGTCGCCAACTCCTTCGCCGCTTATGAGGTGAGAAGCAGCGCGTCCCAACGTCATGGTGTCGCCTTCAATGTGCCCGGGGCGGCCGGACTTGGAAACGTCACGGTGACCGGCGGAGGCCAGTCCGCAGTGATCATCCTCGGCTCGGATGACGTTTTCTCGGAGACCTGCGTGCTCACGCTGAACGGCAAGGGGTGGAACAACACACCCCATGTCGATGGAGACACCGGACCCTACGCTTCAGGTCCCTGGGCGGGCACCAGGATGCGCCTCTACATGGACAACTACGATGCGACCGTTTCGGAACTTTGGGTCGACGGGATCCAACGGGCCGCCAGGAACTATACGGGTGCCGATGCCGAGTGGATCGGGGGCGACGGGACGCTGACGGTGCTCCATGGTCCCGATGACAGCATTCCACCGACACTCGCCTCCGTGGACATCGTTGATGATGCGAATGGAGGCCCCATCTTCGAGTCGGACACGGTGACCTACACCGTGACCTTCAGCGAGCCGGTTGACGACCTGACGGTCGATGTCGGCGATTTTGAAAACGGTGGCACCGCCCCGGTGATCATTGACAGCACAAGCACCGACATCCTCGCGGGAAAGGTCACGGTAGTGGTCACCTCGCTTTCGCCGGGAGGGGCGGGCACGCTCATTCTCCGCCTGGCTGCCGACGCGGACATCCGCGACTTCGCAGGCAACCCGGTCGATCCGTCCACCGGGGTGGACGACACCGTCATCACGATCATCGCGGATGTCACGCCACCGGCGGTGGCAGGGCTGTGGCCACCGCCTGGCGAGACCGGCGTCAGCGCGCAGCCGGACCTGGTGATCGACTTTCTCGATGAGACCGGAATCCAGCGTGGAAACGGGACCATCGAAATCAGGGACCGGCAGGACGACAGCGTGATCCAGAGCTATGACGTTGCCACCGCGCAGGAGATCGCATTCATCGGCAAATCCCAGGTAGTGATTGACCTCAATGCCTCCCTGGGCTTCAGCAGGGAGGTCTATGTCCACATTCCGCCGGGGGCATTCAAGGATTTCAGCGACAACGACTTTCCGGGGCTCACCAATCCGGCGGATTGGAGTTTCACCACCGGCATTGTGCCGCCCCAGGCCGGCCCGCTCTCCCTCTTTCATGCCTCGGTCGCGGGTGAGCCGGTGACCACCACGGAGTTCGTGCACACCTTCGACACCGTCCCGCGTCTGAGCGTCAGTCACGACCTGGCCGGTGCCAGCGACATCAGACTTGCCGCAGGCCGCCATCTGGTCATTTACAATTCCCGTTTCGACAGTTCGGGCGGGGCCAACCGATCCGTCATCCAGACCCACCTCAACCTGGCCGGAACGGACCTCGCAAGCGGCTGGTCTCAGGGTTATATCCGGCGCTTCGGTTCATACGAGGCCATCACCTCGGGTGGAGCAATCATTGAAGCGAACGAGGGGGATATCCTGCGTCTCCAATCGTTCCGCAGTGATACCAACACCGGCGCGGGCGTGGTGCGGGCGGATAGCGTCACGAATTCAACGAGCGCCCACGGCGACCCGGGACCGGTTCCCGGCGAGAATGGCGCCACCGCGCTCCAACTGCTCAAGCTCGGCGACGACTGGCCCTGCCTGAGGATGGTTGCCCGGGATGCCTCCGCCCCGAATCCCATCCAGAACATCCGATCGACGGAAACCTTCAATGAGGTCATTTACAATGTCGTCCTCGAAAGGGCGACTGACGTTTTCGGATATGACAAAGTGGACATCGATCTGAATGAGGCCGGCCACTATCTGGTGCTTGCGAATACCTTCGTGAATGGAGCGGGACTCTATGATCGTGAATCGTTTTCGCAATACCTCACACTCGATGACATCGAGGTCCCCGGATCGCGAACCAACGTCTATCTCAGGAATGCGGATGGAGCCTTTGAAGGAGCGGCATCGCTCGGCATGATCATCCGGGCCGATGCCGGTCAGGTTCTCAACGTGAGGATCATCACGGACGCCAGCAGCGGAGGAGCGGTCATGGACGGAACCCGGACCGCGCTGAACATCGTCAAGCTGCCCGCAAACGCGAAAATCCTGAGTCTAACCGACGCCACCGGCCAGGATATCAACGCCACCGCGTCATTGCACTACGGGACGCGTTCCGGAGGCCTGCCCGGCATTTTTTCCCATGATCCCTCGTTCAATTCCAACCTGATCGGAGTCAACGCCGGCGGGGATTATCTGTTTCTCGCCACCCACTACGTGCCCTCCGGTGACTCCAGCAACCAGCGGCGCCTCGCCAACCAGGGTTGGCGGATCAATGGCATGGGTGGATTCTCACCCTTCGGCCAGACCGGCCGCTTCAACCGCCACAGCCCGAAAACCCGATATGCCGGCAATTGGTCCGGCTTCATGGCCGGCCTGGCAGCGGGGGATTATGTCGAAACGCTGACCCGTCCGCTCGCCGAGGGAGGATCGGACGCCGCAAATCTCGCGCTGCAGGCCGTGGGCATCGACAGCCTGTTCCGGACCGTTCCCCCGTATGGCGAATGGATCGCGCTCCATCCTGCGGTAGGCCTGTTGGATGGCTTTGACGACGATCCGGACGGCGATGGAAATGTCAACGGCGTCGAGTATTACTTCGGCACCGATCCGGGCGTCTTCAGCGTCGGCGTCGGCGAAGTCCGCGTCAGCGGAAGCACCGTGATCTTCCGCCATCCGCTCAACGCCAATCTGGCGGCGGATGTCGTGGGGAACTACATCTGGTCGCGGGACCTTCAGTCTTTCCACGCGGATGGTGCGGTCGATTCCTCGGGCACGAGTGTGGAATTCGTCCCGAGTGTGCCCTCGGACGGCATGGTCGAGGTGACCGCTACCATCTCCGGACCTCTCCTGTCCAAGCTGTTCATCGCGGTCGAAGTCACCCGCGCCGCACAGTGATTGTCAACGGCGGGGGTGAAGAATTGGTCGGCATTTCCTCGATCGGCATCCAATCAGGCCTCGACGGCGATGCGCCGCGGCTGCGCCTCCTTGGCTTTCGGCAGTTCGATTTCGAGCACGCCGTCGCGCAGGCGGGCCTTCACCGCGGAATCGTCGATGTCACGACCGAGCGCGAACGACCGCTGATAGACTCCGGTTTCGTACTCGCTGGCGAGCGTTTCGCAGCCATCGCGGCCCTGGCCCATTTGGCTGCCGGTGACAGTGAGCACCTTGTTTTCCAAAGTGATCTCAAGGTCGCTCTCGGCCACACCGGGCATGTCGCAGCGGATGACTACGCCGACGGGCGACTCGTAGATATCGGCCGCAGGCGTGAAAACCGGACGGCTGTCGTGGCGGGGTTCCGCCGATGCGGTGGTGGGAGTAAGTGTGTCCTGGGTGTTCATGGTTTTCGTGAGGTTCGGGTTAACCGGCGATCACCGGGATGTTTCGGGGTTTGGCTTTTTCCGCGCGCGGCAGGGTCACCGCGAGCACGCCTTTTTCGTATTTCGCGGAGATTTTGCCTTCCTCCACCTCGAAGGGCAGCGGGAAGGTGCGCGCGAACGAACCGACCGGCCGCTCCTTGCGGTGGCAGACGACTTCCTCTCCTTCCGGAGCCGCGTCCTTGAGCGTGCCGCGGATGGTGAGCTGGCCTTTGGTCAGGCTCACTTCCAGATCGGCCGGGTCCACGCCGGGGATCTCGGCGGTGACCACCGCCTCGTTCGCGTCGCTCATCAGGTTGACCAACGGGAAACGCATACCGCGCGGCACGGCGGCTCCACCACCTAACAGGCGGTCCATTTCCCGCTGCAAGCTCCTCAGGCCGGCAAGCGGCTCCCATGGATGGATGGTGATATTGGACAGGTTCATGATCTATGTGGTTTGTGGTTATTGACGGATCGTTTCCATGATGCGGAAACCTTCCTGCCACTATCCAGCAGGGTCGGTGCCAGACATTGAAAATCGAATTCAACACGCTGAAATAAAACGATTTGCACAAAACATGGCATGACTCATTGAGTAGCCGAATGGGACAGGATTTCCCGCCCCCGCGTCAGGTTTTCGCAAGAACCCGCGACAAATTGACATGGTCGCCGCACTTCGCCGCAACCTGCTATCAATAGCGGGCGACGGGACTTTCCGCCGTGCCGAATTCGGCTGTGCCGGGTTCCTGAAACTCCGCGGCCAGAGCGGCGAGATCGCGGCAGGTTTTTTCCCACTTGGCATCGGACCAGACGAGCGGGCCGTGGAGCTTTTTGCGGCGGAAACGGTCGATGCGGTCGCGGGCCTCTTCGGTCATCCAGTGTGGGAGTCCGGCGATGGCGCGGGCGGCGGTTTCGACGCTGGCGGTTTCGTGGCAGATGAGCGCGAGGTCGTTGCCGGCGGTGATGGCGAGTTTCACGTCCTCGCCGCGGCCGTGACGTTTGGCGATGGCGTGCATGTCGAGGTCGTCGGTGAGGACGAGGTGGCGGTCGAAACCGAGTTGATCACGCAGGAAGCGGCGGATCACGCGTGGCGAGAGCGATGCGGGTAGATCGGGATCGATGTTTGGGAAAACGATGTGCGCGAGCATGATGGCATCGAGTTCCGGCATGAGTGCGGTGAAGGGGATCACGTCCTCGCGCAGCAGTTCGTCGAGGGTGGCGGCGCAGCTTGGCAGGTCGTGGTGGGGATCGCTGACGGCACGGCCGCCGGCGGGGAAATGCTTGCCGCAGGTGGCGACGTGGCGTTTGCGCAGCCAGCGGTTCCAGTGGCCGGCGTAATCGATCACGCGTTGCGGATCGCGCCCCCAACTGCGCCCAGTCAGGGCGTTGCGGGTTTCCGGGAAGTGGTCGAGATCGAGGACGGGCGCGAGGTTGAAATTGATACCCAACAAACGCAGCAGGTCGCCGGTGAGCGCCGCGGCATCGGCGATTTTCCCGTAATCGGCGCGTGCGGCGAGCGCGGGTGCCGACGGCGCGACGGGAGCGATCGCGGTGGTGCGGGTGACCCGGCCGCCTTCCTGGTCGATGGCGATGATGGGGGCCTCGGCATGAAGGCCGCGGAGGTCGTCGGTGAGCCTGCGGGTCTGCGCGGCGGATGTGATATTCCGTGAAAAAAGGATATAACCCGCCGGCTGGAGTTTCGTGAAAAGCGCGGCTTCGCCCGGAGTCAGTTCCGGACCGTTGACGCCCAACAGCAGCAGCGAGCCGTCCGTCATCGACCGCTCAGCCGGGGTATTCGCCCGAGATGTATCCCTGGAGTTGGAGAATGGTGTGGCGCTGGGTCTGGATCACCCAGTTGACGAGGTCGCCCATCGAGACGAGGCCGACGAGCAGGCCGTGATCGACAACCGGCAGGTGACGGATACGGCGCGAGGTCATGATTTTCATGCAGCACTCGATGCGTTCCTCCGGACCCACGACAATGGCGGGGCGGCTGAGGATCTCATCCACCAGGGTATCGCGGGAAGTGCGGCCTTTGAGCACCACCTTGCGGCTGTAATCTCGCTCGGTGATCACGCCCACCACCTCCTCGTTCTCGACCACGACGAGCGCGCCGATGTTGTGCTCGCCCATCAGACCGATGGCCTCGTACACGGTGGCTTGCGGGTGGGTCTTCCAGACCACACCACCCTTGCATTGCAGGATGTCGTAAACGGTTCCTTGAATTTCCATGGTCTTGTTTTCCTGAGTTTTCCACAGGCTGTGCCAGCGGGCGGGGGGCGTCAAGATCGCAGGCGCATTCCTTCGTTCTTGCCGGTAAAGCGGGCGGGTGGCTTGATGACGGCATGAAGACCTATCTCGATCTGATGCGCGACGTGCTGGAAAACGGCGAACGCCGCGCCGACCGCACCGGCACCGGCACCCTTTCGGTGTTCGGGCGGCAGGTGCGCTACGACCTGCGCGAGGGTTTCCCGTGCGTGACGACCAAGAAGCTGCACCTGCGCTCGATCATCCATGAGCTGCTGTGGTTCCTGCGCGGTGAAACCAACGTGCGTTCGCTCAGGGAAAACGGCGTGACCATTTGGGACGAATGGGCGGACGAGGAAGGCGAACTCGGGCCGGTCTATGGCAAGCAATGGCGCGCATGGCCGACACCCGAGGGGCGCACGATCGACCAGATCCACCTGCTCATCGACGGGCTGGTGGGCAGTCCGCACTCGCGGCGGCACGTAGTCTCGGCGTGGAACGTGGGCCAGCTCCACCAGATGGCGCTGCCGCCGTGCCACCTGATGTTCCAGTTTTACGTGCACGAGGCGCCCGAGGGCGGCCGGCCGGGGTTGTCCTGCCAGCTCTATCAGCGCAGCGCGGATCTGTTTCTGGGGGTGCCGTTCAACATCGCGTCCTACGCGCTGCTCACCGAGATGGTCGCGCATGTCTGCAACTACGAGCCGCGCGATTTCGTCCACACCTTCGGTGACGTGCATCTTTACACCAATCACCTCGAACAGGCGAAACTCCAGATCTCCCGCGAGCCGAAGCCGCTGCCGAAACTGTGGTTGAATCCGAAGGTGCGGCACATCGACGACTTCAGCTTCGAGGACATCCGCCTCGATGGCTACGAGGCGCATCCGCACATCGCCGCGCCGGTGGCGGTGTGAGGGTTCACTCCACCTTTAGCCGGGGTGCCTGGGGCCTGCGTGGCGGTCGCGGCCCGGGCATTTCATCCGGGGTGAGCTTGCCGTCGCCGTTGCGGTCGAGCGCCTCGAAGCGATCTTCCTGCTCGTCTTCGCCGAGGTTCTTGAGCGCGGGGCTTTGGCGGAATTCCTCGAACGAGAGCGCCTTGTCGCCGTCCTTGTCGAGTTGTTGGAACAGCCGTCGCGGATCGGCTGGCGGTCCCGGCCGGTCGCCGCGTTTCGGGCCATCGCGTCCGCGGCGTGGCGGCTCGGGGCGGTCTTTGGGCGTGATCTGGCCGTCGCCATCGCTGTCCAGGCGCTGGAAGATTCGCTCGATCCGCTCCGGCGGGAGTTTTTGCGCGAATGAACCGGCTTTGAATTCTTCCAAGCTCACTCCACCGCTGCGGTCGGTATCGAGTTCGGCAAGACGCCTCATCGGCTCCGGGCGCGGACCGTGCGGCGGTTGACCCTGGCGCTGCAATTCGCCGCGGCTGAGCCGGCCGTCGCCGTCTTTGTCGAGGCGCTCGAAAAGTTTCGCGCGTTTTTCCTCCGGCAGGTTCTGGATTCGCGGCATGGCGTCGAATTCCTCGCGGGAAATGAAGCCGTCGCCATCCGTGTCCGCCGCCTTCCAGGCTTGTTGGAACGGGCGCGGGCCACCGCGTTGCCCGGGACCGGGGCGAGTCTGCGAGTCATCGGGAGCTTGGGCGAGCGCGCCGGCGGGAACCAGCAGGCCGGCGAGAATCAGTGAAACCGGGATTGTTTTCATGGCGGATCGGGGCTTGTTTGGCCCCGCCTCACGGCAGGACCCGGTGAGGAAAACTCCGCAAGCGGCGGAAAGTTTCGCAATCGCCGGGGACCGACAGGAAAATTTCACCATCATGCACATCCGGGACATACTCAGCGGCCCCCATCCATCACTATCATTCGAGTTTTTCCCCCCGCGCTCGCCGGGCGCGTGGGAGGAACTCTATCAGACCATCCGCGAACTGGAGGCGTTGCGGCCGTCGTTTGTCTCGGTGACTTACGGAGCCGGCGGCACGACCCGCGAGATGACGCACGACCTGGTGCTGCGCATCAAGGGGACGACGATCATCCCGCCGGTGCCGCATCTCACCTGCGTGGGACATTCGCGCGAGGAAGTCCGCACGATTCTGGAGCGCTATGCCGCGGCCGGTGTGGGCAACATCCTGGCGCTGCGTGGCGACCCGCCGCGCGACCAGCCGGACTACGACTGGAGCCGCGGCGACTTCCGCCAGGCTGCGGATCTGGTGAGTTTCATCCGCGAGTTCAACGAATCCGGCGCGCACCCGGATCCGCGCGGATTCGGGATCGGCGTGGCGGGATTTCCGGAAGGCCACCCGGACATGCCCAACCGCGTCGCCGAGCTGGATTTCCTCAAGGCCAAGGTGGACGAGGGAGCGGACTACATCTGCACGCAGTTGTTTTTCGACAACCACGACTTCCTCGATTTCCGCGACCGCTGCCGGCTGGCGGGCATCGAGGTGCCGATCCTCGCCGGCTTGATGCCGGTGACCTCGCTGCAAGGAATGAAACGGATGGCCGAGCTGGCGGCCGGCGCGCGTTATCCCGCGCGGTTGATCCGCGCGCTCAACCGCGCGAACACCGACCCGGCGGCCATCGAACGGGTGGGCATCCACTACGCCGCCGAGCAATGCGCCGGCCTGCTCAACGAGGGTGTGGACGGCATCCATTTCTACACGCTCAACAAGAGCCGCGCCACCCGCGACATCTTCCACAGCCTCGGACTGGATACCGGTGCCTGAAGCTCAGCGCTGGCCGAGCTGATAGATTTCCTCCGCCTGCCGCAGGGTCAGTTCGTAGAGGTGCCCCTCGACGGGCACCTTCATCGTGAGGCGGCCGCTGGCGGGATCGGCGGGGTGCATTTCCGCGAGGCGCGGCGCCCGCTCGAAGGCATCTCCGGGAAGGGTGATTTCCAGCATGCCCTCGTAGCGGAGCATGCGCGACATGCGCTCGGCCGCCTGGCTTCTGAGCCGCCGCATCTCGATGCCGAGGCCGAGGCGGTCGAACAATGAGAGCGAATCCGGCGACTGGCTGCCTTCCTGGATCCGCCGCGCCTCCTGCGCGGCGCGGCGCAGCGTGAAATCTTCCTCATCCCGGTCCTGCAAACCGCGCGCCTCGGCGATCTCGTCCTCGCTGATGAAAAGCGGCGAGGATTCCAAGCCGCTGCCTGCCGTGACGGCGGCGTCCACTTCCTGCTGCGTGGGCAGCCGGATTTCAAGCTGGCCGGTCATCGTCAACAGGTCCTCGGCCTGGAGATCGATGTCGGTGAGCCGCATTCCGCCCGCGTGGGTGCGCAGGTCGAATGACCCGGCGTTGAAATCGACGCGGCGGTAGTTTCTCGAATAATCGACCACTGAGAGCGCCTTGAGGATGTGGATGCGGTCGCGCAGTGAAATGGTGTCCCGGCCATCGAGGATCACCTGTCCCTGAAAGCCGACGCCCTCGCTGCTGTTGGTGGAGCCGAACGCGCGGAAGTCGCCGGATAGCGAGCCATCGATGAAATTGAGCAATGCCGGAGGGAGGACCGACGCGAGGTTCGCGTCGCGGATCTTGACGATGCCGTCCACCTGCGGCCGCGCTCCGGCCATGATCCTGAGACCCGGGAATTCCACCGTGCCGCCGCCTTGTTTGAATTCCGCGCGCTCGAAGAGCAGTCCTCCGGATTCCACCAGCACCACCATTTCCACGATCTCGAGCTGACGCAGCCAGTTCTGGCGGAACACGCCTTTCTTGAAGGAAAGACGCCAGCCGGTTTCAGTCCGCTGGACGCGCATTTCGCTGTTCTCGATCGAGCCACGGGTTTGCTCCGAATACCCCCAATACAGCGTGGCGTTGGCGATTTCGATCGAGTGGACATCCACTTTCGCGGATTTACCGAACACCGCCTTGGCCAGATGCCGGGCGGAGGCCTCGTCGTCGGTGCCGGCGCGGAGATCGGCCTCAAGCCGTGCGATGGAGATGTTGCCGGTGTTCCATTTGCCGACGAGCCCGTCGAGCAGACTCATTTTCATGCGGATGTTGCGGGCCTCGAGGGAATCGAAAAACGTCATTGCGCCCCCTTCCGCCGCGAGTCGTCCGATTTCCAATTGCCCTTGGACGTGCTGCACCCCGCGGATTTCCAGATCGTCGGCAGCGAGTGCCGTTTCGAGTTTCACGCCCAGGGTTTCTTCGAACTTCTCCGAATCCGTGCGCTTCATCAGGTAAACGGTCACGCCCAGCGCCACCACCAACAGGAAAATCAACAGGCGGAAGCCGAGCCGCAGCAGGTGGAACATCGCCCGTCCCTTCATCCCGCTGCCTGACATCGAATAGCGCACCTGGAACCAGAAACCCTGGCTGGCGACCCACTGGCTCAGGCGCTCGTTGAAGTTGTCGGTATTCGGGGTGTCCATGGTGTGAGGCCCATGCCGCCGGGCGGCGCGGCGAGTAAATCGGGCGTTTTCGGATGAAGCGAGTAAAAATCAGATTCCCGCGCAGTGGCGTCGATCATTCCCCGATGGTTCTTGAATCCGGCAAGCGGGTTGCTTGAATGCCGCCGTGAAACACATCCCGTTGCTGCTTTTTGCGGTCCTGTTTTCCGCTTGCGCCCGGAACCAGCCGCAATCGCTGGTGGTCAAGCAATTCGTCCTCCGCGACCAGGAAGAAGTGCGCACCGAAGACCCCATGGTGCGAATGGAGAAAATGCGCCGTCTCCATGGTGCGGTGAGCATGGAGGAGCGCCGCCAGCGGCTCGGCCAGTATTACACGCTCGTCTGGCACGACCCCGAGGGTGCCGCAACCGGCGAGGTCACCGCGCTATTCGAATACCAACAGGGCGGCAGCGCGATCAAACGCATGACCAAGAACTTTCCTGCCGGTGACACCGACGGCGTCGCGGACTTCGCGGTGATTGGCGACGATTATTTCAACAACGGCAAAGTTCTCGCCTGGCGCGCCAGCATTTCTCGCGGCGGCCGGGAAATCGCCAGCAAGCAATCCTACCTCTGGCGCTGAGATCCATGATCGCCCGTCGGAAATCCCGCACCTTGCGAGCGTTGCTTGAGGAAGTCGGCTCGGTCGATGCCGTGGGCATCGAGGAGCGCGTGGCGAAATACGCGACCCGCTGCATCAAAAAAGACTCGAAGATATTCGGCCTGAAGCTGGCGGTTTCCATGGTCGATCTCACGACTCTGGAGGGCAAGGACACCCCGGGCAAGGTGGCCTCGCTGTGCCGGAAGGCACTCCGCCCGCACGATGCTCCCGACATCCCGCAGGTCGCCGCCGTGTGCGTCTATCCCTCGATGGTGAAACACGCCGCGCAACACGTGAAGGGCACGCCGGTCCGCATCGCCTCGGTGGCCACCGCGTTTCCCTCCGGACAAGCCCCGCTGAAAACGCGCCTCGCCGAGGTGAAACAGGCCGTGGCCGACGGCGCGGACGAGATCGACATGGTCATCAACCGCGGTGCCTTCCTCGCCGGCGAACTCGCGCTCGTGCAGGATGAGATTTCCGCCGTGCTCGAAGCCTGCGGCGACGCCACGCTCAAGGTGATTCTGGAAACCAGCGAACTGGAAACTTATGATCATATCCGCGCCGCTTCATTTCTCGCCATGCGCGCGATCCGCCCCGGCGATTTCATCAAGACCTCCACCGGCAAGACCCCAGCCAACGCCACGCTCGCCAACAATCAGGTGATGCTCGATGCCATCCGCGACCACTACCTCGCCACCGGCGAGGGAATCGCCATGAAACCCGCCGGCGGCATCCGCACCGCGAAGCAGGCGCTGCATTTCCTGGTCGCCGTCAAGGAAACCCTCGGCGACGCCTGGCTCACCCCCCGCCGCTACCGCTTCGGCGCCTCCTCGCTCCTCAATGACCTCCTCCGCCAGCTCGAAACCCAGCGCACCGGCGCCTACCAGGCACCGTGGACGTTTTCGGAGGATTCGGGAGGGTATTGATTTTGGGCGGAGGTGTAAGATTCCGCAATCGCACGCGGTAGCCGTACTGTCATGAATACCCCGCTAAAAATCCAATCCACCATCGGCGCGCTGGCTCTGCTGGCGGCCCCGATCCTGCATGCTGCCGACCTGCCCGACCCCGACGGCAAGCCGGCCGACATGTCAAAACCCGTCCAGGTCTTCGTCGTCATGGGCCAGTCCAACACCCTGGAAATGGGCAAGGTCACCGACGAACTGAAGGACAATTACCCGTTCCTCGTCGATGACGCCGGCAACTGGACCACCCGCCAGGACGTCCGCAACGTCTCGGTGATGGTCGGCAAAGGCGTTTACCGCAACGAATGGCTGACCGTCGAAGGCAAGGGCAAGATCGGCATCGAAATCGGCGCCGGCCACCCACTCGGCAACGCCATCGACGCCCCGGTGATGATCCTCAAGAGCGCGATCGGCAACCGCAGCCTCGGCTGGGACCTGCTGCCTCCGGGATCTCCCCGCTACACGCATGAAGGGAAGGAACAACCCGGATACCGCGAGTATGTGGATGGCGATAAAATCCTGCCGTATGAAAAAGGCGTCTCCAAGGTCATCGGCACGAAAGGCAAAAGCAAAGGCAAGGAAGTTGATCCGTGGTATGCCGGCAAGCAATACGACGACGATGTCGCCAATGCCAAAATGATCCTCGAAGAACTCGACAAGCATTACCCCGGCGCCAAGGGCTACGAGGTCGCCGGCTTCCTCTGGTGGCAGGGCGACAAGGACCGCTACAACGCCGCACACGCCGCGAATTACGAAAAGAACCTCGTCAACCTGATCAAGGCGCTGCGCAAGGACTTCAACGCACCCAAGGCCGCCTTCGTCACGGCCTCGCTCGGCCAGACCGAGGAGAGCAACACCACCTCGCCCGACGGCCAGATCCTGCAGGCGATGAAGAACGTCGCCAGCGGCAAATACTCCGCCGAACTCGGTGACAACATCGGCTTCGTTTACACCCACCCGCTCTCCATGGGCAGCAGCTCGAACGCCCACTACGGCGGCAACGCCAAGACCTACATGAATGTCGGTCTGGCCATGGGCGAAAAAATGGCCGGACTGGTGAAATAAACATTCCACCACATTCCTTCAACCCCACCGGCGGCAGCCGGGCCCGCGGGCCTGGCTGCCGTCGGCTTTTTTTACCTTGGAACCCATCCGTAGCGATCAATTCGCGGAATTCAATAGTTGCTATTTTGACCTTATTGGCATATTTCAATCCCTGTGGCCAAAATAGCATCCTTTACCCAGCGAAATCCCGCCGCCATCACGCGGCAGGTCGGCCAGCGGCTGCGCGGGTTCCGGCTGGCGAAGGGCTGGACCCAGCAGGAACTCGCCGAGCGGTCGGGAGTCGCGCTTTCCACACTCAAGCTGCTCGAAAGCCAGGGCCGAGGATCGTTCCAGCGCCTGGTGCGGGTGGCGGTGGCGCTGGGCATCGATGGCGAGTTGCGCGACTTGTTCGCCAAGCCCGCGGCGATGGAGTCGATCGCGGCGGTGAAGCGCGCCGAGCGCCAGCGCGCGCCGCGCCGAGCGAGGAAGGAGGCCGGCGATGGAACTTGAAGTCCAGTGGCGCGGCGCGAAGCCCGCGCGTGTCGGCACACTCTATCAGGACCGCAGCGGCACGGTGTTTTTCGAATACGACGCCGCTTGGCGCGACGGCCCGCGCGAACTCTCGCCGGTCTATCTGCCGAATTCCACGCAGGGTGCGGTGAGCACGCCGACGCCGGGCTTCGGCGAACTGCACGGACTCTTTCAGGACGTGCTGCCCGATTGGTGGGGGGAGCGGTTGATGCGACGGCACTTCGAAGCACGCGGCATCCCGTGGTCGCGCGTCACCGCGCTGCGCAAACTCGCCTGCCAGGGCGAACGGAAAATGGGCGCGCTGGCATTCCTGCCGGCACTCGATGAGGACGATTTCAATGATGCCATGACCGCGAAAATTGACGCGCTAGTCGATGCCGCGCGCCATCTGCTCCACGGCGAACCCGATGGAGTGCTCGACGCCCTGACACTCGGTGGCATGTCGCCCGGCGGCGCGCAACCCAAGGCGGCGATCGCCGTTGCCGATGATTTTTCCGAGATCCGCCTCGACGACCCGCCGCCCGACGGATTCGGCGCGTGGTTGATCAAGTTCGACATAGACCCGGCACTTCACGAAGGCCGGATCGAGGCCGCTTACGCCGACATGGCGCGCGAGGCCGGCATTGGGGTGCCCGAAACCCGTCTGCTGGAATCCGGCGAAGCCTGCCATTTCCTGACCCGTCGTTTCGACCGCCCGGACGGCCGTCGCATCCACCTGCATTCCTATTCCGGCCTCACCCACACGCCGTTGCGCGATGGCATCGAATACGGCGAGTTGTTGGAAATCACCCGCGCGCTCACTAGCGACCACCGCTGCGTGGAGGAAATGTTCCGCCGTGCCGTGTTCAACGTGGTAGCCGCCAACGACGACGACCACGGGCGCAACCACGCGTTTCTGATGGACGACGCCGGCCGCTGGTCAGTCGCCCCGGCCTTCGACCTCACGCCCGCCACCAACCCGCTGGCCTCGGGATTCCGAGCCGGCCGCGTCAACGGCAAGGCCGCGGACATCACGCGCCACGATCTGATCCGGCTTGCCGCGGAACACGATATCGAGAATGCTCCCGCCACCATCGGGCGGATCATCGACACCGTCAAACGCTGGATGGAACACGCCACGGCCCGTGGCATCCCCCGCACCGCCGCCGCCATGACCGCCGCCCAACACCGACTTTCCATCTAGCAGCCATGCCCGCCAAAAAAACCACCGCCCGCGAACTGCTCTTCGGCGATCTCTGGGAATTCGATCCCGCGCCCGAATCCGCACCCGCGCACATCGAGCCGCGCTACGGGCTTTTCATCGGCGGGAAAATGACCGCGCCGAAATCGAGGAAATACTTCGATTCCATCTCGCCGCGCGATGGGAAGAAACTATCTGCAATTGCTTTGGCCAACGCCGCCGATGTCGATGCCGCCTATCAGTCCGCGGCGAAAGCATTCAAGACATGGGGCAAACTCCCCGGCGCGGAGCGTGGCAAGTACCTCTTCCGCATCGCACGGCTGCTGCAGGACCGTTCGCGCGAGTTCGCCGTGGCGGAGACGCTCGACGGCGGCAAGCCGATCCGCGAGTCCCGCGACTTCGACCTGCCGATGGCCGCCGCACATTTCTTCTATCACGCCGGCTGGGCGGACAAACTCGACTACGCCGCGCCCGGCCGCACGCTCGCGCCGCTCGGCGTGGTCGGCCAGGTGATCCCGTGGAATTTCCCGCTGCTCATGCTGGCATGGAAAATCGCTCCCGCTCTTGCCACGGGAAACACGGTGGTCATCAAGCCCGCGGAAACCACTTCCATCACCGCACTCAAGTTCGCCTCGATTCTAACCGACGCCGGACTGCCTCCCGGAGTCGTCAACATCGTCACCGGCGCGGGCGATACCGGAGCCGCCGTGGTGAACCACCCGCTCGCCGCCAAGATCGCCTTCACCGGCTCCACCGAAGTAGGGAAAATCATCCAGCACGCGCTCGCCGGAACCGGCAAAAAGCTCACCCTCGAACTCGGCGGCAAGGCGGCGAACATCGTCTTCGATGACGCTCCGCCCGACCAGGCCGTCGAGGGCATCGTCAACGGCATCTTCTTCAACCAAGGACATGTCTGTTGCGCGGGATCGCGGTTGTTGGTGCAGGAAGGCATCGCCGATGACATCCTCGCCCGCCTCAAGCGCCGCCTCGCCGTGCTGCGCGTCGGCGATCCGCTCGACAAGAACACCGACGTCGGTGCCATCAACTCGAAGGAGCAACTGACGAAAATCAAACAACTCGTGCAAAGCGGCATCGACGAAGGTGCGAAGATCCACCAACCCGCGTGCAAGCTGCCGAAAAGCGGATTCTATTTCCCGCCCACGCTGTTTTCCAACGTCTCGCAAAGCCAGCGCATCGCCAACGAGGAGATCTTCGGGCCGGTGCTTTCCATCCTCACCTTCCGCACGCCGGAGGAGGCTATCGAGAAGGCGAACAACACACCCTACGGGCTGAGCGCCGGAGTGTGGACGGACAAGGGCTCGCGCATCCTGATGATGGCTTCCAAACTCAAAGCCGGTGTCGTCTGGGCGAATACTTATAACAAGTTCGATCCCTCATCGACCTTCGGCGGCTACAAGGAATCCGGCTTCGGGCGGGAAGGCGGAAAACATGGCCTGATGGAATATGCTCAATTGAAATAGGATTTACGGGACTGATACGACCTATGAAAATCACCAAAACCCCCAAGTGCCATGTCGGTGGAGCGTTCATCCGCTCCGAGTCCGGGCGCGTGGCACCTCTAACTGATGCAGCCGGGAATTTCCTCTGCAACATCCCGCTGTGCACGAAGAAGGACCTGCGCAATGCCGTGGAAGCCGCCGCCAAGGCCGGCGCGGGCTGGGCGAAACGCACTCCCTACAACCGCGCGCAGATCCTCTACCGGCTCGCCGAGATGCTGGAATCCCGCGCCACGGAAATGGCCGAGTTCACCAGCATCGAGGAAGTCCGCGCCACCATCGACCGCATCGTCCACTTCGCCGGCTGGGCGGACAAATACGAACAGGTCCTCGGCAGCGTGAACCCGGTGGCCACGCCGCATTTCAACTTCACCGTCACCGAACCAGTCGGGATCGTGGGCATTCTCGCGCCGGAGGATGCGCCGTTGTTGGGCCTGATGACGCTCATCCTGCCCGCCATCACCGCGGGAAATTCCGTCGTCGCGCTCGCTTCGCGCAAATCCCCCTACCCCGCCATTCTGTTAGGAGAAATCCTCGCCGTCAGCGACCTGCCGGGGGGCGTGGTGAACCTGCTCACCGGCGACCGCAAGGACATGCTTCCGACTTTCGCCACCCACGAACACATCCGCGCCATCGCCGCGGTGGCGGAGAAGACAGAGGCCACTGCTTTGCAGCAAGGTGCCGCCGAGAGCGTGAAGCGCGTGAAAATCCACGCGACCGCCACCGATTGGTTTTCGAAAAAACACGATTCCCCCTACGCGATCCGCGATTTCACCGAGGCCAAGACCGTCTGGCATCCCATCGGTGCCTGAAACGGGACATGCTGGACGGCCTGCCAATCGGCGAATACCAACGCACGACCGCCAAACTCGCGGAAATGAAGGCGCGCTATCCGAAATTGCGGACATTCCAAGGCACCCTGATTTCATGACGTTTGAGAGACGGCCCGGCGGACATTCGTAGAATCGGTTCGCATGCCGGGCATCCGCCATTTCCGCGCCACCCCGCTGCTCCGATTGCTCGGAGGGTGGATGCTTCTCGCATGCATTGGCGATGCCCAGGAATTGTTTCCACCGTCGCGGACTGTCGAAGAGACCCAGGTTCCGGTGTTTGCCGGCTTCACACCGGACGACAAGCCGCGCCAAATCACCCATCCGGAGCCGCTCGCGAATTTCCGGCTGGTGATGGAATACCGGCTGGAAAAGCCCGGCGACCGGTTGGCGCTGGAACTGGAGCCTACCGCCACGCTGGAGTTGCCGGCCGCACAGGACGGACGATGGCAGACCCTGCAACTGCGCCACGAACTCACCGGCAGGCGCAAGGGAGTGCTCGAGGCCACGGTGGACGGGCGGATCGTCAGTCAGGCCAGTCTGCCGCCGCCGGAAGGCGTCCAACCCGCCGCCACCTTTCCCGATGGCGTGCCGGGTGTCCCAGTGACACTGAGCCTGCACGCCGCCGGCAGCGCGCGCATCCGCTCCGCATGGGTGCAGCCGCTTGCGCAAGTGAATCACGCCAAACACATGTCATCGTGGAATGAAAAGTCACTCGCCGAGGGACGGAAAATCTATGAGTCGCTCTGCATCACCTGCCACGGCACGATGACACAGGAAGGCTCGCTGCCCACCTCGCTGCGTTTCGGCAGGCAGCCGTTCAAGAACGGCTCCGATCCGTTCCGGATGTATCAGTCGATTTCCAAAGGCTACGGCCAGATGACGCCGATGCCGCAATACACGTCCGCGCAGACTTATGCGGTGATCCAATACATCCGCGAAACCTTCCTCGCGCCGCATCGACCGGAGGACATGCCCGCGGTGGATGACGCCTATCTTGCCAGCCTGCCCGTCCCGATGACCACGCTGCGCCGGGAATCCGCGGGCGAACGTCCGCCGCCGTTTTACCACCGCATGGACTTCGGACCGGCGCTGCATTGGACCTATCAGATCGAGCCCGGAAACATCGCTTTCAAAGCGCTCGCCACGCGTCTCGACCCGGGCCCCGGCGGCGTCGGCCGCGGCAGGGCGTGGATCGTGCACGATCTCGACACGCTCGCCGTCGCGGCGGTCACCGGCGGCTCGTTCGTCGATTGGCGCGGCATCGCCTTCGATGGCTCGCACGGCACTCACACGTCCCTAACAGGGAAAAGGATGTTCGCTAATCCCGCCGGTCCCGGCTGGGCGAATCCGGCCGATGGTTCGTGGGAGGATCCGCGCCCGCTGGCCCGCGATGGCCGGCGCTATGGACCGTTGCCGCGCGGGTGGGCGCGGCATCTCGGCACGCATGTTTACGGACCGGAGCAAATCCTCCGTTATTCGGTGGGCGACTCACTCATACTCGAAACCGCCGAATCCATCGACGGTGTGGTTGTTAGAACGCTCAACATCGGACGCTCGTCGCGCGATTTGAAGCACCGCATCGCCCCGGTTGCCGCGAATCTCGCCATCCGTTGCTCCGATGCGTTGGAAACCGTGGAGGATAATGGTTTCGTCGTGCTCAAGGTGCCCGCATCCCGCACGCCGTTGAATTTCAGAATCGCCATCGCAGCGGCAGACGACGCGGGTTCATTGGATTCGCAGATGGCATCCGCCCGCCTGCCGCTCGACCTCGAGCCGCTCACGCACGGCGGTCCGCCGCGCTGGCCGCAGGTGCTGACCACCCGCAGCGTGCGCGGCGAGGACACGGGAGCTTTCGCAATCGATGCGCTCGAACATCCCGACGACACCGCCAACCCGTGGCACAGCCGGATGCAGTTGAGCGGTTTCGATTTCTTCGCCGATGGCAAGCGCGCCGCCGTCTGCACCTGGCTCGGCGACGTGTGGATCGTCGATGGCATCGACCAGGCCGCTCCCGCGGAATTGCGTTGGCGGCGTATTGCCAGCGGATTGTTCCAGCCGCTGGGATTGAAAATCATCGATGGTATCATCCACGTCGCCTGCCGCGACCAGATCGCGCGCCTGCATGACCGGAACCACGACGGCGAGACCGATTTCATCGAATGCTTCAACAACGACCATCAGGTGACCGAACATTTCCACGAATTCGCGATGGGCTTGCAAGCGGATGAAAAGGGAAACCTCTATTATGCCAAATCCGCGCGGCATGCGAGGCCGGCCTTGGTCCCGCACCACGGCACGCTGCTGCGGGTGAGCGCCGACGGCAAGCGCACCGACATCCTCTCCAGCGGGCTGCGCGCCGCCAATGGCATCTGCCTCAATCCGGACGGCACGTTTTTCATCACCGACCAGGAAGGCGAGTGGACGCCGAAAAACCGCATCAATCTCGTGCGCGGCGATGGCCCGGATGAGTTCTTCGGCAACATGCTCGGATATCACAATGTCACCGACACTTCGGATGACGCGATGAAACAACCGCTGTGCTGGATCACCAACCGCATGGACCGCTCGCCCGCCGAACTGCTCTGGGTGCCGCGCAAGGCGAAGTGGGGGAATCTCGGTGGCTCGCTGCTCAACCTGTCATATGGCTATGGCATGATTTACACCGTGCCTCATGAAATCATCGACGGCCAATCGCAAGGCGGTGTCTGTGCCTTGCCGATGCCGCCGTTTCCCACCGGCATCATGCGCGGACGGTTCCACCCGGACGGCGACCTGTTTGCCTGCGGCATGTTCTCGTGGGCCGGAAACCGCACGCAACCCGGCGGCTTCTACCGCGTGCGCGCCACCGGCAAACCGGCGATGCAACCGGTCGGCCTGGAATTCCGCAAGGGCACCATCCGCATCCGCTTCAGCGATCCGCTTGACGCCACCGCCGCCGATCCCGCGCGTCACTCGGTGCGCGCCTGGAACATCCGCCGGACGAAACGCTACGGCAGCGACCACGAAAACGAACGCGACCTCACCGTCAGCGGCGCGCTCCTCGAATCGCCCGACACCCTGGTCATCGAAGTGCCCGACCTGCAACCGACCCGCTGCATCGAAATCCGCTGCCGCCTGAAACAAGCCGACGGCTTCGAAACCGAGCGCGTCATTCATGGCACAATCCACTCGCTGTGATGGATCTTCCACGACGCGGATTCGTCCCCATGGGAATCGCGTGGAGATGGCGCTTGAACATTGATGCTCGGAGCCCTAGTCCGGGGGCCGCATGGATCCGATGCACCCTTACGAGCATCTGTCGCTATTCACCGTCGGCATCATTCTCGCGCTATGGCTCATCGGCGTTCACGCCCTGATGCTGGTCAAGCCGACACTGGTGGGCGGCTTCCTGAAGAAATTTCCGCGCAACCACATGCTCGGGCAAATCCTGCTGGGCATCGGCATGGTGTGGTTCTGGCTGCTGATCGCTCCGGATAACAAGGGACTCATCAGCGCGCTGGCGATGGACCTCGGCGAATTCAACGGAGCCAAACCGCTGTTGCAGATCCTGGTGCCGGTGACCCTGGTGCTGGTGGCCACCAGCGTGAGGGATTTCCTGGCGGTGAGGGCGCTGGGAGTGGTCGGGCTGATGGTGGCCTCACCCTTGCTGGAATCCGCGTTTCTGGAAGATCCCGGCACCCGGCTGCTGATCCCGGTTTTCGCCTACCTGCTGCTGACCGCCTCGATGTTCTGGGTGGGCATGCCTTACCTGTTCCGCGACGCGGTGGACTGGGTGACGGCCAAGCCCGCGCGCTGGCGCGTCGCATCCATGGCCGGATTGGCCTATGGAATCGTCACCCTGACATGCGCCCTCGCCTTCTGGCGGGGCTATTGATCCGGCAGGACGATCAATAAATCGGAGCGCCGCCGTGGTCCGCTCCCCCGCCGCTGCCACCACTGGCCTTGTCGGCGGTCTTTTCCATGCTTTCGCCCGCGATCCTCATGTCACGGCCGAGGCCAATGAAGGTATTGCAGGAACTGGAAAGCACTGCGGTAACGGTCAGGGCAATCAAAAGGATGGTTTTCATCACGCGCCTAAATAAAGGATGTGGCCCGCCCTGCAAGCGGATATTTTACGGATTTCTTAAATAATTTTGGGATCACCGGCCTTCGCGCAGAATGCGGTTTCGGGCATCGAGCAGGAGGATTTTCGGCGCGGGCGGCGCGTCGGTGTAGCCGAAAGCCATGATGGTGACGCGCTCGCCGGCCTTGATGAGGTGGGCCGCGCCACCGTTGATGAGGATCCTGCCGGTGGCGGGTGCTCCCTCAAGCACGTAGGTTTCAAGCCGCGCGCCGGTGGTGATGGAGGCCACCAGCACCTTTTCGCCGGGCCACAGATCCGCGGCCTCCATCAAGTCGGAGGGAATCTCGATGCTGCCCTCGTATTCGACGTCCGCATCCGTGATCATGGCGCGGTGAAGCTTGGATTTGAGAATTTCGCGGAGCATGGCGCGCGGGGAAGGAAAGGCCGCGGGTGCGTCAGGTCAAGCGGCAAGCGCCGGGCGGCGCGGCTGCCGATTCCTACGCCTTGCCTTTGGCCGCTTCCTCGCGCAGGCCGCCGATGAACAGGAGCACGGCGGCGATGCAGATGCAGGAATCCGCCACGTTGAACGCCGGCCACCAGCCATGGCTCGATGGCACGATCTTGTCATAGAGCGGCAGTCTCACCAACACGAAGTCCACGACGTATCCCTCGGACAGGCGCGTCCAGAACGAGGCCCCCTTGAAATCCTCCAACAGGAAACCCTGAACCAGCCGGTCGGTGAGATTGCCGAAAATCCCGCACAGCAGCAGGGCCACCGCGACCATCGAGAGCGGGTGGTTGAAGACGCCCTTGACCCAGAAAATCCGGATCAGCACCAGCGCGACCAGCGGCACGATCAGGAACACCACCGGCGCCCACGCGGTGCCGTTGCCGAAACCGAAGGCGACGCCCTGATTGTGCACGCGCACGAAATGAAACCATCCCTCGATGATCGGGATATGATCGCCCGGCGCGTGCCATGGCGGGTCGAAACGCGTGATCGTCCAGAACTTCGTGACCTGATCGAGGACGTAAAGCGGGAGCGACAGGAACAACAGCAGCTTGGGAAGGGTCATGCGCGGCGGTGCCGCGGAACCTGCAAGAGCGGGACCCGGCCCGCAAGCGCCAAAGAGGGGAGCGCGGGCGTCTCGCCCGCATCAAATCGATTGTCCCATGCGGGCGGGACGCCCACGCTCCCCTTTTGCTCCCACCACGTCACACCGCCGGCTGCGGCAGCGGCGGCGGACGGCGGGCGAAGAAGGTCCGCCAGTCGGTGCGGGCGGTGAGGAACATCAGCAGCGCCAGCGTGGCCACGGAAAGCACCGTGAGCGTGATGCCGGTGAGGCCGTCGATGAAAAACGAGGCGCTGAAGGCGATCAGATAGGCGAGCTGCGCGGGCAGCGCGATGGCGAACATCGCCTTGCCGCCCACCGCCTTGAGGTATCCGCTCACCAACAGCAGCGAGGTGACCGTGGCGATGGCGAAACTCATGGCCAGCGGCAACAGGTCCACCAGATAGGCGAACAGCAGGTGGAAGGCGAAAAATCCCGCCGAGACGAAGAACACGTGCATCGGGTGCAGCGGGATGCCCTTCATCGCTCCCAACAGCAGCATCACGGTGACGAAAAACAACAGCGACACCGGCGCGAAGAACGCGATGCGCGCCGCGACCGGGCCGGCGTTGAGCAGTTTGGGCATGTCCATGCCGATCGCCTGCGCGGCGAGCACGTCCGGGTAGTCCCAGGCGAGCTGCCAGCCGCCTTCCCCGGCGTCGCGGCGGCTGGCGGAGCCGGTGCCGACCGGAAAGTTGATCTCGTGGAAATTGGTTTCCATCGCGAGTTGGAAACCGGAGATGCGGCGCTTGTCCGGGAAATCGTAGCGCCAGGTGTCGGTGCCGCGGGTGCCGTAGGCGGTGTGCAGCGTGATGCTGCCGGAGGCGGGAAGCTGCACCGCGCGGGTGACCACGCCGGAAGCGGCGGGAACGGCGCGCGACGCGTCGTCATCGCCAATCCGGAATTCGAAGCCGCTCAGGCCGGAGGTATCCGTGGGCAGCGGAAACGAAAGATAGAATGTTTGCGGGATTTTCGTGGGATTGGTGAAGACATAACTTCCCTCGAATGCCACATCATAGGTCCGGTGCCAGACCAGGCCGCGTTGTTTCGGATCGGATGCTAGTTTCACTCGGATGTCCGAGGACGAAGGCAGCACCACCGCACGACCGTCGGGGGCGTTGGGTGTGTCGAACCACGCCTGCGGATGTTGCTGGGTGATGATCGGGCCCCAGACATCGGCGACTTCGCCGCGCATGGCGCTGCCGGATTGCTGCGTGCGCACGGTGAGCGCCGCGCCGAGGATGAACCAGCCGACCGCGGTGCAGCCGACAATGGCGAGGGAGGCGAGAAGATGGATGAGTTTCATGATGGTGGATGTGTGAGTTGTAGCATCGGTCTATGACCGTCGGTTCTTTCTTTTTATCGGTTGAGGTTGGTGCGTTGATAGAACAGCCGGGTTTCCGGGCGTTCGTCGCGGCAGAGGTTTTTGCGGAGCGCGACCAGCGAGGGATTCCCGCCGGGGGACGGGACGCGCTTCAGGTTACCGTGGGTCTCCGCCTGATAGATGGCGGGCAGTTCGATCTTCCACTCCAGCGCGTGAATGAAAAGCGGGGTGCACGGCAGCTCGAGCGCCAGCGTGCCCTCGACCGGGTCGAGCGGCTCGACGGAGCGGGTGAACGCGCAGCCGAGTCGCGACATGCCGTCGCGCGCCGGCAAGGTCACCTTGAGCCGGCCCTCGCCGAGATCGACGGGGGCGACCGGTTTTCCCTCAAGCTCGCTGGACAACAATTTCATGCCATCCGGCACCTCGAGCACCACGCCAAGCGGTCCCTTGTGTTCGATGACGAGCACGCCGGTGGCGAGCATCGCGCCGTCGGGCTCGATCTTGATCAACCAATCGGCCAGTTTCACCACACCCTCGTCGGTGGCGGCCACGGGAACCGGGGTGGCTGTTAGATCGATGGCGGCGGCGGCTTCGAGTTGCCGGCAGGTCATGCCGGCCAGGGTTTCCGCCAGCGGCGCGGGCAGACCCTTCGGTGTGAGCGGACCGCTCAAGCCGTCCGCCGCGTAGTCCAGGAACGGCGAAGTCGCGATGATGAAGCGGGTGCGCGTGTCGTCATCCACGCCGGGCGCTTGCAGCCGCCAGGTGGTGTCGAGCGGACGCAGCGGCATGCGGTAGGTGATGGATAACTTGCGGTCGAGGATGCCGCGGGATTTCCAGGTCAGCGCCAGGGCGAGCGAGCGGTTTTCGCCGCGGATTTCCGTGTGCGAAACGAAGTCGTCGCCGGACACCTCGATCTCCCGCGCGTCCGGCGGCATCGGCAGCCGCGCTTCCACGCCCGAGCCACCCGCCGCGGAGGCGCGGGTGAGAATCTGATAGAATAACTCACCCTCGGAGGGAACGACCAATGCCTGGTGCTGCCAAGTCCACTCCGACGGCTCCGGCGGCAGAAGGGCCTCGCGCGTTTCCCGGTCGTCGAGCAGGCGCAGGGTCAGTGTATTGCCGTTCGCGGACAGCGGGCGGATTTGACCGGAGGTGAGCGCCTCCTCGCGGTTGCCGGCATTCAATGTCACCGACCGGCCTTCCGGCAGCTCGCCGGTTTCGAAGATCACCGACGGGCAGGGCGGCAGGGTGATCGAGAAGCGCTCCGCGGCGACCAATGGCAGCAAGCGGAGCCGCAGCGTGCGTGTCCCAGCCTTGTCAATAGCGAGGCAGAGTTGTTCGTTTTCCACGAGCAAGACGTCGTTTTCCGAACTCTGGCTTTCAATCGCCACATCGCCGCCGATCAGCGGCACCAGCGACACCTGGTCGCCGAACGCCAGCGTGCGGAAGGTGGCTTCAATGACCGGTTGTTCGTTCTCGATCGACAGCCGCAGCCGCGCCGACAACAACGCGGGCTCCGGCGGTTCCGGAGTGCCAGGCATTGCCGCGTCGAGCAGGCGCCTGTGTTCACTGTAGGGAATGCGGACTTCCGCGTGGTCGAGCTGCTGGCCGGCGAGCGGCACGGTCAGCACCGCCAGCGCGCCGGCAAGTGTGGCATGGATGGTGGGCATGCGGGGATCCCATCCGCACACCGTGAGGACTTGATGCCGGGATTGTGAAATTACGGTGAAAACATCAAAGAGGGGAGCGTGGGCGTCTCGCCCGCATCGAGTCACTCATCCAAAGCGGGCGAGACGCCCGCGCTCCCCTTTGCAATCCCTGCGACGGCTGCGACTGCTGCCCCTGCCATTGAATGCGCCACCCGGCTTGACGGGAGCGGATCATCACAATATTGTGATGCCATGAAAACCGCAACAGTCAGGGATTTGCGTTACGATTTTCCCAAGATCGAGGCCTGGCTTGCCGGGGGTGAGGAAATTCTGATCACCAAGCACTCGAAACCGGTGGCGAGGATTTCGGGGCCCAACGCGTTGCCGGCGAAGAAACTCCCGCCGCACCCGGATTACGGAGCGCGCCGCAAGCGCATTTGGGGCGACAGGGTGTTCACCCAGGAAGAAGTGGACGAAATGCGGGCCTTCGAAACCGGCGAACCATGATCGCCTATCCAGACACCAGTTTTCTCTGCTCGCTTTATCGCGAACAGGATCACTCGCCGCATGCGGACGCCTACAAGGCTGCCATGTCCGAGCCGCTCCATTTCACCAACCTGCTTGAATTCGAGTTCATCCAAGCGATCCGCCTGCAAGTCTGGCTGCACGCGGCGAACTGGAAAAAAGGCTACAGCGAGCGCGAGGCGGACCAGATGATCGCCGATTGGGAGCGCGATGTGGCCACCGGACTGAACCTGCTAATACCTTGCGACATGGATGCGGTGCTGCGCCTCGCCCGGACTTTTTCGCTGAAACACACCGGCGCGGGCGTCCACCGCACGCTAGATGTCCTGCACGTCGCCACCGCCGTGCATCTCGGCGCGGAGGAATTCCTCACCTTCGATGACAGGCAGCGCGCGCTCGCGGCACACGCCGGACTGCGGGTGCCGCTGTGACGACATATGCCTGCGGCGTAGATCAGTCGTGAGATCCTGGCTTTGCCGATTCAAGGATCTATCCAGTCCACCTTCATCCGGAAGAAGCTTTTCTCAGGCCCTGCCGTATCAATTTCGGCTTCGATGATTTCCCAATCCTCCGCTGCCTCAACGATGGCTTGGGTGTGCCACACGGCCGGAATCCACGAATCTTCGGAAAGGTCCGGCGATACCCAAATGCTCAACGAGGCATCACTACTCACTACACTGCGGCGGAAGCGCAGGGTCACCCGGTCCGCGTCCTCGCTGATGGTGACGATGGCGGGCATGTCCGCCGCAATTGCGGCATACGGATCGATGCCCATGGCGTAAGCGAGGATGTTAGGCAGATTCAGCGGACCGTTGGTATCCAGCGGGCCGCGGCGGTCGGTAGGCAGGGAGGTCAGCAGGGGCCAGGACGTCGCAGGCAGCGAGAGGCCGGTGGCCTGCCAGCCGCCCGGAATTCGCGCGGCACTACCGGCGGAGACCCATGCCGTGCCATCCCACACATCGAATGTTACATGACCGATTTCCGGCGCGGAACCGCCGCGTGTCCAGGTGATCTCCGCCGTGCCACCGACTGTTAGAGCGGACGTCGCCGGATCGTTCAGCAGCCGTGCGAGATATGGACTCGAAGTTCCCCCGATGTTTGTGAACGGGCCGCTGACCAGTGGATGGCCTTGCGCATCGAGTGCCATGACCCTTACCGCGCTGTTGGCACCGGGATCAAAGGTTGCGTCCACCGTCCCATCGGCGTGCAGGCGGGCGATTCTCTGGCGGCTGCTACCGCCCGCGTTGGTGAATGCTCCCCCTAGCAGGATTTTCCCGTCGGCCTGGACCGCTAGGGTGTAGACAACACCCGAGGAGACACCGGGATTGAACGTGGCGTCCAGCGAGCCATCAGGATGGAGACGTGCGATGCGGTTGCGGGGCTGCCCCGCGAGGGACGTGAATGATCCTCCGACGAGAATGCCGCCGTCTGGCTGTATGGCGATGCATTGCAACGTGCTCCCCGCATCGGCGACGAATGAATCATCCAATCTTCCATCCGCATGGAGGCGTGCGAGGCGGGAGCGTGGCACTCCATTGACCGTTGTGAAGTCTCCTCCCAGCAGGATTTTCCCATCCGGTTGAATGGCGATGGCGTTGACGGTATTGTTCGCCTCGGCAAAAAAACCAAGGTCGAGCGAACCATCCGGCAACAAGCGCGTGATCCGCCTGCGAGTTACGCCATTCATGGAGGTGAAGGAACCGCCGACAACAATTTCCCCATCCGGCTGGATTGCCATGGCCGTCAATGGAGATGACGGACTGGCGTTGAAGCTGTCGTCGAACTGCACGCCCTGACCTTGCAGAGTGAGGATGCAGGCCAGCCATATCCACAAGAAACGATACACGACACCGCAGGATGAAGCTCGATTCATGTTCATGATGGTGTGTATATTCATCCGCAAGAATTGTCGATGGCGAAGGCATGGATCGCGCGTTTTCATGCGTCGATAACGTCACGAACCGGCAGATGATGGGCGGATCACAGGGCTGCGCGGGTTCATTACATACGCATTTTATCCGGCATGTTATCGATGAGGTGTAATTGAATATACGAATAATCGCTTCCTGTGTCGTATGTTGGCTGACTGGCGCAACGCACATCAGGCCGTAGGAAGTGTCAGCCTAGCTTCCGTGCCGCCGCCTTGCGCGGGATCGAGGGCGATGGTGCCGCCGTGGAGTTCGGCGGCTTCTTTTACCAGGGTGAGGCCGAGGCCGGTGCCCTTGCGGCCGTGGTCGTGGTGGCGCAGCGAGTAGAAACGCTCGAAGACGCGTTCGCGAGCGTAGTCGGGAATGCCGGGGCCGTGGTCGCGGATGGTGAGCACGGCTTGTGATTCGTCGGCGGAAAGACGGACGACTACAGATGCGCCGCGGGGCGAGAAATCGATGGCGTTTTCCAACAAGTTGGTGACGGTGGCGCGCAAAATGAAGGCGTCGCCGCGGAGAATGACGGGTTGGTCGGGAAACTCTGTTTCTATTGATACGCCGGCGATTTCGGCGAGCGGGCGGGCTTGTTCGATGGCGCGGCGGACGATTTCGAGGAAGTCTTCCTCGCGGGCGGAGTCGAGCGACTTGCGGCTTTCGACGGCGGAGAGTTCGAGCAGGCGGTTGATGAGTCGTTCGGAGCGCGAGGTTTCGGCGAGGATGTTGTCGAGGAAGCGCTTGCGGGTCTCGGCGGGCATTTCCTCGTCGAGCAGTTCGGCCGCACCGCGGATCGCGGCGAGCGGGCTTTTCATCTCGTGGGTGAGCGTGCGGATGTAGCGCTCGGCGTATTGGCGGCCTTCGAGCGCGTCGCGCATCGAGTCGAGCGCGCCGGCGAGCGTGTTGACCTCGCGGCCGATGCCGATGCGTGGCTTGGGCGGCCGTTCGCCGCGTTCGACGGCGCGGGCGTATTCGGTGATCCGCCCGACCGGGCGGAACAGCCACAGGAACACCGCCGCGATGAGAAACAAAATGCCGCCGCCGATGAGGGCGCAGGCGGTGTAGATGATGCGGCGCCGCTCGCGAACCAGCGGCATCACATCGAGCTGCGGCTTGAAAACCGTTAGAACGCCGATCGGCGCTTCCGGATCACCGATGGGTGCGGCGACATAGAGAATGGAAGTCGTGTGATCGTTAGGCACCTCGCGGCTGCTGCGCGCGCCGTATTTTCCGGCGAGCGTGAGGGCGACGTCGCGATAGCCGCGGAAGTCCATGCCGGTGCGGCGGCCGTTTTCGGAATCGAAGATCACTTTGCCGGTGGCGTCGGTGATGTAGGCGTGGAGGCCGACGGAGGTTTTGAGATACTCGTAAATCCGGGCTTCGAAGCGGCGCTGGTGGACTGCATCGAAGGCTGTGGCCAGTTCCTCGCCACGCAGTTTGCCGCCGCGCATGTCCGGTTCGACGAGTTCCGCGAGCAGGTGCGCGGCGTCCACCATCATTTCCTCGGTGGCCTGATAGGTCTGAGGTTCGACATCCGCCAGGAAATGCCGCGCAAGCTGATAGAATCCCAGCGCGATGATGAACGCGATGAAGAACAGGGTGACGCGGGTGAGGCGCATTGGGAGGTAAAAGCTGAAAGGCGGAGATGCTGAAAAGCTGAAATCAGGATTCGGGCGTGAGGCTGTAGCCGAGGCCGCGACGGGTCTCGATGAGGTTCTCGGCACCGGCGCGCACGGCTCGGAGTTTCGCGCGGATCGACTTGATGTGCGCGTCCACCGTGCGGTCGGTCACCGCGCCCGGGTCCTGCCAGGCGTGGTCGAGCAGTTGATCACGGGTGAAAACACGGCCGGGGTGTTCCAGCAGGACGAGCAGTAGCTTGTATTCATGGGCGGTGAGATCGAGCACGGTGCCATGGCAGGAAATCCGCATCGCGGCGGGGTCGTGATGGAGCACGCGCGGCGCTGCGGGGGATGATACAGGCGTTTCGTGGTTCGAGCGCCGCAGTATGGCACGAACGCGGGCGACAATCTCGCGCGGCGAGAACGGCTTGGTGACGTAGTCGTCGCCGCCGATTTCCAGGCCGAGGATTCGGTCGGTCTCGCCGTCGCGGGCGGTGAGGAAAAGCACGGGGATCGGGGAAATTTCCCGCAGTTTCCGGCACAGGTCGAGGCCGCTCATATCGGGCAGACCGATATCGAGGATGGCGAGGTCGAACGCGGTGGCCCTGGCGTCGGCGAGCGCGTCGGCGGCGGTGAGCCGGTGGGTGACGGCGAAACACTCGGTTTGCAGCGCATAAACGAGCGTGTCGGCGATGGCGGGTTCGTCTTCGACCAGCAGGACGTGGGGCATGGCGCATTACATCCGCTGGCGGACGCCTGCCAATCCGGAAAACCGGGAGCTAGGGTTTTATGAGGCGGGCACCGGGAATGCTTGCCACGCCGATGACAAACCCTAACCTGCGGACGATGAAACCCACCTGGTTCAGGATCACCACGGGCATTGCGGCCGTCTATCATCTGGTTCTTGGCGCTGCGTTGCTGGTCATACCGGCCAGTGCGCTCGGCGGCATCACCCGCGTGTTTCTCGGCACGGAACTGGAGATCGATGCGCGGATGGCGATGGTCGGGAAGTTCTCCGCCGCTTATCTGCTCGCGTTCGGTGTCATGCTGGCGTTGTTGTGCCTGAAACCCCGGCGGCTGCGGGTGCTGGTGATTCCCGCGCTGGTGTTGTTCGGCATCCGCCTGGCCAACAAGCTGGTGTTCATGACCGCCATCGAGGAAACCTTCGGCATCTGCCGTGGCCGCAGCCTGTTTGCGATCGCCAGCCTGGCATTGATCTTCGTGGTGATGGCATGGACCCGCCCGCTGGGTGACGAATCACGAAACCCGTGAGTACGCCGTCCAATACCGTCGGACGCGAGGCCATCGCGCGCTCACGCCGCATCGATCCCGCGGCATTGGCGGGTATCGAGGCGGAGATCGAGGCATGTCACCGGATTTCGCATCTGAAACGCATCGCCGAGGTCGCACCGTTCATGTTGCTCTATCTCGGAGGCGCATGGCTGGCGGCAAGCGGTCAAGGTTCGTGGTGGATGTTGGCCGCCGGCGTGCTGGTCATGGGCGTGTCGATGAACACGCTTGGCATCCTGATTCACGAGGGCCTGCATGGGTTGCTGGCAAAGTCACCCGCTGCGAATCACTTCTGGAGCTTTTTGTGCGGCTTGCCGCTGCTGGTTTCGGCAAGCGCCTACCGCAAGACGCACACCGACCATCACTTCGAATTCGGCCGCACGATGGATTACGGAACCTACCGCCAGCATCTCGGCAGGCCGGTGCTCGTGTGGTGCGCCTATCTCCTGCAATTGGTTTTCGGCAGCATGCTGTATATTCTGCTGATCCCCGTGCTCGGCATGCGCGGTGCATCGGCCAAAGTGCGTGTGATGATTCTCGTTGAAACGCTTTTGATCGCGGTGTTCGTGGTGTGGCTGTTGCGAACATTTTCCGCGGAGCAGTTGATGACCTATTGGATCGGCCCATCGCTCGTGATGATGGCGCTCACCAATCTGCGCGGACTCGCCTCGCATGCCCTGGGCGATCCGGAGGACATCTATCTCTCGAGCCGCACTGTCAGGAGCAACGCGTTCGTGCGTTTTTTGTTTCTGGATGAAAACCATCACCTCGAACATCATCTGTTTCCGCAGGTGCCGAGCTATCATCTGGCGCGGGCCCACCGCCTGGTGTGGGACCGGTTGCCGCGCGCGCTGTACGCGCCATCGTACGGTGGTTTCCTGCTCGGTTTTTTCCGGTCGCTGGGCAGGTTGAGTCTGGCTCCGCTCGGAGCGGTCCGTCCGGCGGAGCATCAATCCAACCAACCAGTCACCATCGCATGAACGCATCCGACATTACGCCGCATTGCGAGCCGCCCGCGAGCCCGTGTCGCATCGCGCTCATTTCTCCCAAGGGTCCGCTTTACCGCTACCGGAAGGGGATCTTCAAAAAGTCGCTGCGCTACCAACCGCTCACGCTCACCACGCTCGCGGCTCTGGTTCCGAAAGAATTTCCCGCGGAGCTGACTTTGATCGACGAGGGAATCCAGGACATTCCCGACAATTTGGAGGCGGATCTGGTGGGAATCACGGTGATCACCGGCACTGCCAAGCGGGCCTATGAACTGGCGGACCGTTTCCGGGCGCGGGGCATCACCGTGGTGTTGGGCGGGCCTCACGTGACCTTGATTCCGGATGACGCGATGCCGCATGCGGATGCCATCGTGACCGGATACGCCGAGGACACCTGGCCGCAATTGTTATATGATATTGCCGCCGGAAAACTCAAGCCGGCCTATCATCAGGCACCTGATCTGAGTCTGGCGGGCCGGCCGTTTCCGCGCCGCGAGCTGCTGCCATCGAAGCACTACATCACCAGCGACGTGTTCGAGGCCACGCGGGCCTGCATCCACAACTGCGATTTCTGCGTGGTGCCTACCGCCTGGGGGCGCAAGCCCCTGCAGAAGCCTGTGGAGGAGGTCATCGCCGACATCCGCTCGCGCGGTGCGCGACGGATCATCTTCATCGACCTCAACCTGATTTCCCACCGCGGCTATGCGAAGCAGCTGTTCAGCGCGCTGATTCCGCTGAAGCTGCATTGGTATGGCTTGAGCACCGTGTTGCTGGCCGATGACGACGAGTTGCTGGAACTCGCCTCGCGCAGCGGCTGCCGCGGGTTGTTGATGGGTTTGGAGTCGATTTCCAACACGAACCTGCGGGAAAGCGGCAAGGGGTTCAACTCGCCGGAAAAATTCGCGCGGGTGGTGGAACGCCTGCACGACCACGGCATCGCCTTGCAGGGATGTTTTGTCTTCGGGCTCGATGATGACGATCCGGATGTGTTTCTGCGGACCGCGGAATTCGCGGTGCAGGCAAAGGTGGATCTGCCGCGCTTTGCTGTGGTGACGCCGTTTCCGAACACTCCTTTGTATCTGAGGCTGGAGGCGGAGGGACGGATTCTCACCCGCGATTGGGAGTTGTATGACGGCCAGCATGTCGTGTTCCAACCGAAGCGGATGAGCGTCCAACAACTGCAGGATGGAATCGAGACAGCATGGAAACACGCCTACAGCGTGCATTCGATCTTCCGCCGCATCCGCCACTCACCCGCACCGCTGGCGGTTCGCGTCGGCACCAATCTCGGATACCGGTTCTATGCGCACAACCTGAGTCGATACTACAATTGCGACTGGATCATCGGGCGCGCGCCCGGAAGGCGGGAAGTCACCAGCCGCGAATCCGAATCATGCGCCTGACCATCATCCATCCCTGCATCGGCCGCCGCGCCGGTGACCGTTCCTATGTGCGCACGTGGCAGATGGAGCCGCTGCCGGCCGCGACACTGGCGGGGCTCACGCCACCGGACATCGACATCCGGTTTTACGACGACCGGATGGAAAGCATCCCGTTCGACGAACCCACCGATCTGGTGGCGATCAGTGTGGAAACCTATACCGCGCGGCGCGCCTACCAGATCGCCAGCGGCTACCGGGCGCGCGGCGTGCCGGTGGTGATGGGCGGATTCCACGCCAGCCTGTGTCCGGATGAGGTGGCCGGGCACGCCGAGGCGGTGGTGGTGGGCGAGGCGGAGGATTCGTGGCCGCTGCTGTTGGACGACTTCCGCCATGGGACCTTGCAAAAATTCTATCGCTCCACCGGCAGGCCGTCCCTGGAACGGATGCGGCCGGACAGGGCGATCTTCCGCGGCAAGCGCTATCTGAAAGTGGGCCTCGTCGAGTCCGGGCGCGGCTGTCATTTCAAATGCGATTTCTGCGCGGTGCAGACGGCGTTCAACTCGAGCCAGACTCGACGCCCGGTGGATGTGATTCTGGACGAGTTGCGCGAGATCAAGGATTCGCGGAAACTGATTTTCTTCGTGGATGACAACATCACGTCGAACCTCTCGCAGGCGAAGGAATTCCTGCGCGCGCTGATTCCGCTCAAGCTGCGCTGGGTGAGCCAATCGAGCATCAACGCGGCGCACGACGAGGAGTTTCTGGACCTGATGGTGCGCAGCGGATGCCAGGGCGTGCTGATCGGTTTCGAAAGCCTGAATCCCGACAACCTGTCCGCGATGAACAAGACCTTCAACCTCTCGCGCGGCGGGTTCGAAAAAGCCTTGGCCAACCTCCGCCGCCACCGGATCCGGGTGTATGGCACCTTCGTTTTCGGCTATGACGGCGATACGGCGGACAGTTTCGCGCCGACGGTGGATTTCGCGATCGAACACGGCATGTATATCGCCGCGTTCAATCATCTCACTCCGTTTCCGGGGACGCCGTTGTATGCGAGGCTGCGCGACGATGGCCGCCTGTTGTATGATGCCTGGTGGCTGGATGAAACCTATAGCTACAACCGCATCCCGTTCCGCCCGACGGGAATCGATGCCGAAGACCTGCGACGCAACTGCATCGGCGCGCGCAAGAAGTTTTATTCTTGGCCGAGCATTGTGCGGCGCGGTTTCGATCCGGTGAACCGGACGAACGCCTTCATGTGGCGGAATTTCTATCTGATCAATGCCATGCACCGCGGCGACGTGAGCATGCGCGACCACTATCCGCTGGGCGACGAATCATGGACCGGGAAATTCATTCCTGCGCAATGAGCCGCACGGAGTTCACATTGGCAACTCCCGCTGACGATGGCGAAATCCGCGGTTTGCTGCGCTCGGTGCCGATGCAGGGAGCCCTGCAAGTCGGTTTCTCGCGCGAACCATCGTATTTCGCCATTCCCGCGCCAGCGGGTATTGAGGAGCATACCTTGCTTGCACGGTGCGACGGGCGAGCGGTGAGTGTGGGGGCATGGTCAGTGCGCGAGGTGTGGTGGCGCGGTGAAATGGCACGTATCGGCTATCTTCACGGGCTGAGGATGGCATCCGGCACACAGGGTTCGATGCGGGTCTTGCGAAAGGGTTATGCGGAGTTGGCAAGACGGATTTCGGCAACGGATGCCGCAGGATGGTTCACCAGCGTCGATGCCGGCAACGCGCGCGCCCGGCGGATTTTCGAGAGCCGTGCGAGCGGCTTGCCCCGCTACCGGTGCATGGCGGAGTATCTCACGCGGGTCATGCCCGTGCCGCGACGGGGTGGGGTGAAACATGAATCGCCGGCGGAGTCACATGACGAGTTGATCGATTTTCTCAACCGCGAGGGATCGCGTCATGATCTGGCGCTCACATGGGACGCGGCACGCTGGCGCGGACTTGGGAAATCCGGATTCACGATCGATGATATCACGGTCGTGCGACGCGGCGGACGGATCGTGGCAGCGGCGGGCGTGTGGGATCAATCGTCGTGGAAACAGGTCGTCGTGCACGGTTATCCACGATGGCTGCGGTGGATGAAACCGGTGATCGGCGCGGGTGCGGCGTGTCTGGGCTGGCCCGGATTGCCAAGAGAAGGCACACGTCTGCCACTGGCCTGCGTGTTTCCCTTTGCGGTGGCGGCTGGCCATCACGGCGTGATTCCGGAATTGTGGCGCGGGGTCGGGGCATTGGCGCGAGCGAAAAGGATCGCGTGGCTGGCGCTTGGTCTTGATGCCTCCGATCCCATCTGGCAGGGATGGCGGGGCATGGGGATTTCCTATTATACGGTGTTGTATTCCGTCAGTGACGGAGGTTTTCCGGATCGATGGCTGGAAACCGGCGGTCGAACGATCCGGCCCGAATGCGCGACGCTTTGACGTTATGATTCCGCTCCAGACCACCACTCTTCACGCCGTTCATTGCGGTCGGGACGATCTAACAGAATTGGATGTCGTGGAGATGCGCCGCTTGCTCGCGCGGCATTTCGAGGGAGTGGACGGGCGGCAGTTCGCGACCGATCTGCGTGAGAAAACGCATGTGCTGCGGGTGTGGAAGGGCTCCGAATTGGTGGGTTTTACGACCTTGCTGGCCTACCGCACGAGGATCGACGGCGAGGCGCTCAATATCATCTATTCCGGCGACACCATCATGTCGCCCGCGTGTTGGAATTCGCCGGTGCTCTCGCGTGGCTGGATCGCGATGGTCAGGCAGGTCAAGGTATCGATGCCCGCGGGCCGTTGTCTGTGGCTGTTGCTTTCGGCCGGCTTCCGGACCTACCGGTTCCTGCCGGTGTTTTGGCGGGAGTTCTGGCCGCGCTTCGATGCGGATATGCCCGATGACATCCGGGTTTTGCGCGATGCGATCGCGCGCGAGCGGTTTGGAGAATGCTACGACTCCGTGGCGGGCGTGGTCCGTTTCGCACTGCCGCAACGATTGAGCGATGCGTTGGCGAAAGTGCCGGACGGGCGTGGTGAGGACCCTCATGTGGCGTGCTTTTTCCAGCGGAACCCCGGATGGCGCGAGGGCGACGAACTGGTCTGCCTGACGGAAATCGACGATAGCAACCTGACCCGCGCCGGACGGAGGATGGTCCGGGGATTGTGAGCGATGAATGCCGCGACCGTCATTGCGCAGGGTTTGTGGACCGCCGGGAATTCGCTGGCGGCGGCGAGGTTCTCGCATGCGCTTCGCGATCCGGAGAAAACACAGTCGGCATGGCTGGCACGCAGGCTGGCGGCGGATGCGGACAGCTCGTTCGGCCGGGAACATGAGTTTTCATCGATCCGGAGTTATGACGACTTCAGGCGCAAGGTGCCGCTGCGCGACTGGGATGAATTTGCGCCATGGATCGAGCGGATTCGCACGGGTGAAAGCGGGGTCTTGGGAAAGGAATCCGTGAGCCACCTGGCACCCACCAGCGGCTCGTCGGGTACTCGCAAGCTGATCCCGTTCACGCCATCATTGCACCGCGCGTTCGCTGAGGCGGTGGGGGCGTGGATGTTCGATCTGGCGCGGCTTGAGCCGGGAATCCTATCAGGCACCGCATACTGGTCGATCTCGCCGCTGGCCGATGACGAATCCGATCACGGCGCGGTGCCGGTGGGATTTGCCGACGATGCCGAATATCTGGGCGGTTGGAAGGCGTGGTTGGCACGCCAGGTGATGGCCGCGCCCGCCGGACTGCGTCACGAGCGCAATGTGGAGGTTTTCTGGAAACGCACGGCGGCCTGTTTGCTGGCGCGCCGAGACCTGCGGTTGATATCCGTGTGGCATCCTTCGTTCCTTGGATTGATCGTGGAGGCCGCGGTCAGGGAATGGGATGCGTTGTTAGATGGGTTGGGAGAAAAGCGCGCGGTGGAGCTACATCGAGTTGGAGCGCACGATCCGTCCGCATGGTGGCCCGGATTGCGGGTGATCAGTTGCTGGGGCGACATGGCGGCCGGTCCCGGCATGGGCGAAATTGCCCGTCGTTTTGCACATTGCCGCGTGCAGCCGAAAGGGCTGCTCGCCACCGAGGCGGCCGTCACTATTCCATGGCGCGGATGTTACCCGCTCGCGGTGACCTCGCATTTTTTCGAATTTCTGTCCGCAGACGGCGACGTTTTGACCGCAAATGAACTGGAGCGGGGCAAGATCTACGAGGTTGTGGTGACCAATGGCGGCGGCCTCTGGCGCTACCGGCTCGGTGACATGGTCGAGTGCGACGGTCATTGCGCATCCACCCCGACCCTGCGGTTTCTCGGCCGGGCGGGAAACGTGAGCGACCTCCGCGGCGAGAAACTGTCCGAACCGTTCGTGGCCGATTGTCTCGCGGCATTGTGGCCGGGCGTGGGGGATCGTCCATCCGCGGCCTGGCTGCGTCCATGCCGCTCTTCGGACGGTGGCCATGGCTACGCGCTCGTGACGAGTAGTCCCGTGGATGACGCTCTCGCGGAGCGTCTCGACCATCTATTGCGCCGCAATCCGCATTACGATCTGGCCCGCCGTCTCGGCCAACTCGGCGGGATCCGCATTCTGGTGGATCCGGCCGCAGGTCACTTGGGCAATGAGTCGGACCCTCGGCGGCTTGGCGATATCAAGCCGCGAGTGCTGGACGCGCGGATCATGGACATCGGGCCGCCGCGAAAAGCGTGACGGGCGTTCGAATCCCGGATTTTTCCCACAAACGGCTTGAGGGCCGGGGCGTCCGTGGCCAGATTCCGCGGCAGCCCGCTCGACACATGGTCAGTCCCTCAAACACCCTTCACACCGCCTACGATTCGAAAATCGAGGGCAACGTGATCGTCACCCGCGTGGACGCGGCGATCAACTGGATGCGCAAGAACTCGCTGTGGCCAATGCCGATGGGCCTCGCGTGCTGCGCGATCGAACTGATGGCCACGGCGTCGAGCCGCTTCGACATTTCGCGTTTCGGCATGGAGGTGATGCGGTTTTCACCGCGTCAGGCGGACGTGCTGATCGTTTCCGGCACGGTGACCTACAAGATGGCGCTGGCGGTGAAACGCATCTGGGACCAGATGCCGGAGCCGAAGTGGTGCGTCGCGATGGGCGCGTGCGCGTCGAGCGGCGGCATGTATCGCAGCTACGCGGTGCTGCAGGGCATCGACCGGTTGATTCCGGTGGACGTATACATTTCCGGCTGCCCGCCGCGGCCCGAGGCATTGATCGAAGGGCTGATGAAACTCCAGCGGAAGATCGAGGGCGAGGAATCCACAATGGCCCAGAAGAAGGTCTTCTTCGAGGAAAACGCCTGACCCTATATCACCATGGCTGCCCAAGACGATGTGAAACTGCTCGGCGAAACCTTCGGCGCGGGCGTGGTGAGCACGGTGGAATTCCGCTGCGAACACACGTTGAACGTCGCGCTCGCATCGCTGCACGATGTGCTGAAGAAATGTCGCGAGGATCTCGGATATGAAATGATCATTGATATATCGAGTCTCGATCACTTCGGCGACGATCCGCGTTTCGAGGTGGTTTACGAGCTGGTCACGGTGGACGACTCGAAGCACCTGCGCGTCAAGGCGAAGGTGTCGGAAGACGAGGAAGTGCCCACCGCCACCGACCTCTGGCCGGGAGCCGACTGGCACGAGCGCGAGGTTTATGACATGATGGGTATCCGTTTTTCCGGGCATCCGCACCTCAAGCGCATCCTGATGTGGGAGGGCTATCCGTTCTATCCGCTGCGCAAGGATTTCCCGCTGGCCGGCCGCCCGTCGGAAATGCCGGATGTGGCGTCCTCCGATGTCGCGCCGCTCGAAGGCGGGCCGTTCGTGACCACCGCCGGCGCTCCGGACACCGTGCGCCGCGAGCCGCGCGCGCATGTGGTGGAATAAAACCTTAGCGGAAAAACCCCGGCCATGTTCGATCCAGGCGGACCGCTCGCCACCGCCGGCCGGAATTTTTCCAACCTGACGCGGTCATACGCCACGCTGGCCGTCGCCGCCGGCTTGCTGTTGATCCATCTCGCGACCGTCCTCGCCGCACCCGGCATCGGATGGTATGAAACCTACGGCCTCAGCCGGCAGGGGTTTCTAACAGGGAAACTGTGGCAGGTTTTCACCCATGCGCTGTTGCATGGTGCCTGGTGGCACGCCGCGTTGAACGTGCTTTTCGTGCTGCTGATCGGTTCGCGCGTCGAGCACATGACCGGCGCGCGGACGATGCTGGGCGTGACGCTGGCGGGGGTGCTGGGCGGCGGCTTGTTTCACCTGCTGCTCGGCAGCGGGCTGCTGGTGGGCATGTCGGGCGGCTGCATGGCTTTGTTGCTGTTGCTCACCACGCTTTCGCCGCAATCGCGGATGATGCCCTTGCCACTGTCCGGCCGCAGTCTGGGCTTGGGCATTTTGTTGGCGGCGTTTTTACTCGCCCTGCTGAACCCGGACTTGAACCTGCCCTGGGTTTCGGATGGCGGACGCTGGTTGATGCGTCGTGGCCACGGCGACTTGTTCCAGATGGGCCATGCCTGCCATTTCGGCGGCGCGCTCGCCGGGTGGATTTGCGGCCGATGGATTTTGCGGCCGCGCGTCACGCTCGAAAGCCTGCGCCGCGACCGGGCGCGACGCGAGGCTGAGTGAGCGAGCGGGTTAGGCGTCGCCGAGGCTGCGCAATCCGCGCCGGCCTTCACGGCTGTTCCCCCGTGACGGCTCGGGCCGTGACTGGGGTTGCGGCCTTGATTGCGGTTGAGGCCGTGACTGCGGTTGCGAATTTCCCCGACCGCGAATTCCGGAGTCGCGTTGTGGCGTGAATTGCCTGGACGGGGCGGCCTCCGGCCGGCGGTTCGACTCGCGAATTTGAGCGGACGGCTGCGGTCGGCGGGTGGTGCGCTCGAACGAACGGTTCTGCCGCGGATCCGTGAAATTGCGGGGCTGGGTCGCTTCGCGGCGCATGACCGGGTTCTGGTAGCTCGAAGGCGGGCGCGCCTCGCGGCCGGCCGATCTGCCACCGGGCGAAAACAACTGCTGCCGGCTGCGGTCGTTATCGCGACGGTTTCCGGGATTGAGCCAGCCGCGGTTGGTATCCCGAACCGGGCCGGAGTCGCGGCGATAGCCGTCCCGCGAGCCGCGGCGGTTGTCATCCCCGCGGCGTGCATCGCTGCCGCGCGGGTAATCCTTGATCCTCACGTTTTTCGCCCAGCCATGGTTGCTCCTGCGGTAGGCCGACGCCCGGTCGCGGTAGTTCACCACCGTCACGTCGCGCACTACTCTGGGCGGCGGGCAATACTTGCGGCCGGGCCGCCAGCCGTGCGGATGCGGCACGCCGACCAGCACCGGCGGACGGTAGCCTACCGGGTAATAGCCGTAAAGATAGGGATCGTAATACCGGCGTGAGCGGTAATCGTAGTAGCTGTAATTGTATGGATCATATCCCCAGCGCGGGTCGCCCGTGCTGACGAACAACGAGGTGGAGAAATTGCTGCCGCCATAGCCGTAGCCGTGGCCATAGCCGGAACTGTAGGAGCCGGAAACCGAGCTGTAATACGGATCGTAGGCGCAGGATGAAATTCCGAACGCGGCCACGATTCCAGCGATCACCGGCAAATGCAGAAGGTTTTTCTTCATGTGCATAAGACAACATCGGAGCGCCGGCTATTCGACGGATTTTTTCACTCATTTTCACGCTCCGCCCGCCCGGGTTGACACCCTCTGGGGTTTCCGGCATGGATCGCCCGCCATGAGTGATTCCCAAGACCAGCCGATTCTGGTGACCGGAGGAGCCGGTTACATTGGTTCCCACACCGTCAGGCTGCTCGCCGCACAGGGACGCAGGATCGTGGTGCTCGACAATCTGGTGTTCGGCCACGAGCGCGCCATCGTCGATCCCGGCGTGGAACTGGTCATCGGCGATGTGGGCGACCAGGTCCTGCTGCGCAAACTGTTCGAGACCCACCGCTTCGGCGCGGTCATCCATTTTGCGGCCTTCGCCTACGTCGGCGAATCCGTGACCGATCCGCTCAAATACTACCAGAACAACACCGCCGAACCGATCAATCTGCTGCAAGTGATGCAGGAGTTCGGCTGCAAGGTCTTCGTGTTTTCCTCCACCTGCGCCACCTACGGCATCCCAGACAAGCTGCCGATCACCGAGAACACCCCGCAAAATCCGATCAACCCCTACGGTCGCAGCAAGCTGATGGTGGAGTGGATTCTCAGGGACTGCGACCAGGCCTGGGGCCTGCGCAGCGCCTGCCTGCGGTATTTCAATGCCAGCGGATCGTCCGACGACGGGAAAATCGGCGAGGACCACGATCCGGAAACCCACCTCATCCCGCGCGTGTTGATGGCCGTGACCGGGGAAATCCCGCACATCGAGGTGTTCGGCACCGATTACAACACGCCGGACGGCACCTGCATCCGCGATTACATTCATGTCGAGGACCTCGCCGAGGCCCATGCGCGGGCGCTCGACCACCTCGCCGCCGACGGCGAATCGCTGCGCTGCAATCTCGGCACCGGCGTCGGCGTTTCGGTGAAGCAGATTATCGCCGCCACCGAGGAAGTCACCGGCCGCGAGGTGCCGGTGAAATACGGACCGCGCCGCGAGGGCGACCCGGATTCGCTTGTCGCCGATCCCTCGCTGGCCAAAAAACTCCTCGGCTGGGAAGCCCGTTACAAGGACGTTCGCGACATGGTCCGCCCGGCCTGGGCATGGGTGAACGGACCCTTCAAAGGCCGCTTCCCCGCCAACCAACTCCGCTGACGCGGACAGCCGGGACGTCCCGCCCGACACGCAATCCGCTTGCCAAGGCCGCCACAGACCGTCTAGTCCCTGCGCCCTTGCCCGCAAACCCGGGGCCCTTACATCATGGGAAAAACACTCATCATCGCAGAAAAACCCAGCGTCATGACCGATCTCAGCCGCGCGCTGGCCAAGCCGCTCGGCAAGTTCGAAAAGAAAGGCTCGGGGCGCGATGCGTATTTCGAAAACGACCTGGCGGTCATCACTTCCGCGGTCGGCCACCTCGTCGAGCTGCGCATGCCGATGGGTCCCAACGGCAAGAAACTGCCGTGGAATTTCGGCGTCCTGCCCGCCATCCCGGACAAATTCGATCTCGATCCGATCCCGGACAGCGAAGCACGCCTCAAGCAGGTGCTCAAGCTCGCCAAGCGCAAGGATGTGGACACCATCGTCAACGCCTGCGACGCCGGCCGCGAGGGCGAACTCATCTTCCGCTACATCATGGACATCGGAAAAATCCACAAGCCCGTGAAGCGGCTGTGGATGCAGTCGATGACCAACAACGCCATCCTCCAGGCATGGGAAAAACTCCGCGACGACGAGGAAATGATGCCGCTCGCCGACGCCGCTCGCTGCCGCTCGGAGTCCGACTGGCTGGTCGGCCTCAACGCCACCCGCGCGCTCACCTGTTTCAACTCGCGCCACGGCGGCTTCAACATCACCGCCGCCGGCCGCGTGCAGACGCCCACGCTGGCCATTCTCGCCGCGCGCGAGGCCGAAATCCGCGCTTTCAAGCCGGAATCCTACCACGAGGTTCACGCCAACTTCGGCGTCGATGCCGGCCACTACGCCGCCAAGTGGATCGACGAAAACTGGAAAAAAGACGACGCGCAACCGCACGCGCGCCCCGAGCGCATCTGGGACCGCGCGCTCGCCGAGGCCATCCAGGCGCGATGCGAGGGAAAAACCGGCGAGGTTTCCGAAGAGAAGAAGGCGCAGACGCAGATCGCGCCGCAGTTGTATGACCTGACCACCCTCCAGCGCGAGGCGCCGTTTTCCGCCAAGGCCACCTTGCAGATCGCCCAGGCGCTTTACGAAAAACACAAGGTCGTCACCTATCCGCGAACCGACTCCCGCTACCTGCCGGAAGACTACACCGGCCAGGTGCGCGAGACCATGGGCGAGATCGCCAACAGCGACCTGCCTGTCGCCCGCTTCGCCGAGGCCGTGCTCAAGGGCGGCAGGGCTAATGATGCAGCCGAAATGGGAAGTAACTTGGATAATCACAACGGCCCGCGCCTCACCAAGTCGCGCCGCGTGTTCGACGACAAGAAAGTCTCCGATCACTTCGCCATCATCCCCACCGGCAAGACCGCCAGGCTCAGCGACACCGAGCAGAAGGTTTATGACATGATCGTGAAGCGCTTCATCGCCGTGTTCTATCCGCCCGCCGAGTTCGAGCAAACCACGCGCCTCACCCGCATCCGCCACAGCGACGTCACCGACACCTTCAAGACCGACGGCCGCGTGCTGGTGAAACCCGGCTGGCTCGAAGTCTATGGCCGCGCGCCCGGTGTCGCCTCCGGCAAGGACGAACTGGTCCCGGTCAGAAACGGCGAAACCGCCACCGCCGACGAGGTGCAGGTGATCGACGAGGAAACCAAGCCGCCCGCGCGCTTCACCGAGTCCACCCTGCTCTCCGCGATGGAGGGTGCCGGCAAGCTCATCGACGACGAATCGCTGCGCGAAGCGATGGCCGAACGCGGACTCGGCACGCCCGCCACCCGCGCCGCCACCATCGAGGGGCTCATCGCCCAAAAATACATCGCCCGCGACGGCCGCGAACTCCACGTCACCGGCAGCGGCATGCGGCTCATCGAGCTGGTCCGTGACATGCACATTGAGGGCCTCTACTCGCCCAAACTCACCGGCGATTGGGAATACAAGCTGCGCCGCATGGAACACGGCCAGCTCCGCCGCGACACCTTCATGGACGAGATCGTCGCCTACACCAACGAGATCGTCAGCAAGGCGAAAAAACGCGCCGAGGAGGCCAAGAACCAGGTCTTCCCCGACCTCAAGGTCGCCTGCCCGGCCTGCGGGGCCGACCACCTGCGCCAGACCGACGCCACCTACGAGTGCCGCCAGCCGGACTGCAAGTTCAAGGCCAAGAAACACATCGCGGGACGGCTTCTATCCGAAGAGGAGGCCGCCGAGCTGTTCAGCAAGAAATTCGTCGGCCCGCTCACCGGTTTCAAATCGAAGTTCAACAAGCCCTTCGACGCCGGCCTCGAGATGGACGACAAGTTCAAGATCAACTTCGTCTTCGAGGGCGACGACAAGAACGACATCGAACTCACCGAGGAACACGTCATCGGCAGCGTCCAGCTCCAGGACGGCCGCACGATGAAGTTATATGAAAGCGAAAAGGCCTATCATATCCCGGAACTCGTCACCAAGAAGGAGCCGGGCGGCATCCGCATCGGCAAGAACATCCTCCACCACGAGATCACCGCCGATCAGGTGAGGAAAATGCTCAGCACCGGCAAGACCGACGTCATCAAGGGCTTCGTCTCCAACCGCACCAAGCGCAAGTTCGACGCCCACCTCACCTTCGATCCCAAGGAAGGCAAGATCGGCTTCGAGTTCCCGCCCCGCCCGGCGAAAAAGGCCGCGAAGAAGGCGGAGTGATAGTGGCGCGGGCGTCCCGCCCGCAGCCTGCATGCATGATGTGGTCGGCCGGCTCCGGGCAGGATGCCCGGGCCACGTTCATCAGCGCATCGCTTCCTGGACCTCTTTCAACTTCTTGACCACCTCGGCGGCGGTTTTCTCGGCATCCGGGGCCTGGTCACCGATCAATACCACCACATCGCCGGGATTGAGCTTCGGCAAGGATGCCATGAGCGTGTCCTTGTTCCATTTTTCGCGCGGCGGAAGTTTTTCGAGCCATGCCTTGAGGTCCATCATTTCGGGGTTGAAATTCTCTGCACGCCTCAGGATACCAATTCTGCTGTAATCGACAGCATTGATGCGTCTGCGAACGACCATCCGATCCAACAGATTGTAATTTCCTCCGGAGCCAGCTTCGGTGATTTCTCCGGCACCATACTGATATTCATAGATGATGTCTTTGTTGGGGAATTTCTGTTCCAGCACAGGAACATTCAGCGACACCTCAATCATGTCGCCGTCGAGCAGCCTGAATCTGGTGTGAGTTGGCTCGGAGAAATTGAGCGCGACCGGTCCGGGCAACCCTTTCCGGTGGATGACGCAGCGGTGGAGAAGGGCCAACGATTCGATACTGGGGTAAATCAACTGCAGCGGTTCGTAGCTATTGCCGCCCAGCCAGAAGGTTTTGTCTCCGGGAATCGTCTTCGGAATCTCCAGTTCGCCAAGGCGGAAGGTGACGTTGCGCGAAGGGATCAGGGCGGACAGATCGGCGATGCGAATACTGGATGAGTTGCCGCCACCGGCGGTGCGGACCTCGATGATGTCTCCCCATTCGAGGGCTGGCCAATCCTTGGAGAGGGGCGGAGTTTCCCATGATTTCCACTCGCGCACGGTCTCGAACGCCTCGTTTCCGTTGCGCCGCAGGATGCGGATGGACAGCAAGAAACCCGAGGAACCATATGCCTCGCGCAAGGCTTCCGCGAGGGAAGGTGGCGGGCTTCCTTCAGCCGGGCGTTTTTCCAAGGTGACAAGTTCCGGACGGCCTTGGATCGGACGTTGCACACGCGGCCTGGGCGTATTTGCGGTTTGAGGCGAAGGCTGCACCACGGAGAAACGATGGTCTCCATAGGCGGACAAGAGGATCGCATCAGGATTGTGGGCATTGGGATAAACCAAGCGTTCCCCGACAACCGGTAGCATGGCCTCGGATGTCCGCCGCAGCAGTTCGCTTGGATCGGCGACGGTCGCGCCGTGTTTGAGCAAGGTTTCGATGATGTCGGCATTCTTTCCGGCTTCACTGCGTTGTGCCACGTAATCGAGCGGAGTGAGTCCGGATGTGTCTTTGGCGTTGGGATCGGCGCCTTTCGAGATGAGCAATTCCGCCATTTCCGCGCTGGGTGCCCAGTGGAGGACTGTCGCGCCTTCGATGATGGTTTCCCTCACGTCGGCTCCCGCCTTGAGCAAGGGATCGACCATGGCCGGATTGTGAATCACCGCGGTGGCAAGCGGAGTGTGCGGCAAATCGCCGCGGACGGTAGCGGTCCCGGGTTTGGCGGCATCGATCATGGTTTGTGCCAGTTCATCGCGCTGGAAATAGATGGCCAGTTGCAGCGAGTTGGCACCCCTGAAGCCACCGGAGATGAGTGGACCTTTGCGCAGGAAATCCGAGCCAGCCTGGATCAGGGCGAGGGCGGTTTCCCGGCGGTCGTAGAGGATGGCCAAATCGAGAGCGGTCCATTGCCCCGACACATCGGGACTCTTGATGCCTGCGGGCGGGTATCGGTCGTGGAAGATTTTTTTGATGTCGAATGTCAGGCTTGAATCCGCCTTGCCTGCCAACAGGGTTTTCACCGCGCCGAGGTGCCCATGGATCGCGGCGAGGTGAAGCGGTGTGATCTCATCATCCGTGCTGGTCCTGGCATTCGGGTCGGCTTTGTTTTCCAGCAGAAAGGAAATGACTTTGCTCCAGCCCTTGGCGGCCGCGTGGTGGATCGGCCGCCAGCCGTCGGGTCCGGCACCGTCGATGAGATCCGGGCTGTTGCGGGCGACTTCCTTGAGGCGGGCGATCTCGGCGTCTTCGGGATCGGCGGATGGCAATGAGGCTGGAGCGGTGGTTTCGATGCCGAGGGCGGCGAGGTTTTCACGGCTGAGGCGGGCGAGTTCCTGTTGCTCGGGAAAGCGCTCGGTGACGGTGCGGAAGGCGGCGGCGGCGGCTTCCTTGTCGTTCTTTTTGCGGGCGATCTCGCCAAGCCGGAAGGTGGCGGATGCGGCGAGCGCGCGTTCGCGTTCATGCGCGGCGATCACGGCGCGGTAATGTTCGGCGGCCTTGTCGAGGTTCTGGTTTGCCTCCTCCTCGAACAGCCCTTGTCGCAGCAGATCCGCGGGAACGGGATCGGCCGCATGGAGCGTGGCGATGGAAAAGCCCAACAGGAGCGAGAGGTGTCTGAACATGGCGGGAGTGTGCATGAAACGAGTGCCGGGGTTGTCAGGGTTTTGTCAGAAGTTTCTGTAAATGGAAAATAACCTTTCGGGCAATTTTCGGGTTCGGGCTATCATTCCGATGCCAGCGACCGAAATCCATATCCCGAAGGGATGACAGAAAATAGCCCGGGGTCGAGGAGCGATAGCGACGACCACCCCGGGTTTGGGTGGTTCATTCGATAGGCACCTGAAAGGTGTGCGAGAAACGTCGTTTTCACCCCTGAATTACATGCTCTCTCCGACCCACTCCGGGGTCGAATACATCTTGAATGCCGACATCCCCCGGGTGTTCGTCGCATTCGCTCCTCGACCCGGGGCTAATTTCTCCGATCCCACCGGGATCAAGAATTCGGCCTGATCTGCTGTCAGAAATTCTCCAATCGATAACCCACGCCGTGCACGGTGACGATGTGTCGCGGATTTGCGGGGTCGCCTTCGAGTTTCTGGCGCAATGCGAGGATCTGGTTGTCCACGGTGCGGGTGGTGGGGAACGCGTGATGGTCCCATGCCTTGTCGAGGAATTCCTCGCGGCTCACCGGCCGGCCCTGCGCGGCGGCGAGCACTTCGAGGATGCGGAACTCGCGGGCTGTTAGATTGACGGTGTCGTTGCCGCGGCGGCAGGTGACTTTTTGGAAATCGATTTCCACCTCGCCGAGTCGCAGCGAGGACGGCGGTCGGGATTCGGGCGCGCTGCGGCGCAGCAGGGCGCGGATGCGGGCTAGCAATTCGGTGCCGCTGAAGGGTTTCACGAGATAATCGTCCGCCCCGCCGTCGAGGCCGCGGACGCGGTCGTCCACGGTGCCGCGCGCGGTGAGCATGAGGACGGGCATGGTGTGGCCGCGCTTGCGGATTTCCCGGCAGATGGCGAAGCCGTCGAGGCCCGGGAGCATGATGTCCAACAGGATGAGGTCGAAGGTTTCGGCGAGAGCGCGTTCGAGTCCGGTGCTGCCGTCGGCGGCGGATTGCACGTGATAGCCGGCATCCTGCAGCAAGGGAACAAGCGCGGCGCGCAACGAGGCTTCGTCTTCAATGAGCAGCAGTCTCATGGATGGATGGGCAGGGTGAGGGTGAAACGGGAGCCGCCGCCGGGCGCGTCGGTGACGGTGATTTCACCGTCGTGGGCTTCGGCGGTGCGTTTGACGAGGGCGAGCCCGAGTCCGGTGCCGGGAGTGGTACGGCGGAGCTCGTCGCCGATTCGATAGAATGCCTCGAAGATCCTTTTCCGCTCGTGCGCGGGAATGCCCGGGCCGCAGTCGGTGACTACGATGGTCCAGCGACCGTCGTCGATGGGACGGACGGCGCATTTCACGCTGCCACCGGCGGGTGTGTGTTTGATCGCGTTGTCCAACAAGTTGAGCAGTGCGCGGCGCAGGGCGGCTGCATCGCCGTGTGGCGCTTCGGGGAAATCGGCGACATCCACCTCGAATGTGATGCGGTTGCGTTCCGCGAGGGGTTTTATCAAGGATGCGGCATCCTCGATCATCGCGTGCACATCGAAGGCTTCCGGTGCCTCCATGCGCTTGTCGCGGGTGAACGCCAGCACGTTGTCGATGAGGCCGCCGAGCCTTGCGCTTTCTTCGCGGATCATGCGGACGTGTTCGTCGCGTTTTCCGGCCCGCTCCGCCGCCCCGGACTCGAGGTTTTCCGCGAGCAGTCCCATCGCAGCGAGCGGCGTGCGCATTTCATGGGAAACGGCGGCCATGAATTCGGATTGGCGGCGCGCGAGTTCGACGGCGCGAAGATAAGCCCGTCCGGATTGGAACAGACCGAACAAGGCCGCGATGCCCGCCACCGCGATCACGGCGGTGATGATGTTTCGGGTGCGGGTTTCGCCGCGCTGGTAGGCCGCGGCATCGGCGAGCACGACTTCGGATTTCCAGCCATGATGATCATTGATGGATAGGGTTTCGATTCCCTTGCCACCCACCACGGTTTTGTCTGCGACGCTGAGATGAATCGCCAAGCCGTCCGCGAGATTGAGCGTTGGGATTTTCATCGCCTGCTCGGCCGCCGCGCGCACGTCGTCCGCGGTGTGGACACGCCATGTGCCGGAGCGGATTTCGATCAGGTATTCGACGCCCGCGTGCTCCTGCCATGCGGCAAGGAGTGATGGATCGAGATTCTGAAGAAAGAAAAACTCCGCTTCCGCACGTTGCCAGCGCTCCCGCCAACCGTTGAGCGCCGGTGACAATGGAATACCCAGTTCGGTGAAACGCATTTCCGCTTCCTCAAGAAACATCGGGGTCACGAAATCCATCGAGCCCGCCAACACCGAAGTGAGTTCGGCAAGCCGTGCGGGATCGGTTTCCTTGCGCAGCAATTGCAGCGCCGCCAGCGACCTCAGCGGCAGTCCGGCGGAGGATCGCAGTGACTCGGGACTGCCCAGCACGCCTTCGAAATCGCCGGCCTCGTAGCGTTTCAAGGCATCCACCGCTTTCGGGTCATCATGCGGCAGCGGTGGTAGCCCGGTGCGGTCGGATTCGGGGATCGGCGACCACGGGCCGAGCTGAGCGCGGGTTTCATCGAGCGTTCTTGCCGCAAGCTGGCTGGCGGCGTCGAGCATGCGGTTTTTGCGCGTTTCCGCATCGGCCCGCCACGCGTTCCAGGTCAACGCCAGCAACGCGCAAAATGGCAGCACCACCCACAGCGAGTGGAGGATGAAACGTCCCATCGGCGAGCGCGCGGAAGTCATCTAACGATAGTATGGGGAAACGCCATGCCGGGTTGTCATGGTTTTGTCATCATGCGTTCGTCAGCCTTTCAGGACGCCTATGGCATGGAAACCATGAAAGTTGCCGCATCGTGGCCTGTTGGTCGCGGCTCACTTCCCGCGCGCAAGCACCGGTTCGAACACGAACCACTGGCTCCAGTGCTCCCGCACGGCCCGGTAAACCGTGCCGGCCCACAGTGCGGCGGCCGCGCCGTCCCCGTCGCGGGCGCGTGGTGGCAGCTCCAGCGGAGGTTGGAAATGGACCCGGTAGCGCCGCCAGCCCGTGCGCGTGATGAACACCGGATAACAAGCCGCTCCGGTCACGCGTGCCAGCACCAGCGGTCCTCGCGGCAGCCGCATCCGCAGTCCCGGCTCCACCTCGACCTCCATCGGCGAGACATCGAAGATCACGCGGTCCGCCTGCACCGCCACGATATCCCCGGCATGCAGCAGCCGTGCGAGTTCCATGCCCAGCAGGTTGTCGCCGCGGTTCCACAGCGTGTGGAAGTTCGGATGGCGCTGTGCCTTGTGGCGGATCTCGTTCTCGCGCAGTCGCTGTGCTTCCGGTTCGCGTTCCGGTGCCCGCACGGTGTGCAGGGGGCGCTTCAAGCGCGAGGCGAACAATGGCGCGGCGATGTCATAACTCCCCATGTGCGCGGTCAGCAGGATGCAGCCGTCCGTTCGCTCGGTCAGTTCCTCCATGTGCGCGACGCCGTCCACTTCCCAATCGACCTCGCCGGTTTCCGTTTCGCTGCGCAGTCCGTCCACATAGGTCGAGGCGAAGTTGCGGAACACGCGCCACGCGCCGCAGGTGGCACGGGCCGAGCCCCAATCGGGAAACATCGCCCGCAGGTTGTCGCGCACCGCGCGGCGCTGGCCTCGCGCGAGCAGGAAAAACAACAAGGTCCACCCGGTGGTCAGCACCGGTTCGAGAAACCATGGCAGCACGCGCAGCGAGTGCGCCGCCAGCCGGGTCGGCAGGTCGCCGAACATGCCGAGGCGCGCCGCCCAGCGCGAGTTTGCCTTCATCAGACCGGTTCTTCCGTTTCGTCCGGCGGCAGCAATCCGCGATCCACCAGGAAACGGTCCGCCGCCCGGATGGTCAGTTCGAAGTTGCGGTGGCTCACGTTGAAGTTGAAGAACGGGTGGTCCGCCTTTTCGTAGTCCACCAGTTCACAGCGGTTGCCCCAGAATTTCACCTTGCGCACGAAGCGTTCGACCTCGCCGAAGGGCGTGATGCGGTCGGACTTGCCGTGAAAAAGGATCATCGGCGGCAGCTTGCGCCGCACCAGCGTGGTGGGGCTGAGGCGCTTGGCGGCACCCGCGTCCGGGAAGCGGTTGTGCGCCGCGCTTTTCGCCACCGTGTTGACCAGCGCGCTGAACAGCACCAGCGCCTGCGGCCGGCAGTCGAGCCCGTCCACCGGCGGCATCGCCTTCGGCTTGGGCATCGCGGTGAGCAGCGCCAGCAATGCCCCGCCGGCGGCACCGCCCACCACCACGCGGTCGGGATCGAGATTGAAGGTGTCCGCGTTGTGGCGCAGCCAGCGGATCAGGTCGCGCGCGTCCTCCACCGCTTCCGCCGGACCGGTGCCGTGGCGCGAACCGGAGCGGGTTTCCGCCGCCACCGCCACCGCCCCGCGGCTGGTGAAATGCAGGCAGTGCGGCACGAACTGCGTGGGCGTGGGCGTGTCCCAGAAACCGCCGTGGAAAAACACCACCACCGTGCGCGGCGGGCCATCGAGCAGGTTTTCCGGCAGGAACACGTGCGCTTGCACCGGCCCCTGCGGCCGTTCCTGATAGATGTAGGTCGCCGCGTCCTTGAGGATCTCGCGGTCGCGCGCCTCGCCGATCGGTGCCACTCGTTGCAAAATACTGCTCATAAATCGGGGGAAGGGCCGGCGGTGACCGCATGCGGCGCGCGATTTGTTTGTTGTGAAAGCGCGGGGCTTGTCCAATGGTTTCGCACATGAATCGCCTCATCTGTCTCGTTTTCGCCGCTTTGACGGGCATTTCCGCGGCCCAGGAAAATCTCCGCCCGGCGCTCGAACGCACCTACGAAACCTGGCGCGCGGCGATGGTCGGCCGCGACGCCCGTGCCTGGCAGCGCGTCACCGCGCCCCACCGCCAGGTGGAAGTGCGCAACCGCATCGTCTCCGAGAAACGCGCGTTTCCCGCCTCCGTCTTCGAGCTGCCCGCGCCGCCGCCGTCGCTCCAGGGCCTCAAGTTCCTCGAAGCCGTCCGCAAAGGGCCCACCGCCAAGGCGTCTTACTTCGGCAAGATCGATTTCGGCATCGGCGGCACGCCCACCGACAACCTGCTCGTCCTTTCCTTCGTCGCCGGCGATCGCGGCTGGCTCTACGACCGCGCCGACTTCGTCAACCTCGTCGCCCTGCCCGAAGTGCGCGCCGAGCTGGCCGCCGGGGATTTGAAATATCTCAAGGAAACGCCCGAGGCGCAACCGGACGGCGTGATCCCGCGCACGCCCATTGCGGCCCCGCCCGCCAAATACATCGCCAAGGTCTATGTCTTCTGCCCCGGCCGCGAGGTGCGCGTGCAGGTCAACAAGATCAGCCATCACCGCTTCGCCAACGCCAAGGAGGCGGAAATCGTCATCGGCGGCGCGCGCGACGGCCCCAACGAAGTGCAATACGCCATCCGCAAGCTCGAGGGCGGCACCGGCAAGGAGGCCATGACCATCCGTGTCTATCTCATGTCCGAAACGCCCGGCGTGAAACCCATCATGGCCTACGAATACCTCATCCCGGAAAACGGCACACCCGAACCCGCCGGCACCGGCCGCTTCATCGTGGACGCCGCCACCATCGCCAAGCTCAACGGCCGCTGAAATTCGAGGCAGGGAGAAGAGAACCACGGATGAACACGGATTCACACGGATGGAGGAGGAGATCGCCGGATGACCCGGCACCGGAACGACTTCCAGCACTCATCCAAATTCACAGGAGTGGAATTCGCCTGAATCGATCCAAATCCGTGCTCATCCGTGTCCATCCGTGGTTCAATTTTCGTCTGAATCGCAGTTTCCGATCCTTAGCTTGATCGCCCCGAATCGGCAATCCATCCACCGCTTTGCCCCTGATACTCGCCATCGAATCCTCCTGCGACGAAACCGCCGTCGCCATTGTCCGCGGCGAACCCGGCCGCGCCGCGGAAATTCTCGCCTCCGAGGTCGCCTCGCAGATCGAGTTGCACCGTGAGCACGGCGGCGTGGTCCCCGAACTCGCCTCCCGCAACCACTCGCTGCGACTCCGCGGGCTGGTCGAAAAAGCGCTCGCCGACGCCCGCGTCGCGATGTCGGAAATCGACGCCTTCGCCGCCACCACCGGACCCGGCCTCGCCTCCTCGCTGCTGATCGGCAGCACCGCCGCCAAGGGCATGGCCTGCGCGCTCGGCCGGCCGTTCCTCGGCATCAACCACCTCGAAGGCCACCTGCTCTCGCCCTTCCTCCACCAGACCCGCGTCCCGCCGCACCTCGCGCTCATCGTCTCCGGCGGCCACACCCTGCTGCTCGATGTCGAGGGGCCGGGAAAATACCGCAAGCTCGGCGGCACCCGCGACGACGCCGCCGGCGAGGCCTACGACAAGGTCGGGAAACTGTTAGGCCTGCCCTATCCCGGCGGGCCGGAAATCGAAATCGCCGCCCGTTCCGGAAATCCCGCCGCATTCGATTTCCCGCGCTCGATGCTGCACGATCCGCACCTCGACTTCTCCTTTTCCGGCCTCAAGACCGCCGTCCTCTACACTCTGCAAAAGCTCCCGCCGCCGCTTCCCGTCGCCGATCTCGCCGCCTCGTTCCAGCAGGCCGTCATCGAAATCCTCACCGGCAAGACCCTGCGCGCCGCGCGCCAGAGCGACCGCAAAACCGTCGCCCTCTCCGGCGGCGTGAGCCTCAACCGCGCGCTCCGCGACGCCATGCAACACGCCTGCGACAAGGCCGGACTGCAACTCGTCACCGCCGACCCCGCGCTCTGCACCGACAACGCCGCCATGATCGCCTTCGCCGCCCTCCTCCGCCACCTCCACGGCGAACAAACGCCGCTCCACGAAGACATCCACCCGAGCCTTCCGCTGGCTGTGGCCTCCGGCTGATAAGGCATCCATCCCATCCGCATTCACTGAGAATCGCTGGATTCCAATTCGATTTCCGGCCATTCACCGGCCTTGCGCGGCGGAATTGTTTTCGACGCCAGCCGGCGGCCGGCTAATCTCCCGCCATGGCGAAGGTGCTGGTGGGACTCTCGGGCGGCGTGGACAGCGCGGTGGCCGCCGCACTGCTTGTCGAGCAGGGGCACGAGGTCACCGCCGGCTACATGAAAAACTGGATCAACGACGAGGGCATCCCCGGCGATTGCCCGTGGGAACAGGACATCGTGGACGCCCGCGCGGTGGCCGCCAGGCTCGGTATCGAGTTCCGCGTCATCGACCTGATCGATTCCTACCGCGCCCGCATCGTCGATTACCTCGTCGAGGGCTACCGCTCGGGCATCACGCCGAATCCGGACGTCTGGTGCAACCGCGAGATGAAGTTCGGCGTGTTTCTCGATTACGCGCTCGCGCAGGGCTTTGAATTCGTCGGCACCGGCCACTACGCGCGTCGCCGCACTCTAACAGACGGTGCTGCCGCCATTCTACGCGGGGCGGATCCGAACAAGGACCAGAGTTATTTCCTCGCCCTGATGACGCAATTCCAGGCCGCGCACGCGCTTTTCCCCACCGGCGAGATGCTCAAGCCAGAGGTGCGCGAGACCGCCCGTCGCTTCGATCTGCCGGTGGCGGAAAAAAAGGACAGCCAGGGCATCTGTTTCCTCGGTCAGGTGAAAATGAGCGATTTCCTGAGTCATTACATTCCGGATCAGCCCGGCGAAATAGTCGATACCGATGGCCGCGTGCTCGGCTCTCATCGCGGTCTGCACCTCTACACCATGGGCCAGCGCAAGGGCCACGGCGTCGCCTCGCCGCGCGAGGGCATGGCCTACGTGGTGGTCGGCAAGGACCTCGCGCGCAACCGCCTGATCGTCGGCTGGGACCGACCGGGCGAAGGATCGCTTTATGTCACGCAATGCGTGGTCGGCACCCTTAACTCGCTCAACGAGCCGATCGAATCGCTGCGCCGCGTCGAGGCCCAGCCGCGCTATCGTTCAAAAGCGGAGCCCGCGGCGGTCGAGGCACTCGGCGATGGTCGCGTGCGGCTCGATTTCCAGCGCCCGCAACGCGCCATCGCACCGGGACAAATCTGCGCCTTTTACGATGGCGGCCGCCTGCTCGGTGGCGGCGTGTTCGAGAGTGTTGCGTGAACCGGCGCCCTGCCGCTTGACGCGCCGGGCTTCCCGCCCACGTTCCGGCATGTCACGCACCATCCTGCTCGTCGGCGGAAATTCCGGCACCGGCCTGGCCACCGCACGACGCCTTCTCGGCCAAGGCGACACCGTCATCGCCGCCGCGCGCAACGCCGGACCGCTCGCCGACCTCGGCATCCAGGTCCAGCCGTTCGACGCCCTGCAACCCGCGAAACTCGATCTCCCGCCGGCGATCGACGGCCTCGTCTATTTCCCAGGCAGCATCACGTTGAAACCGTTTCACCGCCTCACCGCGGATGATTTCCTGACCGACTTCGGCGTCAACTGCCTCGGCGCGGTGTCCGCGATCCAATCGGCCCTGTCCGCGCTGAAAGCCGCGCCCGCGGCCTCGATCGTTCTCTTCTCCACCGTGGCGGTGGCGCAGGGCATGCCGTTCCACGCCTCGATCGCCGCGGCCAAGGCGGCGGTGGAAGGCCTGGCGCGCTCGCTGGCCGCGGAACTCGCGCCGAAGATCCGCGTCAATGTGATCGCCCCCTCGCTCACCGACACACCGCTCGCCTCTACTTTGTTAGGCAGCGATGCGAAACGCGAGGCCGCTTCGAAGCGCCACCCGCTCCAACGCGTCGGCGATCCGGAGCAAACCGCGGAGTTGGTCAACGTCCTGCTCTCCAATTCCGCCAGCTTCATCACCGGCCAGACGCTCCGGCCCGACGGCGGACTCTCCAACATCCGCACGTTCTGACTGTCCATGGAAATCGCGCTGGTCTATCCGCACCAATTGTTCGCGAAACACCCGGCCATTGCCGCGGCGAAAACGTGTTATCTCATCGAGGATCCGCTTTACTTCGGCAACGACGACGAATGGCCGCTCGCCGTCCACAAGCAGCGTCTCGTGCTGCACCGCGCCTCGATGCGCGCCTATGCCGATGAGTTGAACGCGCAGGGTGTGAAGCCGCGATACGTGGAAAACACGGACGCCGCATCGCTCGACGAGATCGTGCCAATGAACACCACGCATCTGCACCTCGCCGACCCGGTGGACGACCTGCTCACCAAGCGCGTGCGCGCTTTCGCCCGGCGGCGCGGGATCGAGGTGATCTTCCATCAAACACCGGGTTTTCTCAGTCCGCCGGATTTCATTGCCGGGCAGATCGCCGGAAAAAAGCGCCCGTTCATGGCCACCTTCTATCAGGCGCAGCGCCGGCGCATGGGCATCCTGATGGAAGACGACGGCACGCCCGCCGGCGGCAAGTGGTCGTTCGACACCGAAAACCGCGCGAAACTCCCGAAAGGATACCGCCCGCCGTCCGAGCCCAAAGCGCCACGCAATGCTTATGTCGAGGAAGCATTCAGTTATGTGGAAAAACATTTCCCCGACAACCCCGGCGCGCTCGAGGATTTCCGCTGGCCGGTGACACGTGCCGACGCGCTTCAGTGGCTGGAGGATTTCCTCAAACAGCGCTTTGCGGACTTCGGCGTTTACGAGGACGCGATCTCCACGCGGCACGCGTTTCTCCATCACTCAGCGCTCACGCCCGCGCTCAACATCGGCCTGCTCGAACCGGCGGAAGTCGTGCAACGCGCGCTCTCCTTCGCCGCGCGCAGCGGAAAGGTTCCGCTCAACTCGCTTGAAGGCTTCATCCGACAGGTCATCGGCTGGCGCGAGTTCATGGCCGGGATCTATCTCCACCGCGGCGTGGAAATCCGAAATGCGAACTACTGGCATCACGAGCGCCCGATGCCTGCCGCCTTCTACACCGCCACCACCGGCATCCCGCCGGTGGACCGCGTGATCCGCCAGGTGCTGCGCGAGGGCTGGTGTCACCACATCGAGCGGCTGATGGTGCTCGGCAACTTCATGCTGCTCTGCCGCATCCGCCCCGATGAGGTCTATCGCTGGTTCATGGAACTCTTCGTCGATGCCAACGACTGGGTGATGGTGCCCAACGTGTATGGCATGTCGCAATTCGCCGACGGCGGCACCTTCACCACCAAACCCTATATCTCCGGATCGAATTATCTTCTCAAGATGTCCGACGAGCCGAAGGGCGACTGGTGCGCCGTCTGGGACGGACTGTTCTGGTGCTTCATCGCTGACCACCTCGACTTCTTCCAAGGCAATCCGCGCCTTTCGATGATCGCCCGCTCGTGGTTGAAAATGTCCGCGGAAAAGCAAACCGCCCATCGCGCGGCGGCGGACGCTTATCTGGACAAGTGGTTTGCCTGAGGACTCACGCCGGTTTTCCGGAAGCGGGAGACGCGGGCCAGCATGCCGTATTTCGGACCCAGCAGGAAGGCCATGGCGAAGACCGCGCCGAGCATCAGGACGATCGCCGGCCCCTGCTCGATGTTGAGCCACCAGCCGGCCAGCACCGCGAATGCGGAGGTGATCCCTCCGACCAGCGCGCCACCCCAGAACATCGCGTGGGTCGAGTCTGTTAGAAGATAGACCGTCGCTGCGGGAGCCACCAGCAGGCCAATCGCCAGCATGCAGCCGACCGCTTGCAGCGAGGAAATCAACACCACGATGAGCACGGCCATCAGCAGGTAATTGAGCGCGCGCACCGGCACCCCGAGCGTGGCGGCCACCTCGGCATCGAACAGCGTCATCAATAACGGCCGGTGCAGGGCTGTTAGGATGCCGAGCGCGGCGAAGGAGATCCAGAAGTTCGTCCACAGGTCGCTGTCGCGCAGGCCCATGATGTTGCCAAACAGCCAGTCCTCCATTTCCTGCGCCACGCCGAGCCGGCGCAACAGGATGATGCCGCCGCTGAAGGCTGCGGTATATAAAATGGCAAGCGCCGAGTCGTGATCGAGCCGCGAGCCGCGGGAAACGGCGAGCGAGCCGAGGCCAATGATGAGCGCGGCGAACAGGCTGCCGAGGAACGCGCTCCAGTCGTGCAGCCCCACCACCAGGATCGCCAGCGCGATGCCGGGCAGCAGCGCGTGCGAGAGCGAGCCGACCTTGAGCGCGGACTTGCGCAGCACCACGAAGGCGCTGGCGTAGCCATTGGTGCAGCCAATCAGCAGTGCGGCGAGCACCGCGCGCCGGTTGAAGGCGTGGTCGAGCGGTTCCAAAAGCCAGTCGATCATGCGGCCCCCCTTTCCCCGGCGAAGGTTTGATCGATTTTCTCCGGCGTGAAAACTTCCGCCACCGGTCCGTACGCGACCGCCTTGCGGCGCAGCAGCAGGACCTCGTCGTAGATGTCGCGCACCGTGTCGAGATCGTGATGCGAGGCGATGATGAGCCGGCCTTCCTCGGCGATCACTCGCAGCGTTTCCGCGAGCGCGGATTTCGAGTTGCGGTCGAGTCCGGTGAACGGCTCGTCCAACAACAGCACGTGCGCTTCCTGCGCCAGCGCCCGCGCAATGAACACCCGCTGCTGCTGGCCGCCGCTGAGCTGGCTGATCTGCCGGTCCTGCAAGTCATCGAGATGCATCATCGCGATGGCGCGGTCGATCGCCTCGTCGTCATGGCGCGAAAACGGCCGCCACCAGCCGGCCTGCGGAAACCGCCCCATGCGCACCACGCCGCGCACCGTGATGGGAAATTGCCAGTCCACGTTCTCGCGCTGTGGCAGATAGGCGATCTCGCGGCTCCAGCGCGCCACGCGCGTGCCGCGCCACAGGACGCCGCCGGCGGCGATCGGCTGCAATCCGGCCACCGCCTTGAGCAGAGTGCTCTTGCCTGCGCCGTTCGGACCGATCAACGCCACGCATACGCCGCAGGAAGTGGAAAAGGAAACGTCGCTCAGCGCCTCCAGCTCGTGGTATCGCACGGTGAGCCGCTCCACCCGCAGTTCGTGATGATGACCGCAGTGGGCGCAAGTGTCGTGGGCGGAGGTGGACATGATGTGATATCTGTAAAGTTATATCAATGCGCGTGGGGCCATTCGAAGCGCAGGATGTCGCCGAAGTCGCCCTCGCCGGTGGCGTAGCGCGTGCGCTCCTCGCGGCCGTCGGGCATCACGGTGAGAAACGCCGCGGTTTCCCCGCTGGCGCGGCTTCCTTCGATGACGAGGTCGAGGTCCACGCCGTCCTCCACCAGTTCCAGCGCCACATCGTGCTCGGATTCGCCGGCCTCCGCATCTCGGATCTCCAACAAAATCCGCCCGCCCGGACCGGTGATTGCCACGCGCTCCGCGGGGGCGAGCAGCTTGAGGCGCAGCACGGCGCCAGTTTGCTCGGATTCCACGGCTACCTGCACCGGCGGCGGCGCGGGTGAAGCGGAGGTGAGTTTGCGCAGCGGCACGGAAATCAGGCACAGCCCGGCGATCACGCCGACCGTGCCGACGAGCGGGGACGAAAGCCAGCGCGGCGCGTTCATTCAGCGGCGAGGGCCTCGGTGATGGCATTCACGTTGTGGCGGATCATGCCCTCGAAACCGGCACCAGCTCCCGTGCCGGTGCCATCGGAAATGAGCGGCCGACCGATCTTCGTGCCGGTGGCCGTGGAGATCGCCTGCAAGGGTTTCGTGGAAGACCCCAACTCGGGAAACACCGCAGCCACTCCTGATTTTTTCACCGACTCGATCGTTTTCGCACGCTCCTGTGGCGTGGTGTTCTGCTCCTTGGTCAGGCCGGAAACGGCGATCACCTCGAAGCCGAACTCCTTGGCGAAATAACCAAAGGCATTGTGCGCGGTGACCAGTTTGCGCTGGCCGCGCGGGACTTTCGCCAGCTCGCGCTTCGCCCACTTTTTCAGTTCCGCGAGCCGATTGCCGTAGGCCGCGGCATTCGCCTCGTAGCTTTCCTTTCCGGCCGGATCGGCGGCGGCGAAGGCCTTGGCCACCTCGCGCGCCGCACGCCGCATGTTGTCGATGCCATGCCACCAGTGGGGGTCGAGCGTGCTGTGACCGTGATGCGGGCAGCAGGTGTAAACCGCGTCCTTGCCCACCGTTAGCGAGGGAATCGTGCGTCCCACATCGATCACCGGAACACCGCCCAAAGTCGCCTCGATCCGGTCGAGATAGCTTTCGAGATTTTTCCCCGCGGCGAGCACCAGGCTGGACGCCTGCATTTGCTTCAAATCCGCCGGACGCGGCTCGAAGCGGTGCGGATTCCCACCCTCGCCCACCAAGTCAAAAACCCGCACCCGGTCGCCGCCCACCTGTTTCGCCAGATCCGCCATCAGCGGATGCAGAGCCGAAACGCGCAACGATTCCGCCGATGCAAAAAGCGCGCCGGCCAGACACATCCATGTCGCAATCAAGTAGCCTTTCACGCCGGGGAAGCTCATGCAGGTTCATGCCAATTGCAAGAAATTTGCGTTTCTGCCGATTGCCCGGGGCGAGGCATCCATTTCCACCGAGCCGAAAAATCCGCCACGCCTCCAAAAAAACCTTGCGCCCCCGGTAGGCCCGTGCTGTCCTCCCCGCCCGCGCCGAAAGGGGCGCACCAACTCTCCCATACGGCCATGGCCTACGCAGTGATCAAAACCGGCGGCAAACAATACCGCGTCCAAGAAGGCACCAGGCTCGACGTCGAAAAACTCGACGCCGAGATCGATTCCGAAATCAAGTTCGACGCACTGATGGTGGGCGAAGGCGACTCCGTGAAAATCGGCGCACCGGTCGTCGAAGGCGCATCGGTCACCGCCAAGGTGCTGAGCCAGTTCCGCGGTCCCAAGGGCGTGGCCTTCAAGTTCAAGCGCCGCAAGGGCTACCACAAGACCAAGGGCTTCCGCCGCAGCCTCACCAAGCTCGAGATCACCTCGATCGCCGGCTGATTTTCCTTCAACTCCTCACTCATCCAATCTCATGGCTCACAAGAAAGGACAAGGCTCCGTCAAGAACGGCCGCGACTCGCGCAGCAAGCGCCTCGGCGTGAAAAAATTCGGCGGTCAGTCCGTCATCGCCGGCAACATCCTGATTCGCCAGCGCGGCACCAAATTCCAGCCGGGCGCGGGTGTGGGCATGGGCCGCGACCACACGCTCTTCGCGCTCACCGACGGCGAGGTGTTCTTCGACCGCTCCTCGCGCCGCATCAACGTGCGCGCCACCGCGGCCAACTGAGCGCCATCCGGTTTGCATTTTCCCAACAAGCCGCTTCCCTCACGGAAGCGGCTTTTTTCATGCCCATGCCGAAGTTGAAACCGATGTGGAAATCCATTTCCCGCCCGGCCCTCGTGCTCGGATTGTGCGGCATGGTCGCCGCCGGCCTGTCATCCTGTCGCCGCGAACGCGCGCTCGATCCGCCGAGGGCGGTGCCGGTCGCCGCCGACGGCGCGCTCGATCTCAAACTGATGACGTTCAACGTCCGCTACGAAAACGGCGATGACCTCGGCCCGCGGGCATGGAGCGAGCGCATCCCGCACATCGTGCGCATGATCCGCGAGGAAGCGCCCGATGTGCTCGGCATCCAGGAAGCCCGCCACGGCCAGGCCGCCGACCTGTGGGCCTCGCTGCCCGACTACGAGTTCTTCGGCTCCGCCCGCGAGGACGGCGCGCGCGGCGGCGAATACACCGCCATCCTCCATCGCCGCGACCGCTTCGAACCCGATCTTCAGGACGCCGGCACCTTCTGGCTCTCCGACAACCCTGAGATCCCCGGCTCCGCCACCTGGGGAAATGATATCCCGCGCACCGTCACCTGGCTGCGCCTCACCGACCGCGCCACGCAGCGTCCGTTTTACGTCTTCAACACCCACTGGGACCACCGCAGCCAGCCGTCCCGTCTCCGCTCCGCCGAATTGCTCGCCAACCGCATCGACGATCGCGGTTCACCCGACGATCCCGTCGTTCTGTTAGGCGACTTCAACGCCCTGCCGCACAACCCCGCCATCCAGACGCTCGTCACGCGCGCCGGCCTCACCGACACCTTGCAAGTCCTCCATCCGGAACAGAAGGAAGTTCCCACACTCCACTTGTGGCGTGGCCTGGCGATGAACCGGGCCATCCATGTCGATCACATCTTCATCGCCGGCAACCGGGCTGAAATCCTCGCCGCAGCCATCCGCCATCACGATCGACCGATGCTCTCGGATCACTTTCCCGTCACGGCCCGCGTGAGTTTCAGATGAAAGCGGTCGGGACTTTTTCCAATTATCCGCTTGCATCGCCCCGGCCCGCTCCCTATTCGTCCCGCCCGCTCTGCGGAAATCCAACGCGAGGATAGCTCAGTTGGTAGAGCAGTTGGCTTTTAACCAATTGGTCCTGGGTTCGAGTCCCAGTCCTCGTACTTCCGCCGTAAGTGCCTTAAAATAAGCACTTTTCTACCTCAATCTCCGGCAAAAATGGCCGGGTGTGCATGAAACTGTGTAGTGCGCCCGTTATTGGCGAATAGCGTTCGTATTTGTCCGGGTGGTTGCTTTTGTGTGCATCCTGACCCTCAAAGCACTATCGCCGTGTAACCGAACGAGGAAGACATCCGCCTAATCTGCCTCGCCGCCGTCCAAGGGGTGGAGGCGATCCTTCTTGAGGTATTCGCGGTTCTCCGGAGTCGCCGCACACCTCTCAACGTTTCATCTTCTGCTTTGCCTTCTTTACAAGATCCTGAAACCGCTCCCACGATATCGGCTTCATGTCAGCCGTCCAAAGGGGGTGATCGACCTGGAGCGGCTTCCCGCGTAGGGGTGATTTCTCTCCGCCCAGCCATTTGAGCAGCTTTCCGGGTGTCGGCAGCAAGTTGTTCTCCAGTACATACGCTTCGATCATCCTGACAACGGCCCGTTCGATCCTACCTCCTTTACCAGGCGGCATTGTAATTCTCCGTAGCATCGCCTCCTCGGCAGCCAACTCATCAAGAATACGGTGGTGCTCCATGAACCTCCCAAACAGAAACGCGGTGTCGAGCAACCTCCAGAACCGGTCCCTGTCTTTCGCCACTCGGAGCCACATTAGGTCTTCATCCGGAGTGTTCTTCAGGTATTTTGTGTCCAACAAGACGTTCAATTGATGCACAGCGGCGCCACAGTCGAAAATGCGCTTGTCTCGCCCTGCGTCCTCGGGGATGCCAAGGGGAACGAATCCGAGCCCGATGTAGCCAAGGCCTAGATCGTCCTCGACCGCCTCTATGGCTTGAAGGATGACGGGGCGGTCATCGCCGTCTGCCGGTGTATCTCCCCCAGGAACTGCCAATACGGGATGCCTATTGAGATAGTACAGAACGTCAGAAGGGATCACGAAGCTCCCGTTCCTGAAAACGCGAATTGCCGGAACGCACGACGATGCATTGTTAGAGGGAGCATGCTCTACGATGAGGGCACCCGAATCGGGATTCCGTCTTACCCAAACCCGCTCAATCAGCTTCTCGGCCTTTTCATCGTCCAGCCCGCGCAACCTGAGAGACACCAGTTCCCCACCCCTACACATTTCGAGGTATTTTTTCCATAAGGCCTCCTCCTTGCTGGTCCAGTTGTCCTTCGAGTATTTGTGCAAGGAATTCACCATGTCCAAAACTGTGGACATGGACGCCTCGTCGTGCGCCGGGTCTTCCAACGGCTGGTGTTTTGCTGATGCCTTACTGCTCATTCGGGTTTCTCAATTCGCTACGAACAATCGGGCAGAGGGGGGGGCGAATCAATTCGAAACCGTTCAAAGTCACGCCAGCGGGGAGAGGGCTTGCGAACTCAGGTTCTGGCTTCGTGCCCGTGGGTAGTCTGACGTTCGAGAAATGGGGTGAATGCAAAAACCCCAAGTCAAGCGGTTCCATCAAATGATGTCGATGCGATACAGTCGTCCATCATGAAGTCCGCACCTCGCCCCGAATGGCTCCGCCCCAAGGACATTCCCAAGTACTTTGGGATTGGCCGGAGCAAGACTTACGAACTGATCGCCGATGGAAAAGTGAAGTCCGTGTCGCTGCGGCAGCGCGGGCAAAAACACGGTACTCGGCTGATCTCATACGACAGCCTAGCCGCCTACCTAGAATCCCTCGCCAGTGGTGGCGAGGCGCTCACCCCCCCACAAGCTGAGACCACCCAAGGGGGAGGACGCACCTCTGCCTCACATCAATCTTAGCCGCGATCCAAGGACGGCTGAGCAAACAATCCACCCAGAAATAACCACATGAACACTACGACCAACACGACTACCCACCAGGGCGGTCAAAATAACGGCGTGGCATCCACGCCTCGCGAAGCAGAATTCAAAAATGGTGAGCCCGCGTCAACGGCTCAGCCTATGAACGGTGATCCAGCTCGAGAGCAAGAGCTGAACGAACACGAGGTGCTTGGCGCCCTCAAACCCCCTGTCGAACGAAACGGGTGCCAGCGCGCAGCGGAAAGTGCCACGGACGCAAACAGCATCAAGGAGATCCAGCGAGGGCCTCGTCGCTCTCAAAAAATAAAAAAAGCCGCCCCGTTTCCGGAAGCGGCCGTGACACGGAGGTCGGGCAGCATTCTGGCGATACGGGGCAAAAACACAAGCCCCAAAATGACCGAAATATACTGCAACCACCAGCCCCGCAATCACCCTGACACTGAACAACATTCATCTGATCGTTGGCAGCCAGGCAACCAACCAACGTCTTTTCACCAGTGTGACCTTAAACAGGCCCAGAGGAACGCAAGTTCACCGGGCGGGAGGGTATGGGTTGAACAAGTGGACCAAGAGTGCCTCCGGCAGGCACGTGGTCACCGCCGGGCGAGATGTTGGGCGTTTTCTTCTCTTCCCTCCAAATTGCTGGCGGAAGCGGGAGAAAACTCGCGACCTTACCGCCAGCCAATTTCCTACTCTTCACTACTACAAAGGAATGGCCAGAGGCCATTGTGTAGTGCAGTTTGTGGTGTGTACCATGTTTCGTTACGCGCGCGCGCGTGTAGGGGCGTAAGGATTCCAGCGCTCTGTCAACTTTTTTCAAGTGCCCGGAAAGCGGCTGGAATTCTGCACCATGGCCACCGGACCGAAGACGTAAAAGACTCCTTATCAAAGTATTGCAGATACGAAGACCTGCATTCGACAGCCACCAACGTCGCCTCGACATGCACCAGACAAATTTTCGAAATAGAATTTTCTCATATACCCCTAGGGGAAAATGCCGATTCGAGGTGTTAGAAACAATTACAGCCCGAACCATCGATCATGAACGACACCGACCAATCCGAATCGCCTGGAACAGGCGGCAAACTCCTTTCCCGGGACCTCTCACTGCTGCGAGGCCTCAGTCTCGACAATCGCCGGAATTACATCCTGCTCTGCGCCGCATCGGACGCGGCAGGCCGTTTTTACCGGCACACGATGACCCTTGGAGTCGATGACGCAGGGGTCCGGCGCCTCGCCAAGAAGGGGCTCGTCGCCTGTTACAAACATCGGGATGAAGACGTGGGATACATTCCAGGCGGTGAGTCTCATGAACGGTATGGCTACTCGCCGATTTCCACCCTTCCCCCGTCATTGCCGCACATGCCCTCTTCAAGTCGCTTGTTTCTTCACCGGGATCACCGCTTGATCTACCGCGGCCTGAGCAGCTTGGAGATCGTGGTGCTGCATGCGCTGATCAACCTTTCGGACAGCCATGGCAGGGGCAGACTCTGCCATCGCACCTTGTTGGGAATCATCGGCCCTTGTAAGCGCGAGAACGATTCCAGGCTCAAATATGAGCACCTTGTAGGAGCCACCGCCAAGCTGGCCGAGAAGGGGCGACTGGTCATTTACAATGTTGCCTGCGAGTCATATTATGCGGTCCTGGATGCGAAGCAGTGGGCCATCCACTTCATCCCCGGTTCGAAGATTCCGCCTCCACCGGGCGAGAAATGGGACTACTCCTTGGATTCTTCCGAAGGCCTGGAGTGGCACAGGCGGCGGAAGGAAACGAGGAAAAAGCGGGCCGAAAAGCGCGCTGCAAGAGGACCAGTCGAGAAGACGAAGGCGGGCGCTGCGAAGCGTGCGGTCAGTGGAGAGGCCTCCAAGGAGGATCTGGAATATCTTTTCTCCAAACCGCCTCACAAAGTGTACAAGCAAGGGAAGACCAGCGAGGTCGTGTTCGCGGCCGGTGTACTGACTGGCAAGACCGAGTGCCCGGACAGCGAACTGCTTGAGGTGCTTGAAGAGATCATCAGGAGGAACCTCCCGGTGGAGATAGACTGGTTTGCGGGAACCACCCACAAGTCGGTCATGGACGCATGCACCGAAATCAGGGAGCGTCTGAAGGCCGCCATGGGTGCTGAGCCCATACGCCAAAAAAGTTCCGGTCGGCGCTAACGGGGGATCGCAAGCCTCAAAAACCGAACATCAACATGACACACACATCGAAGCCATTTCACACAGGCATCAGAGCCTTCGATCAGAATTATGGATCCCATGCACGCGGAGGCGACGCCTGGCTGTTTTTCGGGCCATCCGGCGCAGGGAAAACCATGCTTGCCTGTCAGGCCGCCGGCTATACGGCCAGTGCCGGAAAGCTGGTGGCCTATGTCACCGCGCAATCCAAGGAATCAATCTTCATCTGCCTGCGTGCCTATAGTGCGGTCTCATCAGTCCCGTACGAGCAAGTAAAGGCAGTCATGGGTTCAGGCGGGAACCACCCGCTCGCGCCCGCTCTTGCCGAATGGCATCAAAACCATGGCAAGAACCTTGACATCATTGAGTGGGATAAAACCGCCGGCCTCGGTTTTAAGGAGCAGTACAAACGCATCTTGGACTCATTCCGGACCAAACATGGAAAGGTGCCTGACCTGACGGTGCTTGACCAACTCTGCGGTGTTTTGCGAGCACGATTTGATGACCATATTCAAAAGAAAGACACCTGTAACGAGGTGGCAACCATCGTGGCAAACACGGCAGCAGAACTGGACAATGTGGCGATTCTCGTTGCCCAGGCAAACAATAGGTGCGCTGGCAAGGCTGACCTCACTGAGAATGACACGGCTGACTCCAGGTCGTTGTGTGAAAGCATGACGGGAGTGCTTGGTATTACGCGGCTCCCCGAATCTGATACGGCTCAGGCTGAGGTATACAGCAAGAACCAGTATCTTGTCGTTTGCAAGTGTCGCGAAGAGGCTTTGCGGATCATGGTGAAACGGGAGTTTGACAGGGCCAGGTTCGTAGGCCGTTTCGATTGGGAAGCGCAGCAAGAAGGGGAAATGGCGGTTGCTCCGGCTGGTCCCAGAATTTGAGGAAGCCTTCACTAAACCCGTCATTCAGGACGGCTCGGGGAGGGGATTGAGAACCTGGAAACCCGAACGGGTGATCTTCGACAAGGCGGACATCCTCCGCCGGGCAACTTCCTCAGGCGAAAAGATGCCCCCCGGAGTGTTTCAGGCGCTGCACGAGATTTCGCTGCACCCTGCGGCGAGGAAGTTTTTCTTAGACGGCCAACGTGGCAGCAGCGGCTCCCTCCCTACTTACGAGCCCCGGCCCTCCAGCAGCCACGTGGTGAGGATCGAAGGCCGAGTCCCCGGCCCAGTGCCAGAACGGAAGGCCGGGGTCTCACAGAGGCTGACAGAGGGCCGGCCCACGAATTCCGGGAATCGAAATTTGTCGCCATGCCTGCCAGCCTCCGGGGCACCTGCCTCACCCCACCTTGAATGGCACCCACCGCTGCGCCAGGCCCTGGGCACCACGCTTCGGCCGGATGACGTAGGTGTTGCACATGATCGCAATCTGCCAGTGCACGGGCCGCGGGCAATGGGAAAGCCTGGCTCAGGAGCCCAGCGCCTTTTCGATGGCCTTGGCGATCGCCGGGCTGTCCGGCTTTTCCTTCGGTTCGAAACGGGCGATCGGTTTGCCGTCGCGGCCGATGAGAAACTTGCCGAAGTTCCACTTCACGTCGCCCGGAAACGCGCCGTCCGGGCCGGTGAGCGCCGTGTAGAGCGGGTGCTGCTCCGGTCCCTTGACATGGATTTTCTCCATCAGCGGGAAACTCACGGCGAAGCGGGTCTTGCAGAATTGCACGATCTCCTCGGCCGAGCCCGGTTCCTGGTTGCCGAAGTCGTTGCAGGGGAAGCCGATCACCGTGAAACCCTTCTCCGCGTATTTCTGGTGCAGGGTCTCAAGGCCCTCGTATTGCCGGGTGAGTTCGCACTTGGAGGCCGTGTTCACGACCAGCACGACCTTGCCCTTGTATTCGGCGAGCGAGGTCTCCTCGCCGGTGATGGTTTTGAATGGAATGGTGGACAGTTCGGCCGCTTGGCCGGAAACGATGGCAGCGAGAAGCAGGATGGCGGTTTTCATCGTGCCGAAGCTAGTGACGGGCAGTGGTGCCACAAGCGGAAAGACCGGATCGGCCCCGGCTGGGCCCTGAATCCGGTGCCCAACCGGCAGCGGCCGACGTTACCAATTGGTTACGTTTTTGCCGGCCGTCGCCGCAGGACCGTGCCCGGGACGAATCCGATACATGTGTCGGTTTCCCGGCCGCCTGACTGACACGAACCTTCACCGCAGTTGGTCGGCAGCCCGGTCGAGCCGGTGGAGCAGATGCCACACGCCGGCCAGACCCAGCAGGATGCCGCCGCCAAGACCGATGGCGAGGAGGGTTTCAGAACCCCAGATCAGCCAGACCATGGCCGCGACGACGGCCACGGCAGCGCTGGCCGCCAGCAGTCCGAGGCTGATGAGCCAACCCATGGTTTCCAATGTCCGGCGGGTCCAGAGTTTCAGCTGCTCGATGTGGACCCGGATCACAATCTTGTCTGTCGTCGTGGTTTCTTTCATGGCGGCCCGACGCTCGCCCGGCCATTTGACGGCATGATAAATGCCCGGTGAATTTCGGGTGAATCCTTCGAAGGCATTACCAACCTACTTGCCCGGGAGCTGCGGACACGGCTATGCATTGCCCGCCCATGCCGCAGCGCCTCCACATCCGGCCCGCCCGGAATTAACATGCCATCAGCCGGACGCAGCCGAGCAGCGGAGCATGTCCTTCATCAGGCCTGTTCCATGAACTTCATCACCTCTTTCACGAGGGCCTCCGGGGCGCTGAAATTCACCGCGTGGGCCGCGCCCGGAATGGTCACACAACTCGCATCGGGTGCCAATTCCGCCGCCCGCTCGGTCCACCGCTGCGGCACGATCGGGTCGTGTTCTCCACGAACGATGAGCACCGGAACCCGGAGGGCCGGCAGCTTTTCCGCGATTGGATCATTCAATGCATGGCGCAGTGTTTGCAGGCAACGCCTGACTCCCGCTCGAAAATAATCCGTCATCGCGATCCCATACAGGCCCGGCGCTTCCCGCGGCACATCGGTCAGCAGCCGCCATATCTGGGTGGACATGCGCCGCGCTTCCGGGTCGATGGTCGGCCCCACCAGCACCGCGGCGGTGAGACGCGTGCGATGGCGCACCGCGAAATCCACGATGACCTGCGCTCCCATTGAATTGCCTATTAGGACGGGAGAGTTGATTCCCACCGCTGCCATCCACTCCGCCAGGGAATCCGCGAGTTCGGAGATGGCAGGAATGTGGGACGGTTTCCCGCTCTTGCCGAAACCCGGCAAGTCAGGAGCATACACCTTGCCCAACACGGACAGCAACTTCCCCGTAGGCATCAGATAGCGGCCGGACATTCCAAGGCCGTGGACGAGCACGAAAACGGGACGTCTCCCGTCCGTTTGCCCTCCCATCTCCACCGCATGCATGAGCACCCCGGCAACAGCGGTTTGGAAATGCCGGGGAAATGGCGGCGGTGGATTGATATGGCATGAAATTGGCTGGATGGCCAGCCGTCGAGGAAAACCCCGCTGCCTGAAGCCCATCATGCGGAGACCTCCAGCACCGCTTCGCCATGGCGCCCAACCCGGGAATCGTCGGCACCCGCAAGCTGTGCACCTGTTTCGCGGTGGCGGCCCCGGCAACGGAAAGGGATTGGGTGATGTGACGATGCTTCATAACAGATCACCCTGAGCGGGAGGCGGTTTGCCGTCCTTCTTGGATTTGAGAAAATTGTCGGCTTCCCGATAGCTAAGCAGGACTGCCGACGGGCCGAAGGAATTCAGCTCACCATCGAGGAATGGGGCGATTTGCTCGTGACTCAGCACGGCAGGCATCCTGTCGTGAACCGGTGCCAGAACCTCATTCGGTTCCGTCGTGATCATCGAGAAACATTCCCCCTGTTCACCCTCCTCCCAGATTCCGGCGATCCAGATCCATTCATCACCCGGCCGCTCAAAGCGGAGCGGGACCTTGCGCCCGTCGATCTCCACCCACTCATAAAACGACGCGGCCGGGACCAGGCAGCGCCGCAGGTTGAACGCCTCCTTCCACGTCCGCCCGTTGAGCTTGTCCTCGCGGGAATTCACGATGGTTCGCCATGTCGGCGGCTTGCCTTTGGCCTTGGCAGCGAAAGCCCGCCGGAATCCCCAGTTCATGGTTGCGAGACTACCGTCCGCCTTGACCACCGGGGCCGGGATGGTGGGACGGATGAGATGGGTTTGCGAAATGGAAAGAAGCTCCTTCACCGCCGCCGCATTGACACGCGCGGGAAACGTCCCGCCCCGTTTGCCGAGTTCGTAGGCCGTGCACATGCTTCCACCCTATCCCGTGGAACCACTGTTGCAAGGTGGGTCAGTCTGCCGCTGCCCCACCCGGGACCATCCGTCGGGCCGACACGAAAGCCACTTCGTCCCAGAGATGCCAGCGCGGCAGGAGGACGCCCGCTTCGACAATCGACAAGAATAGTTCACCTGAACACTTTCAGATTGACCCGCCAGCCGCCCGGATGCATCCCTCGGGGCCGTGTCCAAGCCGCTCACCGCCCTGTTCGTCGACTGCGACTCCTACTTCGCGTCCGTCGAGCAGCATCTGGATCCGGCCCTGCGTGGCAGGCCGGTGGGTGTGGCCCCGGTGATGGCGGAAAGCTCGTGCTGCATTGCCGCCAGCTACGAGGCCAAGGCCTTCGGGGTGAAGACCGGCACGCGGATCAGCGATGCCCGCGTCCTCTGCCCGGGCATCGCCATCGTGGAGAGCAAGCCTTCCGAATACATCCGCTACCACCACCGGATCATCGCGGCAGTGGAGGACTGCATCCACGTCGAGGCCGTTCTCTCCATCGACGAAATGTGGGCCTGGCTGCCCTACAACCTGCGCGAGCCCGCCACCGTCGAGACCATCGGCCGCCGCATCAAGGAGGCCGTGGCGCGCGACGTGTCCCCGGTCATCAAGGTGAGCATCGGGGCCGGACCGAACCGCTACCTGGCCAAGACGGCGAGCAAGATGCGCAAGCCGGACGGGCTGTTCATCATCGAGCATCACGATCTGCCGCAGGTGCTGCACCCGCTCAAGCTGCGTGACCTCAACGGCATCGCCCGCAGCATGGAGACGCGCCTGCACGCCCACAGCATCCACACGGTGGCCAACCTGTGCGCTGCCTCCAAACCGCTGCTGCACCGGGTGTGGGGAGGATTGCTGGGCGACCGCCTCTGGCACCTGCTGCGAGGCGACGAAATTCCCGACCTGGTATCGGCGCGGAAAACCATCGGCCACAGCCATGTGCTGCCGCCGGATCATCGTCACCCGGACAAGGCGTGGCCGATCCTCTGCAAGCTGCTCCACAAGGCCTGCGAGCGTCTGCGCTCCCACGGTCTGCTCGCCGGGTCGCTCACGATGCAGGTGGCGTTCCTGCGCGGCGTGTCATGGGCGGCCGAAGCGCGGACGGAGGAAACCGACTCGACGCTGCTCTTCATGCGCCTGCTCGACCGCCTGTGGCGCGACCGGCCCGAACCACGCTGCAACCTGCTGCAAGTCGGCGTGGTGCTCACCCGCTTGTGCGAGCGGGCCAATCACACGCCGTCCCTGTTCCAGACCGTTGCGGAAACCATGGCGTCGTTCGATCAGGACAAGCAGCGGCGCTTGGATGAAACCATCGACCGACTGCGCGCCCGCTACGGAAGGAAGGTGGTGTATTTCGGCAGCGTGCAGGACAGCCGGGAAACCGCGCCGATGCGCATCAGCTTCACCCACATCCCGGATCTGGAGTTGGAGCAAGATTGATCGGGGCTGCCATCCAACTTGCCCGGGAACCGCATCACCGCTACACGACCGCCGCGCATGCAGCACCGCCTCCACATCCGGCCCGCCCGGGATTACTCGTCGCCATCGCCTGGTCGCAACCGCGTGGTGTATGCGTTGCTGGCAATCGCCGTGGTAGCGGCCGGCTTGCTGTGGCGCTCCGGCATCATCCCGCTGCCGCATTGGCTGTCGAACAACGGCGGCGACGCACTGTGGGCGTTGATGGTGTTCGTGGGCTTCGGATTCCTACTGCCACGGGCATCGACGTGGGTGGTTGCGTTACTGGCATTGACCTTCGCGTGGGGCGTCGAGTTCTCCCAGCTCTACCACGCGCCGTGGATTGATGCCATCCGCGCCACGATCCCGGGTCGGCTGGTCTTGGGAAACACCTTCAACTGGCCGGACCTGCCTGCCTATGCCGTGGGGATCGCGCTGGGTGCGTTAGCCGAGTGGAAACTACTCCAGCCGGCCGCATCGTAGCTCCCCCTGCTGGTTGGCCTGCCAATACTCACCGCTGCCGGTTTCCATACAGGTGAGCCACCCGCCGCCGCAGGCATGAGTGTCGAGGCAGACCGTGTGACCCAAATTCAGCGGCAGTCCCGATTCCTGCGGGGTGTGGCCGCAGATCATCCTGCACCCGGAAACGTGCGGGCTGGCCGTTGCGTCGAGGTGCTTCCAGAACAGATGGTAGTCGGACTGGCGTTCAAGCGGCAGGTCGGGCCGGACGTTGGCATGCACAAAGAAGTCATGCCCCTCCACATGCCAGCGCTTGGTGACGGCCAGGAAATCCCAGTGTGAGTTCGGAACATCCTGGAAGCCGGTCGCCCCGTATGAGTCGAGTGTCGTGTCGCCGCCATAGGAGGCCCAAGTCAGCAGCGCGGACCGGTCGACGCGCGCACGCAGCATCATGACCTCGTGGTTCCCGCGCAATGCCACCAGCCGGCAGCGTTTGCCAAGCCCGAGCAGGAAATCGATCACCCCGCGTGAGTCAGGTCCGCGGTCCACGTAGTCACCCAGGGCCACGACCGTGTCGCCCTCGCCGAATGCCAACTCGCGGTCGAGCGCCTGAAGCGCGGACAGGCAGCCGTGGATGTCTCCGATGGCAAACTGGCGCATGGTCTTGTTGTTGGCGGGGAATGATGATTGCGGCTCTCGTACAGGATAGCGCGGTTCCGTGGTTGTAACTGTCGAAATTCAGGGGCCGGGGATTTACAGCCGGATCTTCAAATCCATCCCATCCCGCATCGCCAGCAACGCCTCGGCATTGCCGCGGGCGTCATCCACCGGGTGGTGCGTGTGTCGGGTTTTGCGCAGGTGCTTGAAGTTCTTCGTCATGTCGCGGACCAGACCCTTGTAGAGACTGCCCAGGTTGGTGGACGAGAAGCCGAAGGGGTTGGCACCGGTGAAGTGGTGGAAATACCAGTTGATGAACTGCCAGTCGAAACCGTTGTTGTCCGAAATGAACATCGGCCGGCCCGCTCCCACCTCCGCCACCCATGCCGCGAACCGGCGCATCACACCCTCCGGCTCCGGAAACTCCAGAGTCTGCTCGCGGGTGAACCCACTTACTGCCAGCGCCTCGGGCACGAACTTTTCAGAGATCGGCCGCAGTTCGCCGTAGAAGGTTCGCTCCAAGTCCGGCTCGACCACCACGGCCCCGAAGGAAACCATCGAGTAATCGCCGGGGATCGGCCCGTCGGCTTCAATATCGACCATGATCCAGCTCATGAGCCTGGAAGGTTGTCAGATTCATGCCGGGGATCGAATTTGGCATGAATTGCCCGAGTCTTCGGATAATCGAGTTTGTAGTGCCGCCACATGTTACTGATCGAATCCGTAACCTCCTTCTGAACCTCGGGTGTCTGCCGCGAGAGCACGGCGGAGAAGCGATCGTCACCCACCTCCGCCAGTGCAAGCGCCATCGTGGAAGTTTGCATCTCGGCCCCCTCTCCATCCAATTTCGGATTGGTGCTGCGACGCATCAAGGCTTCAAGACCTGCGTCGTCATCAACCGCCTTCGGATTACCCGTGTGCCAATAGTAATTCTCGGTCAAGGCCGCCGCCTCGGCCGGATTGATCCCCGGTCGCTCATCGTCACGCGGGGAATGCGCGCACGACGAGAGAAGGGCAAGGACGACACATACAAGGAAGGTTTTCATCGTCTCCCCTTACGTTGTCGCTTCGCCTCCTCATACTCGGCGGCGATGTCGAAGCCGATGTCCACCGACGGGTCGATGATCCTGAACCCGGCGTATTCGAGACACAGCAGTTGCAGGCCTGAGAACGACCCGGGCAAGCCGCGCAGCGTGTATTTGGTCGTGGTATCGCTCACCGACAGCCCCTTGGTTCCGAGCATCGCGATTTCCATGGTGATCGCCTGCACCCGGTCCTTGGGCATGCCGTCGAAGATGCGCAACGCCTCAATGCAGTGCGACAGCACGTCACTCCGCAAACCACCGCCCGCCTCGCGCAATCCGCGGTTGGTGATCCGGTTGCGTGCCTGCTCCGCGCGTTCCGCCAAGCTGCCCGCGGGGTCGAGAGCTATCACCCTGCCGTAGGCGATGTTCGCCTCGCCGGTTCCCCCGGTTTTTTCGAGATTCATGGCCAGGTTCAGCCAAGCCTCGGCGTCTTCGGGCATCAGCACGACGGCCGCCTTGAGGTGGATCAGCCCTTCTTCGAGTTTTCCGGTCTGCGACAGCGCCGCTCCGAGATTCTTGCGAGCGAGGCCGTCCTGTCCGTTGCGGGCCACCGCCTCGCGCAAGGCGGGAATTGCATCCTCCCAACGGCTGGCACGGCCGCAGGCCACACCCAGCGCCACCCATCCTTCCGGGTGTCCCGGATGGAGGGTCACGAGCCGTTGCAGCAGCGTGATCGCTTCATGCGTATCGCCCCGGTCACCAAGGGCCATGCCGAGATTGAAGAGCGCGCCGGCATCTTCGGGATTGCGTTCGAGGGCCACACGCAGCAGGGCGATACCCTTGTCCGTGTCTCCCTCACGGAGATGGGCGGCCCCTTGGTCGGCCAACGGCGTGGGAGAGGCGTCTTCCTTCCAGCGGATGATCACCTCGGTTTCCGTCACCACGATCTGCGCCGCGCCTCCCTGACCGATGAACTGCGAGGTCAGGTAATCCTGCACCGCATTGAGAAAGGCCTCTCCCTCCAACCGCCGTTGCTCCTCCGGGAGTTGCGAGCGATCGAACTCGGAGAGCGCGAAGCGGATGTCATGGGGCGTGTCAGCCATCAGTCTTCCGTGGCGGGTTTGAAGTGAAACGCGTCGGCCAGTCCGAGCAGCTCCGCCCAGCGCGCTACCAGCTCCCGATCGCCCGCCGGTTCCGCCGACACCTCATCAAGCACGCCGAGCAGTTTCTCCGCCCGGTCCTTGTAGCCGAGCGCGGTGTATGGGATGGCAAAGCGCGGTTCGTGGTAGTGGCCGGCCCAGAACAGCGCGAACGCGGCGTTCATCGTGGTGTTGGCGTCCAGAATGCCCTTCGGAAACTTGCTGCGGATCTCCGGGGCCAGCGCCCGCTGGTTCTCCGCGAGCTGGGAGCGGATTTCAATGTCCTGCTGGGGGATCAGCCCGGGCAGGTTGGCGCGGAGCCAGGTATCGACGCGGAATCCAATCGGATAGGTCCGTGTCTGGGTGATGATCTGCCCGATCATGTTGAGGGCGAACCCGCTGTCGAACACATCCAGTCCCATGGTCCGGATTCCGCGGTCATGCTCCGCCGGGGTGGCCGCGATGTCCCAGCGTTCCGCCTCCGGCAGCGCCAGACTGCGCTGGAGAAACACGAGCTGGCTCGCCACCAGATAGTCGAGCGCGCTGGAACCCGGCTTGAAGCGCACCCAGTGGGCGGGCGAACCGCGCCGCGCCGGAGTCACGCTCGCCCGCAGTCGCATGGCCGGATCCTCCGCCACATGCACGGGCAGGCCGGACGATTCCTCGACTTGGCGGATGAGTTGCTGGACTTCGGGGGCGAACGGCATGGGATGGGAAAACGACAGTGGGAAATGACATCCCCGCTGCCGCAAGACTCGCAGTCGGTGCAACTCAAGGCAAGCACGGGCAATAGGGATTCACTGGCCAATCTCCCGGCACTTGGCTATCTCCCCGCCGTGAAGCGCAACCGCAAACAACCGAACATCGAACGTCTCGAAGCGCTCGCCAAACAGGCCAGGGACTACGCGTTGCACATGATGAGGACCATCGGCTCGGTGCCGCCAACCGTGATCGCCGATACCGCTGAGGGATACGTTTTCTGCATGCCGACCCCGCTGACGGATGAGGATGCGAAGGACCGCTTTGCAGAGGTAGCCAAACTCTTTGCCGTCGCATACCGGGCACAGGCCGTGGTGATGATCGTGGAGGCATGGGTGCGTTTGGCGGATGCGGACGGCAATCTCGACCCAAGCATCAGGCCTTCCGAGGCGGCGGACCGAAAGGAGATGATCGCCCTGCTCATCGAGGACGACTGCGCTTCCGCGACGCGCCTGATTCCGATTCTTCGCGACAACGAAGAGAAATTCACGGACTTCGGTCCTAATCCGCCTCTTGATTTCGGCGACGCCGAAGGACGATTCTCCAAGCTGATGCCACGTCACAAGCCGAGCGCCGCGGATTGCGCCAAGGCGAAGAGGGTCCTTTTTTCCATCGGCATGAATGTGGAGAACCGGGGCTTCGACCCGAAACTGAACTGAGTCATGCCTCCCGACAAGGACGCCATCGTGGTGATGTTCAGCAAGGAACAGGTGCGCCAGCGCAAGCTCGCCCACTTCCTCAAGACCTTCGGCCTGGCCGCACTGCCGGAAGGTCCGGAACTGGCCGCGATGATGGGCACGTTCCAATTCGTCGTCGATGGCTGGAACGATGACCCGAACGAACTCTACGCCATTCCGGAGATCCGGAAATTCTACCAGCACTTCCACGAAGTCTGGCCCTACTGGTTCTACTTCTGCGACCTTCACACCGAGACGCTCCAGATGATGACCTTCTGTCTGTTGCCCAACCTCAAGGGCTTCAAACGCCTCGGAGAACCCAACGCCGCCGTCGAATACGACCCGATGGACCTGCTCAACTTCATCATCAAGAACTTCGGCCCGCTCAACGCGATGATGGAACGTGCCGGGATGAGCGAGAGGAACATCTACGACCGGACCAGGGACGTGTTCCACTACTACGGGCTGCCCTACGACGCGCCGCCGCCGGAGGAGTGAGCCTGGCCACTCAAGAGACAGCATGCCGACCGCGACGCATTCTGTCGCGGCCCCTGCTTATCCTGCGGCCGATGCCCAAAACCACCCCGAGCCGCCTGCCCTTCCGTTCGCCCTATCAGCGCCTGATCGCCCTGTGGGTCCTGCGTGCGTTTGATTCCGCCGGCGCGAGGGAGGCCTTGTTGAGACATAACTCATACGCGGATGACGACATCGCGAGGTTCCTCGGCCTGCCGCCGGACCCGGCGGAAGAGGAACCCGGGGCGATCCGCCGCATCATGGATGGCATGCTGGCGCGGCTTGAGCGGACCAAGGCCGGCCTGACACCGTCGATGCAAAGGAACTTCGATCAGATGGCGGCCACGTTGAAACTGTCCCCGGTCGAGCAACGTGTTGCGGAAATCCTCGCCTGCGTTCAGGTCGAGATGCCGATGACCGATACGTGGCGGGTGTTGCGCCACAGCCGGGATTGCGATCAGGCGCAGGTCCTGTCGCGGGCGCTCAAATTGCCCAAGTCGGCCATCGACAAGGCGATCAGCCCGACAGGCCGGATGACAAGGAGCGCTTTGCTGGGCTATTCAAGAGGGCAATTTGCCAGTGGGTATGTGGAATACCGCAACGAGGCGGTGGCACGGCATTTGATGAGTGAGCCGTTTGATCCCCGCAAGATCCTGCAGGCCGTCGGCGTGACGCCGGCCGAGGCGGCGGAACTCCGGCTTGAAGACTTCCCCCACCTGCAACGCAGCCTCGACCTGCTGCTTGCCTACCTCAGGCGATCCTCAGGCAAAAAGGGGATCAATTTCCTGCTCCATGGGCCACCCGGCACCGGCAAGACCCAACTGGCGCGCACGCTGGGCGCGAAGCTGTCGTTGTCTGTGTATGAGATGCAAACCGGCGATGATGATGGCCAGCCGCTCAGACCAAGCCTTCGCCTGGCGGTGTTGTGCCTGGCACAGAAGTTTTTTCGGGATGAACCGGTGCTGCTGGTTTTTGACGAGGCCGAGGACATCCTGACCCCGACCCTGATGGACCGTGGTGAGGCCAATACCCATAAGGGATGGTTCAACCAGATGCTGGGCTCCAACACCCGACCCGTCTGCTGGATTTCCAATTCGATCGAGACGCTCGACCCGGCCTTCGCCCGCCGCTTCGATTTCGTCATCGAGGTGCCGGTGCCGCCGCGGTCGGTGCGCGGCAGAATTCTGCGAGAACAGGCCGGCGAACTGGTTTCGCCGCGCTTGATCGAACGACTCACGGACCTGGACCATCTCGCTCCCGCCGTAGTCACGAGGGCGCGGGATGTGGTAAGGGCAATCCGCAGGGACATACCCAAGGATGGTCATGACGACGCCTTCACCCATGTGCTCGGCGGCATCCTCAAGGCACAGGGACATCCTGACCCGGCGCTTTCAGCCGCACGGATGCTCACCTCCGATGTCTATGACATTACGTATCTCAATACAGACGGCAACCTGGCACAGATGGCCGGACTGTTGAAGGAAACCGGCAGTGCGCGCCTGTGCCTCCACGGACCGCCAGGCACCGGCAAGACCGCCTTCGGCCAGTGGCTTGCCCGCGAGATCGAGCGTCCGCTGCACGTCAGGCGCGGATCGGATTTGCTCAGTCCGTTTATCGGCGGCACCGAGAAGCAGATTGCCGGCATTTTTGAGAAGGCACTGGACGACAATGCCATCCTGATGATCGACGAGGTGGACTCCTTCCTGCAGGACCGGGCCAAGGCCGTGCGCTCGTGGGAGGTGACGCAGGTCAACGAACTGCTCACGCGCATGGAGTCGTTCAACGGCGTGTTCATCGCCACCACCAACCGGCTGGAACACCTGGATGCCGCCAGCCTGCGCCGCTTTGACCTGAAACTCCATTTCGATTACCTCGACTTAGCCCAGATCCATGAATTGCTCCGCGCCTGGTGCCGCAGTCTTGGCATCGCGCCACCGGACAACGAGCATTTCGGCATGATCGAATCCATGGAATCCGTCACACCCGGTGACTTCGCGGCGGTGGCGAGGCGTCACCGCTTCCAGCCGTTTACAGATGCGAGAGGATTCCTTCAGGCGCTGGCCGCGGATTGCGCCATGAAAACCGAAAGCCGCCGCCGCATCGGCTTCCAATAACCTCATACTTCACACGACCATGCCCGGTTCCGACCACGAGACCACCATCGCCCGCCAGTGGGAATTGCTGAAAAACCACCTGCCACCGCGTCCGCCAGGTAAAACCTCGCGGGAACTCCGCGATCTGCTGGAAACCGCCGGCCACAATGTCACCAAGCGCACCATCGAGCGCGACATGGAGGAGCTGTCGCGGATCTTTCCGATCACGCGCAACGAGAAGTCCATTCCCTACGGCTGGCATTGGAGCGAAACAGCCTGCTTCGATGTAATCGGCATGGACCTGTCGGAAGCGGTGTCGCTCGGCCTGATGGAGGACGTGCTGCGCCAGATCATGCCGCCCGCGTTCCTGTCCGCGCTGGAAGGCAAGTTTTCCCTGGCCCGGGAAAAGCTCGCCGCCCTGCCGAAAATTCCGCATGCCCGCTGGAAGGACCTCGTCCGCTATGTGCCGCCCGGGCTGCCGTTCATCCCGCCCGCGCTGGCGCCGGGAGTGTTGCCCGCGATCCAGGAGGCGCTGCTCCATCAGCGGCAGTTGCAGGTCGTTTACCTCAAGATCGGGACGAATGAGGCAAAGGAACAGACGTTACACCCGCTTTCCCTGATCCAGCAGGGCGCACGTTCCTACCTGGTGGTCACCGCGTTTGGTTATGAAACGCCCCTCCTCTACGCCGTTCACCGCATCGCCTCCGCCACCGTGCTCGATGAGGCGGTCAAGCGACCCAAGGGCTATTCGCTCGACGCCTTCATCGACAGCGGTGGCGCACAATTCGGCAGCGGGGAAACCATCATCCTCAAAGCCTGGGTTTCCGCTGACTTGGCCCGTTTGCTGGAGGAAACCCCGATCTCCAAGGACCAGAAAATCACCCGTCGCTCGGGCGTCCACACCCTCGTCGCCACCGTGCCGGATTCGTGGCAACTCCACTTCTGGATCCGCTCGCAAGGGCCGGCCATCACCGTGGTGAAGCCCGTCCCGCTGCGGAAATCCATCATCGCCTCGCTCAAGGAAACGCTCGGGAATTACGGGGCGTAGCCGCCATTTTCAGATTCCGGTCCGACCGCGACGCATTCTGTCGCTCCATTCGATATACTTCCCTCATGCGCAACCTCTCGAAGTCCAAGATCCTCGCCTACCGCCAGTGCCCGAAGCGCTTGTGGCTGGAAATCCACAAGCCGGAACTCCGCGACGACTCGGCCTCCGAGGCGGTGTTCGCCATCGGCAACCGGGTGGGCGAGATCGCCCGCCAGGTGTTCGACCCGCATGGCAACGGGGCCTTCATCGACATCAATGTGCTCGGGCACGCGGCGGCGATCTCACAAAGCTCCACCCTGCTCGCCGAAGGCAGCCGCCCGGTGTTCGAGGCAGGCATCACCGCGTCCGGCGCACTCGCCTATGCCGACGTGATGCTGCCAGACCGCTCTGACGGCACGCTGCGCTGGCGCATGATCGAGGTGAAATCCTCCGCCAGCGTGAAGGACTACCACCGCGACGACATCGCCGTGCAATCGTTCATCGCCGCCAAGGCGGGCGTGCCACTGGCATCCATCTCTGTGGCCCACATCGACAGCAAGTTCATCTACTTCGGCGGCGACCGCTACAACGGCCTGTTCAAGGTGGTGGATCTCACCGATGAAACCGCGGACCGCCACGAGGAGGTGAGACAATGGCTCACACTGGCACATGAGATTGCCAACCAGCCTGAGGAGCCTACGATCGAGACCGGCGATCACTGTCACAAGCCATTCACCTGCGGCTTCTGCGACTACTGCAACCAAGGCAAGGCCTTTCCGGAATACCCGCTCGGCTCGCTGCCACGGCTCCATCCGAACCGCCGCGCCGCCATCGAGGAGACCGGAGTCGAGGATCTCCGAGAAGCCCCCGACGAGCTGCTCAACGCCATCCAACAACGGGTCAAGCAATGCAGTGTGAACGGCGTGCCTTACTTCGATGTCGAAGGCGCGGCGGCCGTGTTGGGCATCTACGGCTATCCGGCCTACTTTCTCGACTTCGAGACCATTGGGTTCGCCGTGCCGTGCTGGGATGGCACCCGGCCCTATCAACAGATCCCCTTCCAGTTCAGCCTGCACATTGTCCATGACGACGGACGCATGGAGCATGAGGGGTTCCTCGATCTTTCCGGGCACGACCCCTCACAGGCCTGCGCCGTGGATCTCATCCGTCTCTGCGGCACCCAGGGACCGGTCTTCGCCTACAACGCTGGCTTTGAATCCCGGGTCATCCGGGAGCTGGCCGAGCGCTTCCCCGACCTCGCGCCGCACCTTCACTCCATTGCCGCCCGCCTCGTGGACCTGCTGCCCATCGCCCGCAATCACTACTACCACCCCAGCCAGCATGGCAGTTGGAGCATCAAGGCGGTGCTGCCAGCCCTTTGCCCGGACCTCACCTACGACACCCTCGACGGGGTCCAGGACGGCAACATGGCGCAGCAGGCCTATCAGGAGGCTATCCTTCCGGAAACCACCGCGGATCGCAAGGAGCAGCTCCGCCAGCAACTCCACGAATACTGCAAGCTCGACACCCTGGCGATGGTCAGGATCTGGGAGGAATTTCGTGGAGGTTCATCCGCCAACCTTCTCTGCCTAACTCATGAAACCACCGATCAATCACACACTCCTGAAGCAAATTGACGCCACCTTCGATAGTCTGCCGGAGAATGGCAGCCTCATGAAGGACGGGGCCATCTGCATGGACCGATACGCTCGTGCCAGCCTGCGTGTCATGTGGGTTCTCAAACAGAACATCGACTATGGCTTCAGCGACTACTCGGCACAACTCCTCGAAAACCTGGACAAGGTGTCTTCCTCACCCACATGGCGGCGACTTGCCCATGCAAGCCACGGCCTTTTGTCCGGGCTCCGCGATTTCGCAGCGGTGAAAAGGCATGAGCGGGGAGAGTGTCTGGAATCGATGATTTCGACGGCGATCATCAACGTGAATAAGGAACTTGGAGGATCCAGATCCAGCGACGCCTCGGTCCACGAAGGGCACGCAAAATACAAGGATTTGATAGGGAGGCAAATCGAGGCTCTCGCCCCTGAAGTGATTGTAACGTGCATGACGGGGACCGGCGAGAATCTGAAGCCGGTCGTCGAATCCATCTACAGGCACTACACCGGGGAGCCTACCTTTCGGATCTGTGGAAACTCCAAACCGGAATCCGCGGATGTCGCGTGGTCCAAGTCAGGAAACAAGGTATTTCTGTGGGCCTACCATCCCTCCTATACCCGCGTTTCAGACCAGGATTACTTCGATGGGACCATGAACGCCTTCGACGAAGCCTTGAACCGATAAAACCATGCCAAACCATTACTGCAAACACTGTGGCCGCAAGTTCTCCACTGTCGCTTCCCTAACCAGCAGCCCCTGCCAGCGACACCCCGCCGGGCCGAACAAGGGCAAGCACGCACTCTACGAAGGCAGCGAGAAATCCAGATACACCTGCAAGAACTGCGGTCGGGAATTCCTGAACCTGCTCGCCTTTGACCTCAAGCCCTTGCCAGCGCCATCCCGACGGCCCAAACAAAGGAAAGCACCAGCCGGCACTGTGATCCAAAGCCGTGTGCCACAAAACCATGAGTTCCTACAGGCCATGAACTCCCATCCATTCGCTCCCGGTGACCGCGTTATCGCCGTCAACACCCAGGAAGGCCCTCTGAAACTCCTGCGGCCGATCGACTGCGACAGGTTCCGGCTTCCCGACGGCCCGCTGCGTCCGGGAGTGGTTTATCACATAAAAGCCGTCCACACGCTGAAGGACGGCTCCCACGGCGTCTTCATCACAGGTCTCAGTTGCCTGTGGGGCTCCAAGGACTTTCCGTGGTGCGCCAATCGCTTCCGCAAGCTGGAGAGCGTCGGACACTCGGTAATTAGCAAGCATCGGCAAATTCACCGAAGGGCATCTGCCTCGGCGCAATCAACCAGGCGTTTTTCAAGCCATGCCTGATAAGCGCGTTCAAGCGCCCCGACATAATTCAGCACCAGTTGACACATTGAAGCGCAATCCGTTCCATTCACGTAGGGTGCGAGATCTTGATCAGCTACTCCGGGAAGGAGATTCTTCCAGCCGAGAGGGAATCTTTCCGTAGGAAGTCCTTCGTCTGTCACATTTTTCAGCATAGGCTCAAGGGCTGCTATCAACCCGTCGTCCAACTTCGACCGGTTGTGAAGATAGCCTCTTGGAACCGGCCCCACTCCAAACCCATCCATGTCCCTTTCAATCCAAACTTCGAATGGAGCGGATTGCAAAGGACTATCATAACTTGGTGTCAGGACAAGTGCTGACCGCTTGGGCTGCCCATACCGATTGTCAGAAAAACCATCGTTGTTGGATGAAATCTTGAAGCGGTGGGAAAGCCCCTCGCAGAGCTGCTTTTTAATGTTCTCCCAGGCCTCCAGAATCAATGCATCGACGGCTTTGTTGATTTCATTGCGCCCTTGGATGATTCCGGGATTCGACCGGATGATTTCTATTACAGGTTGCATACTTTGTTGATTCAAGGAATAACCAATGAGGTGATTAACCACTTTCACATACTGTTTGATTACAACTTGGATGCTTGGCTTCTCGCAAGTTGCATCTAAGCAACGGTGTAGCCAGTCCATAATGTGCTTGGAATAAGAAATTCTGGCGTATTCTCGCGTTCCTGCACTGCTGCTGGCATGACCGTGGAGCGTTAGGTAGAGAATCCGCTGGAATGCGCAATTGGTGGATTTCAGATAGTCGGCATAGCACTCCACCTGCCGTTCTTGGTCATGTGCATTGATCTTGTTTTCAATGGCAACCGCAACACCGGCACCTTGCATCAGAAGATCGATTTGACCGAATCCTCTACGTGATGCCTCTCGTTGAATTCTCCAGTTCTGACGTTGTTCAGGCAGTTCGATTTCACAACTTCTTCCGTCGTGATCAGTCCCTCCCAGCTCTCTCAATGTTTCTGCAAACAGGTCTAGAAACAGCGGACCACAGTCGTGCGAACCCATGGGGTCAAGGAGACAATGAAGAAAGCGGGTGTGCAGTCGGACTTCGTCATCCGCTCTGAGCAAGGTCGTGAATACGTTGAACCGTTCATGATTAACGCGCGCTTGCTGCTCGGCTTCTTTCTTCGCCAGTTTGATGCGCTCCGCCACCTCAACAAGCGCTTGCGCATAATCTGATACTGAATGGGGCATCGTATTCACGTTTTTCCTTCGGGCAACGATTCTTTGTATAGTCTGTTGAGAAAGTCAATCGACCAAAGGCGGCAACTTCGGTTTCGCGGCATGCGGGAAAAAGGGACAGTCACCAATGCTCCAATCTCTCGATCCTTACTCCCCCTCCGCCATTCTGTAGCGATCTATCAACGTGGAAAAGGTCACGGCAAATGGCTTCGACAAGCAAGCGGGACGGATCTGCGCCGAATGCCGTTCCGCGCCCCGCCCTTGACCCTCGCTGCTTCCCTCCATACATCCGTCTTGCCTCCTCATACTCCGCGGCGATGTCGAAACCGATGTCCACGGCGGGGTCGATGATCTTGAAGCCGACCGCCTCGACCTCGGGCGTGTTGGCATCACGCCGGATCCAACCCTGCTCTCCACCCCCACCGCCCGCGACATCGCCACCAGGCATGCGTGGAACGAGCTGGAAACCCCATTATGATCCATCCGGTGCCTCTGACCCTGTGATTGGGGCCGGTCCCCCCGCGATGATGGGAAAGCACTCTTGAATCCATTTTGTCCGTGGGGTGGGACATCCACAGGGTGAGGTGACTTGCCAACCTGCCTCCGGAATGACAACCTCCCGCATGTCGAAAATACTGGACGTTTCCCGCATGGGCAAGACCCGCTGGCCGATGGAGCGCATCTATCATATCCATGAGGCGATCAGCGAGGGGCGCTATCCCAACTGCACCAAGCTGGCCGCCGAGCTCGAAGTGACCGCCAAGACCATCCAGCGCGACATCACCTTCATGCGCGACCGGCTGAACCTGCCGCTGGAATATGATGATGTGGTCCACGGTTACCGCTACACGGAGGACGTCAGCACATTCCCGGTGTTCGAGGTGGGAGCCGAGGAGCTCGCCGGTTTGTTCCTCGCCCGCCAGGCGATCGAGTCGGTTCGGGGCACCCAACTCGAACAGACGATGCGCGAGGTGTTCGCACGCCTGACCCAATCCATGCAGGGACGCGTCGAGTTCACCTGGGCGGACCTCGACCGGTCGTTCTCGCGCAAGACGCCCGGAGTGACAAAAACCGACCTCAAGACCTTCGGCCGGCTTGGTGAAGCCGTGCTGCAGCATCGTGAGATTGAGTTTGGCTATCGGAAAATGGGATCGGACAAAACCGAGCGGCGAAGGGTCCGCCCCTACCATCTCGGCGAGATCGACATGTGCTGGTATGTGATCGGCTATGACCTCGAACGGCAGGGCCTCCGGACCTTCGCGCTGCCGAGAATCCGCGCACTGAAGGTTCTGGGAAACCGGTTCGAGGTTCCCGCGGATTTCGACGGAGTCGCCTATCTGGGAAGTTCGTTCGGAGTCTGGACCGACCCGAACAACCCGGGCTTCAAGCAGGAGGTGCGCATCGAATTGACCGGCTATGCCGCCCGACTCGCGCAGGAGCGGCGGTGGCATCCGAGCCAGCAGGTCGCCGCCCTAAATGCAACCGGCAGCCGGGTCGAAGTCCGTTTCGAGGTGGGCCGGTTGGAGGAACTCGTCCGCTGGACCTTGAGCTGGGGCGGACAGGCGAAAGTGCGCGCGCCGCAGGAACTCAGGAACCGGGTGGCGGAGGAGGCGGCGAAGATCCAGTCGGGGGCCTGAGCGCACCCATCCGCCACTGGAACGCCAGGCGGGCGAGCTGTCGTTCCACCTGCGCCAGCTTGTGCGGAAGGATCACCGCCGCGATCCGTCGATGAAAACGGGACGGCGACGGACCCACGCTGCATGGCAGCTTCCAGATCACCCGGGGGGACAGGCTGCAGGCCCAGACCGTGAGGCTGCCGTGTTCGCTCCCCTTGAGACGCTCAAGAAGCTCCCGCTCGACCTGGTCGCGCAACCAGCGGCGCACCGTTTCGGAGGCGTGACGGTCCGGCTCCGGATCCAGCAGGACGTCACAAATGTCCTGCCAGAAACTGGCATTGCGTGCGAACAGACGGGAGGGCAGCGCCGCGGCAGCCTTCATCGCGGCCGGCCACAGGAGATCGATTTGCGGCGCTCCCTTCATTCCGGGCCAAGATCCGCCAAGGGGTGGGACAATATCGGGGGGATGCTGTGCAAAAGCTCATCTATTTTCACAGGAAACGACCCGGCCGGACATGTTTTCAGCGAAATTTTTTCCGATCTGACGAAAGTTCCCCCCACTCACCCCATCCATGTCCCACCCCCTCTGACAAGGTCCGGGCATGACTGATTCAAACCCATCCCCGCAATCCCCCAAGTCCTCCCTCCACCCGTCGATCCAGGGCCTGCTCGACTCTATCAAGCTGGGCGAGCCCTGCCTCCACAACGGTCTCGGCCTGTGGCCGGTGTTCGCCGCCTGCCAGCCCGAGCCTGCCTACCTGACGCTGGTCGAGGCGCTGTCGCTCGACGGCTTCCGCATCACCGAGGTCAGCGAGGGCGGCTCGGTGCCCAACCTGCGAGTCGTCAACGAGACCCCGCACCGCGTGCTTCTCTTCGATGGCGAGGAACTCAAGGGTGCCAAGCAGAACCGCATCCTCAACACCACCATTCTGGTCGCCGCCCGCACCTCACTCGACGTGCCGGTGAGCTGCACCGAACGCGGCCGCTGGGCCTATGACGCACCGCAGTTCAGTGCCAGCGGCAGTGTGGCCTATGCCGAGCTGCGCAAGCGCAAGTCGGCCGCGGTGATGGAGTCGCTGGAAGTGAACAAGGTCCACCTTTCCAATCAAAGCGAGGTGTGGGGCGAAATCGAACAACTCCACTTCGCTGCCAAGACCGCCGACAGCTCGAAGACCCGCGCCATGAAGGACGCCTACGAGCAGCGCCAGAAAGAGCTCGACGAGTTCGCACACGAGGTCACCTGCCATGACGGCCAGTGCGGCCTGCTGGCGGTGGCCGGCGACCGGGTCGAGGGCGTGGACGTGCTGTCACGACCGGAGGCCTACGCCAAGCTACACCGTCGCTTGGTAGAAAGCCACGCGATGGATTTCCTCATCCGCAAGGAGGGCGTGACCCGCAAGCCGCTCGATCCGGAGGCACCGACGCGTTTCCTCACCGCCGCCGCGAAGGCGCAGGAATCGCTGCACGACAGCCCCGGTCTCGGCAACGACCACCGGCTGCGCTTTCGCTGGGGCCATGGTGCGGCCCTGAGGGTCGATGACACGATCGTCCACCTCGCCCTCTTCGGCGGCGGCGGTCTCGGCAAAGGCCATCCCCCCACCGAGCCGCGGCTCATCCGCCGTTCCCGCGGCTGGATCTGAGCGCGGCCAGCCAATTCGGCAGGGGGTCGGGGGCAGAGCATCCCCCCGCTCATGACACGCCCCGGGCCTCCTGCCGTCCATCCCTTCCCCTGAACCCCTGACATCACGCGATCCCATGACCCGAAAAACCAAACGCAAATCCAAGCCACAGCCCTCCCCGCTCGCCGCGGTGCTCGATCGATTCGTCCTTCCCGTCATCCGGGCGGAGGAGGAACCGGGCTGCGACGGCTCGTCCATTGACCTGCCCGGGCCCGAGTCCGACGACCACCCCTGTGTCCGCGGTCTGCTCCGCGGCGGTTGGATGCTCCACGCCCGTCCGCTGCCCGTCGACGACACCCGCACCCTGCTGCGTCTTACCTTGCTGTCCGGCTACATCATTTCGGAGTGCCCGTCGGCTGTGATCCTTTTGGGCAACCTGCTGGAGCCCACGCCGTTCCAGATCCGCACCCACTACCAGCTCGGCTTGGTCGGCGAGATCTGCATCGGCTGCGACCTCACCGTGCGGGACGGCGACGAGCCATTCGTCCACCGCCGCATTTCGGAAATGCGGCAGCTGATGGACGATCTCCATCTGCTCATGCCGCTGCGGATCCCCCACCACCTCGACTGGCGCAGCGTGCAGGATTTGGAAATCTCCTGGCAGGACCTGCCGCATCAAGACCTCGGCGGCTTCCTCGACGAGGGGCTGAAGGTGCCGCGCAGCGAACGCACGCCGCTGACCCTGCTGCGCGTCGCCCACGGGCTGGAGCGCTGGCAGGACGTGTTGAAGTTGCTGCGCGAGCATCCCGACGAACTGCCAGCCAGGGAGCACGCGCCACTGAAATGTCTGGCCCTCCACGAGCTGAACCGCTGGCTGCCCGCCATCCGCGCCGCCAAGGAGGGAGGCATCCGCCACGGCCGCTTCCCGGAGATGGAGTGGGCCAGCCCGATCTACCTTCACGCCCTGATCCAGGCCGGCGACGAGATCGAGGCGTTGCGCATCCTCGGCAAGCACGAACCAGACGAGCCCGCCACCTACGACTGGCTGCGCGGACTGGCCTTCCACCACGCCGGCGACCGCGAGCAGGCCGGGGCCGCCTTCCACCGCCATTTCGGCCGCTGGCCCTGCGACATCCTCGGAGTCACCACTGCCGCCATGTTGGATGAGGAGGAATGAAGAAAAGCAGAATCACCCACCTTACATGCCATAATCACCTTCCATAGCCATTCAACGACAACAAGACACTCCGCCGATAGACAGCCGAGAGACACCGTCGCCGGAGGGGGTGACGGTGTCCGTGGATTCTGATATGTAGAGCCAGTGACCGCCGCCGAATACCGCCAGGCCCTCGACGCGCTGCCTTACGGAAAGCGCCTGCCCGGAGCGGTGTATCTGCTCGATCCCGGTGACTGCCCGGAGGTTCCATCCCTTCTCCGCATCACTGTGGCGGAGCTGCGAAAGCGCCTTGAAATCGGCCCCGAATTCAACCTGCTGAAATTCCACACCTCCTCGCCGAAGATCTCGTTTCTTGCTTATCCAGAGTTCGAGAAGCGTCCGCACCCGGCGCTGGCGGAAGCAGTAATTGTGGATCTCATCACAGGAAAAACCCGCCGCGACGATTACCGTGGCCGCCCGAACCCTCCGATCCTCCACCGCAAGGAAACATTCCTGCCGCCAGAGCATCCATTGCACGGAAAATTTGCCAAGCTCACGCGACAGGAGGAGGCTGCCGGCTTATTGGAAGACACCGCCCGAATTGGGTTCCGTATCAACTGGGAGCGCATCCTTGCGGAAAAGGGTCTCGGATTCAAAGGGCACCGCCTGGTTGAATCCGGCGATAAAACGCAGCCGGCCACTACCGCGCCAAAGAAGAAGATCCACCGCCACAAGACCGCGTTGGTCCGCCGCGAAATCTCCAAACCCGTCAAAACCCTGTTGGAGGTCGGCCAGCTCCGACGCGGCGAATCATTCTTCGATTACGGCTGCGGTTACGGAGGGGATGTGGAGGCCATCGGCAAGCTCGGCCATGAGTCCTACGGCTGGGATCCGGTTCATGCGCCGGATGCGCTGAAACGATCCGCCGACGTGGTGAACCTCGGCTTCGTCCTCAACGTGATCGAAGATCCAGCTGAGCGCGTGGAAGCATTGCTGGATGCGTGGAATCATGCCCGACGCGCTTTGCTCGTTTCAACACTCATCGCAGGTCAGGAAGCCTACGACGAAATCCAGGCATACGGCGATGGGGTCATCACCTCCCGCGACACCTTTCAGAAGTTCTTCGAGCCGTCTGAAATTCAGGCACTCATCGAAGACACTTTGCATACCGAGGCTGTTCCGGTAGGCCTCGGCATCTACTTGGTCTTTCGCGACACGGCGGATCTCCACGATTTTCTCGCCCAGCGATCGCGTCGTTTCATCGACTGGGAATCGCTCTCGCGAAAACTCGGTTTGCTCCGCGCCCTCAAGGCGAAGCGCGATCCCTACGATACCCACCGCGAACTTCTCGATGCCTATTGGGAATGTGTGCTCGAACTCGGCCGCATGCCCCGGGACGAGGAGTTCGACCGCCTTTCGGAAGTCCGCCAGGCCTGCGGCTCACTGCCGCGCGCTCTCCAACTCTTCATCGACCGCTTTGGTGAACCCACCTTTGCTGCCGCACGTCTGAGACGAAAGGAAGACCTGCTTGTCTTCATCGCCGCAGCCCAACTCCGCCGCAAGATTCCCTTCAACCAGCTATCGCTTCGCCTCCAGCGCGACCTCCGCTCCTTCTTTGGCAGTTACACCAACGCCGAGGAAAAGGCGCGCGAACTCATGTTCGCCGCCGGCGACGAGGACGAGCTGGAGATCGCCGCCGCCCAACTCGACTTCGGACACCTCGATCCCAATGAAGGCCACTTCACCATTCACCGCAGCTTGCTTGACGAGTTGCCCGCAATCCTCCGCGTCTATGTCGAATGCGCCGCTCGACTCTACGGCAATCCGCGAGAGGCCGACCTCATCAAGATCCACCTGCATTCCCGCAAGCTGACCTTCCACTACTACAAGGACTTCGATCAATCCCCGCTTCCCGAGCTGCTCACCCGTATCAAGATCGACCTCAAGCGCCTTTTCGTTACCGTGATCGACCACACCACCGGGCCGGAACACCAACTGCTGTTCTTCAAGGAGCGCTTCCTGGCCAAGGATCACCCGGATCGGCCGAAGATGGACCGCTTCAGCGCGAAACTCCGCAGACTCGGATTGCGCGAGGAAACCATCGGCTACGGACCTTCGAAGGAAGTTTGGAATGCCAGGATCCGGTGAACACCGTAAGAGCTGAAAAGCGCTAAACCGCCCGTAAATTCCGCTCGTCAGCCGGGGATAGGCATGCTTTGCTACCGACGTGCCCAAGGAAAAGTCCAACAGTTCCCGAAGTGATGATCGAAAGGCGGAAGCGCGCAAGATCAATGAACTCGTCGGGCGCTTGATCAAAGAGGGGAATGCCAAATCCTTTCTCGTCGAACACGGCTTTGCCACCCAAGCTGGTCGTCTGTCCAAGCGCTACGGTGGATGAGAATTCCCAGTTTCGTCCTTGGTTATCACGGATGCGACAAGAAAGTCGCAGAGTCAATCCTCGCTGGTAATGCGGAAATCCGTTCAAGCACAAACAGTTACGACTGGCTCGGATCGGGGGCATACTTTTGGGAAAACAACCCCGCGAGAGCGCTTTCCTGGGCAACGCTGCTTGCCAGATCGAAATCCAAAAAAATCAAAACTCCGGCTGTTGTTGGAGCAATCATCGACCCGGGAAACTGTTTGGATCTTGCAGAAGAATCGAGCCAAGAACTTGTGAAAGTGGCTTTCGACGGGTTTCGCCGTCTGAGTGAAATCTCCAGCATCCCACTCCCGGTTAACGAACCCGGATACCAAGGAGACGTGGATCTGGTTAAACGTCACTTGGACTGTGCAGTTCTGAACTTCCTTCACGAGACTCGCTCAGCCGAAGGTCTTGCTGCGTATCATACCGTCCGCGCGCCCTTCTTCGAAGGTCATGAGCTCTTTACAGGTTCGAAACTCATGGACAAGACCCATGTCCAATGGTGCGTGCGTGACCCGAAGAACAGCATTGTTGGATACTTCCGCCCCAGAGATCCCAAGGCGACGGAGGCCTGAGAATGGAGTCAACGCAGCTCCTTCACCCGAGCCGTTACCGCCTCCCAATCCACATCCGGCGTCAGGTGGCACCAGCTCAGCCGGATCGCCTCGTTGGCATCGTCATCGCTGTAACCCATCGCCTTGATCACATGGCTCGGAGTATAGCTGCTGCTGGTGCATGCCGAGCCGTTGGAAATCGCGACGAGATCCTTCAGCGCCACGATCAGTGCCTCGGAGTCGATTCCGGGAAAGGCGAGGTTCAACACATGGTCCATCGTTTCCTCGGGTCGGCCGTGGATGCGTGGCGATAGTGGGGTCAAAGCCTTCAACGCAGCCTCCTTGAGTTTCCTGCAATGCTTGCGTCGCTTCTCGTGGTCCTTCAGCGCCACATCCGCTGCCGCACCGAGCGACGCCACCAAGGCGACCGGCAGTGTCCCCGGCCGCAGCCCGCGCTCCTGACCGCCGCCGTGGATCAATGGCTTGAGCGGTATCCGCTCATAGCCGCGTCGGCGCATGATGAGGGCTCCAACTCCCTTCGGAGCGAATATCTTGTGTCCGCTCACCGAAATCAGATCGATCCGACCCTTGCGCAAGGGTCCCAGATCCTTGCCGAATGCCTGTGCGGCGTCCGTGTGAAAGTAGGCATCGTGTCCTTCCAGAACGGAACAAATCTCATCCAGCGGCTGTCGGATTCCCGTCTCATTGTTCGCTGCCATCATGGAAACCAGCAGCGTGTCCGGCCTGAGTGCGGCTTCCAGCTCTTCCGCCTTCACGCGCCCCTGCCCATCACAGCCAAGCCAGGTCACTTCGAAGCCCTGCTTCTCCATCTCCTCCAGCGGTTCCAGCACCGCCTTGTGCTCGATGCGGGTGCCGATCAGGTGACGCCTGCCGGTTTCCATCCCGTGTGCCGCCAGCCCGAGAATCGCCAGATTGTTCGACTCCGTCGCCCCGCTGGTGAAGATCACTTCGTCACGCTTGGCCCCCACCACCGCCGCCACCTGGTCACGGGCCTTCTGCACCGCCTGTTTGGCGCGAGCTCCGTATTCATGGGTCCGGCTGCCTTCGTTGCCGAATTCTTCCGTCAGATAGTGAAACAACACCTCGCGAACCGCGGGGTCCAAGGGTGTGGTGGCGTTACAGTCAAGATAGACGGGTTTGGTGGGCATCATTGGCAAATTTTACGTTATTTTCTTGCCAGAATTTAACGTATCGGAGATTTCTGCTTCACGGAATAGCGATCACGGCTTGCCGGAGTGAACCATCTTCGGCGTCCGGTTCAATCTCAAATCCCGCTCACGTCATGGACACAGAACCACTCCTTATTTTCCCCGTCATTCGCGGGCTTCAAGCGAGCCGTGAATACTACGTGGCGATGTGGAGCCTGAGAATGTTGCGCCAAATCTCCATTTTCGATGAGGACGAGCTTTCCGCCGAACTTCGGGCGCAACGCATCCTCAACAAGGCACGGATTCCCGAGATGGCGGGATATGTGCTCGATAATCCGGATGACTACGTCTTCTCGGCGTTGACGGTGTCTATTGATTCAAATGTCCAGTTCGAGCCATTGCCCAAGCAGGACCGCCTCGGATTGTTGAAGGTTCCGATGGAGGCTCGTTTCATCATCAATGACGGGCAGCACCGGCGTGCTGCGATTATCGAAGCGCTGGATCAAAGACCGGAACTGGCACACGAAACCATCGCGGTCGTTTTTTTCCTGGATATCGGTTTGGAGCGTTGTCAGCAGATGTTTGCCGACCTGAACCGCCATGCAATCCGTCCCAGCCGCTCACTCGGGCTCCTCTACGATCACCGCAGCGATAAGGCGAAGCTGGCCAAGCTGGTGATTCTGAAGTCGGACGCATTTCGGGAAATCGTCGACATGGAAAAGTCATCCTTATCACGCAACTCCCGAAAGCTCTTTACCCTCTCGGCGTTCTGCAATGCCTGCGCGGATTTGGTATCAGGAGTGGCCACAGGAAACTTGTTGGATGACGCAAAAATAGCACGTGAATTCTGGGCCGAGGTGGCATCGCATTTTCCAGCTTGGAATCAGGTGCGTGAAGGCAGAGTCCCAGCCAGGGAGTTGCGCGAGGGCTTCATCCACTCCCACGGCATCGCCCTGCAGGCCATCGGCAAGGCGGGCAACACCCTGCTCACCCGGCACCCGAAGGACTGGAAAAAAAAGCTCGCCGCGCTGGAAAAAATCGATTGGTCCCGCTCCAACGCCAAGCTCTGGGAAGGCCGTGCGCTCATCGGCGGCAAGGTTTCCAAAGTCACCACCAACGTGATCCTCACCACCAACGTCATCAAGAAGTCGCTCGGCTTGCCGCTCGATGCCGAGGAGCAAAAGGTGGAGGACGCACATCTCAGAAAAGACAAAGCCTGATTCACCTCCATGGACAATTCGCTCATCGTCAATCTGCAAAGTCGTTTCGACCAACTGGCCCAGACACACCCGGAGGACAAGGAACTCGAATTCTGGTTTGCCCGGGATCTCCAGGAACCCCTTGGCTATGCTCGCTGGGAGAACTTCATGACTCCCATTCAGCGCGCCATAGAGTCCTGTAAAACAACGGGTTACGATCCTGAACACCATTTTCGTGGCGTCACGAAAATGGTCACCCTGGGCAGTGGCGCGGAGCGCTCCATTGAGGACTTTATGCTCACCCGCTACGCCTGCTACCTGATCGCCCAGAATGGCGACCCCCGGAAGGAGCCTATCGCGTTCGCCCAAAGCTACTTCGCCCTCCAAACCCGCAAGCAGGAGTTGATCGAGGAGCGTCTGCGTCTGTTGGGGCGGCTTGAAGCCCGCGACAAGCTCCGGGCATCCGAAAAGGCACTTTCGGACAACATCTTCGAGCGTGGAGTTGATGATGCCGGGTTCGGACGTATCCGCTCCAAAGGTGATGCCGCTCTTTTCGGCGGGCACTCCACTCAAGCCATGAAGGACAAGTTCGGCATTACCCAGACCCGCCCCTTGGCCGACTTCCTTCCCACTCTGACTATCGCCGCCAAGAATCTGGCGACGGAAATGACGAACCACAACGTCCAGCAGGCCGATTTACAGGGCGAAACCTCCATCACACGTGAGCACATTCAGAACAACCGCAGTGTCCGTGAAATGCTTGGACAGCGGGGTATCAAACCCGAAGAGCTTCCGCCTGAAGAAGACATCAAGAAGCTCGAACGCCGCGTGAAGTCCGAGGAAAAGAAGATCGAGGCCCGTTCCGGCCGCCTGCCCAAGGACTGATCCGCCCCATCCTTCGCCCAGTAATCATCGCTCGCTCCCACCCATGCCCGCCAAGAAGAAATCCCCGACCTCCCAGCCGTCCCTGCCGCTCGGCGACGACTCGCCGCCCAAGGCCGCCCGCTACTCCGTCTTCAGCGAGTCCGGCTTCAAGCCGGCCATCGCCGCGCTGTGTGACGCAATCCGCGAACTCTACCTCGCCGACCCCGTCCCCTGGATCATCGGCTATTCCGGCGGCAAGGACTCCACCGCCGTCCTCCAGTTGATCTGGATGGCCATCAGCGAACTGCCCCTCGTCGAACGGAAAAAAATCATCCACGTGATCTCCACCGATACCCTGGTGGAAAACCCGGTGGTATCCGCTTGGGTGCGGACTTCATTGGAGCGAATGGCAGCCGAAGCCAATAAGCAGATGAGAGCGCACCGAATAAATCGTTTCACGGGTCCCATGACAAAATATCCAAGCTCGGCTGCATCGTTTGCCACAGGCTGCCCAAGAGCCGGCGGTCGCCTGCCATTGCCGTTTCACTGAAATGAATGGAGAACCCACACTCGAATTCCTTGCCATCCAACTGCGGAAAAGCGGCCGTCAGCAATTCATCGCAAACTGGTCATTGAAGACCATTCTTATATGCCTTGGGTCGTTTGCGGTTGATGCAACACATGGTAGCGGATTACGCTTGTGCCATCCGCGTGTCCGCAGACTGGCCAATCATTGGCTGGCAGAAGGAGCCATCCCACATCTTCCGTCGCTGGTAATTTCCATCAAAAAAGGAATGAAATTCAAATCGCTCGATATCCCTTACGGTTCTGAATTTGGCACAATAAGCCTGCCCCTTTCGTCTATCCTGGACGTTCTTGATGGCATTCATAGAATAGCTGCCCTCTGGCAAATGGGACTCTCTTCCAAAGCACTCAATGAAACGGAATGGCCGGTTGAGTTCATTGAATGCAGCGATTCAGAAGATGCCGCATCGTTGTGCGAACGTATGCGCCTCGGGAGGGTTCTCAAGACGATGAAACAAAGATCAAAAACCCAATAAACAACGGAGAACAATGAGCTTTGATGACTGGCTTGGAAAACTCGCCAACCTGAACGCCGCCCGCACCACGGCCCGGGGCATTGCTCCACACAAGCCGCTGATGCTGCTGACGGTGATCGACCTGATCGAGTTTGGCGACATCTCCGACGGCTGGGTGAAATACGATGTTAGACTCGTCTCCCGCTTCCGCGACTACTGGGAGTTGGTCCTCGAACGCCAGCGCAACCAGCCGGACATCCCCATGCCCTTCCACGCCCTCGGCGGCGACAAGGTATGGGAACGCTTCACCCCAGACGGGCAACCGTCTCAAGCCAAGGCGACCACCCGTCTGTGCTCGCTCGACCCGGATCTTTTCGTCTGCCTCCAAGATTCGCATTTCCGCCGCAAGGCGCGTGAGACACTGGTCACGATCTACTTCACCCCCAGGGAGCAGGTCATGCTATGCGCTCGCCTCGGCCTGCCCGTGCCAAAGACCGCGGAAATCGCTGCCCTGCGCCAAGAAGCCAACGAGTTCAAGGCGCGTCAGAAGATGGGACGTGACTCCCGCTTCAAGTCGGACGTTCTTTCCGGCTACTACTTCACCTGCGCACTCACAGGATACCGACTTGACACCGAAACCACCTCCGTCGTCCAGGCTGCCCATATCCACCAGCACGCCGTTTCCGGTAACAATGATCCACGCAACGGACTCGCCCTCACCCCGGATGCGCATTGGATGTTCGACCAAGGCCTCTGGACCGCTATACCCAAAGGTGACCACTTTCTCATTCATGTGGCCGTTGGCCGCTTCTCCGAATCATCACCCCATGGGCGCAGTCTCGCCTCCAGCGACAGGAAACCACTTTATTTCCATGAGAATGCGCGAATCCGCCCCGCTGTAGAATACTTTGACTGGCACCACAGAAAACACTGCATCAAACCTGTGGGATGATCCCGATCATGATTCAGGCAAGTTGATTGATGCCACCCATTCGCCGACCACCACCATCTCCGGGCCTTCGTGCGCAGCCACGGGGATGGGATCGTATTTCGGGTTCAGGGGGAGGAGTTCGATTCGGTCGTGCTGCCACGAGTCTTCGGAAACCGTCTTGGCGGAGTGGTATTTCTTCACGGTGAAGCGGCCGCCGTTTTCCGGGACGCCCATGGAGTTGAACTGGACGAGCACGATGCGGGCCTCGCGGGAGCCTGCCGGGCAGGGGCGGAAGAGGTTCCAGGAGCCGTCCTTGATCTTCGGTTCCATCGAGTGACCGCGGACGCGGGCGATGAACATGCCGGGTTTGATAGAAGTTCCGGGGGCCTCGGCCCAGCCGATTTCCTCGGGGCTGCTTTCCGGGCTCCATAGGCCGGCGGCGGCTTCGAGGCTGTAGACGGGGACGAGGCGGGTGAATTTTTCCTTGGCGGCGGGGGCCTCGACGAAGCCGGGGAGCTCGTGGGTTTCGGGTTCGTCGCTTTCCCCGGCGTCGGGGCTGGCGTCCACGACTCGCAAGGGGGTGGCGACGGCGACGGGTTCGACGGCCCAGCCGGACTCGGTCCGGGTGAAGGCGACCTGGTAGTTGGTGCCGGGAGCCCCGGCGTTTTCGCCGAACCAGCCGCGGAGGAGCGGGAGGATCTGGTTTTCCTCGCTGCCAAGCGGTGAGGCGACGTTGCAGGCGATCTTGACGAACTTGAACACCCACTGGCTGCCATCGGGCAGGGTGGCGGTCGTCGGGCCGATGGGGCGGCCGGGCAGTTCCTCGACGGTGGGGAGCCGCAGGATGGGTTTGCCGCCGGAATGGCTGACCTTGGCGACGAAGCGGCCTGCGGTGAGTTCGGCAGATTTCTCGATGCGGGTTTTCGCATAGTGGGCGAGACGGTAGTCCACCAGCTCGGCGGTCATCGATTCGAAGTCGAGCCGGAGATTTTCCGGGCACGGGAAGGCGGCGAAGAAACGCTCGCCCTCGCGCTTGAACCATTGCCGCCCGGCCTGCTCATCCATCCAGCGGGACAGCGGCCATTCCAGCCACCATGCGGCCCATGATTGGATCGGTGCCTGGGCGGGATCGGGGAACTGCTGGGTGGGGGGCAGGTCGTGGCGGAGCGTCGGGTGGGAAAGGAGGAACTCGCGGCAGGCGGCGGCGAGTTTTTCGATTTCCATGCCGTCCCACAGCGCATCGCGATCCAGCAGCACGCGCAGGACGACCATCTTGTAGGATTTGTTGAGGTTGGTGCCCTCCAGCATGGCGAGCCATGATTCGAAGGAGGCGAAGACCTGTCGCTCGCTTTCGGTGAGATCGTTTTCCTCGGCGATGAAGCCGAACCAGGAACCGAAGCGGGCGGCGAGGGTGCGGGGCAGGTAGCCGTGGTGGAACAGCTCGCTGGGCGATGGTCGGCGGCCGAGTTCGTCGCGCATGCTGCGGTAGGCTTCCACGACGGCCGAGCCGGTGTTGGGCAGGAGGCGCAGCATCAGTTCCTTGGCCTCGACTTCGAGGTCGAGCAGGCAGCCCTCGGGCAGATCCGGGGTGCCGCCTTTGAGGAATTTTTTCAGGTGCGTCCAGGTCGCGGACTTGTTGCCGAGCGAAAGCAGGTGGGTGAGGCGGCTGGCGAAGACGCGGTGATTGCCGACGAAGTCGATGACCTTCAGCCGCAGCTTGTCGTCCGCGGCGCGGAGGCCCCGGCCGAGTTGTTGGAGGAAGATGACCTTGGATTCGGTGGGGCGCAGCATGACCACGCGGTCCACGTCCGGGACGTCGAGTCCTTCGTTGAAGAGATCGACCACGCAGAGGGCCTGGAGTTTGCCATCGATGAAGGCGTTGAGGCTGTCGCTGCGTCGATCGCCGCCGGAGCCGGAGAACACGGCGGCGGCACGGACATGGCGGCGGCGGAGCCAGTCGCGGGTGTAGAGCGCGTGGCGGCGGGAGCAGCAGAAGACGAGCGTGCGGGCATCGGGATCGGCCTGCCATGCGGTCCACAGGCGTTCCATGCGCTCGCTGTTTTCGAGTTTCTCCTCCAGCGCACTGGGATCGAAGCGGCCGTTGCGCCACGGGATTTGCTCGAAGTCCACATCGTCCTTGAGTCCGAGATAGTGGAAGGGAACCAGCGAGCCTTCCGCGATGCCATCGCCGACGGTGGCCTGCCACGCCAGCACGTCGTCGAAGAGCGAAGCCACGTCCACGCCATCGGTGCGCTCCGGGGTGGCGGTGAGTCCGAGGGTGAAGGTGGCATTCAGCCGGGCCATGACCCGCCGGTAGCTGGGGGCCTGGGCGTGGTGGACTTCGTCGATGACGACGTAGTCGAAGCGCTGGCGGTCCAGCTCGGCGAGGCCTTCGGGTCGGGTGAGTTTCTGGACCGACGCGACGACGAGATCGCCGCGCATGTCGCTGTTCGCGCCGAGATACCAGCTGACGCGGGTTTCGTCCCATTCCGATTGCATCGCGGTGCGGACGGTGGCCTCGGCCTGGATCAGGATCTCCGCGCGGTGGGCGATGATCAGGACGCGGGGAGGGCGCTGGAGGGCTTGGCCGACGGCGAGCACATCGAAGGCGGCGAGCCAGGTTTTCCCGAGGCCGGTGGCGACGGCGACGAGGGCGCGGCGGTAGTGGTTCGAGCGGATCTGATCGAGGGAGTCCAGCGCGCTCGCCTGCCACGGGCGCGGCGGGTGGAGGATCGTGGGGAGATCGATGGATTCCGGTGGGATGAATTTCCGGTGGGCCTCCTTGGCGTGCTCGGCGTAGCGGGCGACGAGGGCTTCATCGAGCGGCGTGGCCTGCTGCCAGAGATCGGTGAAGGCGCAGGCGAGATCGTGATCGATGGGCTCCGAGCCGGTGGTCTGGCCGATGAGGTTCCACTCAACGCCGGTTTCGAGCGCAGCCTTGGAGAGATTGCTGCTGCCGACGACGAGCAGGCCGCCGGAGGAATCGATGATGCGCCAGGCCTTCGGGTGGAAGGAGTCGGGCCTGGAGGGCAGCTTCGTGATTTCCGTGAGGCGGACTTCGAGCGAGCAGTTTTCCCCGATGTCGGCGGCCAGCGACATCCAGCCGATCAAGCGGCGGAGGGCCTCGGCGGAAGTAATGTAGAGGTAATCGCCGACGAGGATGCGAATCCGGGCCTCGGCGCGGAGGGCGGCGAAGATCGATTGCTGGATGAGATCGAGGCCGGATGGCTGGATGAAGGAGGCGAGGAGGTCGATTTCCGCCGCGGCGGAAACGCGCGGGCCGATGCTTTTCCAGAGCGGTGCCGTGGGATGGCCGGTGCTAAGGGCGAGTGATGAAGGCGGGGTGGATTTCGCACTCTTTCCGGTAAAGTAGTTTCCCTTGTCCGGAATGACATGGCGGACACCGCCGCGTGGATCGGGCATGTCGCCGAGATAGCGTGGGATGACGTGGATGTGGACGTGTAGCACCGTCTGGCCGGAAGCAGCGCCAGAGTTGAATCCGACGTTGTAGCCATCGGGCTTCGGGTCGAGTCGGAGGTCGAGCAGGCGTTTGGCTTCCTTCACCAAAGCCATCATCGCGGCCTGTTCCTCGTCGGTGGCGTCGAACCAAGTTTCGAAAATGCGGCGGGTGGTGACAAGGACATGGCCGGGAGAGACAGGGTATCCGTCGAAAATCGCGAAAGCCAAATCGTTCGAGCAAAGCCAATCACTCACCGGCACGGCGAGAAATGGCGACTCGGTGATATTCATGGAATGGAATAAACTGATTGGACGAGCTCAATTGAGCCAAGCAGACTGAACCTGCCCGACGTTACGCAGATTTGATGTCGGTGGCCTCCTGGTTTCCCGCACGTTATCGGGCCAGTTCTGTTTCGCGAGAAGCAGCAGCATCTGGGGTGCTTTCCCTGGCAGGAACTCGGCGATGGCTTTCATGAAGTTCGGGTCGGCGCTGGTGAAGGGAGAATCCAACACGAAGGACTGGTCGCCCAAAAGCCGTCCCCCAAGGCCGACGGCTGTCATGTCCTCGTTGATGGCAGTGCGGAGTTCGGCCAAGGCGATGACGAAGGCGAGATGCAGCACCTGCTGTTCTCCTCCTCCGGGATGGGTGACCACCAGATGGTTCCGGTCGTGCATGGAAGGCAGGAAAGTCTCCCGGTCGATCCATGCGGTGTTCCCGCTCGTGGCCACGCCGAAGTAGTGGGTGAGCCGCTCCTGAAGAATTCCGTGGACCGCCTGCCGGAAAGCGGATTCACCTTCCGCCAGTTTTTCGCGGACCTTTTCCGCCAGGGAAATGGCCTTGGAGATCTCCTCGATCTTGCCCGCACCGCGTTTGGGACGGGCCTTCTCAATCTCCGATGCGATGCCCTTCAGCGCGCTTTCCTGGGTGCGGATTGAATTTTCCTTCTCCCGTTGTGCGGATTCGTTCTGCTTGATCTTCAGTTCCACCCCGCGAACGGCGTCCACCAACTCGGAAAAGCGTTTGATGGATGCCGCCTCGATCTTCGGATTCAGCCCCTCGATGGCCGCTTTCGCATTCGCAAGCAATGTCAGTGCGTCACTCTTCTCTGCCTTGAGTTTCGCAAGGCGTCCGGCGAATGCCGAGGCCTTCTTCCGCAACGCACTTGCTTCGCCGCCTTCAAGCACATTCGCCAGAGCCACCAGGTCCTGATTGGTCTGGGCCTCCAGGGTCTTGCCAAGATAGCGTTCGAGTTCCGCCCGCTTCTCCTCATCAAGACAGGTGCCACAGACGCAGTTGGCTCTCTTGAGCAGGCGTTCGATGAAGCCCCGGCTGACATCGGCTGGAAGCAGGTTGCGGTTTCGCAGTTCCTTCAGATGCTGGTCCACCGGTCCGAAGGAAGGCGCAAGCAAGGGAATGCCCAGTGTGGACCGGACCAAATCGGAAAGAGCCGCATCCGCGTCTATCACGGCACGTTCTGCTTTCTGCTCGTTCAGTTTGTGTTTCTGGAGCTGGGCATGAAGCTCCTGGGATGCCGTGGCCTTCGCACTGACTTCCTCCAGATCCGCCTCAAGCTGCGCCTTCTCCCGGACAAGATCGGAATGAGCCTTCTTCAGTTCATTCAGCTCAAGCCGGTTGTTCTCCAGGCCGCGGTGGACGACTCCCTCCCTGTTCCGTGCTTCGATGTAAGCCCGGTTCGCCCCCGCCTCCTTCGCCTCCTGTTGACGCAGGGACTTGATGACGGCCTCCAGATTGTTACGGGCATCCTTCCATCGGCGGATCTGGATAACCTTTTTCAACGGTTCGAGAACTCCGGCGCTCGCGCCATGTCCCATCCGCCCCTTGGCGGGTTCGCCATGGAAATAGAACCACGAGAACAGGTCCTGCGGCACCGCGTTGTCGATCTTGACCTGCAAGTGCCCGTCATCATCCGCGGCGAACTTATCGTTAGGACCGTCTGTCTTCTTCCACAACAACTTCGGGGGCTCGGCCATCCAATGGGCTTCGGTCGGACGCCTTGCGACGATCTGGCGCCGCACGGTCATGACTTCATCGTTGGGCAGCCTGAGCCGCGCTTCCACCCACGCCTTGACCTCGGTGCCGGGTTTCGTTTCATCCCGCACGACATCGGTGACGAGCTTCCATGCGGTTTCCCGAGACTCGCCGCAAAGCGAACCATAAAAAAGAAACTCGATGGCGCGGAGAATGGTGGTTTTTCCGGTATTGTTGGGCGCAAGCACCACAATCAGCGAAGAATCCTCGTCGTCGGGAAACTCGATGGTGTTGCTGCCGCCGTAACGCTGGAAGTTGTGCAGAGTGAGACGCTCGAAGATCATGGCACAGGGTTTACTTCGTTCTTCGGATCAACTCAGCCTCCAGCTTCTCCTGCTTCTCGCGGTTTGTGAGTTCGGAATTCGCCTCCATGTTCAGCGAGAGCAGCAGCAGGTTTTTGGTTTTCTCGTCAAGAGAACCGAAGAAGTCGCGGAGAACCGTGGGCTTCGGCGCTTTTCGTGGCTTGGTTTTTGCGGACATGAGAAACGGATTGTCAGTGCAGGATTCCCGGGATGTTCAGTGGACGAACCAAAGCGGCAAATCTGATAGTTGTGAAGGCTAAACGCACGGCAAGCCGGTGATTCGGGAAGAAGGCGGAGGCGTCTGCGCCATCCGGTCGAGCCGGAAGGTGCGGGCGGCTTGGCGGGTCTGACACCAGCCGAGAAGATAGATCGGCATTTGTGCGGCATCGGTGATCTCACCGGGGTCATCGACGCGGGACTGGTAGTAGTTCCAGTAGTCGGGATAGAACAACAGAGTGGGCAGCACGGTGCGGAGAGCGCCCGGGTCGGAGCCGCCGGTGTATCGGAAGGTAAACGGAGTGCCTTCGCCGATGTGCCGCAGAATGATTTCGCCAAGCTCCCGCTGATGGGGATCTTCATGGTAGGGCAGGTCTTTGGCGAAGACCTCCAGCTTCGGGATTTCCCGCCACTCCTGCAGCCATTCGGGATCCTGGATGGGGGCCGGGTTTTGCAAGGCGCGTGCGGATGGCTCGCAACCGGGTTGCACGGTCTTTGCCGCGGCAATTACCGGCTGCGGCAGCAGTGCGGCGGCGAGGGTCTGGAAGAAGGAGCGGCGGATCATAGCGGTCGGAATTTCAGAATTTCAGCGTCAGCGCTCCCTTTTCTACCACCCGGGGTGGGACAAATGTGGGGGTAGGCTCTGAGATTTTGGATCTTTTGATGGGAGGCCGAATCGAATGAATCCCCGTCTCCGGCGGTCTCAATTCCCATGAAGGCGATCCTCCTCCCCGCCCTGTTCTCGTTTGCCCTAGCCACCGCTTCCCCCGCCCAGACCTGTCGCGAGGTGGTCCGTGACTCCTCCGGGCGGATCGTCCAGACCATCGAGCGCCAGAAACAGGCCGGCGGGAGCGAGCGGGCGGTGATCCGCGATGCCTCGGGACGCATCATTGGCACCGCCACCACGCAGGCCAGCGGCGGCGTCAACACCCACACCACCTACCGCGATGCCAGCGGCCGGGTGACGGGCAGCGCCAGCACCACGACCAGTCCCGGTGGCAGTTCACGGACCACCTACCGGAAAGGGAACGGCAGCCTTACCGGCAGCGCGAGCACCACCACCACTCGGTTCGGCAGCGGTGCCCGGACGCAATTCCGCAATGCCTCGGGCCGTCTGGCCGGAAGCGAAACCACCTTCGGCAACGGCACCATGACCCGCACCCGCCGCGATGGCTCGGGGCGGATTCTGGGAAGCAGCGCCGGAACGGGCAGCTGCGCGACCGGAACGCGCGTGCCGGTGCCGCCGACGGGAATCAAACGGTAGTCCCCCAGATCCGCAGGGTTGGGTTGATCGTTTGATCGTGGTTGTTTTTTGGCCACTTGCGCCTGTCGCATCCAAGCAAGGGGATATTTTGGCAAGGCCTCCAAGCCGAAGTGGAAGAACTTTTCCGTTTCGGCCCGTTTGACGTGGCGGGTGCCAGCCCGATAGCCTGGCCGTGATCTTCCCTCCTTTTTATGTCTGAATCCACTGCCATCCAATGGGCCGACACCACTTTGAACCCGATCATGGGCTGTGGCGGCTGCGAACTGTTTCCCTCACCCGGCAAGGTGCTTGAAGCCATCGACTCGGCCGTGGTGGACACCGGCTCGCGCATTGACAGCCGCGCGATCTACAAGGATTTGGTCAACAAGGCCTACGCAGAAATCCGCCGCCCCAAGCACGGACATAAGAATGCCGTCAATACCACCAACATCTGGCATCTGAGGGAGCTGTTTCTGGATCGGGTGAGGCGCGAGCACGGCAAGCAGGCGGCTGAGGCGGCGGAGAAGGCCATTCGCCAGTCCATCACCTGCTATGCGGCGACCCTGCACCTGAACAAAGGGCAGAAACTGCTGGTCCCGGATTACGATGGGCACATCGGTCATGCGCCGATTTTCGAGGCCCTCACCCGATTCGAGGGGCGCTCAGCTGAGACGGCCGCGCTTCCGGATCTGCTGGGACAAAGCAACCCCAAGACCCCGTGGAAGGATCGGCTGCCGCGCCTGATCTTCGTCTCGGACATGGGTGACGCCCTCAGCACCAGGGCGGATTTCCCGTTTCTGAAATCCGACCTCATGCCGGCGATCAGCTCGGAGGGTGGCAAGCGCCACCTGTGGCTCTGGCTCACCAAGCGCCCGGGCACGATGGTCAGGTTCGCGGAGGAGATCGGCGGCTTTCCGCCCAACGTGTGCGCCATGACCACCCTGACCGGAACGGATGAGGAAAACCTCGCACGCCTGGCGGACCTGAAAAAGGTGAAGGCCCACATCCGCGGCCTGTCGATCGAGCCTCTGTGGGAGCGCATCCCGCCCTCCAAGCTCAACCTCAAGGGCATCGACTGGGTGATTGTCGGCGGCGAATCCGGATCGGGCCTGAAATTCACCCGGCCCTTCGCGCTCGAATGGGCGGAGGAGCTGCGCGATCACTGCCGGAAAAACGGCGTGGCGTTCTTCCTCAAACAGCTCGGGCGCAACCCATTGAGGAACGGCGAAGTTTTCCGCCTGAGGAATTCCCACGGCGGCGACTGGGACGAGTGGCCGGACGAAGCGCTCAAGGTCCGGGAGTTTCCCAAGGCCTTCCACGATTACCGCAAAGACGAGATGATGCCGTCCACCGAACTCAGACCGGTTTCCGGCAAGAAGGAAAAAACAGACGGAGCCAACGAAATGACCCTGGAGGACAAGTCCGAGTTCAGGCGTCTGGACAAGATCGTGCGCAAAGGTGTCGAAGCGTTCGCCGATGCTGGTGAGGCACTGCTACACATCCATGATGGCAGGCTCTGGCGAGCCGGTGGGCACGCCACATGGGAAGACTACTGCCGCAGCGTGGCAGGCATGTCCAAGGTTCATGCCAGCCGCCTGATGCGCGCCAGCCAGTGTTTCGCGGAATTGAAAACGTTACCAATTGGTAACGTTTTCCCGGTCACAGAATCGCAGGTTCGGCCGCTACTGAAGCTGCCCGAGCCGCAGCAGCGGGCCGACGCCTGGAGCAAGGCGGTGGAACTGGCCGAGGGCCGGCAACCCACTGCCATCGAGGTCACCGAAGCCGTGATCGAAATCCTGCCGCCCGAACCTGACACCGAAAAGCCCGAGACCGTCAGGGAACGCAGGCAGCGGCTGATCGGCAGCCTGCGCGATGCCATCCGCAAGCGCGCGGGCTGGCAGAAACTGGAGACCCTGGTCGCGGAGTTGGAGCAACTCGTTTGACGAAGGACGTCAATCCGGGGGGGGCGGTGCGATTCCGAACCGGTCAACTCCGCCCCTGACGCAGGACCTCCGAAACGCCTCGCGGCCGTGACGGGTAGAGATCGCGGACTCCGACGCCAAGCGTTCCGGCCAACACCCAGAGTTCCGCGTCGTTGACCCGGCGCAGACCGGCCTCGATCTTGGACAAGCCGGCCCGGCTGAGGTCCCAGCCCGCGAGCTGCAGGCGGGCGGAGAAAGCCTCCTGCGACAGACCGGCCGTCATGCGCAGGGTGCGCACGCGCTTTCCGACGAGATTTTGCCTGTCTGCCGCCATTGCTCCGTATTCGGAGCTTGACGATGACACGGCTTTTCATCAGATTTGCTCCGTTTTCGGAGCATTTTCCCGAGACACGGAACAACCAAAGACAGCCATGATTGAAATCATCCCCACTTTGTTGACGCCCGCAATGCTGGCATTTGCCCCGCCCAATGAATCCGCACCCGTTCACAACTATGACTGGCAAACCCAGCGCACGGTGGTGAGCGCAGCCGATGGCAGCTCCGACGCCGTGCCCGCGGGCACTCTCAACGGCACCCGGAGTTATGTCGGCACAACCCAGATGATCGACGACTGGAACTCGGATTGAGTTGCCCGGGATTCGCATTCCGCACTTTGTAGCGCGCCCGCATGCTGTTGGTGCTGACTCACAGCGAGGACGTCACAACCGACGTGGTCCTCGACCGATTGACCGATGTCGAGGTCTTCCGCTTCAACATCGACCTGTGGTGCGACTACGAGTGGCGGATCGATGCGGACGGCTTCATTCTCAGGGATCCGACCGGACGCACATGTGAAGAGGAGGCGGTGCATGCCGTCTACCTCCGCAAATTGTATTTCAATCCCCCGCTCATCGATGTCCCGGCAGGAGGCTCGGAGGAAAACTGGCTGCGCGGCGAAATCGAGGATGTCTGGACCGGCATCCGGGACCTGGCGATGGAATCCGGCAAGCTCGCGCTGGTCCATCCCTCGCCCCGGGGCCGCTGGAACAAGATGCGGCAGATGCGAGTGGCGTCGCGCTTTTTCCGCATTCCGCCCTGGTCGGCGTTCCGTGCCGACAAGCCACCGCTGGAGGCACCGGTGGTGACCAAGACCTTCGGAGCGCGCCATATCGGCGGTGGCGGACTCGTGACAGTCCGGGAGGTCGATCCCCGGGCTCTTTCACCCGATTACCCGTGGTTCATCCAACGCAAGGTCGAAGCCGCCACCCATGATGTGACGGTCGCATGGGTGAATGGTGAGGTCTTTGCCTACGAGCTTTCCAGATCGCTGTTCGACGGTGTGGACTGCCGGATTCCGAGCACCACCCATAACCTGCCATGGCATCCGTGCGAACTGAGTCCTGAGGAAACCGAGGCGGTCGCCGGATTCATGCGCGAAACCGGATACAGCTTCGGGCGTCTGGATTTCCTCAGGGACGGCGGGGGACTGTGGTTCCTGGAGGTCAATCCGAACGGGCAGTTCGCGTGGCTCGATCCGCAGGGCGAAAACGGCCTGCTGGATGCGGTGGCCGATGCGATCCGCAAGGTCCATCGGCGCAACGAGGCCGGGGTGTTCGCACGATGAAACGAACCCCATTTCGAAGTTATATGAAACTGCGAATGAACTGTTAGGCCGCACAGGCCGGTCCGGTTGATCCGCACCATCCATCCGTTACCCCGAAGGCCCGGCACCACGCCGGGCCTTTTTGTTTCCAACCCCCTCATCATCCATCCCATGTCCCGTTCCCTCTATTCCCCCCGGCTTTCCGACGACGTGGTCCGCGCGCTTTACCGCGAGGGCCGGCGCCAACGGAAACCGATGACCCGTCTCGCCGACGAACTGTTGCGCCGTGCGCTCGCGGAAACTCCCGCGCTCGTGGCACTGCCCAACGTCGCCGACAACATCGTCCCCTACCGCACGCGCTTCGATCCCGACGTCGCGTGAGCGGATTCACCACCATCCCACAACCCCCAAAAAACATCATCATGGCCATCAAACTCATCGCCAACTATTCGAAACGCCTGGGCCTTCCCGGCTACTCGTCGCACCAGTTCTCCGTCTCGGTCGAAACCGAGCTGGTCACCACTGACGACGTGGCCGCGGAGTCCGGTCGTCTTTATCAACTCCTCCAGTCCAACGTGGACGACCAGATGCAGCGCACGGGTTTCGTCCCGCCCGCCGACTACGGTATGGAGGTTTCTCCCGATGCTCCCGCAGCCGGCAACATCACGCACGTCGCCGGCTGGCAACGCGCCAGCGCGTGGAAGTGCTCGGACAAGCAGAAGGACCTGATCCTGAAACTCGTCGACGAACACCAACTCGACAAAAATGGGATCGAGTCGCTCGCCGTCGAGCGCTTCGGCAAGGGCGTGCGGCTACTCAACAAGGTCGAAGCCTCCGGGCTGATCGACGAGTTGCTCGACACCCACGGCAACGGCAGCCGCTCCGCCACCCCAAACCGCAACCACGGCCGGGCCTACCGCCGCGCGGGTGGAAGGGACGCCGCATGATCGCCCATGCCTCACAGGCCGAACCACCGGCCGGTCCGTCCCCCGCGGCCCTGCCCGCCCACATCAGCCCGACGGCCGCGAAGTCCTACCTCGCGTGCTCGCTGCGGTTCTGGTTCGAGCGGGTCGCCCGGATTCCGAAAAAGACACCGGTCGCGCTCCACCTGGGAAAGTCCGTGCATGCCGCCCTGCAGGCGTTCCACCTCGCCCGTTGGCGCGGTGGCGACGACTCGCCGGAAGCGGTGGCCGCGGCCTATGAGCTGGCCTTCCAGCGTCTCGAACGCGAGGAAGGTCCGGTCAATTTCGACGACCCGGCCGAACGCGAAAAGGTCCGCCTTGACGGCCTGCGCGTGGTCGCCGCCTACCTCGACAGCCGAGAGGCGCTGCAAGAAAAGCCACGGGCCGTGGAGGTTTTCCTGACCGAGGAAATCCGCGGCCTGTCGGTCCCACTGGCCGGGGCGATGGACTTGGTCGAAAGCGACCTGACGGCCGTCGATTTCAAGTCCGCCGCCGCGAAGCCCGATCCGCAGAACGCGGCCTTCGATCATGAGATCCAGTTGGTGAGTTACCAGTTGCTGATGGAGGCCGCCATCGGCGAAACCCCGCCGTCGCTCGACCTGGTGTATCTGGTGAAAACCAAGGTGCCGCAGGTCATCCGGCTCAAATCCGCGCCGGCCGACGCCCACCGCAAGCGCCGGGTCACGGCCCTGCTCGAAACGGCGGTCGCGGGCATTGCCGCCGGCCGCTTCCACCCGCAGCCGGGCATGCATTGTTCGTGGTGCCAATACCGCGCCGAATGCTTCGCCTGGCTGCCCGGGCAGCGGCTGGCCGAGGAAAGGAGGGCCGCATGAAACCGGCTATCTCCCGATGGCTGCTGCTGTCGTTCGTGTGCTTCATGCTCGCCGCCTGTCAGGAGGACCAAAAGTCCGCCGAGGAGGCGCGGATCGAACGCGAGGTCGCACGCCGGATCGCGGCCGAGCGCCGGCAGTCGGAAATCCGGGCCGAACGGCTGCGCACCCTGCGCATCGTCGGTTTCCTGGTCCTTTCCGGCGGCGCGCTCGGAACCATCATCTGGTGCGGTTGGCCGCGCGATGCCCCGGGCGGTCCGGCGGCCGGCGGGCCATCGTCGCAAATCCTCCGTCATCCCCCGCGCGGCGGCCGGGTGATCGACCTGCGTCAGCCGCCGCGCCCTCCCCGATCCGACCATGAGACCCCGCGCCATCCTTGAAGTGCTGGTGGTGATGGGCGTCGTCGGCCTGCTGCTGGAAATCTCCGGCGGACACACTTGGCCGATTGTCGCCGCCGGGGTGGTGGCCGCCGTCTGGCTGCTTTCCCGCAGCTACCGATAGCGGCCCCGCCACCGGTGACCCTCACTATCAGATCCAACCAACCCACGCCCGCCCGGTCAGCTGATCGCGGCGGGCGTTTCCCTTTCCACCTGAAACCACAACCAACCCCCAACCAAACATCATCATGAATCCCAACAACACATCCCCAAACCCCCATCTCCTCGACGCCGTGTGCCGCCGGGGAGTGCTTGTCGCCACCTCCGTCCGTTACTGGCGGGGTTGCAAGAAACTCAGCCCTGAAGACCTCGGGCTCGATCCCGCACACGTCTCCGACCGGCTCATCCAGCTCGGTCACAAACGCCTCATTCCCCGCGACGCGCTCCAGGCATTCGCCCTGATCGAATCCCGGGTGCAGGCCACGGTCGAAAGCTCCAGCTTCCCGTTCCTGGGAGGCATCGGACGCTTCGTGCCCAACCCACGCCTCGGTGATCTGACCGACCGTCTGGACAAACTCCGCGACGAGTTCCGCGACGCCACGTTGGATTTCGTCGCCGGCTACGGCCCGCTGCGTGAAACCGCGCTCGCCGAATGGCGTGAGGCCGCCCAACACCTCAACGGCAGCGCCGAACGGCTGATCGCCACCATCGAGCAATCGTTCCCGCCCGCCGGGGACATCGCGAAAAGATTCGCCTTCGAGACCCGGCTGTTCCAGATCGCCGCCCCCGACAGTATCCGGCTGGAGGTCGTCGAAGGCATGGCGCAAATGGAAGCCGCCGAAGACCGCCGCCGCATCGCCGACGATGCGACCCGCCGCATGCAGGCCGACCTCGACGCGTTCATCCGCGAAAGCGTCGCGTCCCTGCGTGAGGAAACCGCACGCCTGGCCACCGAGGTGCTCGCCACCATCGACAGCTCGGAGAATGGCGTCCACCAGCGGACCCTCAACCGGCTCACGACGTTCATCGACAACTTCCGTTCGCTGAACTTCGCCGGTGACCAGTCCTTGGAGCAGACGCTGGAACGCTTCCGCCGCGACCTGCTCAGCCGCACGGCCGAGGAATACCGCAACCAGCCCGGAGCGATGGCCAACCTCACCGAGGGCCTCAGCCGCCTGCGCGAAAACGCGGTGCAGCTTGCCCGCAGTGACGCCCGCGACATCGTCAGCCGCTTCGGCCAGCAAGGCACACGGCGACTCGCAGCCGTGAGCTGATACGCACGCCATAACCACTTCCCGGTGTCCCGTTCCGGCGGGATGCCCGGAAGAATGGCGGGCTGTTTGGAATGATCAAAATAGATCTACTCTTGTTCGATCTATCGCGAATGATCGAAACATCTGGCAGTTCCGCGATACTGCCCTGGCGATATCTGAAAGGATCTGCTGATCGATCACCCCACACCCAACCGCACAGCCAAGCCGTCGAAGAACTCGCGTGACCACAGCTGAAGTTCCCTTGGATCGGGCAGGAACACCCGGACTTCCTCCGCCGCCTGCTTGAAATCGACAGCGGCGAATCTTTCCCGGAGCAGATCCACCAGCACCTGCCGTGTGATCGCTCCGCCATTCCAATGCCCCGACTGGCGCATCCTCGCCTCCAGATGCTCCAGATTCGGCTGGATGTTGCGACCCACATACCAGACGAAGTCGTAGAAATCCCGTCCCTTGACCCGGCTCTTCCATCCACGGCAGAGCACCGCGTGCAGCTTGCCCGCAAACAGGCTGGGCAGGTCGTAGAGCCGCACCTGATAGGGAGTGGGCAGGAGCTGGGTCCGCACCTCGGTCGTCGCGTTCGGCGGCGGTTCGATGTCCATCTCCAGCTTGATCTGGAGTTTTTGGCTCTGGGGCAGCCTGCGGGCAAGGTCCGCCGGTGCGCCGATGTGTAGCAGATTGAGCTGCGTGCTGCCCTTGAGGAACGCCGACTCGATACCCGACTCGCCGCCGCCTGACTTCTTCTCCGCCTCGAAGGAAAAGCCCCAGGATTCCAGCTCGGTGGCGAGTCCGGGAAGGCAGCGCTCCAGACGGGTGTTGTTGCCGGATTCCAGCAGTGTGAAATCGAGATCCTCGGAGAAGCGGCGCAGTCCGTGGAAGATCCGCAGGGCCGTGCCGCCATAGAACGCCGCATGCTCGAAAAATCCCCCGCGCCACAAACCGAGCAGGGCGATTTCCTGCACGATCTCCCGCGCGGCGTTCTGATAGTCGGCCGGTGTCTGTGGCTGGTAGGCATCCAGCATGTCCTTGAGCGCGGGGTTCATGGTCGTGTCAGCTTGTTCTTCTCGGCGAAACGCAGCAGCCAGCGCACGGATGGACGTCCGTAGTGTTCCGCACAGGCCGCAAGTTCTTCCCGGTTGAGTCCGCCACTGGTGTCGACACGCATGCCCTCCAGCCAACGCGCAACATCCGCCATCGAGCGGAAGGCAGGCTCGCGGGCGATCCGGTCCACCAGCGCCTTGGTTGGGCTGGCGATCAGGAACGGCAAGTCCGACTCAGTGACGCGTTCAACCCCCACCGGATAGACCGCCTTGGGAATCGTCAGATAGCGGAAGCGGCCGAAGCCGTTCTCGAACGCGGCGGGGCGCTTCGTCGTGGCGGAAAGAATCTCGGCGACCCCCTCGGGAATCATGCCGTGCCAGGCCAGGGCGGTTTCAAAGCTCACATAGGACGGCCCGTAGATCGGCCCTGCGAGGCAGCGGGGATCGAAATCCCGACGGCTCGCATAGAGACCCCGGCGTAGTGAAACCAGCTCTCCCGTCCCCAACATCCGGGCAATCTTGCCCTTCCAATCCGCCAACCCGGCGAGGGCATCGCGCATTCGGACGGTGTCCAGAATGGCATCGCTTGGAAGCTCGGCATGCATGATTTCGACGGGAACGTTGCCATGATTGCAACCTTCCAGCAAAAATCAAACATTTTCTCCTATGACGCCATTACCCACTCCCGACACGCCGACTTCGCCCTCACCAGCCTGATTTTTCAACCACTCCCACTCCCCCAAAAACCAACACCACCCCCGAAGCCAATACTTCCACTCCCATAGCCAACGAACATCCCCCCGAACCCCACGCGAAAGGCGGCTCCTCCACTCCGGACGAGCCGCCCTTCGCGTTTCACCACCTCTTCCCTGAAAACTGAAAACTGAAAACTAACAAACTTATGTCCCACTTCACCACCATCCAGACCCAGATCCGGGATCTCGAAGCCCTGCAAGACGCTTGCGGAGAACTCGGTCTCGGCTTCACCGCCAACGCCAAGTGCCGAGGCTATGCCGGCGTCACCCGGCTCGCCCCGCACGTCATCCAGCTCAAAGGCCCGTATGACATCGCCGTCGAACCCTCACCGGAAAAGGACGGCAGCTATGGCCTCACCACCGACTGGTGGGACGGCCACGTCGCCAGGGAAGTCGGCATCGGCTACGGCCGCCTGCTGCAATCCTACGGCATCCACAAGACCCTGCGCGAGGCCCGCAACCGCGGACTGCGCGTCCACCGTCAACAGGAACAGGACGGCAGCGTCCTACTCACCCTGGAAGGAGGTGCGCTATGAGTGCCCGCCGCAAGATCCTGGTCCGCGTTTCCCCATTTGGAGAAATCACCGTCGAGGCCCAAGGCTTCCAGGGCAAAGGCTGCGAAGCCGCCACCGCCGCCATTGAGGAAGCACTCGGCAAAGCCAAACAGCGCACCCGCAAGCCCGACTTCTGGCGGCAATCCAACCGACAGGCCAACCACCAACCACTCGGAGGAGGGGAAGGAGGCCCGTAAGCCATGAACTCCACCCTCCGCTTCGACCCGGGCGGCCACATCGGCTGCCTCTACACCGAGGCGATTGATCTCCGTGCGCTCGGGCGACTCCAAGTCGTCCGGGCCACGGACATCCGCTTCAACCCCGCCACCCAGCAATGGGACGTGCACGAACACGCCACCGGTCAGGTGCTCTTCTCCCACGCCTCGCGCAACGAGTGCCTGCGCTGGGAGCAGTCCAACCTGCAAGCAGGCTGAGAGAGACCAGAGGCCAGAAACCAGACGCCAGAGAAGAGCCGTTGAAACGAGCGCCCGCTCCACCAACGGCTCTTACACTGCTCACTGCTCACTGCTCACTCGGCACTCCAATTCCCCCGAACCCCGTCTCTACCAACCAACAACCAAACCATTACCACACCCCGACACATCATGAACCTACAAACCTACCTTCGCGCCGGATACCCCGGCCTTGCCGTCATCTCCTCCGAGGAAGCGCGGGCCGAAGCCGAAATCGCTTCCGTCTGCTCCACCCTCAAACGCCGCCTCCACGCCTGGTCCTCCACCGAGGGTCTGGTTGACGTGAAGGACGGCCGCGTCACCGCCTGCCCCGATCCGCTGGACGCCCTCCAGTTGCTCGATGGCCTGTTCGCCGCCCCAAATCCCCAACACGTGGTGCTTTTGCGCGACCTCCAGCTTCACCTGGAGCAAACCGATCCGATGCTGATCCGCCGCCTCAAGGACACGCTGCGTGTCGCGAAAGCCAACGGCCACGCGCTCATCCTGCTCGGCTGCCGGCTCAAACTCCCGGCCGAACTCGAACACGAAATCACGCACGTCGATTTCACCCTGCCCGGCATCGCCGAACTCGGCACGGTTCTCGACGGCATCGTCAGTTCCGCCAAGATCAAGAACCTCCACGAAGTCGTCCGGGAGTCCGCGTTGCAAAGCGCGCTCGGTCTCACCACCACCGAGGCGGAAAACGCGTTCGCCCTGTCAGTCGTCGAAACCAAGAGCATCGACCACAAGGTCATCGCCCGCGAGAAGGCCCGGACGTTGAAGAAAAACGGCCTGGTCGAAGTGGTGGAAGCCGTCACCTCGCTCGAAGACATTGGCGGACTCGCCAAGCTCAAGGAATGGCTCACCCGCCGCGCCGGTGCATTCAGCGAATCTGCCAAAACCTACGGCCTGCCCGCGCCGAAGGGCCTGTTGATTGTCGGCATCCCCGGCACCGGCAAATCCCTGACCGCCAAGGCCACCGCCGGAGCCTTCGGCCTGCCGCTTCTGCGTCTCGACATGGGACGCGTCTTCGGCGGCATCGTCGGCCAGTCGGAAGCCAACTTGCGCTCCGTCATCCAGACCGCCGAGGCCATCGCGCCCTGCGTGCTTTGGATCGATGAAATCGAAAAAGGCTTCTCCGGCAGCCAATCCAGCGGCAGCACGGACGGCGGCACCTCCTCCCGGGTGTTCGGCTCGTTCCTGAGCTGGATGCAGGAGAAGACCAAAGCGGTGTTCGTCGTGGCCACCGCCAACGATGTTTCGAAACTCCCGCCCGAGTTCCTGCGCAAAGGAAGGTTCGATGAAATGTTCTTCGTCGATCTGCCCGATGCCCTGGAGCGCGCGCAAATCTGGGACATCGTCATCGCCCGCTATGGCCGCCGGCCCACCGACTTCGACACGGTGGTTCTGGCCCGCGCCTGCGAGCAGTTCACCGGTGCGGAAATCGAGGCGGCGTTCATCGATGCGATGCACGAGGCCTACTTCGAAGGCGAGGAGCCGAACCGGAAACACCTGCTGGAAGCCATCAGCTCCACCGTGCCGCTGGCCAACCTGATGGACGGCCAGATCAGCGCCCTGCGCCACTGGGCCAAGGGCCGCGCCCGCGAAGCCGCCAACCGCACCACGCCCGCCCGCAACGGCAGGCGGATCGCGGAGGCGAATTGAAGAATGAGAACCCACCGGGACAGGCATGGTTGCCAGCAACGTTTGCTGCCGCCCCGGTGGGGCTTTCTCATGATGGTCGAGAAGCCCAGCCCTCAACCCGCTGCTTCTGTCAGATCAACCACGATCTTTCCGCGGGTGGCTGCCCGCTCGATCATCTCATGTGCTTTCCCGACCTCCGCAAGAGTCACCCGTGCGGAAATCACCGGATTGATCACTCCCTGACCCAGCAAATCAAATAATTCGCTCAGATCCTCCGAAAACCAATCAGGCCGCTTCTCGCGTAGCGCACCGATCGAATAGAAACACGCACGGCGTTTATTGGGGAGAATGTCCCACCACTTCAGGCGCAGCAAATCCAGAGGGATGCTCCCTCCCCGGCCCACAACGACATTGTAAAAACCATACGCCACCAGCGTGCCTCCCGGGCGAAGGACACCGAATGAACGCCTGAAGTTTGATCCACCAATCGGATCGAAAACCGCATCCACTCCCTCACCGGTCAGTTCACGAATCCTGCCAACGAAGTCCTCGCTCCGATAGTCGATCGGTATCGCGCCTTCCCGGAGAACCACGTCATGTTTTGCGAGGGAGGCCGTCCCATACATTTCCAGTCCCATCCGTCTTCCGAGTTGCAGAATGGCCGTGCCAACGGCCCCCGCGGCCCCGTGAACCAGGATTCGCCCGCCGGCTTCAACATGCGCAATTCGCCGCAGCATCTGATATGCCGTGACATAGGATAGAACCAGGCAAGAGGATTCCACCGGATCGAGCCCTTTAGGCACGGGAACCAGACGCTTCTCGGGCAAGCAGACGTAATCCGCGTGTGCGCCGATGATGGTCAGGTCCGCCACGCGTTGACCAACCTTGAAGCGGGTTGCACCCAGCCCCGGCTTGTCCACCACACCGACTACGTCATAGCCCGGAGTGAACGGGGGTTTGCGCTTCAAATCGGGATACATGCCCTTGCGGATCATCACGTCGGTGAACGCGACACCCGATGCCAGCACGCGGATCCTGACTTCTCCGGGCCCTGGCTCGGGCAACGATTCCTCTTCAACGACCCGGAGCACATTCGACCCTCCGAGCCGGCTAATCATTACCCTTTGATAGCTCATGGACTTTCTCCTGTTTCGATGCCTCCAATCCAATAACCGGCTGGTGCAAATTGTTGTCTTCAATAGCGCCACGACATTCGGTGCACAAGCCCTGCGAACTTGTGGCTGAGCCGTAGACCAACATCCCTATCCACCGGGACGGTGCCTGACGTGTGGTGCCCTTATCCAGATGAGGCGGACTGGCGGAAACGTCAGTCCCGCCTCTGCCCGGAGCCGTTCCGGTGGAATCCATTTTCCCCATACCACAACCCGCCCGGCATGAGCCCTCATTCTCGCCAGTATTTCGGATCCATGAGCGAGTCGGCACAGATTACCAGGCCGCTGACTTTCCCGAGCGTTCCCCGCCGGAGTTCCTGGACCATCCACGCATCGGCATGTTCCTCCGCAATCGGGTAGGGTGCCTCGAAACCGTTGACGCCGGCAACGATGAAACCATGCCTCGCGTAGTAACCGGGGTGGCCAAGGACAAACACAAGATCGCACCCCGCGCTTCTGGATTCCCCGAGTCCTTCTCGTATCAAGCCTCCGCCGATTCCCCGGCCTTGGTGTTCCGGGACAACAGCCAACGGGGCTAGAATCGACGCAGATGCCTCGCCACAAGATCCCTCGATACGCGCGCAGGAGATCAAGACATGACCGACCAGATGGCCATCGACCTCCGCCACAACAGAAATCACCGGCAGCGCGGTCTCGTCCCTCAGCAATGCTGAAACCAGCTGACTGATTTCACGGCCCTCGTCCCCGCCAAAAGCGGAATGAATGACGTCCAGAATCGCCGGTTCGTCCGTAGTAAGGGCTTTGCGTATCCGCAGGTTCATAGCTGCGGTCTATCAGGTCCGCGCTCCGATCCACAAGCTTGCGGAAATCCTTTCCCCCATCCGCCCCGTCGCAGGGCAGACCCGGCCGCACGACACGCCCCAGCGCAGGCCGGGCACATGACAGGCCGCCATGGTGACCCGCTCCCCGGTTTCCATGGCGGCCATTTCGTTCTCCGGCTGCGGCGTCAGGTGACGCCCGGCCATTTCCACCCCTGAAAACCGAACACTGAAAACTAACAAACCATGACCACGTCCACACCATCCATCCAATCCGCCTCGCTCCATTTCCGCGAGGGCAACTCCGACAAAGTCTATCACGCCGCCATCGAGCCTAAGGGCGAGGGCTACCTCGTCACCTTCGCCTACGGCCGGCGTGGCAACACGCTCAACACCGGCACCAAAACCACCCACCCGGTCAGCCTGGCCGAGGCCACGAAGGTTTTCGACAAGCTCGTCGCCTCGAAGCTCGCCAAGGGCTACCACTACAGCGCCGCTTCCGCCGGGGAGACCAAATCCTATCAGCAAACCGGCGACGAAGGCCGCGACAGTGGCATCCGCTGCCAGTTGCTCAACGCCGTCGATGAATCCGAAATCGGCAGCCTCATCCGCTCGTCGCAATTCTGCCTCCAGGAAAAGCACGACGGCCGCCGCCTCATGGTCCGCAAGCAGGGCGACACCATCACTGGCATCAACCGCCGGGGACTGGTCGTCGCCATCCCGGATGCCATCCGCGAGGCCGTCGAACACATCCCGTTCGACGTGCTCATCGACGGCGAGGCGGTCGGCGACACGCTCCACGCCTTCGACCTGCTCGAAGTGAAGGGCAACTGCCTGCGCAAGCGCCGCTATCTCGACCGTTTCTCCGGGCTCATCATGGTCATCCCGCCGAAGCTCCCGGCCCTGCGCTGGGTCAGCACCGCCGTGGATCCCAACGACAAACTGGAAACCTTCGAGGAACTCAAGGAATCCGGCGGCGAGGGCGTTGTCTTCAAGGACATGGACGCCCACTACAGTCCGGGCCGACCCAACTCCGGCGGGCCACAGCTGAAGTTCAAGTTCGTCGAGAGCGCGTCCTTCGTCGTCACCGGCCACAATGCCAAACGCAGCGTGACCCTCGGCCTCTATGGCAGCGATGGCGACAAACTGGTCCCCGCCGGCAACGTCACCATTCCGCCGAACCACCGGATTCCGGAAGTCGGCGAGGTCTGTGAGGTACGCTACCTCTACGCCTATCGCGAAAGCGGCAGCATCTACCAACCGGTCTATCTCGGCCGCCGTGATGACATCCCGGCGGCGGAATGCGTGGTCGAGCAGCTCAAATACAAGAGCGAGCCGGCCGCAGCCGCCGCCTGAGTTTCCCCCCGCATAGCCCGCGGCCCGCACGACACGCCCAAGCGCCGGGCCGCGCATGACACGGCCGCCATGAAGGAAGCCCGAAAGGAAAAACCTTCATGGCGGCCAAACCTTTTCCGCACCATCAACCCACCATCACCCGCCGGGCCGTCACGGGCCATTCCCCAATTGGGGAATCCGTGGCGGCCCTTTCGTTTCCTCCCGATCCACCCCCTTCAAACCGCCATGAAAATCATCGAAGCCTTCATCACCCCCATGCCACGGCCGATGCCGCAGGGCATGTTCGACGCCATGCCCGAGGTCATCGGGACCTTCGAGGATGGTTCCACCAAACCCCTGTTCTCGTTCTACCCGGATGAAGTCTCGTTCCGGGCGTCCGAGTTCGTGGGGCTTACCGAGGAGGAGGCGCACAGCCTCTTCCAACAGAGAGACACTGCCTACCTCCGCACATGAACCAACCCATCCCGCGCGGCGGCACCGAACCCCTCAAGGTCGGCGACCGCGTGCAAATCGTGCCCGAATGGCAGGACCCGGGCGACGAACGGTTCGAACGCTTTGTCATCGAGGCACCTACCAACACCACTCAGGTCCGCATCCGAGCGATCATTCCCGGCTTCGTCTTCCACCCCACCGAGTGGATTGAGGCCGATCACCTCATCCTCATCTCCACCCCTGAAAACTGAACACTGAAAACTAACAAACTCATCATCATGAAAACCACCATCAAGGACAACGTCCTCCACATCGAAATCCCGCTGCATGCGCCACGTCCGTCCGCCACTGGCAAGACGCTCACGGTCGCCAGCAGCAACGGCAACAAGGAAACCGAAGCCCGCATCGACGGCAAACCCGTCGTTGTCGGCGTCAACGCCTACATCAAGCCGGTCGGATAGAATCCAGAGACCAGAAACCAGATTCCAGAGGGGCCGTTGGTCCGGTGCATCCGCTCCCGCCAACGGCTCTTCCCATTTCCTGAAAACTGAACACTGAAACCTAACAAACTTATGATTCCCATCCTCATCCCCTCCAACATCCTGCGCGATGCGAAGAAGCTCTTCGGCCGCATGAAGCATCTGCGCTGCAAGCTCCCGGTGCTCCGGCACCTGCTGCTCACCGCCGATGCCAACGGCATCCGTCTCGCCGCCACCGATCTCGACCACTGGCTCGAAACGTGGGTCTGCGACGACGAAAACGGCAACGAGCCGCTGAGTTTCCTCATCCCGCCGGATGCCATGGAAGCCGCCTGCCGTGCCGACAAAGGCACGCGGGTTTCCTTCACGCCCTGCGGCGGAAAGCAAAGTCGCGGAGTCCGCCTCACGCTGCAAACCGGCGGCATCGAGTCCACCTCGGTGTATCCGACGCTCGATCCCAAGGACTTCCCCGAACGCCCGGAAAGCATGGGCGACGTCACTGTTGTTCCGCCTTCCACCTTGCAGGGACTTGCCGACATCGCCGGCTGCGCCTCCTCCGACACCACCCGCCACATCCTCAACGGCGTGCTCTTCACGCCCGAGGACGGCGGACGTCTGGTGGCCACCGACGGCAAACGCCTCGCCTGTTGTCCGGCCACCGTGCCGTCGCAGTCGTTCGTCCTGCCCGTCGCGGCCTGCCACATCCTCGGTCACCCGGACTTCACCGCCGACCTGGCGTCCATCACCTGGATCGACCACAAGGAACCGGAGCAACGCCGGGTTGCCATCAAATGCGGGCGGCACCAATTGGTGTCAAAACCGCTGGTCGGCAGTTACCCGAACTACAAGCAGGTGATCCCGGCCCACGCGCAGGAACTCGCCGTCATCCCGCACGACCGCAAACCCGGGCTCATCGCATGGCTGCGTTCACTCGGGAAGGACCAGTGCTCGGTGCGACTCGACTGGAGGAAACGCGGCCAACAAAACGGCCAGCTCACCCTGAGCCACCGCGAACCCGACGGCCGTTCCGCCACCATGCAAGTGCCCGTCGAAATCCATGGCAGCCCGCCAGTGATCGCGTTCAACGCGCGCTACCTGGCAGACGCCTTGGAAATCGGCTCCACCCTCTGCTTGTCCGACGAGCTGAGTCCGGGCATCTGCCGCCACCCTACCGGTCGCTTCTGCGTCATCATGCCGATGCGGGTGACGATTCCGGCGGGGACGAATGCCACTGCGGCAACTGCTCCGACTCAACATCAACAGGCCGCCGCTGCCTGAAGCGTGCGAACGATACCGCCTCGCAAATCCGCTTCCCCGGAGTACCTTCCGCGGTGCTCCGGGGAAGTAGCGTATTTTTAGCTCCTCGTCTTTCTCCCTTCTTGCCAGATACCACTGTGGCGGAAAGCTCGATAAAAAGTCGGGAACCGGACGGAACAATACAGAGCCCGCCCGAGCTGTCGAAAGAAGGCCAAGGTTTCACTCAACTCCTCGACGGAAATCTTCTCCATGACATACCCGTAGAACCGATGCAACAGTCTGAAATTCGGGATTCTCACACTCTTGTCAGAGCCCGGATCTGTGTGTGTCAGGCTCTCAGCACCCGCCAAAAATGACCGAGAACCATTACACCATGCGAGTCCTTGGCATGCATTTATCGAAAACCCTGGTCCTGGAATACGAAGGCTGCACGCCAGGTATCCGAATCGAAGATGGAAAAGAAGCCGCCCAATTCATGGAATCTCCCACTTGTAGGGCGCGCGGGAAATCGTTTCGCAGCCCCCCGGGACGACATGCACCATGTCCTCGATGCGGCATCCGCCCAGTCCGTGATAGTATAGTCCGGGCTCCACGGTCACCACCATCCCCTTGCGGAGCCTGCACGGCGCTTTGGACCGCATGAACGGTTCCTCGTGAATTTCGAGCCCGACGCCGTGCCCCAGCGCATGGAAGAATCCTTCGGGTTGTTTGCAGTCACGAGCGGTCTCATAGCCTTCCTTGTCGAAAAACGCCTGCACCGCATCATGCACCTTGCCGCCGGTCACGCCAGGCTTGATCATGTCGATGGCCAGTTTGTGGGCTTTTCTAACCGTCCGCACCAGGCGTCTTTGGGTATCGCTTGCCCTGCCTTTGAGATAGGTGCGGGTCATGTCGCCCCAGTAACCGTCCTCAATGCGCCGGGGGAAGATGTCCACCACGATCAGCTCGCCGGCGCGGATCGGCCCGTGGCCGACACAATGGTTGTCCACCGCCTGGTCGCCCGGCGCGGCGATCGTATGCAGCGCCGAGGCCCCGGCATCGAGTGCGGCGTGGTTGACAAGTTCACGCAGGCGCTCGGCCGTGAGGATGCTGCCGCCGTGGACCAGCTTGCCGTTGCGGATTTTCGACTCGGCCAGCGTCTTGGTCACGATGCGGAAACCCGCCTCGCTGGCCTTGTTGCCCTTGCGCAGCGCCTGCACCTCGGCCGCTGTCTTGATCTGCCGCTCCGGAAACAAGCCGGTGCCGTTGGTGATCTCCAGGGTCATGCCGGCCTCGCGCAGCTTGCGGGCAAGGCCGGCCGGAAAACGCTCTCCCACCTTGAAGTTGGGGATATCGTGAAGTTCCGCGAGATGAAGAACCATCTGATAGAGTTCGGGCACCTTGCCTTTGGGGAGCTTGAACCGGTTTGCCGCCCCTTCGCGGACTTCGTTGAGCAACAGGATTTCGTCAAAGGCCGACTCCTTGACCATGCGGCCGTATTCCCCCGCATGGGTCACCGCGACACGCCTGCCCTCCAGAGAGAAGGCGAGATATGGATCGAAGGCGCTGAAACGGCTGAAATAAAGCATATCCGGATCGGTCGCATCGGCATGCATCAGGATCGACGCCGGCTGTCGCCGGCTTTTGCTTTTCATGTGGGATATGGACTTGTACATGACAATGGATTCGTTGGAAGGGTGTCAGTGTCCCACCGGGAAGGTGATGCCGTGATAGTTGATACGCTGATATCTCGGATCGACACTGAAAATGCATATCTCCCTGCGGGTGCCGCGGAGCACGACGGTGGAGGCGCTGAGCAGTTGCCAGTCCTCTTTCACCGGATGGAGATAGCGATAGCGAATGGGAATGTTCGTGGCCGCTGCCAAGGCGGGAGCCTCGTAGATCCTTGTCTGGCCGGGCCGGATGGCCAGATTGGTTTTGCCCATGTCCACGCCGATTTCGACATTGGTGAGATTGAGAAACAGCCAGTCGCCGCCCTTGAACTTCGCCAGGTCCTGCACCTTGGTGTTGAACAACAGATCGCCGCGTCGCTCGGCGGCTGGAATAAGAATCACAAGCGCCTTGGAGACGCCTTGGGGCACTGTCGCCTTGGCGAACGTGAGGTATGGCGGGCGGTCGGAGCCCGCCGGCACCTCCTGCCTGCGGACGACCTTGAGGATGCCATCCTGAGGAATCCTCACCGGTTCGCTGGGCGAGCGTTTGGAAAGCGTGACTTCCATCAGATCATTGCCGGACATCACCGTGATGGGGTTTTCGAGGCCCTCCGGCATGCTGGTGGCGACCAACCAGGCGACCCGGCCTTTGGCGGAAGACGGCTTGTTTTCCGCGGTTTGGGCATGGAGCAGTGAGAAGGCGCAAGCCGCCAGACAGAGGTGGAGAAGAATTGGTTTCATGTTGGGCAAGCAGGGGAACGCCTCATATTTCCTGTGAATTCAGCCAACGGAAGCCTCGAATTTCGAATTTCCGGCCAAAGCGGCGGTTGGTGTCGGAGAAGTCCGGGTTGTCGCTGAAGACCCCGTCCGCGTCCATCAGGCGCGCGGGCACCGACGGGTCATTGGCGGGATCGCAATATTCCGGCACCCGTTGCACGATGGCCTCACACCACGCGCGGGCGAGCACCTTGCCGTTCGCTCCCGGCTCACGCGACTCACCATAGGCGCGGATGCGGAAGGTGTCGTCGCGCACCGAGAGCGTGTTGGAAATGGGTCGGAGCAGGTCGGACTGGATCACATAGCCGGGAATGCCGGCGAAACGCGAGCCGTTCACGGCATCCGGCGTGGCGAAGACGGTTCGCCCCATCGCGTTGCGCTCCATCATGAAGTCCGGGCCGTTTTTGAAGTTGAAATTGATCGAACCGGATTCGGGGTTGGCATCGTCGTAGTCGATCGCGGCTTGCAGCGCACCTATCAGCCCGAGTTCGTTGTCGGAGAGCCGTCGGTTGATGAACTCGGAGAAATTGAGGAACGGGCCGCGCTGTTTCACCTGTTTGACGCATTCCTCGGCGAGCTTCAGCAGTTGGCCGTCGTCGAGAAAGCGCACACCGGTCCATGCCTGGAGGTTGCCGCCGATGGAGGCGCCGGTGGCGGGGTCGTCCATTTCCTTGTCGGAGACTTCGGTGCCGAGCCGGGCGAGGGCGATCCGTTTGCCGGATGGCACATCGATTTCGCGCAGGCTGCCGCTGATCGCATCCCGATACACCAACTGCCGCTCGCGAATGCCGGCGAAGAGCGCGTACCAGGCCGGCACCGAGGTGCTGTTGACGTTGAACATGCCGTCCACCACCAGGTGGCCGGCGGCCTTGAGATAACCGTCGGCGGCCTGCAGGTCCGCCTTGACGTCCGCGTCGGGGCTGCCGCCGGAATGGAAACGGTAGCGGCTGTTCGCCAGCTCCTGGCCGTCGATGAGGCGGTTGATGTTCTCGTTTAGGCTGGCCGCCGAATTGGCACCGGGCCGCGACTGGTCGGCGAGCGAGGAAACGAAGTAGTCGTCCCACAACGCGTCGTTGAGCAGCAGGGTGTGATCCCAGTAGTCGTTGAAGACCTTGTTGTCGTTGTAATTGATATTGGTGAAGGGTTGTTGGCGGTTTTCGGGATCGGCGCTGACGGAGTTGTTGACATAGCTGTAAACGCCGGTGCGCGGGATCATCGGATGGATGAAGGAATTGCCGATGCCGCCGGCGGTGACTCCGCTTTGATAGGCGGTGGCCTTGACCTCGGCGGCGTAGAAGGATGATCGGCCGGTGCGGGTGCCGATGGCTCCCTGGTGGGCGACGATGAGGTCGGGGTTGAGCCGCGAATAGTCCGCCCAGCCGGGATTGGCGCGCATCGACGCGAATCCGGCGAGGCTGGAGATCGGCGCGGCGGGCAGTTCGAGGGCGGAAATGGAATTGACCTGTTCGAAGGGATTGCTGCCGGAGCCGAGGAAGGCGGAGGAACCGGCATGGGAAATGATCTTGGGCATTTCGGCCATGGAAGTGGGACCGAAATGCATGATATATGGGCAGTCCAGGCGCTGGGTGTGGGCGATGGTGTCGTTTTCCGAGATATACATCGAGCTGCCGAAATAGAAAGGTGGGCTGTGCAGCCAGCTTCGGCCGCGCCAGTCCTGCGCCCAGTCGATGCTCTCGTAATCGATGGGGGAGATGCCCTTGATGGTGAGCTGGGCATAGGCTACGGGCAGGGGGTCCGTATTGTCGAGGTCCCAGAGGGCGAGGTTTCCGGGTTCCGCGGCGATGCCGGCGGCATTGGGTTTCGGGTCCGGGGTGATCGGCGCACGGGTGTCGGCGACCTGGAACCAGTCGATCTGGCTCATCAGCGGAATGCGCGGGCCTTCCCAGTCAGGAGTATGGCAGAGCGAGCCCGGGGTGTTGCCCCACTGGTGGTTGCCATGCTGGACGGATTCGGAAAAAGTGATGGCGGCGGCCGGTCGCTGGCTCCTGGTGTATGTGGCAATGGATCTTTCCTCGCCCCCGATGGCTTGGGGGTCGAATCCCGGATAAAGCGGATTGTTGTCGAATCCGGAGATCGAGCCGCGCGGAGAGAAAACACGAAGTTCACCCGGCCTGAAGACAATCTCGCGTCCATCGTCCGATCGCAGGGCCGAGCGAAGGTTCGTGAATGATTGGCTGGCTCCGTTGATCCTGTTGTTGGTGCGTTGGTTGTTGGCGTAAACCTCGCCCGCGAAAGGAAGCACGCGGTAACCGTTGTTCATCATGTAGAACTTGTTGTCGGGGATTTTCAATTCCACGTTGTAGGGGTTCCAGAAGATGAACACCGGGGTGAAGAGCACCGAGCACCGGTATTGGGTGGCGGGGCCGGGTGGCGTCGAGCCCTGATCGGCCCGGGCCGCACGCAAACTGTAGATAAAGGTGATCTTGGCCAGCACCGGGAAGCGCCAGTAGTTGTTCGAGCCGTCCCAGGGGCTGGTGGAACCCACATTGGAGGTGGCGACGAAGCTGGTCGATGGTGGCCTGCCACGATCCCAGCGTAGCGCACCTGCGGCGGGGTCCCCCTCCGCAGTGCCACTGACGGTCGCATCATGGTCCCGGCGATACATGCGGTAGAAGTGGCGCATGTTGGTCCATGACTGGAAATGGCGGTTGGGTATGGTGGGATTGTTGGCCAGCAGCTCCGGGCTCATCGGCCGGATCGAGGGTTCGCGGATGTCGCGTCCCGGATTGAAGCGATAGGGCGCGGGCAGTTCACCATTGTCTTTCTCAAACAACAGGCTGAGGTCCTTCTTCAGATGCCCGGAGCGGACGCTGGCCAGCACGCCCTCGCTTTGGGCGGTAAGATCGTAGAACAGTTCACCGGCCCGCTCTTCCGTCACCGAAGCGGGGCGGAGGGTGGCAAGAGTGATGAGTTTTTCGGCCAGCTCGGGGTTGTCATCGAGGGTGCCCAAGCCGTCGAGGATTCCCGCTCCGACTTCGGCAGTGCTGCCGTGAGCGGTTTCCCAAGCGTCTGTTGAGAGTTCGCGGGAGCGCGAGGCGAGGTCGATGCGGGCCTTGTGGTTTTCCGGGCTAATCCACCAGGCGTGGCGGCCGTTTTCGCCGACGGGATTGAGGTAGGCACGGGTAATGTCGGCGGGGCGGCTTTGCTCGGCACCGTTGCCCAAGGTTCCCTCGCCGACCAGGACGACGGAGTTCGAGTCGTTCCAACCGGTGGAACTCATGGCGGCTTGGGGATTGTCGCGCATGCCTTCGGGCATGGAAAGCAGCCAGCGGCGGAACATGTTTTCGCGCTGCGGGGTGTAGGTGCTTTGGATTTGCAAGCTGCCGCCGCCTTCGGGCTTGGTGTATTCGGCGTTGAGCCAGTTGCCCCAGGAATCGTAGCTGGCCAGCCAGCGCGGCTGGGCGACGCCATCGATGTTCTCGGTGTCCTCGTCGGTGTCAAAAATGGCGGCCTCGGCGCTGACACGCATGTCGGGCCCCATTTCCTTCTGCAGTTCACCCAGCGCGACCATCAGGGCGAGTCGTGCGTTGGCCTGCGCCTCGGCCTGGGCCTGCGTCTGGGTGCTGGAGCGCAACGAGACGGCGGAGAGCCCCAGCAGGCCCACGCACATCACGGCCAGCAGAACCATCAGCGACACGGTGGTGACCAGGGCGAAGCCACGGCTTTTCCGTGTTTGTTTGTCCTGCTGGTTCTTGATGGGAATTTGTCTGAATACGTTCATCCGGGCAAAGAGAAGTTCCGGGTAGATTACCCCGGCGAAAAGTGAATTCCACAATTCTCTCGCAAGCCACTGTTTCCCAAAAGACAGGGGTTGCGCAACGCTGAAGCGGTGGTTCGGGACCCGGAGCCTCCGCCGCAGACGGTTATTGTCGCTCCAAAGTCGGCGGTCCGATCGTTTCTCCCTCGACGAGCGTGGTCTTGGTAACGCTCTGTCGCCGGTCATCAATGCCGCGGGCAACATGCCCGGCCCATTGCACGATCCTTCGCACCACCGGCGTGCTGCTCCATTGGATGTGGGCCACCGAGGGACGTATGGCACTGAAATACGGATCGCCATCGGTGCAGATCAGTGAGACCTGTTCGGGTGAGAAAATGCGACGGCGGGCGAGGTGATGCTGCACGGAGAGGAAGATGGGAGACTCGTCGATGATCAGCGCCGTGGGCGGAGTCAGCTGGTACATTGCATCGACGCGCCCGTGAAGATCGTCGATCGTGCCGTCCCAAAGGGGAAGGTTGTATGAGCCTGTCTTGATTCCCGCCTTGGTGAGTTCATCGAGGAAGGCTCTCTCGGGCAAACCGGGCGTGGGGATCAGGCGGGACGGCCTGGCCAACAAGACGATCCGGCGGTGGCCAAGACCGAGCAGGTGACGGGTAACGTGCCGGTATGCCTTCTCTTTATCCGGGCCGATCCCTGCGATCGGCAGGCCATGCCTGCGCCCGAACAAGGCGAATGACGGCATCGGCTGCTTCGAGAACCAAGCCAGCACTTCGCGTGAAGCCCCTTCCAACACCCAGACATCGGCACTGGTGGATGCCACCAATCTGGAGACCCTTTTCAAATCCATCTTCATTTCACTCAATGAGCGATTCGAGAAAATGACGGAGTGCCCTTCCTTGTCCAACTGGTGCTGGAGATCGACGATGTAGTCCAACCTGATGTCCTCGGCCAGGCACAGCAGGATCGCCACCCGCAGCGAGCGGGTTTCGTTCGCGGTTTCCGGCGTGATACGGCTTGGGCGGCCCGCGCCCTGTTTCACGAGGAGCCCCTCATGCTCCAATAGCTTGAGTGCGCCGAGGACCGTTCTTTGGCTACAGCCGAGGATGGCTGCAAGCCGATCAACGCCGGGCATTTCTCCGATGAGTTCGCCACGGTGGATCTCGCCGCGCAGGTGCGCGGCGAGCTGCTCGACGGAGGAGACATATCGGTAAGGCCTCATGCTTGGCGACTACCTTCTTTCGGGCAGTGGTGGTTGGAAAGTAAATTCTTGAGGATTTACGCAGCCCGCGTGAACGCTCTTCCATTCAAGCGCTCCATGGCGCTTGTCCATTGCCCCCCAACGCAACACTCCATGAGAACCCCATCCCTCGCCGCATTGGCTCTTGCGGTTGTCTGTTCCCCCGCGCCAGCGGAGCATTTTGTCGATTACGACAATCCGCTCATTCCCACCGGCCTGCGCCCCGGGGCTTCCTTCCACCTGGTGTTCGCCACCGGCGGCACGACCCATCGCGACGCGGGCTGCGTCAGAAGCATCACCAAAAATGGCACCGGCTCGTTCACCCAGGCTGGATCCGGCACCACCATGTCTGAACAGATCTCCGGAGTTAATTGGGTTTCTCCCGGAATCGGGTGTGCCGTCTGGAGGGGCGGCACACCCAAACTTCCACTCACCCACCTGTCATCTCTTCTCCTGGACACTTCTTTCACATCTCACGCCGTCTTGTCCGCCGAAGCCTTGGCGAAGGTGGATGGCGACAAGTGGGCGGACCGCGGCGGGTCGCGCCCTACCGGTTCCCGCATCTCACCGCTCTCTTCTTCACACTGATCACTGATCACTCGACACCTCTACCACTAACCCACAAACCATGATCCCAACCCGCATTCCATCCGCCATCGCCCTCGCCGCGTTGGCAGGTCTCTCGCTCCACACCGCCACCGCCCAGGTGGTCTTTTCCGAGAGCTTCGAAGACCCGGTCGTCACCGGCTACGCCCGCAACACCGTCCCCTCCGGCGGCAACTGGATCGGTTCCACGGCAGGTTTCAACGCCATCTCTCGCGGCCTCTACAACGAAAAATCCCAGTGGCCGGCCACCCCGCCATTCAGCACACCCTACGGCGAGCAGGCCTATTTCCTCAACTACGCCAACTCCGGCCTCACCACCGCAGTCGGTGCCACCGGCCAAACCCTCACGTCTGATGTGGACTACCAAGTCTCCTTCCACGCCGCCGCCGCCACCGGATACGCTTCGGCGAACTACCGCGTCGAGCTGGTCGCCTTCGGTCCGGCGGATGACAACATCGCGCGCAGGGAGTGCCGGTCGGGACGCCCGGGCACGGTGCTGGCAGTTGCGAACGGCAGCGTCACGACCAACGACATGTCGTCCCGCTTCACCATCAATTTCACCGCAGACAGCGCCAACGCCCACCTTGGCAAGGACCTCGGCATCCGCCTGATCTATGTCGGCGGCGGCTCCGGCACCAGTTGCCTTTACGACAACATCCGCCTCATCACCGGCCACGACATGCACCCGTCACCCGCCAACGGCGAAAGCCTGACGGTGGGCGGAAATGTGACCTTGGGCTGGACGAATCTGCCGCCCGTCGCCCCGGCCACCACTACGCCGGTCGATGTCTGGTTCGGCGACAATCCGGCCGCCCTCACCCAGGTCGTCGATGGCCAGCTTACCAGCTCCATCGTCGTCAGCGCACCCACCGCCGGCACCTGGTATTGGCGCGTCGATTCCTATCCCGATGGCAATGCCAACGGCACTCCGGTCACCGGGCAACTGTTTTCCTTCACCATCGCCGATACCGATGGCGATGGCCTCCCGGACGCTTGGGAAATTCAATACTTCGGCGGCCCCACCGCCGCCGATGCCAATGCGGATTCCGACAACGACGGCCTCACCAACCTCCAGGAATTCATCCGCGGCACCAATCCCATCAACCCCGATACCGACGGCGACGGTCTGCTCGATGGCGTCGAAACCGCGACCGGAATCTGGGTCAGCCCCAACGACACCGGCACTCACCCACTCAACCCCGATACCGACGGCGACGGCCTGCTCGACGGCGTCGAAACCAACACCGGCACTTGGGGCGGCCCGCACGACACCGGCACCGACCCACTCAACCCGGACACCGACGGGGATGGCCTGGTCGATGGCGTCGAAACCAACACCGGCATCTTTGTGAGCCGCTTCAATACTGGCACCGATCCTTTCAACAAAGACACCGATGGCGACGGCGTGTGGGACTACTACGAAGTGGCCGCCGCGTTCACCGACCCGAACGATCCCAATGATATCCCGAGCGTCCCCTATCCGCTGCCCAGGCCCGATGGCTCGGCAGGCGCGACGGACAAACCCGTGAAAGTCTACATCATCATGGGACAGTCGAATGCCACCGGCATCGGCCGGGTCAACGGGATAGAGCCTGGAACCCTCGAAACCATTGCGAAACGCGAACATCGATTCCCCAACCTCGTCGATGACTCCAACAACTGGCTTCCTCGCAACGATGTGCTCTACCGCCGCGCCGCAAATTCGAGCCCCGCAGCCGGCCCACTAGCCCCAGGGCAGGGGGGAAGCTCCAGCCAACTTGGTCCGGAACTCGGCTTCGGACAAATGATGGGCTGGTATCACGACGAGCCTGTCCTCATCCTCAAGGCCTCCCAAGGCAACCGCAGCCTCGGCGGCGATTTCCTCCCACCCGGCAGCCCCCGCAGGGAGTTTGAAGGCAGAACCTATGCAGCCTACGGTGAGAGCCCGGCGAACTGGCTGACTGGCACCACTCCGGTTCCGACCGATTGGGTTGCGGGCCGCCAATATGATATCTCTTTCCTCAACCCGCCCGAGAACGCCCCTGCAATCCTCGCCAACTTCGATACATACTACCCGCAGTGGGCCTCCCAAGGCTATGAAATCGGCGGCTTCGTTTGGTGGCAGGGCCACTTCGACCAACTCACTCCCGCCTACGCCGAATATTATCAGGAAAACCTCGTCAACTACATCAACGCCGTGCGCGCGGAATTCAATGCGCCCAACGCCCCGTTCGTGGTTGCCACCATCGGCTTCGGCGGCGCACCACTCAGCAACAAGTCCGAGAATTTCCAGAAGGTCTTCAATGCCCAGATGGCCGTGCAGGACCTGCCGCAGTTCACCGGCACCGTGAAGTCCGTCGATACCCTTAAATTCTGGCGCACCGTCGCCGAGTCGCCGAAAAACGAGGACTACCACTACAACCAGAACGCCGAGACCTACATGCTCGTCGGCGATGCCGCGGGCCGCGCCATGATCGACCTGCTGGACGACACCTCGCCCCCCAGCCCGATCAACTTCAGAATTCCACCCACCCCGCAAAACCCCGGCTCCATCGGCATGGTCGCCACCACCGCCAACGACACCTCCGGCCCGGTGGAATATTGGTTCGAGATCATCGGCGGCGCCAACAGCGGCTGGACCACCAGCACTAACTGGGAATTCACCGGCCTTGCCGACGGACAAAGCTACGACTTCCGCTTCATGGCGCGCGACGCCGTCGGCAACGAGTCCGATTGGTCCGCCACCGCCAGCGCCACCGCATCCGCCGCAGGCGACACCACCGCCCCGTCGCCAAATCCGATGAGCTTCACCGGCCCGCTCACCGTGCTCGGTGAAAACGCCATCGCCATGACCGCCACCACCGCCAGCGACATCAACGGCGTCGAATACGAGTTCGTCTGCACCGCGGGCGGCGGCCCCTCCAGCGGTTGGCAGGCCAGCGCCCAGTTCACCGCCAGCGGCCTGGAACCCGGCACCGCATACACCTACATCGTCCGGGCCAGAGACGGCGTCGGCAACATCACGGCAAATTCCGAGCCCGCCACCGCCACCACCACGGCACCCGACACCACGCCGCCATCCCCGGCGACGATGAGCTTCGCCACACCACCCACCGCACTTGGCACCGATGCCATCACCATAACGGCCACCACCGCCATCGATCCCAGCGGCGTCGAATACTACTTCGAGGAAACCTCCGGCAACTCCGGCGGCAGCGACAGCGGCTGGCAGGACAGCCCGACGTATGTCAACAACGGCCTCCAGCCCGGCACGACCTACACCTACCGCGTCCGCGCCCGCGACAAGAGTCCCGCCCAAAACGCGACCAACTGGTCTGCCGAAGCCTCCGCCACCACCGAAGTCCCCGACACCACGCCGCCGGTTGCCATCTCATTCGACCCGCCCAACGGAGCCACCGATGTGTCAATCGGCACGACGCTGGAAATCACCTTCGATGAGGAAATCGTCGCCGCCACCGGCTTCATCACGCTCAAAAACCTGACCGCCGGCACCGAGACCGCCATCGACATCACTGATGGCTCACAAGTCAGCGTCGAAGACACCGCGCTCATCATCAACCCGGCAGGCAACCTCGCCAGAGGCGCAAGCTATGCCGTCCGCATCGGCAGCACCGTCATCGAGGATCTTGCTGGAAACGCCTTCGCCGGAATCACCGACGACACCACCTGGTCGTTCACCACCTCCGAGGCGTCCATTGTCGTCGTACAGACAACCGGTTGGTCCGACGGCAATGTTGGCAATGTGCCAGGTGCCAACGTGCCAATCGATATCGTCAATACCAACAGCATCCTCATCGCAACCGTCTACAACGACAACGCTCCTGCAAGTATCAACGTCAGCAACATCCGCTTTGGCGATGGCACAGGCATTGGAAACGGGGATGTGGCGCCGTCCCTGACCTTCTCGGACCTCCGCCTGCGATCCTATGTCTTCATCAACCCCAGCACCGCCAGCGGTCTTGCGTTTCGATTGGACAGCGCGACCAATACCGGACTCGGTGTCATTCTCTACGAACTGTTCGGCGCGGATACGGATCCTGGCTCGATCACCACGGTCACGGCGGTCAACTCCATCACCACGACGACTCCCGACGAACTGATCGTCAGCTTTGCCGGCAGAAATAACGCGACCGCTCCCACGGTGAACTCCAGCTCGATCTTCACCACGCAAGACGAAGCGTATGGCCCGATGCGAGGAACCGGTTCCATCGCCTCTGCCTCGGCCACCGCACCCGCGGTCGGCAGCAACAACATCACATGGAACAGCGCAACCGAAGGCCGCATCGCCTATGCCTTCGAGGCCAGTGCCGGCCCCGGTCCGGTCGGCTATGACGCATGGGCGGAGCAAATTCCCGATGTGAACCTGCGCGGACGCAGTGACGACGCGGATGGCGACGGCTTCGACAATGGCCAGGAATTCCTCTTCGGCACATCGCCCATCGAACCCGACGGCAGCTTGACCACGACGGAACAGTCCGGATCGGACCTGATCATCCGCTGGAAGGAGCGCACCGACGGCGCGGAATACACCCTGTTGGAAAGCGGCACGCTGGACGAAGACTGGACTCCCAGCAGCATCGTCCCGGCCAATGACGGCAGCGCGGCCGGCGGCTACCAACCACGCATGGCGACGGTCCCCATCGGCTCAGGCAAACTGTTTCTCCGCGTCCAGGGCGTGGAGAACTGACCGCACCTGCATCCAGTCACCGACCATGATCATACGGGAAGTAGTTGAAACCATTCTTTTTCTGGACGCGGCAACTCCGCAATGAAAAACCTGTCACTTGCCCGCCTGACGCGCTGCATCAAGGGGACAAATTGATCGGAACCAAAATCCAAAACAGGATATGAATACCCAAATATCGCCATCGGCCATCGCCGTCACGGCAGCCTGCGTGTTGTTTCAAACCGCTTCCGCATTGGCACTTCCGGCCGATGTCCTGTTCCATGAGGATTTCGAAAATCCCGACGTCGCGGAATACTCGCAGGGCATCACCCCCGAAATCTGGGTGCGCGCCTCCGTTGGCTACGGTGCGGTGCAACATGGCGTGACCGACAAATCCGACGGCGATTTTTCCGCACCTGCGGGCAACGAACAGGCCTATGCCTTCCGCTATAAGAATTCGGGCATCACCACCAAGGAATTCGCGTTGGGGCCTCCGCTCGCGTTCGGTGGCGGTTATGAGGTTTCCTTCGACGTGGTGATGGACAACAGCACTTCGGGCAGGGCCTACAATGTGGGACTGATCGCATTCGGCGCCGGCGCGGTCCGCAATGACTGCCGCAGCATCCCCACCGGAAGCACGCAGCTCGCCACGGCGACCGGCAACGCCCCTGCCGACGGCTCCATCGCCACCGTAACGTTCACTTTCATCCCCAACGCCACCACCCATGCCGCCGAATTCGGGAAGGATCCCGGCATCCGGGTGAAGGGCTCGGGAGCGAGTGCCATCATTGACAACATCCGCTTCAGGGCCATTCCCGGCACCAGCACCGGATTCAATCTCGTCACCACTTCCCCCGTGGACAATTCGTCCAACAATCTCGCCTACCTGCCCGCGAAGGCGATCTTCAACAAAAACATCGCCGCAGGCTCCGGGAACGTCACCCTGCGCGATCTAACCGACAATATCGACACCGTGATTCCCGTCAGCGATCCGCGGATTTCCATTTCCGGCACCTGCCTCAATGTCGCGGCCGGCGCGCCATACACCTGGGACAAAAACTATGCCATCAGGATCGATCCGGGTGCCGTGGTCGAAGCCTCTCCAGGCACCAACTCCTTCGCAGGCATCGCGGATGACACCACATGGAACTTCGCCACAGCCGGAGGCGATCCCCTCTATTATTCAATTTCCCGTCTCAAGGACCATATCACCGGTGTCATCACGCTCACCGCCGAGGAGATCGACACCATCAAGAGGAACCTCGACACCGTCGTGTCGCGTCTCGCCGAAAGTTCCGCCAGCATCACCGCGCTGCTCGATCTCATCCACACCTACGACACGGGAACCATCACCGGCCGCAAGGGACCGCTGTGGGTCAACCAGTCGCTTCCGAGTAGGGACGTGGTGACCAACGACCTTCACTGGACGATGTTCAACGTGATGCAGAACGTCATGGACCGGATCTACACCGCGCCCGTCCTCGCCGCCCATGAAGACCTGCTCGACGGATTCAAATTCGGCAGCCACACGAATTTCCCCGGTCCCTGCCCGCCGCCTGCGGATCCCGCCGCAAGCCATACCCTCACCATTCAGGGCAGCTTCGAGGACACCTTCGGCCGCCACACCCAGCAATGGACGCTGCCGGCGCGCAAACCCACCGGCACCTACCTCGCGCCCGGAACCATCGCCACCGTCACCGTGCCGCCGGAAATCGTCAATCTGGGCTACCAGGTCCGCGTCGGCGCCCACTCGTGGAACCTCGCCCACCGCCCGCCGATCCGCCGCCTCGACCGCGCCACCCGCGTCTATCCCATTGACGCCCCCACCATCAAGGTGGCCAACCCGTACGGCGGCGGCATCTACATCGAGGTGCCCTTCCGTGCCGATGCCGGGCTGATCGACGTCACCGTCACCGGTGCGGTGCGGTCGCCCTATTTCTCCGCCAAGAGTTTCCACCAGACCACCCCGGCCGAGTGGCTGGTCGAGCGCGCGCACGTCGCGCCATGGGCGGATTTCCAATCGGACAAGTTCATGACGCAGGTCCCCCGCAAGTGGATCTACAACCATCCCGATCCGGCGAAAATGTTGGCCGATTGGGACAAGGCGATGGACGCCATCAACGACCTGATGGGCTTCCCACACCTCCGCGGCAAGGAAACGATGTATCTGCAGGTGGACGTGACCATGCGCGCCTCAGTATACGCGCCAGGTTATCCTGCGGTCAACGTCACCGACAATCCCAACAACGAGCGCGGAGGATATCATACCAATTATCTCGTCCGCGGTCCCGGTGTGTCTTCCACCGCCGCGAACTGGGAATTCCACGAGCAGGGGCACGCCTATTTCTTCCCGAAATTCGGCGGCGAGAGCGAGTCCAACGTCAACCTGCTGCATGTGCCGATGCTCCAGGAAAAATTCGGCTACGACCTTGATACCGCCTTCCGCGGATCATTGGGTTCAAACAACAAATACATAACGCTCGATACCACCGCGATGGCATGGATGTGTGTGTTCAACTTCGCGCCGCGCCGCTTGCCGATGGCGAGCGCGGAAAAATCCTACCAATTCAAGGGCCACGCCAAGTTCGTGGACATCGCCCGCCTCTACGGCTGGGACGGTCTCGGCGACTACTGGCGATCGTTCATGGAGGACGATGCCAACGGCGTCTCTTATCCGGACACCACCGACGCGAAACTGCTACGGCTCAGCCGCCATGTCGGCCGCGATATCCGCCCGCTGTTCCACTTTTGGGGCATTTTTCCGCAGAACAACTCCACGCTCGGCGAGGCACTGGCCGCCGAGGGCATTCTTCCCTCCCCCGAAATCCGCGACCGGCTGTTGCATTACAAGACGCTGGTGCCCGCCAACAACGCCGAGTTCCGCACCTTTGCCCAAAGCTGGCGGGGCAGGGTTCCCACCATCAACGGCTACTGGGAGGAACGCGAGCACGCCCGCCAATGGGACACCACCCCGCTCTACCCAGCGGGTGACCAGCAGCGCAGCGAGGAAACCAACCCCGGCGAGATCTATAATGAAAACTCCGCCGCCGACATCCGCAACCGCGTCGATGAAATCGTCGATCTCTATTTCCCCGACTCCATCGCCCCGATCTCGATGAGCTTCGCCATTGCGCCTTCCGCCATCGATGCCACCACCATCGGCATGGTCGCCACCACCGCCACCGCGGCCATCGGCCCGATCGAATATTACTTCCATGAAACCTCCGGCAATCCCGGCGGCGATGACAGCGGCTGGCAGACCAGCCCGTCCTATCAGGATGGCGGCCTCACGCCCGGGCTCACTTACAGCTACACCGTCACCGCGCGCGACGGCCTCGGCAACCTCACCGACCCTTCCGCCGTCGCCTCTGCCATGGCCGAGACCGACGTGACGCCGCCCGCGCCCGATCCGCTGACCTTTGCCTCGCCACCCACAGCGGAGGATGAAACGTCCATCACCATGACCGCCACCGGCGCCACCGACATCAATGGCGTGGAATACCAATTCGTGTGCACCGCCGGCGGCGGCAACGACAGCGGCTGGCAGGACAGCCCGACCTATGTGGACAACGGCCTCGAGCCCGGCACGACCTACACCTACCGCGTCCGCGCCCGCGACAAGAGCCCCGCCCAAAACGCAACCGACTGGTCTGCGGAAGCATCCGCCACCACGGACGTCCCCGACACCACCGCGCCAACGATCGTGCTCTTGAGTCCGCCCAACTCGGCTATCAGCGTTCCCGTCTCCACCGACCTCGTCATCACCTTCGATGAAAACATCACCCTCGGCTCCGGCGTGATCACTGTCAGGAATCTCACCGACTCCACCCAAGTCACCATTGATGTCACCGATGACAGCCAGGTTGCCACCAGCGGGCAGTCCCTCATCATCAATCCCGGCTCGAACTTGTCCTATGCCAAGGTTTACGCCATCCAGATCGACGGGACGGCGATCCAGGATCTCTCCGGAAATCCTTTTGCGGGGATCGGCGACGACAGCACCTGGTCGTTCACCACGTCCGCCGTCGCCGGTGTCCATCAATGGACCGCTTGGTCCGACGGCAACGTTGGCAACGTTCCAACGACCGATAGCGCCGTGGTGCCATTCGATATCGCCAACGCCAACAGCATCCTCATCGCAACCGTTTACATCGACAACAATCCTGACAATTTCAATGTCAGCAACGTCCGCTTTGGCGACGGCACAGGCATTGGAAACGGTGATGTGGCCCCGACCGTGACATTCTCGGACAGCCGACTGCTGTCCTACGTGTTCATCAACCCCAGCACGGCCAGCGGTCTTTCGTTCCGCTTGGACAGCGCGACCAATTCCGGAATCGGTGTCATTCTCTACGAAGTGTCCGGCGCGAATTCGGATCTTGGCTCGATCACCGCGGTCACGGGGGCCAACTCCATCACCACGAATACTGCCGACGAACTGATCGTCAGCTTTGCAGGCAGAAATAGCACGACCGCTCCCACGGTGAGCTCGAGCTCGATCTTCACCACGAGAGACGCATCGCTCACCGCGATGCGAGGTGGGGGTTCCATCGCCTCTGCCTCCGCCATCGCACCCGCGGTCGGTAGCAACAACATCGCATGGAACAACGCATCCGAAGGACGTATCGCCTATGCCTTCGCTGCCAATCCCGACCACGGTCCGGTCGATCATTTCGCGATCTCCCCGATCGCCTCGCCGCAAACCGTGGGCACGCCCATCACCGGCATCACCATCACCGCGCAGGATGCCTTCAATGCCACCGCCACCTCTTTCACAGGCACGGTGACCTTCGGCGGCACCGGCGGCTTCAGCGGCACCTCGGGCACCTTCACCGACGGTGTGCTCACCGGTGTCAGCGTCACTCCCACCGTCTCCGGCAGCGACCTGACGCTCACGGTGGACGATGGCTCCGGCCACACCGGATCCACCACCATCGCCACCATCAACCCCGCTTCGTCCGCCTACGACACATGGGCGGCTCAAATCGCCGACGTGAACAAGCGCGGTCGCGGTGACGACCCGGATGGCGACGGCTTCGACAATGGCCAGGAATTCCTCTTCGGCACTTCGCCCGTCGAACCCAACGGCAGCTTGACCACGACGGAAAAGTCCGGATCGGACCTGATCATCCGTTGGAAGGAACGCACCAGCGGCGCGGCTTACACCCTGCTGCAAAGCAGCACGCTGGACAATGACTGGACCCCCAGCAGCGTGGTGCCGGCCAATGACGGCAGCGCGGCCGACGGCTACCAGCCGCGCATGGCGACGGTTCCCATCGGCTCAGGCACACTGTTTCTCCGGGTCCGGGGCGTGGAGGACTGACCGCACCTGTATCCAGCCACAAACCATCATCTTTCAGGAAGTAGTTGAAACCATTCTTTTTCTGGACGCGGCAACCCCGCAATGAAAAACCTGTCACCTGCTCGCCCGACGCGCTGCCTCAAGAGGACAGTTCCCATCCATATTCCCAGCCGCAACATAAACCCCGCAAACCCATGAAAAACACCATGCTCAGCCCTCTCGCACTCGTGTTTGCTTCACTGCTCATGTTTGGTTCCGTCAACGCAGCAGTGGTTGTTCAACAAACAACCGGCTGGTCCGACGGCAACGTTGGCAACGTTTTAGGTGCCGAGGTGGCATTCGATATCGCCAACGCCAACAGCATCCTCATCGCCACCGTTTACAACGACAACGCTCCTGCCAGTATCAATCTCACCAACGTTCGCTTTGGCGATGGCACAGGCATTGGAAACGGCGATGTGGCGCCGACCGTGACATTCGCGGACAGCCGCCTGCGATCCTACGTGTTCATCAACCCCAGCACGGCCAGCGGTCTTTCCTTTTCGTTGGACAGTTCGACCAATACCGGACTCGGTGTCATCCTCTACGAAGTGTCCGGGGCGAATTTAAATCTTGGCTCGATCACCACGGTCACCGGGGTTAACTCCATCACCACGGGTACAGCCGACGAACTGATCGTCAGCTTTGCCGGCAGAAATAACGCGACCGCTCCCACGGTGAACTCCAGCTCGATCTTCACCACGCAAGACGAAGCGTATGGCCCGATGCGAGGAACCGGTTCCATCGCCTCTGCCTCGGCCACCGCACCCGCGGTCGGCAGCAACAACATCACATGGAACAATGCGCAGGATGGACGTATCGCCTATTCGTTTCAGGTCGTCCCCGAGCCAAGAGCCGCACTGCTCGGCGGCCTCGGTCTCCTTGCCCTCCTTCGCCGCCGCCGCTGATCCTGCTGAGGCCGCAGTGTTTGCTGCGCACTCAGCCGCAAATCTTCCATGAGCAAACTCCCAGCCCCCTTCCCGGCAACGGGCGGGGGACGACATGAATAAACCGAGCCGCAAGCCGGAATTTTCACAAAGCCACAAAAAAATTCCCATGAAAGCCAAACTCACCACATCCACCATCCTCACCGTTGGCATCCTGGCCACCGGATTGTTCACCCCGGTCCGGGCGGACGTTGTCGTCACACAGACAACCGGTTGGGATGACGGCAACCAAGGCCTGACTCCAGACACCGATACCGCCGTGGTGGCATTCGATATCGCCAACGCCAACAGCATCCTCATCGCAACCGTTTACATCGACAACAATCCTGCCAATTACAATGTCAGCAACGTCCGCTTTGGCGATGGCACAGGCATTGGAAACGGTGATGTGGCTCCGACCGTGACATTCTCGGACAGCCGACTGCTATCCTACGTGTTCATCAACCCCAGCACGGCCAGCGGTCTCTCGTTTCGATTGGACAGCGCAGGCGGAAGCGGACTCGGTGTGATTCTCTATGAAGTGTCCGGCGCGAATACGGATCCTGACTCGATCACCACAGTCACCGGGGTCAACTCCATCACCACGACGACTCCCGACGAACTGATCGTCAGCTTTGTCGGCAGAAATGGCGCTGTCGCTCCTACGGTGAACTCGAACTCGATCTTCACCACGCAAGACGAATCGTATAACACCATGAGAGGAGGCGGTTCCATCGCCTCCGCCTCCGCCACCGCACCCGCTGTCGGCAGCAACAACATCACGTGGAACAATGCGCAGGATGGACGCATCGCCTATGCCTTCGAGGCCAGTGCCGACGCCGGTCTGACCTTCTCCCTGACCATCACGAAAAATCCCGACACACCCGGAACATTCGACTTCGAGTGGGCCAGCCAGCCCGGCAAGCTCTACGATCTGTTAACGAGCACCGACCTTGCAGACCCGATTTCAGAATGGCCAATCTATGATGACGGCGAGACGGTTTACGGGGCGATTCCCACGGCTGGCGAAACGACCACCCTCACGGCCGTCCCCTCGTCCGATCCGCGCCGCTTCTTCGCCCTGCGCGAGTACGACGCACCGCCGCCGCCGCCCTTGTTGAATGTGGACTTCGAGGACGACAACGGCGGCTTCACCACCAGCACCGACGCCGGCACCGCCTGGGAATGGGGCACGCCCACATCCACCGGGTTTGGCGGCACGGTAAGCGCCGGCAACGACGGCTCGGCAAAGTGCTGGGGCACCGGCATCGGCAACCCCGGCTTCTACGCCAACCCCACCACCAACAGCCGCCTGATATCGCCCGGCATCGACCTCACCTCAGTGGCCGCGGCCGAGCTGAGCTTCGCCCACGCCATCGATCTCGTAAGCACCGATTCCGCCGTGGTGCGGGTCTTCAACACCGATACCGACGAGGAGATCGTCGGCGGCGCCTTCCCGCTCACCATCAGTGACGACAATCTCAGTGCGGCACCTTGGGAAGCCAGTGGCCCGCTCGTCCTGCCGGTCGGTGCGCCGATCCGCATCGAGTGGATCCTCAGCGGCACCGGCGGCACCACCGAGGATTTCATGGGCTGGTACATCGACGATGTGCTCGTCACCGAAACCACGCCCTGATCCGCGGGGCGGTTCTGCTGGGCGCCCCCCCAAAGCAGCACGCTGGACAATGACTGGGCTCCCGGCAGCGCGGCCGACGGCTACCAGCCACGCATGGCGGCGGTCCCCATCGGCCCGGGCACACTGTTTCTCCGCGTCCGGGGCGTGGAGGATTGACCTCACCTGTATCCAGCCACAAACCATCATCTTTCGGGAAGTAGTTGAAACCATTCTTTTTGTGGACACGGCAACCCCGCAATGAAAAACCTGTCACCTGCTCGCCCGACGCGCCGCCTCAAGAGGACAGTTCCCATCAATGCGGATGGAAACTGATCGAAACCCAAACCCCAAAAAAAACGGGATATGAAAAACCAACTTTACCCAACCCTCCTTTTTCTCGGTGTGATGTGCCTGCCGACACATGCTGTGGATTACACTTGGACCGGAGCCGTCGATGACGACTGGGAAAACGCCGCCAACTGGGACGCCAACGGCGTGCCGGTGGATTTCGATCCCGGAAGTCCGGGTCTCACCTTCGAAAACTCGAATCCAGACCGCATCGTCATCAACGCCACCAACTTTTCACCCACCACCAACGTTCCAGTGCTGCATGCCGGCTCCAGCGATGTAACTCCGACCGTGGATGTGCTAAATGGGCACGTCGCGTTCTCCGTCGACTCCGCCCGCACCGGCACCGGACATTACATACTCAACGAAGACACCTTCACCACCATCGGTGACGGAGATGTGGGCAGCGGACTCGCCTCCCTAACTATCACCAACCCTGGCCAGTTCATCAGACACCACGACAACACCATGTCGGTCACGGTGAATAATGATGGATCGCTCATATTCGGCAAATCCATCACGATAGTCCGGGGGTCGGGGGCCTTGCAAGTGACCCTTGCAGGTGGATCCGTCACTTTCACCGAATGGGTCAGACCGCAGTATGGCAACGACAATCCTGGGGATGGTACTGGGAATAGTTGGTTTGACTTCACCGCCGAGGGCGCCACCTTCACCGCCGCGTTCGGAATAATTTTTGCGGATCTCGATTGGGTGAATTACTACATTGACGACGGAGATCCTGAGACCGGAAATTTTTTCCGCTCCACCACCAACCTCGATCTTGAAGCCATTGACAACGGCGACGGCACGTTCACGGTCGCCGTGGCGACGTCTGTCACCCCATTCCCGCTCACCATTCGCCCGAACGCGTCAACCGCCGGCAGCTACGACTTCGAGTGGGACAGCCAGCCCGGCAAGCTCTACGATCTGTTAACGAGCACCGACCTTGCAGACCCGATTTCAGAATGGCCGATCTATGACGACGGCGAGACACCACACGGGGGCATCCCGGCTGCCGGCGAAACGACCACACTCACCGCCGTCCCCTCCGCCGATCCGCGCCGCTTCTTCGCCCTGCGCGAGTACGACGCACCGCCGCCGCCGCCCTTGTTGAATGTGGACTTCGAGGACGACAACGGCGGCTTCACCACCAGCACCGACGCCGGCACCGCCTGGGAATGGGGCACGCCCACATCCACCGGGTTTGGCGGCACGGTAAGCGCCGGCAACGACGGCTCGGCAAAGTGCTGGGGCACCGGCATCGGCAACCCCGGCTTCTACGCCAACCCCACCACCAACAGCCGCCTGATATCGCCCGGCATCGACCTCACCTCAGTGGCCGCGGCCGAGCTGAGCTTCGCCCACGCCATCGATCTCGTAAGCACCGATTCCGCCGTGGTGCGGGTCTTCAACACCGATACCGACGAGGAGATCGTCGGCGGCGCCTTCCCGCTCACCATCAGTGACGACAATCTCAGTGCGGCACCTTGGGAAGCCAGTGGCCCGCTCGTCCTGCCGGTCGGTGCGCCGATCCGCATCGAGTGGATCCTCAGCGGCACCGGCGGCACCACCGAGGATTTCATGGGCTGGTACATCGACGATGTGCTCGTCACCGAAACCACGCCCTGATCCGCGGGGCGGTTCTGCTGGGCGCCCCCCCAAAGCAGCACGCTGGACAATGACTGGGCTCCCGGCAGCGCGGCCGACGGCTACCAGCCACGCATGGCGGCGGTCCCCATCGGCCCGGGCACACTGTTTCTCCGCGTCCGGGGCGTGGAGGATTGACCTCACCTGTATCCAGCCACAGACCATCATCTTTCGGGAAGTAGTTGAAACCATTCTTTTTGTGGACACGGCAAACCCCGCAATGAAAAACCTGTCACCTACTCGCCCGACGCGCTGCCTCAAGAGGACATTTCCCATCAATACGGATGGAAATTGATCGGAACCCAAACCGAAAAAACAGGATATGAAAAAGAAAATACCCACACCCACCCTTCTCGCAACGCTTCTCCTGAGTGCCGGGATGTCGCACGCCGACCTGATCATCTACGAACCCTTTGATTATGAACTCGGAAATTTACAAGGCAAGACCGCCAACCCCGGCACCGGCCTGACCGGAACCTATTCCGACACCGGTAGCTCCCCTCCTGATTTCGAGGTAACCGGGACGTCCTTGTCCTACGGTTCGCACCCCACTTCGGGCGGATCGGCATCATATGTTGACTCTGTCGGTAGTGGCACCGGAAACGTATCCCATGCGGTTTCCACCTTGACTACGGGCTCCGGCAGCCTGGCAGGAGCCGGGCTGCTTGCCGATGGTGCGGTGCTGTGGTTCAGCGTGCTGCAGAGGACAACCAACAATACGGCTCATGATGGGTTCGCCTTTGCGCTCGCCACGGATCCTCTCACGAACAACACCAACTTCACAGCCACCGGCGCACAAGGAGTTGGCTTCGCGATCAGTAGCGCAGGAAACTTGACTGCACGCGTTTCGACCGGACCTTCAACCCACACGAATGGCGCGAACATCGACCGCTTTTCGTTGGCGGAAACGATACTGATTGTCGGCAAAATCACCTGGGGTGACTCAAGCGACACGGTGTTAGACATGTATCTCCCGGACACATCCATGAATCTTGGATCCGTGGTATCGACTGCATCGGCCAGTGTCGATCAGTCAGCGTTCGATACTCTCTCCTTCCACACGCGCAGGCAAGGTTCGGCAGATCCCACGTTAATTACGAATGTGGGCTTGGACGAGATCCGCTTCGGTTCGACACTTGGTGATGTCATGGTTGTCCCCGAGCCTTCCTCAGCCCTTCTCGGTGGTCTCGGCCTGCTTGCCCTGCTGCGCCGCCGCCGCCAGGTGCCCGGGCAGGACGCTTTGACTCCTCCGGGTTAGCACCGCTCTGCTAGATGAAGGGAAGGGTGCATCCAAGACCTCATCGCCCCGCCCCAAGCAAACCCAAGCCCCGAAAAATACATCATGAAAAAGAAAATACCTACACCCACCCTACTCGCAACGCTCCTCCTGAGTGCCGGGATGTCGCACGCCGACCTGATCATCTACGAACCTTTTGATTATGAACCCGGAAATTTACAAGGCAAGACCGCCAACCCCGGCACCGGCCTGACCGGAACCTATTCCGACACCGGTAGCTCCCCTCCTGATTTCGAGGTAATCGGGACGTCCTTGTCCTACGGTTCGCACCCCACTTCGGGCGGATCGGCATCATATGTTGACTCTCTCGGTAGTGGTACCGGAAACGTATCCCATGCGGTATCCATCTTGACTTCAGATCCGGGCAGCCTGGCAGAAGCCGGGCTGCTTGCAGATGGTGCGGAGCTGTGGTTCAGCGTGCTGCAGAGGACAACCAACAATACCGCTCATGATGGGTTCGCCTTTGCGCTCGGCACGGATCCTCTTACAAACAACACCAACTTCTCAGCCACCGGCGCACAAGGAGTTGGCTTCGCGATCAGTAGCGCAGGAAACTTGACTGCACGCGTTTCGACCGGACCCACTACCCACGCGAATGGCGCGAACATCGACCGCTTTTCGTTGGCGGAAACGATCCTGATTGTCGGCAAAATCACCTGGGGTGACTCAAGCGACACGGTGTTAGACATGTATCTCCCGGACACATCCATGAATCTTGGATCCGTGGTATCGACTGCGGCGGCCAGTGTCGATCAGTCATTGTTCGATACTCTCTCCTTCCACACGCGCAGGCAAGGTTCGGCAGATCCCACGTTAATTACGAATGTGGGCTTGGACGAGATCCGCTTCGGCTCGACACTCGCCAGTGTAATGCCTCCCGAGCCTTCGGACGGTGTTTTCCAGCTCGCCATTCGCCCGAACGAGGCAACCGCCGGCAGCTACGACTTCGAGTGGGGCAGCCAACCCGGCAAACTCTACGACCTGCTCACTAGCACCGACCTTGCCGACCCGATTTCGGAATGGCCAATCTATGACGACGGCGTGACGGTTCACGGGGACATTCCCTCCGCCGGTTCCACCACCACGCTCACCGCCGTGCCCTCGGGCGACCCACGCCGCTTCTTCGCTCTGCGCGAAACCGACGCGCCGCCCTTGTTGGATGTGGACTTCGAGGACGACAACGGCGGCTTCACCACCAGCACCGACGCCGGCACCGCCTGGGAATGGGGCACGCCCACATCCACCGGGTTTGGTGGCACGGTAAACGCCGGGAACGACGGCTCGGCAAAGTGCTGGGGCACCGGCATCGGCAATCCCGGCTTCTACGCCAACCCCACCACCAACAGCCGCCTGATTTCGCCCGGCATCAACCTCACCTCAGCGGCCGCGGCCGAGCTGAGCTTCGCCCACGCCATCGATCTCGTAAGCACCGATTCCGCCGTGGTACGGGTCTTCAACACCGACACCGACGAGGAGATCGTCGGCGGCGTCTTCCCGCTCACCATCAGTGACGACAATCTCAGTGCGGCACCATGGGAAAACAGTGGCCCGCTCGTCCTGCCGGTCGGTGCGCCGATCCGCATCGAGTGGATCCTCAGCGGCACCGGCGGCACCACCCAGGACTTCATGGGCTGGTACATCGACGATGTGCTCATCACCGAAACCACGCCCTGATGCGCGGAGCGGTTCTGCTGGGCGCCCCCCCAAAGCAGCACGCTGGACAATGACTGGGCTCCCGGCAGCGCGGTGGAAGCCTGGTCAATTCCATGGCTTCGGTGGTGATTGGTGGTTTTTCCGAAGGCGCGTTTCCCAGCCAAATCGGCTTTGGCAAGGGAGCCCGGCTCAATCGAAGCGCAGGAGCGCGTGGCCGACATCGATGGCGTTCTGCCCGGGGACGCGGAAGCGGGGATCGAGGATGTAGTGGCCGCCGTAGGTGCGGCGGACGATGCCGGAGGCGTGGAGCACCGCGAAGTGCTTGGAGATGCCGGCCGGGGTGGCGCGGAGGCGGCGGGCGACCTCGCAAACCGGCAGGGCCTCGCCCTTGAGCAGTTCGCGCAGGATCTGCCAGCGGCGCTCGCTGGCGATGGCCGACAGAACCCCGCCAAGCGGAAGCCGTGGCGGAGGGGGTGGAGGCTGCGGGCGGGCGGTGTCCGGGCTTGTATCCGTCATAAAGCTGGGAGTTGCGGCCCGAGGTTGAAGATTTTCCTTCAAAATGACAAGACCTCAGAAGAGTGGTTCCTCTGTCCAGAAGAGTAATTGCTCTTACATGAGGATTAGTTCGTCAGACACAAGGAGTGATTCGTGAGGCACAAGGAGTGATTCGTGAGGAAGAAGGAGTGATCCGTGAGGCACAAGGAGTGATTCATGAGGAAGAAGGAGACGTTCGTGTGGCACAAGGAGTCGTTCGTGTGGTGCCTCCCCGTAATCCGTGGTCAACCTAAATGGGAAAATGAACCGCAGATGAACGCAGATAAACGTTGATTTTCAGAGGCTTATGGCAAATCCACGACTCATCCAAAAGGTGAGTCGGTGAATCGATCCAACTCATTGATAATCTGCGTCCATTAACGTCCATCTGCGGTTCCATTTCTTTTTCCAGGGTCAAAAATCCTCTCGTCGATCCCTGGTGTGTCCACCCTGCCTGTTTTGGACAGCAGTGACCCCACACATCAAATGCCGCATACCCGCAACCATTGCTTTATGGGAAGTAGTAGTTGCCAAAAAATGTTTTGGCAGCGTCCATGGACAAGGCGCACGGTGGTCGTGATATTGAAAACCGCTGGGAACGGACGCGCCAAAACGCCCCTCCGGCGCTCCCCGTCACCAGGCGTTTCACCCGCCGATCCCAACCTCGGAACCACTAAAAAACACAATCCAATGAAAGCAAAACCCACACTCCGCCACTTCCTCGCCGCCATCGGCTGCGCCACACTCGCCATTTCCTCCGCATCGGCCCAAACCGACGGCACCTGGGTCCAACCCGACGCCGGCACGTATGACTGGAGCGTCACCGACAACTGGCTTGACGGCACCGTCGCGGGCGGAACGGACGCCACCGCATCGTTCACGGAAGACTCTGCAGGCGCCCAGACGGCGGCTCTCGACACCGCCGTCACCCTCGGCAACCTCACCCTAAACCGCAACCAGGACCTCACCATTGCTGGGCCCGAAGCGCTGACTTTGGATGTCACATCCGGCACGCCGATCCTCGACGTGAACAGCGGGCGCACATTGAACATGAATGCGGAGCTCGCCGGCTCGGATGGCATACAGCTTCAAGGAGGTGGCACACTGAATGTATTTGGTAATGTCACGCTCACTGGCGGCGTCACGATCATCGGCAGCACTCTTGCAGTCGTACCCACAGGAACGTTCAACGCCGGTGCCCTCCCGATCGCTAACGGCGCGATTTCGCTCAGCGAAGGCGGGCATTTGATGCTCCGGGGGAACAACACTTCCGCAGGCCAGTTTTCCGTCGGTAATGGCGGTGGCATGATCCAGAATCGTGGAAACAACACCTTCACGACCACGGGGATACTGACGGGCTCCGGCACCCTTACCTTCACCGACGCCGGGGGGGCGGGCAATCGCACGTTCAATTTCAACTCGACCTCCAATGATTTTACCGGCGGGTTCGTCGTCAGCAACGCCAACGGGCACGTCATCCAGGTCAACAGCCTGCCTGACATCGCCAACAACATCGCATTCAACAGGGCTGGCGGTGGCAGCGGCAACGCGACGTTCCGCTATGGCGCGGGTGCCGACGCCGCTCTCACTCTCAACAACCGCGTCTTTGAACTCAACGGCGGGGATACTTTGACAGGCGCCATTGAAAACCTCAACACGACCCACGCAATCACCGTCAACACCAACCTGATTGCGACAGGCGCGGGAGCCAAAACCTTTTCACTCCGCGGCAATGCCGGGCCGACCAATGTTTTCGCCGGCCTCATCGCCGACGAAACCGACGAAGGCGAGGGAACGGTCGCCCTCACCAAACTGGGAGCCAGCACATGGGTTCTTGGCGGGGACAACACCTACACCGGATCGACCACCATCAGCGCAGGCAGACTGGTGGTAAATGGCGACCAGTCCGCAGCCACTGGTCCGGTGGCCGTCGACGGCAGCAGCACGCTCGGCGGCTCCGGCACGCTCGGCGGAGACGTCATCGTCGCCGCAACAGCCAACCTCGCACCCGGTGCCTCGGTCGGCACCTTGTCCATCGTCGGTGATCTCAACATCTCCGCCATGGCTGATGGTGCGGGCAAGCTCTTCCACGAACTCGGCCCCATCGCCGCCAGCGACAAGATCGCCGTCAGCGGCGCGCTCGAAATTGGCACCGACGTGCTCGGCTTCAGCGATTTCGATTTCACCAACGTCGGCGGCCTTGAGGAAGGGGTTTACACCCTGATCACCAGCAATGGATTGAGCGGAACTCTGGATGGAGCGAACCTGAGTGGAACCATCGGCACCTTCGAAGCCACGCTTCAAATCAGCGGCAACAATATCGAGTTGGCGGTGGCGGGCCCTCCCCCCACGACCACCCTCGTCATCGATTTGGGCGCGGGCACCGAGATTCCCGGTGGTGCCTTCGGCACCTTCGGTGCGGGCAATCTGCCCATCCCGCCCCTGCCGGCTGGCTCCATCCTCCGCTCCGTCGAAGTGGATGCCGTCCTTGAGGCCACCGATAACGAGAATTTGGCTTCCGATCTCGCCGTCCTGTTCGATCCGACCCCCGAAACCCCTGGCGACGACTTCTCGGTGGTCATGACCAACGGGCCGATCAATTTCGGTGCGGCCGTCCAACTCGGCTGGCCCGCCGCTGCCAATTCCGGCCCGCCCACACCCTTGGTGGACACCAAGGTCGCGGCCGATTGGGCAGCCGCCGGCACCATCGACCTTGCCACCACCGGCATCTTCCTCGGCAATGCATTCAATAATAACATCGGCTCTCCCGACGAGGGCGGCACCTGGTCCGGCACCATCACCCTCACCTATGATATTGCGGCCACCGGCACGCCATTCGAACTCTGGGCCGGCTCCGGCGTGGATTTCGACGGCGATGAAAACGGCGACGGCGTCTCCAATGGCCTCGCCTTCCTGCTTGGCGCGGGCGGTCCCAACGACAACGCCCTCGACCTGCTGCCAACCGCAACCGAAACCGGCGGCGGCCTGGTGATGACCTTCAACATGCTGGATGCCGCAAGCCGCGGTGCCGCCACCCTCAGCATCGAGCACAGCAGCGACCTCGGAATCACCGATGCCTGGACCACCGTCGCCGTGCCAGACTCCAACAGCGGACCTACCGACGGAGTCAGCTTCACCGTCACCGGAAGTGGAACGCTCAACATCGAAGCCACGATCTCATCCAGCGAGGCCGCCGCCGGAAAACTCTTCGGCCGCCTCAAAGCTGAAAACAACTGAGCTTCCTGCTCCTCCGTCGTCGCCAAACAGCACAATCTTGAAAACAAAAAACTCCGGTGAATTGGCACCGGGGTTTTTTGCGGGTGTGATTCACCCGCTGTCCCGGCGCTCCGATTACCTGGCACCTGTTGTTCATTCCTTCCAGCAATTATCATTATCATTCCATGTACCGTATTTTTGTTCCGTTTTTGTTCCTGCTCCTGGCAACTGGCCATGCCCGGTCAAATGCCGAATTGAAGACCGATCCGTCTGCGGAGTCCCGCTTGTCAGCCAACTCGTCGCTATGGCTTGACTACGCACTTTTATCCGAAACCCGCCGCATGGCATGGGCGGCCGAGCTCAGAGGCTACTGGTGTCCGCAGCCGGGATCCGCTATCCTGGACAATGCAGTGGCCGAGTTGCAGCGGGGGGCCGCTTCGATGCTTGGGCAGGAATTGAAACGATTCGAGTCGAGCCAACATGCAGGGACGCTTGTTCTGGGCACCTTGGCAACCATCGGGCAACACATCCCTGCCGATTTGCTTGCCTCGGTCCAAAGTTTGCCACCCGATGGATTCGCAATCGTCTCCAGCACGGCTGAAGCGGGCGGATTGGTGATTGTTTCGCAGACGGAACCGGGTGTTTTGTACGGGGTGTTTCATTTGCTGCGTCTCATGCAAACAAGTGAGCCGAGCTCGAACTTGAAACTGCTGGAAGCACCAAAAGTCGAACTGCGGATGCTGAATCACTGGGATAGCCTAGGCGGAAAGGTTGAGCGCGGCTACGCTGGATCCAGCTTGTGGAAGTGGGATGAATTGCCTGACGTGGTTGACTCGCGCTACGAAGAGTATGCCCGTTTCTGTGCCTCGCTCGGAATCAACGGCACGGTGCTCAACAATGTGAATGCCAACCCTGAAATTTTGAGTGGTGCCTATCTGGAAAAAGTCGCTGTCCTGGCCGGGGTCTTCCGACGCTGGGGAATAAAGACCTATCTTTCGGCCAACTTCTCATCTTGTCTGGAACCGCGGGAAAAAACCCGGGACCGGAGCCGTCGTGGTGGCATCGGCGACCTGGAAACGGCGGATCCACTGGATCCGCGGGTGCGGGAATGGTGGCGCAAGAAGGCGACGGAAATCTACACCATGATCCCGGATTTCGGCGGCTGGCTGGTCAAGGCGGACTCCGAGGGAATGCCCGGCCCGCGTCAATATGGCCGCAGCCACGCGGATGGTGCGAATATGTTGGCGGATGCGCTTGCGCCACACGGAGGCATTCTGTTGTGGCGAACCTTCGTTTACGGCAAGGATGATGACCGGGCCAAGGACGTGTACAATGAGTTTATCAATTTTGACGGCAAATTCCGGGACAACGTCGTGCTCCAGGCAAAAAACGGGCCGATTGACTTCCAGCCTCGCGAACCCTTCGCCCCGATCTTTGGTGCGATGCCGCAGACGGGTCTCGCCATGGAGTTGCAGATCACCAAGGAATATCTCGGTGAAGCGACCACGCTTTGCTACCTCGCCCCGATGTGGGCGGAGGTGCTCGGGGCGGACACCCGGGCTCAGGGCAAAGGCTCCACTGTGGGGCGTGTGATCGATGGCACACTGAACCCTTCCCACCGAAGAACCTGCATCACGGGCGTGGCCAATACAGGTGACGATGAAAATTGGTGCGGAAGCATCTTCAACCAGGCAAACTGGTACGCTTTTGGGCGGATGGCCTGGAACCATGAGCTGGAGCCGGAGGCGATTGCCCGCGAGTGGGTCCAAATGACATTCGGAACGGAGCCCGATGTGACGGCGGATATCGTCGAAATGATGATGGGTTCTTATGACGCCACCGTGAACTACACCATGCCAATGGGCCTGGTGTTGTTATGTGACTGGGGGCACTACAAGCCGGATCCAAAGAAGCGGCAAAGTTACCACGGGGGCACATCCACAGGGCTGGGCATCGATCGGACACGCGCGGGCTCTGGCTACGTCGATCAATATTTCACGCCGCTGAATGAACGATACAACCGGATCGACAGCACACCGCTCGAGTATCTGCTATGGTTTCATCACGTGCGATGGGATCACGAACTCGGTTCCGGGCGCAGCCTGTGGGAGGAACTTCGGTTTCGCTACCACAGTGGCGTCGCCTACGTCGATCGGATGGTGGAAAGCTGGCGGCAGAATGAGGACCATATTGATCCGGCGAAGTATCAATCCGTGCTGAAGCAACTTCATGCCGAACAGGAGTATGCCCGGCTGTGGAGCGAAACATGCCTGGATTACTTTGCAAGTCTGGTCGGGAAACCGGATCGCTGAATGGAACAAATTTTCGGCAAGTGGAAGTCCTTCATCACCGATGACCGCGTTTATCGACCTCACAAATTATAAGTATAAAGGAATCCCAATTTTTTGCCTCTACAGTCTTGCATCACAAACACCCCGATCAATTTCCATCGGAATCCTCACAGCCCAACCATCCATGAAACCACCTCTTCCGCTGCCGCTGCTTTTTCTCGTCACCGCGCTCTCACTGGACGCCGTCCAGACCAAGCCGAATATCATTTTGTTGATGGGGGATGACCACGGCTGGGAAGAGGTTGGCTACAATAACCATCCCCATGTCAAAACGCCATTCCTCGATGAGATGGCATCGTCCGGCCTGCGGATGGATTATTTCTATGCCCAGCCCGTCTGTTCACCCACGCGCGGCAACGTGCTGACGGGACGGCATCCGAACCGTTACGGCATTTTCGGTGCAAATGCCTCGCTCCGGCCCGAAGAAATCACCGTGGCGCATCTGCTTAAAAAGGCGGGATATGCGACCGCGCATTTCGGCAAGTGGCACGTGGGTCCGGTAAAGCGCATCTCACCAACGGGGCCAGGCGCGATGGGATTCGATCATTGGCTTTCACATGACAATTTTTTCGAAATGGATCCGGTTCTGTCGCTCAACGGTGCCGAGCCGGAAAAATACTACGGCGAAAGCTCGGAAATCCTGGTTGATGAAGCGATCGACTACATGAAAATCCAGCACGAAGAAGAGCGCCCCTTCTTCCTCGTCATCTGGTACGGATCACCCCACGAGCCTCACGTTGGGATGGAAACCGATCTCGCCCTGTATCGTGATTTGCCGGAAAGGTATGAAAATCAGGAAGTCCGCTTGACCGATCCTGAGACAGGCGGACGCATCTCGCGCCCATTGCGCGGTGTGCTGACCGAGCGCTATGCGGAAATCACCGCGATGGACCGGTCGATCGGAAAGCTGCGCAACACGCTCAAGACGCTGGGGCTGCGCGACAACACCGTAGTCTGGTATTTCGGAGATAACGGCATCCCGCCGACAGGTCTCATCGAGTCCGAACTGCGCGGACTCAAAGGCACGATTTACGAAAACGGGATTCGCGTGCCCGCAGTGATCGAGTGGCCTGCCGGGATTCCCAAACCGGGTGTGTCCAAAATGAACGCGGTCGCCTCTGATGTTTTGCCGACCCTGTGCGCGCTGGCGGGCGAGGATCTGCCGGATGTTCCACTCGATGGGATCAACCTGGTGCCACACATCCAAGGCGGAATGACCAAACGTCCAAAACCCATCGCCTTTTGGGATTTCCGGGGTGATCGCGAACAATTCGGCGAAGCTTACATCGACCGCGAACTGCAAGTGGGCACCACTCCCCTATCGAAAAAAATCGGTGGCAAGTTCACCCGCACCTTCTGGAACCGCCACTACAAAGCGATCACGGAAAAAGGTTACCTTGGCCCGCGGGCGATCATTTCAGACAACTATAAACTCGTGATCGACGGCGAAAAAAACTCCGGGGTGGAGCTTTTCGACCTCAGAAAGGATCCGGGTGAGAAAAACAACCTCGCAGAGAGTCATTCGGAAGTCGTTGAAGACCTGGAAAAACAACTGCGCGACTGGCAGACCTCCGTGCTCACCAGCCTGATTGGAGAAGATTACAAATCCCCAAAACCGGGTGGCGGGTAACGCGTGATCGATTCCGCTTCGTGCAAGGTTCATGTCATGCTTCAACCCCCTCCGTGACCATTCCCACAATGAAACTCACCAGCCCACTCAGGCGCGCCTTGCGCCCGCTATTTCTCACGGCATTCATAGGCATGACACCGGCCGTTGCGGCGGACCGACCGAACATCATCATTCTCTTTGTCGATGACCTTGCCCGCGGCGACGTCGGCGCGTTCGGATGCCCCGATCCCGGAACGCCAAGTATCGACCGCCTGGCCGCCGAGGGCGTTCGCATGGACCATGCCTACACCCACAACGCCCCGTGCAGTCCCAGCCGCACCTCCTTGATGACGGGCATGTACACCCAGCGCTTCGGGAAATACGGTCTCTCCCGCGGTGTGCCGATCCCCGATGACAAGCCGACTCTCGCCGAGACCCTGCGCGACGCCGGATACGTGACCGGCATCATCGGGCACGAGAAATGGGATATTGGCAAATGGGATCAAGGCGCGATGGACCGGGGATTCACGGAGTCCGCCCGACAGCCGCCGCGCAAGAAATCGGAAACCGGTGAAGGCAACGCATCCTGGTATCTCGACATCCACGGCAACTACCTGACGGAAATCGAAGGTGACAACGCCGTGGACTTCATCTCGCGCCACGGCAAGACCGATACTCCGTTTTTCCTCTACTACGTCCCGCTCGCGGTCCACACCCCGCTCCATGAGGTGCCGCAAAAATACCTCGACGCACTGTATCCAGGGCACGAGGGGCCATACAACTCCCGCCAGCACCTGCGCGCAACGCTCCATGCGCTCGATCTCCAGATCGGACGCATCGTGGACAAACTTGACGAGATGGAAATCCGCAAGAACACCCTGATCCTCTTCAGCAGCGACAACGGTGGAGAAGTCGGAGCCGGGGCACGGCCCGACCCGTTCCGCGGCGGAAAGGGAGGCCAGAATCGTGCGAATCTCCAGTGGGAGGGCAACTACCGCATGCCTACCATCATCTCATTCCCGGGCACCCTCCCGGAAGGCAAAGCAAGTGATGCGATGACCAGCACGATCGACTTCTACGCCACCGCCGCCGCACTTGCGAAGACGCCACTGCCGGAACATTGCGAGGGCGTGAACCTGATGCCCATCCTTCTCGGCGAACAAGAGCCCGACGCCGACCGCATCCTGTTCTGGAACACCCACGGCTCCGAAATCGCCCGCTGGAAGCAATGGCGCATCGTCAAATTCCAAAAGAGCGGGGCATGGCGGCTCTACAACATCGACGCCGATCCCCGCGAGACCACCAACCTCGCCACCGAGCACCCCGAGGTGCTCAAAACCATGGTCGCGAAATACGACGCCTGGCTTTCGGAAATGGCCAAACCCGCAAGCCCCGTCCCACCCCCCGACGAATTGCGCGCCCACACCGCCCAGGGAAGGCAGGCTCGAAAGCCATTTGGCTATGGCTGGATCACCGTCGAGGAATGGGACCGGATCAAAGACGACCTGACCCAATGGAGCGAAGCCCATGTGCGGGAGAGGATTCTGCAAAGTCAAACAGATGAGTAGGGGAAGACAGGAATGCAGGAAGGGGGTTCACGCGGAGCTCAATTTCCTGGCTTCCTGCTTTACTCATTCAAAACCCGGCCGCCCGATAGCAAGTTGGTTCAAGTTGAATTCAGGTTCATGCGATAGCCCGAAGGAGAGCGCCCGGAGCGTTTTTTGAACTCCACCGAAAAGTGGGCGGGTGAGTGGAAGCCGAGTTGCGCGGCGATTTCCTTGATGCTGAGGCGGTCCTCCAGCAGCAGGGCCTCGGCCCGGGAGTGACGGACCTGGGCATGATATTCCTTGGGCGGCAGGCCTGCCACTGCCTTGAACCGGCGGTGAAATTGCGGGTAGCTCATGCCCATGGACGCGGCAATTTCGGCGACGGGATGTCCCGCCATCAGCGCCTCCCGGGCTGCGCTGTAAAAACGCACCTCCGCCGCATCCGGCTCGCCGCGATTCATGGCAGCGCAGACTTCGGCCCAGAGCGCGCGGGCATGCCCTGCCGCAATGCCGTGCGAGGCGCGTGCACGCTGGCGGCAAATGGCATGGAAGTCCGCGAAGCGATGCCAAAAGGGGTGATCGACCGGAATGTGCACCACCGGGCGAGCGGCAAAAGGCCCGGGCATCAACACGTCCATCACCCGGCCGCGCAGCTCAAACCAGTCCTCGGTCCAGCCGGTTTCGGTGTCAGGGCGGTAGCGGTGCCAGACGCCCGGGCAGAGCACGAAGCAATCGCCCGCGCCAAGCCGTTGGCGGCCACCCTCCCACTCCAGCAGCCCGGCACCCGAATGGATGCCGACCACCTGCATCGCGTACAAGCGCCGCCCCCGCTCCCAGGTGAAGGCGTGATCGGCCGGATGCCGGGGCGGCGGGTAGGGCGCTCCGGCCCGGATGCTCGTGTGCCCGGAAGCCTAGAGCCGGAAACCCCAGATCGCATCCTCCGGGAGTGTCGGGTAGTAATCGAAGTAATCGCGAATAGATTTATACAAGTATCGGAGAGCTTATTGAAAGCAAGCACCCTTTACAGCGCGATGGCCGATCATCAAGGTGGATGCCATGTCACAACAGGACTATCCCCTACGCATCGGACTATTTGGCATTGGCCTGGAAGCTTATTGGCCCCAATTTGAGGGGCTTAAAGAGCGCCTTGAGGGTTACATCGGCACCGTGGCCGAACAGTTGGAGCGCCCGGACATCGAACTGGTCAACCTCGGCCTGATCGATTCCCCGGAAAAAGCCATGCGGGCCGGCCACGATTTTCGCCGCGCCGATGTCGATGTGATTTTTCTGCATGTGACGACCTACGCGCTTTCCTCCACCGTCCTGCCCGTCGTGCAGCGGGCGCGGGTGCCGGTCATTATCCTGAACCTCCAGCCCCGCGCGGCCATCGACTACGCGAACTTCAACCGCCTGGGAGACCGCACCCGGATGACGGGTGAGTGGCTGGCCCACTGCGGCGCCTGCCCGGTGCCGGAGATCGCCAACGTCTTCAAGCGCACGGGGGTGGACTTCCATCAAGTCACCGGCATCCTCGATGCGGACAGCGAGGTATGGGCGGAACTGGCGGATTGGGTCGACGCGGCCCGCGTGGCCCACGCGATGAGCCACAACCGCCTCGGCCTGATGGGGCATTATTACAACGGGATGCTCGACATTTACACCGACCTCACCGGTCAACTGGCCACCTTCGGCGGGCACATGGAGATCGTCGAGGTCGAAGAACTGGCCGCCCTTCGCCGCGAAGTGGGGGAGGGCGCGATCACCGCCCGCCTGGCGGAATTCCGCGAGACCTTCGAGATTCAGGACGATTGCAGCGAGACCGAGCTGAGGCGCGCGGCGGCCACCTCGCTCGCTCTTGACGCGCTGGTGTCGCAAAAAGATCTCGGCTCGCTGGCTTACTACCACATGGGCACCGGTCAGAGTGAACACGAAGACGTGATGAGCTCGGTCATTTTGGGCAACTCCCTGCTAACCGCCCGCAACGTGCCGGTGGCCGGCGAATACGAAGTCAAAAACGCGCAGTCCATGAAGATCATGGACTGCCTCGGTGCCGGGGGTTCCTTCACCGAATACTACGCCGTGGACTACGAGGATGACGTGGTGCTGATGGGGCACGACGGCCCCGGCCACATCCGCATCGCCGAGGGCAAAACGAAGGTGCGCCCGCTGGAAGTTTACCACGGCAAAGTCGGGCGTGGGCTCTCGGTCGAGATGAGCGTGAAGAACGGTCCCGTCACCCTGCTTTCGGTGGTCGAGGGTGCCGACGGCACGGTCCAACTCCTGGTGGCGGAGGGCGAGTCCGTGCCCGGCCCGATCCTTGAAATAGGCAACACCAACAGCCGCTACCGCTTCGCCTGTGGCGCCCGTGCTTTCATCGAGGGCTGGAACGCCGAGGGCCCCGCCCATCACTGCGCGGTCGGCATCGGACACCGCGCCTCGACCCTCCGGAAATTAGGCGCGTTGCTCGGCATCACCGTCACCTGTATCTGTTAGATCATTTATGAAAAAACTCCTCACCACACTCCTGCTCGCCCCGCTCCTCGCCTCCGCGGCCGAGGTCACACCCGCCGGCCTGCGCACCGAGCATCTGGTGGAACCCATCGGCATCGACGTCGCCGAGCCGCGATTCTCGTGGCGCATGGACGATCCCGCGCACGCCACCGGTCGCGCGCAATCCGCATACCATGTGCGCGTCGCCTCCAGCAGACAGCTCCTCGAAAGCGACCAGGCGGACCTCTGGGACAGCGGCAAAGTCGCCACCAACCAGTCCCAGCTCATTCCCTACGCCGGCAAACCGCTCGCCTCCAATAGGGAAGCCCATTGGAAAGTCCGGCTCTGGACCGAGGACGGCACAGAAACCCCCTGGAGCACCCCGGCTCGCTTCACCATGGGATTGCTTGAGGCAGAGGACTGGAAAGGCCCGTGGATTCACCACCCGGAAGCACCTGCCGAGAGGCACATCTGGTTCCGTCGCAATCTAACACTCGAACAACCGGCGCAATCGGCGCTCATCCACATCGCCTCGCTCGGCTACCACGAACTCTTCATTAACGGCAAAAAAGTCGCCGACCACCACCTCGCGCCCGCCGCATCACGCCTCGACAAGCGCGTGCTTTATCTCAGCTACGACATCGCGCCACTACTTCAGCCCGGCGCAAATACCATCGCCATCTGGCACGGACCGGGCTGGGCGCGATATGGCTTTTTCAAAACCCGTCCTTCCGTGCGCGTCCAGATGAATGCCACGCTGGCGAACCAACAATCGCTTTCGCTCTCCTCTGACAGCGACTGGCGGTGTGCGGTCAGCTTCTCGGAAAACACCGGCGGCTGGCAATACAGCAACAACGGCGGCGAACAAATCGATGCCCGACTGCATGTCCATGACTGGAACATGCCGGGATTCGACGACAGTGAATGGCAGGCGGCAAAAGAAAGGAACGTCAACGTCGAGATCTCCGCACAGATGATGGAGCCCACGCGGGTGATCGAGACCATCCCCGCACAATCCGTTTCCCGCAAGGGAGATGGCTGGCGCTTCGACATGGGAAAAAACTTCACCGGATTTCTCGAAATCAAGATGCGCGGGCTGGCCAAGGGAGACCAAGTGTTGATCCAGGTCGCCAACCGCGAGGGCGAGGTCGAGGATTTCCACCAAAGAAGCCACTTCATCAGCGCGGGTGCGGATGAGGAAATCTTCCGCCACCGCTTCAACTACATCGCGGGGCGCTACGTCACCATCACTGGATTGAAGGCCGAACCCCGCACCGAGGATGTCACCGGCGTCGCACTGAGCACCGATGTCCGCCGCACCGGTTCCTTCACTTCATCCAATGATCTTTTCAACCGCATCTATGAAGCCGACCTCTGGACCTGGCGCGCCAACCTGACCGAGGGATTCACCGCCGACTGCCCACACCGTGAGCGGCTTGGATACGGTGAAGTCGCCTTCGCCTGCGCATGGGGCATCGCGTTTCCGAACTACGACTCCAGCGCCCTTTACATGAAAAACGTGCGCGATTGGTCCGACGTCCAGAGAGACAATGGCTCGATCCATCACACCGCCCCGCAGGTAAACAGCCACTACGGCGGCCCGATGTGGAGCAGCGCCGGGCTCAACATCGCATGGGCGCACTACCAGACCCACGGCGACCGCCGCGTCCTCGAACTCACTTACCCGTCCAGCCGCCGCTGGCTCGAATTCCTCAACGACAACATCGAAGACGGCCTGCTTAAAAAATACAACAAAAACTGGGGCCACTTCCTCGGCGAGTGGGCCGCTCCCGACCACGTCCGCGAAGAAGGCGATCCCGAAGTGCCCCGCTACTTCAACAACTGCGTCTATGCCATGAACCTCGCCACCTTCGTCGCCATCGCCGAAATCCTCGGCCACGAAGACGACGCAACATTCTACCGCGAGCGCCTCGAATCCCTCCGCAAGCGCATCCACGAAAGGTATTTCAACCCCGAGCAAAACACCTACTCCAACGGTCGCCAGGTCCCGCTTGCCTTTGCCCTCCTCACCGGCGTCCCACCGGAAGAACTTCGCCCCACCATTGAGGAAAGCTTCCAGCGCGAACTCCGCGCCAAGACCTACCTCGACATGGGCAGCTCAGGCCTCCCCGTGCTCCTCAACTACCTCACCCAACACGCCTCCTGCAGTCTTGCGGTTTACGACCACCTCAACAGCACCACCCAACCAAGCTACGGTTACTTCCTCGAACGCGGGGAAAACACCTGGCCGGAATACTGGACGGTCGATGTGCCCAGCCGCATCCACACCTGCTACACCGGCATCGCCTCGTGGTTCATGAAAAGCGTCGCCGGCATCCGCCCCGATCCCGCCCACCCCGGCTACCAACAATTCCTCATTCAGCCCGTCATCCCAGGCGATCTCACCCACGCACGCGCCAGCACCGAATCGCCCTACGGCACCATCGTCAGCGAATGGACCCGCGCCGACGGCCGCCTCAAGCTCAAGCTCGATATCCCGCCCAACTCCTCCGCCACCCTGCGCATCCCCACCAGCGCCCCCACATCATTCGGCACGGGAGAGGACCTGCCCGACGGCCTCACCCTCGTCCGCCAAGACCCCCGCCACATCGTCCTCACCGCCTTATCCGGACGTTATCAATTGGACGTCCCCATGGCCGATTCGCCTGAATGAAACCCCTTCCTGCCGGCCTTGTTTTTTCTCAATTCTGCCGGGTATTTAATTGCTGATTTCCAGATAAACCTTGGCCTCGATTTCGAAGGCTTCGAGGGTGTATTTCCCTGCTTCCTGGTGGCCCTTCACGGCGAGCTTCACCCGGTAATCGTGATAGGGCGCGTTGTCCACAGGGCCTGTGAGTTCACCGACCTTTTTGGATTCGGTGATGGTGCAACCGTCGTCCGGAAGCTTGCCGGTGAACACCGGTTTGGGCACGTTCCGGTAGAGTGCGCCGGAATGCTGGTTGTTGACCCATTTGTCGATCGACTCCTCCGTGGTTTCGGGGGCGAAAAGAATAACACTGCCGGTTGTGGCGAAGTCGCGGGTGGTGTGGTCGATCACAAGCTTCACGACCGCGTTTTGCTCCGCCAGGATCAGGAAGACCCGGGTGTCGCCGAGACCCGTAAGGTAATTGCGGACCTGCACCATTCGCGCACCCTCAGTGTTCAGCGGGCGTGCGGCGGTGGTCGGGAGGTTCGGAGAGGGGAGAGGAGTTTCGTCGGCCATCACCGGGCACAGCAGGGCGGTGAGAATGGCGAACGGAATCAGTTGTCGGAGCTGTTGCTTTTTCATTGGTGATCGTGGGCTTGTGGTTGTTTTTCATGATGCCAGGAAGGCATCGCTACAAAGCGATAGACACCTGTATGGCGAAATCCTTGGAAAAAAATTTCATTTGAATTTCCTGCTGTTTCACAAATGAACACGGATCTGCCGACTTGATTTTGCTGTGGTTATCCCAACCTTGATGCACACGTTTCGAGAAATTGGAAAAGTCACATGCAAGCGGTAATCAGTCGTGAGGTAACAGCCACAGCCACAGCCACAGCCACAGCCACAGCCACAGCCACAGCCACAGCCACAGCCACAGCCACAGCCATTGGCCTTCTGGCACTATGGCTGATGGTGCCCACCATGAAAGCGCAGGAAGCCGGCACGGCGCTGCACAAAGACATCAACACGGACGGTCCACTGGCTGCCATGGGGTCGGACGGCAAGCTCGTTTACAAGCCCTATACCGACAGGGGAGACAAGCTTCCCGATTGGTCATACTGCGGCTACAAGAGCAACGAAGAGCCGATTCCGGACGTGCCGACAGTGCTTGCGCTCAAACCGCTTCCGAGCGAGGCCACGAAGCAACGGAACATGGCCTACCCCTTCGGCTCGGACAGCTTTGAACGAATCCAAAAAGCGCTTGATGCCGTTGCCGCCAGAGAGCCTGACGCCAAGGGACTGCGCGGAGCGGTTCTGCTGGGCGCCGGCACCTACTATCTGTCAAAAACGCTGACGGTGCGTGGGGGTGTGGTGCTGCGTGGCGAAGGCGACGGAGAAGACGGCACGGTCCTGATCTACGGGCCGGCGGGCACGGGAATCGTGCTTGGCGGCAAGAAGGAAAACGCCACCGCAGAGCCCGCCGCCGGTGAGAAGCCCGCCGCAGTGAGGTCCGTCATCACCGATGACTACGTTGCCACCGGCAGCATGACGGTCACCGTCGAGGATGGGTCGAAATTCAAGCCAGGCGATTTTGTCGATGTCCAGAAGGCCCCGAACCAAGCCTGGATTGACGCCCTCGGAATGGGCAGCATCAAGGGATCCAAAAGGAAAAAGGGAAAAAGCAGGCAGTGGAAGCCGCGCCAATACAAGACGGTTCATTTCCGTTACATCACCGCTGTGAATGGCAACCAGATCACTCTTGATGCTCCGCTGACCCAAACCTATGCCAAGGAACACGGTGGGGGCGTGGTCATTCTTGGAAGCGACAAGACGAGAGAGTTCAACTGCGGCGTCGAGTCGCTTCGCATCGTGTCGAACTACGACACCACCATCATGAACGATGCGAAAGCGGCGGAACCCTACCCTGCCGACGAGGTGAACACCCTTCAAAGGGGAGTCCTCCTGACAAATTGCATTGATGCGTGGGTCCGCAATGTCACCGTGAAGCATTCCAATTTCGGTGCCGTGCAGTGCGGGTGGGGCAGTTACCGCGCCACGGTCCGGGACTGCAGGAGCCTGGAACCGGTTGGCATGATCCGTGGCGGCAAGCGCTACTCTTTCAGCAACAGCGATGCGATCATGAGCCTGTTTTTCAACTGCCATGCGGAGAAAGGCCGTCACGATTATGCGGGCGGCTCACGGGACACTGGCCCGAACGCCTATGTGATGTGCCGCGCCGAGGACTCGTACCTGGTCACGGGCCCCCATCAACGCTGGGGAACAGGCTATCTGTTCGACAATATCGTGATCAAGGGCAACGGCCATTCCGGGCTGGAGGCGATCAATCGGGGCGCGGGTGGCAGCGGCCACGGCTGGGCAGGCGCGAACACCGTCTTCTGGAACTGCACCGCGAATTCCGCCCATCTGATGAACCCCCAGACCCCTGAACAGAACTTTCTCATCGGTTTCACGGGTGGCCGGATAACAGGCGACGGGCATGTCGAATCACCGGAAAAGCACGTCGAGCCACCAAGCCTGTTCCTGCAACAGCTGAATGAGCGTCTGGGCGACAAGGCCGTAGCCATGTATCCGATCCCGTCAAACTTTTAGAAAAGGGATCATCCGGGGATTATCGTGGTCGGGGATCGGATCGCTGGGTGAAGCGATCGAAATCCCGGAGCCAACCACTGCATTCCGGGAAGTCCTGGGAGAAAAGGATTTTGTGGCATTTCCGACAGGGCGCTGGTCACGGTGTGCGTAAAGGAAACATCCAACACCGGGCCACCGGGAAAAGATGGTCCAGGAACGGTTCGCAGAACCCGAGCCCGCCGCTGGCAACACAAACACAAAACATCAACACGTGCCAAACCAATGAAAAAAACATCCCTCGCCTTCGCCCTATTGGCATTCGCCGTCTTGCTGCCAGTGCCCGCCGCGCACGCGCAGCGCGGAAAAAACGCACAACCCGCCGTGGAAATGACCGATGCCGGCAAGGCCGCCGAGGCCCGGTATTCGGCCATGCAGAAGGCACTCAAAGTGGAAATCGAGGCCGCATTGCCCAGGCAATACGATTCCAGAACCGCCGCATGGAAACAAGCCATTGAGGCGCAAGAAGCCGCCTCCAGGGAGGCGTCCGTCAAGGCCGGAGAAGTCGGCAAATTGGAGCGGGACCTGCAATCGCTCCAGCAGTTGGAAGAGAGCGCGAAGCTCCCTCCCAAGACCTTCGCCGATGCGCAGGAGGAAATGAGCGAGATTCTGGCAAGGGGGGATAGCAATCCGAAATTGGCGGAATTGCTGAAATCCGAGGCCGCGTTTCAGGCTCATATCCAAAAAGAGCGGAGCCAACTGAACAAGAAAATCGAGGATGCCAGAAAGAAGGCAACTCAAGCAAAGTCCGCGCTCCCCGCAGCCACCAAGGCTGCCGAAGCCGCGAAACAAGCCAGCCAGAGAGCCACCGCAAACGCATGGCAGGCGATGGATGCGATGGGCATGGGTGCCGTCCTTGGCAGCAACGCATTGGACGGAAAGCTGGCGCGATACACGGTCATCACCGAAGCGACGCCACGCGGTCTCGCGAAATTCGCCGAGCAAAGCCCGGAGCATGAGAAGCTCATCGAGCAACTTCTCGCCGCCGAGGGCTTGATGTTGCAGATGCTGGTTGCCGATGGCCCCAATGGTGGCAAATACGCCGAGGCGATTGAAATATACTCCGACATCCAGAAAACAAGCTCCAAGGCCAAGAATGGCATCTACCAAAAGCTCGCAATGGCCGTGAGCCTCGGCCACGCGGTGCCGATCAATAAACGCACGCCAACCGCCAACACCTCAGGGGAGTTGATCGATCCCGTGCAGCGCTATCTGAGCTATGAAAAGTGGTATTCGGAAGGCGAACTGCAGCCCGGATTCAAGGACCTTTGCGTCTGGAACATGGTGATGGCGGTGGACGGCACCGATCCCGACGAGGTTTACGAGTGGGGCCGCGAAATGCTCCGCACGCTCAGGCCCGATTGCATTCCAAGGGATGGGAACACATCCGTCTTTGTCGATGTGGTGGACAAGGAGATCGCTTACACCAGCGCGAATGTGAAGAGAGACAACCCCGAGGCACATGTCATGCAGAACATCCTGTGGAATGGCGGCATTTGCGGGCGTCGCGCATTCTTCGGCCGCTTCATCCTGCGTGCATACGGCGTGCCCGCCACCGCGCGAAGCCAACCCGGACATGCCACCCTCGCACATTGGCATCCGGATGGCTGGCAGACCCGGCTTGGCGGCAATTGGGGCCCGGGTAACCGCGGTCGATATGCCAGGATGAATCGGACAAGGTCTCAACCCTACGGTGCGGACCTCAACTTCCTCGCCAGCAGCCAGGCGCGTGCCGATGAGGCCGGCTTCATGAGAGTGAAGCGGGCGCAATGGATCGGCGCCTTGGTGGGTGAGGCCCCCAAACCGGGTTTCATCACTCCGGCCATGGCGAGCAGAAACAACAACAACAACAAGAAGAATCGGAATGCCGCCGAGCCGAAACCGATTTTCTGGAATGATTTGGCGCTTTACGAGCAACAACGTATCATCACCAAGCTACACGCGGCAGGCAAACAAACCGTTCCCAACGTCAGATCCTCCGTCGCAATGGCATCCGGAGCCACCGGCAAGGCCAACGTCGATCGCGCGGGCATCATCACCATCCCATCGGCCGCAACCAGCAGTCCGCTTGAGAACACTTTCAGGCAGATGAGAAGCGGTCCGAAAGAGACGGTCGCATTCATCAAAGACATGTCCGGACAGACACTCCTGCATCTCTCGCGCTACAGCCGCCCGGAAGACACGTTCGAATATAGATTCGAAGCCCCTAGGGCCGGAAAATATCAACTCGCCGCCAAAGTCGCCACCCCCAGCCCCTCAGGCACCCTCTTCGTATCTGCGAACCATGCTCCTGCGGTCGAGCTTGAGCTGCCATACACGCTTGGCCAGTGGGACACCACCACACCCATCGAGATCGAGTTGAAAGCTGGCACCAACGTCCTCAAATTCCACGGCCCTGCCCGGGTGACCATGGGCGAGTTCAAGCTGACGCCAACGAACTGATGTTTCATCCTGAAATCCGCAGTTCATGCATGGGAAGATTCCCACCCTATGAAACATCTGCTCGTATCCCTGACCGCAGCGGCAAACCTCCTCGCCGCTACCGATCAGCCCAACGTCATTTTCATCATGTCCGATGACCAGGGCTACGGCGATGCGAGCTCCTACAATCCCGAATCGAAAATACCCACTCCCGGCATCGATCGCATCGCCAAAGAAGGCATCCGTTTCACCGATGCCCACAGCGGCTCCGCCGTTTGCACCCCGACCCGCTACGGGCTTCTAACCGGTCGCTACTCGTGGCGCAGCCGCCTGCAGTCCGGAGTCATGGTCACGGGGGATCAACGCGGCTGCCTCATCGACTCCCAGATCGTCACCGTTCCCGAGTTCCTCAAACAGCACGGCTACAAGACTGCCCTCGTCGGCAAATGGCATCTCGGCTACAGCTCCCAGTTCCCCGAACTGGTGAGAAAGGACTCAAAAAAATCACCACTCAAAAACCCTACGGTAAATTCAACATCCACTCGGCTCCCATCGGCTCGAAAATCATCGACGGCCCCGTGGAGCATGGTTTCGACGAATTCCATGGCTTTCACCATGCCCGTGAGATGCATTCGTGGAGCAGGAACGACACCGTCATTGAACAAATCCCGCTTGATCAGGTCATCAGCCGTTCCACCGAGGAAAGCATTCGCTTCATCGAGGATCGCACGAAGGCATCCGAGCCGTTCTTCCTCTACCTCGCCCTCGGTTCACCCCATACCCCCATCGTGCCTTCAGACGAATGGGTCGGAAAAAGCGGCATCGGCACCTACGGAGATTTCGTCATGGAGACCGACAACGCCACCGTGCAAGTCCTCAACACCCTCGACCGCCTTGGCATTGCCGGCAACACACTCATCTTCTTCACCGCCGACAACGGCTGCTCGCCCGAAGCGAAGATCCCGGAACTCCTCGCAAAAGGCCACGACCCGCACCACACCCTGCGCGGCATGAAGTCCGATGCATGGGACGGTGGCCACCGCGTGCCCTACGTCGTCCGCTGGCCGGGAGTCATTAAACCCGGCCGCGTCTCCGACGAAGTCATCTGCCACAACAACCTGATGGCCACTTGCGCGGATATCCTCGGCGCGAAACTCCCCGACACCGCCGGCGTGGACAGCTTCTCCATCCTCCCCGTGCTGCGCGGCGAGGATACCAGGCAGCCCACCCATCCCTTCGTCATCCATCACTCCATCAAAGGCCGCTTCGCCATCCGCAAGGGCGATTGGAAATTTATCGCCGCCAAAGGTTCCGGCGGATGGTCGAAAGGCGGCGACGGAAAACCGAGCCAGCTATACAACATGGCCACCGACCGCAAGGAACAGAACAACCTGGTGGACAAAGAACCCGGCATCTCCGCCGATCTCACCAAACTCCTCGAAACCGCCATCGCCAACGGCCGCACCACGCCCGGAGCCAAACAGAAAAACGACACCGAGGTCGTCATCTGGAAGGACGGGGCAGAAGGCATGAAGAAATAACCACCGCAATCGTCCATGACCGCATTATCCAAGACATTCCCCATCGCCGCCCTCGCGGCCCTATCCTCCATGCACGCCGCCGAGACGTGGACGATCGACACCCAGCAGGAATGGCAGGATGGAACTCAAATTGACCGACACCACCGAAAACACCTCCAAGCCGATCCTCGACAAGCTGATCCTGACGTTTGGAGATTAACCTGGAGGCGATTTCTCCCGAGGAACTTCGCAGTTAATGGCGGCGGGCAGAATGCCCGCGCCACGTGGCCCGGGCATTCTGCCCGGCGCCTTCCAACGGCAAAGTTACTCTGCTTTCCACACTCCAGCGCGGCGTGGGTTCTGGTGCTAAAAAAGAAGATGGGGATGAACAATCGCCAGTGGCGGGTCTGGTGCCTTTGGCTGATTCCCTTCTTCAATGCAATCGGAGCGCGGTAGGATCCTGAACTCCCAATACAGCTTGAAATCCCGGGATCAACTACTGCATTCCGGGAAGTCCCTGGAAAAAAGGATTCTCTGGATATCCGACAGGGCGCTGGTCATGGAGCGCGTAAAGAAATCACATGCGCATACTCTTTTATACCACGTTCCTGGCACTTGGCAGTGTGACTGCCTTGGCCGAAACCGCCGACTCATTCTACAAAGGGCCTGGACTTTTCTCCTTGCGCCCAACGGGGACAAAGACGGTCGAAGTCATCGAGCGCTTTGGGCCTGTGGGAATGCGCCTGCATTTGGTGAAGCCGATGTTCACGATGGAAATCGCCGAAATCGAGCCAGGTTCGCCCGCGGATCAAACCGGTAAATTCAAGCAGGGCCAGATCATCGAAAGCATCAACGGTGAAAAACTCGCCGATATCGACCCGCGCATCCAGCTCGGCAACATGATCACGGCCGCCGAAGCGAGCGACGGCATTCTCAAGTTTGCCATCAAAGGCGAGGCGCAACCCGTTGTGGTGAAAATCCCGGTGTTGGGTGAGTACAGCGCCACCTGGCCGGTCGATTGCCCCAAGTCCGAAAGAATCATCGCCAACTTCGCCGACTACATTTCCCAACCGGAGGCCGACAAGGGCATGTTCGGCTTAGGCATGTTGTTTCTGCTCTCGACAGGCGAAGACAAATACCTGCCGGTGGTCAAAGAGTGGACGGAAAAGGTGGATGACTCACGTTACGCCTGGCAGATCGGCTACGGCGGCTTACCCCTTTGCGAATACTATCTGCGCACGGGTGACAAGGAGGTTTTGGCAAAGATCCAGCGTTGGGTGGACATTGCCGAGCGCACCCAGGTGAATGACGGCTGGGTCGGGCGCGGCGGCATCACCAGGAACATTTTCTACGGCAACGGGCACCTCAATGCGGCCTCAACCGGCGTGCTCACCTTCCTCCTGCTCGCAAAAGAAAGTGGAGCGAATGTGCCGGAGCACACGCTGCAATCCGCACTCAGGCATTTCTACCGCTACTCCGGCCGTGGTGGGAACCCCTACGGCGACAACGTGCCCGAAGTCGGCTATGCGGATAATGGCAAAAACGGCTTACTCGCATTTGCCATGGCCGCCGCCGCCGCGCTCGATCCGGATGGCGAGGATTCCATTTTTGCCGCCGCGCGTGATTACAGCGCGATCGAGTCGTTTTATTCATCGACCTACATGCTGCACGGACACACCGGCGGCGGGATCGGCGAAATCTGGCGCAGCGCGGCGATGGGATTGATGTTCGAGAAATTCCCCAAGCAATACCGCGACTTCATGGACAGCCGCCGCTGGCATTACGAACTCTCACGCCGCTGGGACGGGTCGTTTGCAATCATGGGCGGGGCCCGTTACGATAACGTGTCATGGGGCGCTGGTTACACCCTGGCCTACACGATGCCGCGCAAAGCACTTCGCCTCAACGGTGCGCCACCGACCCAATTTTCCAAGCAATACAAACTGCCTGAGCGCCCGTGGGGCAATGCGGCGGATGAGGAATTTGTCACCATCGAGCCCGTCCCCTTCCCCGACGGCACAGTGCAGGATCTCTCCGGCGAAACGCTGGAAAATGATGCGGCGCTCCAGCTTTACCGCCGCTTCCATGGCAAAACCCCGGCAAGCGATGAAGAACTCTGGAAGGTGCTGCATCACCGCAACTACATTTATCGCCACATTGCCGCGAATACGCTGCTAGGGGCGCATTTCAACTACTTCGGCCAACGTGTCGGCAGTGGCGAGGTGCGCACGAAATTGTTCCACCAGGCTTTGAAGTCCGATCAAGTGCGTATCCGCCGCAGCATCCTGCACGCACTCGATAACGTGCTCAATAAAGGACCTGAAGAGTTAAGAGAAAAACTGCTGACGAAAGATGTTTTTGATGCCATCGTTCAGTATGTGGAGAACCCCGATGAGTCGTGGTTTGTGAAACACGGTGCTCTGAATGTGATGCGCCATGCCCCCACGGAATGGCTGGTGCCGCATGTGGACCAGCTGCTTGCTTTCCTCGACCACGAGGAACATTGGCTCAAACGTGCTGCGCTGGATGCCCTGACTCCGATCGTGGGCCAGCCATCCACTTACCAGAAAATCATCCCTGCCGTGGCGGAGCTCATCCGTACCAACCAGCGCCCGGCCGTCACCGTCGGGATGCACTCCGGCATGCGGGAAAGGATCAATGCCGCCGCGCCCGAAGTGCAGGAACTTGCCGCCAAAGAGCTGGGCGAAAGCTATGCGGGATTCGCCCCCACTTCCCCGGAACCCGGTGGCCAGGATACCACGGTCTTGATCGACAACCATTTGAACTTCATTGCGGCATCGCTGGCCGATGTGCCAGGTGGTCACGATATCCTCTATCAAATCGCCCGAGAGCGCAGACCCAACGAGATTTTACCCCACAAGGAATTGTTCCTTCAGGCAGAGCCGGAGCAGCTCAGTGATGAGTTGCGGGAGTTGCTCAAACCGATCATTCGCGACGAGCTGATCCCGGCCCATGTCGGCAAAAATCGTGCGGACCTCGACAAGTTGGTGCAGCAGAACCAGCAGTCGCGATCCTTTCGCGACGATGCGATCGACCAACTGGCAAAGCTGCATGACCGCAGCGGCGACGAAAGCTACCGGTGGGAGATGTTCGCCAACCTGCGCCAAGCCGAATGGTCCCACTTCAGCTTCGATCCCATCGCGGAAGAGCAAGTCGCCTACGATCGCCTCAAGGTGCGCTACCGCGAGGTAACCATGCCTGAAAACACCAAGGATTGGAACCAGCCTGATTTCGACCCCGCCGCAGCCGGTTGGAAAGTCGGCAAGAGCCCGTTTGCCCACTACATGGGCAAACTTCCCACCAAACCCTTTTCCAAATGCGGCCCGGCGTGCGTCGGCCCCGGCTGCTATGGTGCGATCCAACCCAATACCTTTTGGGAAAAAGAAGTGTTGCTCCTGCGCGGCACCTTCGAGATCCCGGCACTGAAACCGGAACATCGCTACCGTTTACGCCTCAACATGGGGGATCACGTCGGCAACGGCAATGGCTATGGGATCTGGATCAACGGCAAACAACTGACTGAAGTCACGGAGGTCGTTAGCCGTGGTAGTGGTGGCATACCACAAGGCGCCTTCATCACCGCACCATTCCGCAACGAGTTTCAAGGCAAGCCGGTGACGATCGCAATCAAGAGCTTCCTCCGCCATGGGGATAACCTCAAAGGGTTTCCCAAGACCAATCAACCCCAAGGGCGGATCAGCCTTCAGATCGAAGAACAAAAAATTCCACCAATCAACGACGAGCTGGTGCGCCAGACCGCCACCGCAGTCGGCATGAGAGGCGATGCCTGGCTGGAAGCCTACACCGGAGAAGACGCGGACGTCGATCCGGACGACTCCCTGTTCCGCTGGGATGGCAAATTCGTTGCCAACGATAAAATCACCGGCACCTGGAACTTGTTGGGTGAGACCACGGACCCTGATGGTGTTGATCCCGGCAAGGGCCTCACGTCAGTCCGCCGCCCTGACGTGAATACGATCACCTTCAAGAACGGTGGAGATACCAACCTCGCCACTCGCTTGTGGAGCGGCGACATGCTGATGAACCTGGATCAATACTACGCACAGCGCATGCTGACAAAATCGATCGGTGGAAACGAGTATCTGCTCATTCAAAGCCCGAACAATTTCTACCGTCCCAATAAGAACCAAAATCCTGAAATCAGCTGGCGTGTGTTTGGCCGTTAATCCTCTCCGGCAATCCCGTCTCCCAATCTGTTTTCATTCGAGAAACAGCAGGAAATTGAAATGTATATGACAGAAACAGAATTCATCACCGTAAATTCGCCCCGCGAAGTTTCACTGCTTTTTGTATAGAACCTTCACACCATGATTATGATCAGTATCCCCATACGTCCCGCTGTCCTCGCCGCCCTCGCCTGTTTCGCCCTCCCGGCGATCACTGAAGCGGCCTCACTCAAACTCCACGCCGTTTTCACCGACCACATGGTCATCCAGCGCGACAAGCCAATCACCGTCTGGGGCTGGGCACAGCCGGGCAAGACGATCCACGTGAAATTCGGTGAGGAAACCGCCGAGGCGAAAGTGGCCGCCGCGGCACCCGTCGAAGTCGCGGGCATTGCAGATCAATACGCAGGTCTCGGCCGCTGGGAAGTGACGTTTCCGGCACGCGAAGCTAGCGCTGAACCCACCACTCTCCAGGTCACCGACTGGCAGGCCACACTCCAAGTCGAAGACATTCTCATCGGCGATGTCTGGGTCGTTTACGGCCAAAGCAACATGGCATGGCCATTGGGCAAGACCACCGGCTCCGATCTCGCCAGAGCCCAGGCGAATCTGCCCCTCTTGCGCGAATTCAAAATCAAAGGCAACGAGCAAGCCACCTTGCAGGACGACATCCGGCCCGATGCCTTGGAACACGGCGGCTGGTTGGTTTCGACACCGGAAACCGCAGGAGATTACTCCGCCATCGGCTTCCACTTCGCATCCAATCTTCAGCGCTCCCTTGGGATCCCGATCGGTCTTATTAATGCCGCACGCGGCGGCGCATCGATCGAGAGCATGGTGCCGATGCACAAGTTCGCCGAAGATCCCATCGCCAAACGCTACGCGGAACACGTGGAAAAACGCATGACGGAATTCGACCCCGAAGCTGTGGCGGACGCCCAATGGAATAACCAAAAAGCCCGGGCACAAAGACAGAACAAGCCGGAGCCGCCACGTCCAGACCCCACCAAGTTGAGTTCATGGAGCATCCCTGGCAAGAGCCCGAGCGACCGGGCCAGCATCTACAACGGCATGCTCGGCGTCCTCAAAGGCATCCACATCAAAGGCGGCCTCTTTCACCAAGGTTACAACAACGCGATTACCGGCAATTGCCGCCCGAAACTCTACCGCGTGCTCACCCGTCTGATGATCGAAGGCATCCGCGAGGACTTCAACGATCCCGACCTCGCCTTCTGCATCATCGGCCTCTGCGCTGGTAGCCAACCCCAGAATGTGGACGACTTCGAAACTGCGTCCATCGATCCCGGCGCGTACATCCGCGAGGCGCAGCGCCTCGGGCTCGCCGATGTTGAGAACCAGAACAACCTCGTATTCATCCCAGGCTACGACGTGATTTACCCCGGCTTGCATCCAGCAAGAAAACGCGAACACGGTGAACGCGCCTACCGCTGGGCGCTCGCGAAAATCTATCCGGAACCAAAGGCCGGATGGGAGTTCGGGCGTGAAGACGTGCAAATGCTCTCTTGCGAACCCAATGGCGACCACTTCGTCCTGAAATTCAATAGTGCCATCGTCTCCGACACCCGCAGCAGCATTCCCGAAGGCTTTTCACTCGCCGGCGAGGATGGCAAGTTCTACATGGCCCACGCCCGATATGCAGAAGGGAAAGGCCACCCGTCGGGATTCCCCAACGAAATCCGCGTCTGGAGCCCGCTGGTCCCCAATCCCGTCGCCCTCCGCTACGCGTGGGCCCGCGCACCCATGGGCAACCTCAAATTGAGGGGCCACCCCGACCGTCCGTTGCCCAGCTTCCGCACCGACAGTTGGGATTTCCCTGAAAGCGACGACCCTGCGGTATCCGCCGTAGGCAGAGCCGAATGGAACGCAATCAAGGCCGAAGCAGAACAACGCCTTGAATACCGCCGCACCGAGGAAGCCAAACGCGGCGTCGAGATCCTCGAACGCATCAAGACGCTCGGAAAATAACCCAAAACGACCCTCATTTCGAGCCGCATCCATCAATCAACCTCATTCCAACTGATGAAGAACCATTACCAATCCACCGCGTTGAGGCCTCAAGGCCTTGGCAAGCGATCGCGAATTTGCTCTGCCACGACGAAGACGCTCGCGGCATGCACCATCGCACTCGGTGCGACGCTCATGCTGCCCGAAGTGGCAGACGCCAAACCAAAGAAGGACGACACCAAAGTGCGGCTCAGAGCCGTGCGCGGTAAAATGCCCGAAAAGCACGTCGAATTGACCAACGAAGGCAAGCAGTTGCTCACCAAGTATGCAAATTTGCGCGACGCCTTGCAGGCGGATCTTCAGAAACAACTACCAGCCACCACCAGCAACCAGTTGCCGGAACTCCAAAGGATTTTGGAGGAGATCGTAAAGGCACAAGATTCCATTTCGAGTGGCAACAGGCAGCTGAAAAATTTCGTCACCTACGAGAAAGGAGTTCAGAATCTCAAAGACGCGGAACAAGCCCTCGCGGAGATACCGAATGTCATCGCAGAATTTCAAGCGTATTTCGACTACGCCAAAGCCTTGCCCGATGACCACGAAGACAAGGAATGGGTGATCAAAGAAGCGGAGCGATACCTCGCCAACCGCAATAAGGACATGAACGACAAGTTCCCCAAGAACTTGGCGAGAGCGAAAGCCGATCTGGAGAAGGCGGAAAAAAACAAACAAAACGAAGCCGCCACTCTGGCCAAGTTGCACAAGGCCATCGAAGACGCCAGAGCGGAACTTGAAAAGGCGAGAGCCGAAGGCATGAAGCGGGTTGGCGATGCCGGGCTCATGAGGCTGGTCACCAGCAACCAACTGGATACCAACCTCGCACGCTTCATGGTCATCAACGAGGCCCACCCCTACTGGTTGGCCGCGTATGCACAGGAAAGCACGGAACATGCCCAGCGCATTGAGCGCCTGCTTGGCAACACGCCACTCATGCTCCGCATGCTTGTAGCCGACGGCCCCACTTGGGGGAAATTCGGCAAGGCGATGGAAATTTACGAAACCATCCAACAGACCAGCCCGCGCGCCAAGGAAGGGATGTTCGAGCGACTGGCGCTCGCCGTCAGTCTGGAGCACGCCGTGCCGATCCCGGAAAGCACGAAGGATCAGGAAGGCTTTGGGGGTGTGCAGGATGAGAACACCACCTACGTGGACCCCGTGGAGCGCTACCTCCATTACGAAAAGGCGTGGCTCGACGGTGAGTTGGACCACCATTTCGACAAACACGATGTCTGGAGCCTTCGGATGACCGTCGATAGCTACCAAACCTCGGAATACCTTGCGTGGGGTCGCCAGATGATGCGCGATTACCGCCCGGATCTCGTCATCCTTCCCGACGAAACCATGCGCTACTCCAAGGTGGTGGATGAGGAAATCCACTACAGCGCGTTCTTCTTGAATAATGGCTGGGCCCGCCCCGATCTGGAACGGATGCAGAACGGCCTCGCTACCGGCGGCATCTGCGGCCTTCGCGCCCACTTCGGTGGATTCATCCTCAACGCATTTGGAGTCCCCACCACGCCACGCGGGCAACGCGGGCATGCCGCCCTGGTGCGCTTCACGCCCGATGGTTGGGTGCCCTACCTCGGCGCAGGCTGGGGTGCCAACAACCGCGAAGTCCGCGGCTACCGATCCGACAGTGATTTCCGCGCAAGCACCGAAGCCCGCCGCGACCCGGTAAACTTCGTGGCGGTCAAACGCGCCCAGTGGCTCGGCAAAGTTGCAGGAGAAGAGCACGCGGCCGGTTGGGGTTTTCAGAAAGGCCAACGCTGGAAGAAAGACAAGAAAGGCCCGCCACCCGTTGAATACTGGAATGCCGCCGCCTGCTTGGTGCAGGAAGGGCTCATCAGCCGCTTGAAGTTGAATGTTCTCGACGCCATTGGCGAAGAGATTGGTGAAGCCGATGGCCCAGTGGGTGGCGATTCCTTGGTCACGGTGGAAATCCCGGCAAACGAGCGTAAAGCCAGCGTGAATGCTGCGGGAGTGATCTATCTCCCTGCTGCCGCCACGACACGCCCGCAAACCCAGACGGAGAATTTCCGCTTCATGCCAAGCAATCTTGGCGGCGTCCAGGTCCACTTCCGCCGCTACGGCTCGGGCGAGAGTTTCGAATACACCGTCGAAGCCCCCAAGGCCGGCATATACCTGCTCACCTCCCGGCTGGTCACTCCCGCATGGAAGCAGTTCATGGATCTCTCGATCAACGGTGCGGCACCGCAATCCATCGCACTTCCCTACACCATGGGCCTGTGGGGTGAACTCGAACCCGTGGAAGTGGAATTGAAACAAGGAACCAATGTGCTGACCTTCTCGCGCAGACATCACTTCTTCCGTGGCGTCTCGATCAAGGATTTCACCCTGACTCCGGTGGTGAACTGAGGCAGACCACCACTTATCAAAGAATATCAATCGTTGCCCCTGAGTCAGACATTCCGGCTCAGGGGCATTTTTTGAATAAGGAAGGCAGGAATGCAGGAAAAGTTTCGCTCTCGACCACTGGACCTGGTTTTCAGAAATAGCATGGCTATAAAAAACGTGGCGGCGGTTTCTAACCGCCATGCGCTTTGCGATCAGGTGTTGTCGCTAGCGCTCGCCGTGGACCGGCACAGACCCATTATCTCGGTTATGAAATTTCCCTAAAATAATCTAACATCTAAACTGAAACATGAAGATCCCGACACTCCTCACCACCCTGCTCTGCTTCTGCAGCGGCAATGGCACCAATTTGATCGCCGCCACGGTCGCCAATGCTGACCAACCGATTTTCTCAGAGCCGGGTGAGGCGGCAACCCACCCTCACTTCAGTCTCGTTGGCGAGTATGTTGGCCAGTCAACGGAGAACCAAAAGTGGGGCCTGCACGTGAACTCCAGCCATGACGGACTTTATGGCTTGCTCTATCCGGATGGCTTGCCCTGCGCGGGGTGGGAGCCGGGAGCTCACGACCCAATCGAACTCAAAGGCGGGATGAACGATGGCGTCGCCGTGTTGGCGGGTGAAGGAACTCCTGTCCTGCGGTTCCATGACGGCATGTTTCAAATGTTGAGCGAATCCGGCGAGGTGGTCGGCCAGCTGAAGAAAATCGAACGCGTGAGCCCGACGATGGGCTTGGAGCCACCGGATGGTGCGGTGGTTCTCTTTAACGGCACGAATCTAGATGCCTGGGCGGAGCACTTTGGAATGACCGATGACGGTTTGATGATCGAGGGTGGCCGCACGGCCACAGAGTTTGGCGACATGCGGCTGCATCTTGAGTTCCGATTGCCCTTCATGCCTGGCCACAGAGGACAGCGACGTGGCAACAGCGGCGTTTACATCATGAACCGCTATGAGGTGCAGATTCTTGATTGGTTCGCGCGAAAAGTCGCATTCAACGGCACCGGATCGCTTTACCGTCAAAAAGCGCCCAAGCTCAACATGTGCTTCCCGCCGCTCACGTGGCAGACCTATGACATCGATTTCCGCGCGCCGAGATTTGATGAGGAAGGCAAAAAAACGGAAAACGCCCGCATCACCATACGCCTGAACGGCGTGCTGATCCATGACGACCATGAGATGGAGTCCGGCACGGGTAAAGGCGGGGAACGCCCCGAAGTGGAAAAGGCCATGCTGTGGCTGCAAAACCACACCGGACCCGTGCGCTTCCGCAACGTCTGGTTGTTGGAGCCCTGAACGGGGCATGATGCGCGGTAAAAATGCTTCCGATTCGCGGAACTTCCGGTATCCCGCTTAGACCCACACACGCATGAGAGCTTTCCCGCCCCTGATCCTCCTGTTGACCGCCGCGACATGCGTTGCCGAAGCATCGCCCGTCATCCTCGGCAACGATGCCGGCTTGGAATTCGTGGTGGAAAAAGACGGCTTCCGCCATGGCTTCCGTCATGCAGATGGTGAATTCCTCGTCGCACCCCATCCAGAATCCGGGCTGCTTGCGGGAGAGCCGGGCGCACTCACCGCCGCTAGATCCACGGAATACCTCGGCCTGAAAAACCAAAACCACCTCTTCCTCGTGACGCTGGCGGACGACCGAAAAATCCACGTCCGCATGGAATTCACCGCCCGTGCCGCCCGCTTCGAAATCGAAAATCCGGCTGGCGATCCCATCGCGATGGCCATGCGCACCGCCGGTGCCAGCCCGGGATACGGGCTTGGCGACTTCCCCACCAGCGGCTGGCGCGGCGCGCAGCGGCCCCACACCTACCAGACCGACATCACGGGCTTCAACAGCCACGACGTCCGCTCCACCGCCGGCGCGGCAGCACGCATGGCCAGCAATTTCGCCATCTACCCGACCCAGCGCTTCGGCATCGTCAACATCGACCCCGGCGCGAAAATCGTCGTCAGCAATGCGGATGAAGTCACCCAAGGCAGCCGCCACACGCGGAAAATCGACGCCCTGTATTATTTCTTCGGCTCGCCAGCCGAAATCTACGCGGAGTTCCGCAAAGCACGCAACGCCCATGGTTTCCCGATCATGAAGCCGAGTTACAACATGTTCGGCGTCGGCTGGGAGGCATGGGGCGCGCTGGCATGGAACACCTCGCACGAAACGGTGATGGCCGACATCGATCAATATCTCGCAGAAGGCTACCCGCTGAAATGGGCGGTCATCGGCTCCGGCTTCTGGCCGCAGCACGAGGAACACTTCAAAGCCACCACCAGCTTCGGCATGTGGGACGAGGAGAAATACCCCGACCCCGACAAACTCAAACAAGACTTCAAGGATCGCGGCCTCATGTTCATCGCCGGCCTGCGCATCGCCTTTCTCCCCGGCGGCCCGTTCACCGACGAGGGCCTCGAAAAAGGCTACTTCCTGATGGAGGACGGCAAACCCAGGCTCCACACCGTCGGGTTTCCCAAGTCGCCGGTGTATTTGTTAGACGCGCACAACACCGAAGCCGTCGCATGGTATGTCGCCCTCTGCGAAAAATGGGGCGTCGATGGCTTCAAGGAGGACCTCTACCGCTACGAGAGGTATCCGCTGCCCGACGACAAACTCGACCCAGTCAACATCGCGCTAAAAGAAAAGGGCTACGACGTCATCGTCCGCAACGCCTACCTCGCCTCGCCCGGCTCGCTGCACCGCATCGAGGATTTCAACTACGACATGAACCAGGATCGTGGCCCGGTGAACACGCTGGCGCTCGCATACAGCGGGTTTCCGCTCAGCTACATGGACATCGTCGGCGGCTTGTTCGGCGGGCGCGAGTTCGACGGCGTGGTGTCCGAACGCATCAAGACCTACCTCATGCGCAACGCCCGCACTGCATCGCTCCATAGCTCGATTTCGATGGGCAAGGGGCCTTGGCATTACAACGACGCGCAGGTCTCCGAGGTTTTGTTGGAATGCGCCAATCTTCACGCCCGCCTGCACCCATACATCCACAGCAACGCGATCAAATATTTCCACGACGGCTACCCGCACACCATGACCCCGCTGCCCATCGCCTTCCCCGACGACCCGCGCGTCCACGGCCGCGAGAACAGCAGCGTGCGCGGCTTCCAGTGGATGATTGGAGATGCCCTCATGGTCACCCCACTCTACGGCGAGGACTACGAAACCACGACCACCCGCGACGTGTATCTGCCCGCCGGCGTGTGGATCGATTACGACGACGGCACACGCCACACCGGCCCGGTGATGCTGGAAAACTTCGAGCTCCCCCTCACCAAAACCCCGCTCTTCGTTGGCGGCACCGGCATCGTCATCGAGGAGATCGACGGCGAACTCATGGCCCGCATCTACCCGGTCACTCAAAACGCGGAAACCACCTTTTTCGCACGCGACGGCGAAACGGCCTCGACCGTCGCCATCAAAAATCCCGATTGGGACAAACCCGTCGTCACCGACCGCAAGACCGGCGCAATCATCCCCACGGAAAAAGTCCGTCACGCCCACCAGTTCCGCCTGGCAGAAAGGCATGACTACCTTGTGCGTTGAATCGAAGTGGCACCATCACATCCAGGCCCCAAGCCACTCACGCCCAAGGAACAGAAAAAACTCAAACCGTTTCCTTTTATGAAACAGTAGGATTCAAAAAATTGAACTTTTTTTCGCCATAGTGGTTCCTGATCATCAAAGAGTCCGGTCTGCCATCCTGCCGCCATGATAATCCGGCGATGGTGATCGGGTGGCGACTGACATTGCGGACGTGGAACTCGAGCCCGATCTTCTCGCCAAGGGTGTAGCTCTCCTTCTGCGGAACCAGCTTGACCGCCATGCACAAGCCATCGACCACCGGCCCCCAGTCGAGTGTCTGGTGCGGATTGATCGCGCCGGGATGCTCTGGTCCCTGAGCCGCCAGATAGTGTGACAGGCGCTTGCCGTCCATGTGCATCGCCATGGTGTCGCCGGCCAGCCAGTTGAACGCCCACTTGCCGGTCCGCATCTCGGCTCCCAGGTCGCCGTCGAGAGTCGGGTCGGCGGAATCAATCGGCTTGCCGCCGTCCCAATCGCCATCCGGCCCCACGCTCCAGACCTGCAGCCAGATATCGCCCTCCTCGTCCGTGCGCTGAGACAACCGCAGGATGCCGCCCTCTGCGGCGTAGGGATCCGCAATCATCTGCGGCGCGAACTGCTGATAGTCCTCGAATAGCACGTCCGCGGTTTTTGGAATCTTTGAATACTTGCCTTGATAGGATAGACACTCCTGGGCGGCCGCACGCAGCTTCTTGCCGGTGTTGAACAAACGGATCAACGTCTCATTGTCCAGCCCGAGGGGGTTGTCCGGGTTCTTCACACCTTCCTTTCCGGCTGAAACCTCGATCTCGGTCAAATTCGTGTAAGCAAAGATCCTTTCCTCAAAGCGCGCTCCGGGATTCGGAGTGTAGGCAAGCCGGATCCGTTGTTTTCCCGGCCTCAACTCAAGAGGGCGAGGCTTGGGTCGCGCTTCGTGAGTTGCCGGAGAAGGAACCTTTCCGTCCCGGCCAAGGAAACCACCGATCCACGTGAGGTTCGGCCCCCGGTAGAGGCGCAGGGTCTCAAAGGCATGGAGTTTCTCGCCAGCCTTGAGTTGGATCGCTTCCGGCGGATCGCCGTTGATAACCAGTAGGCGGGAGTACCATCGATCGTCCACCTCCAGCCAGCACCCTTCGAAGAGCCGCGCCAGTTCCACCTCGCTCCTGCCCTCGTTGCGAACATCGAGGAGAATCTCAAGCTGCCCGTTCTCAGCCCGCGGCTGGTCCTGCACGCGAAGACGAGTCATCAGGCCAAGCTCGGTCGGCTTCCCCCAGTCGCCGCCCGGTGTGGAACCACACTGCGGCACCGTCTTGATTGCAGAAGACGGCAACGATTCAACGCTGACCTCCTGTGCCGGGGCAGTGCCCGCAAAGGTGGAGAAAACGAACACCGTCGCAAGGATTGCACTTGTTGTATTCATGTTGTTTTTCCCTTCAGTTTGTCGATGAGTTGGTGGGAGATTGCCCCGCTTTCAAGGATTGGATTTGCGCTTCGGTCAGACCGGAATTGGCGAGGGGCTGGTCGGCGGCGGCACCATGGGTGGATTCTGCCATCATGGTGGAATCGGGCGATGAGACACTGTTGCCGCCAGTCGACGGACGGTTTCCCAGATGCTAGGTGCCGAGCAGACTTCCCAGCCAGAGAATGGCTGTGCATGCAATGGTGGAGGCACTGAGGTGCATGGTATGGATCGTGGGTTGGGTGGGCGATGCTCACTGGCTTGCGTCCACTGCTGCTTGTTGCTTTTCCAAACTGTCGAGGAAATCCCTGGCCTGCTCCCTGAGTTTGCTCATTTTCTTGACGATCGCCTCCGCCTCTTCCTGGGAGAAGCCGCCGGTGATTACCAGGCTGCCGGTGTTGATCTGGGTCATGATCTTGGGCGTTGAAATCACCTTGCCGTCGACGACGCAGGCGAGGCGTTTGCCGATCGATTGGCGGCTGACAGATTCCAAGATGCGGGCCCCACTCCCGGTGAACTGGATCTCGACCTGCGGGTCGTTGCTCCCCGGCACGGCCTTGATGTGCGCCTCCAGCAGCATGTTGTCGGTCATGCAGGGGAACCGTTCCGCGCAGAAGCTTCCTTCCTCGCCTGCGAAGGAGAAACGACGGGAGAGTTTGGCGTCGCCGGCTTCGCACTCACGGTAGAAGCTCACGAAAAAGTCGTCGGGCCCGGGCAGCACCTTCTCCGGCTGTTCCTTGATGAGTTGGTGCCACGAGTCCCGCCATGACTCTTCGGAGGATTCTTCCTCGGTCCGGATCGCCATTTTGAGCGAATCGGCGAGTCCCTCGTAGCTGGTCAGCTTGTGCGGCGGACGGGCCAGGAGGATCGCGGCATCCCTCATGGCCTTCAACCGCGCGAGTTGCTCGGCGCCGTCACTGTGGCCGTAGCGCTGATAGATCAGCTTCTCGGCGATCCCTCGCCTGCCGATCTGCCCAGTGCCCATCGTGCGGGCAGGAGCCAGGGTGCGGAGGCTGGCCGGCGGCGCACACCGCCAACCGTCTTCCCTACGATGGAAGGTCGTGAAATGGGGGGCGGCCACGGCCCCAAACAGCTCCGGCCCGTTGCGCATCAGGTAGCAGGCGAAGAGGGAGTCATCATTCAGGCGCTGCGTTGACACCAGTTCCACCGTCATTCCCTCTGCATGCGCGAACGCCGCCGCCAGCAACCGCCCAAGCCGCCGGTCCAGATCGCACTCGAACTCCCACACCTGCTCCAGGGCGGCGAAGTCCCCTTTTTCCAAGGCCCGGGCGTGGACGAGCAACATGTCACGGTCCGGTTGCGGCAGGTCCTCGGCGGACGCCCCATCAGCGGGGTGCTCCTCAACACCGAACATTTTCAGCATCAGGAACGCCTGCTTCGCATGTCGCGGGTCGCCGTCGCGATGAACCCCACGCAGATACTTGAGGAACGGCGGTGACGGCTCGCCCGTTGCCACGTCGATTGCCCAGCGCATCAAGGGCGCAAGCTTGTCATGGTGTTTGCGCATCGCGCTCTGCCCGTCGCCGTAGCGCTCGATGAACTCCGCCATGCCGAGCACCGCAAACATCTGCCCGTTGTCGGCGACTCCCTTTTCCGCACAGGATTCCAGGAAGTCGTCGATCGTGCGCTCCATCGGCGGCTTCCGCTGCCACGCGAGCTGCGACTGGTAGCGGCTCTCATCGATCACCTTCACGCTGGCGTCCAGGAAAACGACCACGCGCCTGCCGTCCGGAGAGGGCGAGGGAGCGGCGAGGAGCATGATTCGCGATGTGTCGGATTCCCCAACCTGGAGATCTGGTCCGCCGTGGTAGAGGGGTAGCTCGCGGTTTCCCGTCGCGTGATTCTCCATCAGTTGGAGTTCGGGGAGAATTTTCCTGAAGACGAGCATTTCGAGGTTCGGCGGCAACGATCCGGCATCCACCTGATAGATCGCGAGCGCGGTGGCATACTCCTTCATGGTGCCGAGATCCGCGAACTGGAGGGCTTGGGCCTTAGGGGCCTTCTGGGCCTTCGCTTGCCCCACTGCGGGCGCGGCGGGAGGCCCGGGTTGGGCGTCGTTGTGGTCGCCCGGGGCTCCGGGCGGGGCCCCAGCGTCGTTGCGGTGATAGCGGATGGTTACGCCATCGTCGGCTCTGGCGCTCACCTTGACCAAATACTTGTCGCCCTCGGCGGTGGTGACGAGCAGTTGCTTGGGCAGCTTCAATCGATAGACGCGGACTCCCATCGATTCATGGGCGGGCGCGAGCAGGTTCCAAACGTGGCCGGTCCATTCGTTCACCCGGGCTCCGCGCAGGGTGCTGAGGGCGTTGTCCCATGCGAGGTCGCCTTTACCGAGTTGGTTGAAATGGTTGGCGATCTCCTTGAATCCACCGTCCGGGGCGTCGAGCAGCGCTCCGCTGGCCAGATCGAGCACCCTGGGGCCGTCCGTGGTGTCGGCATCCGGCAACTGGATCACTGTGGGACGCACAAGCTCGGGTTGAGCCCGCTGCAGCTCCGCTGTTTCCCCGGAGTCAACGGGACGCTCGGTGGCTTCTTGCCGGAACACCGGGCCTTTACCCGGGCGGATGCTAACGATCCGGTCCACATAGTAAGAAAGAGGCTTGTCCGAATATGCGTCGTCAAGGTGCGCCACCTTCCAACCCTCCGGAGTCGGCGACAGGATGAGATACAAGCCATGCTCGCGATCCGATCCGTCGTCCGCCGGGAGTCCCGCCAACCGGGTCCCGATGAAACGGGTGTTGGCGTCTTGGTTCTGTGCGTACCATTCCGTGAACTTGGTGAGCCGGTCGAGTTTTCCGGCATAGAGCTTATTCAGTTCCTTCGAAAGCTCCTCGATCACATTCCGGATTTGCGCGTGCGCCTTCATCTCCGGGGACATCCATTTCAACGCGGCATCGACGTCGCCGTCGCGGAAGGCCGTCATGAAGTTGCGGGCCGCATTCTCCGGCGTCTTCCGCGCCTCGTCGCCGCCGCCGTCACCGTCGTCGCGGATCAACGCATTCAGCTCCCGGTCGATGATTCGGTTGACCTCGGCACGCAGGGCATCCGAACCCGTCCGCACCGCTACGCCCACAAACAATCCGGCACCGGACAGGTCGTAGTGACGGACAGTGGCCTGGCCGTTCCATTGGATCGCCTTCTCTGCCCCGTGCGGGACGTGCTTCGGCTCCGCGTCGAGCGGGCGGATGTCGAGAGCGATATGGCACCATGGCTGAGACGTATCGCTGGGGCCGGCCGCCTTGGTTTTGGTTCCTCCGTCATCGTCTCCGTCATAGTTATACTCATAAACCAGGCTCACGTGAATGGCCCCGTTCAGAACCTCCACCTGATGCCGGACATCCTCCGCGAACCGGACCAACTCGGGGTGCTTATGACGCAGACCCATCAGGCCCTGAACGATCGGATCGGCCAGGCGGGCGTCGGTGGACTCGATCTGCTCTTTGATCGCTGGCGTGATGGGTATCCGGTCACTGTCCGGGGAAGCGCTGGCCTCCACCGCGCTGCGTTGATTTGAGGTTCTGTCGTCGGATTTGGGTTCCATTTCCGGAGGGTGCGTGGATGTCTTCTCCTCAGTTCCCGCCCCGGCGGCCAATGTCCCTGTCATCACAATTCGACAGCGGGCGGCTTTACCCCTGACAAGTTCGATTTCCACGGTCTCCTCCGGTGATCCCAGCCGCGGATGGCTTACGGGAATGCGGATGGTTCCAGGTGGCAAACCGCGCAGGCGAAAACGCCCGTCCGCATCGGTGGTCGTGCGCCCGCCGTCAAACGAGTCGGGCCAGGAAAGAAGGGTATCGTTTTCCAGTTTGGCAACCGCTCTGACCAAGGCCCCTGCAACGGTTCGGCCCGCAGCATCGACCACCTCTCCATTGACCCATGCCGAAGATTCCCACAAGTCCACCACGATGTCCTCCCGGTGTTCACCTTCGGTGAGACGAATCGTCTTCCCCCATGCGCGATCCGCGACGGGCGGCTGCGGATAGTCCTGCCCGGGCAAGGTCCATGGCTTCCATCTGCCGCTGTCAATCTCGCCTTGGATCGGCCCTTCCCAAGGATAGTAGATCAGCAAGTCTCCCGGCGGCACACCGTCGAACCGAAACTCGCCGTTTTCATCCGAGATGGCACGCAGGTGATTGGCGACAAAATAGCTGTTTCGATCGGACGAGGCTCCGGCACCGCGCCAGTAGACTTTGTAATCGCAGTTGGTGGTCATCGACAGCGGTGCTCCGGCCAGCGGTCTCCCGTCAGGCCCGAGAACCCGGCCGGAAATGGTGCCACCCATGAGCAGGACCACGGATCTGGACCGCACCCCGTCGGAGGCCCCAGTAAACCATTCGCCATCAGGATCGCGACTGAGCTTCTGACTGTGGGAATATTTCCTTGAGACATATCCCTGTGCCTCAACCCGCAAGAACAAGTGCGTTGCATATTTGATATCGGGTATGGCCACTTTTCCTTCGATGTCGCTCGTGAAACTGGCGGCCATCACATACTTGCCTTCGATGAGTTGGTCGAACTGCACCCGCGCTCCCTCAACAGGGGAGCCCGAGGTGTCGATGATGGAAAGTTCGCCGGTCCCCGCGGACGCTGCTCGCCCCTCAGTTCCAGCCACCTCCCGCGCAGCCCCCGTAGGGAGTAATCGCTGGCGGATCCGGAGGGTTTCGGCTTTGCGGTCGGCTTGGACTATCTCGATCATCCCCGCGACCGGCAGCCCGTGCGGCATGGTGACCGTGAAGGCATAGATGCGTCCCTCGCCATCGCCGGGAAGGATATGGAAAATGCCACCCTCATCGTCAATGACCTCGTGACTGTCCTCCCCATTCGTGCCGGCTGAGTCCCGCAGAAGCTGGGCGATCTTTTGCGGGTCGCGTGCCACTTCCTTCCCGGCTTCCACCAGCAGGAACTCCCTCGCTCCACCAACCGCCAAACCCATTTTCCCGCTGGCGAACTCCACGGTGAGCAACGGGTCGCGACGCTCGGTTCTCCAGCGCTCCTCGGTGAGGGTGTCCATCTGGCCGGTCCTGAGGTTCAGGCAACCATCGCGGTGACCTGATTCAAGATCATGGAGCGTGGAGGCGCGCCACTCCCACTCGTCGACGTAGGCGTCTTGGACCGCAGTGTCGGGTTTGACCAGCTTGAAGCGCAGGCGGGTTGGACCCAACCTGGACTCTTCAAGGATTTCGACCAGCGCGATCGCCCCTTCGCGTGTTTTCACGGCATGGACCCTGTTCGACTCCAGGCCGAACAGGCGTGGCTCGGCGCGCGGGGCCCCGGAGAGGGATTGTTCGACGGCCGTCACCGAGTCGGCGACCTCCGCGGCGGAAACCGTGTCGAATGCCCGTGGATCCGCATTCGGATCGGCGAATTCCGCCATGGTGATGGAAACTCCATCCAGCAGGGTGAGCCCCGGAATGCCGGCGCGCATCCGCAGGTCGGTCCCGGTGGAGCGCATCCATTCGCAGATCTTCGGATGCATCTGGATTCGCTGACTCTCCCCCAGGTGCCAGTTCAGAACCGCGGTGACGGAGGGAACGACGACCTCCCCCGTGTCTAGATTCAGGAAACTCGTGCCGGTCCTCGCAGGCGCGGGCAGCGTCACTTCTCGTTGCGGAAGAAATCCGCCCTGGTACGAGTGGCCCCCGTCCTCGGTGTTATAGGCGGAAACCTCGGTTCCGCGGACCCGGAACGACACCCGCTTGCCGTCATCCGACCAGACGATCTCACCGTGTTTGCCGAAGAGGACCTCGTCACGGGATAGTAGGACGTAGCTGGTGGCGAGCTTGTTGTAAGGCACCGGAACATCCCACCTCTCAAACACCGCACCCGCGCGCCCCTGGACCTGGAATCGATAGAACGTGCGGTCCGAATCGAAGATCCGCATCGCGTGGTATGTCTGGCCCATCGCCGTGAACATTTCGTCCGGCGAGTCGGCGGCGATGTTGCGCTCGTCAATCATGCGCGGCTGTTGCGCCCAAAAGAGCAGGGCCGCCACGGCGGCAATGACCAGGCCGATGATCACCGCGAACTTCATGCGGCTTTTTCGGGGAGGTGTCGTTGCCGGCCCGGCGCTTCCCGGGACCCCGTCGCCAACCGGCTTGTTGGCAGCCCGCCATGCCCGACGGACAATCAAGACATCGACGACGATCACGGTCGCGACGGCCGGCAGCAACCAGACGGCATGCTTGATCTGGAGGCCATTCTCAACCATATGGGCGAACAGTAGCCACAACCAGACAATCAAAGCATCCAGCGCCAGCAGCGGAAACAGCAGCACATCAAACAACGCCAAGCCGAGGCCGTAGAGCTTGCCAGCTGAGCGGCGGATTTGCGTCAGTGCCACGGAGCCAAGAATCGTCGTGCCGAAGGGGGCGGTGAGACCGATCGGAAGCAAGGTGAACATTAGAAGATACTGCCACCACTCCGGCCCTTGGGATTGCCCTGCCGTGACACTGGACACGATGAACATCGGGACTAAAGCGATGAAAAACAGCGGTGCCCAGCATGCGCCGACGATGGCAGTGCGGGAGAAACTCGCCGCCTGCACCGGAGCGGCGGCCGGTGGTCGGACTTCACGGCTGGAGGGCGGTTCTTCCATCGGTGTCTTGGCCGCCATCGTCTCGACCACCGTCCGGAATTCGCCGGCCGTCTGGTAGCGCCGCGCGGGTTCCTTTTCGAGGGCGCGCAGGACGATCTCGTCGAGGCGGACGTCGATCTCGACGCGTTTCGAGGGCGCGACCAGATCCTTGTCCGGCCGCTCGCCGGTGAGCATCTCGTAGAGCACCGCGCCCAGTGCGTAGATGTCGGCGCGGCGGTCGATGGTGCCGCCGGCGGCCTGTTGCTCGGGGGCCATGTAGGGCGGGGTGCCCGAGTGATCCGCGTCCGCGCCGATCAGCGCGGCGATGCCGAAGTCGGCGATCTTCACCCGGCCCTCGCGGTCGATGAGGATGTTTTCCGGCTTGATGTCGCGGTGGACCACGCCGTGGTCGTGGGCGTATTCGAGCGCCTCGCAGATCGGTGGAACGATCGCCAGCGCCTGCTCGGGCTCGATCTTCCCCTCGCGCAGCAGGTCGCGGAGGTTCACCCCGTCCACATATTCCATCACGATGTAGAACAGCCCTTCGGTCTCGCCGTGGTCGAAGACCGTCACGATGTTCGGTTGGCTCATCTTTGCCAGCGTCTTGGCCTCGCGCTCGAAGTGCTCGGCGAAGCGCTCGTCATGGACCCGTTCGGGTGCCAGCACCTTGATCGCCACCCAGCGGTCGAGCGATTTCTGGCGCGCTTTGTAAACGACCCCCATGCCGCCCCGGCCGAGGCACTCGACGATTTCGAACTGTGGAAACTTGTCGGCAATTTCCTCCGGCGAGGGTGGACCGGGCAGCGCCTCGTCACCGTGCAGGGTGTCCGCCATGGTTTTCGATGCCAGGGCTTGGCCCATCAGACAGGCGGGGCACACCGACTTGCCATCCGGCAAGGGTTTTCCGCATTCGGGGCATGGGGTTTGCTGGTTCATTTCAACCTATTCTTCGGGATCTTCGGGCTGGCGTTACGAAAAATCTTCCGTCAGGGCCGCAAACAAGGACCGCATCTCGTCCTCGACCATCGACGAGTCGGCGAGAGTGCCCGCGATTTCCTCCCGGATCCGCTGGCGGTAACGCTTGCGAAGGCGATGCACGGCCACCCGGACCGCCCCCTCGCTCATGCCGAAGCGCCCGGCCATCACCGCATACGGCATGCGCTCACGTCGCATGCCCAGATACGGCTTCCATTGGGCGAATTCCGGTTCCTGCCGCTCCAGGTCGTCGAGCACCTTGTCCAGCAGGGCCATTGCCCAGTCGCGGTCGAACAGGCGGTCCGGGCTGTGGTGATTTTCCGCCTCGAATCCGAGTCCGGTTTCCGCGTCCTGCCAATCGAGCGAAAAGTGCGGCGAAAACCCACCCCGTTTCTGGCAGTGTTCCCGCTGCCATTGGCTGGCCATGAAGTTCTTCAACGCCGCCAGCAGAAACGCCCGGAAGCGCCCGCGGTCACGGTCGGCGAGGCGCAGCCCGTCACCCGCCACCAGATGCTCGAAGAACCCCTGCACCAGATCCTCGGCATCCTCCGCGCTCTTGCCGGATCGGCGAACGTATCGATAGAGCGGCTTCCAGTAGATGCCGAATAGATCTCCCAAGGCCCTCCGGGCTTCCGTCTCGTCCGTCTTGACGGCCTTCCCCACCAGGGTCCAGCGGGTCGTCAGGAACAGGGTTGGATTTTCCACGGGCATCCGAACCTCTCTACTATTTTTCTGGAAGGATGTTACCTGTATTCTGACATCCACTCCATGACCAGTGCGTGCATAATTGAATTAGAGTGCGGAAACCGTCTCGCCCCGGTGCGCCAGGCCGGCCACCAGCGGCTTGCGGGCCTTGGCGCGGATCAGGTCCTCGTCGCACTTCGGGCAGACGGCCGGCGGTCGCCCCGGGTGATGGGGAAGACGCAGGACGGGCAGGTGCGCATGCCATTTCTTTAGGTGGTATCGGTTTTCCGGGCAAGCAGTGGTGGTCGATCAGAAAGCCGCCGATGATTGATCACAAACCCGCGAAGGTTATTTTGGGCCATGATAAAACGGCTGTTCATCGCGTTGGAACTGCCCGCCGGTTGCCGCGAGGCACTGGCTGCCGTGGCGGAACCCATTCCCGGACTGCGTTGGGTGCCAGCAGACCAACTGCACCTCACGATGGTGTTTCTGGGTAACGTCGATGTGGAAGCGGAGCGGCGGCTGCGGGACAGGCTCGCGGAGTTGCAACTACCCCCGTTCAAGTTGCGGCTGCACGGAGTGGGAATGTTTCGAGGGAGGCAAAGAGCGGTCATCTGGGCGGGGGTGGACGACGTTCATGACGTCCTGACAGCCCTGCACGGCGAAGTCCACCGGGCGCTGGCAGCGGCACGCATCGAACTGAATCCCTCTTCATTTGACCCGCACATCACGCTTGCCAGGCTCAAGAATGTTCCCTCCCACAAACTCCGGTCATTCCTGGAGGCAAACAGATCCCGCGAGTTAGGGGCGGTTGCAATCGAGTCCTTCACGCTGTTTTCCAGCGTGCTCGGACCTGCCGGCGCGGTTCATCATGTTGAGGAGCGCTACGCAATGGTCGGCCATTGAAACCCCCTTCCTCCGCCACATGATGGATCGTGAGCAAGTTCACGAACGATGTTTTTCAAGCCCGCTCGGGAAACAACGAGAGGATCCCTTCCTCGCTGGCCGGGCAGATGCCGCGCTCGGTGATCAGTCCGGTGACGAGGCGGGCGGGTGTGACATCGAAGCCATAGTTTGCCGCCGGAGTGGATGCCGGGGCCACCAGCACCTCCACCAGACCTCCGCCGTGCCAACCTTCCACGAATTTGATCTCATCCGCGCCGCGCTCTTCGATGGGGATTTCACGAAGTCCATCGCGAATTGACCAATCAAAGGTGGATGACGGCAGGGCGACATAGAACGGCACCTGGTTGTCCTTGGCAGCGAGCGCCTTGAGGTAGGTGCCGATCTTGTTGGCCACATCGCCGCAGCGGGTCGTGCGGTCGGTGCCGACAATCACCAGATCCACCATGCCATGCTGCATCAGATGCCCGCCGGTGTTGTCGGCGATCAGCGTGTGCGGCACGCCGTGCTCACCGAGTTCCCATGCGGTGAGTTTCGCCCCTTGGCTGCGGGGGCGGGTTTCGTCCACCCAGACATGAACCGCCAGCCCCTCGTCATGGCCCGCGTAAACCGGCGCGGTGGCGGAGCCGTGATCGACGAAGGCCAGCCATCCGGCATTGCAGTGGGTAAGCACGTTGACCGGGGCACCGCCCTTCTTCCGGCTCAGCCCGCGGATCAGTTCCAGACCGTGGAGGCCGATGCGCCTGCACCAGTCCGCATCCTCATCGGCGATGTCCGCTGCCGTTCGCCAGGCGGTTTCAATTTTCTCCTCCCGGCTCGCTGCCTTGGAAATCTCCCGCAGTTGCCTCTCCACCGCCCATGCCAGATTCACCGCCGTCGGCCGGGTGGCAATCAGAACTTCGGCGGCTTCCCTGAGGAAGGTCTCCATTTCCGCCGGGGCCGTGCTGGCAGCGATCGCCATGCCATAACCAGCGGTGGCTCCGATCAGCCCGGCTCCTCGAACGTGCATGTCGCGAATCGCGACCGCCACCTGTTCCAGCGTGGAAAGTTCTTCAATGACGAATTGGTGGGGCAGCTTGCACTGGTCGATAATCCTGACGGATGGACGTCCGCCCTCATCCTTCCAGATCGTCCGGAAATGCCGCCCCTGCACATTCATGCCGGATCGTTGTTTCCGGGAGCGGCTGGGGCAATGGGAAAGGTGGATTCAAAAACGACACAGGTGTCGTTTTTGTGGTGTGGGCGGGGGTTGGCATGCCGTTTTTTTCACCAACACTTCCCATCGGTGGCGGTTTCTATGGACGGCTGTCCATCACGGTGAAGTGACGTCTCCGGAAAAAACGGGCGCGGTTTTCGACAAAAACAAGGCCGGTTTGGAGCGGCAACGGGCTCTGGTTTCGACAAAAGTTCTGACCGAAAACGTCGGATTTGAGGCCCTGATTCGTCATCGCCAAATTCCGATTTCCGTTTGTCAGTGGTTCGTTGCCAGGTCTCCAAAAACCGGGGGGACCGAGAGGGCTCTCTGAAATTCCGTGCTGTCATCGCTGACAAACCCGGATTTCTGAGGAATCACGGGCGAAACCCGCGCTGACAAAGCCGCTGACAAGCGTGCTGCCAAACCGTTGACGGCAGCGCTGACAAATGGCCGGACGCGCCTAGCCACCCGCATTTGAGGCAAGCCGGCGGCCGGACAGGCCTACGGACCGGCTCGGGCTGCACGCACGCGCCGCATCAGATTGTGGTGCCGGTCAGCTCAAGGCAGCCGCTGTGCGGGGGCAAGCAGGGACGCGGCAGTCCGTTCACACCCCTCCCGGACGATCAGGATGGGACACCAACCTGAGAGTCGCTCAAGATGCCCCAGATGCCGTTCCGCTCGGCCGCGATCCGGTGCTCCGCCAACCACTCCAGGGCCGTGCGGCACTCGCCGGCCGTCAGCCGCAGGCCTTTCCTCTGCAGGTCCCGGACTTTCATCGGGCCGTCGGTCGCGAGCTTCTCGGCCACCCTAGCGGCCTGCCTCTCGATCTCGTGGTCCTGCCCGGCGGCGGCCGCCACGGCGATCCGGTTGACCATCCGCAGCACCAGCCACTTGGCGAACGCGATCAACTCATCGGCATCCACGAAGTCGCGAACGCGAGGCATTTCAGCCAAGCCATAGCACAGGGCGGCCGGCAGGTTGAGTGCCGTGGCGCTGATACCCGGAAGGTGCCGCTCGCGTTCCCGCAGGAAACTCCGCCACCAGGGCATCCGGCCGTTCAGGTAATCCATGCCGTAGGTATCCTCGTCGTCGAAATTGATTCTTTGCCGGATTTGCCGCTCACAGGCGCTGGCGAAGGACCAGCCAGACTTGTCGGGCTTGAGGTCTGTCTTGCCGGACAGATCGCAGCCGGGAGCGGATTCGACCAGCCACAGCATACGCGATACGCTGCGCAGCCGGTCCCTGTGGGTCGCGAGCGCCTCCTCCAACAGCCCGGTGTCCACACAAAGCGCGAGGTTCGCCCTGACCCGCACCGGTCCGTCGGCCCGGCCGAAGGTTCCGCGCTCACCGAACTTCGTGAGGGTCTTCCACAGCTTCTCCAGCGCCGTGCCCGAATCGATCCGCGAGTGGACCAGCAGGTGTCCCAGGTGCGCGCGGTCCGCCAGGCCCTGAAGGGCGGCCGGCTCGACCGTGCGGCAGAAAATCACCGGGTATTCCAGCGCTTCCCGGCCGAGCGTGGCCCGCCGCCAGACGGTCAGGGGCCAGCTCACCATATCTTCCGGCATCAGGATGTCAGACTTTGGCTTTCCGTTCCTGGTCGCCGGGGATTCACCATCCGGCTCCCCGTCACCTCCGAGCGGATCGCCCGTCAAGGCCTCCTCCATGGTGGACTGCTTGCAATACTCGCGCTGGCTGTTGTTGAATTGCCTGCGGGCCGCCGATGCCGGCATCAGCAGGCTGTCGGACATTTCCTGCAGCTTCTTTTCCCGGACAAACGCGTCCTTTTTATCGCGCCCCTGCAGATCGGGCGCGACATCGTGCAGGATATTGCGTTCCCAACGGTCCTGGATCCACGCAACCGGGTTGATCACGGACGTCACGAAATCGCTGCCGGCAAAGCCGCCTTCGACCACGAAATCCACGCCCAGTCCGGGACGGCTGCCATCGGTTTGGCCGCGGCCATGGCCGGCCGCGATGTTGGCCAGCACCAAGGCCATCGAGGCCAGCCGGTTCGCCGCCTCTTCCGCGGAATCGTCCGGCCGCCGGATGCCGAAACGGTTCACCAGCCGCAACACCCGCGCACCGTCCTCCGGGCTGTGGGACAGTTCGATCGCAGGCAACAAATGCTTCTCCGGATTTACGGACGGCTTGGGGTTCATGGTGTTCCTGATGCTTTCAGACCCGTTTGTTCGGCCGGGGGTTCCACCGGCGCGTCCTGACGCTCCTCCGCCACCTTGAGACGGCGCGTGGCCGAAAACGGCAGGTCCTCCGGCGTTTCCATGAAATCCTCGATCCGCAGACCCCGGGTTTCCCAGGCCGGCCCCGGGCAGAACCACTCGGAGTCTCGGGCGAAAACCCGGATCTCGACCAGCCGGTCGATCAACGGGCCGTGCCGGTCGATCAGCTGGTCGTCGAAGCCCCGCACGAGGTCCCGCCGTTTGCACGGATGATCGAGCTTGCGCATCCGGGCCACCAGCTTGTTCGCCAGCGCCAGACGCTTGCGGGCGCGCTCGACCGCCTCATGCCGGTCATGGAATCCGGCCACCCGCCGCCGCAGCCGCCGGGCCACCGCGATCGCGTGCCCGGCCAGTTCCGGTTCATTGACGTCCAGGCATCCGGCATTGGCGAGTTGCAGCACGTACCAGACAAACAGGTCGGGCAGGACCAGCGAAGCCCGGTCCAGATGCTCCACCGCATATTGTTCCGAACGGTATCTCTGTCGCAGTTTGCGGAACTTCCGGTCCAGCTCACCGTTGCGGAAACCCACGGTGCAACCCTCCCGGGCGAGACGCTTGCCGACAACTCGCTGCAGGACCATCTGGTGGAGGACCGCGAACTCCGGCCGCTCTGCCGCTTGGCCGACCGGACGGACCGCCAGCGACACATCCTGACACTCCACCGGCAGCGTCTTAAACAACAGGTTGCCATCGTGGGTCAGGATCCATTCCAGATCCTCCCGGAAAAACCGCATGAACCCGCGGATCGAAACCTTGCCCTCACGGTAGCCGCAAATCGAGGCGTAGATGCGGTTGAGCCGGGCTTCGCGCGACCGGTAAGAGCGCGGCAAGGGCTCGATCTCCGCGACCGACAGCGCGGCGTAGAGGTGGCAGCGTTTGAGGAACTTGACCGGCTTGGCCGGCAGCGCGCCCTCCAGCACGAACCTCATCCGGCCGCCGGGTTGGGTGGCCGGGTCCATGTCCCGCGCCGAATTTCCCAAGTGATGACAGAACCGGGCATATTGCCGATCCATCTCCTCCATCATCTTTGCGACCAAACTCATGGCCGGTTTCCTGAAAGCGCGTTCGGGCGGTTCGCCGTGCCGGGCAATCAGCTCCTGCTGGATCTCCAACAACGGCCCGGTCGCGGCCTTGACGGCCCGGTAAAACCCGGTCTGCCCGGCCTCCGCAATCAGGGTCGGGGCGGGAAGCTTCTCCCAACTCATCTTCCCGTCAAAAAACAGCAGGGGCCCAGCAGCATGGGCGGCCGTGCATGCGCAGATCAACAACGCAAGGTCCGGGTCCACCTCATGGAGGGCGGCCCATTCATCCACGAGACGCCACAGCGGATCGGAGGGCGGAGATTCGGGACGACAGCCCACTCCTTGCCCGGGCGAGTCAGTGGTTTCGGAAGGCAGGGAATCGGGTCCGTCGAGATCGTTCATGGGCGCAACTATTCAATTTGAATGAATAAAAATCAATCCAAAAGTCTCAATTGAATACATTTCCTGAAATTCCTTGATTTTGATCGGGCGGACCGTTCAGATCCCCTCATCGACGCCGAGCCACCAGTCCATCCGGTCACGAGGGTCCGCCAGTCGTTTGCCGGTTTCTCCGGCGACGAATGGAACCGACTCGCCAAGGTGCGGGAGTTCGCGCGCTGGCTCGGCCGTTCCGAGAGCCTGCTGCGCAACGTCGAGAACCGGATCGTCCCGCTCTCGGCCAACCTCGCCCGCCGCATCTCCGAGCGAACCGGTGTTTCGGCCGACTGGCTGATGTCAGACCCCCCGGAGCACGAACCAATCCCCGACCGGGACGGCGGCACCTGGGACCCCGTGTGCCTGCTCGACCCGCTCGTCCTGGGCGACCACGACTTCCGCAAGGCCCTGCCGATGGCCCCGCAGCTGCTGCTCCGCCTGGCACTGGCCATCATCGAGGTCGCCGGCGAGCGCGGACTGCAACAGGGCGACACCCGGCTGCTGGTCCGGCTCATGGAGCTGATCAAGCGCCACATCGACCTCAACGACCCTGACTTCGAAGCGGCGCTCACCGCCAAACTCCAGTCACCCGAATCCGCCGAGATCCTGCAACTCTGGCACCTGGCCTCCTTGGCAGCGAGGCACAAGCGGAGCGCCCAAGGCGGATCCGACGGCCGGAGCAACGGCTGAGTCGTGGCACCATACACCCTGATGCCAAGTATACGGCGAGGTCAGTTATCCGATTAACATAAGCATTTTCACCGCAGAGCAAAATACCCGACCAGTGGCAACAGAGATGATCGTGTCCGTTGAAAACGTCCTGTCTTTCTCAGTGGTTGCGAGATCGCGCTTCCCTTTCGGTGTCGTCTTTCGCTGTGCCCGCTCTGATATTACTCAAGTGTTGCCAGTCCCGGAATTTTATCGATGGCTGCCGCGAGGGTTTTGACTTCGTGGTGGCTGTAAATTGCGTGAACCTCGCTATCCGTATGCCCCGCGAGTTTCATCCGCACATCCTCGCCGACATCGGCATTGGCGAGCGCGGAAACGTAGCTGTGGCGGAGGGAGTGAAAACCACGCTCATGGGTGGTGCGGCCAGCGGATTCCTTGGCCACAACTCGCGCCTTTCCGCGAGAAACGCCCGCCGATTCCATGATGCTTACGAAGGTCATTGAAAGCCCACGATTTCCCGAAACACTCCGCTTGGCGAGCGATGGGAAAACCGGGGTTTCGGCATTGTCTGCGCTGGGATGCTCCTCAAAGAACGTGCGAAGTTCAGGGTGTAGTGGAATGCAAATTTCGCGTTTCTTCCGCTTTGTCTTGGCAGGGATCAGGCGGAGCGTGCCTTCGGTCAAATCGACCGACTTCCATTGAAGGCGAGCTGCGTCTCCAAGTCGCAGCCCAGCAAAAATGCCGCACAAAATCACTCCTCTCCAGTCTTGTGACGGGGCGTGCTTCACCAGCAAAGCCAAGTCCTTGGCGGCAAATGGAGTACGGGTGGTGGAATCCGTGTTGTCGAGCGGGTCCAGTCCGCTCGCCGGATTGTGGACCAGAAGGCCCTCACGCACGGCGGTTCTCAGAGCGCTGCCGATGTCCCGGACGTAGTGCTGGGCGGTCTTCGCGGTTCGGCCTGCCGTCTTGAGTGTTTCGCGGAACAGGCGAATGTCGGACACGGTGAGGCTTTCAAGCGGCTTGTCGGCCCTCTCGCCTAACCAGTCGTTGAACGCCTTCACACTGGCTTTGTAACGCATGCGGGTTGCATCCGCGGTCACATCCGCCTTCCGCCGCCGCCACTCATCCAACCACGTCCTGATCGTGTAAGCGGGCATGTCCTCCCCGGTGGAGATTTTGACGATCTCGGCGAGAAACTGTCTCGCGCGAGCGGCGTTCAGGATCTCTTTGCGGGCCTCCTGACCTGCTCTCTCAAGCACATCCAGAATCCGAAGCGCCTTGTCGCTACCCGCTCCAGCTTTCGCTCGTTCCTTGCGCTCGATGTCGGCAGCTTCATTCTTGGCTTTGCCCTCATTCGTCTTTCCCGTCGATTTCCGAACCTGTTTTGTCTTCCCTGTTTCCGGGTCGGTCACGTAAAACGAGCACTGCCAAACCTTCGATCCTGGGCGCTTGTAGATGGATGCCATGGGGGTGTTTCACTGTGCATGAAACTGTGCATTGCGAGCTTTGTTTATGCAAGTCAATGGTGTCCGAAAACCCTTGAAATTGCTGCATTTCCTTATGGTACAAGGGTTCAAGATGGAATCCTGGGTTCGAGTCCCAGTCCTCGTACTTTGAATTTCCATCTTTGCCCTGCGAATGACGGGTTGAAGAATCCGGTGGATCTGCCAAGTGGTGGCAGTGCATGGAACTGGCGGGCGACGGATGAATCATCCGCGGATGATCTTCGCGGTGTTGTGGGCGGTGTTTTTCATGCAGGGGATGACGCCCGGGCTGTGGCTGCCGGCGCTGACCAATATTCTCGGTGCGCGCGGTCTCGGCGGCTGGGTGCCGGCGGTATTCATGGTGCCGCCCTTGTGCGCGCTGGTCTCGCCGCTAATGTGGGGCGCGCTGGCGGACCAGCGGGTGGCGGCGGACCGGTTGTTCGCGTGGTCGGCGGTGATCGGATCGTTCGCGCTGGCGCTGGCGTTCGCGGCGCTGGACGCGGGTTGGCATGTAGGGTGGTTCGTAGGACTGCTGGGGGTGGCGTCGCTGTTCACCAGTCCGTCGTGGAGCGTGCTGGCCACGGTGTCGCTCACGCATTTGCCTGACGGCGAGCGGCAGTTTCCGCAGGTGCGGGTGGGTGCGACGCTGGGCTGGATCGCGGGCGGTCTGGTGACAAGCCTGGTATTGCTGGCGGATGCGAGTCCGGTGGCGGGATATGCGGCGGCGGTGGTGAGGCTGGTTTGCGGGTTGGCGGCCTTCGCGCTGCCGCACACGCCGCCGCTCGGCAAGCCGGCCACGGCGTGGGGGTCGCGGCTGGGGCTGGGTGCCTTCGGGCTGTTGCGACATCGCGATCACTGTGTGTTCTTCGTGGTGACGGCGATGTTTTCGGTGCCACTGACGGCGTTTTACATGTATGCGCCGGAGTTTTTGCTGGCGCTGGGCGACACGCGGCCGACGGCGACGATGACCGTGGCGCAGGTGACGGAGGTGGCGTGCATGTTTCTGGTGGGCTCGGTAATGACGCGCTTCCGGGTGAAGACGGTGCTGTCATGGGCGCTGGGGCTGGCGGTGCTGCGGTATGCGATGAGCGCGATTTCCGGGGTGAACGGGGAAATCGGCTGGCACATCGCGGGCATCGCGCTGCACGGGGTGTGCTACACGTTTTATTTCATCACCGCGCAGGTGTTTCTGGACCGGCGGGTGGACCCGGGGATGCGGGCGCAGGCGCAAGGGCTGCTGGCGATGGTGGCCGGCGGGCTGGGGCCGCTGGCGGGCGCGTGGTTCTGCGGCTGGCTGCGTGGTGCGTGCGTGGATGACGCGGGCGCGGGATGGGAGATGTTCTGGGGCATCCTCGCGGGAATGATCGTGCTGTGCTGGGCGGGTTTCGTAGGGTTTTACCGCGGGCGGAACCAGGGCTGATCCGGGAGTGCTGAGCCCCAGCTCGGCGTGCAAATGACTGGCGTATGGCACGCGCGCAAACCCCTTGGCGGACTTTCCTAGACAGGACATCACCAGTGGGCGAACGCGCCGAGATGGGGCTCGGCGCTCCCGGGGGGAAAATCACGCCAGCTCGCAGGCGAGGCGAATGGCGGCGATCATGGACGAGGGATCGGCGAGGTTTTTTCCGGCGATGCCATAGGCGGTGCCGTGATCCGGACTGGTGCGGGGTTTCGGCAAGCCGAGTGTGACGTTCACCGCGTTGTCGAAATCGAGCAGTTTGATCGGGATCAACCCTTGGTCGTGATACATGCAGATCACCGCGTCGCATTCGCCGCGCGCGGCATCGCGGAAAATGGCGTCCGGCACGGCGGGGCCGGTGAAATCCGCGGTATCGGACTCGTTGAGCCGTGCGATGGCGGGCGCGATGATGCGGGCTTCCTCGTCGCCGAAGGCTCCGTTTTCGCCGGCATGGGGGTTGAGTCCGGCCACGGCGATGCGCGGCCGGGCGATGCCGCGGCGCGTGAGAAAGGCGACGGTGAGCGCGCCCATGCGCTCGATCCGGTCCGCGGTGAGCAACCTCGGCACGGCGGCGAGCGCCTCGTGGATGGTGACGAGGCCTACGGTGAGATGTTTTCCGGTGAGCAACATGCCGTAGTTTTCCACACCGAAGGCGCTCGCATAGTATTCGGTCTGGCCGGGAAACGGGAATCCGAGTTCTTGCAGGCGGTCCTTGCACACCGGGCCGGTGACCACGGCTTCGGCACGGCCGAGTTTGAGTTCGGTCACCGAGCGTTCGAGCGCGGCGAGCGCAGCGGCGGCGGAGCGCTTGTCCGGTTGGCCGGGAGTGCCCGCCTTGCGGTCGCCGATGATGGCGAATTTGAATCCTTGCGGCAGTTGGCCGGAGGCCAGCGCCTTGTCGATGACCTCCGGCCCGATGCCGGCGGGATCGCCGAGGGTGATCGCGATGCGTCGCACGCGCGGGATCATGGCTTATCAAGGAGCCGCTTGCCAAGCGGGGATTGGCCTGTCCGCAAGCCGGTCCTCACTCCATGCGAATCATGTGGCAGATGCGGATTTCAGGCTCCACGGGCCAATCCTTTGCGATACCCGGGAAATTGAAAATGAGATCCGAATATCCGCCGATAGAACATCCGATTCACTTTCGATCGATTACGGCCGCACCAAGCGGACCGCGAGTGTGGGCGCGGGCAGTTCCGGGTGGCGGCGGCTGGCGATTCCATGCACCAGTCCGTTTTTCTCAAACTCGGCGGTTTCCCGCACGACGATCAGGGTGACGGACGTGCCGGCACGTCCGCGCAGGAAATCCACCAACTCATTGCCATCGATTCCGAAGCGGCCGGATTGGACCCCTTGGGCAACCGTGAAGGTGCCGAGTTTGCGGACTGCCTCCGGATCCAACCCGGACCCCGCGTCACGGATGTTGCCGGGTGCATTGTAATCTCTCAGCGAGGTTTCCTCCCACGCCGCCGCGTCCGACGGGAGCAGCCCATACACCGCAAAAGTGGAATCAGGGACGTGCGATGCCAGACCGAGACCGGTCGGCGCGAAGTGCAGCGACAATTCGGCATCGCCGATCTGTTCGGAATCGATGCCAGTGAGATCGAAACCCAGATAAGCCTTCCGGTTGAATCCCGGTTCGCCGTTTTTCAGATACAGGAGAACCTCGGAGTCACCCTCCAGAATGGGACCGATGTAGGCATCCTGCGATGAGGTCACCATCTTCCATTCCGGACCGCGGCGGCGTGGCGCGCCATTCTTCGGCTGGATCTGCTCCTGCCAGCCCTCGGTCACCGGCCCGGTTTCCCCGCCCATGATGGAATTCCGCTGGCCGGACGAGAGTGCGACAACATCACCTGTGGCGGGATTTTGCACCTCGACCCAACCATCGAAGACCTGGGTCAGGGTGCCTCCGGTCTGCGGATCGACGCTGACCGAAAACCGGGTGCCGTGATCGACGACGCGAACCGAGGGGGTTTCGATCCGGAAGCCGATCGCCGATGGCGGGACGTTCGCCACCGCGGTGCCGCGCCGGATCCGGCAGTTCATCGCATCGATGAGATCGAGTTCCGCCGGTGCCTCCAACGACACTTCGGCACCCGAGTCGAAGCGGATGACGGCGATCCCGGCGTCCAGTTGCAGGGTGCCCGCACTGAGGCGTGACTTCTCGGTGGTCGGCAAATTGCTGCCAACCCATCGTGCGGCGCGGGCACTATTCAAGGTTGCGAAGGTCTCCAACTCGCGTTCATCGTTTTTCCAGGCAAAGACCGCGATGAGCGCGATGCAGGCCGCCGCCGCCCAGAGCAGGCCCCGTGTGAAAACCGCCACCCGTCCCCGCGGGCGGGCGCCAGGCAATGGCATTGCACCCCCGGCCCGCTCGTATTCGAGATGCAACCGTGCATGAAGCTTCATCTGCTCGCGGTAGAAACGGCGGGCCTCGGTGCTTTTCAGCAGCAGCGCGTTGAGCGAGCGGCGGCCTTCTTCGTCGAGTTTGCCGTCGAGCATCCCGGAGATGAGGCGGCGCAGTTGGGTGATTTCGGTATCGGAAGGTTTCATGAATTCACCTCCTCCATTTTGTGGGTGATGCAGGCTTGGAGCGCTTCCCGGATGCGCATGAGCGTCATTTTGACCGCGCTCTCGCCCTTGCCCGTCTCAGTGGCAAGCTGGCGGACGGGCAAATGCTTCTGGTAGCGCTGCTGGATCAGGAAGCGCTGGCGCTCGGGCAGTTGCGAGAGGCAGTCGCGCAGTGCGAGTGTGCGCTCGTGGTCCGCGGCCGCCTCCTCGTCTTCCTCGCTGGCGATGAGCGCGAGCAATTCCTCACCAAGCAGGCTCGGGCCGCGCTTGCGGTCGCGCAGGAATGCCAACGCCTGATAGTAGGCACAGCGCCGCGCCCAGGCGCCGAAATCGGTGCCCGGGGTGAAGGTCTCGCGCCGCCGCCACATCACCAGATTCGCCTGCTGCAGCACGTCGCGCGCGTCGTGCGGATTGCCGAGCAGCGTGACCACATAGCCGAACAGCGGGTTCTGCCAGTCGGTCAGGCTCTGGACGAATTCCGGTTCGGGATCGTTCATCGGGATGGAAGGTGGAAGGAAAAAACCCCGGAGGAGGAGGCCGTCATGCTCCGCCGGGGCTGAAGATACACTCAGTGAGCCGCCCGATCAATCACCGGCGGCGGCGAAGCAGCGCCAGAAGGCCAAGGCTGCCGAGCAGCGCGGCGGCGGGCTCGGGAATGACGGTGATTCGGGTGAAGTCGTTGCCGCCATCATTGAAGGTGGAGACCACGAGGTCGTCCGCACCAAAGATCAAATTCGCATCGATATCGTTCTGAGCGTCTGTGAGCGAATAGTTGGACGACAGCACGTTGATCACCCCGGATGAGCCGAGGTTGAGAAATCCCCCGCTGCCAAAGTTCAGATCACTGGTGCTTTCGATCGAGCCGATCAACAAAATCGTTCCAAGGTCGATGGTGGTCGTGCCGGTGTGGGTATTGGTGCCGCCGAGGGTGAGCGTGCCGCCGCCATCCCACACCAAGTTGCCTGCGCCGCTGATGTCACCTGTAATGGTGGCATTGAAGCCGAGAGTGGTTTCTCCGGTGTCTAAAAATTGATGGACCGTGTCGCCGCCGACCGTCGAGACGATGCCACCGGTGAGAACTTGTGAGCCGGAGTAACGGACGACGACGATGCCGGAGCCGCCGTCGCCGCCGTTTCCGCCAATGTCACCGCCACCGCCACCACCGCCACCGGTGTTGGCCAAAGCATTCGACCCATTACCTGATCCAGAGCCGCCATCTCCTCCAGTCGCTGAAGTACCACCGCCTGCGCTGCCGCCGCCTGCACCGCCACCAGCATACACTACGTCAGCACCCGTGATGTTACGGGTCACGGCTCCACCACCGTTCCTACCGGTATTATTACTGCCGCCGTTAATTCCGGCTCCTCCGGCTCCACCGCCACTTGACGCACCTTTACTGGTTCCGACCCGGGTGCCACCATCAAAGCCTTGGCCCGAGGTTGCAGTGCCGCCGGTTCCGCCTGTGAGACTGCCGCGAGCAGCTGCCCCACCACCGGAGCCGCCGACTCCACCGCCCGAATCAAATCTGCCACCAAAGCCGCCACCTTCGGCAGTTAAGCTAAAGGCGATGCTGTCATTGCCGTTACTACCTGCAAAGGTACTACCAACTGTATTGCCGCTGGATCCACCAGCACCGCCGGCTCCCACTACGATGTTATGGACACCAGCAATTGTAGTGGTGCCTTCCAGGAGGCCACCAGCACCGCCTCCTCCGCCACCACCGGCCGTACTTATACCGCCACCACCGCCACCGCCACCGCCGACGATGAGGTAGTCGATCGAGAACCCAGTGTAGCTGAAATTATTATCACCCGCATCCAGTGAAATCGCACTTGCGTTGTTGGACGTGAGGTCAAGCTGGATAGTCGCTGCGTGGAGCGGGATCAAGGACACGGCGAGCGTGGTTGTTGCGAGGAGTAAGTTGCGGAGGGCGGGTTTGATTTTCATGGGCGGTGGGAGGTTTTTGAGCACTGGGTTTGGGTCGGGTGGCTGGATGACTCGCGCGGGTTGGTGGTTTTTTCTCAATTCTGGCTGACCTCGACGGTGACGAAGAGTTTGTCCACCGGAGTGCCTGTGACGGTGGCGGTGACGGTGGTGAAGCCTTCCGCCGGGGTGTTCGGCTGGTTGGTGAAGGTCACGGTGGTGCCACCGCTGCTCTCGCCGCTGCCTTGGAAGGTGGCCAGGTCGGTGGACCAGAGGTAGGCGGCGGTGAGGTCATCGGCCAGGGTGCCCTGCGGGTGGGTGAAGGTGAAGGTGCCCGCACCCGGATCGACCGCAGTGGCGAGCAGGCCTTGCGAAAATCCGCCGGGGTTGGTGCCGAAGAAGTTTTCCACGCCGTTGCTCACGCCGTCGCCATCGGGGTCCTCGTTGAGGCCGATTTGACCGTTCACTCCCGGGAAGCCTCCAATCCAGTTGGCATAGCTGTTGCCGACCGGGCCGCTTCCGCCGAGGTAATCGATTTCCAGGCGGAACGGGTCCGGACGGTCCCTGTCCGAGAAACGGGCGTATTGGTTGGCATTGACCTCGGTGCTTTGCTTGACGAGCAGGTTGATCGTGTTGTCTCCGGCCACGGCCGCTTCAATCAGTGTAACGAAAGATGGCTGGGCAACGAACCTGGCCACGGCATTGACGCCGGTGCCGTGGCTGCTGGCGGTCGCCACCAAGGTGCCTGGCGTGCCACCCGCGGCGGTGTCACCGGTGGCACCGGAGCCGTCGCCGTCGGGGTCGGTCCAGCTGGCGGATTCCTCCACGAAATTGAAGCCGTATTCGTGGGCTGAAAGACTCATCGCCCCACCCGCGCCGTTTTGATCGCTGCGGTTGGTGCCGACCAGGGTGGCGCCGACGAGGTCGATGTCGCCCAGTGCGCCGAGACTCGAGGTATCGAAGCGGAGCAAGGCGCGGGCCGCGGTGCTGCCAGAGAAGCTGCCGACGATCAGTTCATCGTCCGGGTCATTGTCCTGAGGTCCGAAACCGGTTCGGATGTAGGTGTCCGCCACCACGGTGAGGCTCACGGTATAGGCGGCGGTGAAGTTCCAGGTGGTGTCATCGAGGATGCCCGGGAAGAAATTGCCGGAAAGGTCGGTGACGACATCGGAACCGATCTGGACGGCGTAATCGTCGCCCTGCACCAGCGCGGCGGCCGGGGTGATGGTGAGGGTGTTGCCGCTGATGAGCACCTCGGGAGACGAGATGTCATACACTGTCTCGGTGCCTTGGCTGAGGTTCTTGAGTGTGATGGCACCAGTGCCGCCGGTGGTGGCGGTGATCAGGACATCATCGATGTACCAACCGAGGTAATCATCCGAGGAGCCACCGTCGCCGGTGAGGCACCACTCGATGCGCACGACCTTGCCGAGTCCGTTCTCAAGGTCAATGACGGGCGAGTTGACCCAATCGGAACTGCCGGTAGCCGCGGTGAAGACCGGACCGCCGGAGATCTCGGTGCCGGTGGCTTCGTCGATCAGTTTGACCACCGCAGTGTCGCCGGATGCAAGATCATAGGCTTGGGCGAAGGACAGTTGGGCACTGCTGGCCGTGGTCAGGTCGATGGGCTCCGAGCGCAGGCAGGTGATCGTTTCCGGGACCAGCACCGAATCATAGTATCCCGGATCGCCAGATCCACCGGCGTAGGTCCCGAGTTTCGTCCCCCAGCAATTGCCTTCACCGCTGGCGGCTCCATTACCGCTGTCGATGGTGCCTCCCGGACTGAAGGAATCCGGTGTGCCGTATTCCCAGTCCGAACCGGCGGCGGTCAACACCGAGAAGCCGCCGTTTCCATCTTCGAAGTCCTCGGACAGCAGCACCGTGGGCACCGGCAGGGTGATTTCCTCGGAAAAGGTCGCGACCAGAACGCCGGTCGACCGGATGGCGCCTTCGTTGGCCGGAGTGAGGGAAACAATCGACGGGGGGATGGTGTCGGCCGCCGTGGTGAAGTTCCATGTCGTGTCGTCGTCGATTCCGGCGAAGGGGTTGCCGAGGGAATCGGTCAGCGCGCCGGCATCGATCCGGATTGCGTGGTCGGCGCCGGGGGCGAGATCGGTCGGCGGGACAATGGTGAGCGTGGACCCGGAGATTTGGACTTGGGGATCGCCCACCGGGATGATGGTTTCCGTGCCACCCGTCAGGTTGCGGATCGTGATGTTCCCCGCACCCGCCAGGATTGGCTCGTCGAAAAGCGCGACCAACTGGGTGTTGGTGGCGATGTCCGCCGCATCGTCCGCGGGAGTGGTGGGAGGAACGATCACCGGGCCCGTGCCATCGGCGTTGGTTTGGAATGACCAGGTCGCGGTGTCGGAGATTCCCGCGAAGAAGTTGGCTGTCGAGGCCAGGTCCTTCACAGCGTCGCTGCTGATGAGGACGGCGTAATTGGCGCCGGCCGCAAGAGGAGAGTCCGGATCGATGACCAGATCCGCACCGACGGCAGAAACACGTGCGTCCGGCAGGACGATCACGGTGTCGGAATCACCGCCGAGGTTGTCGATGGTGATGGTGCCGCCATCCTCGAGCGCGATCGGTTCGTCGAAGGTCGCCACCAAGTTGCTGACGACGGGCACGCCGGTCGCGCCATTCGCCGGGCTGGTGGGTAGGACCAGCGCGGGAGGTGTGGTGTCCGGCGGGCCGAGGGCGGACACGCCGATGGCGCCAAGCCGCACGTTGAATCCAGCGCTTGAGGTGATGGTGCTCGCATCAGGCAATCCGGCGAGTTCGATGGTCAGTGTTTCGTTGGAGGTGAGTCCGGAGACCTCAAGCTTGTAAATGCCCGCACCGCCGCTTGCGGTGTAAATTTCATCGTCGATCACAAAGGTATCTGTGACCTCGCCGATCGTCGCCGTGACGAGGATGTCGTTGCGGTCGCGGGATGCCGTCACCACCACGCGGGTGAAGATCTCGACCGAATATTCGGTGTTGGCCTCAAGATTGAAGGTCGCCGTGAGCGAGGGCGGGGAGCCGAGACTGCTACTGATCGCGGTGGTCATGTTGTCGTTGTCGGCACCTTGGACGAAGGTATGGGCGGAATTGAAGGTTTGGACACCTGCCGGCGAAAAGCGGACGAGATTTGAGTCGATGATCGTGGCACCCGGCATTTCCACCTCAGCAGTCGTGCTGCCGGAGAAGCGCGCCCAGTCGGCGTAACCTTGGGCATTCAGATCGAAATTCGTAACCGCTTGATTGACAAACGAACTGGAGAAATCGACTGCCCGGGCCGGAGCGGCACACATGACGGAAACAGCGGCGGCACAGTAAAGTGTCGGAAATCGATGGCGGGCGGATTGTTTCAGGAGCGACATCATGGCAGGGGATTTGGGATTTTATCGACGGGGAGCATTCCGGCCTGCACAGAAACTGCGCAGGCGCGATGTGGGGATGACTTTCATAGGCTACATACCACCTACAGACCATCGGTCACATTTTCCTGCATTCCGGCAGAAGGACCGGTGAAGGCCGCATCACGTCGAAGCCCCCCGGGGCACCGCTTGCTCCGGGAACGAATCGAAAATGCTTCCAACATTCAAACCAGCGCGGATGACGATTGAATGGTTGAGTTTCCGGGAAATCCCACCAAGTTGCGCCTCATGCGTTTGATATTGCCGATGTTGTTTGCAGCCGTACTTCCCGCCTCCGGGCAGCGGATGAAAGTGGATGAAATTTACACCAAGCATTGCGCGAGCTGCCATGGCGCGAAGTTCGAGGGCGGCCAGGGCGGCTCGCTGGTGGACGGCGTGTGGAAACACGGCTCCAGCGACGCGGAAATTTTCCGCTCGATCGCCAAGGGCAACCTGCAGATGGGCATGACGCCGTGGGAGGGCATTCTCACCGACGAACAAATCCGCAGCCTGGTGATTTTCCTGCGTGAGAAGGAAAAGGAGACGCGCGTGGCCGGGATGGAGTTTCCCGTGCCTTCTCCGGACAAAGTGACGAAAACGGAGTTGCACGACTACCGGATCGAAACGCTCGTGAAGGACGGTCTGGAGCGGCCGTGGGCGATCGCGTTCCTGCCGGACGGCCGCAAGCTGGTGACCGAGCGGCCCGGGCGGCTGCGCATCGTCGGCAAGGACGGGAAACTCGATCCGCAGCCGGTCAAGGGCCTGCCGGAAATTGTCGAGCACGGCCAGGGCGGGCTGATGGAAGTGGCCCTGCATCCCGATTATGAAAACAACGGCTGGATTTACCTCGGCTTCGCGGACGGCGAGGGCAAACCGAAAGCGCGCGTGATCACCGCCGTGGTACGTGGCCGCATCAAGGACCACCAATGGACCGATCAGGAGTGGATTTACCGTCCCGATGAAAAATTCCGCTCCGGCGCGGGCGTGCATTTCGGCACCCGCTTCGTGTTCGACAAGGGATACATCTTTTTCGTCATCGGCGAGCGCGGCGGGATGATGGAATCGCAGGACCTGAGCCGCCCGAACGGCAAGATTTTCCGCCTCCACGACGACGGACGCGTGCCGAAGGACAATCCATTCGTGGACGATCCCGACGCGATTCCCGGCATCTGGTCGTACGGCCACCGCAACCCGCAGGGGCTGGTCATGGACCCGCGCGACGGCGCGCTCTACAGCACCGAACACGGCCCGCGCGGCGGCGACGAACTCAACCTCATCCTGCCCGGCCGCAACTACGGCTGGCCGGTCATCACCCACGGCATGAACTACAATGGCACGCCGATGGTCGCCATTACCGAGAAGGAAGGCATGGAGCAGCCGCTCGTCCACTGGACGCCGTCGGTCGCGGTCTGCGGGCTCGATGTCGTCACCGGCGACCAGTTTCCCAACTGGAAACACGACCTGCTGTCCGGCGGTCTCGCCCAGCAGGAAGTGCGGCGCATCCGCATCGAAAACGGCATGGTCACCCAGCAGGAAATCATCCTGAAAAACATCGGCCGCGTGCGCGATGTCGCCTGCGGGCCGGACGGGCTGATTTACGTGCTGCTCAACAGCCCGGACCGCGTGGTGCGGCTGAAGCCGGCGGATTGACAAGTGTTTTCACTCCACCACCACCATCGTGCCCGGCTTCACCTTGGAGAACACGACCGGCACGGTCTTGCTCGGGCCGCGGATGCAGGCGTGCGACGCCGGGTAGCGCTTCACCGGCCCGATGTGGTGGCCGATGCCGTCGTGGGTGAGGCGCATCCAATAGCGCATCGGCGCGCCGACGAATTTCCCGCCTTCCGGGATCGGGTCGTTGAGGAAATCGGCGTCGCCATTCACCAGCGCACCCTCGGCGTCGTAGATCCGGCCGTAGCGGTTCGAGCTTTTATCGACGATTTTCTCGATGATGTAAAACGTGCCGGGCGGCGTGGGGTGGCTCTTGCGGCCGGAGCAGATCGGGTAGTCGATGACCACCTCTTCGCCGTTCATGAGCAACCCGCGTTGGGTCTTGAGTTCGATTTTGAGATATGAGTTGGAGGCATCGGTGCGGGCGAGCAGTTCCTCGTTTTTCCAGACCGAGTGGGTCTTGGGATAGGACGGCTCGGCCCTGAAATGCTCGTAGGTGCCGGGCGGATACGGATTGCCTTCCTGGCCGTCGGCGGTGGTCGGCGTTTGATTCGCACAGCTCGCAATGAGCCAGGCGACGGCGGCGGAGGAAATCAGGAGGATGTTTCGGCGGAAGGTCATGAATCGAGTGAACGGATGGGCAAAATGCTCGAAATTCAGTGGTTCTGCAATCCCGCAGACGCGTGTGTCAGGCAAGCAGTTGGCGTTCCAAGCCGGCGAAGGCCGCATCGTCGAGCACCGGGCGGGCGATTTCGCGCCAGCCGGCGGGCGGCTCCGGCAGCGTGATCCAGCTGCGGCAGCCGCCGAACGACGGCTGATACGGGAGTTCCCACGGCTCGGCCAGTTCGCGCACGCGGACCAGCGCCACATGGATGCTGCCGGCGCTCATTCCCTTGCCCTCCCAAGCGAAGCGGTCGCGCACGGTGGCTTCGGTGTAAATATGCAGCGGCTCGAGCGCGGCCACTTTTTCCCAATCCTCCAGCGTCACCGCCCGCACCGCCTCGGCATGGTGGGTGATGCGGATGAGGTCGCCCGGCTGCCACTCGGGCAGCTCGCGCACCTCGCCCTCGCGAACCTGTTCGCCCTGGGCGTGGAAACGGGTGGGAAACAGGAAAAACGATTCGTGGGCGAAGGAAAACCCCTGCCGGCCCTCGTGGATGCCGCCCTTGCGCAGCAGGATCGATTGCCGCCCGCTTGCCAGCGCGTCGCAAACGACCTGCCATTCCTTGAAAGCGGTGCGGGTTTCCATGGCGGGTCGGTGGGTCATACCAGGTCCTGCGCGGTCACGCTCGTTTGCTCGCGGCTGCCAAGCAGCCGGGCCTGCTCGGTGACGCGCCGCGGGTCGGCGTCGAAGCGGTAGCTGTGGCAGTTCGGGCACAACGTGGTGCCGCTGCCCACGATCGAGTCGCAGCCCTCGCACACCTTGTATCCCATGGGATTGGCGGCGATTTTCGCGGCGGTGGCCGCGCGGTTCGGTGGTGGCGTGGATTCTGGCATGGAAAAAGAAAAAGCGGGCCGGTGGCTCCGGTCCGCTTGTTTCGTGATGACCGGATGGTGGCGGCCGATCGGTTGATGGCCTCAGGCGAGGGCGGCGATCGCCTTGGCGGTCTTGCTCTTGAGGTTGGCCGCCTTGTTCGGGTGGATGATGTGGCGCTTGGCGGCCTTGTCCACCACGGAGGAGAATTCGGCGCTGGTCTTGACGGCCTGCTCCTTGTCGCCTGCGGCCACGGCGGCGAGGGTTTTCTTGCGCAGCGTTTTCATGCGGCTCTTGGCGGCGCTGTTGCGCGTGGTGCGGACGATGGTTTGGCGCGCGCGCTTGATCGAGGATTTGTGGTTGGCCATGGTCGGTTGGGAAATGAATCGGATGCCGCGAGGCGGGCGGCGGAAAATAAGGACTCGGCCGGGGCTGTCAAGCTCGTCTTTGGCTGGTTTCCTTCATGGTGGATACACCGGGGATCATGGAGTGGGGAAATTGACCACGGATCACGGGATTGCCCGGATTTTTGATTTCGTGGCCGGCATGGCTGATCGAGTGCGCGGAATTGCGGGATCACGCTCACTCCAGATTGTTGGCCATCAAGGAGCGGGCCATCGCCGCTCCCGCGCTTTCGGACGGCGAGGTGCCGGCAGTCGATTCCGGAGTTGGATGGATGATTTTCACGACGGTGGGCTTGCCTTCCTGTTCATGCTGCATTTGTGCAATGCCTGATTTTTTTGTCTGATAGGCACCCCAGACGAAATGGAGGGCGCATAGCAGCATGACAATGATGGCGTATTTCGTCGTGAGTGCCCATGCATGGGAGGTGGCGCGGTGCGGCTTGGCGGCCGGGATGGCAGGTTTGCCGGCGGGCCTTGCGGGCGCGGTGAGGAGTCGGGGTCTGCCGCCTGCCAGCCAGCTTTCCAACTGGCCGACGACGGCCGAGGCATCCGGATAACGGGCCGCAGGATCTTCCTCAGTGGCATTGCGGCAGATTTCCGCCAATCGCGGATCGGCCACCACGGCATCCGCCGCGCCGCTTTCTCCCGCCGGTATCCCGGTGAGCAACTCGTGCAGGACGACGCCGATGGCAAAGACATCGGATCGCGCGTCGGCGGTTTGCGGATCATTTGCCGTCTCCGGTGCGGCATAGGCCGTGTCACCGCGCGCCAGGCCGAAGGAGCCGATCTTCGGCTCACATTGCTGGTTCAGCAGGATGTTTGCGGGCCGGATGTCGCCGTGGCAAATGCCGTGCGCATGGGCGTGGGCGAGCCCGCGGCAGGCGGACAGGACAATGCGCACCGCCAGTTCGGGGTCGATCGCTATCCCATGGGCCGATCGCAACAGGGAGTTTCCCGGAACGTATTCCATGACCATGTAAAGCATCCCGTCCACCTCGCCCGAGTCATAAACGCGGAGCAGATTCGGATGAGACAGGCTCGCCATGGTGATCGCCTCGGCCAGAAAAGAGCGGCGGGAGCATGGCTGCTGCGCAAGCTCGCACGGCAGGAACTTGATGGCGACATCGCGGTCGAGCGAAAGCTGGCGGGCCTTGAACACCACACCCGACGTGCCTTCGGCGATCCGGTGTTCGAACTCGAAGGATGGCAGCAGCCCGGCGAGCAGGCCGGCTTCAGGGACTTGGGACATAGCGGCAAGGGATGGGATGTGATCAGAGGAAATTGATTGTTAATTTTCCTAAGGTGTTTGGTCATATAATGGATTCCCGCGATCCAGCATCACGTGATCGCGTAGGCCGGATGACCCGGCCGGGCGAGCCGTGATTTGGACTGGTGGAGGCAAAATGTTGCCTGACGGCATTTTGCGGTGGCGTGCCGGGCCGTGGATCGCCTACCTAGCCGCCGCGTGGAATCCGCCGATTACAAAGTCCGACTGGAGATTTTCGAGGGCCCCCTCGACCTGCTCCTCTACCTCATCAAGAAGGACGAGGTGGACATCCACTCGATTTCCATCGAGCGCATCACCCGCCAGTATCTCGACTACATCAACACCTTCAAGCTGCTCAACATCGACCTCGCCTCCGAGTTCATCGTCATGGCGGCCAACCTGATGTATCTCAAGAGCCGCACGCTGCTGCCCCGCACCGAGCAGCCGCCCGAGGAGGACGCCGAGGAGGACGATCCGCGCTGGGAACTCATCCGCCAGCTCATCGAATACAAGAAATTCAAGGATGCCGCCGGTTTCCTCGCGCTGCGCGAAATGGAGCAGGAAGGGCGCTTCGCCCACCAGCCGGACACCGCCGAAAAACCCGAGCAGGAACCTCCGCGCCTCGCCGAGGTTTCCATCTTCGACCTGATCCGCGCCTTCCAGAACGTCCTCAAGCGCTTCGAGGAATCCCACGAACTCGGCGACATCGTGGACGACCGCTTCACGGTTTCCGACAAGATCGATCTGCTGATGGAGCAGTTCACGCCCGGCGAGTCGCGGCGCTTCGATTTGTTGTTCGAATCCGCCACCACCAAGGCCGAGGTGATCGTCACCTTCCTCGCCCTGCTCGAATTGATGAAGCTCAACCAGTTCGTCGTCCGCCAGAAGGCGCTGTTGGGCGAAATCGTCATCGAGCGCCGGTCCACCGCCCCCGCGATGGCCGCGGTCGACTTGGAATCAGCGGATTTGTGACGCTCCAGCTTGCGTAAGATGCGCGGATCCGCCAGCGTTCACACGTTTATGTCATTTATCGGCTCCCACGCGTCCCGGGCCTGCGCCGCCACCATGGCGTGCGCCCTCGCGCATGCCTCGGAACCCAACTTCAACCGCGACATCCGGCCGATCCTCTCGGAAAACTGCTTCCTCTGCCACGGCCAGGACCCCGAGCACCGCGGCGGCGACCTCCGCCTCGACATCCGCGAGCAAGCCGTGGCCGTGCGCGATGGAGCCGCGGCAATCGTCCCCGGCGATCCGGAAAACAGCGACATGATCCGCCGCCTCCTCTCCAAAGATCCCGAGGTCGTCATGCCCCCGCCCGATGCGCACATGCCCGCCATTTCCCCGGCGCAGATCGACACCCTCAAGCGCTGGATCAAGGCCGGTGCCACTTACGAACCGCACTGGGCCTTCGTCCCACCACGCAAAACGGAAATACCCGCGGGCGCGAACCCGGTCGATCATTTCATCAAACAACGCCTCGTCGCGGAAAACATCGCACCCAATCCCGCCGCCGATGACGAAACCCTCATCCGCCGCATTCACCTCGATCTAACAGGCCTGCCGCCGTCGCCCGCGGACATCGACGCCGCGCTCGCCGACACCTCGCCCGACCGCTGGCGGAATCTCGCGGACCGCCTGTTGGCATCCCCCCATTTCGCCGAACGCATGGCACTGCCATGGCTCGACGGCGCGCGCTACTCGGACACCCACGGCTACTCCATCGACGACCACCGCGACATGTGGGCTTGGCGCGATTGGGTAATCCACGCGTTTCAGAAAAACCAGCCATACGACCAATTCGTGCTCGAACAAATCGCCGGCGATCTCATCCCCGACGCCACTCCCGACCAGATCGCGGCCACCGGTTTCCTGCGCAACAGCATGAACACCCACGAAGGCGGCACCATCGCCGAGGAATACCGCGTCAACTACACCGTGGACAAGGTGGACGCCGTTTCCACCTCCATCCTCGGGCTCACCATGAAGTGCGCCCAGTGCCACGACCACAAATACGACCCGATCTCGCAGAAGGAATTCTTCCAGATGTATGCCTTCTTCAATACCTCCTCCGAGCCGGGCAAGGGCGGCACCAACGAAAACACCAAACCCGTCATGGAATACCGCTCGCCCCTCGGCGACGGCGGCATGGCCGGCCTCAAGGCGCGCCTCGAAGAACTCAAGCATCACCGCCTCCATCCGCTCGCACCCGTCGTCGCCGCACGTTCGGAATGGGAGAAAAAACAAACTCCCGAACCCGGCCCACTCGCCGACGCGCTGAATACCCCGGCGGAGCAACGCACTCCCGCACACTGGAACGCGATCAACGAGGCGTTCATGAAATCGGACGATCCGCTGGCGCCGCGCATGAAGATTGCGATCAAGACCATCGATGTGGAAATCAAGGTCCTTCAACGTGATATCAAACGCGGCAAAACCACCGTCATGGTGATGGATCACAAGCCGGAGCTTCGCAAAACCCACATCCTCAACCGCGGCGCCTACGACCAGCCCGGCGAGGAAGTCGGCCCCGGCACGCCCGCCGTTTTGCCGCCGCTCGGCGCCGATGACAACGCCACCCGCCTCGACCTCGCGAAATGGATCGTGCAACCCGATCACCCGCTCACCTCGCGCGTTATCGTCAACCGCGTCTGGCAGATGATCTTCGGCCGCGGCCTCGTCGAAACCGCGGGCGACTTCGGCAACCAGGGATCGTGGCCGTCGCATCCCGAACTGTTGGACTGGCTCGCCGTCGATCTCGTCGAGCACGACTGGGATCTCCGCCACCTCATCCGCACCATCCTCGATACGGAAACCTACCGCCGTTCGTCCGTCACAACGCCCGAACAGTTGGAAAAAGACCCGCGCAACCTCTTACTCGCCCGCTCCCCGCGCACCCGGCTCGATGCGGAAATTCTCCGCGACCAGGCGCTTGCCGTCAGCGGCCTGCTCAACCCCGCCGTCGGCGGTCCGGGTGTCCATCCGCCGCAGGACGACCTGTGGAGCGAGATCAGCCACTTCGGTTATGAGAAACCCTTCACCTCCCAGGTGTTCCTCGGCGGCCAAGGCCCGTCGATTTACCGCCGAAGCCTCTACACCTTCTGGAAACGCACTTCGCCGCCGCCCGTGATGAGCATTTTCGATGCGCCGACGCGTGAGACCTGCGCCATCATCCGCAACAACACCAACACCCCGCTCCAGGCGCTGGTATTACTCAACGAACCGCAATTCGTCGAAGCCGGCCGCGCCCTCGGTCAACGCATGATCGATGAAGGAGGAAACACCGCCGCATCCCGCATCACCCACGGCTTCCGCCTCGCCACCGGCCGCAAACCGGACACCGAGGAACTCGCCATTCTAACAGCCGCGCTCGAGCGCAACCTCTCGCGCCACCCGCAGGAACCGGAAGCCTACGCCGCGCTCGGCTCCACCCTCATCAACCTCGACGAATTCATCAACCGGCCGTGAACCCGCTGGACACCCATCTCAACTCGCTTTCACGCCGCAGTTTCCTCGGTCTCACCGGTCTCGGTCTCGGCGCCATCGCCGCGCGATCGCTGCTCGCCGCGGATGCGCGCAGTGTCATACCACCGAATACCTCCCACTTCGCGCCGAAGGCGAAACGCGTGATCTATCTGTTCCAATCCGGCGGGCCGTCGCACATCGATCTCTTCGACTTCAAACCCCATCTCGAAAAAGTCCACTCGCAGGAACTCCCCGATTCGATCCGCCAAGGCCAGCGCCTCACCGGCATGACTTCCGGGCAGAAGAGCTTCCCGGTCTGTAAGAGCCTCGCCGAGTTCAAGCAGCGCGGTGAAAGCGGCCAGTGGATCAGCGACCTGCTGCCCTACACCGCCGGAGTCGCCGATGAAATCGCGGTGATCCGCTCGATGCACACCGAGGCGATCAACCACGATCCCGGCATCACCTTCATCAACACCGGCTCGCAGTTTCCCGGCTCGCCGAGCATGGGTTCGTGGGTCTCCTACGGCCTCGGCAGCATGAACGAAAACCTGCCGTCGTATATCGTGCTCGTCTCCCAAGGCACCGGCAAGGACCCCGGCCAGCCGATTTTCTCTCGCCTGTGGGGCAGCGGTTTCCTGCCCTCCAGCCACCAGGGCGTGCAGTTCCGCAGCAGCAAGGACCCCGTGCTTTACCTCAACGACCCCGAGGGCATGACCCGCGCCGACCGCCGCGCGATGCTCGACGATCTCGGAAAACTCAACGAACTGCGCCACGCGGAACTCGGCGACCCGGAAATCGCCACCCGCATTTCCCAATACGAAATGGCCTTCCGAATGCAGGCCTCCGCACCGGAACTCGCCGATCTATCAGACGAACCCGACTGGGTCTTCGACCTCTACGGCCACGATTCCCGAGTCCCCGGCACCTATGCCTACAACTGCCTGCTCGCCCGCCGCATGGCGGAGCGAGGCGTGCGTTTCACCCAGCTCTTCCACCGCGGCTGGGACCAGCATCTCGATCTCCAGAACCACCTGACCAACCAGTGCCGCGACACCGACCAGCCGACCGCCGCGCTCATCACCGACTTGAAACAACGCGGCATGTTGGAAGACACGCTCGTCATCTGGGGCGGCGAGTTCGGACGCTCCGTTTACAGCCAGGGCAAACTAGGCACCGGCCGCGACCACCACGGCCGCTGCTTCAGCACCTGGGTCGCCGGCGGCGGCGTGAAAGGCGGCGTCAGCTACGGCCTCACCGACGATTACTCCTACAACATCGTCGAAAACCCCGTCCACATCCGCGACCTCAACGCCACCATCCTCCACTGCCTCGGCATGGACCACAACCGCTTCACCTTCCGCTTCCAAGGCCTCAACCACAAGCCTACGGGCGTGGAGCCGGCGCATGTGGTGAAGGGGATTCTGGCGTAGAGATCGCCTTTGGTTTGAACTTGGGATGGGACGATGGAGTGAAATCCATCCACAGCTGCTGTGCCCGGCATTGCCGATGCTCTTCATCGTCCCGGAGGGACATCAGAGATTAGCCGGGGGCATCGCCCCCGGGTTTAGCCATGAAATATGATTCCGCCCCGGCAGGGGCGGGAGAGCGATTCTCGCGCACCCTCCGGGGCGCGATGCGGAAATAATCGATGATCCGGGGGTTGGCACCCCCGGCTAATGTCTCACGTCCCTCCGGGACGATGAAGAGCATGAGTGATGTGGATTGGTATAACATCTCCGCTTCAACCGACCATGCTCCTAAGCGTTTCCTCGTCGATGACCGCCACCCCGAGTTTCTCCGCCTTGTCGCGTTTCGAACCGCCGCCTTCGCCGGCGAGCAGGTAGTCGGTCTTGCCGGACACCGAGCCACTGACCTTGCCGCCCTTGCCTTCGATGAGCGCCTTCATGTCGTCGCGGTCCATGCTGAGCGTGCCGGTGATGACGAAGGTTTTTCCGGCGAGCGGCAGGGCTGTCAGATCGGCTTCGGCGGCCACCGGAAGGTAATTGTCGGAAACCGGATCGAGTCCCAGCGCGGCGAAGCGGGATAGCGTGTCTCGGCCGGCGTCGGAATCGATGAAGGCGGTGAACGTTTCTGCCACCGCGGGGCCGACGTCGCCGGTGATGGCATATCTTGCCAGCTGTTCGTTCTTCTTCTTCGCGTCGGCGCGGGTGTCCTTGAGCAATTCGGCGAGGATCGGTGACTCGGATAACTCTGTTAGATTCCGGTGCAGGCGCGAGAGTTCCTTGGCAGCGGATTCGCCGAGGTGGCGGATGCCCATGGCGAAGAGCCAGCGGTTGAGGGGTTTGGTTTTCGCGTCCTCCAGTGCGGCGAGCACCTTGGCGGCGTTCTTTTCGCCGAAGCGGCGCGGTGACTCGTCGCTGCCGAGGTTGAGGTTGGCGAGCGTTTCCTCCGTGAGATCGAACAGGTCGAGCGGCGAGCGGCAGATGCCATGGCGGACGAGCGCCTCGGCCACGGTTTCGCCGAGCCCATCGATATCGAGCGCCTTGCGCGAGGCGAAGTGGGCGATGCGGGTGACCGCCTGCGCGGGGCATTGGAAATTCGTGCAGCGCCAGGCGACGAACCCTTCCTCCTGCGAGATCGGGCCGCCGCAGGACGGGCATTTGCCATGCACGTGATCGATGATCGAAAAGGTCTTCGCACCCTTCACGGGCTTGGTGACCTTGACGATGGCCGGAATGATTTCGCCGGCCTTTTCCACCAACACGGTGGCACCGATGTGGATCTCCTTGCGGTCGATCTCGTCCTGGTTGTGCAGCGTGGCGCGCGAGACGGTGGAGCCGGAAATCAGCACCGGTTCGAGTTCCGCCACAGGTGTGAGCACGCCGGTGCGGCCGACCTGGATGGTGATGTCCCTGAGCAGGGTTTCCTTTTGCTCGGGCAGGAACTTGTAGGCCGCGGCCCAGCGCGGCGCACGCGAGGTGAAGCCGAGTTTTTCGCGCTCGGCGCGGTCGAGCACCTTGATTACCGCTCCGTCGGTGCCGTAGTCGAGGTCGTGGCGGTGGGTGTTGAGATATGCCACTGCCTCAAGCATCTCATCCAGGGTGCCGGCATCGATGACCGGTTGGTTGCGCGGGATGCCGAGTTGATCTAACAGCGCATGGAAATCGTGCTCGGTTTCCAATGGCGGCCCGTCATACGCGCCTAGACCGTGGGCGAGGAAGGCGAGCGGGCGCTTGGCGACGATTTTCGGATCGAGCTGCTTGAGCGTGCCGGCGGTGGCGTTGCGCGGATTGGCGAAAGTGGGCAGCCCCTCCTCGTCGCGCTCGGCGTTCATTGCGGCGAAGGCGGCGTTCGGCATGAAGACCTCGCCGCGGATTTCGAGGAGATCGGGGATAATGGATTGTGGATCGTGGATCGTGGATGGGAGATCGCCCGCGTTGAGGATTTGGAGGTCGATGGGGATGAGTTCGCCATCTGCGGTCTTGATCAGATTGCCGGTGTGGGCGTCGGCGATTTCAATGCCGGTCTCGGGGTGCTTCCAGTGGTTGTGGCCGATGGATTTATAGCCGTTCGCCTCGAACCACGAGATGACATCTCCCGCGGTGGGTTGTGTGCCGTCCACAAATGGTTGGCTTGTAACAAGAGCGGGACCCTCGATCGTCTCCAATACACCATGGAAACGAATGTCATCACCGAACAAGCGGTTCGCGGCATCAAGGTTGGCAAGATATGCCAAAACTCCCGATTGGGCACCGAAGCTGGGCGGTATAGTCAACTTGATGACCCGTCCGGTCTCCTTCAGATGGAAAACGACATGTTCGGACTGGCCGCCTAACGAAGCAAAACCAGCGGCGATTTCACCGAATCGCGAAGAATCGACGAGTCGTCCGTTTTTCCCGGCCCACGATACCACGGATTCGGCTTCCTGTCGGAGCCGTTGCGAAACATCCGCTCCATTGCTTCCTCCGAGGTCATGGAGAAGCCGCTCAGCCAGGCTTCTTGCCGCGCCTTGCGTAGCCTGCCGGCCAGTTCCTGCGCTTGTTTTCGTCCGTTCATGGGTTTGACAATAGGGTAGTATATTGTCCAGGTCAACGGCCGGGGATGAACCGAAGCCGGAGGCACCAGCCACTTTCAGATCGAGCGGGATGCTGCGGATGGTGCGGACGTTTTGAGTGATGTCGTCGCCGGTGGTGCCGTCGCCGCGGGTGGCGGCGCGGACGAGTTTGCCATCGCGGTAGAGTAGCGAGACGGCGACGCCGTCGATCTTGGGTTCGACGGTGACCGCGATGTCATCGCGGCCGAGGTTCTTGCGGAGCCGCTGATAGAAGGCGATGAGTTCGGCGGCGGGTTCGGGCGCGTCTTTCAACTCGAAAACATCGTCGATCGAGAGCATCGGCATCTCGTGCCGGACTTGTTTGAACTCCTTGAGCGGAGCGCCACCCACGCGTTGGGTCGGCGAGTCGGGATCGTGGAACTCCGGGTGTTTTTTTTCCAAGTCCTCCAGCTCGCGGTAGAGCTTGTCGTATTCCGCGTCGGAGATTTCGGGTGCGGCCTGGTTGTAATAAAGATCGTCGTGATGACGGATGATCCGGCGCAGCTCGTGGATGCGCTTTTCCGGCGACTTGGAATCGGCGAACGAGAACAGATCGGGATCGGTCATGGGGCGGCGTCAGGGTTGACTATTCCTTCGAGTAAAAACCGATCTCGCGCTTTGGGGCGGTTGGCGGCGCCCACCGTGGCTGGAGCTTGTGATCACATTTTGTGATTTCAAGTTAGTTGGAGAACTTGCGGTGCCAATTCGGCACTTCAAGTTTTGGGATTTTTTGCGGGAAGACATGGTGGCATGGGGGAGTGAGGATCACCGCTCGGACCATTTTACCTCATGAGACTCTGCATGAGCTGGATGGCCTCGGGGAAATCCGGACGGGCCTGCAGTGCGCGGGTGGCGGCTTCGATCGCTTCGTCACGCTGGCCGAGCCGGGCGTGGATGGTGGCGCGGGCGTAGGGGATCGCGGCGTCGGACGGGTCGGCGGACTCGCCTTGGCGCAACGTGTCGATGGCTTCCTGCGGCCGGTTCATGGAGCTGTAGGCGAGGCCGAGGTTGTACCAGGCGCGGGAGTTCGAGGGATCGAGCGCGACGGCTTTTTCCAACTCAGCGGCGGATGCGGCAATGTCGCCGGTTTCGGCGAGGGCGAGTGCGAGTTTGTAGTGATACTCGCCTTCGTTCGGATCGAGTTTGATGGCGTCGCGCAGTGCCTTGATGGCGCCGGCGTTGTCGCCGGTGGCGTTGAGCAGGATGGCGAGGTCGTGATGGAACGGCGGCGAGTTCGGGTCCCATTCGATGGCCTTGCGGATCTGGCGGATGGCTGCGGCGCTGTCGCCGCGCAGGTAGGCGAACTGGCTGAGCTGCATCCGGCCGGTGGGTTGGTCGGAATTGATATCGAGCATGTGACTCAGCTCGCGGCCGGCCTTGCTGGAGAGGTCGAGCGTGTCCACCAGCGCCCACGCGGCGGCGACGCGGACCGAGCGGATTTCGTCGTCGAGGAGTTTTTCCAATGCGGCGCGCGCTTCGCTGTGATTGTTGCGAGCCAGGTGCACCAAGGTGCGCGCGGCGGCCTCGCGGACCAGTGGACTGGAGTCCTCAAGGCGCGCGAGCAGCGCGTTGGTGACGGCGGGGTCCATCGCCCAGCGCACGAGCAAATGGCATGCGGTGGCGCGCCAGGCGGCGATTTCCTCGCTGGCCAACATGCGGATCAGGCCGTCGCGGGCGTCGGGTTCGCCGCGGCGCGCGCGGGCGATGAGAATCGCTCTGTGGCGGGTGGGGCGGTCGAGTTTTTCGCCGTAGAATTTCTCCGCCTGCTCGACAGCCCAGTCGGTGGACTTGTCGGTGTGGCAGCGGCTGCACGCGTTGGGGATGCCGTATTCGCGGGTGAGCAGCGGGTCGGGGATGGTGAATCCGTGGTCGCGGCGCGGGTGGCGCTGCATGTAGGTGGTCTGCGGCATGTGGCACGAGGTGCAATCGTGCCCGGGCGTGCCCGGCGTGCACGGGCTGTGGGTTTCGGGAACGATCACCGGCGCGGGCGGGTCGGTGCCGCCCATGTGGCAGCGCATGCAGAGCATGTTGCCGGGGATGAGGCGTTTGTTGGAGTGCGGCTCGTGGCAATCGCCGCAGGTCACGCCCTTGTGGTGCATCCTGCTGGAAAGGAACGAGGAATAGACATAGTTCTCATCGCGCACTTGGCCGTCGGGATACCAGAGGTCGGTGCCGTCGGTGAGGGAGAGGGCGAAGTGGTCGAAATACGGCTCGCCGGGCACCATGTCGCCGGTGACTTCGGTGCGACGCGAGTGGCATTGGGCGCAGGTTTCCATCATCTGCGGCTTGGTGAAACGTCGTGCCGTGGGATCGCTGAGGCCCAGCTTCTTGTTGTTCTCCAAATCGTCCTTCGAGTATCCCGGCGGCGGATTTTCCTGCCACTCGACGTGATCCTTCATCGGCCCGTGGCAGGCTTCGCAGCCCACGGTCATCTCGGCCATGGTGGTGTGATAACTGTTGGTTTGCGGCTCGTAGTTTTTGCGCAGGCGGGTGTTGTGGCAGGCGGCGCACATCGCGTTCCAGTTCATGCCCTGGCCGGTCCAGTGGCCCCAGTCGCCGGGTTGGCGCGTATCGTCGCCGAAGACGTCGAACCACTCCTTCTTGTGGGGATCGTAGCTCACATCGCAGGTCTGGAGCCTGCCGCCGGGCGCGGGGATGAGAAACTGGCGCAGCGGGTCGTGACCGATCACGCGCTCGACCCGGTAGGCCCTGCGTTCGCCCTTGAATCCGCGGGTGACGATCTGTGCCACGCCATCCGCATCGAGAAAAACCTCCGAAGTCTGCCCGGCGTGATCGAGCGTCTGCTTCGGCGAGAACGCCTCTTCGTCCATGTCCATGCGCAGCTCGCGCTCGGCGAGGCCGTGGTTGGAGTCTTTCCATCCTTGATAGGCGGTCTCGTGGCATTCCTTGCAGGAGGCGGACCCGGCGTATTGCGCGTGGATTTCAACCTCCGGGGGAATCACCGGCTCGACCGCACTTGGGGCGGTTTTATCCGCCGTAGCCGTTTTTTCCGGTCCGCGACGGATCGTGAAAACCGCCACCGCCGCCAACAAAAGGAAAAGAACGACGACGATGACGAGCTTCGGACGTGCATGCATGAGTGACGCTACGAATCAACCGCCACGCTTTATCCAAGTCAACCCGCGATGGGCCGTGCGCGGCAAACGCCCGACGGAAACTTCCCCCAAGACGGGCTGCATGTCCATATGCGGAGCCGATCGCCGGGAACGCGCGTGGATTTTCCGCTGTTCCTGCCGCGCTAACAAGTTTATGCCAGCAGCGGCACCATGAAATATCTAGCAACCGCGTTGACAGTGGCGGCCTTCTGGCAACCGGCCACCGCCGCCACGATCGGCTTCGAGACCCTCGTCCTGCCACCCGCCGGATACCTCAACGGAGCGGATGGCGGCGGCGGTTTCAGCATCGAAGGCGCCACTTTTCTCAACAACTACGACGACGACTTCGGATCGTGGTCCGGCTTCGCCATCTCCAACGTCACCGACAACACCACGCGCGGTTTCGCGAACCAGTACAGCGCGGTGACCGGCGGCGGTGTCGGCGGCTCCTCGAACTATGCCGTGGGTTATTTTTCCACCTACGACTTCGCCTCGACCCACATCGTGTTCGAATCCCCGACCAGCCTGCTCGGACGCGGCACCTACATCACCAACACCACCTGGGCCTATTACGACATGCTCGAGGGAGGTGCTTTCGGCTCGAAACAGTTCGGTGGCGCCTCGGGTGACGATGCGGACTGGTTCAAGCTCGTCATCGAGGGCTTCGGGGAAACCAACCAATCCACCGGCGTGGTGGAGTTTTATCTCGCGGATTTCCGTTTCGATAACAATTCGCTCGACTACATCGTGGACGACTGGCGCTTCGTCGATCTCTCGGATCTGGGCAGCGGCGTGAAGCGGGTGGAGATGAGTCTGGAATCGTCCGATGTCGGTGCCTTCGGCATCAACACGCCGACCTATTTCGCGATGGACCAGTTCATGGCGGTCCCCGAGCCGTCGTCCCTGCTGGCGGCCGTCTGCGGGCTCGGTTTGTTGCTGCGCAGAAATCGCTGAGAAAGATCCGCCGTCCGTGCGGACAAAAACAACGGCTGGCGTTACCCGCATCCATGGGCGAAAACCGCCCCGCACGACTCCCGCTCCGCCATGAGAATCATCGCCGGAAAAGCCGGCCGCATCGCCATCAAGGTACCCCCCGCCGTCACCCGGCCCACCACCGATTTCGTCCGCCAGGCGATCTTTTCCATTCTCGGCGAGCGCGTGGATGACGCACGCGTGCTTGATCTCTACGCCGGATCCGGCGCCATCGGGCTCGAAGCGCTCAGCCGTGGCGCGGCGTCCTGCCTGTTCGTGGACGAACACCGCCAAGCCTGCGCCGCGATCACGGGAAATCTCGTCAAAACCCGCCTCGACGGCGGTCGCGTCGTGAAATCCGATGTCGCATCATTTCTCAAACGCGACCCTGCCAGCTACGACCTCATCTTCGCCGATCCGCCCTACTGGAAACACCACGGCGACACCGATCACCTCGGCGGATTGATGAAAAACGGTCTCATCGCTCCGCGGCTCGCGCCCGACGGCTGGCTCGTCGCCGAAGTTTCCGCCAATCACACGCCGCCAACCGCGGAGGACCTCGAACTTGCCGACCGTCGCGAATACGGCGGCAGCGCGGTCCTGTTCTACCGCCCGCACGCGTGACCGGTTCATTCATCGGATTTCCGGCTAAATATTTCCCATCTTGTCGTGCATGAGCAACAACCCCGCTGTCGGGCGGCAATTCAGGGTGGGTCGCCGCTGGAATTCTTCCACTTGCAAGCGTTGAAATCGTCGCGACTCTGCGCCACCGCTCACCGATGGGTTTCCCCGCCAATTCACGTCTTGCCCCCGGCCTGTTGTGCGCGGTTCTGGTTTCATGCGGCGATAAGGAGGCACCGGTGGCTTCGAGCGGCAACCTTCGCCTCGTTGGTCAACACCTGCTGGAGGTTCCGGAGCCGTCCGGAGTTTGCCTGGCGACCGACCGGGAGTCGCTGTGGATGGTCAGCGACGACGACGGCCATATCTATCAGACCGACCTGCGTGGCAGGGTGCTACGGCGGTTTCCCACAGGGCTGAGGGACCTTGAGGGAATCGCGATGATCGACGCCGGAACCCTCGCCGTGCTGGCGGAGCGTGATCGCGAGATTGTTTTGTTCACCGCTGAGGGTGAGTTGCTGCGGCGCGGCCGGGTGGAAGTTTCGGGCAATGACAACAAGGGGCCCGAAGGGCTTTGCTACGACCCCATGGCCGGCGAGTTTTTCGTGATCGATGAAACCGGCGGCGCTCTGATCCGGCTTGACGCGGAGTTCCGTGAGCTATCGCGCTCTCGATTGGACTTCGCGCGGGATTATTCCGGCCTGCTGGTGGATGCCGAGCGTGATCTGCTGTGGGTATTGAGTGACTTGTCCGGGACGATCCATCTGCTGGGGAAGAATCTCGACATGCTGACCAGCTATTCGACGAACATCCGGCAATTGGAGGGCATCGCGGTGGATCATGAGAAACGCCGGATGTATCTCGTCTCGGATCCCATGCGCACCCTTTATGTGATGGACTTCGATCTGGACTGAAAAGGGCCAGTGGGCCTCTCGGCGTTATTCCAGACCTCGGAACAACCGGTTTGAAGCGGATCCCACCGGGTCATTTTGCTACACTTCCCGCGCGCTTGACCGGGCGCTTTGCGAAAGTAGGCTTGCCGTCCGCTCATCGGCATCGCTTCCGGGCCGGATACCCCGCCTTATTTCGTCATGCATCCCACCTCGCTCAAGAAATACCGACCGTTCCCACCGGTCCGCCTGCCGGACCGCACCTGGCCGGACCGGGTGCTCGACCGCGCCCCGGAATGGTGCTCGGTCGATCTGCGCGATGGCAACCAGGCGCTGCCTCAGCCGATGTCGATCGAGGAGAAACTGGAGTTTTTCGACCTGCTTTGCCGCGTGGGTTTCAAGCAGATCGAGGTCGGTTTCCCGTCCGCGGCGGAAACCGAGTTCAATTTCTGCCGCCGCCTGATCGAGGAAAACCGCATCCCTTCCGACGTGACGATCCAGGTGCTCGTGCAGACGCGCGAGCACTTGATCCGCAAGACCTTCGAGGCCATCAACGGCGCGAAGCGGGCGATCGTGCATATCTATAACTCGACCTCGCCGCTGCAGCGCCGCGTCACATTCGGCGACGCCACCCGCGACCAGATCCGCGACATCGCCGTGGCGGGCGCGAAACTTGTCAGGGAACTCGTTCCCACGGTTCCTAACACCGAGGTGGTGCTGCAGTATTCGCCGGAGTCGTTTTCCGACACCGAGCTCGATTTCTCGCTCGAATGCTGCCACGCCGTGATGGACGTCTGGCAGCCGACGCCGGAGAAAAAAATCATCCTCAACCTGCCGGCCACCGTCGAGTGGACCACGCCCAACGTCCATGCCGACCAGATCGAATGGATCTGCCGCAATCTGACAAACCGCGAATCGGCCATTGTTTCGCTGCACACCCACAACGACCGCGGCACCGGCGTGGCAGCCACCGAACTGGGCATGATGGCCGGTGCCGACCGCGTCGAGGGCACGCTCTTCGGCAACGGCGAACGCACCGGCAACCTCGACATCGTCACCGTCGCGCTCAACCTCAACAGCCACGGAATCCTTACCGGCCTCGATTTCGCCGACCTGCCATCGATCCGCGCGGTCTATGAGCGCGTTACCCGCCTCTACGTCCCCGAGCGCCAACCTTACGCCGGCGAACTGGTTTTCACCGCGTTTTCCGGCTCGCACCAGGACGCAATCAAGAAGGGCCTCGACCGCCGCGCGAAGGAAACCGAATCCGATCCCGGCGTGCCGTGGGGCGTGCCCTACCTCACCATCGATCCGCAGGACATCGGCCGCTCGTACGAGGCGATCATCCGCATCAACTCGCAATCCGGCAAAGGCGGCGTCGCCTACGTGCTCGACCGCGAGCACGGCTTCGATCTGCCCAAGACGATGCACCCGCAGGTCGGCAAGCGCGTCTATGACCTCGCCGACGAACTCGGTCGCGAACTCTCCGCCGATGAAATCCGCGAGGCGTTTTTCCGCGAGTTTGTGAACCTCTCCAGCCCGCTCGACGTCGTCGATTACGAACTCATCCACCAGTCCGACGAGCGCGGTCGCGTGAAATGCCTCGCCAGCATCCTCAACCACGGCAACGAGCAACGCATCGAAGGCCACGGCAATGGCCCGATCAACGCCTTCGTCCACGCCCTCGAAAATGCCGGCATGAAGGACTTCAAGGTCACCGATTACCGCTCGCACGCCGTGCGCGGCGGCTCGGACGCCAGCGCCGCCGCCTACGTCCAGGTCCAGCACGACGACGGCCGCCTCCTCTGGGGCGCCGGCGTCGATCCCTCGATCGAAATGGCCGGCCTCAAGGCGCTCGTCACCGCCTGGAACCTGCTGCGGCCGTGAAGCATCGTAGGCGCATTCGTGAGAATGCGATCCCCCAGCTCTGCGCGGCCTCACGGCCGCGCCTACGTGCCCTGCTTCCACCCCGCGAGTTGATTCTGGAAATTGGCGGTGTATTCACTGTTGTATGACAAAAGTCCTGACAGTCCGGCTGGATCCCGTCCTTCTTGAAAAAGCCGAAGCACGGGCGGCCCGGCTTGGGTTGGATCGCGCGAAATACGTGCGCCTGCTCATTGAAGAGGATCTGGCCACCGGTGATGGGAAATCCGCATCCGGTTTCGCCTCGTCCGATCTGGCGGGGATCTACGAAGGTTCCGGCAAGCCGGCGACCAATCAGGAAACCCGCGCGCGACTTCGCCGCTAACCATGAAGGACATCGCGGATACCGGGCTGATCGTCGCGCTGCTGTTCCGCAACGATCCTTTTCACTCCTGGGCCCATGAGGCATTCCGCATCGAACCTGCTGCGGCCTTGAACGGATTGCAGGCTCGTTCACTGGAACGCGATGCAATTCCTCCCTCCTTCGCCCACCGTGCGACGGAACCGGAAATCAACACTCGCAAACCGCCGATGGCCCGCTATCTTTGTGACATGCCGAATATCTCCGACGTGATTGAAAACGCGCTGGCCTTGTCGATCGCAGACCGCTCGTATGTGGCCTCCAAGCTCATTGAGAGCCTGGAGAACGAGAAACTGTCCGGGGATGAGATTGCCGGGTATGACCAGCGCGTGGCCAGATGGAAGGCTGGCACCAACCCGTCCTCCAGCAGCGATGAGCTTGATGCGAAAGCCCGGGCGATCCTTCAATCATGACCGTCCACCACCTTCTGGAAGCGGAATTGGAGATTCTCGACGCGGTCACCTTTTACAAAACGCGGGCCGGCGATCTCGCGGTCAACTTCTACGCCGAATTCAAGCGGGCGCGGGATGAAATTGCCGTGTTTCCGGAATTCTGGAGCCCTGTCGGCGGAGGCTATCGCCGCAAACTCTTGGAGCGCTTCCCCTACGGAGTCATTTACCGGATCGAAGGCGACACCATCCTGATTGTGGCTCTTGCGCACACCAGCCGCCGCCCGGGATATTGGAGAGGACGTTGAACGTTGCACTCGCAGGCGCTGGTTTGTTGAAATGCGACACCTGATCCGAAACACTACCTAGGTGATGCTGCCATCATTGTATTTGTTGATTAAGTTCAATAATCTCTTATGGCGAATCGGAAACAGGCTAGCATTCAGGTCCATAGTCTGAACAACGTTATCAAGTGTGGGCATAAGATGTGCTTGAGATACCCCCTCCTGGAAAAGAGCTAACAATAAATCACCAGCGCATTCCCTCGGCACTACAATTTTTCTCAAACAGGGCCACCGGCCCTCTCCCCATGAGCGTTGATAGGCATCTAGGACTTCATCCTGTGATTGCCAACCTTTCCCTTCAATATAGTGTTTATCGACTTGAATATCGATAGAAAGATACCCCGTTTGACGATGGGCGAAACGGTTCAATGACCGTGAGGGGGTAATCACCTTGATTCTGTCGTCGCCTGGGCGCTGACGCGGCATAGCCCATATAGCGAAAGCCATACGGTCATCTGCGGCCTCGAACGCCGATTTTGCGGCAAAGAACGCTGCTGTAAGGGGCGAACCAGACCAATCTAATAAACGAGTGGATATACCATGGTGCTGTGCGAGTGAAAACGCATCAAGTAATTCATCTGTGTATGTTGGATGAGGTGCTTCCGCGTTTTCGGCGGAATTTTTTAGCTGTGGATAAAAATCGGGGAACTTCGGACGTGAGTTAGGTAATATTCCAATTTCGTCCGCAAGCATTAGAAAGCTGCTCAGACGGTTAAATTCTTTTGCTGCCGCGCGCCACGGAAGTGGCAAAGAAAAGTCGGTATCTGCTTTTGGTATTGAGCGAAGAGACTTTGGAGTCAGTGGCCAACGAGAGTCTCCTTGACCGCGGAACAGCCAAGTGTGAGCAGGTGTTATGGTCTGAGCTATTTGCCACCGCGGATGCGACTGGCGCAGAAAAACCAGAACATCGCTTGCATCTGAAATTTCAATGATTTCCATTTGCTGATTTCTTTCCGCCTAACGATGAGCGCACCTGCTGCCGGAAGCGACGCGAGGAACGAGCGGCGCTGTAGGCAGTTAGGTGCCGCGACTTGTTGTCCAGAGGGGCGTTCCAACGGCGTCCTTAACGTGACTGTTCACTTTTCCTCCCGTCTTTGCAGCAAGTTTCTTAATGAACCCTAAGTAGTCGGTGACTTGAGCCTTTTTTACGCTTTCCAAAGCGCAACCTCGATGCGCGACCGAACCCCGAAGCTCAACAAATTTGTCGAGTTTATCGCGGGCACGCTCCACGGTCATCTTCTTATCCCAGCGCCAACTACTCGAGACTTTCGATATCCCTAAAGCATCGAGGAACAACAGATCGATATTGTCCGATTTCGGGGTATTCAGCTTGCGATCCCTCGCCTGGGTCATTTCGTCTAACCGTGCCCGGATGTAGTCTTTCCACTTTTGGTCGGCAACTTCCCATACTGACAACTCGTTCTCAGCCTTCTTTAAGCTCTTCGAGATTTGCTTCTTTAATTCCTTCGGAAGATCGTCGGAACTGTTCGCATTGTTTAGAATATGCTCCAATGCTTCCGCCGCAATGTCCTCACAATAGGCCTCCCAGAAAGCAGTGATTAGGACAATGGCGGATTTGTTCAAGACCTCTAAATTGTATTTCCTTCCAGAGGATTCGCCAGCTTCGGACTTATGAAATTCTAAAAGTCGGTCGATATCACCGAGATTCTTGTCAAACGCTTTTCGTGCTTCGCTTGCCATGGCTTAGTCAATTTTCTTGGACAACAGTGTTAATGAGATGCATGCAGCAATTGTCCTGGATATACCGCGCGCTGTAGAACCGGAGCAAATACGGCACGGACGCACGGACCCCGTCCACCGAAGCTTATGCAGGCCGTTTTCATGGCTTGGCATCTAGCAATTCGGGTCGGGCGATTCAACCACAATCGGGCCGGCTTCGACTGCGGCAGAGGGTGCCGGTCGGAGACGCGGTCGTGAGACCGCGTTCTTCCACCTGCTCTCCCGCCTTCGCCCTGCGGGCTACGGGCGGACAGGCACGAGTGAGCCTACGCTCCCCGCTGCAGCAGCCAGCCGATCAGCAGCACCTGCGGGGTGGAGAGCAGCGGCAGCATCAGCGTCGCCTTCCATGAGCGGGTGGTTTCCTTCAAGGCCATGATCTCGGTGTAGTCGGTGGCCGCGCCCGCCATCAGGAAGACGAAGGCGTTGCCCGGGGCGTTTGCGCGCGTGAGCAGGTCGGCGGCGATCGGCGAGGAACCTTCCGAGCAGACTTCGATCACCGTGGTCGCGAGCAGCGTGAGGAACAGTCCGGCGATGGTGGGGCCGAAGTATTGCTGGAACGTCGCGTCCGGCACGAAGGCGCGGATCAACGCGGTGAGCACGAAGCCGAAGAAGATCCAGCGCAGCACCATCTTCGATTCTGATAGACCGTTGAGGGCGAGGTCCCGGTAGTTTTTGATCCCGGGCTTGAGCGATTTCAGGACCTCCACGATGGCCGGCCCCACGCGGTAGCCGTGCGGCATGTCCACCGAATGCGGATTCGCCGGCAGCGCCCCGGCATGGACGAGGCGGTCGGCCAGCCAGCCGGTCACCAAACCCACCGCCATAGAGCAAACGATGAAAACCAGCACCCATTTCCAGCCGATCAAAGCAGCGAGAATGATGGTGAGTGAGAGCGAGTTCCACGGGCTGGCGATCAGGAAGGCCATCGTCTGGCCGAGCGATGCGCCGCGTTTGTAGAGGCCCATGCCGACCATCAGGATGCCGTGGTTGCACAGGTCGAGCAGCACGCCCGCGCCGACCGCGCGCAGCAGTCCGGAAAAACTGCCACCGCGGCCGAGCACCGCCGCCACCAGTTCGCGCGGCAACCGGCCGATCACCGCCACCGCGACGATGCCGATGAGCAGCCCCCACCAGGCGCGGCTCAGCAGCTCATGGCAGGCATGGCCAAAGACATGCAGCCATTGCGGCAGGGCGGCCCCGGAAAGATGCAGCGCGATGCCCGCCACAAACGCCACCAGCGATCCCCACAACAGGAAATCCGGACGCGCCTTTTTCCCGTCATCACCCCCGCCGCAACAGGACGTTTTGCGTGGCTTGGAACAACAATCGGACATGACAGAACCGGCGGATCGGACCCGGCCCAATCACTCACGCATCCCGGCAGCCGTCGATGAAAAATCCGACTCAAGACCGATGCCATAAGGAGTGCGGGACTGTGGCCCGCACTGGATCGCCCGAGGTGCGATCCTCCTGAAAAACCGCCGCCAGAATGTGACGACGGAAAAATGTCTCACCTGAGACATTTTTTCTGCAAACCACTTTCTGTCAGCTGGTTAGTTGTTTTTCAGAAAACATTTTTTTGGGAACCGCAATCAGGCGAAAGTCAATTTCCACCATCGCAAACTTGACTCAGTCCAGATTTTGACAAATTCCTCGCCCCGCAATGTCCGACGCTGTCCGCCAACTCCGCATCCACGACATTCCCGTGACGGCGCAGCGCCTGGCGGTGATGCGGGCGGTGTCGCGGCAGCCGCACGCCACGGCGGATGCGATCGCCGAAGACGTGCGCGGCGAGATCGGCGCGATTTCGCGGCAGGCGGTTTACAACGTGCTCGGGCTGCTGTCCGAGAAAGGGCTGCTGCGGCGCATCCAGCCGGCCGGCTCGCCCGCCCGCTACGAGGACCGCACCGGCGACAACCACCACCATCTGGTCTGCCGCAATTGCGGGAAGACGGTGGACGTCGATTGCGCGGTCGGCCACGCGCCGTGCCTGCATGCGATCGACGATGCCGGTTTCCGCATCGACGAAGCCGAGGTCGTTTACTGGGGCACCTGTCCCGACTGCCTCAAGGGCTGAAATTTTTCCCATCAACCCCAACCCGCAAACCAACACACAGCCATGACAGAAGAATCGAAATGCCCGTTCGGCCACAGTGCCGCCGCCTCAGTCGGCGGTGCCGCAACCACCAATCAGGATTGGTGGCCCAACCGTCTCAAGGTCGAGTTGCTCAACCAGCACTCCCACAAATCGAACCCGATGGAGGGCGATTTCAACTACGCCGAGGAATTCAAGTCGCTCGACTACGACGCGTTGAAAAAGGATCTCGCCGCGTTGATGACCGACTCGCAGGACTGGTGGCCGGCCGACTTCGGCCACTACGGCGGGCTGTTCATCCGGATGGCATGGCACAGCGCCGGCACCTATCGCACCGGCGACGGCCGTGGTGGCGGCGGCCGTGGCCAGCAGCGCTTCGCTCCGCTCAATTCGTGGCCGGACAACGTCAGCCTCGACAAGGCCCGCCGCCTGCTCTGGCCGATCAAACAGAAGTACGGCCGCAAGATTTCCTGGGCCGACCTGATGGTCCTCGCCGGCAACGTCGCGCTCGAAACGATGGGCTTCAAGACCTTCGGCTTTGCCGGAGGGCGCGAAGACACCTGGGAGCCGGATCAGGATGTTTACTGGGGCAGTGAAACCACCTGGCTCGGCGGCGACGTGCGTTACAGCAAGGGCTCCGAAGGAGTCGAGGGCGAGGGCGTCTTGGTCTCCGACGACTCCGCCGACGGCAAGATTCACGACCGCAACCTCGAAAACCCGCTCGCTGCCGTGCAGATGGGCCTGATTTATGTGAACCCGGAAGGTCCCGATGGAAATCCAGACCCGGTCCTCGCCGCACACGACATCCGTGAAACCTTCGCCCGCATGGCGATGAACGACGAGGAAACCGTCGCCCTCATCGCCGGCGGCCACACCCTGGGCAAGACCCACGGCGCCGGACCCGCCGATCACGTCGGCCCCGATCCGGAAGCGGCTCCCATCGAGGAACAGGGGTTCGGCTGGAAGAGCAGCTTCGGCACCGGCAAGGGCGGCGACACCATCACCAGCGGCCTCGAAGTCACCTGGACGCAGACGCCCGCACAGTGGAGCCATTACTATCTCGAAAACCTCTTCAAATACGAATGGGAGCTGACCAAGAGTCCCGCCGGCGCGCACCAATGGGTCGCCAAGGACGCGGATGAGGTCATCCCCGACGCGCACGATCCGTCGAAGAAGCACCGCCCGACGATGCTCACCACCGACCTCTCGCTGCGTTTCGATCCGGCCTACGAGAAAATCTCGCGCCGCTTCCTCGAAAACCCGGAAGAGTTCAACAACGCCTTCGCCCGCGCGTGGTTCAAGCTCACCCACCGCGACATGGGACCGAAGGCGCGCTATCTCGGCCCGGAAGTGCCCGCCGAAGACCTGATCTGGCAGGACCCGGTGCCCGCCGTCGATCATGCGCTCGTTGATGACAACGACATCGCGGACCTGAAGTCGAAAGTCCTCGCCTCCGGCCTGACGGTTTCCGAGCTGGCCTACACCGCCTGGTCCGCCGCCTCCACCTTCCGCGGTTCCGACAAACGCGGCGGTGCCAACGGCGCGCGCATCCGCCTCGCGCCGCAGAAGGACTGGGACGTCAACCAGCCACAGCAACTCGCCAAGGTGTTGGGCAAACTCGAAGCGATCCAGAGCGACTTCAACGCCTCGGCCAGCGGCGGGAAAAAGGTCTCGCTCGCCGACCTCATCGTGCTCGGCGGTTACGCCGCCATTGAGAAGGCCGCGAAGGACGCCGGACACGACGTGACCGTGCCGTTCCATCCCGGCCGCGCCGACACCACCCAGGAGCTGACCGATATCGAATCCTTCGAACCGCTCGAGCCCATCGCCGACGGCTTCCGCAACTACCTCAAGGGCAAATACACCATCCCCGCCGAGGCATTGCTGATCGACAAGGCGCAGTTGCTGACTCTGACCGCACCCGAAATGACCGTCCTCATCGGCGGCATGCGCGCGCTTGGCTGCAACCACGGCGGCACCGACTACGGCGTTCTCACCCAGCGCCCGGGCAAGCTGACGAACGATTTCTTCGTCAACCTGCTCGACATGGCCACCGAGTGGAAACCCGCCTCGCCCTGCGGCAACGCCTTCGCCGGCGTGGACCGCAAGACCGGCGAAACGAAGTGGACCGCCACCCGCGTCGATCTCGTCTTCGGTTCGAACTCGATCCTTCGCGCCCTCGCCGAAGTCTATGCCTGCGCCGACGGCGAAGCGAAGTTCATCGACGACTTCGTCGCCGCCTGGAACAAGGTCATGCACCTCGACCGCTTCGACCTCGCCTAACGGAGCGTGGGCGTCCCGCCCGCATCTTCATAAGTTCCCAAACCCGCCGTCCTTCCAACCAAGGAAGGACGGCGGGATTTTTTCAACTTCCACCTCAGAAGAAAAAACCGCCAAATATCCCGACAAAGAAATGAATGGGGTCAGAGATTCCACCGGGCGTGGCCGACGCGAATTCTTGCCAACGCGACCGGATCATTTGCCACCGGTCCATGGGTATTGAAGCGCAGCTCTCAGGTCCCTCAAGCAAATGGATGGACTCCGGCGGTTTGAAGCCGCCTTTGCGAGCCATGGCGATTGCAAAGCGTCATTCCAGGCCATGGACCGCCGCATCTCACCTCTTCACCACCCCGTGGCCGCGCGGACGTGGGGCGGCGAGGCCGGCAAACAGGAGGCCGGCGGTGAATCCTCCAACATGGGCTCCGTAGGCGATGCCGGTGTCCATGCCCTGCATGATCGAAAAATAATCGATTCCCACTCCCACCACGGCGAGCAGGGCGAGGCGTGATGGGGAAACCGGCCGCGCGATCGGCCACACGTGTGGATCCGGCAGTGTCCAGCGGGTGGCGAGCGCCAGATAGGCGCCCTCGAATCCCATCACCGCGCCCGATGCCCCGAGCATCGGAATGCTTTCCCCGCGGTTCATGATCGCGTGGGCCACCGCGCCGCCCACCGCGGTGACGGCGAAAATCAGCAACATCCAGCGCCACCCGAGCAGCTCGACGATGAGCGCTCCGAAAATCCAGAAAAACAACATGTTGAAGAGGACGTGCTCGAAGTCGCCATGCAGAAAGGCATAACTCAACAAGGTGCCGAACTCCCGCCAATCCGCCGCCGTCGATTGACCGGCAAGCAAGCGCTCCCAGCCCTCCCCCACATCGGCCGGCACGAGCATCAGACTTCGATACCACAGCGGACCGAAGACCGCCTGGGCGAAGAAAACGAGAAACATCAGGGCGATCAAAGCCAGCAGCGGCCATTGCAGCCGAAGAAACCCCATGGCACCACGATCTTGTGGAAATCTCACGACCACACTCAACCAGCCCGACCGGCGGATGGAAGTTCCATTTCCATGAATAAAAGGAGCGTGGGCGCCCGGAAAGCGATCGCTTCCAATCGTGGCATTGCCACGGCGCGTGGCCGGGGTACCATCCGCGCGTGATGAATTCCCTCGAAGCCGACCTCACCGCCGCCGTTTCCTCCGGCAAGCTGCTGGAAGCCGCCCAAGACAACATCCTCTCGCTGCTTGCGGGAAGCAGTGGCGGGATCGCCTCGCAGGCGATCGCCGAGCTGGTCGAGGACGGCGAGTGGCAGGAACTCAACGACCGCTTTTTCAAAACCCTCGCCTTCGGCACGGGTGGCCTGCGCGGGCGCACCATCGGCCGCGTGGTCACGAAAACCGAGCAGGGCGCGGGCGGCCCGAACGACCGGCCGGAGCATCCCTGCACGGGCACGGCGACGATGAACTATTACAACGTCGGCCGGGCGGTGCGAGGGCTGATCGCGTACGCGAAACAACACGTCGGTTCCGGCCGCCGGGCGAAGCTGGTTTTCGCGCACGACACCCGCCACTTCTCGCGCGACTTCGCCGAGTTCTGCGCAAGGGTGGCGGCGGACCACGGCTGCGACGCGTGGCTGTTCGACGGTCCGCGCTCGACGCCGCAGCTTTCCTTCGCCGTCCGTGAGCTGCGCGCCGACGCCGGCGTGGTCCTGACCGCCAGCCACAACCCGCCGCACGACAACGGTTTCAAGGCCTACTTCGACGACGGCGCGCAAATCGTCGATGCACACGCCGAGGGCATCGTCCGCGAGGTGAACGCCATCAGCGGCGAACACTACGAGCCACTGCCCGATAGCGAGCGAGGCACGATCACGACGCTCGGCGCGGAGATGGACGCGAGTTACGTGGATCGCCTCAAGACCTTGCTGCTGCGCCCGGAGCTGTTGGACGACGCGACCACGCGCATCGTTTTCACCAACCTGCACGGCACCGGCGGCCACATCAACGTGCCGATGCTGCGCTCGTTCGGCTTCGAGGTGCTCACCGTGCCCGAGCAGGACGTCCAGGACGGCCGTTTCCCGACCGTGGAATCGCCCAATCCGGAAAACGCGCCGGCCCTGAAGATGGCCATCGATCTGGCATTAAGGGAAAACGCGGAAATCGTCATCGGCACCGACCCCGACGCCGACCGCATGGGCGTGGCGGTGCGCGACAGAAGCGGCGACATGGTCCTTCTCACAGGCAACCAGATCGGCTCGCTGATGGAGTGGTACCGGCTCAAGACCTGCTTCGAACTCGGCTGGCTCACGCACGCCAACCGCAGCCGCGCGGTGGTGGTGAAGACCTTCGTCACCACCGAACTGCAGAAGGCCATCGCCGACGGCTTCGGCGTCGGCCTCGTCGATACCCTCACCGGCTTCAAATACATCGCCGCCAAGCTGCGAAAATACGAGAACGCCATCCCCGCCGGGAAGAAGGGCGACTACCGTTCGCTCTCCGAGGAACAAACGCGGCAGTTGCGGCTGGAATACTCGCGCTTCTTCGTCTTCGGCGGCGAGGAGAGTTATGGCTACCTCGGCTCAGACGCGGTGCGCGACAAGGACGCCAACGGCGCCACCCTGATGTTCGCGGAAGTGGCGGCCTACGCGAAATCGGTCGGCAAAACCCTTCCGGAGTTGCTGGATGATATCTATCAGGAATTCGGTTTTCATCAGGAGATGGGCAAGTCGCTTGTGATGGAGGGCGCGGACGGCGCGGCAAAGATCCAGGCGCTCGCGAATTCCTATGCCGAAAATCCGCCGGCCGAAGTGGACGGCTCCGCGGTCGTGCGGGTGCGCGATTTCGCCAAGCAGGACATTTTCGATCAGGAGGGCGACCTGTTGCCGAAGGAGAAAATGCTGTTCGTCGATCTCGAGGACGGCCGCTCCTTCGCCGTGCGCCCGTCCGGCACCGAGCCGAAGATCAAATATTACCTCTTCGGCAAGGCGGCACCGGGCGGCGACCTGGAGGCCACCAAGGCGGCCGTGGCCCAAGGGCTGGAGAGCCTGTGGAACTGGATCGCGGCCGACGCGGCGGGACGATGATTTTTGTCAAACGTCCCACTTCTCGCGCCGCGGGTGGTCGAGCATGCCGTTGGCTTCCTCGTCGCCAATGAAGCGCTCGGTGGCGGGATCGAAGCGGAGTTTGCGCCCGAGTTTCCATGCGATGGCGGCGGCGTGGCAGGCGATGTGGCCGTAGCGGGCGACGGTCGAGTTGCACGCCGGCTTGGCGCGGGATTTCACGCAATCGACGAACTCGCGAACGTGCTGCGTCGCATCGGTGCCGCCCGTTTCCACGGGCATGCGGCCCTCCAACAGAGAGGCATCGGCGGTGGCGATCTTGCCCATGTCACCGGCTTCCACCCAGCCGTCCCCGCCTTCGAAACGCACCGGACAGGTGCCGAAGCCGAGCCAGTCGCCCTCGCCCTTGAAGCCGGCCTCGCGCATGACGAGTTTCAGGCCGTTGGCGTAAGTCGCGTGGATCGTCCGGCCATCGGCCTCGTATTCGACGGGCGCGGTGCCGTCGGCAGCGGCCGCCCATTGGCAGAGGTCCACGGTGTGCGATCCCCATTCGGTGATGCTGTAAGAGGACATGAGTCCCTTGCGGCCACGCCAGCGGCCGCGCAGGTATTGCTTGTTGAACGGCCGCTCGGCGGCGGTGCCCAGCCATTGGTCCCAATCGACCTCCGCGGGATCGGGCAGCGGTTCGCCCGGCAGGTCGGGCAGGTATTCCGCCGGCGGGATGATGCCGGCGTGCAGGGTTTTCAAGGCACCGAGTTTTCCCTCGCGCGCGAGCGCCACGGCGACTTTGAAATTGTCCACGTTGCGGCGCTGGGTGCCGGCCTGGAAGATCCGGTTGTGCTTGAGGATTTCCTCGTCGAGCTGCCGGCTTTCCACGATGCTCATCGTACACGGTTTTTCCGAATAGACATCCTTGCCGGCGCGGGCGGCGAGAATCGAGGCCGGGGCGTGCCAGCGGTCGCCGGTGGCGATGAGCACGGCATCCACGTCGTCGCGCCCGAGCACCTCGCGCATCTCGGGATGGGCGGTGCAGGAGGTGTCGCCGTAATGGCGGTCCACGGTCTTGCGGATGATCTCGCGCCGCTCTTTCTGGACATCGGCGATGGCGACGAAGCGGACGTCCGCCTGTTTGAGGAAAGAGGCGAGCACCTGGCGGCCGCGGGGACCGAGACCGATGCCGCCGAGGACGACACGATTGCTCGGAGCGACCTTGCCGTTGCGGCCGAGCACCGACGCGGGAACGATCGCCGGCATGCCGGCCAGCAGGGCGGTTTGTTTGATGAAATGGCGTCGGGTGGCTGTCGTCTTCATGGTTGGAAAATGGCGGGCTATCCCGCAAATGCATTACCGTTCCGAGCGGCGGATCATTTCACCGTATTTGGCGATGCGTTCATAAGCGGCATTGCACACGGAGCGGGTCGCAGCCACTCTGCAGCCATGCGGGTCCGGATTTTTTTCAGTGGTGTGGCGATTCTCGCGCTTGGCGTGGCGGCGCACCGGCTGCTGGACAAGGATGCGGCAAGCGGATTCCTGCACGGCGCGCTGACGCTCGGCGGCGGCTTGCTGATCTGCGGGTTTTTCAGCCTGAAAATGCGCTGGCACGGCGTGATCGGCGCGGGCGTGCTGGCCTTGCTGGGCGCGGCGCGCGGCGTCGGCAACCTGCCGGATCTCGCGGGATTCCTGGCCGGCGAGCACGAGCGCGGCGCGGCTCCGGTGCTCGAACTTGGCGTCACTGCGGTGTGTCTGACGCTTCTTGTGAGCGTGCTGGGGGCGCTGTATCGGGAGCGGTTGCGCCGGATGCTGGAGGATTGACGGCGGTTTCCGCAGGCGGCTCCGGTTTCGGCAACAGGCACTTCCACGTGTGCAGTTCGTATCCCTCGCCGAGCCCGCCGATGCCGTCCAGCAACTCCGCGCAGCGCTGCCGCCAGAGTTCGTAATCCGGAGGTCCGCGCCGTTCCTCGCGGCTGCCGGGGAAAACCAGATAAGTCACTTTCAGATCGGAAACCGGCCGGCTGTAGGGTGAGGCGCGGTCGTTGATTTCCTTCGCCATGCGCAGCGAGGCTTCGCCCACCTTGAACGTCGGGCCGCCGTCGCCGACGATGGACGGATAGATTTTCCCCTCGTGAATGACCACGGCGTAATCGCCCACGTTCGGCGCGAAGGTTTCACGCGAGGTGAGCAGGTTCACCGGGATGACGATGAACGGGTCATACTCGGCGATGAGGAAACTGCGGGCCTTGAGGTCGGCGATGCCGCGTTTGAGGTATTCGATGCGGTCGCGCAGCCAGGCCTTGCGCTCGGCGGTGGTGGCGGGATCGGCGAGTTCGCGGCGGCCGTTTGCCAACCGCTTTTCCCAGCCGGCGACCATCGGGTTCGGGGTCTTGGTGCGTTTTTTCCAGCCATAACTCGTGAACGGCTGGTAGTGGGTGGAATTGACGATCGCCTCCGGCATCTCGGGCAGGCGGTCGCCATCGGAGCCGTCGGAGACCACGTCCATTTCCGCCTGCATCAGGAAGACTGGGCCGCCGTCGGGCGCGCGCAGGTGCAGGATGGTCTCGCAGTCGTAGAGGTTGTGCTTGGTGAGCACCTCGTTGAGCGTGTGCGCGTCGCGGCGGATGCGCGTGATCTTGTTGTCGTAGAGTTGGTGGAACCATTTGGAAACCTCCGCTTCGGCCACGATGTCCGGCAGGCCGGGGAGGATTTTACCGAGGTCGGGATTGGTTTTTCCGAGTTCCTCCATCGTTTTGGCCGGTGACGGACGGCGCAGCGAGAGCTGATAAAAAGCGGCGTAGCTTTCGTCGTCCACTCGCTCGATCGAGGCGATGCCGCCCTGGGTGATGTCGATCTCGGTGGTGAACGGGATCCCGGAGCGGAGCTTGCGGACATCGGTGATGGAACCAAGGAGCGGGCGGTAATCGATTTCGCGTTGCTCGGCCTCGGCCAGGTCGCGGGCCTCCTTTTCCGCAGCGGCTTGTTTCATGGCGGCGATCTCGCGATCGAGTTCCTCCTCCATTTCCGTGCGCAGCCGTGACTCGATCTGGCGGCGAATGTCTTCCTCCTCGATGGCGGCGGGCGCTTGGATGGGAGCGGGCGAAAAAACCTCCTTGAGGCCGCGCTTCATCTTGCCGGCATAGCCCGAGGCGATCCATGCGACCACCAGCACGGTGATGTAGAACACGTCCCGTTTTCCGAACCATGAGAGCAGGGAAATGCGGCGGCTTTTCCGGTCATCGGCCATGCGGGCACCCTACCCGCCAACCGGGCCGCCATCAATACCCGTCTCTGCTCCATCTCACGCGGCACCCCTCCTTCCACCGAAACTTCGCGTCACGCGCCGTGCCTCACGGTTCGCATGGAGATGCCTTTTTTGACTTTCAACTTTTCAAATCCATCGGGACGAATTAGTTTTCAACCCCTTGTGATGCTGTCCCACCTCACAGGCCTTACACCGAAAACCAAACACCCTGAAATGAAAACAACAACCAGCCAACTGATTGCCTGCCCGATGGCCGCGCTGCTGATTCCAGCGGCACTCGCCAACCCGATCACCGTCAACGACTACGACGACGTAAACCCGCAGATCTCCGGCGACCTGATCGTCTGGGAGGCCCAAGTGCCGAACGCGGCGACGCCGCCGCCCGCCGAAGGCGACCCGCCGCCTCCCGAGGGCGAACCCACCCCCGCCGCGGACTGGGAAATCATGGTCAAGTATGGCGACAATTTCCGCCAGCTTACCGACAACGACGGCGACGACATCGGAGCCAAACTTTCCGGCACGTCCGTCGTCTGGCAGTCTTGGGATGGCAACGACTGGGAAATCTGGGCCTATGAGGCAAGCTCGGACACCATGGCCCAGCTCACCGATAACGACACCGACGATATCGCGCCCTGTATTTCCGGCACAAACGTCGTCTGGCAGGCGATGGATGCTGAAGGAGACTACGAGATAGCGACGACTTCCATTGCCTTCCTGATTCCCGCCGAGATTTCGGTCCGCATCACGCCACGCGCACTCAAACTCGGCAGCAAAGGCCGATGGGTCAGCGGCTCGATCTCTCTCGGCAGTTCGGGCATCGACCCGGCCAGCATCGATCCGGCGAGCATCCTGCTCCTCGATTCCATCCCGGCCGAGAACGTCAAGGTCAACGGAACGGGACTCAGCATGAAATTCGATCGTTCGGCCCTGGCAGCGCTGATCGATCCCGCCGCGACCTCCGCCGAACTGACATTGACCGCCACCGCCGGTGACGGCGAATTGCTGTCCGGAACCGACACGATCAAGGTGATTCCCTGACGTCCGTTCACGGAAAACGCCTCACCGAGGGCACGCCGCAATGCGTGCCCTTTTTTGAATTCACGCTGGGATATGGGACGGGCGCGAATCCGCATCCTTGAATTCAAATCAACTCCGCCGCGATGGGATCGACGAGCGCTCTTCCCCGGCCGGTGAGCACGAGGCGGTTTCCAGTGATCCGGGCGAGTCCTTCACGTTCCAGTTCGGCGGCGCGGAGGCAGGCGTTTTCATCGAGCAGCTCCATGGAAATGCCGGCGGTGGTGCGCAGGCCGAGAGCAATGCGCTCGATGCGGACGGCCTCTTCATCGAGTTCCTCGATTTCATCGATGGCATGGCCGAGTGAGATGACGCGTTGGGTGTAGGCGGCGGTGTCGGCGACGTTTTTCGAGCGCCGGCCACCGATGGTGGAAACGGCGGAGGGACCGAGGCCGAGGTATTCCTCGCCTTGCCAGTAGCCTTCGTTGTGCGAGGAACGCATGCCGGGCATGGCATAGTTCGAGGTTTCGTAATGATCGAGGCCGGCGGTTGTCAGAATGTCATGGGCGAGGTGGAAGAAGCTGGCGTCGTGATCCTCGTCGGCGCGCATTTCGCCGCGGCGCAGCGATTCGAAGAATGCGGTGTCCTCCTCGTAGGTGAGATTGTAGGCGGAGATGTGGTCGGGCGCGAGCGAGACGGCGCGGCGCAGGGTTTCCCGCCAATCCTCAGCGCTCTGGCCGGGGATGGAGAACATCAGGTCGATGTTCACCTGCGGCACACCGGCTTCGCGGAGGATTCGCACCGACTCCGCCGCCTGCTCCGCACTGTGTTCGCGGCCGAGCGTTTGCAGCACATGCGGTGCGAACGACTGGATGCCGAGCGAGACGCGGGTGACACCGAGATCGCGGAACAGCCGTGCCTTGCGCCCGTCGAAGGTGGCGGGGTTCGCCTCGAGCGTGACTTCATCGAGCCGGGTGAAATCGGCCGCCTTGTGCAACGCGCCGAACAATTTCTCCAGATGCAACGGCGAGAGCATGCTGGGCGTGCCACCGCCGAGATAGATCGTGCGCGGCGGGCGTTCGATCCTGCGGGCGACCTCGGTGGTGAGAGCCTCGATGAATGTTCCCACCGGTGTGTCGCCCGGCGTGTGCTTGTAAAACGAGCAATACGGGCAGATTCGGTGGCAGAACGGAATGTGGAGGTAAAGCAGCAAGCGCCTGGGTGTAGCACGGGACCGCAGGGCGGCAAAGGGATACGAAAAATCCCGGCCGACGAATGCGCCGGCCGGGATTGATTGACGGGATGGGAAACGGAAAGCGTCAGGCAGTGGCGCTGTCTTCCTGGTCCATGGATTCCTCGGTCTCCGCAGTCTGGACGATGGGTTCGGGTTCCTCGACGGTGAACTCGAACTCGCGATCGCGGTGAATCGGGAAGCCGGTACCGGCCGGGATGAGGTGGCCCATGATGACGTTTTCCTTGAAGCCGCTAAGGTAGTCGATCTTGCCCAGTGTGGCGGCCTCGGTGAGGACGCGGGTGGTGTCCTGGAACGAGGCGGCGGAGATGAACGACTCGGTCTCGAGCGAGGCCTTGGTGATACCCAGCAGGACGGGTTCGGCTTCGGCGGGTTTGCCACCGCTGGCCGCGATCGCGGCATTGACGCGCTTGAAGGTCGAGCGGTCCACCTGGTCGCCCCAGAGGTATTGGTCGGCATCGCCGGGGTCGGTGATCTTCACCTTGCGCAGCATTTGGCGGATGATCACCTCGATGTGCTTGTCGTTGATTTCCACGCCCTGGACGCGATAGACGGACTGGACCTCGTTGACGAGGTGTTCCTGGAGTTCCTGGGCACCGCAGGCTTCGAGCAGATCCTCCGGGGAAACGGGGCCCTCGGTGATCTGGTCGCCACGCTTCACCTTGTCACCATCGGTGACGATGATGTGGCGGCCCATCGGCACGAGGTGGTCCACCTGTTCGCCGGTTTCCGGATCGGTGACGACGACGCGTTTCTTGCCGCGGACGTTGGTTCCGAAGGAAATCTCGCCGTCGATCTTGGCGATGACACAGGCGTCCTTGGGCTTGCGGGCCTCGAACAGCTCGGCCACGCGCGGCAGACCGCCGGTGATGTCCTTGGTGCGGGCCACCTTGCGCGGAGTTTTGGCAAGCTGGGTGCCGCCGGTGACGGACTGGCCTTCCTTGACGGAAAGGTGCGCGCCGACCGGGATCGAGTAGCTGGCCTTCACCTCCTTGGTCTTCTCGTCGAGGATGACGACCTGCGGGTGGAGGTCCTCCTTGTGTTCGGTGACGACCATGCCCTTCTTGCCGGTTTCCTTGTCGGTCTCGGTGGCCACGGTGATACCGGGGATCATGTCGCGGAACTCGATCTTGCCGGCCTTGTCGCTGAGGATGGGGACGTTGTAGGGGTCCCAGGTGGCGACGGTGTCGCCCTTCTTCACATCCTCGCCGTCCTTGGTCTCGATGACCGCGCCGATGACGATGTTGTGGCTTTCCAGTTCGAGGCCGGCCTTGTCGCGGATCGAGACCGAGCCGTTCTTGTTGAGCACGACCCAATTGCCATCGACGGACTGGACGGTGCGGAGATCCTTGTAAACGAGGCGTCCGCTGTTCTTCGCCTTGATGACCGGCTGCTTGAAGGTGGCGGCCGCCACACCGCCGACGTGGAACGTCCGCATGGTGAGCTGGGTGCCGGGCTCGCCGATCGACTGGGCGGCGATGATGCCGACCGCCTCGCCGATCTTGACGGCCAGTCCGGTGGCGAGGTTGAGGCCATAGCAGTTCGCGCAGCAACCGCGGTCGCTCTCGCAGGTGAGCACGGAGCGGATCTTGAGTTTTTCCAGTCCGATGCGCTCGACGGCGTTGGCTTGGCGCTCGTTGATGATGTCATCCACCTTGATGAGGATCTCGCCGGTGAGCGGGTCCTTGATTTTCTCGCAGGAAACCCGGCCGTAGATGCGCGAGGCGAGCGAGGCGCTCTCCTCATCGCCGTCCATGATGGCGGTCACCGAGATGCCGTTGGCGGTGCCGCAGTCCTGCTCGGTGATGATCACGTCCTGAGCCACGTCCACGAGCTTGCGGGTCATGTAACCCGAGTCCGCGGTCTTGAGCGCGGTGTCGGAGAGACCCTTGCGCGCGCCGTGGGTGGAGATGAAGTATTCGAGCACCGAGAGGCCTTCGCGGAAGTTCGAAATGATCGGGCGCTCGATGATCTCACCAGAGGGCTTGGCCATCAGGCCGCGCATGCCGCCGAGCTGCTTGATCTGGGACTTGTTGCCCCGCGCGCCGGAATCGACCATCATGAAAAGCGGTGACGCCTTGTCCTTGCCTTCGTTGTGCTCGATTTTCCGATAGAGCGCGTTGGCGATGGTGTCGGTGGCCTGGGTCCAGACGTCCACGACCTTCTGATAGCGCTCGCCGTCGGTGATGACGCCGTTGCGGTATTGCTTGGTGACTTTCTCGACCTCTTCGTATGCCTTGGCGATGACTTCCTTCTTCTCCTCGGGAATCACCATGTCCACGATGCCGATGGAGGTGCCGGAGCGGGTGGCTTCCTTGAAACCGAGGGTTTTCAGGTTGTCGAGAACCTCGACGGTCTTGACCTTGCCAACGGTCTGATAGCAGCGCCAGATGATGTCGCCGATCTTCTTCTTGCCGACATTTTCATTGATGAAGCCGACGCCGGCGGGCCAGATCTCGTTGAAGCGGACGCGGCCGGGAGTGGTCTCGATGATCTTGCCCTCGCGCAGTGCGGCTTCGAGCGGGGTGAGGGCCTTGCGGTCCTTGTCGCTTAGTTCCTCGCCCTTGTAACCAAACACGGTGTCCTTGCCGTGGTCCGGGTTGCGGAGGCGGATCCACTGGTGATAGCCCACCTTGCGCGAGGCGATGGCGAACTCGACTTCCGAGGAGTTTTCGAACAATGGCAGGTGCTCCTGTTTCTCGCGATCCTTGGCGGTGCGCACCGGCGCCCAGGTAAGATAATAGGTTCCCAGAATGATGTCCTGCGAGGGCACCGTGATCGGGCGGCCGGACGCGGGCGAGAAGATGTTGTTGGGGGCCAGCATCAACTGGCGGCACTCCATCTGCGCCTCCACCGAGAGCGGTACGTGCACGGCCATCTGGTCGCCGTCGAAGTCCGCATTGTAAGCGGTGCAGACGAGCGGGTGGACGCGGATGGCCTCGCCTTCGATGAGCTTCGGCTCGAAGGCCTGGATCGAAAGGCGGTGCAGCGTGGGTGCGCGGTTGAGCAGGACCGGGTGGCCCTTGGTGACTTCCGCGAGGATGTCCCAGACCTCGGTGGTCTTGCGGTCGATCATCTTCTTGGCGCTACGCACGGTGTGGCAGTAGCCGAGTTCCTTGAGGCGGCGGATGATGAACGGCTCGAACAGGGTGAGCGCCATCTTCTTGGGAAGACCGCACTGGCCGAGCTTGAGGTCCGGACCGATGACGATGACCGAGCGGCCCGAGTAATCGACGCGCTTGCCGAGCAGGTTCTGGCGGAAACGACCGCCCTTGCCCTTGAGCATGTCGGAGAGCGACTTGAGCGGGCGGTTGCCGGCACCGGTGACGGCGCGGCCGTGGCGGCCGTTGTCGAAGAGAGCGTCAACCGCCTCCTGGAGCATGCGCTTCTCGTTGCGGATGATGACTTCCGGCGTCTTGAGCAGCAGCAGGTTCTTGAGGCGGTTGTTGCGGTTGATGACGCGGCGGTAGAGGTCGTTGAGGTCGGAGGTGGCGAAACGGCCGCCTTCAAGCGGAACCAGCGGACGAAGATCCGGCGGGATCACGGGAAGCACGGTCTGGATCATCCACTCGGGTCGCGACTTGGAGGCCGCGAACCCTTGAGTGATTTTCAGGCGCTTGCTGAGCTTCTTCTTGTTCTGCTTCGAGCGGGTGGCACCGAGTTCCTCCTCAAGTTTCACCTGAAGTTCGGCGAGGTCGATCTGGCGCAGCAACTCCTGAACCGCTTCGGCACCCATGGCGGCCTTGAACGAACCGTCGCCGTAGGTGTCCTCGGCTTCACGCAGTTCGTTTTCGGTGAGAAGCTGGCCGAGTTCGAGCGCGGTGTTGCCGGGCTCGGTGACGACATAATCCTCGTAGTAAATGACGCGCTCGAGCTGGCGGGCGCTCATGTCGAGCATCAGGCCGATGCGCGAGGGCATGCATTTGTAGAACCAGATGTGTGAAACCGGCACGGCCAGTTCGATGTGGCCCATGCGTTCGCGGCGGACGCGCGAAAGGGTGACCTCGACGCCGCAGCGGTCGCAGACGACGCCCTTGTGCTTGATGCGCTTGTATTTGCCGCAGGCGCACTCCCAGTCGCGGGTGGGGCCGAAGATGCGCTCGCAGAACAGGCCGCCTTTTTCCGGCTTGAAGGTGCGGTAGTTGATGGTTTCCGGGTTTTTCACCTCACCCTTGGACCAGGACCGGATGATTTCCGGCGAGGCCACGGTGATGGAAACCTGATCGAAGGCCTCGGGGCGTTCGTCCACGCCGAAAAGTTCGCGAAGGTTGGTATCGACACTCATGTTGTTAGATCGTTGAAGGACAGGTTGGGGGTTTCGCGTGGTTCGGGTTACAGGGTCAGGTCGTCGAGGGAGAAGTCGTCCACGCCGCCGCCTGAGATGGCGGAACCGTGGGTCGATCCCTTGCGGCCGGGACGGACATCGAGGCCGAGCGACTGCATTTCCTTGATGAGGACGTTGAAGGATTCCGGCGTGCCGGCCTCCAGGTTGTTGTCGCCCTTGACGATGGCTTCGTAAATGCGGGTGCGGCCCTGCACGTCGTCGGATTTGACGGTGAGCAGTTCCTGCAGCGTGTAGGCGGCGCCGTAGGCTTCGAGCGCCCAGACCTCCATTTCCCCGAAGCGCTGGCCGCCGTATTGCGCCTTGCCGCCGAGCGGCTGCTGGGTAACAAGCGAGTAGGGACCGACGGCGCGGGCGTGGATCTTGTCGGCAACCAGGTGGCCGAGTTTCAAGATATAGATCATGCCGACCACGACCGGGTTGTGGAAGGCCTCGCCGGTGCGGCCGTCATACAACGTGGACTTGCCGCCGGTGGTGCCGTCCTTGCCGTCGCCGATCCAGGTGAATCCGGGTCGGGTGGGCTCGTTTTTCTTGCGCTCGCGGAGCTTGCCGTTGTCGCCGACGAAGTCCACGCCATCGACCTTCTTGGCCTCGGACATGAAGTTCCAGATGACGTCTTCCTTGATGCCGTCGAAAATCGGGGTGGCCACCTTGAAGCCTAGCGCCTTGGCGGCGACACCGAGGTGGGTTTCGAGCACCTGGCCGACGTTCATCCGCGAGGGCACGCCGAGCGGGTTGAGGCAGATGTCCACCGGAGTGCCGTCGGCGAGGAAAGGCATGTCCTCCTCGGGCACGATGTTGGCGACAACACCCTTGTTGCCGTGGCGGCCGGCCATCTTGTCACCGACGGAGAGCTTGCGCTTGGCGGCGATGAAGACCTTGACCTCCTTGATGACGCCGGGATCGACCTCGTCGCCGGACTCGAGCTGGTCGAGTTTACGCTCGCGCTCGCTGTCGAGTTCCTGGAAGCGGCCCTCGAACGAGCCGATGATTTCGAGGATCTTGTTGCGGATCGGCGAGGGGTCGATCTCGATGTGATCGTGGGCGGCGGCCAGTTTGCGCAGCAGGGTCTTGGTGATCTTGCGGTTGGCCGGAATGATGATCTCGCCGGTCTGCGCGTTGACGACATCGAGCGGGATCTTCTCGCCGAGCAGGATGTCGGAGAGCTTCTCGGTGAGGTCGTCAGTCAGCTTGTCCCACTTCTTCTTGTGGTCGTCGTTGATCTGCTTGTGCTGTTTCTTGATGATCGCCGGATCCTTTTTCTCCTCGCGCTTCTTGGCGAAGCCGGATTGGGAAACCCGCACGTCCTGGACGATGCCGGTGCAGCCCGAGGGCACGCGCAGCGAGGTATCCTTCACGTCGGCGGCCTTCTCGCCGAAGATGGCGCGCAGGAGGCGCTCCTCGGGGGCGAGTTCGGTCTCGGATTTCGGGGTGATCTTGCCGACGAGGATGTCGCCGGGTTTCACCTCGGCCCCGATGCGGATGATGCCGTCGTGGTCGAGGTTGCGGAGCGCGTCCTCGCCGACGTTGGGGATGTCGCGGGTGATTTCCTCGGGGCCGAGCTTGGTGTCGCGGGCGGCGACGTCGAACTCGGAGATGTGGATGGAGGTGTAAACGTCCTCCTTCACGACACGCTCGGAAATGACGATGGCGTCCTCGAAGTTATAGCCGTTCCAGGGCATGAAGGCGACGAGCACGTTGCGGCCGATGGCGAGTTCGCCGTTCTCGGTATTGGGGCCGTCGGCGAGCACCTGGCCCTTCTTGATCTTGTCGCCCTTCTTGACGATCGGCTTCTGGTTGATGCAGGTGCCGGCGTTGGAGCGCATGAACTTGCGCAGTGGATAGGACATGATGCCCTTGTCCGGATTGGACTTCACCGCTTCCGGATCGCTGAGGAATTTCTCGACAGTGATTTTCTCCGGCAGGTTGCCATCGGCGGTGGTGACGATGATTTCCGCAGTGGCTGCGGCGACCACGCCATCGGCCTCGGCGACGACCACGGCGCGGGAATCGCGCGCGGCCTTGCCTTCAAGACCGGTGCCGACGAGCGGTGACTCGGAGACGAGAAGCGGCACGCCCTGGCGCTGCATGTTCGAGCCCATGAGCGCGCGGTTGGCGTCGTCGTGCTCAAGGAAGGGAATCAGGCCGGCGGCCACGGAGACGAGCTGCTTGGGCGAGACGTCCATGTAATGGCAATCGGTGGGCAGCGACTCGATGAACTCGCCGCCCTTTTCACGCGCGGTGATGCGCTCGGTGAGGAACTTGCCGGACTTGTCGATCGGGTTGTTCGCCTGGGCGATGAGGAAATTCTCCTCCTGGTCGGCCGTGAGGTATTCGATCTCGTTGGTGACCTTGCCGTTCTTGACCTTGCGGTATGGGGTTTCGATGAAACCGAACTCGTTGATGCGCGCGTAGGTGCACATCGAATTGATCAGACCGATGTTGGGACCTTCCGGAGTCTCGATCGGGCAAATGCGCCCGTAGTGGGACGGGTGCACGTCGCGCACCTCGAAGCCGGCGCGGTCGCGGTTGAGACCGCCGGGTCCGAGCGCGGAAAGGCGGCGCTTGTGGGTCAGCTCGGCCAGCGGGTTGGTCTGGTCCATGAACTGCGAGAGTTGACTGCGGCCGAAGAAGTCGCGCACGACGGCGGAGAGCGCCTTCGGGTTGATCAGCTTCTGCGGCGTCATGCCCTCGATGTTCACGTCGAACAGGGTCATGCGCTCCTTGACGAGACGCTCGGTGCGGGCCAGGCCGACGCGGCACTGGTTGGCGAGCAGCTCGCCGACGGCGCGCACGCGGCGGGAACCGAGGTGGTCGATGTCGTCGATCACGCCGTCGCCCTTCTTGAGCTTGAGGATGTATTTCACGGCGGCGAGGAAGTCCTCGGGCACCATGATGCGCTGGTCGGACTCCACGTTGATGCCGAGCTTCTGATTGATCTTGTAGCGGCCGACGCGGGTGAGATCGTATTTCTTGGCATCGAAGAACAGGCGCTTGAGCAAAGCACGGGCGTTGGCGGCGGTCGGCGGATCGCCCGGGCGCAGTTTCCGATAGATATCCTTGAGCGCCGACTCCTCGTCCTTGGCGGGATCCTTGCGCAGCGACTTGAGCAGGATTTCGTCCTCGCGGCCGTCGATCACTTGCACGCTCTTCTGGCCGAGCGCGAGGAGTTGGCGGACGATGCCGATGGTGAGTGGCTCATAGGCCTTGGCGACGACCAGCTCGCCGTCGAGCACATCCTCGAACGGCACCTTGTGGCCAAGTTCGCCCTCGTCCATTTTCTCGCTCAGCTTGAGCGTCTCGACATTGTAGAAATTGCTTACGATGTCGCGATCGGTCGGGAAACCGAGGACGCGCAGGAAGGTGGTGGCGAGAAACTTGCGGCGGCGGCGGCGGCGGTCGAGGTAAACGTAGAGCAGGTCGTTGGTGTCGAACTGCACTTCGAGCCACGATCCGCGGTCCGGAATGATGCGGAATGAGTGGAGAATCTTGCCGTTGAGGTGGGTGGAGGTCTCGAAGCAGATACCTGGCGAGCGATGGAGCTGGGAAACGATCACGCGCTCGGCTCCGTTGATGATGAAAGTGCCGCGGCGGGTCATCATCGGCAGTTCGCCCATGTAAACGCGCTCCTTCTTGTTGCCGGTCTCGTCCTTGAGCTTGAACGTGACGTAAAGCGCGGCGCTGAAGGTCTCGCTGTTGCGCAGGGAGTCGAGCGAGGTGATTTTCGGATCCTCGATGTCATAGGAAATGAAATCGAGTTCGATCGCCTCGTCGTAGCTCTTGATCGGGAAGACCTCGCGGAAGACGGCCTGAAGGCCGGTGTCGGTGCGCTCGGCGTAGGGCACCTCCTTCTGGAGGAACTCATCGTATGAGCGGCTTTGGACCTCGATGAGGTTGGGTGGGTCGATGACTTCTTCGAATTTCCCGAAATAGAGACGTTCAGCCATGGTGTTGTGTATTTCTGCTAATGACGAATTGAGCCCGAGCCGCGAACGGTCTCAGGCGGGGTGGATATCAAGCGTGGAGAGTGGAATCGGAATCGGAGCGAAAGCCGCGGTTTGTTTTGGAAAAATCGAGAATCTCGCTGCGGTTCCGGAGGAGTTTTCCCGGGGCGGAGCGATCCGCCCCGGGAGAAATCCGGTGTGGGTGGTTACTTGAGTTCGACTTTGGCGCCGGCCTCTTCGAGTTTCTTCTTGGCGGTCTCGGCGGCGTCCTTGGCGGCACCTTCGAGGATCTTCGCGGGAGCGCTCTCGACGAGCTTCTTCGCGTCGGCCAAGCCAAGTCCGGGAGCCACTTCGCGCACCGCCTTGATGACGGCGATCTTGTTGGCACCGGCGTCGGTGACGACGACGTCGAACTCGGTTTTCTCTTCGGCGGGAGCCGCGGCTTCGCCACCGGCAGGAGCGGCCATCACGGCTCCGACGGGAGCGGCGGCGGAAACGCCCCAGGCTTCTTCAAGTTTCTTCACGAGATCGGCAGCTTCCAGAACGGTCAGCTTGCCGAGGTCTTCCATCAGTTGTTCAATATTGGCCATGTTGTTGTGTGTTGCGGTATCGTCGCCCCCGGAAGCCTCCGGAGATTTCAGTCACGCAGCCGCGGGACCGACGAGGAACCATTGTGGGTTCAGGCGGCGACGGCCTGCGCCGCCGCCATCCGTTCAGAGTATTTCGATCAGGAATCGGGGTTGAATTTCGCCTTGATGACGCGGGCCAGCGAGGCAGCGGGCTCGTTGAGCGTGCGGAGCAGCTTGGTGGCGGGCGCGTTGATGACGCCGAGCAACTGGGCGAGCAGCACCTCGCGGGGCGGCAGTTCGGCGATCGCCTTGACCTGCTCTTCGCCGAGCAGGAGGCCGTCGAGGATGCCGAGCTTGATGCCGGGTTTCTTGAACTCCTTCTCGAAGTTCTTGAGCACCTTGGCGGCGGCGGCGACGTCCTGCTCGCCGGTGATGAAGGCGGTCTGGCCGGTGAGCTGGTCGCCGGGGTCCGGCAGGCCGGCTTCGGTGAAGGCCTTGCGCATGTAGGTGTTCTTGGCGACGTGGCACTCGGCGCCGGCGGCGACGAGGCGGTTGCGCAGCTCCGAGAAGTGCGGGACGGTCATGCCGGTGTAATCGATGACCAGCACGAAGGGCGAGGCGTTGACCCGGTCCAGCAGTCCGTCGATGATGATTTTCTTGTCAGGATTCATGGTGAGGTGGTGGTTGCGGGTCAGGATGCGGACTTGGTGTAGGTCGCGGCTTCGAGCGGGATACCGGGCAGCATGGTGGCGGCCAGGGTCACGGCCTGGATGTAGTTGCCCTTGGCGGTGGAGGGTTTGGCGCGGACGATGCTGTCCACGAACGCGCGGGCGTTTTCCTCGAGCTGATCGGGCGAGAAATCGATTTTGCCGATCGATCCGGCGATGTTGCCGTTCTTGTCGAGCTTGTAGTCGATGCGGCCGGCCTTGACTTCCTTGACGGCCTTGGCGGTATCGTCGGTGACGGTGCCGGTCTTGGGGTTGGGCATCAGGCCGCGGGGACCGAGCACACGGGCGATTTTGCGGACTTCGGTCATCGCGTCCGGAGTGGCGATGGCGGAGTCGAAATCGGTGAAACCTTCCTGGACCTTCTTGATGAGGTCCTCGTATCCCACGAATTCCGCGCCGGCGGCCTTGGCGGCTTCGGCGGCGGCTCCCTGGGCGAAGACCGCCACCCGGACGTTCTTGCCGGTGCCGTGGGGAAGCGAGACGGAACCCCGGACCATCTGGTCGCTCTTGCGCGGGTCCACGCCGAGGTGGAACGAGAGCGTGACGGTGGGGTTGAACTTGGGCACCGGGAATTGCTTCACGGTGGTGATCGCGTCGGTGAGCGTGTAGCTCTTGCCGTTATCGACAAGTGCCGCCGCTTTCTGGTAGCGTTTGCTGCGGTGTTTGGCCATTTGCTTGTTTGGTTTGCAGTTCTGGCGGATTCCGGTTGTCGGGACCCTCCTGCGGGTGCCGCGGGCGGTGAGGCCTTTGGCTGAGAATTGTGCGGATGGCGGGCGGGACGCCCACGCTCCCTGAGTTACATGCCTTCGATTTCGAGACCCATCTGGCGGGCGGTGCCGGCGAGGATGCGTGCGGCGGCCTCGGGGTCCTTGGTGTTGAGGTCGGGCATTTTAATGTTCACCACCTCCATGAGCTGGGCTTTGGTGATCTTGCCCACCTTGTCGCGGTTCGGCTCCTTGGATCCGGAGGCGAGGCCGGCGGCTTTCTTGAGCAGGTTGCCGGCGGGCGGACGCTTGGTGACGAAGGTGAAGGACTTGTCCTTGTAAACCGAGATCACCACCGGCAGCACGTCGCCGGACTGGCTCTGGGTGGCGGCGTTGAACTCCTTGCAGAAGCCCATGATGTTGACACCGGCCTGACCCAGGGCGGGACCGACGGGCGGTGACGGGTTGGCGGCTCCGGCGGGAATCTGGAGCTTGATGATTTTGACGACTTCCTTGGCCATGGCTGTTTATTGGGTAAAAGCTGAAATGCTGAGATGCTTGGATGCTGAAAAGAATCAGGCGCGTTCGACCTGCCAGTATTCGAGTTCGACCGGGGTGCTGCGGCCGAAGATGGTGACGGACACCCGGAGTTTGCCGCGCTCGGGGTCGATTTCCTCGACCACGCCGTTCTGGCTTTGGAACGGGCCGTCGGCCACCTTGACGGTGTCGCCGACCTCGAAGCTGATGGCCGGGCGCACGCTTTCCTCGCGCTCCTTGATCTGGGAGAGCATGGCGTCCACCTCGCGCTGGCGCATCGGCGCGGGGCGGTCCTTGGTGCCGGCGAAGCCGATCACGCCTTCCATTTCCTTGATGAAAAACCAGGTTTTCTCGACCAGCCCGCCATCCTCGTCGGTGAGGTTCATGTTGACGATGATGTAGCCGGGGAAGAATTTCTTCTTGGTTTCGGTTTTCTTGCCGCGGCGGATTTCCGAGACCATTTCGGTGGGCACCAGGACCTCGCGAATGTATTCGGTCATCCCTTCGGTCTCGGCGTTGCGGAGGATCCGCTCGCGCACCTTGCTTTCCTGGCCGGAAAGCACCTGCACGACATACCATTGGTCGCGGAAAGTCTTGGTATCGGACATGACGGGCTCGGAGAGTGGGGAAAAATCAGTGCGGGGTGAACGGACGGCTCAACTGCCAAGCCCGGTGAAGAAGCCAACGATCAGAACATGAAGGAAATCCCAGAGCTGGACGAAGCCGGCGAGCAGGATCATCGCGATCAGCACCACGATGGTCGAATCCACCAGTTCCTTGTATTTCTTGAGTCCCTTGATTTTCGGATCGGACTCCCATGGCCAGCTCGCCTTGCGAAGTTCGCCTTTGACCTCACCCAGGAAACCGGAGATTTTTGAAAACATGATGTGCGGATGTTGGGGCTAGTTATCGGGTGGCACGGCAGGAGGGACTCGAACCCCCAACACTCGGTTTTGGAGACCGATGCTCTACCAATTGAACTACTGCCGTGTTGAGGCGACTCAGGGGCACCCCGTTTTGGCGGAGTGCCCCGAGAGACCGGCGGGTGGCCTCGGCATCCGTGGGGAAACCGCGACCCGCGCCTGCGATGAGGGATCAATCGAGGATGTCACCGACGCGTCCGGCACCGACGGTGCGGCCACCCTCGCGGATGGCGAAACGCATGGTGGGCTCCATGGCGATCGGGGTGATCAGTTCGATTTCGAGATTCACGTTGTCGCCGGGCATCACCATTTCCACGCCGTCGGGGAGCTTGATGCTGCCGGTCACGTCGGTGGTGCGGAAGTAGAACTGCGGGCGATAGTTGGAGAAGAACGGGGTGTGACGGCCGCCTTCTTCCTTCGAAAGCACGTAGATCTCGGCCTTGAAGTGTTTGTGCGGCTTCACGGTGCCGGGCTTGGCGATGACCTGGCCGCGCTCGATGTCGGTCTTCTTGAGACCGCGGAGCAGAAGGCCGCAGTTGTCACCCGCGCGACCTTCGTCGAGCAGCTTGCGGAACATTTCGATGTCGGTGACGGTGGTCTTCTGGGTGTCGCGGATGCCGACGATTTCGACTTCCTCCATCTTCTTGATGATACCGCGCTCGACACGGCCGGTGCAGACGGTGCCCCGGCCTTCAATCGAGAAGACGTCTTCCACGGGCATGAGGAAGGTCTTGTCGATGGGGCGCTCGGGCTCGGGGATGTAGGAATCCACCGCGTCCATGAGTTTCATGATGGCTTCCTTGGCACCGGCGTCGCCCTCGCAGGCCTTGAGCGCCGAACCCTTGACGATCGGAATCTCGTCACCCGGGAACTCGTAGCTGGATAGCAGGTCGCGCACTTCCATCTCGACGAGTTCGAGAAGTTCCTCGTCGTCCACCATGTCCACCTTGTTGAGGAAGACCACCAGGGCGGGGACGCCGACCTGGCGGGCAAGCAGGATGTGCTCGCGGGTCTGGGGCATCGGGCCGTCCGCGGCGGAAACCACCAGGATGGCACCGTCCATCTGGGCCGCGCCAGTGATCATGTTTTTGACGTAGTCGGCGTGACCGGGGCAGTCCACGTGAGCGTAGTGGCGCTTGTCGGTTTCGTATTCCACGTGGGCGGTATTGATGGTGATACCGCGTGCCTTTTCCTCGGGGGCGGCATCAATGTCGGCGTAATTCTTGGCCTGTGCCATGCCCTTTTCCGAGAGGGTCAGGGTGATGGCGGCGGTGAGGGTGGTCTTGCCGTGGTCCACGTGACCGATGGTGCCGATGTTGACGTGGGGTTTGTTACGCTGGAATGCTTCTTTAGCCATGGTGGTATTGGTTCTGCTTTCTGTGGAGATTGGTGCTTTGTCGCCCTGGAGCTCGTGGCGGGAATTGAACCCGCGACCTCATCCTTACCAAGGATGCGCTCTACCCCTGAGCTACACGAGCGGTATATGACGCCCCGCCTGTGACCCGACAAAAACACCGCGCCCGTCCTGTGGTGTGGAGACGAAACGCGGCACCCCTGACGTGCTGTGGGGAAGAGCGGGCGGACCTTAACAAAGCCGACTACCCTGTCAAAAAAAATCTCCGGGGAAAGAAAAATTTTTCAAACCTCTGAAAAACAAAGGGTTTCAGGGGCGTCGGGGCGTTGTTTGGCTCACGATATACGGATTCCGCGGTAATACGCAAACGCGTAACGATCATCTCAAGTGTTGCCATCCGCAGCTGGAATTGGCATGCGTCCGCGCGCGCGTGATCGCGACATTTCCCTGACCATGAAACCCACCTTACTTGTGCTGGCAGCCGGCATGGGCAGCCGATACGGCGGTCTGAAGCAAATCGACCCGATGGGCCCCAACGGCGAGACGGTTCTGGATTACTCGGTTTTCGATGCGATCCGCGCCGGTTTCGGCCGGGTGGTGTTCATCATCCGCGAGGAATTCGCGGACGCGTTCCGCAGCGGTATCGGTGCGCGGTTTGCCGACCGGATCGGGGTGGACTACGCGTTCCAGCAGCTCGAAGACCTGCCGGCGGGCTTCAGTGTGCCGGAGGGCCGGGAAAAACCCTGGGGCACCGCTCACGCGGTCCGCGCCGCCCGGGATGTGGTGAACGGTCACTTCGCGGTGATCAATGCGGACGATTTCTACGGCCGCGACGCCTACCGGCGGGCCGCGGCGTTTTTCACCAGTCTGCCGGACAGCGCGACCGAGGCGATGGCGATGGTCGGCTATCCACTGGAAAACACGTTGTCCGAGCATGGGCATGTGAACCGCGGCATCTGCAAGCTCGACGAGGCCGGCTTCCTGGCCAACGTCGAGGAATACCTCGACATCGAGCGCGAGGCGGACGGCCAGGTGCGCGGCAGCGCGCTCGACGGCAAGCGCCATATCGTGCCGCCCGGCAGCTTGGTTTCGATGAATTTCTGGGCGTTCGGGCAGGCGTTTTTCGGACAACTGGAGGAAGGTTTCACCCGTTTCCTGAGCGAATCCGGCGACCAGTTGAAATCCGAGTGCTACATCCCGACGGTGGTGGATCACCTGATTCACGGCGGCCACGCCCGCTGCCAGGTGCTGCGCACGACCAGCTCCTGGTTCGGCGTCACCTACCCCGCCGACAAGCCTCATGTGGTCGATTCCATCCGCCGGCTCATCACCGCCGGAGAGTACCCCGAGAAACTCGCCTGAAACCGTGTCCTCCTCCGCACCATCCGCACCTGCGGCGGCCCCGCCGCAGCACTCCCCCGCCCTCCACGATGTCCGCGCGATCGCGGAACTCTTCGACATGCGCGGCGATTTCGTTCACGCCCACCCACATGGTTCCGGGCATATCAACGACACCTACTGCGCCACGATGGATCAGGCCGGCCAGCGGGTCCGCTACGTGGTCCAGCGGATCAACCACACGGTTTTCAAGAAACCGCTGGAGCTGATGGAAAACGTGGACCGCGTGACGCGCCACTCACTCGCCACCCTGAAGGCGCATGGCCATCCGGAGGCATACCGCCGCACGCTCACCTGCATCCCGTCCCGCGAAGGCACGCCCTACGCGCGGGACGATGAGGGCAACTACTGGCGCGTCTATCCGTTCATTGAAGGCGCGCGCGGGTACGACGAACTGGACACCACCGAGCAGGCCTATCAGGCAGCGCGCGCGTTCGGGAATTTCCAGAAACTCGCCGCCACGCTCGATGGCGCGCGGCTGCACGAGACGATCCCGGATTTCCACCACACTCCCAAACGCCTCGCCGCGCTGGAAACCGCGATCCTGCGCGACACCGCCGGCCGCGCCACGGAAGTGCGCGGGGAAATCGAGTTCGCCCGCGCCCGCGCCGCGGACTGTGCCCGGATCATCACATTGCTGGAAAACGGCGACATCCCCGAGCGCGTCACCCACAACGACACCAAGCTCAACAACGTGCTGCTCGACGACGCCACCGCCGAGGGCGTTTGTGTCATCGACCTCGACACCACCATGCCCGGCTGCGTGCTCTACGACTTCGGCGACATGGTGCGCACCGCCACACCGACGAGCCGCGAGGACGATCCCGACGCCGCGGGCATCGGGATTCAACTCGACCTCTTCGAAGCCCTGCTTCGCGGATACCTCTCGAGCGCGGATTTCCTCAACGAGGCGGAAACCTCCCACCTCGCGTTTGCCGGAAAGCTCATCACGCTCGAAGTGGGCGTCCGTTTTCTAACCGATCACCTCGACGGCGACATCTATTTCAAAACCCGCCGCCCGGGCCACAACCTCGACCGCTGCCGCAACCAGTTCGCCTTCGTCCGCGTGCTGGAAGAAAACATGGCCGCCATGGAACGCGTCGTGCGCGAGGTCTCGCGCCAAGTCCGCGCCTGATCACGGAGCCACCGCCAGCCGCTCCGGCTCGCCTTCGTGCTCGAAGAGGAATCCGTTTTCCTTGTAGGTCTTCAGGCGGAAGTGCGTGGCGGTGGAGAGCACGCCCTCCAGCGAGCTGAGTTTTTCCGAAACGAACCTCGCCACCTCGCGCAGGTCCGCGCCCTCGGCCACGACCATCAAGTCATAGCCGCCGCTGGCGAGATAACAGGAAACCACCTGGTCGAAGCGGGCGATGCGCATCGCCAGACGGTCGAAGCCGCCGCCGCGTTCCGGTGTGAGTTTCACCTCGATGAAGGCGCTCACCGAGGTATCGCCGGCGACCTCCGGATCGATCACCGCATGGTAGCCGCGGATCGTGCCGTCGTTTTCCCACTCCGTCACCTGGCGGGCCACCGCCTCGCCTTCGAGGGAAAGCAGTTCGGCGAGTTCCTGGTGAGGGACGCGCGCCTTGCGGCGCAGCAAATCGAGCAAAGGGTCGGTGGACATGGCTTACGAATTGAAAGGGATATGATATATGATATGATATAACGACTCACTCACGAACCCGGCTCGGGAACGGTCAGAAACTCGCGCCGCCGGTCGTTGAACGGCGCGCCGGCCGCCAGCCAGGCGTCGTAAACCGCCCAGCCTTGCGAGAGCAGCCCGAGCGTGCGGTTGAATCGGTCCGGGTGGTTGAGCACCACCACGATCAGGCGGCGCGGGGTGACGCCCTTGGTGCCGTCCGGTTTCTCGCGCAGCAGCGGCTCGCGGTCCATGCAGGTGGCAAGGCAGGGCCCGGCGGCCTGCGTGGTGCCGGTTTTCACCCCGAGGATTCCCTCGCGGCCGATCAGTTCGTTGGTATTGCGCACGCGGTAGCTGCGCTCGTCGGAAGCTCCGGTCACCTTGACCGTCCGATCCGGCTGGCGAACGATGAAGTTGAACGCGTTGCGGCGCATCGCGTAGATCGAAAGCCGCGCCATGTCCGCCGCGGTGGAAAACTGCCGCACGCCCTTGCGATCGAGCCCGTGGGGATTGGCGAAGCGCGTTTGCGTCATGCCGAGCGCCTTGGCCAGGCGGTTCATCTCGGCCACGAATTCGGCCACCGGATCGCCGTTTTTTCCGCGGCGGTGGAGCATTTCGCGGCCGATGTGATCCGCCACGCTCAGTGCCGCCAGGTTGTCCGAGCCGAGCAGCGCCGAGTAGAGTGCGTCGCGCAACGTCAGGCGGTCGCCCGGCTGCAAGTTCATCGGATTGGGGCCGCCGACCATGGTCACGGTCTGCGGCACGGTGAGTTTCACCTCACCGAGGTCGGTGCCGGTGGCGAGCGCCCAATCGACGGCGACCGCGCCGGTGGCGATCTTGGTGAGGCTGGCGACCGGACGTTTCTCGGCGGCATTCGAGGCGATGAGTATCCGCCCGGAATGCGCCTCCACCACCATCACACACGCATCCTGCGCGGCAGCGTGGATCACGCATGCGGCCAGCAATGTGGAAAAAAGGAATACTCTGCTCAGAAACCGGTGCATCATTGGGGAAACGCGCGGGACCATAACTTCGCCGCCGCACAACTCAATCCCAAAGGCTGGCGGCTCATGGCTCGGCAGGCGGCGGCGACTTCTGCGGCGTGGGCACGAAGCGCTCCTTCACCGATTTCAGCCACGAGTCGCCGGTGCTCCGCTCGTAGCGCAGCGCCATGCCGGCGCAAAACGCGATCACCGCGATGAGCAGTGTCCAGAAGAGCCACACGCAGCCGAACGGGCTGCCCTGGGGCAATCCCGTCACCTTGGCTTTCGGTTTGTGCTTTGGCGTGCGCTTCGACGTTTTCCGTTCCGGTTCCGACTCAAAGTCCTGCTCCGGTTCCGGTTCATCGGGCATTTCGTCTTCGATTTCGCCGGATTCCACGGGCTCCTCAGGCAGCGGTTCCACCGCCTCGCGGATGATCGGAGATTCCTCCATGGGCCGTTCCCGACTGAGCGCTTCAAGCTCCTCCGCGCTGAGCGTGAACTCGAAGGCCACGTCACCCATCCGCACCGTGTCGCCGTCGTGCAGCGGCACCACCTCGCGGGTTTCGCCAAGGACTTTCAGTCCATTGGTGGAACCGAGGTCGCGCAATTCGTAGCCGCCCTCCACCCGCCGCATTTCGGCGTGTTTCACCGAGACCGATCCGCAATCAACGACGATGTCGTTGATGCTGCCCCGCCCGAGGGTGACCGACTTGCGGTCGAGTTGGAACAAATACGGCTGCGGAGTGGTGCCGGGAACGGTGATGATGACGCGTGGCATGATGGTATAACGGGTTTAGCGGTTCTCTTTTATCCATCGTGCCGGCAATTTGCGATGATAATTTGCAGCAAGATGGGTCCTCCGCATGGTCACGACGGCAGCAACTCATGAAATCCGCAGAAAAGCTTCGAGTCCCGCGGCGGCAGCGCGGGCAGCGGGGTGTCGTGGTCGAGGTGGCGGCAGCAGATGGCGAAGAATTCGTCCGGGGTCTTCGCGCGGCGCAGCTCGAACTCGAAGCCGTCGGACAAGCCGTGGGTGATGTAGGCGAGGTGGCGTTTCATCCGCTGGACGTGAGCGTTGGGAATGAGGCGCTTGGTTTCGCGCGCCACTTCGTCGTATAACTCGACGATGTATTCCAGCAAGTCGCGGTGGCTTGGCGCGGGTGCGGCGGTGCCGGTGAAGGCGGCGGTCATTTGCGAAAAAATCCACGGATTGCGGATCGCGCCGCGGCCGATCATGAGACCGGCTGCGCGCGTCTGACGCAGGTAGGACAGGCCGGTTTCGACATCCACCACGTTGCCGTTGGCGATGACCGGGCACGGCAGGGTTTCCACCGCCATGCGCACGCACTCGGGGCGGACCGGCGTCTGATAGAGATCCTTCACGCTGCGGGCGTGGATGGTGAGACCGTCGATGCCATGGCCGCGGAAAATTTCCAGCAGACGGGGGAAGCCATCGCCATCGTGATAACCGATGCGGGTTTTCACGGTGAAACGTCCGGGGACCGCCTCGCGCAGGGTGCCGATCAGGCGGTGAATTTCCTCCGGTTCGCGCAGCAGTCCGCCGCCGGCGTTCTTGCGGCAGACGATGGGTGCCGGGCAGCCGAGATTCAGGTCGATGCCAGCCACCGGCAGCGCGGCGAGTTGTCTGGCGGTGCCTACCAGGCTTGGCAGGTGGCTGCCGATCATCTGCGCGAACACCGGCCGGCCGGTCCGGTTTTCCGTGATCGAGCGTACGATATGGGCGGCAGGCACCGAGTCGGGATGGACGCGGAAATACTCGGTGACGAACCAGTCCGGCGCGCCGCGGCGGGCGACCACTCGCATGAACGCAAGGTCCGTCACATCCTGCATGGGGGCGAGGACCAGCGCGGGGCGGCCAGGTGGAAGCAGGTCTCGCATCAGGGGTGAATTCCGTTGACAAGACGCATCACGGGAGGAGGCTTCCGGCAAGTTCGAAACACACCGGAAAAACAGTGGAAAGCGATTTGTTACACACCGAGAAAATCCTCGCGGATCGGAAAGTCTTCTTCCTCGATCTCAAACGCAACGCCCGCGGCATGGTGGTGAAAATCACCGAGGATGTGAGCGGAAACCGCGACACGATCATGGTGCCGGCCGAGATCCTCGGCGACTTCATCGCGGCTCTCAATGATATCAAGGCGACCGCCGACGATCAGGATTGAGCCGGCGGTTTCCGAGTGGACCAGCCTCCGCCGCCCGTGAATGCTTCCGGCATGACCAGACGCGCGACAGGGTGGAGAATCACGGGTGCCGCCGTCAGCGGCCTGCTGGTGGCGGGAACATTCCCGCCGCTGGACTTCTCGCCGCTGGCGTGGATCTCGTTGTTGCCGCTGCTCGGCGCGCTGTGGTCGCTGGATGGCGCGCACACGGGACGTCGCGGCTTTCTGCTGGGTTGGCTCGGGGGCACGGTGACCTTCTCCGCGCAGTTCTGGTGGCTGGGAATCGTCTCGCCGCTTGGAGTGGTGGTACTGCCGCTGTATCTCGGCTTGTTCTGGGGAGGCTTCGGCGCCTACGCCGCGACGCTTGGCAATCCGTGGCGTGATCAGCCGCCGGGCGGATGGGGCGAGTGCGCGCACAGCCTGCGGCACGCGTTCTGCCTCGGCGCGGTTTGGGCCGGACTCGAATGGCTGCGCGGGTGGCTGTTCACCGGCTTCGGCTGGAACCCGCTGGGTGTCGCGTTTCACGAAACCCTCGTCATCGCCCAGGCCGCGGACCTGTTGGGTGTGCCAGGTCTCTCGATGCTGCTGGTTTTTTTCCAGGCCGTGCTGCTGCAAACCGGAAAACGGGTGTCGCTGACCGCGCGCGACGGCATCCGCCGCCCGCGTCACGATTTCCTCGTCGCGGCGGCGGTCGTTGTGGCTGTGATCTGCTACGGAGCCGTCCGCATCGCCGCCGAGGGCCGCGGCGAATCGATCCGGCTCAAGGCGCTGCTGGTGCAGATCAACATCCCGCAGGATGCGGCTCGCGTCCTGTGGAAAGCGGAAAAAGTCCACATGGCCTACGAGGAGGAAACGGTCGAGGCGCTCGACGCGCTCGCCGATCACGATGCGGCACGTCTGCAACAGGCCGTGGGCGATGGCGACGAAGGTGAAATCTCGCTGAGTTGGCCGGACTGGGTGGTCTGGCCGGAATCCGCGCTCACCGGCCGCTTCCTCCGCACTGCGGACGGCGCCTGGGGAACCTGGCTCGAAAATCTCGAAACCATCGCCCGCGTCCGTGAGGCCGGGCCGTTCACCCTGATCCACGGCACCAACGAACTGGAGGCCGTGGAACGCGGCGAGGACGAGCTGATGATCATGGAAAAGGGCCGCGCGTGGAACTCGATCGCGGTGATGGACCCGGATGACGGGCTGCAAACCTACCGCAAGCGCCACTTGGTCATTTTCGGCGAAACCATCCCGTTCGTGGACAGCATTCCCCTGCTCAAAAAACTCTACGAGCAGCAGGCGGGCATCGAATACGGCGGCTCATTCACGCCCGGCGAATCCACCGAACCACTGCCCGTCGCCATCGCGTCCGGCGAGACAATCTCCGCGATTCCGACGATTTGTTTCGAAGATACGCTCGGCCGCCTCGTCCGGCGTTTCGTGCGCCCCGCTCCGCAAGTGATCGTCAACGCCACCAACGACGGCTGGTTCAAGGAAAGCCCCGCCGCGGCGCAGCATTTCGCCAACGCCCGCTTCCGTGCCATCGAGCTGCGCCGTCCGATGCTCCGCGCCGCCAACAGCGGCGTCAGCGCGGCGGTGGACAGCGCCGGCTCGACCGCCCACCCGGACACCGGCAAGCCGCAGGTCATCACTGACGCCAGCGGCAGCCATTTCACCCGGGGCAGCCTGCTCGCCGAAGTCGATGTCCCGCTAGAACCCTCGTTCTCGCTTTATGCCATCATCGGCGATGCGGGCGTCATCATCATGGCGTTCGGAGCGCTCGGTTACCCTGCCATCCGGCGGCGCACAATAAAGCTGCCGGATGCGGTTTCCACCCGCTGAAGAAGTGGCCGTCTGGCGCGTGATTCGCCACGCTCCATCGACCGCTTCCCTGAACCAAGCGCTCAGGGATTCGGAATATTGCCTTTGACCCTGAAGAACAGGCGCGTGGGCGCGGTCTCGGTGGAATCCCATGTGGCGGTGATCGTTTCTCCGGTTTCCACCACGCTCCAATCGGAACCCGCGGGCACCCAGTTCATCGAGTCACTGCTGACTTCCACCGAGTAAACCATGCCGTCCGAATCGAGATCGCTTTTCTCGTAAACGAACTGCGGAACGGGAGCGCTTGGTTCGGATTCCGTCTGAGGCTCCTCACCATCGGAGCCATCGCCCAAGGGCTGCGCCTGGGACAGCCATCCGACTTCCGAGAGACCGAGCAAGACAAGCGGTTGCGTGGTGAATCCGGAAATATCGCTGTAGCTGGTGCCGGAGATATTGGTGGCGTAGGCGCGGAAGAAATACTGCGTGTTGGGATTCAGACCGGCAACAGGCACGGTAAACGGCCCCATGCTGCCGGTGCCGGTCACTTGGATCACGCCCGGACCACCGATTTCCGGAGGCGTCAGCGGATCCGTGTTCAGCACGACACCGCGTTCGTCCACCGTATTGCCCTCGTCGCTGACCACAGTCCCGCCGACGGTGGCGGTCGTGGAGGTGATATCGCTCACCGTGGGATCGGTGACGGTGAGCGGCGGCAGGGTGGTGAAGAAACCGTATGGCGTGCTATAAGAGGTGCCGACGGCATTGCGGGCATAAGCCTTGAAAGTATAACCGGTGTTCTCGGTCAGGTTGAAGAGCAATGTGCTGTATTGGCCAGTCGTGCCGGGCGAGACCAGTTTGGTCACTCCCGGGCCGCCGATGACCGGATTGCCGTTCACCGAAGACTGAGCATAGACAAAACCCCGTTCCAAAATGGTGGACTGGCCGTCACTGGTGACGGTGGCCCCGATTCTGGCGGAAATGCTGGTGACCTCCGAAATGGTCGGACTGCCCAACGTGGGCAGCGCTCCGGTGGTGCTGAAGTTGCCCACCACCGTGTAGGCGGTACCCACGCTGTTGATGGCATAGGCTTTGTAGAAATACACGGTATTCGGCAGCAAGCCCGAGACATTGACGGTGAAGACTCCCAGACCGGACGAGGCGGCCGCGAAGGAGGTTACACCGGGAGCGCCGATTAACGGGTTGTTGGTAGTGGACGAGAACACGACACCGCGTTGGAGGATGGCGAGCCCGCCGCTGCCGGTCACGTTGCCGCCCAGCGTGGCCGTGGAGGATCCCACGTTAGTCACCGTCGGCGAGATGATGGTGGGCCCGGTGGCCGTCGCAAATGACCCGATCGTGGCGGTATGACTGATTCCGACGTTGGTGATGACGTAGGCCCTGAACGAATAGGAGGTGGAAGGGGCCAGATTGCCGACATTGACGCTGAAGGTGCCGAGGGACGTCGATCCGCCCGGCACGCGGATCACTCCGGGGCCATCGACGAACGGGTTGTCGTTCGTGGCAGTGACGGAGTATACGACCCCGGTCTCCAGGATCGCGGAGCCGCCGTCATCCGTGACGGTGCCGCCGAGGTTGATGGAATTGAGGGTCTGTCCGCTGGTGAACGGAGAGGTCACCGTGGGCAGGGTGACGACTTGGACACTCGAGGTCGTGAAGGTGGAAACGGTCGGATTGTAGAACGTTCCGATGCTGGTGATCACGTAGCCGCGGTAGGAATACCGGGTGCTGCCGGACAATCCTTGGGCATTGACGGTGAAATCGCCTGCAACCGCCGGCGGCGAACTGATCCGGGTCACCCCCGGGCCATCGAGCAAGGGAAACGGATTGGTGGCGGACGGTGCATAAATGATTCCGCGCTCGAAGATGCTGAAATTCACCGTCGAGAAGGGATCTGTCTCAACCGTCGCGCCCAAGGTGGCACTGTCGGAATCGATGTCCTGACTGAACGCGTTGACCAGACCCACGGTCGGCTTGGTGGGATCGGAACCGGCCTCGTATTCCTGTTGGTTCGTCAAGCCGTCGCCATCGGGGTCGGCGTTGGGACCTGAGATCGAATCGTCGCTTCCCGGGGCGCCGGGGAACATGGATATCCTCCATGAGGCGTAACCTCTGACGAATTCGACGGGAACGCGCAGGAACACGGTGGCGACATCGCCCGCATTGGATGACAGGTTGTTGCGCGTGTAGCGGAAGACCAGGAAACCGGTGATGGGAATGGGAGGGGCGGGATTGCCCGGGCTGATCGCGGGCAACAAACCGGGGAAGGTCAGCGTGGCCTGGGGATTGCCAACCGAAAGTTCCGCGCTGCCACCGATCGGCGGCCAGATCAGGTTGTTGTTGTCGTCCTCGATCCACAGCGCCATGCGGTCGCCGGCAGGCGACGCCAGACCGGCACGGACGATATCGTCCCAGCGGTAAAGACTGGCAATGTTGGGATCGAGTCGCAGCCTGCCGTTGACCCATTTCTGCGGAACCGGTGCTTCGTTGATGTTTTCGAAAGTTTCAACGAAGCGGAGCAGCCATGTGGGTTTTTTCACACCGATGGTGAAGGCACCGTTCGGGACCATCGAGTGGGCGGAGCTGAGACCCGCGATCTGATAGGGATTATTCAGGGTGGGAAATGAAACCTGATAGGCTCCAGGGACGAGATCCTTTTCCATCGCCCCGACATCACTCGGGTTGGGGTATTGCTGATCGTAGCCGTAGAGGGAAAGGGAGTAGAGCTGCGGAGAGGGGGAACTCGTGTTGGTGATGAAAAACTGCGTCGAATAATCGTAAAACGACAATGGACGCGGGAATTGGCTCGCCGCCGGACCGGCGGACAGCTTGATGTTCGGCGAGGAGAAGGGACGGACGAGGCTGGATGGATTGGAACCCGAGAGATTCACCGGGATTTCCGTGCCGTCGGCGAGTTGGAGCCAGAAGACATCGGGCTCGATGTTGGTGGGAACGCTGAACGGATCTAAAGGGTCCGAGGGAGGGTTGGCGGTCAACTCGACGATGTCGCGCCAGCCGTCCTGGTCGGTATCCCATTCTTCGAAGAACGGGATGATCTGGTCCCGCCAAACCCGGCCCACCGCGCCATCTGCCACCACGAGTTCGGTTTTTCCTCTTTGGAATGCCGCGCTAGTCGGTCCGGTTTGCAGGATTTCCCGTTCCGTGCTGAGGATGAAGCGGGGCCCGGATGCCGCCGGGGAGAGCATCCAATCGAACCAGAACTGGGTGATATCCACAGGGTCCGTCAACTGCGCGTGCGCGGGGACGAGGCTGGAGGCAAAAACCGCCAGAGCCGCTGCAAAGCGGGGAATACGTGGTGCGGACATGGATCGGAATGAGAGCCCTTTCATATGGATTCGGAGGCAGGATGTTGGGTTTGCCAACCGCTCATGGAAAAGCGGGTGGCTTGGACCGGCCCGGGTGATTTCGATGAACGGGTATGATGAGGAGTGTAATCGGGATTTGAGTGCAAGCAACCGTGGATCAGAGCGGCGGCAACACGGTGCCGAGATCCTCCAAGGCACCGTCGCCAGTTGCGGCGGGCACGCCGGAGCCGGCGTCCGGGGCGTCCGATCCACGGAGCGGACGGCCGGTGGCGTCGATGATCTGGGCGGTGACGAAGATGATGAGGTTGCTCTTGATGCGGTTCTCGGCCTTGGTCTGGAACAGGCGGCCGATGAACGGGATATCGCCCAGAATCGGCACCTTGTCCTCGACGTTCTGCACGTCCTCGCGCATCAGGCCACCGACGGCGACGGTGTAGCCGTCATAGATGGTGAGCGCGGTGTTGACCCGGCGGGAGGAGAACACCGGCATCTCGATGCGGTTCTCGGTGAGGGTGATCTGCACCGGGTTGCCGACCAAGTCGGTGCCGCCGGTCTGGATGGGGCTGCCGTAGTTGATGAAGCCCTCGAACTCGACGATCTCCGGCACGAAACGGAGGTCGATCATGAAGTCGTTCTCGCCAATGGTGGGTTCGATTTCGAGCGTCACGCCGGTGTTGCGGGTTTCGAACGCCGTGGGAGTGGCCGGTGTGACCGGGAAGCTCTGCACTCCACCGCCGCCTAAGCCGCCGCCGAGGAAGCCGCCGCCGCCCAGGTTGCTGCCGGTGCTGGTGGGGATTTCCGGGGGTTCGTATTCGGTGGGGTAGATGAATTCGCGAATGATCTCGATGGTGGCCTTCTGACCCGAGCGGGCGGTGACCGAGGGTGCGGTCATGAGGTCGGTACCCTTTTTCTGGGCCAGACCACGCATGATCATCTGGACCTGGCCGTCGGTGAAGAGACCGGTGAGCGAGAGGATGCCGGGAGCCACGCTGCTGGACTGCGAGCTGCGGTTCGGGTTGTTGAGCAGGCCGTCGATGGAATCCGATGAGATCGCGAAGTCACCGGAGCGGTTGCCGCCGGTGGCGATGTTGGAAACCGGTTGTCCGGGAGTGACCGGAATGCCGGGAAGGGACACGAAGTCAATCGGGCTGATGAAGTCGGCGTTGGTGCGTGGCGAACCGTTGCCCACGGTGCCGCCGGAGCCGAACACGGTGCCGCCGGAATTGAGACCGAAGGGGCCGATGATCCAGTCGAAGCCGAGTTCGTCGGTATTCTCCTGGCTGATCTCGACGAACTTGGTGGTGATTTTGACCTGCTTGGGCTGCTTGCTGATGATGGCGTTGACGAGTTGCTCGACCTTGTCGAGTTCGCCCGGAGTGTTGGTGACCAGAAGCACGCCGGTGGAGCTGAGGGTGGCGGAAGTGCCTTCGCCGAAGTTGATGCCGGAGGACCTCAGCAGGTCGATGATCGGCTTGCGCGGTTCGAGGCTGGCCGTGGAAGAGGCGGAAGGCTCGGCGAAAGGGTCCACTTCGGCGCCACCGCCGCCGCCACCACCGGAGTCGAGTGAGGACGCGAAGTCCGGAGGCACGCTGAAGGTGCGGGTGAAGACATCGTCCACGGTCTCGGTCTGGGGCACGAGGGTGACGGAATAATCGTCCACCTTGTAACGCAGCCGGGTGGCGTCGCAGATGTATTTGAGCGCCACGCCCAGCGGGACGTTGGTGACGCGCAGTTCGTTGATGCGCAGCGCGCTGGGATCGGCCCCGAGAGTCGGCAAACCGTCGCCGCCGCCCGCGTCAAGTCCGGCGTCTCCGGCACCGCCCGCCACGGTGGGGCGGGGACGGCGGATGACGAAGTTGACTCCCTTTTTGGCGGGGTCGAGTTCCATGGTGTCGAGTTCGCGGGAACGGAGACGGAGGAAATCGATCGCTTCCTCGACGGTTGTGTCCTCGAAGTTGATGCTGGGAATGATGATGTTGCGGAGTTTTTCCGTGATGTAGGCGACACCGCCTCCATCTGGTCCCGGTCCCCAGCCTGAGGTGGGCAGGGCGGGCGATTCTTCCGGCACCGTGAGTTCCCAGGCGGCGTCCACCTGGGCGAGAAGCTCGGCGCGGGTCTGATCATAGGCGGCGCGGTAGTAATCGGACCTGGCGGCGGCGATGCGCTCCATGCCGCGGCGGGCGGCGGAGTTGTAGGAATCGATGCGCAGGACCTTTTCGTATTCGGTCATCGCCTCGTCGTACTTGCCGAGGTTGAAGTTGCCCTCGGCGGTGTAGAGGTGGCGGCGGACCTGATCGACGTTCTGGGTGTGCTCGTAGGTGAGCGCGGGGTTGGTGCGGATGGGGTCGTCGAGGTAGGCGAGTTCACGTTTGGCGATGGCGTTGTCCGGATCGACGCTGAGCACGTTGTCGAGCAGGGTGCGGGCCTCGGAGTATTTGCCGACCTGGCGGTGCTTCATCGAGAGGGCGACGCTGGCGTCGGCGAGGTGGCCGGTGATGCTGGCGCGGCGGTCATGGAACATCGGCGCCTCGGGCACGAGCTGGAGCGCCTGGCTGTATTTGTCCACGGCTTGCTGATAATCGCCCTTGGCATAGGCTTCGCGACCTTCGGCCAGGAGGCGGTCGCCTTCCCTCACGTCATTCTGGCGACGGATCATTTCGCGCTGGGCGAGGCTGCTGTAGCCGCCGTAGCCGGCTCCTTCACCTGCGGTGGCCTTGGTCGTGATGGCGGGAGTGGCGGATGCCGCGGCCATGAGAGCGATGGCGGTACGGCTGGTTCGATACGTGGACTTTTGTTGCATGGTCGGTTGAGGTTTTCTGGGCATCATTCGGGGATTTGGAAAGCGATTTTTTACGTGAAATGCGTTTGATCAGGGAGTGAGCGCAGGCAGGGAGCCTTTGGCGATTTCGACGGTCTGGCGGGCACCTTGGGCATCGTTGTATTCGACGGTGATGGCCTCGGGAGTGACGGATTTGAGGTGGTAGTCCTTGGAGGGTGCATCCGGCGGCAGGGCGAAGGCGGTGTTTTCCTCGATCTTGAATTCCTGGCCACCGAGGCCCAGCGCCTCGAGACTGAGCACGGCGGTGCGGTCGTATTGGAGGAAGTTGTTCTTGCGGGGATCGTCGCCGAGTGGCGAGGGAAACTCGTAAACGGTGCCCTTCTTGTTGTGACGCTGGTCCTCGATGCGGACGATGGTGACCTCCATCTCGATGTTGGTCCGCGGATTGAGTTCCTTGCGCTTCTCGTGGCCGAGGAGTTTGAAGCGATCCTTGGCGGGTTCCTCGTTGAAGAAGATCTCGTCGGGACCGATCATCTCGGCTGCGGGAATGCGGTTGCGACGACCCTTGCTGTCTTCGTAGATCATCGGGAATTTGTCGTTCGAGCCATAGCCCGGACGGAGGACCCAGGTCAGACTGTCGTCGTTGACGTAACGGAGCTTGGCGATGAGCGGCGGGTGGTCCTTGAGGCTGTTGGGGTCGGTGGAGGCGGTGAATTCCTCCAGATTGGAGAAGCCGTCGCCATCGGGATCACGCTGGGGCGAGTCGGCGAAACCCGGGTCGAGGCGGTTCTCGATCCACCAGATGTTGGGGATCGGCGGGTGGACGGCCTCTTGGTCTTTGTCGAGAAGATCGACAGGTTTCTCCGGCGCGCTGCTAGCCACGAACAGGGAGATGCCAGTGAAAAGGTCCACCGGACGGTCGCCAGTCGCGCGCGACTGGGTCCAGGTACGGTCGAGTTTGAGGGACTGGAGTGCCTTGGGGATCTGATCGGCGGCAGGGACGGCGGTCTGATTGTTGCCGGAACCGCTGAGGCCGGTGCCGAAGTCCTCGTCAACGGAACTGAGTTTGGACCAGCCGAGGTAGCCGAGCCCCAAGGCAACGACCACTGCACCGCCAAGCGCGGCTTTTTCGTAATTCTTGGATAACCAGGAGGACATGGGAAGAGAACGGGGTGGCGGAATCAGGGAAGTTTTTTGGCGGGCAGGAACTGCATGAGGTCGAGCCGGACAAAGACCTGGACTTCCTCATTGCCCAGAACCTGGGCGAGAATGCGGCTCGAATCGGCCGTGGGCGCGGTCGGCGGAGCTGGCGCAGGTGCCGGGGCTTCTTCGCCGGCGTCGGCCGCGTCTTCGGCGGCGGGCTCGGCGAATGCGTCGCCGAAAATGTTTTCGAAGGGAGCGGCTTGGGGAGCGGCGGCGGCGGCGGCGGGCCTGTCGAACTTGGCATCGGCTGCCATCGGCGGCTTCTGATTGGTATTGGAAATCCGCAGTGTGCGGATCACGACGAAGTAGGGATCGGTGGCCGTGATTTTGGAGATAAACTGGCGCGCGGCTTTTTCCGGGCCGACGAAGGTGATTTCCAGAGGGTGGGCGCGGGCGACCTGTACTTGATTTCCCGCGGGATTCCATTCGCGTCCGGCCTCCTCGGGCAACGGGGGACGGTGGAGGTTGCGGAGTCCGGAGACTCCGGACTCGGCGAGCGCGAGCATCATGAAACGGACGGCGTCGAGTTGATACTTGAGGATGCCGGTGGCCCGGTTGTTGGCGAGAGTGGTCCGGTAGCGCTCGAAACCGCTGAAAAATTCCTCCGGCACCTCGACTCCGGCATCGGCGAAGGCGGCGGTCAATTCGCCGTTCACTTCCTTGAGCCGGTCGGTGAAGGCCTGTGGCGAGATGTTTTCCAGTTTCTCGGGACGATAGGGCTTGAAGGCCTGCTGCAACTCGGCGGTGGCCTCCTTGTAATCCTCGATGGCCTTGCTTTTGCCGTCGCGGTTCTCATCCCGCGGATAGAGCGGCTGCCGCTCGTAGGAGGCCGCTTCGGATGCGGCGAGGTCGAACTCCTCCTTCGCGGCATCGTAGCGGGACGCGCCATTCATCCCGAACACCGCGAGGCCGATCACTCCAAGCAGGGTGACGGCACCGAGGGTGACGAGAAACTTGTTGTCTTTGATCCAAGTCATTTCGGTTGGGAAAAAATCGTGGGTGATGGCTTATCTGGCGGCCACCTTGCGGGCCAGCGGCAGGGTGATTTCGAATGGCAGGCCGAGTTCGCCCGGTTCGCCGGAGACGGTGATGTCGAGAATCTGTTCGTCGCTGAGGGTGACGGGCTCGCTTTGCTGGCCGGCGCGGCCGGCACGACCGGGGCGGGCATCGGCCGGCGGCGGGGGCTGTGCGGTGAAGCGGAAGCTGGTGGAGTTTTCGCGGAGTTTTTTGAGTAGTTCCGAGACCACGTTCTGGCTGCGGGGATTTTCACGCCAGAAACCCTTGATGCGGATGGCGTTGGCGAGCGCCGGCTGGTCGCCCTGCGGTACCGCCAGCGAGCTGTTGCCATACTTCGCGGTGGCGAAATCCGCTTTGACGAGCGGTTTGCCCTGGCCGGCCTTGGGCTGGTTTTTCGGTGCCTCCTGCTGGAGGGGGTTGTAATCCATCAAGGGCTCGAAATCGGTGATCCACACGGCATCGCTGGCGAACGCGTGGCGCAGCTCGTTGATCAGATCCATCCAGAACGCGTGATCGGCTTCCAGCGAGACATAGGCACCGGCGATGTTTCGCAGCGCGGCCTCGCGCTTGAGCAAGCCGTCGATCTGGGTTTTGACGGGTGCGAGGGTGTCGCGTTGCTCCGCCATGGTCCGTGAAGAGTCCGCAGCCTTGGCGGCGGCGACATTCTGCAGGGCGGCCCAGATGGCGGCACCGCCGAGCAGGACGGCGGCGGCGGCGATGAGCAGCGGCTTGCGGCGGTCCGCGGCGCGGGATTGCTCGACGACGGCGGGAACGAGATCGATGTTGATCTCGGATTTGCCGATGCCGCGCAGACCGAGTCCGACGAGTTCGCCCATCATGTGGCCCTCGCGCTGGATGACGGTGGCATCCACGCCCTTGCCGACGGCGAGATTGCGCACCGGATTGAAATACTCGACCGGCAGATTGAGCTTCTCGTTGAAGAATTCGAGGGTGTAGGGCAGATTGGCTCCTCCGCCGGCAAGCAGGACGCGGCGCGGGGCGCTGCCGCCGTGCTGGCTGCGGTAGTAGTTGGTGGTGCGGGCGATTTCCGCCGGCAGGCGGCTGAGCGCGTTGCGGATGACCATGGCCAGCGCCGCGACGGCTTCCTCAAGCTGCTCGGTGTGGCCGCCGCCCAGCGCCACCAGGCCGTTGGCGATCTTCTGGTGCTCCGCCTCGGCGAAGGAAACGTTGTATTCCTTGGCGATGGCGGCGGTGATGGCGGCTCCGCCGATGGGAATGCTGCGGGTAAAAAAGCGGCCGCCTTCGATATAGAGCAGATTGCTGGTCTTGGCACCGATATCGATGAGCAGGACCGGTTCCTCGAGCTGGCCGTAGGTCGAGCGGAAGGCGTTGTAGATGGCCATCGGCGCGATATCCACCTCGGCGGTAGCAAGACCGGAGTCGTTCACCGCAGCGTTAATCTCGTCGAGCGAATCGCTCTTGATGGCCACCAGCACCACTTCCTTTTCGGACGCGCCATCGATGAGTTCATAATCCCAGACCACTTCCTGCAGCGGGAACGGCACATGCTGCTGGGCCTCGAAAGTGACGAGTTGCTCGATGTTGTCGTCCTGCAAGGGCGGCAGTTTCACGAAGCGCGTGAAAACCGCCTGCCCCGAGATCGCGTAGCGGGCCTTCACCTTGCCGACCTTGAGGCGGCCGGCCAGGTCGTTGACGGCCACCCGCGTTTGGGAAATCCGCGAGGCGTCCATCGCGGGATCCGCGGAGATCGTCTCGGAGTCATAAGCCTTGAGGAGCAGGCCGCCGCTTTTCGAAACCTCGAAAACGGCCATGCTGATGCGTTGGGAACCGATGTTGATTGCGACGCTCGTCGGGGTGTCGGCCATGGTCGGGTGGTTGAGGAGAATGATGAAATGGAGTGAAAAGCCGGATATCAGCGGGTAATGCGCGGGTCGAGCACTTCGGCATAGCGGTCCCACCACATGTGGGCGAAGGGAGTCTCGATCTTGCTGAGCAGCGGCACCGCGTTGGTGCGTGAAATCTTGTTCGACGCCGCGTTCCACCAGCCCGGCTGGAACCGGGTGGTGTCCTCGGCGACCTTCACGCCGTTGATGAGGATTTCGAAACCGACGGCCTCCACCGAACGCTTGCCGGCGCGGTCGGAGCCGGTGAGACGCTTGAGCGATGCCGGTGAGAGATAGACCGAGCAGTAAACCTCTTCCTCGAGCGGAATGTTGACATGCTCGATGTCGCGGGTCAGCAGCAGCATCTCCCCGGAACGCTCGGGGTTTTTCACCGCCACGAACCATTTGATGGTCATGCGGTCGCAGGTCATCGATTTCGGCTCGGGCCGCATCGAGATCTTGACCTTGGTTTCGATCTCCAGCCACTCCTTGGGTTTGAAGGCTTTTTGTTTGCCGCCGGAAAATTGCGGGGATTCGAGATCGTCGAATGAGGGTTTATCGGCGACGGCCTTGGCCGCCTGCGCATCGGCACTGGCCGTGAAGATACAGGAGACGACCGCGAAAGATGCGACGGATAGAATGTGGCGAAGTGATGCGTTCATTTCTGACGGGGTTGTTTTAAAAGAAGCTAGGGGATCGGATTTCGGGTTGACCAGAGAAAATCCCGGATCGGCGGAATTTTTTAAAGCGCCTCGCGAGCATTCGAATCTTGACACCGATGGGGCATTGACGCTTGCCGGCCGGATATCCATCACTCCGCCATGTCACGTGTGGAATTTCCCATGACACCCGGCGGACGCATCGTGGTCGGAGGATTCGGCGGCACTGAGGATTTGCGCGCCGCCACGGCGGAGTCCTTGTCCGAACAATGCGATGTGGTGGAGATCCGGCTGGATCTGATCGCCGGCGATGTCCGACCGGGCAAGCTGCCGCCATGGAGCCACCTCCGCGGCCTGCCGCTGCTTTTCACCGCGCGCCGCGGCGACGAGGGCGGCCACGGAATGCTGGACGCGGCAACCCGCGCGAGCCTGCTGGAATCGGCGCTCGGAGATGCCGCGTGCGTGGATCTGGAAGTCGCGTCCATAGACGAGTCCGAGTCTCTGTTAGAGACCGTTCGCGAAAAAAAACTGCCTTGGGTGGCCTCGTACCATGACTTCGGGAAGCTGCCGGAACGTTCGGTCCTGGCATCGAAAGCGAGACAGGCGCGCGACGCGGGTGCCGCCGTGTTCAAGGCGGCGATGCGGCTGCGTTCGCCGGACGATCTCGCGCGGCTGGCAGAATTCCAGATGGAAAATCACGGAATCCCGGTGGCCACCATGGGCATGGGACCGCTGGCACCGGTCTCGCGTCTGCTGTGCGCCCAGTGTGGCAGCGTGTTGAACTACGGCTATCTCGGCGGCAAACCGACCGCGCCCGGCCAGTGGAGCGCGGGTTTCCTGCGTCAGGCGATCGGGCGCCTGGCTCCATTCCCGGGATGAAACGCGGCCATCGCCGGCACTCACTTCTCCGGCGCGGCCGGCACGATCAGGGTGGGCACCGCGGCCTTGCGGACCATTCCCTCCGCCACGCTGCCTAACAGAAGCGAGGCGATCGCCCCGTGGCCGTGGGAACCGAGCACCACGAAATCGGCGTCGATTTCCTTGATGTAATCCAGCAGCGCGTGCAGCGGGCTGCCCTCGGCGACCTGGCTGGTGGAGTCCGGCAGATCCGCTTTCACCCGGGCGTGCAATTCGTCCAGCTTGGACACCGCGCGGCGCTTGGCTTCCTCTTGATAGGCGTGCAACGCGGGAAACTCGTCCGGCGTGAACCCGTAAGCGGTGTAACTGGGCTCGGGCTCGACGACATGGAACAGGGACAGCCTGGCCGAGAATGCCCGGGCGATCTGACAAGCCATGTCCAACACGCCAGGGGTGGCATTGGAGAAATCAACTGCGACAACAATGGTTTTCATGACAAGTTCATGCAACCACGCCGCACTCCGGATTGCAACGACCAATCGTGCCGCGGCGCGGATCAGCGGGCGGGTGTTTTTTCAACAGCGTCACGCTCTTTTCCACTGGCCATACGGGCCGCACGAACCCACAGTGCGGCCATCGATCCGCATCACGGCGATCCAACAGTCAATCCACACCCGCCATGCTCTCCGAACACCACGACATCAGCCACGAGTTTCCCGAATACCACCGTCTCATCGCGACGCTCCGCGCGAAGGACACACAGTTTGACGCGCTGGTGGCCAAGCACGATTACCTCGATGACGAAATCCGCCAGCTTGAAGAGAGGCAGTCGCCTATCTCGGACTCGGAAATCGAAAAAATGAAGATCGAGCGGGCCTCCCTCAAGGACCGTATCTATCAGGCGCTGCGCGCGGCCGGCACCGATGCCTGAGCCGCATCACCTGCCGGCCAAGCCAAGGGTTCTACCATTCCCGGTCCTCTCCGCCGTGCCGGTGGATCACGCGTCGCTCTTCGCCAACACGCTGCAAGATGCCGGACTGCCATGCGGACTGCTTCTGCGCGAGCACGGCCGGCATGGCCGCGGACTACCTTCTCGTGGCGACCATCGCCGCCGCGGGAGGAGGCTTGCTGTCGCTGAATGTATTTCAAGGGACTCCCAGCCAATCGATTGGAGGTTTTTAGAAAAATCCTGAAATTTTAAAATTTCTTTACAATCAAGCGATCCCTCGCTTATGGATCGGCCGCTGTCCCCATGAAATCACACCCAAGCACCCGATTGGTCGGGCTGCTTTGCGCCGCGGCATTGGCGTCGTGCGCAAGCAAGCCCGAATCCACCCGCCTGCCCGTCGCAGCCAGTCTCCAGCCGGACACTTCGATGAGCGGCCGCGTGTTCGAAAGCGTAAACGCCTACCGCCGCAGCCGTGGTGCCGACACGCTGCAACGTCACGCCGGCCTCGACCGCCTCGCGATCAAGCACAGCGAATACCTGCGCAAGCACCGTGGCACGTTCTCGCTGCACGGAAAAAACGTCAGCCACCACGGCTTCGACGGCCGCGCCGCGCTGGCACAGCGGAATTACCAGATGCTCAACATCAGCGAGAACGTGGCCGCCGCCTACGGCCCGGGATCCAACGCGCCATCCGCGTTGCTGGACCTCTGGCGCGGCTCCAAAGACCACCACAAGAACATGACCGATGACTGGACCCACACCGGCGTGGGCGTGGTGGTGGATTCCGACGGCACGGTGTTCGCCACCCAGCTTTTCGCCACGCGCAACTATTCCCAGATGGCGTTTCGCGAGCGGATGAATCAATTCTGAGGCGTGCCCGATCTCTCGCTCGAACTCGCACTGCTTGCCCGCGGCCTCGCGCGAGTTGCCGGCGTGGACGAAGCCGGCCGCGGACCTCTCGCCGGACCGGTGGCCGCCGCGGCCGTGATCCTGCCCTGCGGCTACTCGTGTCCCGGCCTCGACGATTCGAAAAAACTCTCCGCCCCGAAGCGCGAGGTTCTCTATCAGAAAATCACGGGCGATCCGCAGGTCGTCTGGGCGGTCGCTGCGGCGGATTGCGCGGAAATCGACCGCCTCAACATCCTGCGCGCCACCCACCTGGCGATGCGGCGCGCGGTGGAGTCGCTGGCCCCGCCGCCGGACCACTGCCTGATAGACGGTCTCCCGGTCGCGGATTTCCCCCTGCCGCACGACGCGGTGGTCAAGGGCGACGGCATATCGCTCTCGATCGCCGCCGCCAGCATCGTCGCCAAGGTCACGCGCGACCGGATCATGTTGGAAATCGACCGCGAGTTCCCGCAATTCGGCTTTGCCCGGCATCAGGGATATGGCACTAGGGAACACCTTGAAGCCCTGCGGATTCACGGCCCTTGCCGCCATCATCGTCGCTCGTTTCAGCCGGTGTCTCAACTCACCCTGCCGCTTGACGGCGCGTGACGGCAGCCCGCTCGACCGCGCGTGGATCGGCCGCTACGGCGAGAAAACCGCCGCGCATTTCCTGCGTGCCCGCGGTTGTAAAATCCTGGCCCGCAATTTCAAGGGTCCGCATGGCGGCGAAGTGGACATCGTCGCCCGCGACGGCCGTCTCCTGCTCTTCGTGGAAGTGAAAACCCGCCGCGGCAACCCGCGCATCCGGCCGCTCGACGCGGTGGACAAGTCGAAACAACAACTCATCGAGCGCGGTGCGAACGCCTGGCTCAAGCGCCTCGGCACCCGCAAGCTGCCATGGCGCTTCGACGTGGTGGAAGTGTGGCTGGACGATGGCGAAAAGCCGCGCGTCAACCACGTCCGCGACGCGTTCTGACGCCATCCCGGACTTTTCGCCATTGCGCCGCCCGCGCGTCATTCCATGCTCGCGGCATGTCCGAACTTCAATCCGTCCGGCTGGGTGTCATCGGGGTGGGCGGCATGGGTGCCGCACACGCCCGCATGGTCATGGATGGCGGCATTGAAGGCATGACGCTCGCGGCACTCGCCTGCGGCCGGCGCGCACGCGATCCGGAGTTTTCCGGCGTGCCGTATTTCGACGACGCGCACGCGTTGCTGCGTTCCGGCCTGATCGACGCCGCGCTGATCGCCACGCCGCATTACCAGCACACACCGCTCGGCATCGCCGCGCTGGATACCGGTCTGCACGTATTGATGGAAAAACCGATCTCGGTGCACAAGGCGGACTGTGAGCGGCTGATCGCCGCCCACCGCGACCCGCGCCTGGTATTCGCCGCCATGTTCAACCAGCGGACCGATCCCAAATACCGCCATCTCAAACAACTCATCGATTCCGGCGAAACCGGCGCGATCCGGCGCATCCAATGGACCATCACCGACTGGTTCCGCACCGATGCCTACTACCGGGCCGGCGGCTGGCGCGCCACCTGGGCCGGCGAGGGCGGCGGAGTCCTTCTCAACCAATGCCCGCACCAGCTCGACCTCTGGCAGTGGCTGTTCGGAATGCCCTCCACAGTGCGCGCCCACTGCGGGATCGGCCGCTTCCACGACATCGAGGTCGAGGACGACGTCACGGCCTTCCTCGAATACCACGACGGCACCACCGGCGTGTTCGTCACCACCACCGGCGAGGCACCGGGAGTGAACCGGCTGGAAATCGCCGCGGAAAACGGCCTGATCACCGTGCAAGGCACCTCGATCCGCTGGCGGCGGAATGAAGTGCCCGCCAGCGAATTTCGCAGGCAGTCGCCGGAGCCGTTCGCTCGGCCGGAAACCCGGTGGGTCGAATTCGACTTCCCGGACGCGGGCGATCAACACGCCGGCATCCTCAGGAATTTCGCCCGCGCGATCCTCCACGGCGAACCGCTCATCGCACCCGCCGCGGAGGGCGTCCACTCGGTGGAACTGGCCAATGCGATGCTGCTCTCAAGCCAGCGCCGGGAAACCCTCAGCCTGCCGCTCGACGCCGCGGCCTACGCGGATTTCCTACAGGCGAAGATCGCCGGGGCCACCATCTAACAGAGGCATCCGTCCACGTGGATCGCACTTGCCAGTCCCACCGCTTGCGGACAGCTTCCCCGCCCACTCAATGGAATCTCCACCGGCATCCATGGCATGGCTGGCACGGCGGGACGGCAGCCTGGTGCTGGGCCACGGCCCCTTTACGGAACAGGCCGAACCTCCGCCCGATGGCGTCGCATTTTACGTCAACGACTTCGCGCTGGCGGAACCCCGTCCGTGGCGGGTGCCGAAACAGGTCGAGCGCCTCGACGCCGCAAGCTTCAGCACGCGCCTCCCTTCCGCATCGCGGGTTTCATGGAATTTCCAGACCCCCGACGCCACGCCGTTCTCGACCGTTTTCCAGGAAATCATGAGTTCCATCCATGCCGGGCTGTTTGAGAAAACCGTGCCCGTGGTCACCGAGGACGGCCATCTGACAGGCCCGCCGGAAATCCTCGTTCCGCGCGCAATGGCCGCGTGTCGGCCTCCGCTGATGTCTTATGGCTGGACGGAACCCGGCCGCGGCTTCGCCGGCGCCACGCCGGAGTTGTTGTTTTCACTGCGGGACGGCCACTTGGAAACCATGGCGCTGGCCGGAACCGCGCGCAGCGAGGACCGCGACGTCTTCGCCGTGGACGAAAAGGAAATCCGCGAACACGAATACGTCGCCCGGTCGCTGATGGCCAAACTCGTCGATCTCGGCACCCCGCAGCGGTTCCCGCGCGAAATCCTCGACCTCGGAACCATCGTCCATTTCCTCTCGCCGCTCGAAATGACCCTGCCCGCGACGGTGCGGCCCGCCGGGTTGCTCGCGAGACTCCATCCCACGCCCGCGCTGGGACCGCTGCCGCGCAACGATGCCACCATGCGGCGGTTGATCGAGTGGCGCCGGCGGCTCGACTGCCCCGCCGGATTCGGCGCTCCGTTCGGTTTGTTAGACGGCTACCGCTTTGACGCCGTGGTCGCGATCCGCGGCATCTGGTGGGAGGGAAACCGGCTCCGGATCCCATCCGGCTGCGGCATCATCGAGGCCAGCCGGCTGGTCAACGAATGGCGCGAACTGAGGCTCAAGCGCGAGTCGGTGAAGGAGCTGCTCGCGCGGGAAATTCAGACACTCTGATCCGGCCGGGTAGGGCCTTTGCCGAGTTTGCGGAAAATCCACCGCATCGCGAACCGGGGCAGCCGCGAGAAACACCGGCCCGCAGCACGTTCTTGAACTCGATCTCGGCCCGGTTGCAATCGCCTGCTTGGAATGATTTTCCCGCATTCGCGGCTTGGCGCTTGTGTTCCGCTTCCCCTCCACAGCCACAAAGCAAGCCTGCGGAACACAACGCCACGGGCATCATTTTGAGAAAACCGGCAAGATATTTCATGAGATGGTGTCACATTCATGGATCACATGCCGCCTGCAATTCGACTTCCAATCGTTGTCGCGGGGTTGGTCGCCAGCAAGGGCAATGCCCGCGCATCCCCCGGATGGGTGGTTGACCGGAATCAAAACCGGGATATAGGTTCCGACTCCGGCGCGCGCCTGAACCAGTTCGTTCTAACAACCGTGGACAGTTCCATTTCAGTAGGAAGTTTCGAGGGCTTCAGTTGGATCCGCCCTCACGGCAAGGGATCGTTTATGAACAGCCCGGCCTTGAAGGCTTATTGCGACAGCCGTCTGGCAGCAGGGGAAAACCTGCTGGTCGTGGATCTGGCGGATTGCGGCGGCATGGACTCCACTTTCATGGGCACGCTCGCCGGAACCGCCGCCCGGCTCTCAGCCATCAACGGCGGTCGCCTTCACATCGCCGAACCCGGCGAACGCAACCGCAGGTCGCTCGAAGACCTCGGCCTCGATTTCCTGATGGACATCGATCCGCCGTCGGCTCCTTGGCGCGGCAGCATCGAATCCATCCGCAGCGGGCTCCAGCCGCTCCATCAGCAACCGGATTCAGGACGACTCCAGCGCACCCGCCATGTGCTCGATGCCCATCAGACGCTTTCCGGCATCAACCGGAAAAACGCCAGCGGATTCGCCGGCGTGGTCGGCACCCTCAAGGAGGAACTTTCCAAAAAAGAGAGGCTGGCAAATGACGGAGGCAGCGCCTAAAGAAGCAGCCAGCCATCCCGCCGCAGATGCCGCCTTTCCTCTTCAAGCCCGAACCGACACTCATCGGGCTGCTCGCTTTGGCCGCGGTCGTCGCCGCATTGCTGATGGCCTTGCAAAACCAACGGCGGCGGAACAAACGCATGCGCGCCCGCTTCAACGAATTCGAGGGCGAGGAACAACGCATGTTTTCGTTTCTCCACGATCTTGGCGAGGCCATCGGGAACGAACCCTCCCCCACGGTGCTCTCGCGCATCATCGTGGAAGGCATCGACAAAGTGGTCAAAGCGCGCGGCGGTGCCGTCTATTTCCTCGGTGAAGACAATTCGTATCTCCATCCATCCTATATTTCCGAGGATTGCCCGCCACTCATCGGCATCCCGGTGGAAGTCCGCAAGAAAGCCGCGCGCGACCCAAGAGCGCTGGAAAGCCACCTCCGGCTGGCCCGCGTGGCCGCGGACGAAGGCATCATCGGCCACTGCCTCGCCGTCGGCGAGGCCATCCATGTCAGCGATGTGAAAAGCCATCCCGCATTCAGGGACGCGTTCACCGCCTACACGGACAATGTTTCCGCCCTGATCTCGCCGCTGCGGCACGCCGGCAGGGATCTGGGAGTGCTGGTCGTCGCCAGACGGCATGTGGACGGCGGCTTCAATGAAAACGACTTCGCCGTCTTCCGCTCCGCCGCAGAGCAATCGTCCTTCGCCATCGGCAATGCTCGCATCCACCGCGAGGCCCATGAAATGCGCCTGATGGAAACCGAACTCCAGAACGCCCGCGAAGTGCAACGGGTGCTCCTGCCCCAGGGCGAGCCGGTGGTTCCGGGGTTCCGCATCAGCGGCACCAACCTGCCCGCCCGCATCATCAGTGGCGACTACTTCGATTACATCGATCTCGGCGGCCACAAGCACGGCGTCGCCATCGCCGACGTCTCCGGCAAAGGCGTCTCCGCGGGCCTGCTCATGGCCATGTGCCGCAGTGTCCTGCGTTCGGTGGCCCCCACCCGTGACTCCCCGACCGAGGCACTCGCCGCCGTGAACCGTCTGCTCTACCCGGACATCCGCGAAGACATGTTCATCAGCATGGCCTACGGCATTCTGGATACCGCGGATGGCACCCTGACGCTGGCCCGCGCCGGCCACGATCCCGCGCTGCTTTTCCGCAAGAACACCGGCAAGGTGGAATCCCTCCGCTCGCCCGGCCTCGCGCTGGGAGTGGATGCCGGCCCGGTTTTCGAGCGCGTCACCCGCGACCAGCGAATCGAACTTTTCCCCGGCGATTGTGTGCTCTTCTACACCGACGGCGTCCGCGAGGCCACCAACGGAGAGGACGAGGAATTCGGCATGGAACGCATGGCAGAGGCCTTCCGGCTGGCCGCCCCCTTGGGCGCGGAGGCCATCGTCGCTCGCCTGCAGGACGAACTGCTCGATTTCACCAGTGAGTGCCCGAAAATGGACGACGTCACCATGGTGGCCGTCGAGCGCAAATAATGGTGCCAGACGACGGCCGGCCGGGACGCGGAAACCTCCTGCAACATTCCCACGCGAAGGCGTAATAGTGAAAGAACTCCATCCGTGACACCTTCCCTCCGCATCCGGTCTCGGCGGCTCACAGCCTCCGAACCGAAATCCAGCCCCCCCTTCAAAGATCACATTATTGTCAGATTTGCTTAAATGATTGTAAAAAATCTCAATCATCGCTAGAACGACCCGCGTTGCCCTCCACTACAGGCGAAAACGCGTCGGCCATACCACCGGGAAACTCCCCCACTCTCCGATGGCCTGATGCTCCTGTGATGCACCCAACATTCAGCTTGACTCGATTTCATGTGCTTGGTTTTATCGTGCGACCGCGATAAACGACCAAAGGCGGCAGCGTTCCGGGTCATGGAATTCCAACCCTGCCAGTACCGCACGACAACTTCATCGCAAATCCTTCTCCAACAGATACTACCGCACTGAATACACTGAAGATCCGATAACTCCCCCCAACCCCCTACCCCCCCCCCACCCCCCATGAACACCTCACTGGCGAGGGCGCGTCGCGTGTCCCTCCAAGACTGTCCCGTCCCTGAATTCGAAGCCGCAGCCCGTCGCGTTGCGGCGTATCCCGTTGCAGGATCAACGGCCATCATTTCATGGAAGCGCCTGCTGGATATCACTCTCATCCTGCTGGCCCTGCCCGTGATCCTGCCCGTGATGGGGCTGGTCACGCTCTGGATCAAACTCGTCTCACGCGGTCCCGCGATTTTCCGCCAAACCCGAATCGGCCGCGATGGCCGGCCGTTTACCTTATACAAATTCCGCACCATGCGTGTGAACGCGGAGACTGCCAGCCACGTCAGGCATTTCGGAAATCTGGTGGAAAACAACCGGCCGATGGTCAAAATGGACTTGGTGTGCGATCCGCGGCTGGTTCCCGGCGGTTGCCTGCTCAGGGCCGCCGGCATCGATGAACTGCCGCAGTTGTTCAACATTCTTCGCGGTGAAATGAGCCTCGTCGGCCCCCGTCCCTGCCTGCCGGAGGAATACCGCTATTTCACCCGCATCCAGCGCGTTCGTTTCATGGCGCTGCCAGGTCTTACCGGGATCTGGCAATCCCAGGGCAAAAACCTGGCGACTTTCAACGACATGAACGCCATGGACGCCAGCTACGTGCGGCATGCCTCACCCCTGCTGGACCTCAAAATCATCTGCCAGACACCGCGGGCGGTTTTCGCACAAGTGCGCCTGGCTTACCTGCGCCACCGCTCCTCCAAACGAGTGGTCACGCCGCGGCTCCCGACCGTTGACGGCAAAACCCTCGACGGGCTGAGCACCCAGAGACTTGGGTGACCTTCCCCGTGCGAGCGGCAGGCAGGCCCGGGGGTTCACTCATGTGCCGCCATGGATCACACCCCAAGTTCCACCACCGACTGCCTGCGGATCGCGGATGATGTGACACTCGGCCGGGACGTCGTGATTCACGCCTTCGTCAACCTATACGGCTGTGCGATTGGCGAAGGCACACGCATCGGAGCCTTCGTCGAGATCCAGAAAGGCGTGCGAATCGGCGCGTCATGCAAGATCTCGAGCCACAGTTTCATCTGCGAAGGTGTTACCATTGAAGATGGCGTGTTCATCGGTCATGGCGTCATTTTCACCAACGACCGCCACCCCCGTGCCCTCAATCCGGACGGCAGCCCGCAAGGCCCGGGCGATTGGCGGCTGCTGCCCACTCAGATCTGCCGTGGCGCATCCATCGGCTCCGGAGCCACGATTCTCGGCGGAGTGACCGTGGGTGAGAACGCCATGGTCGGTGCCGGCAGTGTCGTGACCCGGGACGTCGCCGCCGGAACCACGGTGACCGGCAATCCCGCCCGCCCCACGACGCCGCAAAAGCACATCACGGCATGAACATCCCGTTTCTCGACATGCGTGCCCGTATGGCTCTGGAGCGCGATGGCATTCTCAGGGCCATCGCCGACGTTCTCGATTCCGGCATGTTCTGCTGCGGTCCCGAAGTGGAGTGCTTCGAGAAGGAATTCGCCGCGTATTGCGGGACCGTGCACGCGATCTGCACGGGCAGCGGCACCGAAGCCCTGTGGCTGGCCCTGCTCGCCAGTGGAATTGGCCGGGGCGATGAGGTCATCACGGTTTCCATGACCTACGCCGCCACCGCCGAGGCCATCCGCATGACCGGAGCCGAGCCGGTGTTCGTGGACATTGACGAGGACACCCTCACGATGAATCCCGCCGCGCTTGCCAGTGTCCTCACCGCGCGCAGCAAGGCCGTCGTGCCCGTGCATCTTCACGGACGCATGGCACACATGGATGCGATCATGGATTTCACCCGCGCTCACGGACTCTGTCTGATAGAAGACGCCGCTCAGGCCCACGGCGCGCAAAGCCATGGACGCAAGGCCGGTTCCCTAGGCGACGCGGCTTGCTTCAGTTTCTACCCGTCCAAGAATCTCGGGGCCATCGGTGATGGCGGAGCCGTCGTCACCAACCGCGACGATCTCGCCACCCGCTTGCGCATGCTTCGCAACCACGGCCAAGCCGCAAAAAACCAACACCTGCTCGCCGGCTGGAACAGTCGCATGGACGACATCCAGGCCGTCGTCCTGCGAATCGGCTTGAAACGCCTTGACCGTGACAACGAAGCCCGCGGAGCAATCGCGCGTCGCTACAACGCGGCCCTGGCCGACACCCCCGGAGTGATCTGTCCCACCGGGGCCGACTCCCCGGAGCATGTGCACCACATCCACGCCATCCGGGTCTGTGACCAACAGTATGTCCTCGGAGAACTCACCACCCGCGGTATCGGATGCGCGGTCCATTACCCGGTCCCTGTGCACCTGCAACCCGCCTTTGCCGGCCCGCGTCACCCGCGCGGCAGCCTGCCGGTCACCGAGAAACTCGCCGCCGAAATGGTATCGCTGCCAATATTCCCCGGGTTGACAACGGATCACATCGATCATGTCGTGCAAGCGGTGAAGGAAGTTTGCCGCGCCAGCATCGCAGCCTGATCCGCACACCCTTAACCGACTCTTTCATGAATAAAAACCAGTCCAAGGAAACCCAAGGAGGTTTCGACCCGCGCGACATCCTCTTCGTGATCTTCAAACACAAGTGGATGATCGCCCTGCTCACCTTGTCGGGACTCGCCGCCGCCGCGGCATTGTACCGCTATCAACAGCCGATCTATCAATCCACCGCCAAACTGCTGGTTCGTTACGTGGTGGAAAGCGGCAGTGTGGATCCCTACGCGTCCATGAAAAGCCCTGGTGGCGCCCGCCACGGCGACCCCATCATCCTCACCGAAATCGAAATACTCTCCAGTCTGGACCTCGCCAGGGAAGTCGCCGCGGAAATCGGCACGGATCGCCTGCTGGACGGAGCCGTGGCGCAAAACCCCGGGGAGGAAGCCAACTTGATCTCCGCGGCCGCGGGTGTCATCGCCTCCGAACTCGCGGTCGGCACCGGCACCAGCCCCAACGTGCTTCGTATCACCTTCGGCAATCCCGAGCGGGAACTCTCCCGCGACGTGCTCGACAAACTCATCGAGCTCTATTTTCAGAAGCACCTCGACATCCACCGCTCCGCGGCCGCGTTCGACATGGTTTCCAAACAGACCGAGGAAGTTCGCCAGCGTCTCGCCAGGACCGAAGCGGAACTCAATGAATTGCGGACCCGGACGGGCATTCTGTCTCTTGATGACGCCACCGAATCGCTGTCCGCGCAGCGGGCACGCACCCAGGAAGACCTGATGATGGCGCGGGCTGAACTCGCGGAGCAGGAAGCCAGAATCAAGTCGCTCACCGAATCGATGGGCGCTGAGTCGCAGAGCACCGGTGATGAGGCGGCGGATGCCCCCCTCGCCGTATCGATGGCGGAAGAGGTGCCACCACAAGTTGTCACCGAATTCCGGGCGGTGATGGAAATGCTCGCCCTCCTCCAGAAGAGGGACCTTGAACTCCGCATCAAATTCAAGCCCGGCAATCCGCTGCTCACACAAAACCAGCAACAGATCGCCACTTACGACCAAAAACGCATCTCCATGCTTCGTGACTTTCCCGGGCTCAGCGATAAAAAAAACCTCGCCTCCCCTACCGAAATCCGCGATCCGCGCCGTGCCTTGGATCAGGAAAAAGCGCGCTTGGCCGCCATCCGCGCCAAAATCGACGTCTTCGAGTCCCACTTGCAGGAAATCCGCAAACTGTTCAGCGAACAATACGCCATCGGCGCGCAGATCGAGGAAATCGAACGCCGCAAACAACTCGAAGATGCGGAATTCCGCTCCCTTGAAGTCAAATTGAAGGACGCCCGGCTCGACATGACTCTGGACCCTTCACGCATGCCCAACATTACCATGGTCCAGAAGCCGTCCGAGCCTGTCAAAACCTTCGACGACTTGATACAAAAGATCATTCTCGGCCTTGCCGGCGGCGGCCTCGCGTTCGGGCTCGGCCTCGCGTTCCTCATCGAACTGGTCTTCAACCGCAAGATCGAGCGGCCGGTGGAAATTCATACCCGCCTGCAGCTCCCGCTGCTTCTCTCCATCCCCTATATCCGCCGCGGCGATCGCAATGGGATGCTGCTCGGCAAACACGCCGATGCCCCCCGCATCGGCGACCGCCAGGCCGACCTGCCCGCCGTATCCGACGGACGGAACCTCGAAATGGCCGAGACGGATAACAAGCGCCCGGATCATTTCATCCTCCCTTACTCGGAGACCATCCGGGACCGCATCATCTTCAACTTCGAGGTCAACAACATCACCCACAAACCGAAACTGGTGGCGGTCACCGGCATGTCGGAGGGTGCCGGCACCTCCACCATTGCCGCCGGACTCGCCAAATCTTTTGCTGAGATCCGCGGCGTCAAGGTCCTGCTCGTGGATCTCAGTTCGTGTCATCCCCAGGAAAACCCCTTGTTCGGGGAAATTCCCCGCCACTCCCTGCCCAATGCGCTCAAGCTGGCCCAGGCACCGGAATTCAGGGAGCGGCCCCAGAACCTCTATTATGCCAACGCTCCATCCCGCAGGGATGATACCGGCCTCACCCGCTTCACTCCGATTCACTTGTACGAAATGATGCCGATGCTCCAGGCCAGCGAATACGATTACATCATCTTCGACATGCCGCCCGTGGACCAGACCAGCCGCACCCTCGCCATGGCGGGCTTCATGGACAAGGTGCTGCTCGTGCTCGACGCCCAGAACACCACCCGCGAAAGCCTCAAGTGGGGCTACTCCGAGCTTATTAAAGGCCGGGCTGATGTTTCCTGCATCTTCAACAAAACCCGCACCCACGGTCCGGCGTGGCTGCTTGGCGAAGGGTGATTGGCCGGCACGGCCACAGACAGCACGAGTCATGAGTGAACGCGTCCTCCATTCCACTCCCAAGTCCATGGCTGGATCCCCTCCCGGACCGTTCGCACGCGCCTATTATCATATCAAACCTTTCATTCCCGCGTCATTACGCTGGGCGATCCGCCGTTTCCACAGCCCCTCGGTGCTCAGGCGCAACGCCGCCACATGGCCCATCGACCACGCCGCCGCAGCGAAACCGGCAGACTGGCAGGGCTGGCCGCATGGCAAGCAATTCGCCCTGGTGCTCACCCACGACGTGGAATCCGAAGCGGGTCTCCGCAACGTCAGAAAACTCGCGGAACTGGAAATGGAGCGGGATTTCCGCTCATCCTTCAATTTCATTCCGGAAGGAACCTACGACGATCCCGTGGAGCTGCGCGAATGGCTATTCGAGCGCGATTTCGAAGTCGGCGTGCACGATCTTTATCACGACGGACACCTTTACAAATCCCGGGAGGGTTTCAGCCAGAAAGCCCGCATCATTAACCAATACCTGAATAAATGGAATGCCGTAGGTTTCCGCTCAGGTTTCATGCTGCGGCAGCTCGATTGGCTCCACGAACTGGATGTGCTTTACGACGCGTCCACTTTCGACACCGATCCGTTCGAGCCACAACCCGTCGGCTCGCACACCATCTTCCCGTTTCAGGTGAAGCCTCCCGCAGGCACGGACGGCCAAGGATACGTCGAACTCTCATACTCCCTGCCCCAGGACTCCACCCTGTTTCTCCTCCTGCGCGAAACGACCCCGGAGATCTGGAAAAGGAAACTCGACTGGATCGCAAGTCACGGCGGACTCGCCCTGGTCAACATCCATCCCGATTACATCGACTTTTCCGGAAATGGCCGCTCCGGATCCACCTACCCCGTCGGCATGCTCACCGGGTTCCTCGACCATGTTAAAAACTCCTTCGGGGATTCGTATTGGAATCCCGTCGCGAGGGAACTCGCCGCCTGGTTCAAGGAGCTTCCCCAGCCAACCCCCGCCCTCCCACACACACATCCATGATCCGGCTCCGTCACAAGATGCTCATCCACATGTTCCGGTTGTTCGATCAACTGGTCATGGTGGCCGCGGCAATCGGCATCATCTACTTCCGCCCCGAAATCTTCATGCGGGGCGGCACACACATCCTCGAAGCCACCTTCCGCATCGAGGACGCGATCGGCCTGCTCATCCTGGTCGTTGGCTGGATAGGCATCTTCGATTACTTCATCCGCTACAAGGCGGACCGCCTCGTGGCGCTCAACACGCAACTGAAAAACCTCATCAAAGCCACCAGTGCCTCATCGTTCTGGTTGATGATCATCAGCGCGGTCTTCTCGGTCAAAAGCTTCAACATCACCAACATTCTCATCTTCTTCACGCTGGTCACCAGTGTCGGAGTGCTGAGCCGCCTGTTCCTCCGCATCCTGCTCCTGAGCGCGCGCCGTTCCGGCTACAACTATCGCTACCTGCTCGTCATCGGCGCGAACCGGCGCGCCGTCCAGATGGCGGAGAGAGTCGATGACAGGCCCGAGCTAGGCTACAAGATCGTCGGTTTCGTCGCGGAATCTCCGCAAGCCGCGGAAAATTGGAACGGGGAACCTCATGGCCCGTGGCAGTTGCTTGGAGAACTGCAAAGCCTCCGCGACATCTTCACCGAGCAACGGGTGGACGAGGTGATCGTCTGCCTGCCGGTGGAAAGCCGTTTCAGCGACATCGCCGGCATCATCCAGAACGCGCGCGAACTCGGCATCGTCGTCCGGCTCATGCCGGAAATCGCCGATGGCCACCTGCTCCGCCACCTCCACATCGAGGAATTCGAGGACGAGGTCGTCGTCACCCTGTTCCGCGAGCAGATGCTGCTCCAGTTGCTTGTCAAGCGCGTCATCGACGCCTCGCTTTCGTTCATGGTGCTGATCCTGCTCTTCCCGCTGCTCGTGGTTGTCGCCATCCTCATCAAACTCACCAGCCCCGGACCGGTCCTCTTCGTCCAGGAACGCGTCGGCATGAACCAGCGGAAGTTCAAACTCTACAAGTTCCGCTCGATGGTCGCCGATGCCGAGCAGCGCAAGGCCGAGTTGATCCATCTCAACGAACGCGACGGTCCCGCGTTCAAAATCAACAACGACCCCCGCATCACCCCGATCGGGCGGTTCATCCGCCGCACCAGCATCGACGAGCTGCCCCAGCTCTTCAATGTGCTTAGCGGTGAAATGAGTCTCGTCGGCCCCCGTCCGCCGTTACCCGAGGAGGTGAAGAAATACGAGTGGATGTTCCGCAAGCGCCTGTGTGTCAAACCGGGCATCACCTGCATCTGGCAGATCAGCGGCCGCAACCACATCTCCTTCGAGCGCTGGATGCAGATGGACCATGAATACATCGAAAACTGGTCCATCTGGCTCGATCTCCAGATCCTCTTCAAAACCATCCCGGCCGTGATCTTCAGCCGGGGGGCGTCGTGATGAAAATTCATGGCTCCGATTCATCCCATATAGGAATCGTTTTACGCATATGAGCATTGATACGTTGACAAACTACAACGACCCGAAATCCTTCGGATCCCGGATGAGGGCAAAACGGATCGGTCCTTTGCTCGCCCTGATCAAAAGAGTATATGAAGCCAAAGGCGAAGTAAGAATCCTCGATGTCGGCGGCAAGGCCCAATATTGGAAATCGGTGCCCAATGAGTTTCTCAAGCATCACTGCGTGAGTATCACTATTCTGAATCTCCCTTGCGATTTGGCCCACGAGAATGCCGAAGGATTCCAGTACGTGGCCGGTGACGCATGTGACATGCCGGAGTATTCCGACAATTCTTTCGACATCCTGCATTCCAATTCCACAATCGAGCACGTCGGAAACTGGGATCGAATCAAGGCTTTTGCGGCCGAAACCCGGCGCGTGGCACCCAATTTGTTCGTCCAAACCCCGAGTTTCTGGTTTCCGATCGAACCCCATTTCATCAAGCCTTTCCACCACTGGCTTCCCAAACCGTGGAGAGCCCGCATGTGGAGGTGGTTCAGGATGGGACAACGCGGAAAAGCGGCCAATCTCGATCAGGCGATGCGGAAACTGGATGACGAACCGTATTTGCTGGATATTCCGATGTTCCGTTTCCTCTATCCGGATTGCAGGATACTCAGGGAGCGCTTTCTCTTCCTCACCAAATCAATGGTTGCCTATCGGACGTCCGATGAATAGTCCGTTTCCCAACAATGGATTGGCCAGGCCTTTGGTTTTGGCCATTTCCTCCGGTGGCGGACACTGGATCCAGTTGTTGCGCCTCAGGCCTGCGTTCGATGGTTGTGATGTCGTATATGCCACGGTGAAGGAGGGATATCGTTCCGATTTGGATGCCAACGCGCGCTTTCATGTGGTGCCGGACGGCAACCGATGGAACAAGTGGAATTTGCTGCGCTCGGCAGCGTGCATTCTGTTCCTGCTGCTGCGCCTGCGGCCCGACGCGATCGTCACTACCGGTGCCGCTCCGGGCTACTTCGCCTTGCGCATCGGCAAATGGCTCGGCGCGCGCGTCGTCTGGATCGACAGCATCGCCAACGCGGAGGAACTCTCGATGTCCGGCCGCAAGGCCGGACGCATCGCAGATCTCTGGCTCACCCAATGGCCCCACCTGGCCCGCGACGGCGGGCCGCAATGTTTCGGCAGCGTGTTATGATATTCGTCACCGTTGGCAGTGATATCCCATTCGACCGACTGGTGCGCACGGTGGACCGCTGGGCAAACCAGAGGGACCGCCGCGACGTGTTCGCCCAGATCGGCCATGGCGGCTGGCGGCCCGGGTTCATCGAGCACGCGGCGATGCTCGAACCGGCCGAGTTCACCCGCAGGCTGACCGCGTCGCGCATCGTGGTCGGCCACGCCGGCATGGGGACCATTCTCTCGGCCTTGCAATATTCCAAACCGATCCTCGTCATGCCGCGCAGTGGGGCGCTGGGCGAGACGCGCAACGATCACCAGTTCGCCACCGCCCGCCAGCTTCAGGAGATGCGCAAGATCAACGTCGCGTTCGACGACGACGAGTTGTTCGAATCCCTCGACCGCCTCGACGAACTGACCCCCAACCACCCGATCCCGCCCCACGCGGACGAGGGATTGATCCGCGCGCTGCGGGATTTCATTCACGCCTGAATGCCATGACGGACCATCCGGCATACGTTCTGGTCACACCCGTCCGCGACGAGGAGGCCACGATCGGCAAGACCATCGGCTCGGTGGTCGGACAGAGCGTGCCGCCGCGCGAGTGGGTGATAGTGAGCGACGGCTCGACCGACAAGACCGACGAAATCGTTCGCGCCGCGGCCACGGAGCACCCGTGGATCCGCCTGCTGGCGCTCGAACCGAGGCCAGGCCGGAGTTTTGCCGCCGTGGTCCACAACACGGAAAAGGGAATCCGGCACCTGCGATGCGACGATTATCACTATATTGGCCTGCTCGATTCGGACGTCACCTTCCAGCGCGACTATTTTGAACAACTCATTGGGCGCTTCGTGGCGGAACCCGAACTCGGGCTTGCCGGCGGGGTGGTGATTGACATTGGCCTGCCGCGCGACCGGTTTCCGCTCAACCGGCAGGATGTTCCCGGTGCGGTCCAGTTTTTCCGCCGCGAATGTTTCGAGAAAATCGGCGGGTTGATTCCCATTCCGGAAGGCGGGTGGGACGGCATGGCCTGTGCGATGGCCCGCATGCACGGATATCGCACGCGTTTGTTCACCGAGCTGGTCGTCGATCACCTCAAGCCGCGCAATGTCTCGCAGGGCGGTGTGGTCCGCCGCAAGTGGCAGATGGGCTTGCGGGATTACGCAGCGGGCTATCACCCTCTGTTCGAGTCGGTGAAATGTCTCAGCCGGCTCAAGGACCGGCCGTTTGTGATCGGTGCCGTCGCCTGGTGGATCGGATACTGCATGGCCGCGGTCCTAAGACGCCCGCGAATCATCGGACCGGATGTGATCGATCATGTCCGCAAGGAGCAAATGGACCGGCTGCTCCGCAGCACACGCCTGAAGACCTCGTGAGCCTTCCGCCATGGTCATATTGAATTTCCACGGACTGGGGCCGGTGCCACGCGATATCGATGCCGGCGAGGCCGACTGCTGGCTGAATGCATCACATTTCGAAAGTATCCTCGACCGCGTGATGGGAGACGATCGGATTCTAATCACCTTTGATGACGGCAACGCCTCCGATCACGGGATCGCGCTTCCAGCGCTTCTCCGCAGGGGCATGGAGGCGATGTTTTTCGTCTGCTCCGGCCGCGTGGGGATGTCCACTTTCCTGGATGCCGGACAGATCCGCGAACTGGACGGCCATGGCATGACCATCGGCAGCCACGGCGTGAACCACCAGCCGTGGCGAAGCCTCGACGACAAACGCTTGCAGGAGGAGGTGGCAGGCAGCCGTAAGGCGTTGGAGAACCTGCTCGGGAAGAAAGTCGAATCCGCAGCCTGCCCGTTCGGGGATTACGACCGCAGGGTGCTGCGCATTTTGAAGAACGCCGGCTATCAATCCGTTTTCACCAGCGACGGCGGCGAATGCGACTCCGGGTGGTGGCTCAAGCCGCGAACCACGGTCCGGCGCTCGTTCACCCCGGCACATCTGGATCGCATCCTCACTACGGAACCCCGGCCGGCCCGAAAGTTGATCGATCGCCTGCGCGTCACTGCCAAAGCAAACCGTCCCCGCCCCCTCGCCACATGGCGTGGTCGTTGAGCCTCTCCCGCCACTTTCCGCAAAACCTATCGCAATATGTCCGATCCATCTCCGGCGGCATCGATCATCATCATCTCCTACAACACCCGGGAGATGACCTTGGACTGCATCAGGTCGGTTTTCGAGCAGACGCGAAAGCATGATTTCGAAGTCATCGTGCTGGATAACAACTCACAGGACGGAACACCTGAAGCCATACGCGCGCGGTTCCCGCAGGTGAGACTGCGCGCGTACCCGGACAACCTCGGATTCGCGGGCGGCAACAACGCCGCCGCTGAAATGGCGCGCGGAAAGAGACTGCTTCTACTGAATCCCGACACGCTCATTCTCGACGACGCGATCGACCGCCTGCTCGATTATGCCGACACGACGCCCGAGGCGCGGGTCTGGGGCGGCCGGGCGGTTTTCCCTGACGGCTCGATCAATGCGTCATGTTGGAATGACATGACTCTATGGAGCAGCATTTGCCGCGGATTCGGGCTGACATGGCTTTTTCCAAAATCGAAATTCTTCAATCCCGAGTCGATCCACAAGTGGGACGACCTGAGCAAGGAGCGCGACGTGGACATCGTGGTGGGTTGCTTTCTCATGATCGACAGGCCGCTCTGGGAGGAACTGGGAGGATTCGACCCGACGTTTTTCATGTATGGCGACGAGGTCGATTTGTGCCTGCGGGCGAGAAAACTCGGTGCGCGTCCCAAAATCACGCCCAAGGCGACCATTATTCATTACGGTGGAGGCTCCGAGCCTTCCAGCGAGGACAAGCTGGTCAAAGTCCTGAAAGGCCGCGCGACGGTAATGAGGGAACATTGGATACCGCCTGCGGCCGTCCTTGGGCGCTGGACCCTGATCGCCACGGCAGGCATCAGGGCGGTCGGCAGCAAGTTCCTCCGCCCGCCTGAACGCAAGGGCGGAGGCCGTGACGGCCGCGACGATGTGTGGAGCGCGGTTTTCCGGCGCCGCCACGAATGGTGTGCCGGCTGGGAGCCGGTGAACGGCAACGAAACCTGACGCGGACACTTCGCGCGAAACGGAACCCGTGGCATTGCCAAACACCGATGATCCATCAGAACCCGGACCGGATACCACTCAGACGTCCGCATTTCCAACTGCGGGACGGCGATCTGTATTTCCTGATATCGAGGCGGCCGTCACTGAAACTCAGCGATGCCGAAGCGGCGGTCTGGAATGCGATCGATGGCGGCACTCCGGTTTCCACACTCCGAGAGCGTTTCCCCGATGCCGACGCCTGTCTGGAAAAACTCCACGAATCCGAAGCGGTCGAGTTCGCCGATCCCCGGGAGACGGCCAGCCGGCGCAGGAAAATTCTGATCATCGAGCCGCACATGGATGACGCGGTGCTGAGCGTCGGCGGGCTGATGTGGAAAAACCGCGGGACATGCGAATTCACCGTCGCCACCGTCGCCGGACGCTCCAATTTCACCAGTTACCAAAAGATCGGGCGCGATTACTTCGATGTGGATACGGTGACGGAGCTGCGGTGCCGCGAGTCGGAACTCGCAATGCGGCTGTTGGGTGGCAAACACATGGTGCTGGATGGCCTCGACGCGCCGCTTCGCTACCATCCCGGAAACTGGACTCTGGAATGGTTCCACAAGAACCGTCGGGCGATCTCCGCGTTTCAAAACCACTCAGCCCTCGATGAGGAACTCGCAACAGCCACCGCGCTCATCGGTAAATTACTCAGGCAAACCGATGCCAGCGAGATATGGATCCCGCTCGGCGTGGGATGCAGCGCCGATCACGAGACGACCCGCAACGCATGCCTGATCGCGCTCGTCCGCGCCGCGGCGGATGGTTTGCATTTCGACGTCCGGATGTATCAGGACGTGCCCTATGCGATGGCGTTTCCGCGGCACACCGATCAACTGCTGGCGGCACTGGAATCCGCCGGCGCGGTAACCGGGCGTGTCATCCACGATGTGAGCGCCGAGATGCCCGCCAAGCTGCGCCTCATTTCGGTATTCGCCTCCCAGTTCAAAATGAGTTACATGCGCCCCAAGGTAGAAGCCACCGCGCACTTGGTCGGCGGGAAGAACAGCGGCTTCCGGGAACTCACCGTCAAACTCAAGCGCCTGCCCCGTGAAGTCGATCCCTTCGAGCTTTATTCGGGCAGGAAAGACGTCCTTAACCTGCGCACAAGACTCGCGAAGTGGTATCCCGAACACCGTTCCTCGAAACGCATCACCATCCTCTGCCCGATGGGCGTGGGGCGCTGGAAGGAAAACATGGAGTGTCTGCTAGACCGTTTCCCGGCCGCCGTTTTCGAGATCCATATGACAGAAGACGCCTGCGAGGAAACCCTCGCGTTGGTGTCTTCCAGAATCAAAATTCTGCCGGTCCGGGGCTTGGCCAAGGGCTGGATACCGCACCTGCTCCGGTTGTGGCTCCTGCCTCCCGGGCCTATGATCCTCTTCACGGGGCACCGACATCGGCGTGCGATTCCATGGCTGCGGGGGGTCTTCATTCATGCCAACACCCTGCCCGCAACCACCATGGATCATCTGGTGATGGCATTGCGACAAGATCACGGATAATTGCAGCGAGAGTTCTTCCTTCGTGTTTGAGGTATTCCGTTGCTGCCATTCCAGCGCATCTCGGCGCGCTTGTCTTTTTTGAGAGCCTTTCGGATTTCTTGAAAAATAGGCGGAGATGGAATTTTTGAAATTTAAGCTTGCCTTATGTCAGACCCGGGGCAAATTGCAACCCGCGCCCTGAATTTTAAGAAAAATTTAATAAATTCCAGCCAACCCGATGATTCTGCCATGAAAATTTTTCTCCTGATTGCCCTTCTTCTCGCATGGGCACCGCTTTATACCGAAGCAGCGTCCTCGATCACCCGACACGGAGTCACTTGGAAATTCGACAAGGATTACACCGCCGGGCAGTATGCCAACGGCGATTGGTGGGTTCTCGGACCCGTGGTCATCACTCAGATCACCCCCACTCCGGCCGCGGGTCGCAATGGAACGATGGTCAACCCGAAGAGGGGCAGGGCACAGGGATTTGACGACAGGATTTGGGGAAACACCTACAACGCGGCCCTGAACGCAGGCACCAATTTGCCGCTGGCTGTAGCCGCCAACAGCTCGGTGGTCTCATCCATCTCCAAGTCCGCTGTATCCACATACACGCAGTTTGAAGCCTTCGTCATTCTCACTGTGGTCGATTCCGTTCCGGCCGGTGGCAGCTTCCGGCCTCCCTACATCGGAGATGGCAGCCGGGCGAGCAGGTGGAAAGCCGCAGACCTCGATTACAGCGCTCTCAACACGCTGAATTCGTCGGCCTTGTCCTCCAAACCGAGCATCTCGACGGTTGCCGGTTATTTCGACAAGACCTGGTATGAGCAGGACCTCACCTGGACAGGGCGATATCTTCACACGAGCTACATGGCCCCCAGCGGATATGGAAGGGACATGGCCAGCAGGACGGGCGATGCGGCTCTTCTGCTCAATCTCGACTACACCAATGCCGAGAAGCAGACGCTGCTGACCCGGCTCGTGCAATACGGAATCGACATCTACGGCATCCTCGCCGACGGCGGGCGCTGGTATGACACGGGAGGGCACAATATCGGACGATTTTCGCCACTGCTCGTTGCAGCCGCCACCTTGGACGATGCCGAACTCAAAAGCCGTTGCGACGGGTCGCAGATGAAGTTCTCGGAATTCTGCCAAACCTTCTTTGTCAGCCAGGCTGACGTGGACCGCCCCCGATACACGGCGGACGGACGTCCCCGCCTTCCCTACACCGCCGCCGACATCGGTTTGCCCGAGTGGGGGGAAACCCACAACGACAACCCGTCGCGGGATGGAAACAACTGGAACGCCTACTACCGCGACACCTGCGGCGGCCAACTGACGGGCCCTGCCATGGCCGCCAGAGCCATGGGGCTGCGCTCCCTTGCGAACTGGGAGCCGTTTTTCCAGTATCAGGAGCGGCATCTGAATTACGAGCAGAGCGCCGGATACGGTGGCGAGTTCAACTCCAATCCGACCCCCGCGTTTCACAAGCAGTTCTACAACGTCCACAAGAACGCCGTGCCTGGATCCGCTGGACCTCCAACCAATCCTCCCTCAGGCGTTTTCGCGCTGGGGGATAGGATCCAGGTCACCCAGGACACCAACGTGCGGGATAGCGGGGCGCTGACCGCCACCTTGCTGGGTGCGCAGGGCGCGGACGCCACCGGCACAATCGTTGCTGGACCGGTAGGGCCGGACTCCAACAACATCACCTGGTGGCAGGTGGATTTCGACACCGGAGTGGATGGATGGACGGGCCAGGACAGCTACATCAAAATCATGTCCCAGAAGCCCTTCACACCCACAGGTTTCGGAGTCGAATTGGTTGGTCAGGGCGATCCGTAAACGCGGGTTGGAATGGGTGGCTCCCGCTCCCCGCCGCCTCCTCCCTTCAATTGGCAAGAGCCAAGCAACCCGCCTGACACAAGGTGAACGGTCCCCTGCTTGCCTTATGCATTGTTTTGCTGTTGCTGCAGTTGGCCCTGCCATTGAAATGGGCGTTCGTTCCGTTGTTGCTGGCTGCCTGCCACACTCCATACACCGCTGATATCGGGGGCTTCACCGTCGCACGCCTGGTCATCGTCGTCGGCTTGCTGCGAGCGGCCACCCGCGGGATGGTCCGGATCGATTGGCACTCCACACTTGACCGCCTGATGATGGTCTTCGCGGCCGTGGCGCTGCTGAGCGCGGTCGGGCATGAAGCGATTTTTTCCAACCCTTACATATTCAGAATCGGTCTCGTCCTGAATGTGCTGGGAACCTATTATTATGCCCGGGCCTATCTGGCAACGGACGAAGTGCTTGAACGTCTGGCGAGAGGGCTGGCTATCGCCCTGATTCCTTTCGCGTTCCTGATGGTCCTTGAGAAGCAGACCGGCATCAATCCCTATTCCAAGCTCGGGGCTCAGAAAACGACATCGCTGGTGAGGGATGGAAAAATCCGGGCACAGGGACCCTTCGGCACTCCCATCCTTGCCGGAACGGTCGGCGCGTCCTCGATTCCCCTTTTCATCCCCCTCTGGAGATCACGACGCAGACTTGCATCCACCGGTCTTGCCGCATGCCTGGCGATCACCTATTGCTCCGCATCCAGCGGACCTATCAGCACCGTGCTGCTCGGCATGGGAGCCATCGCGCTCTGGCGGATGAGGGCCTATCTGAGAGAAATCCAGATCGCGACGATATGCATGCTTGTCGTGCTGCATCTCATCAAGGAACGGCCGATCTGGTATCTCATGGCCCTGATGGACTTTGTCGGAGGCAGCACCGGGTGGCACCGCGCTTATCTGATTGATGTTGGAGTGGAACGCCTGGACGAATGGTGGTTGTGGGGCACGGATCTGACCGGCCACTGGATGCCTTACTCCCTGCCAACCTCCGTGCCCGGACTGTCCCAGGCCGATCTGACGAATTATTATCTGCATCTCGGGGTGATCGGCGGCTTGCCGCTGCTGTTTTGCCTGGTTGCGGTGCAATGGTCGGCATTCAAGCAACTCGGGCGGAGAATCCGCGAATTCGACCTGGCCGGGACCGGCGAGGAATTCACACTATGGTGCTTGGGCGCCGCCCTGTTCGCCCACAGCGTGACCTTTCTCTCGATCTCCTACTTCGATCAGATGTATGTGTTCTTCTGGATTATCATAGGATGTCTTCCCGCGATGTTGAACGCAACGGCGGATGCCGGTTCGGTTGACGAAACTGAGATGGCCTCTGACCGGAATCGGGAAGTCGGCGGCCCGCGACAAGCCACAGGATGATGAACCCTTCCGGAACCCGAGCGAAGCCCCAGCGCCCCAATCCCTGCCGGAGGCTGATGAATTTGCTGTCCGCATGCTTCCACTACCTCAGGTGGTCATGGCGGTTCGGGGATTTCGGATTCAGGTCGCGCGTCAGCGCGCCCCAGATTCTAACAAACATGCGATTGGCAAGCATAGGAAAGCGGGTTTGCATCTGGAAGGGATCCCGGATCGAGGCTTTTGGCACCGCGAATGAAACGGGACCCAAGCTTGAAATCGGCGATGACACCGTGATCCATTTGAATTTCCACTGCGGAGCGGCGGAATCCGTGAAAATCGGGCGGAATGTCCTGATCGCGGGCGGTGTTTACATCACCGATCACGATCACGTGTTTGACGATCCGGATCTTCCCGCAAGGTGGATGGGCGGGTTGGTCACCAAACCGGTGGTGATCGGGGATGGTGCCTGGCTCGGCGAGGGTTGCGTGATTCTGAAGGGCGTCACGGTGGGTGAGCGGGCGGTGATCGGCGCGAACGCGGTGGTCACCAAGGATGTGCCGCCCTTCGCCATCGTGGGTGGAATCCCCGCACGGATCATTCGAACCATGGATCTGCCTAAACCTGCCATGGGTCGGGATGTCCATTGATTGGCATGCTGGTCACCGTCATTGATTGGGCCTTTAGCGGTGTGGCGACCGTCAGGGCGGCAGTGGATTCGAATCCAGTGGCGCGATCCGACATGCAATCCCGTTTGGGCGCTGCTTGCGCTCCATCCCGCGTGGTTCGGACGGCTTGAAAAGAATTTTCGGCGAAGATGAGGAAATTCCTGTTCATCTCACATTTCTTTCCGCCGGCCGGTGGTGCCGGTGTGCAGAGAAGTTCGAAGTTCGTGAAATTTCTGCCTGATGCCGGGCTGCTGCCGGTGGTGGTGACAGCCAAGCCCGACCCGGCCGACAGGCGGACGCCCGAGGACCGCACCTTGATGGGCGATGTTCCGGAGGCGCTTGCGGTGTATCGAGCGGAATGGAATGTGAAGGAAACGAACGCGGCTCTGCGTTCGAAACTACGGCACGAGGCTTTCCTGAGCGCTGCCGGAGCCGCGATCCGCGAGCATCGGCCGGAGTTCATTTTCGTCAGCATGTCCCCCTTCGAGGACGCGGAGATCGGAACCAGGCTTTCCCGGGAGCATGGATTGCCTTGGATCGCCGACCTGCGGGATCCTTGGGCGCTGGATGAATTCCAGGTTTACCGGACCTTCGCCCATCGATTGGCGGAGCTGCGGAAGATGCGGAAGTCACTTGCGAGTGCGGCGGGGATTGTCATGAACACGCCGGTGGCCCGCGACCGCTTGCTGGCGGCCTTCCCGGAGTTCCGGAACCGCCCGGTCACCGCGATTACCAACGGTTACGATCCCGCGGATTTTTCCATGGCCGGCACGGTGACACGCGGCGGAAAATTCCGGATTGTGCACACCGGCACATTCCACACGAAAATGGGGATGCATCAGAAACGCCGGCGGACGATCTACCGCATACTCGGACGTTGCGAATCCGGAATGGAGGTTTTGCCCCGCTCCCCCTTTTACCTGCTCCAGGCATTGGAACGAATCTCGCGGACGGACCCGGCGATTCATGAAGCGCTTGAGGTCGTGTTCGCCGGCGTGATGTCGGATGCGGACAAGGAGTTGATTTCCCGGAGTGCCGTGGCCGACAAGGTGCGGGTTACCGGCTACCTGGGGCACAGCGAGAGCGTCAAGGAAACGGCATCCGCGGATTTGCTTTTCCTGCCATTGCACAGCCTGAAGCCGGGACGTCACGCGTCGATCGTGCCGGGCAAGACCTACGAATACATCGGCAGCGGGAACCCGATTCTCGCCGCGCTCCCCGAGGGAGACGCCAGGCGGTTCGTGGAAACAGCCGGAAATTGCCGGATCACCGGGCCTGACGATGTGGAGGGAATGGCGGAGGGCATCCGCCATTTTTTCCGCCAATGGGAAGCCGGGACCCTCTCCCACACCCGGGAGCCGGGCGTGACAAAGGTCTTCGAGCGTCAAACGCTGACCGCTCAACTGGCGGATTTTTTGATGAGCATCGACAACGAAGCGGCCGAGCGGCGGGCATGAACGGATGGACACCCGACCAGAGAGAATGAATCAGGCGGAGAATCTCCTCGATCGATGGGACTTCGAAGTGAGGGGACCGATGAGGATTGGCTTGTCGGGATTCAATACGGCCACGGGACTCGGCTATCAGAACCGCGATCTCATCGACAAGCTGCCAATCGCGACATGGCTGATCGTCGAGCATCCGAGCAAACCCTCAATGGAGACGCCGGCGGATCTTCCTGTAGTGGTTTCTCCAATCACTGCCAGCGAAGATCGTATTCAGGACTGGCTCGGAGAGATCGACTGCCTTCTATTCTACGAGCAGCCCCTGATCGGCGAGTTGCCCGGCCTGGCCCGGCAACGGGGGATCGCCGTGGCATGCATCGCGAATTGGGAGTGGCTCAATCCGGCATCCAAGTGGATTGATGAAATCGATGCATTTGTCTGCCCGAATCGGCATACCTTCGATCTTCTCTCCAAGTGGAAGGCCGAAAGAGGCGCGAATTGGAAGCTGGAGCATGTTCCGGCACCCGTGGACACCAACCGGTTCCGGCCGGTGGTTCGAAGAAAGTGCGAAAGCTTCCTCTTCATCAACGGGCAGGGAGGTGTCTGCCCTTATTTTCCCGGTTGGATCCGACATCGTAAAGGCCCGCCGAGAAAGGGCCTGGATGTGGTTCTGAAGGCGGCAAGGAAGGTGCCCGACATCTCCATCCTCATTCACAGCCAGGCAGAACTCCCAGCCGGCATCCCGCGGAATGTGACCCTGCTGCCCGCCGTCGAAGAAAATCATGAACTCTTCGCAACTGGCGATGTCGCGATCCAGCCATCGTATTTCGAAGGAACCGGCCTTCAGATGATCGAGACCCTGGCTTCCGGCATGCCGCTTGTCTCAACCGATGCCGCGCCGATGAACGAATTGCCCCTCTTCAGGGCCATCCGATGCGATAACCGGATTGGAAAGGTAGGGGGCAATCCCATCCATGTGAGTGTCCCCGACCCTTCGGACCTGGCAAGATGCATGAAGGAATGCATTGATGCGGATATCACCGAGGCATCCGTTGTTGCGCGAAATCATGCTGAAAGGGTCCATTCGTGGCCCCAGGCGATCAAAGCAATGAATCGAGTTCTAAATCAATGAACAGTGCCGATGGTAAGTATTGTGATACCATGCTACAATGCCGGGCCCTGGGTAGGCGAATGCATCCAAAGTGCCCTGGACCAAACCTGGAGCGACACCGAAGTCATCGTGATCGACGATGGATCGACGGACCAAAGCCGTGAAGTGATCGCCTCATTCGGGGATCGGGTCCGCCATGAATTCGGACCCAACCGTGGCGGTGCCGCCGCCCGGAACCGGGGTCTGGCCCTGTCGCGGGGCGACTGGGTGCAGTTCCTCGATGCCGATGACGTTCTTCTGCCAAGTTGCATCGAGAGCAAACTGCGGATGGCTGATGAAGCGGGGGAAGAGGTGCTGCCTTGCTGCAAAATCGGATATTTCCCCTATGTTTCGCGCAATGGGGAAAATCCCGGGCCTGCCTGTTGGGAATACGAGGAACATGATCTCGACACGATTCTTACTTCGGGAGCCCCGCAAACGAGCGCACCGCTGCATAAACGCGACCTTCTGATTGCGGTGGGGGGCTTCCGGGAGTCGCTGCGGCAAGCCCAGGATCTCGACCTTCACCTGCGTCTTGCTGCGGAACACGGCCTGCTATTCCGTTCGAATGGCGAGTTGGGAGTCCGCATCCGGCCACACCATGGAAGCGTGAGCCGCTCGGCCGGTTGGCGGATGCATGCGGCGATCGCCGATACATTGCTTCACTCTGCCGGGATACTTGAAAGGAAGGACAAACTTACGGATGCCCGTCGTGTGGCAATCGCCCGACGGGCATCCTGGTTCGCGAAAAAGGCCGCCATGGAAGGAGCGTTGGGCGAGGGAACGATGCTTGCGGAACGTGCGCGGCAACTCTCCCCGGAGTGGTACAAGACGGCTTATCGGAATCCGGTGGGCGCGTTGTTGGTGCGCACAATGGGGTTCGGCTTGCTTGAGCGCATGAGAGCATCCGTAGTCCGGCATTTCGGCACCCGTCGGGACGGCGTGTGAAAGGACCGCCTCAGTTCATATGATTCCGACCATGCCTTCTCTGGTTTCCATCATTGTGCCCGCCTTCAACGCCAGCGCTTACCTCCGGCGCTGTGTTGATTCCATCCTCTGCCAGAGCCACCGGAAAATTGAAGTGATCGTGGTCAACGACTGCTCCACCGACGACACTGCGGACATCCTTAACGAAATGTCCGCGAAGGATTCCCGTCTCAAGGCGATTCACCTCAGCGAGAACGCAGGGGTTCACGGGGCACGGTCCCGGGGAGTGGCTGTGGCGCAGGGTGAATTCATTGGATTCGCGGATGCCGACGATTGGCTTGCCCCCGGGATGATCGCCGCGCTGCTTGCCGAGGCGGCTGCGGGACAAGGAGCGGACATCGTGATCTGCGGCGCGGTCCTGGCGACGGCGATCGGACAGACGGGACGGCACAAGGTGCGCTTCCGCCGCCGCAAAGTGTTCGGAGACCGCCTCCTGGAACGATTCTGCCGCCTGGAGTTCGGTTCGGGCGTCCTTTGGAACAAGCTTTACCGGGCCGAATTGATTCGTCCGCATGCCCTTCTAAGTCTCGAGCGCAAAGTGGATGCGGCGGAAGATTACATCGTCAACATCGGCTGTTTTGCCAAGGCGGCCAGGGTGGTCGTGCTGCCCCGGACCTATTATTATTATTTTGAGCATCCGGAAAGCGCCTCCCGATCCGCGTCGAACGCGAGGGGTTTTTCCCGCACGTTGCGGGCCTACATCGCCTGTCTGGAAGCCTATTCGGATTCCTTGCGCGCGGACTTCGGTCTCATCAGCGGCCTCTACGGCCGGCAACTGACGATGCCCTGCTACATGGTCCCTTCCGCGGCTGATCTGGCCCCGCTGAAGGACGAACTTCGCGAGACTCTGGAACGCCTGGCCCGGGTTCACCCGGAAGGGATCTATTCATTGGTACATGTCTTTGACCAGGCCTCTGACCGTAGCGGCATGCGCCTGCGTCCGGCACTACGGCGGTCGCTCGCAGCCGTCAGGGAGGTGGCGCACGCATGCGCGAATCGCCTTGCCGCAGTCCGGCGCAACTGAAATGACGATGAACGATCCAAACCAGGAAATCTGGCGCCGCGGGCAATTTGTCCTCGGGCCGCGCCCGCTTGAGCGGCTGGCGACATGGAACCGGTATGAAGTCGGTCCCGCGCTGCACTTGGCCGCGCATCCGGCATTGAACGTCACGCAGGCCCATGGTGACGGGTTGAAGATCACGCTGTTGGGCTTCATCCTGGATCCGGATGCTCCGGACCTTGGCGATGCGGAAATCGTCGGGAAAATGGCACTCGCTGCGCGGCCGGGGATTTCGCCGCTCGATCTGACTGGGCGTTTCGGTGGCCGCTGGCTGCTGATCATCGCGCAGTCCGACGACGTCAGGATCTTCGCGGATCCTGCCGGACTCCGGCAGATGTTCCATACCGACGTGGCGTCGACCGGGGCCTTCTGGGCGGCGTCCGAACCCGGTATTCTGGCGGAATTCCTCAGCCTCGAGATCTCGCCCGAGGCGCGGGAATTCATCGCATCCGAGGCCTATGCCCGTAACGCCGAGCAATGGTGGCCATGGGATACTTCACCCTACAGTGAGATCCGGCGCCTGCCGCCGAATCACGAGCTGAGCGTCCGGACCGGCGCAGCGCGCCGCTTTTGGCCGGACAAGGGATTCACGCCGTCCACACCCGACAAGGCCGCCGAAGTGGTCGGTGAGACCCTGCGCGGATTGATCACGGCGATGCACACCCGCTGCCCGCTGGCAGTCACGCTCACCGCCGGACTCGACAGCCGGATAATACTGGCCGCGGCAAGGCCGGTCGCCCGTGACGTGTTGTTCGTCACCTCGAAGAAGCGTGACATGCAGGAATCCGACCCCGATCTGGTGATCGCCCGCAGACTTGCGGCGAATTTAGGCCTGCAACACCGGGTCATCGATTCCGATTGCCAGTTGCGCGATGAGTTCCGGGAGCTGTATTTTTCGAGCAACCAGCTCTGCCATGAAAAATGGGTGTTCGGCGCGCAGGCAATTCACGATGCCTTGAATCTTGAAAAGACGGCGGTGAGCGGCCATGTTGCCGAGGTCGCACGTTGCAGCCTCATGGGACATAAATCGGGGCTGGATGCCAGGGCCTCGTTCACGCCGGAAGCATTGGCCCGGGCGACCGGTCTGGACATGCAGCCGTTTGTGATACGTGCCATGGAACGATGGAAGGACGGGCTGGGCGAGGTTTACACCTATGACGCACGGGATCTGCTCTACTGGGAAAACCGGATGGGAAGCTGGCTTGCCTCGAGTCAGCAGGAGTTCCTGTTGGCATGGAGGGAAATCTTCGCTCCCTTCAATTGCCGGCGCGTGCTGGAGGCAGCACTGTCGGTGGATCCTGAACTGCGGGATGAACCGGCCTATCCGTTCTTCCGCACCGTGATTGCCAGACTCTGGCCCGAATGCCTCGATCTGCCGATCAATCCGAAACCTCCGGTGCCATTGGCGAGGCGTGTCCGCAGGGTCGGCAGGAAAATATTGGAAAAATTGTTCAAATGACAGTCTGCGTCGCATCACCGAGCGACTCCGGGTATTCGGAGACGTTCATTCACATGCAGTTCGAGCGCTTGCCGTGCGCGCTGCGGATCCACGGCGGGCCGGTGGCATCGGAGACGGTGCCTGGCGGGCCGATCGGGTGGCGGCGGTCGCCCGGCGGAATGTTGGACATGTTGCGGACACTGGGTTCGACGGCCAACCGACAGGTGACGATGCAGACCCTCGAACTGCGGCGGCGGCTGATGCGGCGGCGCGTCGATGTGGTGTTGGCGAATTACGGTCGCACCGGTATGGCATTGCTGCCGTTGTGCCGTGAATTGTCGATTCCGTTGGTCGTTCATTTCCACGGCTACGACGCGCACATGGAGTCGGAAATCGCGCGCTGCCGCGACGCTTACCGGCAGTTCGGGCGCGAGTGTGCGCAAGTGATCGCGGTGTCGGTGCGGATGCGCGCGGCGCTGGTCGGCTTGGGAATCCCGGCCGACAAGATCACGCTCATCCGCTACGGGGTGGACCCGGAGCGGTTCGAACCGCGGGCCTCGGCTCCGACAGAGCCGCTATTCTTCGGGGTCGGGCGTTTTGTGGATAAGAAAGCACCGTATCTTGCCTTGCTGGCATTCGATCGCATGCGGCGCAAGCACCCTGAGGCGCGTCTGGCGCTTGCCGGCGATGGACCGTTGTTTGAAACGATGCACAACCTCGTCGAGGCGCTTGGCCTCGACGAGGTTGTCGAGTTCCCCGGAATCCTCTCGCCAGACGAGGTGGCGCGGTGGATGCGCCGTGCAACCGCGTTCGTGCAGCACTCGGTGACGCCGCGGGTGGGCCCGAATGCCGGCGACAGCGAGGGCACGCCGGTGGCGATGCTCGAGGCGATGATGACCGGCCTGCCGGTGATCGCCACCCGTCACGCCGGGCTCGGCGAGGTGATCGAGCACGGGGTGACCGGGCTGCTGGTGGACGAGCGCGACGTCGAGGGAATGGCCGCCGCGATGGCGCGTGTGATCGAATCGCCGGCCGAAGCCGCGCAGATGGGTGTGGAGGGACGACGCCATGCGCTCGATCACCATACGTCATCCCGTTATTTGCAACAACTTGGGGAGGTGCTTGATTCGGCGGCAGCAGGAATGGTTTCCCGCCGCTGAACCGTCAGCCCCCCGTTGAATCCACCATCCCACATCAACCATCCCATACCACCCACGATGCACGAGATCACGATCGAAGCCGGCCGGGCCGAAAAGCAGTATTGGCGCGACCTTTGGGGCTACAAGGAGTTGTTCTATTTCCTCGCATGGCGCGACATCCTGGTGCGCTACAAGCAGACGGTGGTGGGCATCACCTGGGCGGTGCTGCGGCCACTGTTGACGATGCTGATTCTCACGGTGATTTTCGGCAAGCTGGCGAAGATGCCCTCGGGCAACGTTCCCTATCCGGTAATGGTCTTTGCCGGTTTGCTGCCGTGGCAGTTCTTCGCCACGGCACTCGGCGAGAGCGGCAACAGCCTGGTCGGAAACCGCAACATGATCTCCAAGGTTTATTTTCCGCGCCTTGTGGTGCCAGCCAGCAGCGTGATCACGAGCCTGGTCGATTTCCTGATCTCGGCCTGCCTGCTGGCGCTGACCATGGTGTGGTTCCAATATCTGCCGACCCCGCGGGTGTTCCTGCTCCCGCTGTTCGTGCTGCTGGCCTTGACCGCCGCGTTCGGCACCGGATTGTGGATCTCCGCGCTGATGGTCCGCTACCGGGACTTCCGTTTCATCGTGCCGTTCATGGTGCAGTTCGGGTTGTATCTTTCTCCGGTTGGATTCACCAGCAGCGTGGTGCCCGAACAGTGGCGCTTCCTCTATTCGATCAACCCGATGGTCGGGGTGATCGACGGCTTCCGCTGGGCGCTGCTGGGTGGGGAACACCAACTCTACGTGCCCGGCCTCCTGCTCTCGATCAGCATAGTCTTGTTGATCACATGGTCCGGGCTGCGCTATTTTCGGCGCACCGAGCGGACCTTCGCCGACGTCATCTGAACTACCCACCCTCATCCGGCATGTCCAATCCAGTCGTCAGTATCGAAAACCTGTCCAAGCGCTACATCATCGGTCATCAAACCGACCCGAACGACGGGCTGCGGCACATCGTCGAGCGGGTGCTGCGGGCTCCCGGGCGCTTGATGCGTGGACAGAGGGTGCGCAGCCACACGGTCGAGGAATTCTGGGCGCTGCGGGATGTTTCATTCGACATCGGGCAGGGCGAGGTGGTCGGAATCATCGGCCGCAACGGAGCGGGAAAGTCCACCTTGCTCAAAATCCTGAGCCGGATCACCGAGCCGACCGAAGGCCGGGTGAGGTTGCGCGGACGGGTTGCGAGCCTGCTCGAAGTGGGCACCGGCTTCCACCCGGAACTCACGGGCCGCGAGAACGTGTTCCTTAACGGTGCGATCCTCGGCATGGGGCGACAGGAAATCCGGCGCAAGTTCGACGAGATCGTGGCATTCGCGGACATCGAAAAGTTCCTGGACACACCCGTGAAGCGTTATTCGAGCGGGATGTATGTGAGGCTGGCGTTCGCGGTCGCCGCCCACCTCGAACCCGAGATCCTGATCATCGACGAGGTGCTGGCGGTGGGTGACGCGGCGTTCCAGAAGAAATGCCTCGGCAAGATGGGCGAGGTGGCGAAGGGCGGCCGCACCGTGTTGTTTGTGAGCCACAACATGGCGACGATCTCCGCGCTGTGCAGCCGCGCGGTGATGTTGCGCCAGGGGCGGACGGTAACCGACGGCCCGGTCGAGCAGGTCGTGCAGCACTATTTGGCCGACATGTCGGAGCGGGCCAGAATCCCCGCCGCCGAGCGCACCGACCGCGGCGGAACCGGCGAGGTCGTCACCACCGACATCGAGGTGCTGAGCCCCGACGCCCAGCCGCTGAAGGAGACGATCAGCGGCCAAGCGGTGAAATTGCGGCTCCATTACCGTTGCCGGGACGGCGGACGCTTCAACAACTGTTTGGTGGTGCTGGTGGTGCGCTTCAACGACCAGGTGGTTTTCACTCTCTCAAGCTCGGTGGCGAGTGGTGAGCCGGTGAGCTTGCGCGGAGAGGGATTCATCGATTTCGAGATCGAGGAATTGCCGTTGGCCGGCGGCACATACACCGTGGGAGCCTTGATCCAACAGGAGAGCCGGACGGTCGACGTCTTGTTCGGAGCGATCGAGATGGAGGTGATCGACGGCGATTTCTTCGGCACCGGGCGGGTGCGGCCCACACCGGGCTGGTCGAATACGGGGGCGCTGGTCAGGCACAGATGCAAGGCCCATCCCGGCGAGCCGAAGCGTGAATTGGCCGAGACTGGCGGATGACGATGGTGCGGCAACAAGTGGATCGGGCATGAAACTGCGATTGGGAATCAGGAAGCGCATTGCCACCCTGTGGGTGCGCGAATGGGCCCGCCGCAACGGACCTTCGGGCTTCGGTCGGCTTGCGGCATGGATGGCTAGCCGCGGCAGGATGCCGTATTACGGGCGCGCCGAATTGGCGAACCTCCATCCCCGCGGGTTCATCGCGGCGAGCGCGGCAATCGGCCACCCCGGGCTGCGAACGGGCAGGAACGCATATATCGGCGACGGCTGCTACATCCGCCGCCGCCCGCAAGGAGGCGATGTCGAACTGGGTGACCGGGTCCTGCTCCACGGCAACATCCATCTACAGACCAGCAATGGCGCCCGGGTGGTCATCGGCCACGACACCCGGATTCATCTCAACTGTTATCTGATCGCCAGCCTGGCCGACATCCGGATCGGGGAGAATACGGGCATCTCCAACGAGTGCGCGTTTTACAGTTTCGACCATGGAACGGCGCTTGACACGCATTACCGTGAGCAGCCGAACCGCACCCGAGGGCCAATCGTGATCGGCGACAACGTATGGATCGGCCACGGGGTGACGGTGCTGAGCGGAGTGACGATCGGTGATGGCGCGGTGGTGGCGGCACGGGCACTGGTGATCGACGACGTGCCGGCGAATGCGATTGTGGGGGGAGTGCCGGCGAAGGTGTTGCGGATGCGCGAGTAGCTGCCGGCATGGTTAGGATTGTTGGCGATTTCCGCAGACCGGCGCGCCGGATGACTGCCCGGTGAGTTCGATATTTTTCCCGATTTCCACAATTCATGACCAGGTTTCGTCCAACTTCCCCCGCACCTGAACGCGTGGTGGCCGCCTGCCGCAGGGATATCGACGCCTGCAAACGGGCGATTGACCGGGCGGAACTGGTTTCGTTCGGCTTGTTCGACACCCTGCTGTGCCGGCTTGTGCCGAAGCCGCGGAATATTTTTTTCATACTCGGGGCGCGGCTTCACGCTGCTCTGGGGATTTCGCCTCCATCCTTCATGAGACTGCGCGAGCGCACCGAGTCGGCTCTCAGGGTGAAGTTTGCCGGCGAGCGCGGCCACGGCGAGGTCACGCTAAAGGAAATCTATGAGACGCTTGCCGGCGATGTGCGCTTCGAGCTGTGCCGCGCGGCACCCGAACATCTCACATGGGAGGCGGAATGGTCGATCGAGAAGCAGTTGGTAAAGGCGCACCCGATCGGGTTGCACTTGTTGAATCACGCGCTGGCGGCCGGCAAGCGGGTGGTGTTCACCAGTGACACCTATTTCGAAGAGTGGCAAATCCGCGAGTTGCTGGATGCCGCCGGGGTGCCGGTGGCCGATGAACTGTTCATCTCGTGCGAACGGAAGAAGACGAAGCGCGGCGGCGGGTTGTTCAAGGAATTGCTGGCCTCGACGGGCGTGGCGGCTGGCAGTGTCATTCACATCGGCGACCGCGCCGATTCGGATGTGGCCGTGCCGGGCTCGCTCGGAATGCGGACGTGGCGGATGCCAATGCTTTGCGATCTGTTGCGTGAATCCGGACTGCTGAAGGTGTCCGGAGCCTCTGAGCGCCGATCTCCGGGAGACTTGCTGCTGCTCGGATGTCTGGCGCGGTCCTTCGGCGAGTGCGTGCTGGACGGCCCGGAGGCGTGGCGGGAAGAGGCCGCCCGCCTGGCGGGCTATTTTTCATTCGGGCCGCTGCTGCTGGGATTCACCTGCTGGCTGGCGTCCTCCTTCAGTCGGCACCAGCCGGCCAAGGTGCTGTTTCTCGCGCGCGAGGGCAGGATCTTCATGCAGGCATTCGAGCGGCTGGGATTCGGCGGCTCATCCGGCGGGCCTCATCCGGTGGACTATCTGCTGGTGTCAAGAGTGGCGGCCCGCAAGGCATGCCTGGCCATGGGCTCGCCAGCCCCCTTGTTCGAGCACTTCGAAATAATGGCCTCCGCCTTCGGCAATCGTGGCAGATGGGTCGGGCAGGAGGTCAAGCAGGAGCGCTACACTTTCCTCAAGGGGATGGGTCTGGGATCCGGGTGCATGCTTCAGTTGGCGAAGGATCTCGATCCGGACGGGAGCGGACCATCGGTCAAGGAGTTGCTGCCGGGAATCGAGCGGGTGATCAAGGAGGGCAAGGCGTATCGGGAGTACCTCGAATCGATGCTCCCTCCTGCCGGAAGCGGACCCGTGGCACTCGTCGATCTGGGTTGGAAGGGCACCATCACCGCGTCGTTGAGGATGCTGATTCCAGCTACAACCAAGGTGGATGCCTTCCTTGTCGCCTCCTCGGCGAAGGCAAGCCACTCCCGCACCGAAGGATACTCGTTGGCGGGCTATTTGTGTGAGAACGGCTGGCCGGACGACACCTGCCGGCGTCTTCAAGCGAACGCCGAGGTGCTCGAAACCGTCTTCAGCACGACTGAAAGTTCACTGTGGGGGATGCGGCGGATGGGGGACGGGTTCGAGCCGATCCATGATCCCCGCGACGAAACTCCGAACCGCAGTGCCTTCATCACCGCGGCCCAGACGGGAATGATGCGTCTGGTGGACGACATGTGTCCGTTGATCGGATTGGTGCCCGAGTTCGGAGTCCTGCCGGATCTCGCGGCTGACGCGACGCTCCGTTTTCTCGAACGACCGACCCGCGCCGAGGCCGAAACCCTCAATGAGGTCGTGATGACATCGGTCGGGCTCGACTCGGAACTCAACCTTGAGATGGCGCCCGAGGTGAGCCTCGGCCAGATTCTCCAATCGCCCCGCCGGCAATTGGCGCGGGTGCGGAACTGCTACTGGCAGGCGGGATTCGAGGCCCGCACGCGGTACCCGGCACGGTGTAGCCTGGCGATGATCGGGAAGCTGGCCTTCGTTTTCGCCTACGGCCGCAACTTTCTGATGCGTGGATGCCGGCGTTGCCTGTTCCGCCGACGGCGGAACGGAGCCAACGCGCGCTGCAACTCGCTCGGCGGCGAAATCGCTTGAACCGACCTGAATCCGGAATAGGGGTAGCCGCGATTGAAATGTCTGCCGGCTTCGGTGGTCCGGCTTTCCCCCATCCCCCTGATTTCATTGATCATGCCCGTTTCCTTCGCCATCGGTTGGCATGCAGGATGTATGCTTTTACGTCTTGCAGATGCTGTTTGCCCGGCCTCTCGGCCGGCCCGGACGGCTCAGGCGGACATTGCCAGCTGCCGGATTCCCGGCGTGATACGGTGGTGTGGCCTGCTGCCCTTCGCGGCATGGATGATGGCCGCCGGTGCAGTGGCGTCCGAGCACAGGGTGTTGTTCATCGGCAACAGCTTCACCTACGGTTCCGGATCGACCACCGGGGTGCCGGATTTGTTCGACCGACTGGCCCGGGCTGGCGGGCATGAGGACCCGATCACCCTGATGCGGGCCATCGGCGGAGCCGATTTCCAATGGCATGCGGGCGATTCGGACACCCTCACCGTAATCGATTCCCAAGCGTGGACTCACGTGGTGCTGCAGGGCTACAGCAGCGAACCGACACATCTTACCCCGAACGGTGGCCGCAGCATCGCGGACCATCTGACCTACGGCAGGGAGCTTTACAACCGGGTGATGGAAAACAACTCGGCCAGCAAGGTGGTGCTTTTCGAGACTTGGTCGCGGGCTGCGAGCCATCCGATCATCACCGGCAGCTCGACGAATACGACCTTCGCGAGCACCGCGCAGTTTCAAAACGAACTGCGGACGAACTACCGATTGCTGCGCGACAACCTGAACAACGAGTTTCCGGATGCGCCGTCGGTGTCGGTGGCGCTGGTTGGCAGCGCGTGGGAGTTGGCCGGGGCGCTTTTGCCACTGTCCGATCCGAATTTCGTCGACCTCTTCGCGGCGAACGAGACGCCTTACGGATACCACGCCAACGACCGTGGAACCTACCTCGCCGCCTGTGTGTTTTATGCGAAAATTTACGGTCAGAGCCCGCTCGGCCTGCACGACGACCCTCTGATCACCAGCCTGAACCTGAACTTCGGCGCGGATCCGACGATGCCCGGGTTTCTCGAACAAAAGGCATGGGAGATGGTCTCCAACGGCATCGATCCGGTGACGATCGTCGAGCAACCGGCTTCCGTCAGCGTGCCGGAAGGTCATTCGGTCGAGTTCCAGGCCGAGATCACCGGCGAGCCGCCGTTCACGTTCCAATGGAAGAAGGATGGCGTGCCGATTTCCGGTGCCACCGGAAACGTGCTGCGGATCCCGGCGGCGTGGGCGTCGCTCAACGGAGCGGAATTCACGGTCGATGTCGGCAACGAGGTTTCGCTGGTCACCTCGCAGGCGGCGACCCTCACGGTCACGGCCGGGACCGCCTACACGGTGATGCTCGATTTCGGCGGCACAACTTATCCGACCTCGAACGGTGCCTCACCGAACGATCCAGCGCGCCATTGGAACAACATCCTGCCAGCCATCGGCACGACCTCCCATGGCCGCCTCGAGGGCTTGGTCACCTCGCAGAACGTGGCTACACGGATCGACTTGCAGATGTTGAGCCGTTTCAACAGCTCGATCGATTCAGGAGCCACCACAAACTCGGTGGGCCTGCCTTCCAACGCGACCCGCGACACGCTCTGGGGCAACACCGAGGTATCCAACAGCCTGACCGACGTTTACCCTCGCTTCCTGATATCAGGGCTCGCGCCGTCGTGGGATCACACCCTCACCTTCTTCGCCTCCCGGATGGGCGTCAGTGACAGTCGGCAGACGACCTACACGGTGACCGGCGCAAGCTCCGCCAGCGTGGATCTCGAAGCGGCGAACAACACCAGCCAGACGGCCGTGATGAACGGAGTCGCCAGCACACCGGCAGGAACCATCGAGGTGGAACTCGGGCCCGGACCGCTCAACGACAGCGCGTCTCATTTCACCTATCTCGGATCCCTGCAGATCGATGCCGATCCCGGCGCCCCGGCACCGCGGCAGGCATTGTCGATGACCGGCAACGGAAACGGCGCGATTGTGGCCATTCCGGCGTTGCCCGATTATGCGGCGGGAGAATTGGTCGAATTGACCGCTCAACCGGATCCCGGCTGGGTATTCACCGGCTGGAGCGGCGATGCGGCGGGCAGCTCGAACCCAGTGGTGCTGATGGTGGACGAATCCCCGGCGGTAACCGCCACCTTCAGCTTGGCCAACACCCCCCCGACCATCAGCCCGATCTCTGACCAGACGATCAACGAGAACGGCTCTACCGGCACCCTGGCTTTCACCATCGGCGACGCCGAGACCTTGCCGTCACTGCTGGTGGTCAACAAATACTCGTCCAACCCGGCGCTGGTGGACCCGTCAGGACTTGACTTGGCAGGCAGCGATGCCAACCGAACCATCACCGTCACCCCGCTGCCCGACGCATACGGCACTACCACAATCACGATCGCTGTCGATGACGGCGAGTTTGTCATTGAAACCAGTTTCCTCGTCACAGTGACGCCCGTGAACGAAGCGCCGACAGCCGATGACACGCAGTTCGCAGTAGCGGAAAATAGCACGCTCGGGACAGTGGTGGGCGCGGTCACCGCAAATGACCCGGACGCCGGCCAGATACTCACCTATACGATCACTGCGGGCAACCAGGGAGATGTGTTCACCATCGACCCGCTCAACGGCGAGATCACCGTGACCGGCGCGCTCGATTACGAGACCCAGCCGCAATACATCCTCACCGTCACAGTCACCGACGATCAGGACCCGCCGCTCTCCGACACCGCGACGATCACGATTGACATCACCGACCTCAACGAGGCGCCGGCAATCGATGACGCGCAATTCGCAGTGGCGGAAAACAGCACGCTCGGGACGGTGGTCGGCACGGTTGCCGCCAGCGATCCGGATGCCGGCCAGTCGCTCGCCTTCGCGATCACCGCCGGCAACGAAGGCGATGCGTTCGTGATCGACCCCGCAACCGGCGAACTCACCGTGAACGGCTCGCTCGATTTCGAAACCCTGTCGCAATACCTCCTCACCGTCACGGTCGCTGACGACGCCGACCCGGCGCTGTCGGACACCGCCACAATCACCATCGACGTCACCGACCTCAACGAAGCACCCGTGGCCGATGACGTGCAATTCGCGGTAGCGGAAAACAGCACGCCCGGCACAGTGGTCGGCAGCGTCGCCGCCAATGACCCGGACGCCGGTCAGACGCTAACCTTTGCGATCACCGCAGGCAACGAAAGCAGCGCATTCGCCATCGACCCGCTCAGCGGCGAGATCGCCGTGGCCGGCGCACTCGATTTCGAAACCCAGCCGCAACACATCCTCACCGTCATGGTCACCGACGACGCCGACCCGGCGCTGTCGGACACGGCCACGATCACCATCGACGTCACCGACCTCAACGAAGCACCCGTGGCCGATGACGCGCAGTTCGCAGTGGCGGAAAACAGCACGCCCGGCACGGTGGTCGGCACGGTCACCGCAAATGACCCGGACGCCGGCCAGACGCTCGCGTTCGCGATCACCGCCGGCAACGACGGCGACGCGTTCGCCATCGACCCCGCAACCGGCGAACTCACCGTGAACGGCTCGCTCGATTTCGAAACCCTGTCGCAATACATCCTCACCGTCACAGTCACCGACGATCAGGACCCGGCGCTGTCGGACACCGCCACGATCACGATTGACATCAACGACCTCAACGAAGCGCCCGTGGCTGATGACGCGCAATACGCAGTGGCCGAGAACAGCCCGCTCGGCACGGTGGTCGGCAGCGTCACGGCCAGCGATCCGGATGCCGGCCAGACACTCGCGTTTACGATCACCGCCGGCAACGAGAGTGGCGCATTCGCGATCGACCCGCTCAGCGGCGAGATCACCGTGAACGCGGCGCTCGATTACGAGACCCTGACACAATACATCCTCACCGTCACAGTCACCGACGATCAAGACCCGCCGCTCGCCGACACTGCGACGATCACCATCGACATTGAAGATGTGAACGAAGCGCCGTCGGCCCAGGACGCGCAGTACGCAGTAGCGGAAAACAGCACGCCCGGCACGGTGGTCGGCACGGTCACCGCAAATGACCCGGACGCCGGCCAGACACTCACCTATACGATCACTGCGGGCAACGAAAGCGGCGCATTCACCATCGACCCGCTCAGCGGCGAGATCACCGTGACCGGCGCGCTCGATTACGAGACCCAGCCGCAATACATCCTCACCGTAACAGTCACCGACGACCAGGACCCGGCGCTGTCGGACACCGCCACCATCACGATTGACATCAACGACCTCAACGAAGCGCCCGTGGCTGATGACGCGCAGTTCGCAGTAGCGGAAAACAGCACGCCCGGCACGGTGGTCGGCACGGCCGCCGCAAATGATCCGGATGCCGGCCAGACACTCACCTATACGATCACTGCGGGCAACGAAAGCGGCGCATTCACCATCGACTCGCTCAGCGGCGAGATCACCGTGACCGGCGCGCTCGATTACGAAACCCAGCCACAATACATCCTCACCGTAACAGTCACCGACGACCACGACCCGGCGCTGTCGGATACCGCCACGATCACTATCGACATTGAAGATGTGAACGAAGCGCCGTCGGCCCAGGACGCGCAGTTCTCAGTGGCCGAAAACAGCCCGCTCGGCACGGTGGTCGGCAGCGTCGCCGCAAATGACCCGGACGCCGGCCAGACACTCACCTATGCGATCACTGCGGGCAACGAAAGCGGCGCATTCACCATCGACCCGCCCAGCGGCGAGATCACCGTGAACGGGCCGCTCGATTACGAAACCCAGTCGCAATACATCCTCACCGTCACGGTCACCGACGACCAGGACCCGGCGCTGTCGGACACCGCCACGATCACCATCGACATTGAAGATGTGAACGAAGCGCCGTCGGCCCAGGACGCGCAGTTCTCAGTGACCGAAAACAGCGCGCCCGCCACGGTGGTCGGCAGCGTCACGGCCAGCGATCTGGATACCGGCCAGACACTCACCTATACGATCACTGCGGGCAACGAAAGCGGCGCATTCACCATCGACCCGCTCAGCGGCGAGATCACCGTGACCGGCGCGCTCGATTACGAGACCCAGCCGCAATACATCCTCACCGTCACAGTCACCGACGACCAGGACCCGGCGCTGTCGGACACCGCCACCATCACGATTGACATCAACGACCTCAACGAAGCGCCCGTGGCTGATGACGCGCAATACGCAGTGGCCGAGAACAGCCCGCTCGGCACGGTGGTCGGCAGCGTCGCCGCAAATGACCCGGATGCCGGCCAGACACTCGCGATTGCGATCACCGCAGGCAACGAAAGCGGCGCGTTCGCCATCGACCCGCTTAACGGCGAGATCACCGTGAACGCGGCGCTCGATTACGAGACCCTTACACAATACATCCTCACCGTCACAGTCACCGACGATCAGGACCCGGCGCTGTCGGACACCGCCACGATCACGATTGACATCAACGACCTCAACGAAGCGCCCGTGGCTGATGACGCGCAATACGCAGTGGCCGAGAACAGCCCGCTCGGCACGGTGGTCGGCAGCGTCGCCGCAAATGACCCGGATGCCGGCCAGACACTCGCGATTGCGATCACCGCAGGCAACGAAAGCGGCGCGTTCGCCATCGACCCGCTTAACGGCGAGATCACCGTGAACGCGGCGCTCGATTACGAGACCCTTACACAATACATCCTCACCGTCACAGTCACCGACGATCAGGACCCGGCGCTGTCGGACACCGCCACGATCACGATTGACATCAACGACCTCAACGAAGCGCCCGTGGCTGATGACGCGCAGTTCGCAGTGGAGGAAAACAGCTCACTGGGAACAGTAGTCGGCAGCGTCGCCGCAAATGATCCGGATGCCGGCCAGACGCTCGCGTTCGCGATCACCGCGGGCAACGACGGCGACGCGTTCGCCATCGACTCGCTCAACGGCGAGATCACCGTGAACGGGGCGCTCGATTACGAGACCCTGACACAATACATCCTCACCGTCACAGTCACCGACGATCAGGACCCGGCGCTGTCGGACACCGCCACGATCACGATTGACATCAACGACCTCAACGAAGCGCCCGTGGCTGATGACGCGCAGTTCGCAGTGGAGGAAAACAGCTCACTGGGAACAGTAGTCGGCAGCGTCGCCGCAAATGACCCGGATGCCGGCCAGACGCTCGCGTTCGCGATCACCGCGGGCAACGAAAGCGACGCGTTCGACATCGACCCGCTGACCGGCGAACTCACCGTGGCCGGCGCACTCGATTACGAAACCCAGCCGCAGTATGTCCTCACCGTCACGGTCACCGACGACCAAGACCCGCCGCTCTCCGACACCGCGACGATCGCCATCGACATTGAAGATGTGAACGAAGCGCCGGTTGCCGTCGGGCAGCATGTCGAGGTGCATGAGGACGGCAGCGTGGTGATCGAGTTCCTGGGAAGTGATCCGGACGGCGACTCACTCGACTACACGCTCAAGGTATTCCCGAGCCATGGCACGCTTACCGGGACGATGCCGAGTTTCACTTACACTCCGGCCCCGGGATACCACGGTCCTGATTCGATCTGTTACGTGCTCAACGACGGCCAGCTCGACTCCGAGCCGGCGGAAATCACGATCACGGTGATCAGCAATGCGCCGGCGGGATTCGATGAATGGCTGGCCGGCTTCGACCTGACGGGCCAGCCTTCGGAGGACGCAGACCGCGGGGGTCTGAACAATCTCGCCGAGTTCCTGTTCGGCTACGATCCGACCGATCCCGCCGACGATCTCCTTTTCCGCCTCGAACTGGTTCCGGGCGATGGGACGATCGAGGTCGTTTACCCGGATCTCAAGCCGGTTGGAGATTACCACCTGAGCATGGCTGCGGATCCTGCATTGCTCTCCGATCCCGCCAACCGCGTCGAAACGATCACCAAGGCGCAGATCGAGGCGATGACAGAGGCCGAGCGGGCGGATCACACCTTCGAGACGACACCCGATGGATCGCCAGCGTTCTTCCGCCTCGAATTCGAACCGCCCCCGACCGATTGATCCCCGGGAACTGCCCCGGATCGCCTCATGCCGGTCCGCGCTGCCGGTCACATGATCGCGTATCTTGACCTGCCGCCCCGCCTTCATGTAACAAATACCCGACGACAAAGCGCATCGGAAATCACCGCTTGTGATTGATCTGCCATGTCGATCCTCATGACTCAGGAACCCACTATCTTGGACGAAGATGCATCGGCAGCATCATCCGGCCATGCGAATTCGTGTCCCCACAAGTCCCCGGACGAGTTGGTTACCATCGCCATCACCACCTACAACCGGGCCGACGGCTTCCTCCGCGATGCGATCACCTCGGCGTTGGCGCAGACGTATCCGAACATCGAGGTCATCGTGGCCGACAACTGTTCGAATGACCATACCAGGGAGGTGGTTGAAAGTTTTCGGAACCCGCGGATCGATTACGTGCGACACGAGTCCAACATCGGCCCGTATCGGAACTTCAACTTCTGCGTCGAACGCGCGCGCGGCAAATATTTCTGCCTGCTCCATGACGACGACCTGATGGACCCGGATTTCGTGTCGTCATGCCTTGCCCGCGCCCGGGACGGCGGGCGGTTCGGGGTGATTCAAGCCGGCACCCGGGTGATCGACGGCGAGGGCAACATCGTCTGGAATGCTCCGAACCGCGGTGGCGGCGGTGGCGGCGAGGAGTTTGTCGCCGCATGGTTTGAAAATCGATTCAACCCCTACCTTTGCAGCACGATGTTCGTCACCGAGGCGTTGCGTGACATCGGGGGCTTCGAGGTGGGAAACATCCTCGCGGATGTCCGGGCCGAATTCCTGCTCGCGCTCAAATTCGGTTGGCTCACCATCGAGGAGATCGAGGGAAGCTTCCGCTATCACGATTCAAAACTCACCCACGCGACCAAGGTGAAGGCATGGTGTGTCGATTCAGTCAACCTCATGCGGGAAATGCTTGCCGTGGTGCCGCCGCAACGCAGACCCGAATTGAGGCGCTTGGGCAAAATGATGCTGGCCCGCATGAACTTCAGCCGGGCATCCCACGTCGATTCCGCCATGCAGCGCATCCTCGCCAATCTCACGGTCATAAGGATGTTCGGCATCTACCGGCACTGTGCCTTCAACCTCGGTCTCAAAACGAAATTGCGCTGGGCCATGGGAGCCGCCAGACAATCGGAATCCAGATAGTCCAAGCCACCAACCGATCCAGCAGTCAACACCATGAAAGTCGTCATTCTAGCAGGTGGATACGGGACCCGCATCTCTGAGGAGAGCGCGGTCCGGCCGAAGCCGATGGTCGAGATCGGCGGGCAACCGATCTTGTGGCATATCATGAAGATCTACAGCCACTACGGGTTCAACGACTTCATCATCTGCCTTGGCTACAAGGGGCACATGATCAAGGAATACTTCGCGAACTACTACCTGGCACAATCCGATATCAGAATCGACCTAGGGCGCAACTCGATCGATTACCTGAACAACGGCGCCGAGCCGTGGAAGATCACGCTGGTGGACACCGGAGAGGCATCGCTGACCGGCGGCCGCCTGAAGCGGGTGCGCGATCACATCGGCGACGAGACCTTTCTCATGACCTACGGCGACGGCGTTGCCAACCTCGACCTCCTTGACGAGATTTCCTTCCACCGCAGCCACGGAGGGCTTGCCACCGTAGCCGCCGTGCAGCCTCCCGGCCGCTTCGGCGCGTTCACACTGGGCGAGAATGAATTCAAAATCGGGCACTTTAAGGAGAAGCCGTCAGGCGATGGGGCATGGATCAACGGTGGCTATTTCGTGCTTGAACCAGAAGTAATCGACTACATCGATGACGACCGCACGACATTCGAGGCCGAGCCGATGCAGCGCTTGGCGCAGGAAGGCCAGCTCTATGCCTACAGGCACGCCGGCTTCTGGCAGTCGATGGACAGCCTGCGCGACAAGATGTATCTCGATAGCCTGTGGGAGAAGGGCGACCCGGAGTGGAGACTTTGGTAGCGGCTGGAAGAATCCCCGCGAGAGGGCGGCCATTGAAATGACACAGGCGCCGCAAGTAATATGACAGGATTGGAATTACAGGGTCGGAGGGTATTGGTCACCGGAGCGTCCGGGTTCATCGGAAGCCAGCTGTGCCGACGGCTGGCCGATCTCGGCGCCGAGGTGCACGGCACCAGCCGCCACGCACCCGCCACCAGCAGCCCGTTGGTCCGTTGGTGGCAGGCCGACCTTGCCGAACCGGCAATCGTGCGCAAGCTCGTGACGGATGTCAGGCCGGATGTGATCTTCCACTGTGCCGGTGCCGCGGTCGGCTTGCGGGATATCGATCAGGTCGAGCCGATGTTGCGCGGCCATCTGCTCAGCACGGTGAACGTCCTGCTGGCTGCGACCGAATCCGGTTGCCGGCGGGTCATCCTCGCCGGGTCACTCGAGGAGCCTGCCCCGGGAGACACCGGGGCGCCCCCATCGTCGCCGTATGCCGCCGCCAAGTTCGCAGCCACCTGCTACGCCAGGATGTTCCGGGAGTTGTATGACATCGAGGTCGCGATCCTGCGGGTGTTCATGGTGTACGGGCCAGGGCAGCGCGAGTTGTGGAAACTGATTCCCTTCGTCATCACGAGCTTGCTGCGCGGCGAATCCCCGGCATTGGGCAGCGGCAAGCGGCCGATCGATTGGGTCCATGTCGATGACGCGGTCGAGGCGTTTGTCGCAGCAGCCATGGCCGAATCCTGCCCGACTGACATTCTCGATGTTGGTTCCGGCAGCGCCATCACGGTGCGTGAACTCGTTGAACGCCTGGCACCCATGGTCCGGCCGGATGCGCGGCCCGCGTTCGACGCCGCCAAGGACCGGCCGCTCGAACAGGTGCGCGTGGCCAACCCCGGGCCAACCCGCGAGTTGCTTGGCTGGACGCCGGGTGTGAGCCTTGATGATGGCTTGCGCCGGACCGTCGAGTGGTATCGAAGCGAATTCGACCGCGGAATGCTCGCAAGCTATCGGACAAAACCCTCAACATTGCCACAATCCACTTCGCCATGATCATCATCGATAACGCGCTTCGGGAGCGAGAGGCTGCTGGCAAGCCGGTTTGTGTGGGCATTACCGGGGCAGGATTCGCGGCCCGGGGAATCGCACGCACCATTATCCGCTCGGTGCCCGGCATGCACCTCGCCGTAATCGTCAACCGCTCGCTCGACCGGGCGCGCCAGGCGTTTCTCGATGCCGGTGTCACCGAGGTGACGGTGGCCCGCGATGCCGCCCAAGTCGCCGAGGCTGCCGCAAGCGGTCGTCATGTGGTAACTGATGATCCGACCTTGATGTGCCAGGCGGAAGGCATCGAGGCTGTGATGGAATCCACCGGAGATATCGATTTCGGTGCCAAAGTTGCAAGCGAGGCAATCGCCAACGGCAAGCACGTGGTGGCGAATGCCGAACTGACCGGCACGCTCGGGCCAATCCTGAAGGTGCATGCCGATCGCGCAGGCGTGATCTTCAGCGGTTGCGACGGCGACCAGCCTGCGGTGCAGATGAATCTCTACCGGCACTTGCGCAGTGTCGGGCTTACGCCGCTGGTGTGCGGCAATATCAAAGGATTGCAGGACTACTATCGGACACCTGAGACGCAGAAGGCATTCGCCGATGCCAACGGAATCAGTGCGGTGATGGCGACGAACTTCGCCGACGGCACCAAGATCTCGCTCGAACAGGCCGAAGTCGCCAACGCAACCGGCATGAAGGTCGCGCGACGAGGCATGCTGGGCCATGAATTCCGCACGCGCATCGAGGGAATCGCGGCGTTGTTCGATGCCGCGGAACTGCGGGCCATGGGGGGAATCGTGGATTATGCGCTCGGTGCCGAGCCCGGCCCGGGCGTGTTCATCGTCGCCGCGGCCGACGATCCGGAACAACAACGTTATCTGAAGTACTGCAAGATGGGTGACGGCCCGCTCTATACCTTCTATGCGCCCTTTCATCTGATCTGCCTCGAAGTCCACCTGTCGCTGGCGCGGGCGGTGCTATGCCACGACGCGGCGATTGCGCCTCTCGGCAGGCAGGTCGTCGATGTGGTGGCCACCGCCAAACGCGACCTCGCCGCCGGCGAACTGCTCGATGGGATCGGCGGGTTCACCGTTTATGGTTTGTGTGAAAATTCTTCGGTGGTCGGGGAATACCGGCTGTTACCGGTTGGCCTGGCCGCCGGTTGCCGCTTGCTCCACCCGATCCCGAAGGACCAGGTGATCCGTTACGATGATGTCGAGGTGCCGGAGAACTCACTGGTCCATCGGTTTCGTCGCGAGCAGGACGAGCACTTTGGCGCGGATCGCACAGATGGATGAACCCGACCTTGTTCCCGCAATGAACCCCAACATGATGGACACTCCGAACGACGCCGATACAGTAGTCGCCGAGGACCTTGAATCGATATGCAGCCGGCTCGATGAAGAGATGCGGTTGATGGAAGGTGGCAGCCTGCTGATGACAGGGGGCGCCGGGTTTCTTGGCTACTCGATGGTTCAGGCGGTAATCCATTGGAACCGGACTCGCGCCGGTGGCAATCCGATCCGGCTCACCGTGTGCGACAATTACATCCGCGGCGTCCCCCAATGGCTCGACAACCTGGCTGGTGAGCCGACATTGCGGCTTGTCAAACACGACATCACCCGGCCACTGCCCGATGACCTTGGCGGCTTCGATTTCATCGTGCATGCCGCGTCGATCGCCTCGCCGGTTTACTATCGCAAGTATCCGATCGAGACGATGGATGCCAACGTGCAGGGGCTGCGGCTGCTGCTCGACCGCTGCCGGGACTGGCAGTCCCGCGGATGCCCGTTGCGGGGATTCCTGTTTTTCTCGACCAGCGAGATCTATGGGGATCCGCCACCGGATTGCATCCCGACCCCTGAGAGCTACCGCGGCAATGTTTCCTGCACCGGTCCCCGCGCTTGTTATGATGAATCGAAACGCTACGGCGAAACGTTGTGCGTGAACTTCGCCCGCCAGTACGGGATGCCGGTCGCCATCGCCCGTCCGTTCAACAACTACGGCCCGGGCCTGAAGATCACCGATCGCCGGGTGCTGCCGGATTTCGCGCGCGATCTTTTCGCCGGGCGCGATCTCACCCTGCTCTCCGACGGATCGCCGACCCGAACGTTCTGTTATGTCGCGGATGCCGTGACGGGTTACTTCAAGATCCTGACGCGGGGACGCGCCGGAGAGGCATACAACATCGGCAACGAATCACCCGAGATCTCGATGGCCGCTCTCGCGGAATCCCTCGCGGACATCGCCCGCGAAACGATCGGCTACCGGGGGCGGGTGGTCCGCCAGCAGAGCAGTGAGCGGGACTACCTTACCGACAACCCCCAGCGCCGGTGCCCGGTGATCGCCAAGGCCCGCGAGGAGCTTGGGTTCGAGCCGGTCGTGCCGCTTGCGGAAGGACTGCGACGCACTCTGGTCTGGTATTCCGCCAACCAACAGGCCGATGACGCTTGAAACCATGAAAGTATCGATCATCGGAACCGGTTACGTGGGATTGGTCTCGGGCGCTTGTCTCGCCGAGGTGGGTCATGACGTGACCTGCGTCGATATCGATGCGGGCAAGGTGGAGCGCATCAACCGTGGCGATCCGCCGATTCACGAGCGAGGACTTGCCGAGTTGCTTGGGCGCCATATCGGCACCGGCTTGCGCGCCACTACGGCGCTCAACGATGCGGTACGGGCCACCGATATCACATTGATCGCCGTCGGCACCCCTTTTGATGGCGAACGGATCGACCTGCGATTCATCCGTGAAGCGGCAACTGCCATCGGCCACGCCATCGCCACCAAGCCCGGCTATCACGTGGTGGCGATCAAGAGCACGGTGGTTCCCGGGACCACCGAGGACGTGGTGGCACCGCTGCTTGAAGCGGCATCCGGCAAACAGGCCGGCCGGGATTTCGGGCTCGGCATGAACCCGGAGTTCCTGCGCGAAGGCGAGGCGGTCCGCGATTTCCTTGAACCGGACCGCATCGTGCTAGGCGGCATCGACCGGCGCAGCCTGGATACACTCGCCGAGCTTTACCGTCCGTTTACGGGAGTCGACGTCTTGCGGGTGAGTCCTCGGACCGCCGAGACGATCAAGTATGCGGCGAATTCATTGCTCGCGACGATGATCTCGTTCTCCAACGAGATAGGCAACCTGTGTGCCGCACTCGACAACGTCGATGTGGTCGAAGTCCTGCGCGGCGTCCACCTGGACAAGCGGCTGAGTCCCTTGCTTGACGATGGATCACGGATCATGCCCGGTTTCACCACTTATCTCGAAGCCGGCTGCGGCTTTGGTGGAAGTTGTTTCCCAAAGGATGTGAAAGCGCTGGTCGCCCATGGCTCAAGCGTGGGAGCCCCCATGCGGATCCTCGAACAGGTGCTCGCTGTCAACGGCTCCCAACCATTGAAGATGATCGAACTGTTGCGCAGGAACTTCGCCGACCTTTCCGGGCTGCGGGTGGCGGTGCTCGGCTTGGCGTTCAAACCCGGGACCGACGACCTGCGCGAGTCTCCGGCACTGCGCGTGGTGGAGGAGTTGCTGCGCGAGGGCGTTGCGATTACCGCCTACGATCCAGTGGCTGGAACGGCGGCCGCCGCGACGCTGGCCGGCGCCGGCGAGGTCGTCATCGCGGACAGCATCCACGAGGCGGTCGAGGGCGCTGCGGCGGTCCTGTTGCTGACGAGGTGGCCGGAGTTCTCTGAACTGCCGCAATTGCTTGCCGCGCTTCCGGACCCGCCGCTGCTGGTTGATGGACGCCGCATGATTCCCCACCACCTGGTGCCGCGCTACGAGGGCATCGGTCGTGGCAGCAACGGCAACCGCCGCCAACCCGACTGACGGCGTGCTCCCGCACCAGCGCGTTTCACATTTCACCACCCGCCTATATGAATCCACCCCCTTGTCGTTTCTGTGGCGCACCGCTGACCCACGTCATGTGTGACCTTGGCATGTCACCGCTGGCCAATTCCTACGTCCCCTTCAAGAATGCGGGAAACGCCGAGAAAATCTATCCGCTCAAGGTATGGGTATGCAGCGGGTGCCTGTTAGCGCAACTTGAGGAGTTCGAGTCGCCCGAGGAAATCTTCAGCGATTATCTCTACTTCAGCAGCTATTCCACCAGCTGGGTCGAGCATGCGCGGCGCTACGCCGGGATGATGATCGGCCGCTTCGGGTTCGACCGATCGAGCAGGGTGGTCGAGATTGCCAGCAACGACGGCTATCTGCTGCAGCACTTCAAGGCCGCGGGGATCGATGTTCTCGGAATCGAACCCGCCGCCAATGTCGCCGCCGTGGCGCGTGAAACCCACGGAATTCAAAGCGTGGTGAAATTCTTCGGGATCGAGACCGCGCGCCAGCTTGTGGCCGATGGCCAACAAGCCGATCTATTGCTGGGCAACAACGTGTTGGCCCATGTTCCCGACATCAACGACTTTGTCGGTGGATTGAAGATCGCATTGAAGCCCGAGGGCGTGATCACCTTTGAGTTCCCCCATTTGCTGCGTTTGCTCGAGCTGAACCAATTCGACACGATCTATCACGAGCATTTTTCCTATCTGTCGTTCCACGCGGTCGAGAAGATCTTCGCCCGCCACGGGCTGGTGCTCTTCGACGTCGAGGAACTGCCCACTCACGGTGGGTCGCTGAGGATCTTCGGCCGGCACGCCGAGTGCGGATCGGCCGCCACCGCCGTCACTCCGCGGGTCGCCGCAATGCTCGACAAGGAACGCGCAGCCGGCCTCACCCGCATGGAAACCTATGAATCGTTCGGAACCCGCATCCGCGCGGTCAAGCGCGGGCTGATCGAGTTCCTCCTCGGCGCCGCCGCGTCCGGCAAGTCGGTCGTCGGCTACGGCGCGGCCGCCAAGGGTGTGACACTGCTCAATTACTGTGGAGTCGGCGCCGACCTGCTCGACTACGTTGTCGACCGCAGTCCTTACAAGCAGGACCACTTCCTCCCCGGAGTGCGGATTCCCATCCACTCGCCGGAACGGATCGCCGAAACCCGGCCGGATTACATCCTGATCCTGCCGTGGAATCTGCGCGACGAGATCATGGAACAACTGGCCTGCGTGCGGGACTGGGGATGCCGCTTCGTCACCCCCGTTCCGCAGCTGGAGGTCCACGACTGAAAACCGCATGCGCACCCACCTCGATCCGCCGAATTGATGAAGCCGAGCTGTTTGCTACCACGCAGCACCCGTTCATGGATCCGGGGCAAGCTTGCGGGACTCATCGGGCCACCGTCGCGGCCCGAGCTTGGAGTTCCGCAATTGTGGTCGATCGGAATCTTCGAGGGCAACTCCGTCTGGGACCTGGCACCGGCATCCGGGGCTGCCAACCCGGTGTTGACCGCTGCTGCGGTTACCGATGTGCCGGCGGCCTTCGTGGCGGATCCATTCATGATCCGGAATGAATGCGGATGGTGGATGTTTTTCGAAATCCTCAACCGTCGCACGCGGCGTGGTGAGATCGGATTGGCGGCAAGCCCGGACGGCTTAAGCTGGGAATACCAACGGGTGGTGCTCAAGGAGCCTTTCCACCTCTCTTACCCGTTCGTCTTCGCGTGGGAGGGGTATCATTACATGATCCCCGAGACTGCTGCCACCCGAACCGTCAGGCTCTACCGCGCCCGGGCGTTTCCGTTCGAGTGGGAATTCGTCGGGACCTTGGCGAGCGGGCGGTCGTTCACGGATGCAACCATTTTTAGACATGGCGACCGCTGGTGGATGTTCACCGAGACCAGCGGCGCGCTGCCGTTCGGCGAGCTGCGGCTTTACGGGGCCGATGACTTGTTTGGCGGCTGGTCCGAACACCCGGCCAGTCCGTTGCGGGTGGACGATCCGGTATCGTCCCGTCCCGGCGGCCGGGTGATCGAGGACGGCGGCCGCTTGTTGCGGTTCAGCCAGAACTGCGCCACCCGCTATGGGTTGGACGTCCGGGCTTTCCATGTCGAGGTGCTGACGCCCACCCAATACCGCGAACGCCCGGCCGCCGATGCACCGGTGCTGTGCGGCAGCGGCAGCGGGTGGAACCAACATGGCATGCACCACCTCGATGCGCATCGGCTCGACGACAGACGGGTGATCGCATGCGTCGATGGGTGGATCGATCAACGAAAATGAAATCGGTTGCAAAAAAGGTGTTGTGCCGCTTGGGCGTCGAGGTGAGGCGGGTACAACGGGCTGCGGTTCCGCAGCTTGTCGAATTGCCGGCGTCCCGTGATCCGGTCAGGGGCACGGTGCTGCTCGCCTTCGTCGTCGAGCCGTTTCTGTTGCGGAAGGGCGAGCAACTGCCCAGCGGACACACGAATTTCGTTGAATCACTGTTGATCACCGAGGTCTTGCGCGGCATGGGATATGCGGTGGATGTGATCGACTACCGGGACGAGTCGTTTATTCCCAGGAAAGACTACAGTATCCTGATCTCGTCGCGCTATTGCATGGCACGGCTTGCTAGCACGGTGGGCCCCGAGTGCCTGAAGATCGTGTATGTCACCGTGTCGCATTGGCTGCGCAACAACAGCGCCGTGCTCACACGATGCAGGGCAGTCCTCGAAAGGCGGAAGGTCGCGCTTTCGAGCTACAAGCTGATCAAGGAGAACTACGCGATCGAATCCGCAGACTTCGCGATCTTCCTGGCCAGCAACGATTTTTCGCTATCCAGCTATCAGTATGCCGGAAAACCGTACGCGCGCGTGCCGCTGTGCACACATCGAACCTATGATTGGCCTGTCGGCAAGGACTTCAATGCGGTGCGACGAAGGTTTATTTGGCTGGGAAGTCAGGGGTTCGTCCACAAGGGATTGGATCTCGTGCTGGAAGCGTTTGCGGCGATGCCTGAATATCACCTGACCGTGTGTGGGCCGATCCATGAGGAACCGGCCTTCGAGCGAGCTTTCGCACAGGAACTCCACCGGGCTGAAAATATTGAAACACTGGGCTGGGTGGATATTTCCAGCGATTCGTTTGTGGACCTCGCTGCAAGGCACATTGGCCTCGTCTATCCGTCCTGTGCCGAGGGGACATCCGGGGGCGTGCTGACGTGCATGCAGACCGGATTGATCCCGATTGTCACTTACGAGTCGGGGATCGACATCTGCGACGGCAAAGGTGTGCTGATTGAGTCGCTCACGGTGGATGCGGTAAGGGCCGCAGTCGAGCGGACGGCGGCGATACCCGAGGAGGAATTGCGCGCGATGGCAGTGCGGGCCTGGCAGACCGCCCGCGACCATCACACCCGTGACCGGTTCAAGGAAGAGTTCCGCAAGGCGGTCGAAACGGCGCTGACCGTAGTGCCGCATGCCACAAATCACTGAGCGTTCCGTAGTTGGAAATCAGCATGATCAAGATAAAAAACGCGAAAAATCTGGTTGCCTTCTCTGCCGGATCGATTCAGTGTCTCCCAGCAAACATGAAAAACGCCCCCCTCACGAAAGCCAATCATCGCAACCCTGTTGCGGCGGGGACGCTGGCGCTGCTGTTAATGCTGTGCGGACGTGCGGATTCGTCCACGTTGATTCAAGTCACGCCGGACGACCCGGGCACGGCCGGCGCCGGATTTGTGGTGCTCTCGTCCGGTTGGAACGTATTGAGCCCGCTTTACTCGGGAGTTACCGGACTGGCGGATTACGGGGTGGCCAGCCTACTGGATTCTACCGGCACACCGACCGGGATTTCTCTGGCGGCAGACAACACGAACCGATTCAACGCCTACAATTCGCTTGGCTCGACACTGGCAAGTCCCGGGTTCCCCGCCGATGTGAAGCGCGAGAGCTTTTTCGGCAACGACGTCGCTTTCAACGGCTTCACACGACCCACAGCGACTTGGGTCTTCGGCGGCTTCGACCCGAACGACGACCTGATGTTCACCTTTTTCGCCTCGCGCATGGGGGTGGCCGACAACCGTGAGGGCCTCTACGAAGTGGTCGGTGCCACAACTCAATCGACCACACTCAATGCATCGAACAACGATTCGAGCTTCGCCTCGGTGACGGTCAAGGCGGATGCCCTTGGCAATGTGGTGCTGAACATGTCCAAAGGCCCCAACAACGACAACGCGAACGGTTTCTTCTACCTCAACGCGATGTCGATCGAGATCGTTCCCGAGCCGTCGTCGGCGATGATGGTATTGATCGCCGGCTTGGGATTCTGCGTGATGCGTCGGCGCGGGTGAGCGTGGTGTGCGGAGCTTCGAGGCGGACATCGGCCCACTCCGATCCCGGTAATATAATGCCGATAGTGTGAGGATCAGAAACCGGTCGACTGTGTTCCCTACACCTGAGGGAAAGCATTGATCCATTGTCCCGCCCCCGATGGAATATCCGAATTGACTCGCTGAGGCAAGCTATGGCCGGGCAACCGACCCGACCATGAATCCGAAAGACGATAAAACCACCCGCACGCGCCGCCATCAAGTCGCAGTTTCGTGTGGAGTCCATTGTTCATGCATTCCTCCCACTGCGAGGCAGATGGAATATGGATGGGATGCCATCAGAATATTCATTCTTCTCAGTTTGCACTTAGCCTTTACAGCGAAATTCCACTGACAAAATCAACATGAAACCAACTGATAGACCATCAAATGTCGACGAAACCCCTGGCCTAATCGGCGTCATCGGTCTCGGCTACGTCGGCTTGCCATTGTCACTGCAGTTCGCCGGCTCGGGAGCGGCGATACTCGGCTTCGACATCGACCCGGAAAAAATCCGCCGGATCGAAGCGGGCGAGAGCTACATCAAACATATCGACTCCGCGGCGATTGCGGCGGCATGCGCCAGTGGCCGCTTTGCGGCGACCTGCGATTTCGCGCGTGTTGCCGAGTGCGAGGCCGTGATCATCTGCGTGCCCACGCCGCTCAGCCGGCACCGCGAGCCGGACATCTCTTACGTGATCGAGACCGGTCTGGCGATCGCTCCACATCTGCGCCGCGGGGTGCTGGTGTCGCTCGAATCGACCACCTACCCGGGGACCACCGACGGCGAACTGCGGCAGGTGCTCGAAGAGGGCTCCGGCCTCAAGGCGGGTGAGGACTTCCACCTCGCGTTCTCACCCGAGCGTGAAGACCCGGGCAACCCGGCGAGCAGGGTGGGAGAAGTGCCGAAACTCGTAGGCGGACTGACCCCTGGCTGTCTGGCCCACGCGCTCGAAATTTACAGCCGCGGTGTGAAGAACCTGGTGCCGGTGAGTTCATGCCGGGTTGCCGAGGCCGCGAAACTCCTCGAGAATATCTTCCGCAGCGTCAATATCGCCTTGGTCAACGAGCTGAAGCTCGTCTATGACTCGATGGGCATCGATATCTGGGAGGTGATTGCGGCGGCCAAGACAAAGCCGTTCGGTTTCATGGCGTTCTATCCGGGTCCGGGTCTCGGCGGTCACTGTATCCCGATCGATCCGTTCTACCTCACCTGGAAGGCACGCGAGTTCGGACACGCAACCCGCTTCATCGAACTCGCCGGCGAGATCAATACCGCGATGCCCGGCCATGTGGTCGGACGCGTGGCCGAGGCCCTCAACCATCTGGGCAAGCCCGTGAACGATTCACGGGTGCTTGTGGTCGGCCTTGCTTACAAACCCAACGTGGATGACGAACGTGAGTCTCCGAGTTATCGCCTCATGGGATTGCTGAAAGAGCGCGGTGCGCAAGTCTCCTATTACGATCCCTACGTTCCCGTGATCGGCATGACCCGCGAGCATGCCGAATGGGCGGGAACGCGCTCCGTGGAATGGGAGGAATCCGTGATCCGCAGCCATGATTTGGTTTTGGTGGCGACGGCGCATGCCTGCGTGGATTACCAGCAGCTAGCGGACTGGGCGGCTTGTGTGGTGGACACTCGCAACGCGATGGCCGGAGTCAAGACCGTTGAAGGCAAGGTCTGGAAAGCCTGATCCACATGACAGCCCGACTGGCCATCCTTCTTTTTCGCAAATCACACAAAGTTCCGAGGCGAAATTGGGTCACTCACAAGCTGGTTTGAACCGCGGGTTCATGCGGGCAGCTTTCCGCAGCGTGGATCGTCCGGTGCCGGGCTCGGACCCGCAACGTGGCAGGAACCAATTGTGGCTTCGCCCGATTCCAGCCGGAACGACAGTAATGCCTTGAAATTCCGGATTATGAATCAAGGTCCAGCAATTGTTACACCGGACATGAGCGCGAGGCCGCGTGTTCTGGTGGCGATCGCCAACCATGGAACCAAAAACCGTCATTTTCTCGACCGCTTGCTTGCGGAATACCGGTCGATGAAAAAATACGAGCTGGATCTGGTGGTGCTCTCGAATGTGCCGAAGGATCTCGGTGACGATATCGAGGTGCTGCTGGGCATGCCGAGCGAAAACCCGTATTCGCTGCCTTTCGCCCACAAGAAATTGTTTTCAGAGCGAAGCAATGACTACGATGTTTTCATCTATAGCGAGGATGACACCCTGCTACGGGAAAAGCACATCGATGCCTTTCTTGAGGAAAGCCAGGCGCTGCCGGACGACTGCATTGCAGGCTTCATGCGTTATGAGTTGGATGCGCAGGGGCGGAAATATTATACCGATATGCATTCCCACTTCCATTGGGACATTGGGTCGGTTGTCCGTCATGGAAATTCGGTTTTCGCGCATTACACCAATGTTCACGCAGCCTGCTTCATTCTCACGCGTGGTCAGTTGGCTCGGGCGATCGAAACGGGCGGTTTCCTGCTGCCGCCCGTCAAAAGACGCTACAACATGCGTGAAACCGCAGCCACCGACCCCTACGAATGCTGTGGCATGAAGAAACTCATCTGCCTGTCCCGGTTTGACGATTTCTGTCTGCATCACCTGCCGAATGCATATGTGGAAAATCTAGATATCGATGCGGACATGGCCGGTCTCATGATTTCAAAACTGCTGTCGTTCGCGGCGGAGGGCGCTCGAAAAACGATCGGACCCCTGTTTCATGTTTTCCCACTTAGGGATAACGACCCCCGGAACAAGCCTTACCACGAACACGCCAGGGAGGATGTCTTGCAAGCGATTCCTTCCCGGGTGCGCAGCGTCCTTTCAGTGGGCTGTGGCAACGCGGTGACCGAAGCCGAGCTGATCCGTCAGGGCATGGAAGTAACAGGTATTCCAATGGACCCCGTCATCGCGATAATGGCTGAGGCGAATGGCGTCCGGATACTGCCGCCGGACTTCAATCTTGCGGCGGCGCAGCTCAAGGGACGGCGATTCGATTGCATCATGATGCTGGATATTCTCCAGCAGCTCAATGAGCCATACGGCGTTGTCAGGCAATACCTGGAATTCCTTGGCGAAAACGGCGTGCTGCTGGTCAGCGTTCCGAACTGGAACTACTGTGGCAACATGCGCCAAAGGCTCACTGCCAATGATCGTATTCATCATGGCGGCTATGCAGGCAGTGACCAGCCCGGAGTTCACAAGGTCACCGTCAGACGTGTGACGAAATGGCTGCGCCAGGCAGGCTTGCGGCGGTTCCGTTACTGTGGAAAACCACAAGCGAAGCATGCAAAACTCTCCAAACGGACCTTTGGCTTGGTTGACACCTTGTTGTGGCGGAAAATCGTGGTGCTTGCGAGGCTTTGAACAGCCTGTTCCGTTGCCATCTCAGGTTCACGGATCCATCTCCGGGTCCTTCTGCCTTGGATCCACGCCCACCAACAAACCAAGTTGGAGGATATCCCGTAAAGCATTCGTCCGGGCGCTTCCAGGCGCAATCGGAAAAATGTTGGTTCATTTCGACCCTGCGACTGAACGAACATGGATTGCTCGATCATCATCTGTACCCGCAATCGGGCCGAATGCCTGCGCAATACCCTGCGGACCTTCGAGTCCGTCACCGTTCCGGACGGTTGGCAGGTTGAGATGATCATCGCCGACAACGGTTCATCCGATGACACGGTGGAGGTGATCGAGAAGGCTGTGCACGAATCGATCGGCATCCGGAATTTGCCGGTGCCAGTGTCCGGAAAAAGCCGTGCACAGAATGCTGCGGTCATGGCCGCGCGGTCGGATGTCCTGCTCTTCACGGATGACGATGTGGTCCCCGCGCGCGATTGGATCCGCCGCATGGCGGAGCCGCTGATCGGGCGGCGCTGCATGGCGGTGGCTGGACGCATCCTCCTCGGCGAGGAGCTCGAGCGCCCGTGGCTCACTCCGATGCACCGCAGGTGGCTCGCCGAGGTGAACCAACCAGCCGCCGAATCACCCGAGTTGGTCGGTGCGAACATGGGCATTCACCGGTCGGTATTTGACACAATCAGCCTGTTCGATGAGGAACTCGGTCCCGGCGTCACGGGGTTCGGCGAGGAAACCCTGCTGTGGCTCCAAATGAAGGAGGCCGGTATGCGCATACTGCCGGTCACCGAAACCCATGTCACCCACCATCCGGATCCGTCGCGACTCGATCGTTCCAACTGGCTGGCAGCCGCTACAAACCACGGCAAGACCCATGCTTATCTTTTCCATCACTGGAAGCACGAAACGCTGTCCCGTCCGCTGCTGACGTCACGCTGGACTCGGCTCAAACACAGGCTGCGGCGCATCGCGGGCGGAACTCCCCCGCTCTCTTCGGAGGGATGTCCGGAGTGGGAATTGTGCTATCTCACGCGCGCCTCGACACTCGAGGAATTCGCCCGCCAGTCCCGCATCCCGCGAAAATATCCGCCGCGCGGACTTCGCAAAAACCAAACCGCCGGAGTGGCGGGTGCCTGATCATCCCCGTTCACACAGGAAACATCGCATGCCCCGGATCAGCGTCGTCATCCCCACCTATAACCGGTCCGCACAGGTCCCGGATGCCATTCGCTGCGTTCTGGAGCAATCCCTGCCGCCGCATGAGGTGATCGTCATCGATGACGGCTCCACCGACGACACCACGGAGGCGCTTGCCCAGTTGTTGGGAAAAATCCGCTATATCAGGACGGAAAACCGCGGCGTCAGCGCCGCACGCAACCTTGGAATTCGTGAAGCCACCGGCGACTGGATCGCATTCCAGGATTCCGACGACACATGGCATCCGGACAAACTCCGCAGACAAGCGGAATGTGTCGCCGCCAACGGCGCGAAGGTCTGCTTCTGCGTCTGCACCAACGAAGCGGGAGAGCCGATCGACGGCATGGGCGCGATGGACCCCGATCTGTCGTTAGGCGGCTGTGCATTCTATCCAACCGGCGATTTCCGCATCTTCAAACGTCCGGGGCATCCGGTCCTGCAGACAATGCTTGCCAGGAAAACCGAATTGCTCGAACTCGGCGGCTTCGATGAATCACTGCGCGTCGCGGAAGATCACGAACTGATCCACCGGTTGGTGTTCAGACACGGCTACGCCCTGCTAAACGAGCGCATGGTCGTGCTCTGCCGCAAACGCAGTTTCACCGGTCTCTCCGATGCGAAGGACGCGCACACGGCGTTCATCAATCACCAGTGCTATATCCGGGTATGGTCCGCAGCGCGTGCGCGGCTGATGGCGCATGATCCCGGGGCCGCCGCGATGGCTGGCCGGCGGCTGCTGTATTTCCTCTCCCGCCAGGCCGAGATCGCCAGTGTGCTGGGACACAGCGCGGTGGCGAAAAGCCACGCACTGGCCGGGCTGTCGTTGGGTGGCACTGCGCGCGACTTCGCCAGAAACCTGCTCGTGCTGCTGGCATATCCGCTCGCCCGGCGCGCGTTTTTGAAAAAATGGAAAACCGGCATCGAGCAAGATCCCCAACCATGAACCTGGGAAACATCCTCATCATCGGTGCCGGCGGCAGGCTGGGAAGCGTGTTGAACGACCATCTCGCACAGTCCCACCCCACCATCGCCATCCGGCGGCAGGATCTCGATCTCACTTCCCCGGAAAACATCGAAGCCAACCTGCACGGCCTCGATTTCACCCATGTGTTCATCACCGCCGCGATGACCGCGGTGGATTATTGCGAGACACATGAGGACGAGGCCTTCGCGGTGAATGGAATCTCCCCCGGCATCATCGCGGAAATCGCCTCGGCCAAGGGCGCGCATGTCACCCTTATCAGCACTGACATGGTTTTCGACGGCCTGAAGGGATCGCCTTATGTTGAAACCGACGAACCCATTCCGGTGAGCGTCTATGGCGCATCGAAGCTGGAGGGCGAGCGACGGGTATTGGCCGCCTCGACGGCCAATCTGGTCGCGCGGGTTTCCTGGGTCTTCGGGCCGAACCGCCCGGCGTTTCCCGAGTGGATCATCCAACAGGCAGGCACCAGGGAGGATGTCACGCTCCCGGGCGACAAGACCGGCAATCCAACTTACTCGATGGATCTGATCGGATGGCTCGACGCGCTGGTTTTCGGCACCACCGGCGCGCCGGCGGGAGGGATTTTCCACCTATGCAACTCCGGTCCCTGCACCTGGCGCGACTGGGGCCAGCTCTGCATCGACACCGCCCGTGAAGCCGGTGTGCCGCTTCTGGCACGTGAAATCCGCGGCGTCCCGGTGGACTCGGTGGCCGCCTTTGTGGCGAAACGCCCGCGTGACAGCTCGCTTTCCACGGAAAAGTTCACCCGCACCACCGGCATCCGGCCGCGCCCGTGGCAGGATTCGGTACGCGAATTCGTGATGCAAATCTCCGTCAACTTGTCCTAACCTGCCCGCACCTTCCAACGTCTCATCATTTTTTCATGAATCTACTCGTCACCGGCGGTGCCGGCTTCATCGGCTCGAACCTCGTCCACTACCTGCTCGCCCCGGCCGCACAGGATGGCGGCGCGGAAATCGGGCGCGTCGTCACACTCGACAAGCTGACCTACGCCGGAAACCGCACCAGCCTCGCGGATCTCGATGGCGACCCGCGCCATGTGTTCGTGCAGGGCGACATCGGCGACAGCGCACTGGTCACCTCGCTGTTGCGCGAACATGCCATCGACGGCGTGATGCACCTGGCCGCCGAGTCGCATGTGGACCGCTCGATCGACAATCCCGAGGAGTTCATCATGACGAACTTCGTGGGCACCTACCGTCTGCTCGAAGCATTCCGCAAATACGCGGTGGAGTCCGGCCGGATGAACGACCCGAAACTGCGCTTCCTGCATGTGTCCACCGATGAGGTGTACGGTTCGCTCGGCCCCGACGATCCGGCGTTCTGCGAGGAAACTCCCTACGCGCCCAACAGCCCCTACAGCGCGTCGAAAGCAGGCAGCGATCATCTGGCCCGCGCCTATCACCACACCTACGGACTGCCGGTGGTCACCACCAACTGCTCGAACAACTACGGCCCTTATCAGTTCCCGGAAAAACTGCTGCCGCTGATGATCCGCAAGACGCTCAAGGGCGAGCCGTTGCCGGTCTATGGCGACGGCACCAACATCCGCGACTGGCTTTACGTCGAGGACCATTGCCGCGGTCTCGTGCTCGCCCTCGTCCGCGGCGTGCCCGGTCAAACCTATGTCATCGGCGGCAAGTGCGAGATGAGGAACCTCGACGTCGTGCGCGAGATCATCGAGACCGCGCGCGAACTCGCCCCGGACCGCGTGACCCAATCCGCAGACGATCTCATCACGTTCGTGAAAGACCGTCCCGGCCACGACCGGAGATATGCCATCGACCCGTCCCGCATCGAACGCGAACTGGGATGGAGTCCGCATGAGAATTTCACCAGCGGCCTGCGGCGCACCATCCAGTGGTATCTCGACCACGAGAAATGGGTTTCCTCCATCGAGAACGGCAGCTACCGCGGCGAACGGCTCGGCAACCTCGAATGAACATGAAGGATCTCTCACAAGGCCATCTCAAGCTCCCGCCGTCGGATCTCGCCCTGCGCAAGGGCATTATCCTCGCCGGCGGCACCGGCAGCCGCCTGTTCCCGATGACCCACTCGGTGAGCAAGCAGCTCATCCCGGTTTATGACAAACCGATGATCTATTATCCGCTCACGGTGCTGATGCTGGCGGGCGTCCGTGAGATCCTGGTCATTTCCACTCCGCGCGACCTGCCGGGTTTCGAAAACCTGTTAGGTGACGGCTCGCAATGGGGACTGGATATTTCCTACGCGCCGCAGCCGAAGCCGGAGGGTCTCGCGCAGGCGTTTCTGATCGGCGAGGAGTTCATCGCCGGCGAGCCGGTGTGCCTGGTTCTCGGCGACAACCTGTTCTACGGCCACGAACTCGGCTCCTCGCTGCTCGCCGCCTCGCGCCGCATGGAGGGCGCGACCGTGTTCGGCTACCACACGAACCAGCCGGAACAATACGGCGTGGTGGAATTCGACAAGGACGGCCGCGTGGTCTCACTGGAGGAAAAACCCGCCAAACCGAAATCGAACTACGCGGTGCCCGGCATCTATTTCTACGATCGCAAGGTGGTGGAAATGGCGAAAAACCTCAAGCCGTCCGCCCGCGGCGAACTGGAAATCACCGACCTCAACCGCCTCTATCTGGAACGCGGGGAACTGCGTGTCGAGCTGCTCGGCCGCGGCACCACCTGGCTCGACACCGGCACCCCGGACTCGTTGGCCGACGCCACCCAGTTCGTGCAGGTGATCCAGCAGCGGCAGGGATTGAAGATCGCCTGCCCGGAGGAAATCGCATGCTTCCAAGGCCGCATCGACCGCACCAAACTCGGCGAATCGATCGCCAAATACGCCGGCACGCCCTACGGCGATTATCTCAAGAGCCTCTGACCGATGATGAATTCCCCCACCCCCGATTGCTGGTCCGGCCTCAAGCCGGAGGCGCGCGAGCGACTTGAAACCCGCGATTACTCCAGCGGCGATCTGGCCGCGCGCCTTTCCGACGGCGGAATCGCGGTTTCCGAAGCCATCGGGCACCGCGACGCCCTTGACGACGCATGGATCCCCGGCGTGGAACTGATCCCGCGCAGGGTGTTCCAGCAAAAGGGCCGCGGCTATTTCGCGGAACTCGCGCGACTCAACGAAGGCACGCTCGATCGCATCGGGCTCTCGCCCAAACAATGGGCCAGCGCCTTGATGCACCGCGACAGCGCCAAGGGTTTCCACATCCACCCGCCGCATGTGCCGGAGGACACCGCGCCCAACGACTGGTTCCGCAAGCTTTATCTCGAAAGTCCGCAGGAGTTTTCCGCCCGTCCTTATGACCGCGAGCAATGGGATTTGATGTTTTTCCTAACCGGCATTTGCGAGATGGTGCTGGTGGACGAGCGCGCGGGATTGACACGCCGCATCATGCGCCTCACGATCATGGGCGATGACAAACCGGGACCGGACAATGCCGCGGTAGTCATCCCGCCCGGCGTGGCTCACGCCCTGCGCAGCATCGGCAACAGCGATCTCATCATGGTTTACGGCACCAGCACCACCTTCAACCCTGCGTGGGAAGGCCGCATCGCCAGCGGCATCGAAAACGCCCCGCTACCCGCGGATTGGAGCGCTTATCTCGCTGCGGAACCCGCCTGATCCCCGCCCCTCGTCCACTCTCCAAGAACCTGCATTCCAACCGAATCCAACACCATGAAAAACACCACTGAATCGAGTTCATCCAAGCCGGCCGCCGGTCGTGCGGGTGCCTTCCTAGCCGCGGGCATCGCCTGCGTCATTTCCTTCTTCGGTCTGACCGGCTGCGAAACCACCGGCCCCGCCGAACCGATCCCCGCCTCCGCCTCAGCCGCCCGCCCCACCGGCGCGCTCGCCCCGGGTGATGAAATCAGCGTCTCGTTCTCCGGCGCGCCGGAGATGAACACCAAACAGAAAATCCAGCCGAACGGCAAAGTGAGCCTGCCGACCATCGGCGACGTCAGCGCCGCCGGCAAAACGATCACCAGTTTCCAGTCGCAACTGATCTCGATGTATCAACCGCACCTTCAGGATCCCAATGTGGTGGTCGGCCTGGAGACTGCCGCGGCCAGCGTCTATGTTTCCGGCGAGGTGAGGAATCCCGGCAAGGTGCCGCTCGACCGCCCGATGACCGCGCTTGAAGCGGTGATGGAAACCGGCGGTTTCACCAAGTTCGCCAATCCCAAGCAGGTGATCGTGGTGCGCAACGAAAAAAGCCGCACCCAGCGCTACGTGCTCAATTTGAACAACACCCTCAGCGGGATGGACGACTCGACGTTCTACCTGCGTCCCTTCGATGTGATCTACGTGAAACAAAGCGCCTGGTAACCGGGTGCGATTCATCATTCCTGATGAAACGGGAGGCGGCTTCGGCCGCCTCTTTTGTTTTTTTCCGCTTTGTAACCAAAGCCCCGGGCATTACGACGTTTTCAGTGAAATCCGCGATTTCCACTGAGCAGCATGAAACGGACCGCGGCGCGCATTGTCCGTATTGCCGGACACCGGTCGGGGCGGACGCACCCGAGTGCCCGCAGTGCAAACTGAGTTTCCCGCGGGCCTGCGCGCTGCTGGGCGCGGCACCGCGGCTCGCCCCATGGGTGACCGACACCGCCGGCGTGTTGGGCACCGACGAAATCCGGCGGCTGAAAAAACGGATGGAAGGGATCGTGAAACGCTTTCCGCAACTCGTGCCGCAGGTGGTCCTGCATCGCTTCGCGGCGGAACACCCGTTCGCCACGCATGCCTTCTGGCTCTTCAACAGCGCCAACCTCGCGGGTCACAGCCGGCGTGGGTGCGACAACCACGCGCTGCTCATTGCACTCGATCCGCAGCGCGGCGAGGCGGCGATCGTCACGGGCTACGGGCTGGAGGTCTTCCTCGACGAGGAAGCGCGCGAACATCTGTTAGGTCTCGCCGCGGAGCATTGGAATCACAGCCGCTGGTGCGACGGACTTTTGCGATTGTCCGACGCGCTGGACGCCTGGTTGGAAACCATCGCCGTGCCGACCGATGCGGATGCCTTCCAGAAAGGTGAGTTTTGAAGCGGCGGCAACACGGTCCGCGGCGGTCATCGCGGCGTGATCACGATGGCGTGTTCGTCGTGGCGCACCTTGGCTCCGGTTTGATCGAGCACGTATTGCAACACCGCCTTGGCCGGCACTTTTTGCAGCACCAGCGTGATCTTCGCTTCCGCGAGCGTGTTTTTCGGATCCTGAACGATGAAATTCGGCGTCACCTCGCCTTTGCTTTCGGTCCGCACGATTTGTTGCAACGCGGCCAGCGCTTCGCTCAACGACGCCTCGTCGAGCTTGTATTCCGGCACGACAACGGCACCGAATCTCGCCTCGCGCCCACGGGCGGCGATCGATGGGGCGTTGAGCTTCAACTGTCCCAGGCTGTAGCGCGCGTTGGCGTGCCGGGGATTGGCCTGCAGTGCCGCTGCATAGGCCTTGCGCGCCGCATCGGGATCGCCCGCCTGCTCCGCGGCCTTGCCATGGCGATAGAGTTGTTCCGCCTTTTGGGCGGCGGTTTGGGCGGAAAGCGGCAGCACGGACGCAAAAACGATGGCGACACATGCCCGGACACGGGAGATGGATGGCTTTTTCATCGAAGGCACAACTAGCACGGACTCACATTCCGGGCAAACCGGCTTTTTGAAATCAATTGCCAGACCCGCAGTGTTCCGCCGTTTTGCGCCGCGCCCATTCGTCGGCGGCGACCACCGGCTCAAGCGCCGATGACGGCCGCACCTCGTGCGCGTCCATTACGGCCGAGACGCATTGCCAGATGCCCGGAAACGCAAGCCGTCCGGAACGGAAGGCCGCCACTGCCACCTCGTTGGCGGCATTGAAGACGGCCGGCAGCGTGCCGCCGGCCAGGCCAGCCTTGCGTGCAAGAGCAAGTGCGGGAAAATCGTCGTCGCGGGGAGCCTCGAATTCAAGTTTCGCCAAGGCGGGAAAATCGAGCGGCTGCAAGCCGCCTCTCATCCGCTCCGGCCAGGTGAGCGCGTATTGGATCGGAAAACACATGTCGGTGCGGCTCAGTTGCGCCAGCACCGAGCCGTCGATGAACTCGACCATCGAATGGATGATGCTCTGCGGATGGATCACCACGTCGATCTTTTCCATGCCAATGCCGAACAGCCAGCGGGCCTCGATCATTTCCAGGCCCTTGTTGAACAGCGTGGCGGAATCGATCGTGATCTTGGGGCCCATATCCCAGGTCGGGTGATTGAGCGCCTGCTCCGGCGTGACATGCTTCAGTTGCTCCGCCGGCAGCTTTCGGAAAGGCCCGCCGGAGGCTGTTAGAACGAGCCGTGAAACCTCGCCCGCACCGCCGCGATGGCCGTCGAGACACTGGAAGATCGCGTTGTGCTCGCTGTCCACCGGCAACAGTTTCACCCCCTTGCGCTCCGCTGCCGCGGTGATCACCTCGCCGGCCATAACGAGGATTTCCTTGGACGCGATGGCGAGGTCCTTGCCGGCCTCGATGGCGGCCAGCGCGGGATGCAAGCCTGCCGTGCCGACGATGGCGACCAGCACGATGTCGGCCTCTGCGAGGGTGGCGATTTCATCGAGCCCTGCGGCCCCGGCATGCACCGTGACATCCCGGGGCAGCAGCGCGCGCAGTTCGCCGACCTTCGATTCATCGTGAATCGCCACGTGGCGGCAGCCGGTCTCACGCGCCTGGGCCGCGAGTTTTCCGATGTTGTTCGCGGCAGCCAGCCCGACAACTTCGATGCGTTCCGGCAGTTCGCGCGCGACTTTCAGCGTCGAAGTGCCAATGGAGCCGGTGGAACCCAGCAGGACGACGCAGCGTTTGCGGGACGGGTTCATGCGGTCGGATGAATCCATTGCAGGTAGAAATAGAGCGCCGGCGCGGTGAAGCAGACACTGTCGATGAGATCGAGCGCCCCGCCGATGCCCGGCAGCACGCGACCGGAATCCTTGGCGTCGAGCGCGCGTTTCACGATGCTTTCGGCCAGATCGCCGACCACTGCGAGCAGCGCGAGAATGAAGCCCAGCGCGATGGCATGGCCCCAGCCGCCGAGCACCGGCAGCAGCGGAGGAAAGATCAGCGGCAGTCCGCACGCGGCGAGTTGTGCGAATGCGAACGCGCCCGCGAAACCCTCCCAGGTTTTCGCAGGACTCACATGCGGGATCATCTTGTGCCGTCCGATCAGCGAGCCGGTGATGTAAGCGCCCATGTCCGTGAATTTGGTCACCGCCAGCAGCCACAACAGCAACAGCGCGCCCAGTTCCCCCACCCTGCCGGGATTCGCGAACGCATCCGGCGTGATGAACAGCACTCGCGCGGCGAATTGAAACAACACCGGCACATAAATGAAACCCAGCAAGGTGAATGCCACCCCGTAAAGAGTCTCAAGCCCGTGGATCGGCCGCTGCAATTGCATTGCGAACGATCCCGCCAGTGCGATGAACACCGCCAGCGCGTCCAGCCATGCCGGGGGATGCCCGCCAGCCAGATGATATGCGTTTATCGCCACGCTGTATGCGACCGCCAGCGCGATGCCGAAACCCGCGAAACATGCGACATTCGCCGCCCGCAGCATCCGGAAATACTCGATGGATCCCAGCACCGCCAGCAGCGAGATCAGCCCAAGAAACGCCCACGCCGAGTGGCTTACGAAAATCGCCGCCACCACCCCCCAAAGCAGCAGCGTGCTGAATGTCCGCCGGGCGAACACCATTGCTTTGCCGGATGCCGGGGACTGCGTCGTACGGGCCATGTGACGCGGAATCCAAGACGGCCGCGCCCGGAGTGGCAACTCATTCCATGATTTTCCCCGCAACCTTTTTGCCTCCCGCCGGTTTACTCTGGCATGAGACCACACAGCGGCCTCTGAAACCGAAAACCAACACCAATCATGAAAACCAAATCATTGATCGCACTCAGTGTCCTCATCGGCTCCTGCATGGTCGTCCAGGCACAGGACAAACCGAAACGCGAGGGCCGCCCCGGTCCGCCACCCGAACTCCTTAAGAAATTCGACAAGGACGGCGACGGCAAGCTCTCCGAGGAAGAACGCAAAGCCATGCGCGAGGCCCATCAGGCAAGCATGGAAGAACGCCGCAAGGAGATGCTCGAAAAATACGACAAGGACGGCGACGGCCAGCTCTCCGAGGAAGAAAGAAAGACCATGCGCGAAGCACGCCAGGCCGAAATGGAAAAGCGCCGCAAGGAACTGCTCGAAAAATACGACAAGGACGGTGACGGCAAGCTCAGCCCCGAGGAACGCGCCGCCATCCCGCCCGAAGAACGCCCCCGCCTGCGCGGACCGCGCGGACCAGGCGGCCCCGAAGGCCGTCCAAACCGCAGAGGTCGCGGACCGGGTGGCCCGCCTCCGGTGGAAACCGAATGAGACAACCGCACCAGCGATTGCCCTAACCAACCGCGGACCGTTCACCCGGCCCGCGGTTTTTTCATGCACGAATCCTCAACCCGCCATTTCCGCCAGGCAATCCGCCACCACTTCCTGAAACACCTCTCCACCGCAGCCGGATTGCTCCATCCAGCGGCGCAGCAGGTATTCCAGAAAATTCACCAAATCGGCATGGGCGAGCGAGACGGGCGAGTGCCTGAATCGTTCCCCCGTCAATCAAATCGTAGTGCATGCCAGGTTCGAGCCAGTCGAGAAACTCCCGGTCCGTCCACAAATGAGCGGGAGGTCCCAGCATCGTCATGGCCGCTTGCGGATTCACTCGTGAGACCTACGCCACGCCCGCCTTCGGGTAATGCCGCCAGTTTCCAACCCGCGCTTGCACCCCCACCGCGCGCCCGCTAAGCATCCGCCGCCCATGACGCACGACCCCGACCAACACGCCTCGCTCGGCGCGATGTATTCGGACTATTTCCTCGATTACGCCTCCTACGTGATCCTCGAACGGGCCGTGCCGCATCTTTACGACGGCCTCAAACCCGTCCAGCGCCGCATCCTCCACGCGATGGACGAGATCGACGACGGCCGCTACAACAAGGTCGCCGGCATCGTGGGCAACACGATGAACTACCACCCGCACGGCGACATGTCGATCAGCGCGGCCATCGTGCAACTCGGCCAGAAGGAACTCCTCATCGATACCCAGGGCAACTGGGGCAACACGCTCACCGGCGACGGCGCCGCTGCCCCGCGCTACATCGAGGCGCGGCTCACCAAGTTCGCCAAGGAAGTCGTCTTCAACCCGAAGACCACCAAGTGGCTGCCCAGCTACGATGGACGTCGTAAAGAGCCCGACACCCTGCCGGTGAAATTCCCGCTGCTGCTCGCCCAGGGCGTGGAAGGCATCGCCGTCGGCCTTGCCTGCAAGGTGCTGCCGCACAATTTCAACGAACTGGTCGAGGCCTCGATCGCGGTGCTGAGAAAGGAACCGTTCACCCTGCTGCCCGACTTCCCCACTGGCGGCATCATGGATGCCAGCGACTACAAGGACGGCCTGCGCGGCGGCAAGGTCCGGGTGCGCGCCCGCATTTCCGTCGAGAAAAAAGGCCTGCTGCGCATCACCGAAATCCCCTTCGGCACCACCACCGGCGCATTGATGGATTCGATCGTCGCCGCCGGCGAGAAAGGGAAGATCAAGATCCAGAAAATCGAGGACAACACCGCCGCCACCGCCGACATCCTCGTCCACCTTCCTGCGGGAGCCGATCCGGAGACCACCCGCGATGCGCTCTTCGCCTTCTCCGATTGCGAGCTGACGATCTCGCCCAACGCCTGCGTCATCGTCGAAGGCAAACCGCAGTTCCTCGGGGTTTCCGAAATCCTCAAACGCTGCGTCGAGCAAACACGCGAGCTGCTCAAACTGGAGCTCGAAATCAAACTCGGCGAACTCGCCGAAAAGTGGCACTTCAGCTCGCTGGAAAAGATCTTCATCGAAAACCGCATCTACCGCGACATCGAGGAGTGCGAAACCTGGGAGGCGGTCATCAAGGCCATCGACGACGGCTTGAAGCCGTTCAAGAAACTCCTCAAGCGCGAGGTCACCGAGGACGACATCGTCCGTCTCACCGAGATCAAGATCAAACGCATCTCGAAATACGACTCGTTCAAGGCCGACGAGGAAATCAAGGCGCTCGAAAAAGCCATCGACGAAACCGAGAAAAACCTCCGCAACCTGACGAAGTTCACCATCAGGTGGTTCGAGGAACTCGGCAAAAAATACGGCAAGGGCCGCGAGCGCAAGACCGAGATAGCCTCGTTCGACCGTGTGGACCGCACCCAGGTCATTGCCGCCACCGAAACGTTGTATCTCGATGCGAAGAACGGCTTCGCCGGCTACGGCCTCAAGAAGGACGGCGAACCGGTCGAGAAATGCTCGACCATCGATGATATCATTTCCTTCACCCAGGACGGCAAGATGCGCGTGATGAAGGTGGCGGAAAAAGTCTTCGTCGGCCAGCGTCCGCTGCGCGTCGCCGTGTTCCGCAAGGACGAGGATCTGATTTACTCGATGATCTACCGCGACGGCCGCGACGGCCCGATCCTCGCCAAGCGTTTCACCGTCGGCGGCATCACGCGCGACAAGGAATACGACCTCACCCCCGGCAAGGCCGGCACCCGCGTGTTGTATTTCGCCGTGCACAAGTCCGAGGAGGAAAGCGCCGCGCAGATGCTGCTCGTCCACCTCAAGCCCGCGCTGCGCATGCGCAACCTGATCCGTCCGCTGCACTTCGCCGAATTCGGCGTCAAGGGCCGCGGCTCGCGCGGCAACCTCGTCACCAAACACGCGGTGGAAAAAATCATCCGCGCGCCGAAGGATTACGACCCGAGCGTGGGGGCCTGAGCGGAATCATCCGGTCGCGTCCCGCGCGATCCGGGATTTCCACTTTGCAGCCTGCGGGCGTTTTCCCTACAGAGCGTCCGACATGAGTGACATCGTATTATTGTTTTCCGGACAGGGCGCCCAGAAAGTGGGCATGGGCAAGGACTTCGCGGCACATTCCGCCACCGCACGCGAAATGGCCGTGAAGGCGGACGAGGCGCTCGGTTTCCCGATTTCGCACATCATGTTCGAAGGGCCCGACGAGGAGCTGACCAAGACCTCGCGCTGCCAGCCAGCGCTTTATCTGCACGGGCTGATGGCGATGGCGCTGATCCGCGAGCGCTTGCCGGACCTGAAACCGGTGGCCGCAGCCGGTCTTTCGCTCGGCGAATTCACCGCGCACGCCGCCGCCGGGACGTTTTCGTTCGAGGACGGGCTGAAAATCGTCGGCAAGCGCGGCGCGTTCATGGAGGAAGCCTGCAATGCCACCGAGGGGTCGATGGCCGCGCTGATCGGCGGCGACGAGGAGCAAGTGCGCGCGCTAGCCGCCGAGGCGGATGTGGACGTGGCCAATTACAACGCGCCCGGGCAGATCGTGCTCTCCGGCACGGCCGCGGGCATCGATGCCGCGGTCGCCAAGGCCAAGGACTTCGGGATCCGCCGCGCGATCAAACTCAACGTCGCCGGTGCCTACCACTCGCGCCTGATGCAGAGCGCGCAGGACAAGCTGGCCGCCGAACTCGCCGCGCTCGATTTCGCCACGCCCTCCATCCCGGTGATCTGCAACTATGCCGCCACTCCCGTTTCGAAAGCAGCGGAAATCCGCACGATGCTCGAACAGCAAGTCACCGGCTCGGTCCGCTGGACCGCCTCGATCCAGCAGCTCGTCACCATGGGCCACCGCCGGTTTCTCGAACTCGGTCCCGGCAAGGTGATCGCCGGACTGGTCGGCAAGATCGACAAGGACGTGGAAGTGCTCTCGGTCGAGGATCTCCCCAGCCTGGAAGCCGCCGTCGAGGCGCTCGGTTGAGGAAAATTTCCACAATTTGCGGAAAAAAGGTGTTGCGCGGCGTGGGGGCGCTTCCTAGCGTCCGCGCCACCCGAAAGGGCATGGAGCGGTAGCTCAGTTGGTTAGAGCGCCAGCCTGTCACGTTGGAGGTCGCGGGTTCGAGCCCCGTCCGCTCCGCCATGCCCCCACCCCCGTCCGCGGGAGTGGGGGCATGGCGTTTTCAGGACACGCCGTTCGGAAGGAAATTGGGGCCGGATTCCATTTCCCGGTATCTGGCGTTGGCTGCCACAGTCCCGCGCCCGATGCTCCTTATATCCATCACAGGATACCAATCACGAACTTCTTGCTAATGGCCGGATCGTCCACTCGCTGATGCATACTGCCGGTCGACCTCGAACTCCGTCAGCGGGCGGTTCCAGAGCGCGATCTCGTCCACCCAGCCGTTGAATGAGTCGAAACGGCCCTGCTGGTCCTGGCTGGGTTTTCCGAAACGGACATGTCTCCCCCACAGCTTCCCCTTTTCCAATTCGCGAGCCTCCGAGTCCCTGGCGACAAGCCTGCCATCGATATACAAGTCCACCGAATCCGTCCCCCAACTTGCCACCACATGATGCCACCGCCCGTCAGCGACGCTTCTGGAGGAAGACAGCCGCACGTCGATGTCGCCATATCGCAACTCGAACTCGATGCGTCCTTTCCCGGTGATCCGGGTGTGCAGGATGGACTGGTCAGGCACCCGACTGGCGGATTTACCTTCACCGGCCAACCACAGGATCTCATCCCGGCCAAGCCCGTCGGCCGCCCGCTTGATCCAGAACGACACCGCGCCTTCCCGCCGGCTCACCCCGTGCAACCCGCCGAGCCCCGACAGCACCGAATCATCGCCGTCACCCTCGAAATACAACGCACCATGCCTGCCGGGAAATCCCGTGAAGCCGTCCGCAGCTCCAGGTGCCGTTTCGACATCCCTCACCCGCGGGCCGTAAGCTCCGACCGAACTTCCCATGACTTCGTTCGCCACCTTCCGGTCCACCGGACTGTCCAACGACCAGTAGCCGGACGGTGCTTGGCCGAGCACCGTGGTCCGGTAGCTTCCCGGCCGCGCGAGCAGTTCCGGTAATTTTGGAAATGGGTCCGCCGCCAGTGGAATCTCTTCGATCACAGCCCCGCTCGCAAAAGCGAAAGCCGTGCCCGCCCGGCTGAAAACACCCCGCGTGCTGCCGCCTGCCAGCTTGTCCACAATAACACGGCCCGACATGAGGTGCAGTTCGACCGGTCCGTCCCCGACCACCCGCACCCCGAAACGCGTTCCGGTATTCCGTATCGCCAGCCCGCCCGCCTCGACCCGGAACGATTCCTTCGACCGGCCGGCGTCGATCCATAGCCAGCCGTGTTGAAGCCGCGGACGATGGACCTGCGGAAACGCCACCTCCGCCGGGCCTTGCAGAACCATCAGGTTGCCCGATTCCAGCTCCAGCCGGATCGTTCCCGATTCCACCCGCACAGTCGAGCCCTCTACCACGGGGACCGGCCCGGTTCCGGATTCCACTCGCCCGCCATCGATGCTCCAGCGCGTCTCCGCCGAAACTTCCGCGGTCAGACCATCAGGCTGGGGAAAATTGACGACAACCAACGCGGCCACCACCGCCGCGAGCAGCACCAGCGCCGCCGCCGCCAGCACCGAGCGATGGAAGATCCGTCGTGTTTGTCCCGCCGCTCCCGCCACCGGCAGCAGCCCGCGCTCGTGCAGCTTGGCCGCCTCCATGCGCAGCACCGCCGATTGTTGGAAATACTCCAGATAGGCCCGCCGCGCCGCGGGCGATTGGTTGAGCAGCTCGGCCAGTTCCCCGCCCTGCGACGGATCGAGCGCGCCGTCTTCAAGCTCCTCAAGCTCCCGCCACAACTCCGGCAGCTTGATTCGGCCGTCGGTTTCCCGGAAACGGCTCATGATGTGGCCCTCCCCAAGTTGATTTTCCTCCGCACGCAGGTCCGCAGCGCGAGGCGGATGCGGTGCAGGCTGCCCTTCAGGTTATCCGCCTTGCGCCCGACCTCGCGGGCCACTTTTTCCAGACTGTAGCCCTCGAAATAACGCCGCAGGATCAAACCCTGGTCCTGCGGTCGCAGCTCCCGGATGCATTGCCGCAACGCCGCATGCCGCGGGTCCTCCGCCTCGTAACAGACCTCCGCCGCGTCATCGATCAGCAGGTGCAGCGTCTCCTCCGGCACGGCCCACACCTTGCGCCGCTTCTGGTCCCGCCATAAGGCCAGCACCTTGAACCTCGCCACCGAAAACATCCACGCCTTGAAGTTCGTCCCCACGCTGAATTCCCCGCGCTTCTGCCACAGCGCGGCGTTCACATCCTGCACCACGTCGTCCGCCTCCGGGTGTCCCGGCAGCAACGCCAGCACGAAGGCATGCAGCGCCGCCTGGTGGCTGACGACCAGTCGGACAAATGTTTCCTCGATGTCGGGCGCGGCGGGCATGATGCGGTTCCTCTGCTGTGAAATACCGCAAAACGGTCATCGGTGGCGCGCAAAATACGCAACCGGAAGGCAAATCATCAACCCGGGGTTTTTCGTCCGCCGAATAAAAAATGAAAATTTACCACAACTTGAGGGAGGAAATCGGAATTCCGTAGTAGCGACCGACCGCTCACCCGAGCGACCAGCCCCGGAAAAAATCGAACCCCCATGAAAAGGCGACACATCATCCTTCCATTGCTCACCGCGACCCTGGCTCTTCCCGCAAGTGGCGCGAACATCCTGTTCGACGATTTTGAAAGCTACACCGTTGGCAGCAACATCCATGACCAAACCAACTGGAATGCCGATAATCGCGCGGGCAATGTAACCACCCAAAATACCAATTTTGGCACGTCCAATAAATATGCTGAAATCAAAGATACATCGGGTACGGGCTTTTCATCCATGGTTCATAAGACCAAAATCGAGAGCGGACAGACCGTTACCTTCTCTCTCGATTTCATCGCGTCCAATGACCAAGGAATCAATTTCGGCTTTGCCACGAGCACCGCAGAGAATCAAGTATTGGGTTCCACCAATCGGGCCTTCTCGACCAGCCTCACCAATGGCTCGATCGGCGGCACGAACGCCACGGGCGGCTTTGGCAGTGGCTTTTTTGCCCTCAACGCCGCCTACGAGCTCAAAATGGTGCTGAACGATTCCGGGGCGACCGTGAATTACGCGGGCCGCACGCTCGTCGACAACTCCTACGATGTCTGGATCCGTGATCTGACCGTTAGCGGCTCGACCTATGTGGGAACCGGAACCTTCGATACCGTGGCCGGCGGGTATTACTCGGCAGCCAGGAGCTTCAATGGCCCCACCCCAACCTATTACATCGACAACTGGCTGGTCGAAGAAGGAGCGATTGTCTCTCCCATTCCCGAGCCCCGCGCCGCGCTCCTCGGCGGCCTCGGTCTGCTTGCGTTGCTGCGGCGCCGCCGGGCCTGAGGTTTTTTTCCGCAGGGCGCGGGCGTGAGCCCGCGTTCTTTTTCACACAACGTCACCTCCCCTTGCTCTCACGAGCAAGCCTACGAATCATCGTTCATGTGGCGGCGGGCCTCTTGCCCGACCGCCATTTTGTTGCAGATTCCATAAAATCACCACCATGCGCCCAAACTCCGGAAAAATCCGCTCCCACCTCACCCTGCTCGCCATCGCTGCTGCCGGTCTGCTGCCGTGTCAGGCCTGGTGGCCGGGTTTGTATCCGGAAAACTGGACGCCGCCGGACTCCGCATCGTTCACCAGCGACAAGTTGATCCAGGATTTTTCCTACGCCGGATACCGCCGTGGCGGGGAGGCGGTTCCCGCAATCACCGGGCCGGTCTTTGACGCCGTCGCCACCTACGGCGCCGACTCTACCGGCACCAGCGACAGCACCGCCGCGATCCAGGCGGCGATCGACGCGGCGGCCCTCGCTGGCGGAGGAGTGGTCTTGCTACCAGCGGGCACTTACCTCATCGAACCCCAAGGCAGCAACAACCATGCCCTGCAGATTTCCTCCTCCAACATTGTGCTGCGCGGTGCCGGGGTGGGGCAGACCTTCGTTTTGAATACCTCTTATCTGATGCGCGCGAAGGCGATCATCCGAATCGCGCCACCATCCACCACCCTGGGTGATCCGGTCGCCATCACCGCCGATCTCGACAACCCGACCCGCCGCATTCCCGTGGCGGATGCCTCCGCGTTTGATGTGGGCGACGTGGTGAGGTTGGAATGGACCTTCACCCAGGATTGGATTGACGAGCACAACCAAGGCACTTGGTGGACCGCGCCAGACACCGTCCCCGCCCCGGCGCAGTATCTGCGGGAAGTCACGGCGGTGGATACCGTCGAAGGCTGGATCGAGGTGGACTCCCCCACACGCTACACCATGAAACCGCGCGACAACGCCCTGGTGCGAACCATGAGCGGTCATCTCACCGGCGTGGGCATTGAAGATCTCTCCATTGGCAACGTGCAGCACCCGGGCAGCACATTCGCCGAGGGTGCCTACACGACGCCTGGCACCGCCGCCTACGAAGTCCACGCCAGTTGGGCGCTCTCGATGCAGGACTGCTACGATTCATGGATCACCGGGGTCGAAAGCTTCCAGGCCGCTGGCAACACCACCACCTGCCACATCCTTTCCAACGGGATCAGCCTGCTCCGCAGCTTCCGGGTGACGGTGGCCGACTGCGCGATGCGGCGTTCGCAATACGGCGGCGGCGGCGGCAACGGCTACATGTTCCGGATCCAAAGCAGCCACGACAATCTGATCCAGGACAGCGTGGCGGATTTTGCGCGCCACGGCATCGTCCTGTCCCACGCGGGCACCTCCGGCAATGTCTTCCTGCGCTGCGAGGATCGTGAAACCCAGCGCTCCACCGGCTCCACCGGCAGCTACACCACCGGCGGATCGGGCAGCGACCACCACATGCATTTCACCCACTCGAACCTGTTCGACCAGTGCCACGCATTCAACAGTTTCTACACCGCCCACCACCGGACCAGTATCGGGACCATTGCCCACGGACTCACCTCCGCCCACGGCGTGTATTGGAATACCAGCGGCAGCGGCACCCGCGGCGCGGAGATCGTCCGCAGTGAGCAGGCCCGCTACGGCTACGTAATCGGCACCAGCGGCACCCGCTCCAGTGTTTCGACCCCTACGGGCGGCAACACCTCGCCCGCCGATCACGTCGAAGGCGTCGGCATGGGCGAGACGCTCGAACCCGCATCGCTCTACCTTGATCAGCTCGCCAAACGAGCGCAGGGCATCCTCCTTTCCGTCGGCGAGGGCGGCACCATCCCGCCGTCCGCCGACTTCCCGCTCAACGCCACGGCCTACAGCTATGGCAGCGGGCCCATCAGCTACCAATGGTCGCAACTCAGCGGCCCCACCGCGACCATTGCCGATGCGACATCGCCGACGACCACGGTTGAGGTCCTCGAAAACGGCAGCTACGTATTCGAACTGTCCGCCGTGGATGGCGCTCTATCGAACTCCGCACAGCTGATCCTCACAGTGGACGACTCAATCGTCGATCCAACCGTGACCGCCGCGACGCTCGTCTCGGTCGATGGCATCGTCGGCCGCAGTCAGATAAACGCACCGGCCCCCGGCTATTACGTTGGGGACAACGGCACCACGGTCGGCTGCACGGGATCGGATGTGGAAAAGAACCGCGAGGACCGCAATGTGATCTATCGCTATGCACTTCCCACTCTACCGACCGGAGAGACACCCACCGCATTTACCTTCAGCTTCCAAATCACCGCGTTACGCGATCACGACAACAAGGACTTCCAGCTTCACGCCTATCTACTCGATGTGCCTGACCCCACGATCACGGGAGCGGATCTCTTCTATCATGGACCGAATGACATCAATCATGCCTTTGTCGGCAGCCACTTCGAATTTTCAGGCGCCAACACGGGCAGCATCACCTTGCCATCACCGGTCGATGTCACCTTCACCATCGATTCCGGCGCGGCGCTCACCTTGCTGCAAAGCTATTACACCGGCAACGTGCCGAACCGGACGGAGGCGGCGCTCCGCTTCAATCTCGACCAACTGTTTCCGAATGACGCGCTCACCGGCAATGCCCTCAACCGCTACCTCCTCAACCATGCGGCGAACGGCCTCCAAATCCAATCCATCCCCGGCCCGGGAATCACCTTCGACGACTGGATCGCCGGCTTCGATGTGGGCGCGCTCACCGGATTCAATGACGATCCCGACAGCGATGGTATCCCCAACGGGCTTGAAGCCTGGTTCGGCACCTTCCCGGACGAGTTCAGCGCCGGGCTGGCAAATCTCGCCAGCGATGGTCCCACCACCACCTTCACTCATCCGCGAAACCCGGAGATGCCCACCGATCTCAGCGGTTTCTATGAATGGTCGCCGGACCTGATCAATTGGTATCGTGACGGCAACGGTCCGCAAGGCGGGCCAACCGTCGGTTTTGTGGCGGAAACCGCAGATGGCACAACCACCGTCACCGCCAGCACCAACGGAGAATTGCCCCGGATCTTCCTGCGCGCCGCTGTGTCCCGGAATTGAGCCGTCGCGGAATCGTTCAGAAAAACACAATTCCCTCACGGCAACCGGTCCGGCTCCGGCGTCGCGGCCATCATGTCCATCAGCGCCTTCATGTAGCCCATGGCATGAGCCATTCCGGCGTGCCACGGGGCGTCACAGCTCATCTGCGGCGCGTGATCGGGAATGAGCACTCCGTCATAGCGGTTCCGGTGCAGGATCTCCATGATGCGGCGCATGTCGATGTCGCCCTCGTCGATGAACGTCTCGGTGTAATGCGGTGCCTTGCCGCGCACGTTGCGGAAATGGATGTAACCAATGTCGCCCTGGCGGCTGTGGCGGTCGGTGGTTTCATAAATGTCGCCCTCGGTCATCTCGGCCATGGTGCCGAGACAGAATTCGAGCGCGTTGCTGCGGCTCGGCGAAAGATCGATCAGCCGCTGGAACATGTGCGGCTGATAGACCAGCCGCGGTTGTCCCCTCACCCACGGCATCGGCGGATCGTCCGGATGGGCGGCGAGCCGCACGCCGGCTTCCTCTGCCACCGGCAGCAGCTCCTTGAGGAAATATTCCAAGCGGCTCCACAACGTGTCGTGGTCGATTTCCGGCAGCGTGCCAGGCGGCGCATTGCGGTCATAGACCATGTTCCAAACCATGCCGTTTGGAATGGGAGCGGTGTGGCTCTCCGCAGGGCCTTCCATGCCCACGGTGCGCGCGCCGCCTCTCGCGCCCGCGCCGGAAACACGGCCCGCGACGCCGGCGATGCTGAAATTGTAGCCGAACACCGGAATGCCAGCCGCGCCCACGTTCCGGATGATCTGTTTCAGCTTATCGATCTGTTCGTGTTTTTTCGGGCCGTCCAACAACACGTCATGCCAATGTGCGGGATCGAAATTCTCGATCGCCTCAAGTTGCAGCCCGGCCGCGCCAAGTTCCTCTTTCAGCGCGCGCAATGATTCCTCCGACCACGCTTCGTCCGGAGTGCCGCCGGCGATTCCCCAGCCGCCGTGCAGATCGCCGATCGGCTGGTCCTCGCCGTGCACCTTGTTGCCCTGATTGAAATAATCGACGAGGTGCACCACCGCGTGTGTCGCGCCGCATTGGACCGCGAAGTCGTAGTTTTCGCGGGTCAGCATGTGCCGGTAGAATCCGAATCCGAGTTTCATGATATGGTTTGTTAGAATCCGATCGATGCGCCGCCATCCACGGGCAGGCAGACGCCGGTGACGAACTTCGCCGCCGGCGAGCTGAGATAGACGGCGGCACGACCGATGTCCTCCGTTTCACCAAACACGCCGAGAGGAGTGCGCCCGAGAATCTTCGCCTTGCGCGCGGGGTCGGAATCGACCGCCTTGCGCATCATTTCCGTCTGGATCCATCCCGGAGCGATGGCATTCACGCGCACGCCACGTGGCCCCCACTCGGTGGCCAGCGTGCGGACCATGCCGAGGTGCGCCGTTTTCGCCGCCGAGTAGGCCAGCACCTGCGGAATCCCGAACAGCGAGGCCATCGACGCGATGAAAAGCACCGAGCCACGGCCGCGTTCAAGCATGCCACGCCCGGTCGCGGCGGTCAGTGCGTGCGCGGCGAGCACATGTACATCGAGAATCTTCTGGAACTCCGCGGGAGTGATTTCCACCGCGGGTTTCTTCAAGTGGCTGCCGGCGTTGTTGACGAGAATCGAGAGCGGTCCGAAATCTCGTTCCAGACCGTTGATGAAATCCCCTGCCCGGTCGAGATCGGTGACGTCGTGGATGCGATACGCGGCATTCGGTCCCAGCGCGGCCACGGCATCGGCGAGGGTTTGCTCGCTGCGGCCGCATATGACCACGCGCGCTCCTGCCTCGGCGAACGAACGGGCGATGGCGAATCCGATCCCCGTGGCGCCGCCGGTCACCAGCGCGGTTTCGTTTTCCAATGAAAAGGGGTGACTCATGATATCATTTGGGGGAGATCGGTGATCAGCCCGTGCAGGGCGGAAAAACCCATGGCCAGCGAAAACGCCGCGATCAAGACCGGCAGCAGCCATTAGATTTTCCGCGGAGCCGGCGCACCGGTCGTTTCGGGGCGGGCAGAAAGCCACATTAACCCGAGCAGGGCAAGCGGCATCACGATGGAAATCCCCGCCTGTGACATGAGCATTGCCCATCCCGGTGCCGTCGTTCGCGCCCGCCTTGCTCATGGCGGTGAGGCTGCCGGTGCCGATGTTGTAGCTGATGAGAAAAATCCCCTGCAGCAGCGAGGCGAACCCATTTCCTGATCGATGGGCCACCGGACCGACGTTCTTTTATGACCGTCCGCCGGTATTCCCAGACCGTATCCAGCGACCCGCGTCATCGTGCGGGGTGATCGGTCATGCTCATCAAAACACACGCCCTTCCATTGAAACCGCTTCTGACATTACTGCTAGCCCTAGGCATTTCCCAGGCAGCCCCGGAGCCACCCAACATCGTCTTCATCCTCGCCGACGATCTCGGCATCACCGACATCGGCGCCTACGCCCGCCATTTCACCGCGTCAAACCCGGAGGAGCTGTTTTTCGAGACCCCGCATCTCGACCGACTCGCCGCGGACGGCATCGCTTTTTCGCAGGCCTACGCCAACCAGCTATGTTCGCCAACCCGCTCCGCGATCCTCACCGGTCGCATCGCCTCGCGCATGGGCGTGACCACCGCCACGCCGAACACCCGGACGTTTTTCAACCAGAGCTTGAAACCTCCCGCCGGATTCGACCCGCACGACGTCGTGGAGCACAAGGACCCGATCAAAGGCAAACGCCCGTGGCGCAACGCCACCAGCAACACCGCGCTCGATCCCGCCATTCCAACCTGGCCGCGCGTATTAAAAACCCACGACTGCGCCTTCCTCGGCAAGTGGCACCTCGGCGGCCACGGCGTGCCGGATCGCCAACCGGCCGCCCATGGGTTCGAGGAACTCGCGTTCTTCGACGCCGGCGGCTCGCCGTATTTCAAGTGGCAGGCGCAATGGAACCGGACCAAGCCGTTTTTCCCCACCCAGCCCGGCAAGTTCCGCATCGGGATGGCCGGCAAAGCGACCGGCGAAACCTACCTCACCGACGATGAGAAAATCCGCGCCACACGCTACATCGAAAGCCGCCGCGGAAACGACAAACCCTTCGTGCTCTACTACGCGCCCTTCGCCGTCCATACCCCGTTTCAAGCACCGGAACATGATGTGAAGCGCTTTTCCGCGAAAAAACAGCGCGGCCACCTCGGTCGCCACAACGCCACCTACGCCGCGATGCTCAAAAGCCTCGACGATGCCGTCGGAGCCATCCGTGCCACACTCGAACAAACAGGCCTCGCGGACAACACCGTGCTCATTTTCACCTCCGACAACGGCGGCGTGGAATACACCGATCCGCCCGCCACCGACAACCAGCCGTTCAAGGGCGGCAAGGCGATGCTCTATGAGGGAGGCGTCCGCGTTCCCACCATCTTCTGGCAACCAGGGCGCTTCGAAGGCGGCAAGTGGTGCGACGCCGTGATCGACTGCACCGATTACCTGCCCACCGTCGCCGAGCTAACAGGAAACCAGGCACCGGCGGACATCGACGGCAGCAGCATCCTGCCGCTATTGAAAAACCCGGAGTCACCCGGCCAGGAGCGCACGTTGATCTGGCACTATCCGTTCAACGTGAGAGTCAAACACCCCGACCACGGCCAGCCGCTCTCGCCGCATTCCGCGATCCGCGTCGGACCGCACAAACTCATCTGGGATTGGCACGGCAAACTTGAACTCTATGATATCCCCGCCGACCCGTTCGAAAAACATGATCTCTCCCGGGAAAAACCCGAACTCACCGCGCAACTCCACCAACAACTTAACGACTGGCTCAGGGCCAACGTCGCCCCGCGCTACTGGCCGCAACGCGACAAAACCGTGAAACCCGAAGACGCCACCTCCTCGTTTCCATTCAAGGATCTCCGCTGAAACCGGCATCCTGCACTCGCCCGCTTTGCATCATGTCAATTCCGGTCATGAAAACCCGTATCCTGCTCACCACGCTGCTCGCGTTATTGCTCCCAGGATCGTCACAAGCCGGGGACAAGAAACCGGAATGGACCTTCCTCGACAACGGCACCCTCCGCATCGGTGTGGACCGGAGCCGCGGCTCGGCAATCGGCTACCTGGCACTGTCAAAAGACAAACGCAACCTCCTCAACCATCACGACGAAGGCCGCTTCATCCAGCAGTCCTACTACGGCGATCCCGATGGATCGAAATGGGCCGCAAAACCATGGGTTTACAATCCGGTCCAGGGAGGCAGCTACAAGGGCGAGGATGCCAGAACCTTGGAATTCCGCCAATCAACCAACGAGCTGTATGCGAAAATCGAACCGCTCCGCTGGGCAAACGCGGCGCGCTGCCCGGAAGCGATCATGCGGGAATGGATCACCCTCGACGGACCGGTGGCGAAAATCCGCATGCGCCTCGATTACACCGGCCCCGACCAGAAGCGCAGCGCGCACCAGGAAATGCCCGCCATGTTCGTCGATTACGACCTGCCGCACCTGATGTTCGAAAAAGACGGCAAGCTTGTGAAGCACGCCCCGATCTTGCTCGGCAAGGATTTGAAGCCGGAACAAATCACCTACACCGGCGGCTGGCTCGCATACGTCGATGACAGGAACTTCGGCATCGGCATTCACACGCCGGGCACCACCAAAGCCGTAACATACCGGCACAAGGGAAAATCAGGCCCAAATGGCGGCGGTTGCTCCTACGTCGCCCCCATCCGTCAATTCCCGCTTACCAAGGGGCTCGTCGTGGATTACGAATTCCATCTCACCATCGGCACGCTGGACGAAATCCGCGCCCGCTTCGCCACACTTGGGAACAACACGCCGAAAACCAGTCCATGACCGGAACCACATCAGCCATGAATTCACCCCGAATCCGGTGGATCGCCATCCTGCTCGTTTCCACCGTGCTCGCCCATGCACATTCCACCGTCGATCTCAAGGTCGCGCACCGGACCGGGCCGCTGGGAATCGACGACACCGCGCCCCGTCTGTCATGGCGAATGGAAAGTGAAACTCCCGGTCTCGCACAATCCGCCAGCCAAATCCTCGTCGCCAGCAAGCCCGAACTCCTCGAACCCGGCAAAGCCGACCTCTGGGACAGCGGCCGCTTGGAATCCGGAAACACCCACACCATTTACGCCGGCAAGCCCCTCCCGTCCTCATCATGGATCCATTGGACCGTCCGCACATGGTCCGGCGACACCGCTTCGGAATGGGCCGCCCCGCAACGTTTCCTCACCGCCCTGATCGGCTCGCAGCCGAAGCAAAGCTATATCTCCTTCCGCGACACCACGCCGTTCCACAAGGAGCGCAACAAACTCCACCTGCCGCCCGCCCGCTACTACCGGGGTTCGCTCGCGCCGGAGAAGAAAATCGTCTTCGCCATCGCCCATGCCAGCGCCTTGGGCATCCATGAACTCCACGTCAACGGCAGGCGAGTCGGTGACGCCTGGTTCGCGCCCGGCTGGACCAACTACCGCAAGCGCGCCTACTACAACACCTATGATCTCACGCCTTATCTAACAAAAGGAAGGAACGCCATCGGCGCGATTGTCGCCGACGGCTGGTATGCCGGATACGTCGGCTACGGCAAGCTCGTCGGTTACGGCCCGCACAAGACCGGCCGCAACATCTATGGCAAGACACCGGCGTTGATGGTGGAAATCCATCTCACCTACGAAGACGGCAGCACCGGGATCGTCGGCACCGACACCTCTTGGAAAACCGCCACCGGCCCGGAACTTGAAGCCGATTTCCTGATGGGCGAAACCTACGACGCGCGCAGGGAGATGCCCGGCTGGTCCACAGTTGGCTTCGATGATTCAAAGTGGGAGCCGGCCATCCTTGCCGAAGACAACCGCTCGCACATCGAACCGTTCATCGACAAGTTCACCGAAGAAGAACGCGAATTCGGATTCATCCGCCCGCCCGTCATGCAGGCCTATCCGGCGCAGCCGGTGCGCGAGGTCGAGGAATTGCCCGCAAAGTCTGTTAGACGGATCAAACCCAACACCTGGATCTTCGACCTCGGCCAGAACATCGCCGGCAACGTCCGCCTCAAGGTGAAGGCCAAGGCCGGAGAAAAGTTCGTCCTCCGCTTCGGTGAAATGCTGCATCCCGACGGCCGGCTCATGACCGAAAACCTCCGCCAGGCCCGCGCCACCGACACTTATATCGCCAAGGGCGATCCGAACGGAGAAACGTGGCTGCCGCGATTCACCTTCCATGGTTTCCAATATGTCGAAGTCACCGGATTTGAAAACGAACCGCCGCTCGACACCATCACAGGCGTGGTCCTTCACTCGGACACACCCTTCACCTCGTCATTCAAGTGCTCCGATCCGGTGGTGAACAAGGTTTGGCGGAACGCCATCTGGACCCAGCGCGGCAACTGGATCGACCTGCCCACCGACTGCCCGCAGCGCGACGAGCGCATGGGCTGGACCGGCGACGCGCAGATCTACGCCGCCTCCGCCGCCATCCACGCGGATGTCGCCGCGTTTTTCCGCAAGTGGCTGCGCGAACTCGAGGACGATGTCACCAGGGAAGGCTACTACCCGTCCTACGCGCCCTATCCCTTCGGCCACGGCGGGGCCGTCCACGGCACCGCATGGTCCGATGCCGGAATCATCGTGCCGCACGCGCTGTGGCAGGCCACCGGCGACACCGCGTTCTTCACCGCCCATTGGCCGGCGATGACGCGTTTCATGGAAGCGCGCAAAGCCCAGGACCCGGACCTAACAGGCAAAGCCTTCGGCGCGCCGTGGGGCGACTGGCTCAACCTCGACGATCCCACCCCTCACGCCTACGTGGAACTCGCCTACTTCGCCCTTTGTTCGCTGATGATGGAGGAAATGGCCACCGCTCAAGGCCTCAAGCAGGAAGCTGCGAAATATCATCAGTGGCTGGAAACCCTGCGCGGCAACTTCCGCAAACAATACCTCAAGCCCGATGGCGCGATTCAACCGGAGTCCCAATCCGCCTATGTGCTCGCACTCGATTGCGGCCTGCTCACCGATCCCGCCGACCGCCGGAGAGCTGGAGAACGACTTGCCGCGCTCATCCGTTCGAAGGCAAGCGAAACCAATACCGGCATGACGACGGGCTTCCTCGGAACCAAGCCGCTGTTGCCGATGCTCACGGCCACCGGCCACCACGATCTGGCACTGGAATTGATGCAATCCCGCACGTATCCATCGTGGGGATACGAAGTGGAAAACGGAGCCACCACCATCTGGGAGCGCTGGAATTCCTATACCAAAGAGCACGGCTTCGGCGGTCCCAACGGCAAGATGAACGCCGCAATGAATTCGTTCTCCCACTATGCCTTCGGTGCCGTCACCGAATGGATGATGAAGGACCTCGCCGGAATCGCTCCGGCCGAACCCGGATACACGAAGATCCGTCTCCGTCCTCAATTCGCCTCCACCGGCCCTGATGCCATTTCATGGGTCAAGGCCCACCACGACTCACCACACGGCAGGATTTCCATACACTGGAAACGCCAGGACGACGGCAGGTTGCTATACGAGGCCACCATCCCGCCCAACACCCTTGCGGAACTCATCCTGCCCCAGCATTCTCCATGGAAGGAGCCGACCCCGGAAACCGAAACCCGCACGCTGAATCCCGGCAAACACCGCTTCGTCGTGGAATAGTGGCGGAAGTTCGCAACCATCAAGCCAACACCCATCCCGAATCCAATACCTATGAATCCATTATCCACACTGCTTATCAGCCTGTTAGCTATTATCCTCTTCACCCGAATCCAAGCCGACGAAGCCCGTTTCTTTCCGGACAAGGGCATGGACTTCGGTGTTTATTATTATCCCGAACATTGGCCCGAGGAGCAATGGGAGCGCGACATCAAGCGCATCGCTGAGTTGGGATTCCATTTCATCCACTACGGCGAGTTCGCCTGGGCGCGGCTCGAACCCGGAGACGGCCGCTTCGATTTCGCATGGCTCGACCGCGCGGTGGAACTCGCGGACCAGAACGGTCTCAAGGTGCTGATGTGCACGCCGTCGCCCTGCATCCCGGCATGGCTCGCCACCAAACACCCGGAGGTGCTCGCCATGGACGTCACCGGAACCCGCATTCATCACAACGGCGCACGCCTCAACGGCTCTCTCGCCAACCCGATCTATCAAAAATACGCCGCCCGCATCGCCGATGAACTCGGCAAACGCTACGGCAAGGATCCCAGAATCTGGGGCTGGCAGATCGGCAACGAGCCGCACATCCAGTGCAAGGAAGATTACAGCCCGTCCGCGCAGGCCGCCTTCATCGAATGGCTGAAAAAGAAATACGGCACCATCGACGAACTCAACAAGTCATGGGGCGCGGCGTTCTGGAGCTACACCCTCAACGATTTCGACCAGATCAAAATGCCCAGCGCGAATCCCCACGCACGTCTGGATTTCCAGACCTACACGTCCGAGGAAATCGCCCGCGATTTGATCGACCAAACCCGCATCCTGCGCCAGCATACCGATCCCCGCCAATGGATCACCACCAACTATGCCTACTACAAGGGCCTGCCGAACGTGGACCCATTCCTCACGCGCGGCGAACTGGATTTCGCGGCGCACACGATGTACATCACTCACAACCGCTCCAACTCGTCCGGCGATTCGCTCTCCCACCGTCTGGGTGCGGGCATGGAGTTCAATTTTTCCACCGAGGTCGCCCGCTCGGTGGACGGCTACACCGGCATCATGGAACTCCAGCCGAGCCAGATCAACTGGGGCCGCTTCAATGCCATGCCGATGCCCGGCGCGGTGCGCATGTGGCTTTGGCATTACTTTGGGATGGGCGGGCGCTTCGTTTGCACCTACCGCTATCGCCAGCCGCTGTTCGGCGTCGAGCAGTTCCACCACGGCATCATGCAAACCGACGGTGTGACACTGAGCCATGGTGCCAAAGACTTCGTCGCCGCGATCGCCGAGATCGAAAAAATCTCCGAACAACTGGAACCCGGCGCGGTGGATCCGTTCGCACGCACTTCACGCACCGGATTCCTGTGGAGCAACCGCAACGTCATCGACGTCGAAGGCTACCGCCACCACCAGGACTGGGACACCTGGCAGCACCTCTACACCTACTATCAGAACCTCAAGCGCATGGCGGTGGACGTCGAGTTCGTCACGGAAACCGACAGCTACGATCCGGAGCGCATCCCGTTCCTCGTGGTGCCCGCCTATCAGATGATGTCAAGGGAAACGATCGGCAAGCTGGAGCAATATGCCGAACGCGGCGGACATCTCGTCGTCACCACCCGCACCGCGCTCAAGGACCCGCGCGGCCACTTGTGGGAGGCGAAAATCCAGCAGCCGATCTGGAACCTCATCGGCGGCGAGATCGAGTTTTACGATCACTTGCCCAAGGAACTACCCGGCATCATCCGCTACGATGGCAAGGCGCACCTGTGGCACATCTGGGGCACCGTGGTCAAACCCGCCGAAGACACCGAGTCATGGGGTGTCTATGAGGATCAGTTCTATGAAGATCGCTCCGCCGTGACCCACCGCAAGTCCGGCAAGGGCAGCGTCACCTATGTGGGCGCGTGGTCTGACGACTGGGACATGGAATATCGCATCCTCCGCCGCGTTTACGGCAACGCGCTCGGCGAACTTCCCTTCGATCTTCCACCCTACGTCTTCGCGCAACACCGCGAAGGTTTGTGGACTGCGGTGAATTACACCGACAAGTCCGCCACCATCCCTGTCCCCGACTCCGCCGACGTCATCCTCGGCGAACGCACCCTGCCGCCGGCAGGTGTGGTGGTATGGAAAACACGACGGCCGGATTGAATTTTCCAACCTCGATTCCCATGAAGCTCCCGTTCATCGCGCTGACGAATGCATTGATCGCCTTGTCGCTCAACGCGCAAATAACCGATCTCAAGACTGCTTTCCTCATTCCGTCCCACGACACCCGCCCCGGCTGTTATTGGTATTGGATCAACGACAACATCTCGAAAGATGGCATCACCAAGGACCTCGAATCCATGGCGCGCGTCGGCATCGGACGCGCCTACATCGGCCACATCTTCACCTACGCCCCGCCACGCGATTCCCCCGTCGGCGATGTGAAATTCGGCACCGCCGCGTGGTGGGACGCCGTGCAATGGGCCGTCAAGGAAGCCGGCCGCACCGGCGTCGAGATCGGCTTTTTCAACTCGCCCGGCTGGTCGCAATCCGGCGGCCCCTGGGTGAAGCCAAGCCAGTCGATGCGCTACATCGATGCCGGCACCACCCTCATCACCGGCGGCCGCCGCGTGGAGCAAAAACTCGCGCTGCCGCCCATCCACACCTTCCCGGAAAAAGGTGGCAGCAAGCCGGTCCGCGTCGGTCCCGACTTCACGGCGGACGATTTTCAGGATGTCGTGGTGTTCGCCTTCCCCCGGCCCGCGGGAAGAGACCTGCCGATGGCCACGGTTGCCGCCACTTCCGCGACATTGAGTCCGCTCTCCCACCTCTTCGACGGCTCTGCGGAAACCTCGCTGGAAATCACCCCGAAGCCGCAGGTTATCGAGTTCACCCTTGATGGCACCACCCCGGTGCAAAGCCTGCGCATCGATCCGCTCGACGCTTCGTTCACGCTCGATTGTCTCGTTATAGGCGAGGAAAACGGCCTCACCACCCGCCTCGCGCAGCACCAGGAACAACGCGGCCACCAAGGCCCGCGACGCAAGGATCCGATCTTCATTCCGTTTCAGGAAACCAAGACCAAGACCCTGCGCGTCACCCTCTCGAGTTCGAAGCCCGTGCGAATCACCGGCCTGACACTCAGCGGGCGCGCCGTGATCGGCCACCACGTCCGCAAGCAACTCGGCGAGAGCAGCCCATCCGTCCAGCCACCTTGGAACACCTACATCTGGCCCCAACAAGCCGCCGCGACCACCGGCGTCATCGATCCCGCCAGCGTCATCGACCTCAGCGACAAGATGGACAAGGACGGCGTCCTGCGCTGGGACGCGCCTCCCGGCGAATGGATTGTCCGCCGCGCCGGCATGATCCCCATCGGCACCTACTGCCATCCTTCCAGCGACGAATCCGGCGGACTCGAAGTGGACAAAATGAGCAAGGAACACGTCCGCAGCCACTTCGATGGCATGATGGGCGAATTCCTCCGCCGCACGCCCGCCGCCGACCGCACCGCGCTCAAATTCGTCATCGCCGACAGCTACGAGACCGGCCCGCAAAACTGGACCGACGCGTTTCTCACAAAGTTCGAGCAGCGCTTCGGCTACTCCGTCCTGCCCTACCTGCCGTGTATCGACGGCGACGTCGTCGGCAGCGTGGAAATCACCAACCGGTTCCTCTGGGACTGGCGGCGACTGATCGCCGAGTCGATCGCCTATGATTATGTCGGCGGCCTGCGCGAAGTCGCCAACGAAAACGGCCTCAAGCTCTGGCTCGAAAACTACGGCCACTGGGGCTTTCCCTCCGAGTTTCTCCTCTACGGCTCAATGTCCGACCAGGTCGGCGGCGAGTTCTGGGAAAGCAGCAGCCCGACCGGCAACACCGAAATGCGCGCCGCATCAAGCGCCGCCCGCATTTACGGCCGCAACGACGTCTATGCCGAGGCCCACACCTCCAACCGCACCTTCCGCCAGAGCCCGGCCGCCCTGAAACGCCACACCGACTGGGCCTTCGCCACCGGCGTCAACCACTTCATCCTCCACGTCTTCATCCACCAGCCCGACGAGCGCAAACCCGGCATCGCCCAGTGGTTCGGCACCGCCTTCAACCGCCACAACACCTGGTTCGAGCCCGGCAAGGCCTACATCGACTACCTGCGCCGCAGCTCGGTGCTGCTCAAGACCGGCCGCCCGGTCGTTGATGTCGCTTATCATATCGGCGAAAACAACCCGGTCATGACCGGCCCGCCGACCGACAAACTGCCGCCCGGCCACGACTTCGATTATATCAATACCGACTCCCTCACCCACCGCGCGCAAGTGGTCGACGGCCGCATCGCCCTCGAAAACGGCCCGTCCTATGCCTTACTCGTTTTGGCCCCGGACTCCATCATGACCCCGGAAACCGCCACCACCATCCAGCGGCTCATACGCGACGGTGCCACCGTGCTCGGCCCGAAACCGAACGCCAGCCCGTCACTCGCCGGTTTCCCGGAATGCGACGACAAGGTGCGCGCCATTGCCGATGAAGTCTGGGGCGATGTCGACGGCCGCGAAATCAAACGCCGCGCTTACGGCAAAGGCACCGTCTATCAGGGCGTAACGCTCGAAGAGGTGTTCGCCGATCTCGGGCTCACTCCCGCCTTCCGCGTCGAAGACAACCCGCGTCTGGCCTGGTCTGTCGCCGGGACCAGCGGCCCCACGGCCCGCAGCATTGGCAAGGCGGGTGGCATCCTGTTCACCCACCGCGCCGCCACCGATCACGAAGTTTATTTCCTCACCAACACCAGCGACGAGACCGCCACTTTCACCGCCTCCCTGCGCACCAGCGGACGCCAGCCGGAACTATGGAACGCCGCCACCGGCGAGACCCGGCCCGCCACCTCTTTCACCCAACACGACGGCCGCACCCGAATCCCGCTGAGCCTCGCCCCCTCCGAAAGCATCTTCATCGTCTTCACCAACCCGATCTCCACCGACGCCGCCGGCCCCGCCAAAACCAACTCCCCCGCCCGCGAATCCCTTGCCACCCTCGATGGTCCGTGGACCGTCCGCTTCGATGGTTTCGGCGCGCCCGCCGAAACCACCTTCGACACGCTCATCGACTGGAGCAAACATCCTGACGAAACCATCCGTCACTACTCCGGCACCGCCGTCTATCAGACCCGCCTCGAACTAACAGAATTACCAGACCGCCAAAAAATCACGCTCGCCCTGGGTGATATCGGCGTCATCGCGAAGGTTCTTGTCAACGGCACCGAAGCCGGCACCGCGTGGAGCGAGCCTTGGGAAGTCGCCATCGGCCCGCACCTCAAACCCGGCGCAAACACCCTCGAAATCCACGTCACCAACACCTGGAACAACCGCCTCGTCGCCGATGCCGCCCAACCCGCCGCCAACCGCCAATCCCATATCTCAGAAGGCAACCTGTTCACCGCCAAAGATCCGCTCCTCAAAAGCGGTTTGATCGGTCCGGTCGTCATCAAGCGATCCCAATCCTCCTCACCATGACCCGTCACCTGATTGCCGCCCTTTCAGCACTCACCCTGACCACCCTTGCCGATACCACCCCGCGCGGGCTCATCTACTATCGCCCGGTCGAGCGCGGCGAAGCCAGAACCCTCGAATATGACATCGCCATCTACGGCGGCACGCCCGGTGGTTTCGCCGCCGCGGTGCAGGCCGGGCGCATGGGGAAAAAGACCGCACTGCTCTCCTTCGACCACCACGTCGGCGGGCTGACCTCCGGCGGGCTCACCGCCACCGATGTCGGCAAGGCAAGCTCGATCGGCGGCATGGCGCTCGAGTTCTATCAGCGGCTCGGGAAAATGGTCGATTTCAGCCCCTCCGCGGCCGAGGAGATGTTCCGCAGGATGCTCGCGGAAGCGAATGTCACGGTGCTATACGAACGCCCGCTCGAATCCGCCGAAGTGAAGGACGGCAGGATCGCCGCCATTACCATGGAAACCGGCGAAACCATCAAGGCCGCGGTGTTCATCGACGCCACCTACGAGGGCGATCTCTTCGCCGCGGCCAATGTTTCCCATCACGTCGGCCGCGAACCGGCTTCCGCCTACGATGAATCGCTCGGCGGCCAGTGGCAGACGGTTTCATGGAAGGATGTCTATCAGTTCTGCCGCCTGCCGGTCAGCCCCTACGTCGATCCCGGCGATCCGTCGTCCGGCCTGCTCCCGGAAATCGACACCGTCCCCGCAGGCAAACCGGGAGAAGGCGATTGCCGCATCCAAGCCTATAACTTCCGCATGCACCTCAGCGACAAGCCGGGCAAGGTGCCGTTCCCGAAACCCGCGGGCTACGATCCGAAGCGCTACGCCTTGCTCGAGCGCTTCCTCAACTCCAGCCCGGATATCAAATGGACGCTCAACTACACCACGCGCCCGATGACCGACGGCCCGGTGCAGATGCGCAATGGCGATTCCAACAACGCCGGCAGTTTCTCCTCGGACTTCATCAGCGGCAGCCACTTCTGGCCCGACGGCACCTACCGCCTCGGCAATCACTCCGAGCTGCCGCCCCCGCGCCGCGGACTCGCCGTGCCCTTGCGCGAACTCTATCAGATTCGCGAGAGTATCTTCCAGGAGCATGTGAAATACCAGCAAGGTCTGATGTATTTCCTCGCCAACGACCCGTCCGTGCCCGCCGACCTGCAAAAACGCGTCAACCGCTTCGGTCTCGACCCGGCCGAGTTCAAGGACACCGGCCACTGGCCGCACGCGCTCTACGTCCGCGAAGGACGCCGCATGTTGTCGGATTACGTGATGACCCAGGCGAACTGCGAATCGAAACGCGTCGCGGAGGATTCCATCGGCCTCGCCTCCTACGCCATGGACTCGCATTTCTGCCAGCGCGTCGTAGTCACGGAAAACGGCATCACCACCGTGCGCAACGAAGGCGGCTTCGGCCACGCATGCCCCAAGCCATATCCCGTTTCCTACCGCTCCATCGTCCCGAAAAAATCCGAGTGCGCGAATCTGTTGGTCCCGGTTTGCCTCTCCGCCAGCCATGTCGCCTTCGGCTCGATCCGCATGGAACCGGTTTACATGATCCTCGGCCAAAGCGCCGGCACCGCGGCGTCCATGGCCATCGATGGCGGGCACGCCGTCCAGGACCTGCCATATGGAAAACTGAAGGATCAACTGCTGGAACTGGGGCAGAAATTGGCGCACTGAACCGTTTCCAGCCATCCCGCCGCTCCCTTCCGCAGTGACAACTGGCAGGGAGGCACCGGGAAACAGGCAGGCCTCCCATCGTGGTCGGTCGTCCCCGGCAGCCTTCACCAGATCGGTTGCCTAGACGGCAAACCCATCTGCTTCAATCCACCGGCTGGAACAGCGGTGCATGAAGCTCGCGCAGCTTCTCCGGCGCGAACTTGCGCACCTCGCGGTCGTAGGTTAGCAGGCCGTTGACCTCGCCTTCGACGTCCGAGGTCTGGGTGTAGATGCCACCGGCGACGCCCGCCTTCTTCAGTTCGATCAACATGGCGTTCGACTTCTCGTAGCGTGCCATCAGTTCGTCGCGGTCCTTGGGCAGGCCGCCATAGCCCCAGTTCCTTGCCTTGGGGTTCCAGAGGTGTTTTTCATCGACGACAAATCCGTGTCCACCGAACTCGCCGACCACCTTGATGTAGTCATTGAACCTGGGGTCGTCGCCGGGAAACTCCGGGTTGGGATAGTTGTGGTGATCCGCGATGTCTCCCACCGGCCAGAAGTTGCCGCCGCTGGCGATGTTGAGCAGGCGCGAGGGGTCGTGTTGCATGACCCATTTTCCGGTCTCCATTGTCCGGTGCTGCCCCCAGGCTTCGTTGAACGGCACCCAGACGGCGATGCACGGATGGTTGTGGAGCGTGTCCATCATCTCCTTGAGCTCGAACATGAACTGGTTGTGCGCCTCCTGCGGCCAGTCTGCATCCTTGGGGTCCGGCTGCATCCGGGTCCACTTCGGATGCGGCGGCCCGGAGACCTGGTCCTGCCAGATCAGCATGCCGATGTTGTCACAGTAGGCATAATAGCGGCGCGGGCGGATCTTGATGTGGTTGCGAATGCAGTTGAAGCCGGAGGCTTTGAGATAATCGATGTCATATCTCATCGCCTCGTCGCTGGGAGGCGTCAGCAGGCTCTCCGGCCACCACCCTTGGTCGAGCGTGCCGAGGTGGAAGATCTCCCCGCCGTTGAGTGTGAAACGCCAGTGGCCGTCCTTGTCCTTGGTTTTACCGATCGTGCGGATGCCGGCGTAGGATGCGACGCGGTCGATCACCCTGCCGCCGTCGAGCAGCTCGATGCTGAGGTCGTAAAGATGGGGTGCATCCACCGACCACAGCTTGGCATCGGCGATCTCGATCACCGTTTTCCCGGGCGTGCCCGTGGCTGTGGCGACCTGTTTTCCCTCGATCGAGGCGGTTGCCTTGACAGACAGTTCGCCGGCCGTATCGCCCGCGGTGAAGGTTTGGATCGTGATCGTCGCGGGCTGGATCGCGGTGTCGATCTTGAGGCGCTCGATGTAGGTGCGGGGCACGGTTTCGAGCCACACGCTCTGCCAGATGCCCGACACGCGGGTGTACATGATCCCCCCGGGTTTGAGCACCTGCTTTCCGCGGAGTTGGTAATCGCCGGTGGGGTCGAGCACTCGCAGCAGCAGGGTGTTCTCGCCATCGACGGCGGCCGCGGTGACATCGAAGGTGAATGGCGTGTTGCCTCCCTTGTGGGTGCCGACGCTCTTGCCGTTCACCCAAGCCTCGCACTCGTAGTCCACCGCCTCGAAGTGCAGCAGGAGCCGCTGGTCCTGCGCCTCGATCTCGAACGTGCGTCGATACCACAACTCCTCCTCCGGCTCCAGGAGGTGGCCCACCCCGGAAAGGCTGGATTCGATGCAGTAGGGCACGAGGATCCGACCTTCCCACTCTTCCGGCGGCTGCGGCGATTTCGCATCCTTTTTCGCACGCACGACAAAGTCCCACAAGCCGTTCAGGCTCTGCCAATCCTCACGGACCATTTGCGGGCGCGGGTATTCGCGCCAGGCGTTGTCCGGTGTCACCTCGGCGGTCCAGCGTGTCGTGATCCGCTCGCCGGCGGGCTTCCATTCCGCCAATGACGCGGCGGTTGTGGCGGCCATGGCCGTTGCAAACCATGCAATGGCCAGCGATTCTCGAGCAGGTGTTTTCATGGTTATCTTGATGATATGGAATCGAATCAGGCCAAATCCTCGAGCCGCCAGCCTTCGCGAGCCTCGGGGTTGATCAGCGCCGCGGCCCCGGGATTGCCGCCAATCTTCATTTCGCCGGCATCCCAGTCGAGCCCCTTGCCGGTGCGGATCGCCAGGGCACCCAGCAGGATCGCCTCGGTCAGCGGTCCGGAATAACTGAAATCCGAGCACGACTTGGTGCCGTTCTTCACCGAGTCGATCCAGTCGCGGTGGATGCCGGGAACCCGCGGAATCGTCTTGGGCACCTGCTTTTCCCGGTCCTCCCGATACTCGTTCCAGCGGGCCTGGGGATAAAGACGCGGGCTGTTCGGGCGCATGCCGCCGTGGAAGATCCCGCCCTTCTCGCCGACCATGATGAAGCCGCCTCCACCCGGCAGGTCCCAATCCATGCCTTCCGGTGCCTTCGGCATGCTGGGGCCTTCGTACCACTTGACCGTCACTGGCGGTTTCCCGCCGCGGGCCGGGAACCGGTAACTCACGATGGAGCCGTTGGGCGTGTGGATCGGGTTCGCCGCTTCCGCCATTTCGACATCCACCCGCTCGGGCGCGCCGAGCCCGAGCGCCCAGTAGGCGGTGTCGATGGTGTGGCACCCGATGTCGCCGAGACCGCCGCAGCCGAAGTCCCACCACGGACGCCACCTCGTCGGATGAAGGGCGCTGCTGAAGGGAACATCCTTGCCGACGGGCCCCAGCCACGCGTCCCAGTCCATCCCTTCGGGAGGCTTCCCGGCGGCGGGAAACTCGGTCTTCACCTGACCGTTGAACCCCCACCCCGACTTCGGCCGGTCGGTCCAGGTGATCACCTCGCGCACCTCGCCGATCAGTCCCGCCTCATACCACTCCTTGACCAACCGCGCACCCTCGAAGGCGTGGCCCTGGTTGCCCATCTGGGTGGTGAGATTCTTGTCGACCGCGAGTTTCTGCAACGTGCGGGCCTGCCAGAGCGAGTGCACGAGCGGCTTCTGCACGAAGACGTGCTTGCCCATGTTCATCGCCATGTAGGCGACCGCAAAATGGGTATGGTCCGGCGTGCCGACCCCCACGGCGTCGATCTTGTCGCCCATTTCCTCCAGCATCTGGCGGAAATCCTTGTAGAACTTCGCCTCCGGAAACTGCTGCTTGCGCTTGGGCCAGACGTTCGGGTCGCAGTCGCAGAGCGCGACGACGTTGTTGCCGTTCGAGCAGGCGTTCAGGTCTCCCCCGCCCTGATTGCCGAAGCCGACCCAGGCGATGTTGAGCTTCTCGTTCGCGCCGACCACGGACTTGGCGAGAATCTGCGGGGCGACCAGCGGCACGGCCAGCGCGGCGGCGGACTGCTTGAGGAAATTGCGGCGGGATGAGGTCAGAGGCGGGTTCGGATTCATGGTTCGGAAAGCATGGGGTGGAAGGACAGGGAGGATTAATGAGGAAATCTTTTCATCGCGAATCTCTAAATTCCGCTTCGGTGGCAGATGCTGGGTGCCTGGCGTCCGGTCAGGGCCGTACATTGCTACAGCACCAGAGTGCCGGATCTTAACGAAATTCTCCGCACGAGCTTTCGCGAAGCGGGCAGGTGAGGCCTTCCACACCTGCTCGGCGGCCGGCATGCACCTCAATGAGTTGATCCATTACCTGGAAGCCCGGGACAAGGTGCGGATCACGAATGGCGTGGTTTATCCGGGTGGATCACCGGCATTTGAGCACGGATGGCTCAAGGTGTTGCCACTTCCTCGCCCCCGCCGGCGGGTGCCAGTGGGGGAAACCGCCCAATCCTCATTTCCGTCCAGTTCCCGGAGGCGTGCGGCCCTCGCCAAAATATTTTTCGCTCCGGTAACGCAGCCAGACACGCAGCACCTGCGGCACCTTTCCGCGTTCCGCCTCGGTCAGCGATTCATAGAGCTTCAGCGCCTTCTCCCGCTCGCCGCGGCAGGCGCGGTTGTTGTGCGCGTCCCAGTAAGACCGAGCCACGCGGATGCGGCGGCAGGTTTCCTTGATCAGGGCCGTCCCGGTGAGGGGCTGCTTGTCGGGTTTCTTGCTCACGACGGTCTTCACACCATGGCAAATCAGCCCGAAAATGACAGGGAGCATCCGAATTTTTTCGCCCTACCTTCTTACGGCTGTCGGCGAAACGGGAACTTTCGCTCCCCCTTGGCACTTCCCGCTGCCCGAACTGGTCCCGGTGACGTGACCGGAGCCATCGCGGCAGGTCTGGGCCAGGGAATTGGTGGAAACGGCGGCAAGGATTAGCGGGATCAGGGCGGGGAGGAGGATCGCCTTCATGCGGACTTTGACCGTCGGAGAGAGGGATTCATTCGATTCGGCCTCCCATCAAAAAATCCGAAAATCTCAAAGCCTACCCCCGAATTTGTCCCACCCCGGGTGGTAGAATGGCGTCGCTGAGGTGCTGAAACGCTGAAATTCCCACCACGATGATCCGCCGCTCCTTCTTCCAGACCCTCGCCGCCGCGCTGTTGCCGCAACCGGTCCTTGCCGCGGCAAAGCCCGTGCAACCCGGTTGCGAACCCACCGCAAGCGCCTTGCACACCCTGGCTACCATCCGGGATCCCGAATGCTTGCAGGCGTGGCGGAAGAGCGATTGGATTGGGCGGATGATGCGGTGGTCATGGTTTGCGATGGGTTGCGGGTTGTTGGTGTTCAGGCGGCGAGGGCGGTGGAGTTGTCCGCGAGGATGCGGTCGCGGAGCTGCCGTGCGGTTTGCACGTCGGTGGTGCGGAGGTTTTTCCGCAGCCGCCATTTGGTGAAGTCCGGCAGGTGGATGGTGCAGTGCAGCCACCAGGTGCCGTGGTTGTTCCAAAGGTGGTGATTGAGGCCGCGGGATTTCTGGCGACGGGAGATTTCAGTTGGTTTCATGGTGATGTTGGATTCGTTGGTTCGACGACATCACGAGCCCCGGAAATGAAAACGCCCGGGCCGAAGGACATCGGCGCGGGCGTCGGAGATTTCCGGTGAGACTTTCGTTGGGCGGGTCTGTCTGGTCCCGCTCCCACATGCCGGGTTGGTTACCGGATAGCACCTTGGCGTCTCTGCCAGGTTGCCGGTCCGTGCTCTTCACACGGACTCTCGCGATGTCGGAGAGAGGATTGTAAAAACGGCCGCATGCAGCAAGACGAATCGGTGGCCCGGTTGTCATAAAACGCTGGCTGCCAAAGTTTCAGATAGAGTAGCAACCGGGCATGCCACATCATTGCATTCATGCTTTCGCTTCGGCGCGGCCATACAACTCCTTGGGTGCCTCCTCGAAATACTTGAACAGGGCAGGGCACAACCAGCCCTCCATCTCGAACTGGGGGCAGTCATACCAGTTCCCGCCCGATTCCTCGCGCCGCCATTCCAGCCTGATGTTGTGCCCCGGAAACGGCGTGGCGGAAAACAGGAGCCGGAAACCCTGTTCGGCGTCTGGCATGTCAGCCACCAAGCGGTCGATGATCTGATCGATTCCGGAAACAAAGGGCTCGCGGACCAGCTCGGCAGCCGGGTCGTCGAAGACCCACATGCCTTCGTATTTGTAGGGGACGATGATTCGGATGCTGTTCATGGATTTTGCCGGGTTGTCAGGTGGGTGGTTTCCGTTCGGGAAGGCGATTGAGTGGTATGCATTTCATTCCCCCGTTTCCAGCGTGCAGGTAATGGCCGCACCGAGCACGTCGCCGGGGAAGCGGCTGAAGTAGTCCTCGAAGGCGGCGGCGGCGTGCTTGCAATCGCCGGCATGATGCAGGGCCAGGCCGCGCAGCCATTGGTAACAGGCGGGTTCGCCGGCACCGGGCTTGCCGAGGATGCGCAGGGCTTCGATTTCGTCGCCGGCCTTGATCAGAGCGTGCAGGTAAACCGGGCTGGGCCATTGCGTGCCGGGGTAGCGGCCGTTCCGGATGCCTCCTTCCTTGGCGGCGCGGATGGCTGGCAGCCAGCGCTCCAGCTGGAAGCAGGCAAGGCATTTCAACGGCGCGAATACGCGCGGCGGCAGTTGGTCGCGGTGTTCACGCAGCAGTTTCAGCACGTCGCGCCAGCGGCTCCGCGCCTTGGCCACCCGCAGCAAGGTCAGCGGCGTGCGTTCGTCAGGCGGGACCTGCAAGCCGTCATCGAGGAAGCCGCCGAGATCCTGGTGCGGCAGGTCCTCCCATTCGATTTCCATGTTCGCGGCTTCCTGCCAGTAAAGGCGGTTGGGCAGGCGCAGTTGGAAAAACCAGTCGAGGTCGTTGGCCAGTTGCAGCAGTTCGTCCACGGTGCGGCGTACCACAGGTTCGTCATCGGCACATACTAGCAAATCACAGCCGACCGTAAACTGGCCGAACATGCCGAGTTTCATGTCGGCGCGGATGTGGAAGCGGGTCGGGTCGAGGAAATTGCCGAGCAGGAGCACGTCGGACGGGTAGTCGCCGTGCAAGTAGCCGCACTCCAGCGAGAGCCGCAGGTAGGCGCGCTCTTGGTCGAACTCGTCCACCAGGACCTTGATGGCATGCCGGTGATGGAGAACGGCGCAAAGGTGGGTGCGCCCGTCGTCCAGATAGGTGAGCTCCATGAGTGGTTCCTCAGAGTCCTCCGGGATGTGCTCGCCGAGGACCGGAATGACGAGTTCCTCCAAGGCGTCGAAGCCGGTGGAGGTTTCGGGTTTCCGCCGGGTGCGCCGGGTGGATGATTTGGCCGATGATTTGGGTGGCTTTGACATGATGAAATAGGCTGAGGGTTACAGGATTGGTTTTCGAACCTGGCGAAGGTGGCGGCCCCGGCGCGCGCATCGGGGGGAGATGTCGTGCACGGGACCGCCGTGGGGGGAGCCGGATCACCCGACCCGATCGCTGCGGCGACGCAGAATGCGGGATTCCGCCGGGTGGCCGGAGGCACCGCTACCGCCGAAGAGGGCCAGGTGGACAATCGTGTCATCGACCCGCAGTGCCGCGCCGTGGCCGTAGCGGAAGTGCAGGCGGTGGTCGTGGCCGAGACCGGGCGTGTCGTGCCGCGTCTCGTGTGCCTTGGCGGTGGCGGCGAGGAAGCGCGCCGGGGCTTCGGGATCGAGCGGCTTCTTGGATGTGCCTTGCTTGCGGACCAGGAAATCCATCGCGTGGCTTTCGACCAGCCGACGGTGGAGTTTGGCATAGGCATCGGGGCGCGAAAGCACGTCCACGCCCTCGACGCGGTCACCGATCACCGTGAGCAGACCGCACTGGCCGTCGTGGCAGGGCAGGGCCCGGGTGAACTCGTCGAGTTCGCGCTGCCGTTCCTGATAGGCATCCTTCATCGCGCGGGTCTTCGAACTGTCGGCGGTCTTGGCGGCGTAGTGGAGTTGTTCGATTTCGCTCCACACCTCGCCTTGGTTGGAAAGGTGGACCTTGCTCATTTCCAGCGACTCCATCACCGCGGCCGACTTGCGCTTGCGCAGCTCTGCGTGGGCCATGCTGCCGCTGGTGCCGAACTGCGGCGTGTCGTAGCTCCAACGTCCGCGCTCGTTGCAGATCACCGGGACGTCGAGCGTCGAGCCGGCGGCTACCAGGATGGAGGTGTTGAGGATGCGGTTCTGCTTGGCACCCTTGAGTTCCTCGCCGTCGAAGAGCAGGACGTGGTGCGAGGTTTCGTTGACGACACGCAGGGTGGGCACCGAGCCGCCCTCGCTGACTTCGGTGATCTTGAAACCGTCGAGCGCCAGCGCCTCAACGAGCGTCAGGTAAGCCGGCTCGGGGCGGCAATCGGCGAACACCGGCCACAAGCCGAGGCCGTTGTGGATCTTCGGATCGCCCGTGCGCAGGCTGGCAAGCAGGGTGTTGATCGCGGGGTGGAGGGGGGAGCGTGCGGGTGGGGTGGGGTCTTTCATGGGTTCATTCTAGCGGTTGGGGTAGGACAAATGTGGGGGCAGGTTCCAAATAGTTGAAAAAATCTCAGGCGGCGCGGTGGCATGGAAGGTTGTCGGAAAGGATCCGGTCGCGCAGGTGGCGGGCGGTTTCAGGGTCGGAAGTGTGGAGGCTCCTGCGGCGGCGGGCCTTGGTGTGGTCCGGCAGGTGGATCGTGTAGTGGATCCACCAGGTTCCATGGTTGAACCAGAGGTGGTGGTTGGGGCCGGCGATTTTCTGGCGGCGGGAAATGACGGGGCGGCTGACGACGGGCTTGTTGATGGCGTGGGTCATGATGCAGTTGGTTTGGAATTCGGACACCATGAGCCCCGGAAGGTGTGGCACCCGTCCCGATGGCATCGGCGCGGATACCGGAAAATCCCGGTGAGACTTTGGTTGGACGGGTTTGTCTGGTGCCGGTTTCCCTCATCCCGCGGATCGCTCCGCGGAGGCACCTTGGCGTCTCTGCCAGGTTGCCGGCCCACCTCGCGGCGGGCACTCCTGATGTCGGAGAAAAGTTAATAAAAACCGGCCCGATTATCAAGACAATTCGGTCAATAACTTGATATATTTCCAGGACTTTTTTGATCCCGGATATGAGATGGAAACAAAGCGTCAAACCCCTTTTTTACAAGGCTGAAAACAGGTTGTCATCAAGGCGTGAATTGCTTGTGAAAGCGTGCTCAGAACGCTTCAATTCATTCATGTCAAAAACCTCCCCGATTCCCCACCCCGAATGGCGTATCCTTCAGCAGAAAAGCGAGGCTCTGAAGTCGCAGATTGCCGCCGTCCTGACCGATCTCCACTCGCTTCACGACGCCCGTCCGGTCGTGATCGGACGCTATGCCGCCGCTTTCGCCGACCGGCTCTTCCGCCTACACGAACTTGAGATCGGAGCGGCGCGCCTGAAGCGCGAGGCGGCGCTGGTGCAGGCCTGCATCAACACCGGCCGGGAGATCGATTACGAAGAGATCCAGGCCATTATTGATGCCGAGTTCGCCGAGTGGCAGGCACGGCTGGAGGCCGAGATCGACGATCTCACCCATCACTGGGGCATGCTGCAATATCTGCTGGATGTCAAAATCGTGCGCCGGCTGCGTTCTTGCTTCCGCGTGCTGGCCCGTCGGCTTCATCCGGACCTTCACCCGGTGCATTCTAACACCGATGCGGAACTTTGGCACCGCGTGCTTGCCGCCTACAAGGCGCAGGATCTCGATGAACTGGAAGCCTTGGAACTTGTCACCCGCGACTCGCAGGAACCGGACACGGCCGACTCAATGGAGGCCCTGTGCGAATCCGTGCTGCGATTCCGCAAACAACTCGACCGTTTGTTGGCGTCCCATGCGAAGCGCCGCAAGGAGTGGCCCTTCAATCAACTGCCGTTGCTCGAAGATCCCGCCGCCGTCGCCGCCCGCCAGGCGGAACTCGACGAACGCATCACCACCACCGAATCGCTGCGCGACGAACGCAGCCACTGGCTCAACCAACTCCTCGACCACTGAACGCCATGAGCGATTACGCCCTCACCACCATTGAACAAAAACAACTCGCCTTGTTGCATGCTCACATGCAAGCGGGTGGATCATCCTCGCCCTTCGCCAAGGAGATCCTCCTCATGGAAACCCACGTGGCGGGTACCGGCCGCAGGTCTTTGCGCGGCATCGAGCCGACCCTTGCCGAGGGTGACCACCTGGTGCTGCGGCGTGAACTTGAGAATCCCCACGATGCCCACGCCATTATCGTCCTCACCGGCGGCGGCGACAAACTCGGCTACCTTCCGCGCGACCGGAATGAAATCCCGGCCCGACTGATGGATGCCGGCAAACTCCTCTTCGCCCGTCTCGAATCCAAGAGTTGGCTCGGCGACTGGCTGCAACTGTCGGCCCGGGTGATCCTGAGGGACGCGTGAGACTCAGGCTCCATCCAAGTTGGACACATGTTGATCCACTTGCTCGGTCACGTCCACCCACACCACGTCTTCCAAATTCGGGAGTTCGCAAGGGTTCGTCATGAAGGCGGTGATCATGCGGATGGTTTGCGTGAGGTTCGGCAGAATCGCTTCATTGTCTTCTCCCACCCCGCCCTCCTCGTCTGGCAGGAACGCGCGGGAGTGGCAGTAGTCCGCACCATCGTGAACACGTGCCTCGCAGACGTATCCGTCCGGCTCGGCCAAGGATTGGAAGTAGTTGGCTTCCGCGTCGCCCGCCAGTGGTGGTGCGACCAGAATCAAGAAGGGATTTGCGTGCCCGGGATTCAACCCTTCGAGCGCCGCGATCACCTGTGAAACCGTCGGGTTTTCAGTCAGCTCCGGGAATGCATCTCCTTGTGTCAATTCCCATCCGTTGAGTTCGTTTTGCATGCTCGAAAAATAGGTGATTACACCACTTTTTCCCAGCAGGATCCGCCCTGATGACAACCGCGGAAACCTCATGTTCCGGCAGTTGCCAGACTGAAATTCGGCGATTCCAGGAAGGGGCTGTTTCTGAAATCCTCCGGGCGCATGAAGGAGGGAATCCACTACGACATCATCGGCGACGTCCACGGTCGTTTCGACAAACTCACCACATTGATGGACCGCATGGGTTATCAAGCCAACGGTTGCGGTTTCGTCCCTCCTCCCGGGCGGATGGCACTGTTTCTCGGAGACCTGATCGATCCGAAACCCGGCCATGAGTTTCTGGGCGGAGTCTGCGCGACGCTGCATGCGGTCAAGGCCATGGTGGACGCCGGCGACGCGCTCTGCCTGATGGGCAACCATGAACTCAACGCCCTCTATTTCCACACCCGCGGACCGGACGGTGAGTGGCTGCGCAACCGCGGTAGCAAGAACGTCCGGATGCATGAAGGCACGCTGAGCGATTCCGCCACGGCGAGCGGATTCCTCCGTGTGGCTCGTATCGCGCCTCCGATCATCAAGGTCCAAGCCAAAAGCGACGACGAATTAGTGAAACTGATCTTTCATCATTACGAACAATTCGACTCCCGTTACAAAAACGTCCTCCCCTTCTGCCGCATCTACGTGTCGGAATTGATCGACGACCCGGGGTAGTTAGAGGTAAATTTCCCCCGCAACTCAAACAAACACCAGCACCACCATGTTCACCTGGATACCCATACATGAAGAAACCGCCACACGCCTGCTGGAATTCAAGGACCGGCAAGCCGAGCTGATCGAAATGTTGGCCCGCATGAGAAATCAGGGGCTACTCACGTCTTCGATTACAGACAAGGATGCGAACGACAATCAGTTTCAACTCAAGGAGATCGACGCCTTCACTTTTCTCGCCAACTTTAACAAGGCTCATACTCCCGATAACCGCCGGGCGTTGTGGCAGTTTCTGAAGGACGAATGGAAGCTCGTCTCCAAGGTGCCCGCCGACTTTGAGGGACTTCCCGTGGCCGACTTTCGCAGTTCTTGGTTGATGCCGTTTGCAGCAAATCGAGAGCCTTTGCATGTGGAACTGCTTTGGCGTTTTTACGAGCAAATGTTTCATGCCGATGTAAAAACGCTTGATGTTGCTCTGATGCAGCAGTGTCTGGACTTACGAAAAGTTGGACTCGCAATTCTCACGATGGGCATGTTCTGGGCGTGTCCAAAAAGGTGGATCGCCACTGACAGCAAGAACCTGGATTTCGCAAGGACAAAACGTGTTAAGGAAAAACCGAAATCGGCCGCCGATTATGTTGCCTGGTTACCGAGAATTCACAAGGCAATTGGTGGTGACGGTGTTGAGTTCTCATGGCAAGCCCATGAATACTGGAAGAAAAAAAATGGTATAAAAGACGGTCGCAAGCCTCCACAGAAAGACGGTAAGGCAATCCCTCCGATACCAGATGCTCCAAATACCAGTTACACCAAGACCAACGCACTCAAGGATCTCTTCATGCCCGAGGAACATGTGGACCGGGCGATTGCGATGCTCAATCGCAAGAAGAACGTCATCCTGCAAGGAGCGCCGGGAACGGGCAAAACTTTCGTCGCACGACGGCTTGCCTACCTCCTGATGGGTGAGGCTGATCCAGGCCGCGCGCCGATGGTCCAGTTCCACCAAAGCACCGCCTACGAGGACTTTATCCAGGGCTACCGTCCAGGCGAAAACGGCGGCTTTGAAATGAAGAACGGCATTTTCCACGAATTCTGCAGCAAGGCGGCGGAGGACGAGCAAGGACGTCCCTTCGTATTCATCATCGATGAGATCAACCGCGGCAACCTCTCGAAGATTTTCGGTGAGATCATGATGCTCATCGAGTCCGACAAGCGCGGTGGGGATTACGCCGTCCCACTAGCCTACGCGACCAGCCAGGACGAAACATTTCACGTCCCGGATAATGTCTTCTTGATCGGCACCATGAACACCGCCGACCGTTCGCTGTCCCTCGTGGACTACGCACTGCGCCGCCGCTTCGCTTTCCTGGACATGGCCCCGGGTTTCTCATCCCCGGTCTTTGAGTCCCACCTGCTTGACTGTGGTGTGAACCCCAGGTTGCTGGCGGCCATCCGCGAACGCATGACGGCAGTGAATGACATGATTGAGCGCGACACCCACAACCTTGGGAAAGGTTACCGCATCGGTCACAGCTTTTTCGTGCCTGGATCCGGTGTCACTCCTGATTCGAGGTGGTATTTCGATGTGATCCATCACGAGATCCTGCCACTCTTGGGAGAATACTGGGTGGACGATGAGAAGTCGCTCATGACGTCTGAACAAATCCTATTGGCCGGAATCCCCGAATAGTGCGCCGTGACATCCCCGATTCCCATCGAGAATCTTTTTTACCTACTGTCCTACGCGTGGGATCACTTCCACGAAGGGCCGGAGGCCGATGTGTCCGCCACCTCATGCCCGGATCTTGAGAACCTGCTGGCTAAAGTCCTCACCAATGGCATTCACCGCCTAGCCCGCACCGGATTCCAAAGGGATTACCTGCCAGTGACGGAAATCACCCCGCGCCTCAAGGGGCGGATCCGGGTGGCCGAAAGTTACCGGCGGATGACGCATCGCTCGGCCCGGATGATTTGTGAGTTCGACGAGTTGAGCCACGACACCCCTGCCAACCGTATCCTTGCCGCCGTGGCAAAGCGTTTGCTCCGGGCAGCGACTCTGACCACGGAAACCCGCCACGCCCTCCGGACCGCCTGTGCTCTTCTGCCTCCGGTTTGCCAGATCACTATCAAAGAGTCGTCATTCAGCCGCATTCAACTCCACCGCAACACGCGGAACTACCGCATCGTGCTCAGCATCTGTCGGCTGATTCATCAGAGCTTCCTTCCCGAGGAACACAAAGGCTCCCGCCGCTTCCGCGACATCCTGAAGGACGCGACGGTGATGAGTCGGCTCTTCGAGGACTTCGTCCGCAACTTCGCCAAACGACACCTGCACGGGGCGAATGTGTCCGCCATGCACATCAACTGGCGTGCAACAGTGCCCGGGGAAGAAGCCCTGCCCATGCTGCCCCGCATGATCACCGACGTCACCGTCGCCTGGCCGGACCGCAAACTGATCCTGGATTGCAAATACTACCAAGAGGCCTTGGTCTCTCGCTTCGACGCCCTGAGATTTCGTTCAGGCAACCTCTACCAGCTCAACGCCTACCTCACCAACCAGTCCGCCGAACCAGGCTGGGAAAATGTCGAGGGCATGCTTCTCTATCCAACCAATGGCTATCAAATCGACCAATCCTTCACGCTCCACGCCCGCCACCACGTCCGAATTGCCACCATTGACCTGCGGCAGCCTTGGCCGGAGATCGAGAGGGAGTTGCTCGGATTGCTAAATGGCATCCATGATGATAGCGATGGCTAATAAGTCGAATCACTCAGTATCCCAAACTAAAATAGAAACCAAACCGATGAGTAAGAAGTTGAGACTTTCATGTGTAACGCTTGGTGCGGAATACCTCGCTATGGGGTATCTTCTGCGTCGAAATATTCTGACTTACAAGGCTCCAGATGGATATGAGGGCTATGATTTGATTTGTATCAACCCTGATCCGAGACACAAATCGAAAGCATTACGCGTCCAGGTGAAGAGTAGGTATGCAACCGACGGTGATGGCGGATTCCTGATAAGAAAAGAATCCCTTGAGGCGTTCGATTACCTTATTGCGGTTTCTCTGAATATTGGATTTTTCTGCGGGAAGGGGAAAAAATCGATCGACGGACTTGCTCCGCCAGTTTTTTGCACATTCCCAGCTCAGTGGATTCGGGAGAATCACAAGATCTCGCCCGCAGGATGGGGGAGCATCCGGACAAAAAGTCTGACTGAGTCGGAAAAACAAAAATTCAGGAATGAGGCTGGCTTTGAAGCCATCGCGAAAGATCTCAAGATTCCTTACCCATCCAAGGATCATCTCCGTTGACTTTTCCTCATGCGAAGGCACCAATCCGATGCTGAACTCATAACCTGAGAAGAGATGGCCCTTTTTGAAATTTTACCAGATGAGTTCCGCGAAATTGACCGCAGGAGCTTCGCCGAGCTGAAACTGAGGGAGCGCGGGGATCTCCAGCGCCTGCTGCGTCGCCAAATCGAAGTGTTGGATTCTGATCTCTACGTGATTACCGAGGAGTTTGGCGACTGGGAGGACAGTCGTCGCCGCATTGATCTTTTGGCCATCGACAAAGAGGCGAACCTGGTTGTCATCGAACTGAAGCGGACGCATGATGGCGGACACATGGAACTACAAGCGGTGCGGTACGCCGCCATGGTATCGACTATGACCTTTGAAAAAGTGGTGGACGTTCACCGGGATTATTTGCGGCGACAGGGGGAGGCGGCGGACGATGCGGAGGCGAAGTTACTCGGGTTTCTTGAATGGAGTGAACCGGACGATGATTTCGGCAAGGACGTGAGGATTATCCTGGTTTCGGCGGATTTTGGCATTGAGTTGACGACGGCGGTGCTTTGGCTGCGGGAACGCGGGATCGACATTCGATGTGTGAGACTGCGACCGTATGCGAATGGCAATCAGATGCTACTCGACGTTCAACAGATCATTCCTCTTCCAGAGGTCGAGGATTACATGGTGCGACTTAGGGAGAAGAAGGAGGAATCGAGGGCGGTATCCAAGGCTGGACGGGACTTTACACGCTATCGCGTGACTGTGGACGGAGTAGTGCATGAGAATCTTCCGAAGAACCGGGCGATCCTCACGGTAGTGAAAGCCATGCATGCCAGGGGTGCGCCTCCAGTCGTCATGCGGAAGACGATGAACCAGGGTGCCCGCAGGTTTTATCAAGTTGAGGGGCTGATCGAATCTGGCGACGAGTTTATCGAAGCCGCGGCTGACGCCGCCCCGGACAACGAGGGGAGGGAGTTCAAAGCCCGACGCTATTTCACGGATGACGAGGACTTGTTAAGATTCGAGGGAAAGACTTATGTCTTCAGCAATCAGTGGGGTCCAAGGACCGAAGCGAAGATGAAGGAGCTCATCGACGCCCACGGCAAGGGGGTGGTCGGATTCGAGCGTATACCAGGCTGAGTTGTTGGCTCTTGAATCACTCGTTTCTCATCCGCCCGGCACCTCCGCCACATCGGTTAAGGCCATCCGCTCATTATGCGATTCACGCAATCGGATCCGGACAGATATTGCGCCGCTGGCACTTCTGGCAGAACTCGCCGAGATACAGCCGGTCGATCCAGTCCATCAGCTCGCGGAGGTGTCCGGAGTCATCGGTGAGCATGCCCGCCTCGAAGTTGCGCTTGTGCTCGCCCTTCGCGCCGAGGCCGGCCCCGGTCAGGTTGGCCGAGCCGATGAAGGCCTGTCTGCCATCGATCACCACCGCCTTGGTGTGGATGCGCGGGCAGAGGATGCGCTCGAAGAGGTCACTGTGGAGCAGGTTGGGGTAGCGGTCGAAGTCCTCGCGGAAGCGCGGCCCGGGTTCCTTGGCATGCATCAACCGCACCGCCACGCCGCTCTCGACCAGGTCGGAGAGGATTTCCAACAGCGGCACGAAGCGCCGGCCCTTGGGGACATGCAGGTCCATCAGGTCGGCCGTGACGATCCACAGGAACTTCCGCGCCTCCGGCAGCAGTTCCACGATGACCCGGCGGTAGATGGCTTCGTTGAGGAGGAGTTCCATGGGTGCGGTGGCGGGCTGTTGTAATCACCCGGGTGATGTTCGGCGATGAAAACTCACCCGGCCGCTGACAGGATTCCATCCACCCATTCCGGTACTTTCACAGTCGCCGGTCCACGGAGATGCTCGTCGAAACGCGTCGAAATGCGCGGCGTTGGGCGCGGCGTTCTGGTTTTTCGCCCGCCGCATGTTTCGCCATTCGGCCCGGAGCCTCACGCCATCCGGAGCGGCTAGAAAGGCTGTCTGGTTTCATGGAATGCCAGTTCGGCATCCATGCCGGACAGCAGGCACCCGCCCCGCAGGCCGCCTGCGGCGACGATACGGAACCCGCAATCCATTGCCTGATCCAGCATGTCCTCAGCGGGCAGACAAAGCCGCCCGCCCACTTCCTTGAGGCGAAAGCGGACCGGCCCGATGCCGTGATATCCCCGATACACCACCTCGGTGCAGACCATCCGATCCGCTGTGCGGAAATCGAAGAGGAAATCATAGGGTTTTCCGGCATGCCCGAGCGCCCGCCTGAGAGCCCGCTCGAGTCCACCTCCCTCCAGTGGCGGACGCAGCACCACGAAGGCGTCCACGTGCAGCGTCTCCGACGCAGGCCGCACCCGCACGCCATCCTTCTTGGCCTCAAGAAACCACGCGCCGTCAATCCCGCCGCCGGGCATCGTGATGTCCAAGCCCGCGAGATCCTTCGAAGTTCCAAGATACAGCGCCGCGTGCGGCCAGTATCCGGGCAGGAAAAGATTGCTCAGGGCATCGTCATGGCGCGTCACGAACACATCGCCCGGCATCACCTTTCCCAACACGGCGTCCAGCAACTCCCGGGTGATGCGTTTCGGCGCGCCGGGCGGCTTGATTCCCGGCTGCCGAAGTTCCGCCACCGCCCGGCCAGACGCCTCGAAAAACCCTGCCATCACCTTCTTCCAGGCCGAACGGTTCCTCCGCAGGAAGGAAAACCAGCGATAGGAAACCAATCGTTTTACCGCATCCCGCTTCCGTCGCTCGATCCGTGGCTCCTCCGCCTGAAGCAACTCCACGACCGGACCGAGCACGGGATCGTCCGCCCATTCCCGGATTGCGGCGCGGTGCTTGTCATAAAAATCCGCCGCCACCAGGAAACGCCGCGCGTTGGCCGGATCGGAGACCGTCCTGTAGATGGAGGTGAACGTTTTTGCCGGGATTCCCGACGTCACGTCCGCTTCATCGAGCTTCTTCCAGACCACCGGCCTGTCCGCCGCCAACTCCACCAGGAAGCGGTCCGCCCTCATCAGCACGCAAGCCGCCGCAAATGCGGTCGCGAACACCGGCAACCGGTCCCGCCACTCGATCGTGCCGTGGCCGGCCATTTCCGCAAGCTCTCCCAGTGTTTCCAACAAGGCTGCCCGCAATCCCAAATACTGCGAATATCGTAGCCGGACAAGCTCCTCCGCATCGGGTGGAAAATATCCGCGTTCGAAGGCCGCCTCCATCAGACCCAGTTCGGCGGCAAGATCGCCGCGCTCCGGCAGGGCTTCCGCCGCCGCGAGCACAGCCGCCGCGCCGCCAGCCAGAAACATGTTCCAGTGTTCGCCTTCCAAACTGTCGGTTTTCGCTTTCATGCGACTCTGTTCAACGATCTGCCAGCCAGTTCCGGATGTAATCCCAAGCCGACGAATACCATCAACGCCCACAACGCATCGCCACCGTTGTTTGACAGCCAGTCCGGCAGCGGGATGAGGCCGGAGCGCCACAGCAGACCGACCGCCACCACCGCGACTGCCAGCAGCGCATACAGCACGCGGTCGCGCCCGGGTGAAGGCAGGCAATTCCGGGCCGACCGGATGTGGAGGCGGTGCGGGTGCATGTGGCGGCGGACGTGTAGCGGCGTTGTGGTTTTTGGGCAAGTTGGATGGATCGGTTTTCAATCCTGCTCCAACTCCATCCGGGATGTGGGTGAACGAAATCCGCATCGGCGCGGTATCCCCGCCCGCTCCCTGCGATGTGTTTTTCACAGGTTTTCGCCCCGGTTCACGAGGGCACGCCTCACAACACGCGCCGTGTTGACGCTCACTCCCGCCAAGTCTGCCGCCTGTTTCATCATCTTTCCCTTCCGCAGCGCGCGGACTACGGCGGGATACTTCCGGATGAGATCCGCTCCGGTCATTCGCGGCTTGCGTGGTTTCGGTTCGGGTTTCACCTTTTTAGACCTTTCCCGCTTCGGTGGCGTCCACCCGCGCTCCATCATGAAGCGGCGGACATGGCGCACGGTTTCGGCACATGCTCCGTGCTTCTCATAAATCTGTCGGATTGTTAGCCCCGCTTTGAGTGAATCAACGACCGGACGCCATCGGGCAAGATAGAGGTCTGCTGGGATTGGCCTGCGACCCGGGCCGTCACTCGTGTTCATAGAGGGATGTTAGGACGGACAAATGCCTTGTGGCAACCCGCAGGCACCTTCGTTTTGGTATCGAGGTAATGTCCTGCCGTCACCCTGACGTCGGCGTGACGGAGAAAGCGGAAACGGCATGCAGACCGAGCGCGCCACAGACCAGACTCCCAACCTCATTGCGAATCCTGTAAGGAGGTATTTGGATTATTGCCTCTCTCCCTGCCGTAATAGAATGCTCCGACCTCGTCAGCCCGTTCGGGCAGGGATTTATTTGCAACCGGAACTTGGGATCTACACGCAGGCCAAATTTTCGCAACGGTGGAACTGGAATGGGCGGAACCTGCAAAAAGTGGCAAAGCCACTCAAAATCGACTCAAAAATAATAGTCGAAAAATCGCACAACCCACTGGAAACGAACTGGTGGCAGAGGGCGGATTTGAACCGCCGACCAAAGGCTTATGAGTCCTTACTTCCTGTAAATATCAGGAAAATTCATAACAGGTCATAACGATCCATTAGCTACTGTAAATTAGTGACATGAAAATATTTTGAGCCGCTATGAACCGCTAAGATTTCTTGCGGACGCTGCAAAAAGTGGCTAAGAAGTGGCTAAGCGAGTGGCTAAGAAAAATCTAACAAAATTCTCCGTCAACGACGTCCGTTACTGGGATGCGCGGGTGCACCACCCTCGCTACGGTGCTGCGAAATCGGCGAAGGAAGCTGCAACTTTCGCTGTTCGGATTCAGGCTCACGGCGAGCGGAGATACGTCGCCCTGCCTGACACCACCAAACGCGAGGCCGCCAAATCGGCGATGACACTCTACAAACTGGTCGATATGCATGGCTGGGAACGAGGCTTGGCGGAGTTTCGAGGAGAGGCTCCTGTGGCGCGGAATGACCTCACACTCGGCGAGTATCTCGTGGAAGTGACCGCTACCGGGGAGATCATCCCTCGCACTCTGCGGACCTACACGGCGAAGGTCCGCCGGATCGCCGCAGACATCGGCAAGGTGAAACTCTCAGGCAAACTCAACAAATTCGACCACGTGAACGGTGGAGCCAAGGAGTGGCAGCGACTTGTGGATGCCGTTCCACTGCGAAAGTTGACCCCGGAGGCAGTCCAAATCTGGCTGAGCGGGCATCTGGCTCATTTCCGTAACAATCCCGCAAAACTGATGTCCGCCACCAAGTCGGCCAATTCCTGCATCCGCGCAGGCAAGGCGATATTCTCTGAAAAAATCCGCGAGCGACTCCCCCACGTGATTCTGCCGGATCCCCCACCCTTCGTTGGAATGAAGACCGCCAAGGAACGCCCGACCCGTTACCGCTCGGAAATTCAAAACCCGCAAGTGCTGCTCGTCGCAGGCATGAGGGAACTGGCAAACGCCACGATGGAAACCGAACATCGAGCGATCTGGCAGGAACGCGGTGGCGAGGGCGATGCGCCCGATCCCACACCGGCTGAGAAAATCCGGGCCGAACTTAGAACCAGTCGTAAGCGCGAGGCATTCAAGGGGCTCGTGCTGGGACTTTGCGCCGGATTGCGGCGAGGCGAAATCGATCGCCTGCAATGGTCACAGGTGGATTTCGCCAGGTCACATATCGCCATCAAGGCAACGGATTGCTTTGCGCCAAAAGCCAATTCCGTGGGTGATGTGCCTATCGATGAGGAGATCGTCAAACTTCTCAAGAAGTGGAAGAAGAACGCCTCAGGCCGCTTCGTGATCGAGGGAGTGGAGCCGAAAACCGACACCGACAGCCACCACTACAGGGCGGAACGCGCTCACGTCGAGTTGATCAAATGGCTCCGCGCCAAGGGGCTATCCGCCCATTACCCTCTCCACGCACTGCGCAAGGAGTTCGGCTCGATTGTCTGCCAGAAGGCCGGCGTTTATGTGGCTTCACGGTTGCTGCGGCATGCCAACATCACCATGACTGCCGCGGTGTACACTGACGATCGTGGGCGAGTGACCTCCGGTCTTGGATCCGCGCTTTCCCAGCTATCACCTTGATGCGCTCCGTAGCCAGCCTATCGCAAACGCACTCAGTCTCCGTTCCCGGCAGTATTTTCACCTTGGATACCCCGCTTGTGCTTGGCGGCCAGAGAGGCCAGGAGCCAGAGTTGCAGGACCTCGGCGGATTCGGGTGACTGGAGTTTGGCGGTCAGGGCCGCTTCGAAGCCGGGGTCGTCGAGGTCGATGTGGCGTTTGATCAGTTCCATCAGGCGGACCAGCAGCCGGGTATCGCCCTGTTGCAGTCCGCGCTCGCTGGCGACCTCGGTAATCGCGAGCGCCAGGCGGAGCAGCAGTTGCGGGGCCATCGGCAGGGCCTTGCGGAAGTCGTGGTCGCCGAGGACCAGCGGGTCGAGCAGGCGCACGGGGTCCCAGGTGCCGCCGTCCCGGTCGGGGATTGGTTCGTGCTCCGGGGGGGCTGACATCAGCCAGTCAGCCGAAACCCCGGTGCGTTCCGAAATGCGGCGCGCCAGGTTGGCCGAGAGCGGGACGATCCGGTTCTCGACGTTGCGCAGCAGGCTCTCGGAACGGCCGAGCCAGCGCGCGAACTCCCGCACCTTGGCGAGCCGGTTCCATTCGCCGCCGGAGAAACCGGCAAACGACTGGCGGACCCTCGTGACCGGATGGACTGGTGGCTCGGCGTCGATGAGGGGATCTGAACGGTCCGCCCGATCAAAATCAAGGAATTTCAGGAAATGTATTCAATTGAGACTTTTGGATTGATTTTTATTCATTCAAATTGAATAGTTGCGCCCATGAACGATCTCGACGGACCCGATTCCCTGCCTTCCGAAACCACTGACTCGCCCGGGCAAGGAGTGGGCTGTCGTCCCGAATCTCCGCCCTCCGATCCGCTGTGGCGTCTCGTGGATGAATGGGCCGCCCTCCATGAGGTGGACCCGGACCTTGCGTTGTTGATCTGCGCATGCACGGCCGCCCATGCTGCTGGGCCCCTGCTGTTTTTTGACGGGAAGATGAGTTGGGAGAAGCTTCCCGCCCCGACCCTGATTGCGGAGGCCGGGCAGACCGGGTTTTACCGGGCCGTCAAGGCCGCGACCGGGCCGTTGTTGGAGATCCAGCAGGAGCTGATTGCCCGGCACGGCGAACCGCCCGAACGCGCTTTCAGGAAACCGGCCATGAGTTTGGTCGCAAAGATGATGGAGGAGATGGATCGGCAATATGCCCGGTTCTGTCATCACTTGGGAAATTCGGCGCGGGACATGGACCCGGCCACCCAACCCGGCGGCCGGATGAGGTTCGTGCTGGAGGGCGCGCTGCCGGCCAAGCCGGTCAAGTTCCTCAAACGCTGCCACCTCTACGCCGCGCTGTCGGTCGCGGAGATCGAGCCCTTGCCGCGCTCTTACCGGTCGCGCGAAGCCCGGCTCAACCGCATCTACGCCTCGATTTGCGGCTACCGTGAGGGCAAGGTTTCGATCCGCGGGTTCATGCGGTTTTTCCGGGAGGATCTGGAATGGATCCTGACCCACGATGGCAACCTGTTGTTTAAGACGCTGCCGGTGGAGTGTCAGGATGTGTCGCTGGCGGTCCGTCCGGTCGGCCAAGCGGCAGAGCGGCCGGAGTTCGCGGTCCTCCACCAGATGGTCCTGCAGCGAGTTGTCGGCAAGCGTCTCGCCCGGGAGGGTTGCACCGTGGGTTTCCGCAACGGTGAGCTGGACCGGAAGTTCCGCAAACTGCGACAGAGATACCGTTCGGAACAATATGCGGTGGAGCATCTGGACCGGGCTTCGCTGGTCCTGCCCGACCTGTTTGTCTGGTACGTGCTGCAACTCGCCAATGCCGGATGCCTGGACGTCAATGAACCGGAACTGGCCGGGCACGCGATCGCGGTGGCCCGGCGGCTGCGGCGGCGGGTGGCCGGATTCCATGACCGGCATGAGGCGGTCGAGCGCGCCCGCAAGCGTCTGGCGCTGGCGAACAAGCTGGTGGCCCGGATGCGCAAGCTCGATCATCCGTGCAAACGGCGGGACCTCGTGCGGGGCTTCGACGACCAGCTGATCGACCGGCACGGCCCGTTGATCGACCGGCTGGTCGAGATCCGGGTTTTCGCCCGAGACTCCGAGTGGTTCTGCCCGGGGCCGGCCTGGGAAACCCGGGGTCTGCGGATCGAGGATTTCATGGAAACGCCGGAGGACCTGCCGTTTTCGGCCACGCGCCGTCTCAAGGTGGCGGAGGAGCGTCAGGACGCGCCGGTGGAACCCCCGGCCGAACAAACGGGTCTGAAAGCATCAGGAACACCATGAACCCCAAGCCGTCCGTAAATCCGGAGAAGCATTTGTTGCCTGCGATCGAACTGTCCCACAGCCCGGAGGACGGTGCGCGGGTGTTGCGGCTGGTGAACCGTTTCGGCATCCGGCGGCCGGACGATTCCGCGGAAGAGGCGGCGAACCGGCTGGCCTCGATGGCCTTGGTGCTGGCCAACATCGCGGCCGGCCATGGCCGCGGCCAAACCGATGGCAGCCGTCCCGGACTGGGCGTGGATTTCGTGGTCGAAGGCGGCTTTGCCGGCAGCGATTTCGTGACGTCCGTGATCAACCCGGTTGCGTGGATCCAGGACCGTTGGGAACGCAATATCCTGCACGATGTCGCGCCCGATCTGCAGGGGCGCGATAAAAAGGACGCGTTTGTCCGGGAAAAGAAGCTGCAGGAAATGTCCGACAGCCTGCTGATGCCGGCATCGGCGGCCCGCAGGCAATTCAACAACAGCCAGCGCGAGTATTGCAAGCAGTCCACCATGGAGGAGGCCTTGACGGGCGATCCGCTCGGAGGTGACGGGGAGCCGGATGGTGAATCCCCGGCGACCAGGAACGGAAAGCCAAAGTCTGACATCCTGATGCCGGAAGATATGGTGAGCTGGCCCCTGACCGTCTGGCGGCGGGCCACGCTCGGCCGGGAAGCGCTGGAATACCCGGTGATTTTCTGCCGCACGGTCGAGCCGGCCGCCCTTCAGGGCCTGGCGGACCGCGCGCACCTGGGACACCTGCTGGTCCACTCGCGGATCGATTCGGGCACGGCGCTGGAGAAGCTGTGGAAGACCCTCACGAAGTTCGGTGAGCGCGGAACCTTCGGCCGGGCCGACGGACCGGTGCGGGTCAGGGCGAACCTCGCGCTTTGTGTGGACACCGGGCTGTTGGAGGAGGCGCTCGCGACCCACAGGGACCGGCTGCGCAGCGTATCGCGTATGCTGTGGCTGGTCGAATCCGCTCCCGGCTGCGATCTGTCCGGCAAGACAGACCTCAAGCCCGACAAGTCTGGCTGGTCCTTCGCCAGCGCCTGTGAGCGGCAAATCCGGCAAAGAATCAATTTCGACGACGAGGATACCTACGGCATGGATTACCTGAACGGCCGGATGCCCTGGTGGCGGAGTTTCCTGCGGGAACGCGAGCGGCACCTTCCGGGTATCAGCGCCACGGCACTCAACCTGCCGGCCGCCCTGTGCTATGGCTTGGCTGAAATGCCTCGCGTTCGCGACTTCGTGGATGCCGATGAGTTGATCGCGTTCGCCAAGTGGCTGGTGCTGCGGATGGTCAACCGGATCGCCGTGGCGGCCGCCGCCGGGCAGGACCACGAGATCGAGAGGCAGGCCGCTAGGGTGGCCGAGAAGCTCGCGACCGACGGCCCGATGAAAGTCCGGGACCTGCAGAGGAAAGGCCTGCGGCTGACGGCCGGCGAGTGCCGCACGGCCCTGGAGTGGTTGGCGGAGCACCGGATCGCGGCCGAGCGGAACGGCATCTGGGGCATCTTGAGCGACTCTCAGGTTGGTGTCCCATCCTGATCGTCCGGGAGGGGTGTGAACGGACTGCCGCGTCCCTGCTTGCCCCCGCACAGCGGCTGCCTTGAGCTGACCGGCACCACAATCTGATGCGGCGCGTGCGTGCAGCCCGAGCCGGTCCGTAGGCCTGTCCGGCCGCCGGCTTGCCTCAAATGCGGGTGGCTAGGCGCGTCCGGCCATTTGTCAGCGCTGCCGTCAACGGTTTGGCAGCACGCTTGTCAGCGGCTTTGTCAGCGCGGGTTTCGCCCGTGATTCCTCAGAAATCCGGGTTTGTCAGCGATGACAGCACGGAATTTCAGAGAGCCCTCTCGGTCCCCCCGGTTTTTGGAGACCTGGCAACGAACCACTGACAAACGGAAATCGGAATTTGGCGATGACGAATCAGGGCCTCAAATCCGACGTTTTCGGTCAGAACTTTTGTCGAAACCAGAGCCCGTTGCCGCTCCAAACCGGCCTTGTTTTTGTCGAAAACCGCGCTCGTTGGTGTCCAAACGCCGCATTTTCAAGGCGTTCGCCGTCCATCGAAACCCTCTGCCGATGGCCCGGCCACTCGGAAAGCGCCTATAAAACGCCATGCGCACCTGCCCGGCCTGCAGCTTTCCCCTCGACCGGCGCAACCTGCCGGCCGCGTGCCCGAAGTGCGACGAGGACCTGGTCCGCGCCAAGGCCGCAAGCCGCTGGTGGTGGATCTGGCGCACCGGGCGAGAATGTGTCGCAGGCGCTGGCGGAGCTGGACGCGGCAGTGAGCGAGTGCGTTTGGCACGGCCATCCGTCGCTCAAGGTGATCCACGGCCATGGCAGCGGCGGCGGGGCATCACGGATCAAGCCGCAGGTGCTGGCGGCATTGCGCAAGCACGCGGAGCGGCTGGGCGCGGTGATGGAGCAGGACGGCGACAACCCGGGGGCGCATGTGCTGCGGATGAGGTGACAACAGGCCGACTGGCTGGAATTTGCTTTCTGCGGAAGGCCCCTGAAAGAGCCATTGAGCCGGACCGGAGTGCGGGGAAATGGGGGTTGGCTCACCGCAGCCGTGGCAGGTGGCGATGTTCTGGCTGCCATCCAGCAGTGAGCTCAGCTTCCTTAGGTTATCGACGATGCTGATACACGGGATCGACAGGGCGGCGCTGCAATGCGGGCACTCGCCGTGCTCCATCCCATCATCGGTCGATGTTCGGTAGAGGGGGATCATGCGGGGGCGAATCCGCCGGAAAAACGCTGCCATCCATTGTGGATGCCATAGCGATGGAACGGATCTTCCGTGAATGGGCAGGACTTTCCATGGATTGGCCGGATGCGACACCTGCAAGATCGATGTCGATTCCAAATGCGAAAAAGACGACGATCGATATTGGATTCAGTTGGCCATTTCCACCTTCAAGCGTAGAAAACGTTGAGGCGAACCCGACGGCACGCTTGCGACGCGAGCGCCAATCGGCCCGGAGTAAATCACGCCGTCCCTAGTCCAGTCATGAAGGTTGGTGCTCGTCTCCACCGAGTAGATTACACCGGAACGTCCGGCGGGATAGGAGATGCTAAATGTGGAATCATCGAGCACGGCACGAGGCATGCTGCCGGCGAGATTCTGGTTTGGGTCGAGGATCATCGCATAGGCCATCAACAACGGCACGCCGTCGCCATTAAGATCCTGATCCAGCGGTGTGTCGTAGGCGATGTCATGGGAGAGGAGCCAGATGCCGGCAGGATAGGCGGATTGATCGACCTCAATGGCCGGATAGCCCAGCCACGTCGGAATGCTGAATCCCGAGGCACCGGTGAGGAAATAGACCGCGAAGCCGGCCGCCGCGGAATCGAAGACACCGGATCCCATAACCGGCGCATCTCCCATGAAAATGGCGCTATTCAAGTTCGCGCATGGGGAAAAGGCACCGTAGTCGATTTGGATGACGCTGGCGGGGATAACCACATGGGTCAGGTTGTCACAATAAAAAAAGGCTCCATGGTTAATGTAGTAGATACTTGCCGGCAAGGTGATTCCCGAGATGGGACTGTAGCCAAAAGCAGCCCTTTTAATAGTCACAACTCCAGGTGGCACCACATAATCGCCGGTTTTGGCCGCCGGGTAGGCGATTAGCTCGGTTTCCGCCTTGTTGAAAAGTACTCCCCCAATGTTGGTGAAGTGTGTGTTGGCGGGATCAACAAAAATGGATTCAAGTCTGACGCAACTCAGGAAGGCGGCATCACCTAGAGTCGTGAGGGATGCCGGAAGCTGGATTTGGGTCAGTTTCCGGCAATTGTAAAAAGCCCATCCGCCGATATCCGTGATGTTGCCAGACAGATACAGGGTCGTCAGCTTGGGGCAATCGTAGAAAGCGTTGTCACGGATTTTTTTGACGGCACCCGGCACGGTGTAGGATCCGGATTTCCCGCATGGACATTGGATCAACTCCTCACCGGACTTGTTGAATAGGACGCCTCCGGTGGATGAATAGTTCGGGTTGGACGGATCCACGGTAATGGATGTCATGTTCGTGCAGGATGATAACGCCGAGTCGCCGATGATGGTGGCGGCGGCAGGGATTGAAATTTCAGTCAGTTCGAGGCAATAGAAGAATGCTCTCGATTCGATGGTTGTCACGCTTTCAGGAATGTTTATCGAGCTTAGGGAGTAACAATAAGCAAAAGCCGAGCTGCCGATCTGATTGACGGTGGACGGCATGGTGATCGAACTCAGCATGCTGCATTGGTAGAATGCGCGGAGCCCTATGCTGATGACCGGCTGACCTTCAATCTGCGCTGGAATGTCCACGGTTCCGGCCTCTTCGACCGGGTAGTCGGTGATCTCGACCCCGCCCGGAATGAACTGATAAGTGAAATTGCCGAACTGTCCGGCACTCATAGAAACAATTGAAATCGCTTGGAAAAATGCCGCAATAGCGAGGAGGTGCCAGGCTGAGAGGAGTCCGCGGTATTGAAAACGCCTCTGGCGAGGATTCTCAGCACGGCATATGCCAGCTCCCATTACAAAGTCTCGAACCGCCACCCGGTTGAGACATGAATCCAGCTTCCGTGCCAGTTTCATGAAAATACGTTATCCGATTTGGATTGTGGCACAAGCGATATTGTTTGCAATTCACGGGCGTGCTTAACCGTGTTTCAGCAAACCCATGGGAAACTCGCCCCGTCACATGTCATCGATTCGAAAAGCCGGCGCGTGTTGATTACCCAAAATGCTTTCCATGAATCAATTGCACACAGTGAAAATCGTTTCATCGATGGCCCACTAAAGGTAAATACCGGCTTGAATTGCCACGTTTGCGTAAAAGGAATCGGGGTAATCGCTTACATGTTTGTGTATCAATCCCGTAATGAAATACAGGTATTTCCACTAAATGTTGGCCGGTCACAGCAGAGGGCCATGGCCAACACGAATAATTTCGAACAGGGTGCCATTGAAATTGACATTCCGGGACTTCAATAGTTACGTTGATCGTGCATTCAAAACAAGGAGGAATCAATGAAAAACACTTACTGCCTGATTGCGACACTTGGAATTTTCACCTTGACCTCGGTCGCCGCGTTCGGACTCGAAACTGAAAAAGCCGCAAAGGACGTCCCCGCCACCCCTTCTGATGAAGTACCGCAAGTCACCGGAACCAAGGTGCCAGCCGACTCTGCTGCCGCCATCCTCGGCACATGGACAAACAAGGGTTACAACGGTCAAGGGCGGTCCGGACGGGTCGTCTATGCAAAAGCATCCGATGGCAAACTCCGCTACGTCGCCACCGACATGGCCGATGGAAGTGGAAAAATGTATTCCGGCACGGTGGTCTTTCACAAGCAATGGACGGATCCCAACGGCAGGCGTCACGCGATTTCGACAGTGACACTCGATGAGGGCTTCGCCTGGAAAACCCTGAGCCGGATCAGCCAGGACGGAAAAACACTCGAAGTACAATCCGGTGTGGCGGAAATTGATCCCAAAGGGCCGCGCTACTCGATTTATTACAAGTCGATATCACAAGCCAACTGAACGCCGTATTCGTTGGCAAATGGAGCAAGCTCATGCCGCCCAAAGCCGCGTGAATCAGCGTTTAACCAACTCCACCCGCCGGTTGTTGGCCCGCGATTGGTCGCTGGTGTCGGGCATGACGGGCATGGATTCACCATAGCCCTTGGGCACGAGTCTGGCAGTGTCGATATCGAAAAGGCCCAGGTAGGCCACCACCGTCTCCGCTCTGAGTTGCGAGAGTCTCAAGTTGTATTCGTCTGATCCCTGATCGTCGGTATGACCTTGGACTTCCAGCATCAGATCGGGGTTTTCCCTGAGCAGGACCACCATGTGATGAAGCTGTTTTGCGGACTCAGGCTGTAGCGTGGCTTTGTCAAAGTCGAAGAGGATGCCATAGAGCCGGACCCTTCCATCGAGTTCCAACGCATCCTTCATCTCGGCAGGGCCGAAAATCAGTGATTTCTTGAACGGTTTTTCGTCAATGATGACCAACTCCTGTTGTCCAAGTCCCGCGTTGCCGGCAACTCTGAGCCATGTGACACCGCCATCTTTCTTGGGTATTGTCAGAACCATCTGTCCCACATCCTCATAAACGACCCGGCCACCCTTTTCGCTGGCAGCCGCCTTGTAGTTCTCGAAAAATTCCAATTTTGAAATGGTTTTCACACGCTCGCCGGCAGGCGTCCGGACCTCATAGAGAAGTTTCCAGTATTCACCCTTGATTGTCTTTTTGTCCCTTTTCCCCGTCGATTCATTCTGAAAGTAAAAATCGTAGGCATCGAATTTCTCGTAATCGGACATGTTTTCAGCAAGAACAGATCCTGGAAAGGGTCTGATGAGGGGGTGTTCATTTGAAGTTTTCGCATGAAGCGGAGCAGCAGGCGTGAATAAAAGTGCTGCCAAAAAAATGTTTTTGAATCGGTTCATGGTGGAGTCTCCTTTCCTTGTGAGTGACACGGTCACAATATTGCACGGAACGCACAATATTTATGGCTAAAATACGACTGATGCAAAATAGATTTTTTACACTGTTTCGCCAGTGGAGGCGCGGCGACGGACGTGGGGCATGCATCGCTGCTATCGGGATGGTTGATGCCGGGCTGGCGGACAAGGATGGCCTGCATGCCCGTCCCGGCTGATCCATCTGGGCGCGCCATGCCCGTCGAAACGCTCCCCATCCCGCGCGAAGCGCCGTGGCAGGCCGGGCTGCGGGCAGCCCAGGAGAATCTGGTTCCCGGCCTGATTGTGCAGGGGTTGATGCTCGGCTTGCTGCTGGCGTATTGGTTTTATCTGTCCCGACGACCCTGCTGCTGAACCGGCTGGCCCTAGTGAAGGAGCATTGGGGCTACCCGGCGGCATCGGCGATCATGGCCCGCACTATCTGGAGCGCCTAGGGCGGGATGCAAAGAAATCGACCGCCAATCTTCAAATCGGCCACATGTGTCCGATTTGGCGCGGGTGCATGACCGGGCGCTTGCCCCTCCGTGTGCCTCAGCTAAGGAAACGCCATGCGCACCTGCCCGTCCTGCGGCTTCCCTCTCGATCGGCGCAACATGTCGACCGTGTGTCCGAAGTGCGACGAGCACCTGATCCGCGCCAAGGCACGCAAGCCGCTGGTGGTCGATCTGGCGCACCGGGGCGAGACGGTTTCGCAGGCGCTGGCGAAGTTGGACCAGGCGGTGAGTGAGTGCGTCTGGCACGGTCACCCGGCGCTCAAGGTGATCCACGGCCACGACAGCGGTGGCGGGGCTTCACGCATCAAGCCGCAGGTGCTGACGGCCATGCGCAAGCACGCGGAGCGGCTGGGTGCGGTGATGGAGCCGGATGGCGACAACCCGGGGACGCATGTGCTGCGGTTCAAGTAGCCGCAAATGCGAAACTCCATGCGATACCGTGGCTCCATGGAAAAACGACACATGTGTCGATTTTATCCGGGGCGGTTTGATTGTATTTGATTACGGGAATTTGGCGGGAGGCTCTTGAATCAGCCATTGGGTCGGACAGGAGAGCGTCTGCTCCGGGCCGGAATCAGCAGCGGCGGCGGTAGGCCAGCAGGCCTGTCCCAATCAAGGCCAGCAGCCCGGTCGCGGGTTCGGGGATGGCCGTGACGGTCAATGACCAGCTTTCCAAGGTGGACTCCGCACCGGGCCCCTGATCGGCGACAAACAGGGACCAGGTTCCGTTCGGGTCCAAACCGGCGAAGCTGGCTAACATCGCGGTCCGGGCGTCTGTATCGAGGACAAGGCTCGGGTCGGTCTCGCGGCCGTCCGGTTGGAAAAGACCCATGGCGTTCGTGCCGCTCGACGCCAGACCGATATGGACGTCGCTTGCGGCGCTGTCCGCAAGCTGGATGGTCATGCCCGAGGAACCGGCCCCGGTCGAGTCTTCCGCAGTCCGACCGGGGCGATTGAGCAACACCGCGTAGCCGGTGGAGTGGCTCAACAGCACGTAGAGATCGCCATTCCAGCCGCCGCTGAATTCCAGCCCTACCTCGACGCTCTCGATGGAGGTCAGACCGGGATCGGTGAAGGTTTGATAATCGGCGAGTCCGGTGGGGTCATTGTCGGGCACCACGCTGGAGACGTTGTAGGTTTCGGTGACAGTGGTCGCCGCGCTTAGGGAGACGGCGGACGCGATGAGCGCGAGTGTGGGGAGCAGTCTGGGATTCATGGGAAATGGGAAGGTCCGGGTTGGGGGATCAGTTGGCGATGCGGTAGAAGGCACTCGGCGAGGGCGGTTCGGGGTCTAGGTGATGGACCTCCCCGTTGGGTGCGGCGTTGACCGTTGCGATGTCCGACCAGTCGGCCATGTCGATACTTCGCTGGATCCGATACTGGCGACCGGGGATGCCCTTGAAACGTATCTCCGCTTCGCCGCCCGGCGTCATCAGCAGTTGGACCGGGTTTCGGGTTGACGAGTCGCCGTCGCCATTCTCAGGCCGGATCGTGACGGTCACCGTTCCCGTCGCGGCACCGCCCAGCGAGTCGGTCACCGTGACCTGGAAGGTGTCGGTGCCCGAGATTCCGAGAGGCGGATCGTAGGTCAGCGAGGTTGCGCCGAGGGTCACCGATCCGCCGAGCGACGAAGCGGGTCCGGCGGCGGTCACGCTGAAACTGTGTCCCTCGGCATCGGTCACGCCGAAGAGCATCTTGGCGAAACTCAGATCGGCGGCCACATCGACATCGGTGGCGATCGCATAGGCGCTGAAATCCGGAGGCGTGTTGCCGGTGCCGGTGAGGGCGATGGTGAAGGGGTTCTCATCCGCGTCATCGCTGGCGATGGACAGGGTGGCGGATTTAACCCCTAGTGAGGCCGGAGAAAAGCGTAAGGTGAACTCCGCCGATTCTCCGCCGAAGAGTGAAGCGGGAGGGGTGGTGAAAAGTTCGAATTCCAACGCATCCGACCCAGTGATCGTGGCGAGAATCCCGCTGAGGTCCGCTCCTCCATCGTTGCGGATGGTGACGACCAGATCGTCGCTATGGCCGGGACCGGTGTGGTCGAAGGCAAGGGTTGCCACGCCGCTCTCCACTTCGGTTCCGGTCGGTGCCTCGACGCCAATCTCACTTGGTCCGAAACCCGTGAAGATGTAGGCCGCTCCGGAACCCGAAGCACTATCATTCGGCGTGCTGTTGATCCCCGTCGTGCTGCTGTCTTCACCAAATGCCCCGACGACCACCGTGTCTTCGGACAATGCCACGTTATAGCCGAATAGGTCTCGCCACCCGGTATTGGACGCCTTGAGGTAGGCCTGCTGGCTCCAGGTGCTGCCGCTGCGCACGAACACATACGCCGCTCCGGAATTCGTCAAACCATCATTCGGTGTGCTGTTGACCCCTGTGGTGCTGCTGTCTTCGAGCCATGCTCCGACGGCCACCGTGTCCCTGGACACCGCCACGGAGGTGCCGAATTCGTCATCCGTCCCCGGATTGGAAGCCTTGAGGTACGCCTGCTGGCTCCAGGTGCTCCCGTTACGCACAAACACATAGGCCGCTCCGGAATCCGAAGCCCCATCATTCGGCGTGCTGTTGACCCCTGTGGTGCTGCTGTCTTCCTCGTGTGCCCCGACAACCACCGTGTCCCCGGACACTGCCACGGAATTGCCGAAATTGTCGAACGCTCCAGTATTGGCCGCTTTGAGGTAGGCCTGCTGGCTCCAAATGCTGCCGCTGCGCACGAACACATAGGCCGCTCCGGAACCCGTAGCACTATCATTCGGCGTGCTGTTGACCCCTGTGGTGCTGCTGCCTTCCTCGTGTGCCCCGACGACCACCGTGTCTCCGGATACTGCCACCGACCAACCGAAAAAGTCGAACGCTCCCGCATTGGACGCCTTAAGGTACGCTTGCTGGCTCCAATTACTGCCGCTGCGCGCATAAACATACGCTGCTCCGGAAGCCGTCGCACTATCATTCGGCGTGCTGTTGACCCCCGTCGTGCTGCTAGCTTCAAAATTTGCCCCGACGACCACCGTGTCCCCGGACACTGCTACGGAATAGCCGAACCGGTCATTCGCCCCCGTATTGGAAGCCTTGAGGTAAGCCTGCTCGCTCCAAGTGCTGCCGTTGCGCACGAACACATAGGCCGCTCCGGAACCCGTCGCACTATCATTCGGCGTGCTGTTGACCCCCGTCGTGCTGCTGTCTTCGAGCCATGCTCCAACGACCACCGTGTCACCGGACACCGCCACAGAAAAGCCGAATCGGTCATCCGCCCCAGGATTGGAAGCCTTGAGGTAGGTCTGTTGGCTCCAGGTGCTGCCGTTGCGCATGAACACATACGCTGCTCCGGAGCCGCCTTCATTGGTAGCCCCGACGACCACCGTGTCCCCCGACACAGCCACGGAACGGCCGAATTCGTCACTTGTCTCCGTATTGGACGCCTTCAAAAAAGCCTGCTGGGCAATCGGATCGATGGTGATCGGGTAGCGGGCGTCGCTTTCCTCGACGACCAGTCGGAAGGTCTTACCGCGGCCGCGCTCAAAGCGCGAGGCCAGCACCGTGCCCTCGGCGTCCCAGACCTTGAGGCCGGAGTAATTGAGCACCGGCGCGCCGAGCGCATCGCGGAAATGCACGGTTTGAGCGTCCTTGGAAACCGTCGGCCGGAGCGGGCCGACGGTGGACATGGTGAAGGTGAGCGCTTCCCCAGCCTGTCCGCCCTGCGGGCGTTCCCTGACGATGAATCCGTGCTCCAGACCCCGCTGGTCATTGACGAACCATTCCTCCACGGAGTCGTTCCACTGGTAGCTCAGTCGCTGGCCCTCGGCGCGGACATCCGGCGTGCCGCTGATCTCAGTTCGGGTTTTCCCGAAGCCGTAGCTCTGGAACTCCAACCCCCAAGTCCAGCTCGCGCCGTCCGGCTTGGCGGAGAAGCCCCGCCCGTCGAAGCGGGTGGTCCACTGCTGCCCCGGATTGCGCGCCTGCCAGCCGTCCTCGACCTCGCGGAATTGATGCTTCCATCCCTCATGCGCGGCCCGGATGCTCTTCCAGTCGGATTTTTCCAGTCCTTCGGGCGTTTGGTCGGGAGAGCTGATCGCTTGCGGCTGCCCGGCCTGGGCCGGAAGGATGAGGAAGAGGCCAAGAAAAGAAGGGAGGAATGAATGATGTTTCATGATCGGGGAATAGATTGAGGGGAATTCGGTCGTAGATGGGAGGGCGCGTCCTGCTGGCCACGTATATTCACAGATAGGATCAATCCCCTGGTGCGACCACCCCACGAATCACGTATTCTCGGCGGTTTCCGCAGCGGTGTCGGATGTTGTGAGGGTCTCGCTGAGCACCGCGCGAAGCTGCCGGGTGGTTTCCAGGCCGAGCTTGTTGCGGATCGAGCCCAGGCGTTCGGCGACGGTGTAGCGGGACGCTCCTTCCACCTCGGCGTCACTGGCGGGTCCTTAACCGGGCGAAGCTTGGCGCGGAGGTTCTGGCGGTGCTTTTCGACGGACCGCGGCGAGATGCTGAGAATCGTTGCGGTTTCGTCCAGACTTTTGCCGGACTCCATCCAATCGAGCACCTGACGTTCCCGAGACGAAAGCAGATCGAGCTTGGCAGCCTCCCTGATGCGCCGCTCCCCGCGTCCGCGATGGCGTTCCCACGCTTCCAGGGTTCCGCTCCAAGCCTTCCACAGTCCTTCCAGCGGCTCTTGTTGACGCTTGAGCTGGTGATCCAGATGAGAGACACTTGGGAGTGAGGAATGCACCGGAATTCCCTCTTCGGTGGGATCCTGGCGGGAGGTGAGTTCGACAGGCGTGTGCCGTTCGCCGCCGGATTTTCCGGCGCTGCTTCGGAGGGGGCTTACGAAGCGATTACTCATAAAATCGTAGAATTTAAGGCAAACCAGAAGAGACTGGAAGCTCTTTTTGAGATAACTCGTTAATCGGTGTATTTGCGGCGGTTCCAATTGGAGGAAGAGTTGTGTGCATGCCCGCGGAGCCGTCGGCAGGACGTTTATGGTTTTCCCTCGCATGGGTTGATGGCAGAAAACGACCACCAACGAATTAATATCCGCCTATGGGAGGGTCACCTTGACACAGCTGAAGAACGAAGGGGTGGCGGTTGGGTCCACGGGCTCGTCGATGGTAATCCGTTCCCACTCGGAATCAATATCCTCGGAATTTTCCGCTCCAGTAGTGGGAGTGAACGAGCCCGGCAGGAGCGTCATCGATTTCTGCGGTGTATAGATCAGTCCACTCCCTTTGCGTCGCACATACTCGATCCGCCAGTATGTCTGTCCGCCATATTTGACCAAGTGGCCATTCGGCAAACCCGAACTACCGCCCTGACGCATTGCATGCGAGTCCGGTCCAGAAAGGTTCAAGTTGTATGCATACTTGAGGATGTTGGAGACCCCATCTCCGAAGGGGGTAGAATAGGGATATGCGTCGGCACCAATCAGTCCTGCGTCTGCTACGGCAATGTTGTAATGATCGTTTGCAGTCGCCCCGCCGGTGGCAAGCGCCACCGAGTGATAACTACCCGTCACCACCATATTCACTGTCCTGCCGGCGAGAACCCCGCTCTGAATCACCTGCACCGGACTGCTGTGGCTCGTCGTTGTCCCGTCCCCCAGTTGCCCACTTTCGTTAATGCCCCAGGCGGCGACGGTACCGTCGGAGCATAGTGCCATTGTGTTATCCCCCCCCGCAGACACCGCAACCACCGTCTTGCCGGCGAGCACACCGCTTTGATTCACCATGACCGGACTGCTCCGATCTGTCGTTGTCCCGTCCCCGAGTTGCCCCCAACTATTGTCACCCCAGACAGCGACGGTACCATCGGAGCACAACGCCACCGTGTGATCGCGTCCCGCAGAGACCGCCACCACCGTCTTATCGATGAGCACCCCGCTCTGATCCACCAGGACCGGACTCAGCCGATAACTCGTTGTCCCTTCCCCCAGTTGCCCACTACTGTTATCGCCCCAGGCGGCGACGGTCCCGTCGGAGCACAACGCCTTTGTGTGAGCCCGTCCCGCAGTGACCGCCACCACCGTCTTATCGACGAGCACCCCGCTTTGATTCATTATGACCGGACTGCTCCGATCTATCGTTGTCCCGTCCCCCAGTTGCCCATTACCGTTATTGCCCCAGGCGGCGACGGTCCCGTCGGAGCATAACGCCATTGTGTGAGACCATCCCGCAGAGACCGCCACCACCGTCTTATCGACAAGCACCCCGCTTTGATTCACCATGACCGGACTGCTCCGATCTGTCGTTGTCCCGTCCCCGAGTTCTCCACTGTAATTGCTGCCCCAGGCCGCGACGTTTCCGTCGGAGCACAACGCCACCGTGTGCTCGCCTCCCGCAGAGACCGCCATCACTGTCTTACCGATGAGCACTCCGCTCTGGTCCACCAGCACCGGACTAAGCCGATAACTCGATGTTCCGTCACCGAGTTGACCATAATAATTGTCACCCCAGGCGGCGACGGTCCCATCGGAGCACAACGCCACTGTATGAATAATTCCCGCAGAGAGCGCCACCACCGTTTTATCAACGAGCACACCGCTCTGATCCACTGAAACAGGGCTGTAGTGCCACGTCGTTGTCCCGTCCCCGAGTTGCCCATACATATTCTCACCCCAAGCCGCCAGCGTTACGCTACTTGGTCGATTCACTCCGTGCCCAACCAGCGCGACATCAAAGGGATTCTCGTCCGTGTCGTTGCTGGCAATGTGCAGTTGCGCGTTCCGCGATCCGGCCGCACCCGGCGTGAACGCCACCGTGAAACTCGTGCTCGCCCCCGGTGCCAGGGTCGTCGCCATGCCGCCCGCATCGATGGAGAAATCGCTGGCGGCGGCACCATCCACCGTCACCGCCAGATCGCTCAGTTCCCCGTAGCCGTCGTTGGAAATCGTGATCGTCTTCGCCACGGTGGGGGCTCCGAGATACCCGCTGCCGAAATCGAGGCTCGACGAGCCGTTCACCAGACCAGTTCCCAGTGGTCCTTCGACCCTGATCTCGCCCGGGGGGATCACCCCGGTGCCCACCAGCGCGACATCGAAGGGATTCGCGTCCGTGTCGTTGCTCGCGATGTGCAATTGCGCGCTCCTCGATCCGGCAGCACCCGGCGTGAACGCCACCGTGAAACTCGTGCTCGCCCCCGGTGCCAAGGTCGTCGCCATGCCACCCGGATTGATGGAAAAGTCGCTGGCGGCGGCACCATCCACCATCACCGACAGACCGTTCAGTTCCCCGTTTCCGTCGTTGGAAATCGTGACTGTCTTAGACCCGGCGGATGCTCCCGGAGGCCCGCTCCCGAAGTCGAGGCTCGACGAGCCGTTCACCAGCCCTATTCCCAGTGGTACCTCGACTCTGATCTCGCCGGACATGGACTCTTCGGTGGGGGTAAATGTGTAGTTCCCAACTCTGCCGTATATGTGAATCGCTCCGGCGTTTCGAGCTGCAGCGTCATCCTTATATGCGCCGATCACAACGCCCTCCTCCCCCAGAAATGCAGATCTTCCGATGTGACCCCGAAAACCAGGGCCGTCCAAGATGCGTGCGAGGCGCTCGCCAGTAGTCAAATGATATACCTCCGCAGCAGACCACCAGGCGTCACCGATGTAAAACTTTCTGGAAACAAGAAGTTTGTCTTCTGTGACGTCCATTGGTATATTCACGCCCTGATCTCCGCTAATTTTTTCTAGTGTGACGGAGCCTTTTAGACTTCGTGTATTTGCATCGAATATTCTGATCTCGTTAATAAAATTGGAACCATAGGGAACGGCAATGATCCCATTTTTCATCAATACTGAACTGCTTGCGTAGGCCTGGTAGTTATCGTCATCCTCAAAGCTCTCAAGGTAATTCCCTGAGGGTAGATGAAAGACATCCGTCCCGACCAACGCAAGATTGCGGTCGACCTGGAGACGCTCATAGAATCCGTATAACTCGTGACCGAATGGTCCCGGCTTCGGGTCGTAAAGTTTGGTCAGAAGGGATCCGTTGGCCGCGTCATATACGGATACGCTTCCCATGTCCTCTCCGTCATCATCGTCGTAAGGTGAGGCTACCAAGAGGTATCCTCCGCCTAATGCAATGTTAGATCCGAACTGATCACCAGCCGAATTCCCAGAGGGAATAAACTTTCGAACCAACCTTCCTTCTGTAAGTGAGTATAAATAAACAGCTCCAGAGTTTGGGCCAGCTTCGTCATCAAGGTGTGAACTTGCGGCTATATAGCTGTCATCAACCACAACAATTTCCCCAAACCAACTGGAATCATCATTGGTCTCCTCAAGGTCGTCAGGTGTAAGCGAGTAGATCACTTCACTTGTTTCCGGGTCGATGACCTTTACGGACTGATCCGTCCGGTTTCCCGTGCCGTTGCTCGCGACTAAAAATCCATTGGAAACATATATATTTCTACCGAAGTAGCTACCCGGATGGGCCTCCTCGGCCAGAATGACGGATTTAAGGCGAAACCCGTCATCGCGAACAAAATTCTGTGCCACTTCAACTCGGGCAAATAGTTTCTCTGAGTCTGATAAATTAGAAGGAGGATAGGCGCATATGTACTCCCATCCGTCTTCCACATGGTAAACCGCTTCGGCGCCAGCGAATACCCATTCCTTCAAATCGTTCGAGAATGTAGGGGAGTAGGAGAGTCCATCGGACAGATGCCTCCGCCGGTACCGAATGCAGGGGTAGATGTCTCCCGCGAACGCGACGGTATCCATGATTGGTTCTGCGGTAAATGTAAGAGTACCAGCGCTCTCCGGTAGCGGTGTGTAGGTTTGAGCGAAGGCATACTCGACAAGGTCGTGCTTACGGTTGCGATTGAAATCGGGAAGACGAAAGAGCGAATCGGCGTCCACACCATTTTCAGCAGCCCAAGATCGGTAAGATTTGTCTTCGATCCCCCTGTTGTCAATGATTTCGAACTTAGCGAGCGAAGAAGAGCCCCCTATCGAGAACTCCAGCCAAAACTCCTCATCACCCTCTTCCAAATCATCCGCGAGAATGGTGACACGCAGGTGGGATTGGGTTTGTCCGGCCTCGAACAAGACATTGTCACCCTCGATCAGAAAATCTTCACCCGGTGTGGCACTCGATAAATCGGAACGATAAGTAACCATTGCAGTCGTGCCACCGGGTGTTCCTGCGGAAAGTTCAAGGTTTATCCTGGCGATATAGCCTTCGTTTCCGGGTGGCGGCTCCGCCCATGAGGCTCTTTCGACCCAGATTTCACCAGCTACTCCTTGATCATTGGTAGACAGTTGCTTCAACCCCGCATCCGCCGTGATTTCTTCACCCAAATCGGAAACAACGAAGGAGAACGATGCGAAACCGTCCGGGGAGGGGATGAAATCGCTGTCGCCAAGGTCATCCCCAACGTTAGGAATAGTGAGATTGAGTGTCGGAAACCTTAGCTCATATTGTCCTGGATCGAGATCACTAAAGGAGTAGTACCCGCCGGAAATTGTTGTCGTGGTTCCGACATTCTCGCCCTCAGAAATGACAGCCAGCTCAATAAAGTCGAGACCTGGTTCCCCCGGATCCTGCCGTCCGTTCTCATTTCTGTCACCCCAGATTCGACCTTGGATCGTCATATCGTTGGGCGGGATCGAGACGGTCATCAGCGACGGATCATCGACAATGGCCCCTTGCCCGGGCGTTGTTGTTATTACTCGTCCCAGAACAAGCTTGAAGTCCTCGTAATGCTCTGGGATACTGTCTCCCACGATCGAAAAGTAGGCAATCGCTTCGGTGGCACCGGCATCGAACGAGATGCTGTTTGGAGGGGGTCTGTAGTCCGACCCGAATTTCGCGGAGCCCTCCCGGGTGGAGACTGACACCGTAACCGGATAGGGAACCGGCTTTGTGAGCTCAAGAATCGCACCATTGATCTCAGATGAACGATCTTCGACAAAGGAAGCAGGAATCTGCGGGTCAGCGACAATCGTAGGCGAATCCGGCTCGTATGCCGTGCCAAAACGGTTCTTCCACCGCACAAGAGGGAATTCGACAGTACCCGCATCGATTACCCCCATTTCCGAACCCAACAGAATCTCGGTAGATGACTGAGGCGGCGGCGTCGATTCGTTTTGCCAGGTCGCGCTAACCGGCCCAGTCGCCGGGATATCGCTGTCGTCCGCCCTCTCCTGATGATCGGGGGAAATCTTGCGGGTGAATCCCCGCGTTTCCACGCGTCGGTGTCCATCTCGATCCAATTCGGGAAGCTGAAAAGAGACGACATAGCGGCCTTGAGGAAGATTCGGGAACAGATAGTTCCCGGAGGAATCCGTATAGGCCGTCCATTGCAGTCTCGATTGGCCAAGTTGAGACGCAAGGACTTTGACATCCGCGAACGGAAGTGAATCGTCGTTGATGCCATTGAAGTTGGTATCCTTCCAAACGCTTCCAGAAATTTCCGAAAAGTCACTCACGGATCCGGAGCGGACTTGGTATAGTCGAAACCCGGGTGACTCAGCGAGAGCCAACATCGAAGCCTGATTGCCGGATTCTTGAAGTTCAACATAATCGGTTCCGTTTCCTGACGACCAACCGCCTCTGGCGACCGTGCCACCCAAGCCATCAGTTCCACCGCTCTCGTCTCCGGTTGTCCAATTCGTTGCCTCGTAGCGGAATTCAATATCAAAATCACCGGCAACGTCCGATCTTGTCAATCGAAGTTGAAATGCATTAAGCTTTGTGGTATTTGAATTGTAGAAGCCCACATCATCCCACGTAACTGTGATCGCGCCACGCAACGGGTCGATGTCCCAATAGACGAGGTTGGAGCCGGTCGAGTTTCCGCCGGGGGTCGGGGTGGCAGGTGCCGCTCTGGTATCCACGTCGGCGAAGAACGGTGCGAATATTGGATTCGCGGTGGATGCCGTGATGGCGGTTGGCGTAAATACTGCTTGGGGGCCTTTGAGCGTTACGTTGCCGTTGTTATTGACAAAGATCCCATAATAAGTGGCTCCGAAGAAGTTTAAACCTTGTGGGAAGACTGATGTGATGTCAATTTCAGAGCTCGAATCATCGTCATTCCGCGACAGAAAATTCTCGCCGAAACCGGCTGCCCCCCCCATACCGTTCCGCAGTGGTACAGCTTCTGCGATTTCAGGAATTGCAAAGAGGAGGAAGAACATTGCGCAACACACGATACGTTCCGAGCCACGTGGTGGAAGTGATGAAAGGTGAGTATTCATGACTTAATTAGGGTGGTTTTGAGTTATTAATTCACGATAAGTCGGATGGACCCCATCAGACGAGGGCGAGCACATGCGACGGTCTGCCGTTTGCGGAGAGAAAGCTCGGCGAGTTGCTCCGATCCCCTAATCCGCACCAGCCACTTGTCGATCGGTTTAGAATGATGCCGAAGAATCTTCGGCATCGCCCGCTGTTCCTAGCGAAACTGCCTGTTGTGTTGACGGTGAGCACCACGCCGTGGCCGTTCTCAAGGAAGAACTGTGTGACCAGTTGACGATCTGGCTCCGCGTTGCGGTGCACCTCTTCGACAACAAGCCGGATCAGGTCGCTTCGGCTATCCGCGCCATGAATTGAGAAGGGCATTTGATTGACACGCTGCGGGCGGTGGTGGCTCAGAGTTGTCATACAATCGAGGGCTGTTGGGGAAAAGGGGCGGTCGAGCGGGCACCAGGACTGGCAATCAATGCAAGAATGCAAGCTGGCTAAGTATCACCATAGGTAGGCTCAATCTTCGGGGGTGACGACCCCACAAAACACGTATTTTGTGTGGGGTCCAACGACGGATCGGTTGCGCAGAAAGTCTCTTGGAGCACCGCGCGCAGTTGGCGGGTGGTTTCGAGACCGAGCTTGTTCCGGATCGAGCCGAGGCGCTCGGCGACGGTGTAGCGGGATACACCGTCCGCCTCGGCGATGTCCGTCACCCGTCGGCATGTCGCCAGCCGACCCAGGGTCTCGATCTCGCGGATCGTCAGGTCGCGCCAGCCGGCGATGCCGCTTCGTTGGTGGAGGGACGCGGCCAGCAATCGGAGGCGTTTCTCCAGCTTGAACTTGCGGTCGAGATGGAGGGAGATCCGTTCCATCCCGCTGGCGACGTAGTCGAAGAGCTGGAATTCCGCCGTCGAGAAGTCCCGGGTCTTGCGGTTGATCGAGACGATGAAATTGCGGTCCGGCAGCGATCCGAAGGAGGCGACAATCTGATGCTCGATGTCGATGTTGCGATACACCTCCCGGTAAAGCGGCAGCTCCCGGATCTGCCGCGATGACGCGTAGTTGGATAACAAGGCGGGTGAATGCTCCCCGGATACCCAGCCGCCCGCCACCACCACCGGATGGGTCGGAATGGTGGCGTTGATGGAATCGACCAGCGGGGTGATGGCCCGGGTCATGTCGCCGGGGCAGATCAGCTCATACACTTCGCTGTGGTCCGCCGACCAGACGTCCCAGCACGGCGACTCGGACGGGAGCAAGCGGGGCAGGGCTTCCAGGAAGTGGCTCTGGACCTCTTGAAAGCTTTTCGCGGAAGCGGCGGTTCTCAAGTAACTCCTGGCCCGACCGAGATCGCGATGTGAGAGAAGATTGAAAGACGAAGTCATGGGGGGCGGGGGCGGGTTGTGACGGAATTCCCGAGGATCAAGGATCCCGTGGATGCTCGACGGGGCGGAGCTTGGCGCGGAGGTTCTGGCGGTGCTTTTCGACGGTCCGCGGCGAGATGCCGAGAATCGTTGCGGTTTCGTCCAAGCTCTTGCCGGACTCCATCCAATCGAGCACCTGACGTTCCCGGGGCGAAAGCCGATCGAGGTCGGCAGCATCGCGAGCACCTCCGTCGCATCGTCCGGAATGGCGGCACCACTCCTCGAAGGTCCGGCTCCACGCCTGCCACAGCCCTTCAAGCGGCTCTTGTTGACACCTGAGCTGGTGATCCAGGTGAGAGACTCCCGGAGGAGAGGACTGCGTCGAAATATTCTCTTCGGTGGGGTCCTGAAGGGAGGTGAGCTCGACAGGCGTGTGTCGTTCACCGTCGGAGTTTCCGGCGCTGCTTCGGAGGGGGCTGACGAAGCGATTACTCATAAAAAGCGTAGAATTTAAGGTAAATCAGAAGAGACTAGAAGCACTTTTTGGAAAAAACATCGGCAAGAAGGTTGAAAAGTGCCGGCAACCCCGGAACTCCAGAGGAGTTCCGGGGCGCTGTCGTTCATCAGGACTCCAGCGTTTTTGCATTCGATCCATTGGTTACTTGGCACGCATGCCGTTCCCGCACGGTCCGCAGATCGGATTCCCAACCCGGCCGCACGCCATCAAGCAGCCGCCGGATGACGTCCTCGCCGAAAAACTCGATCAGGTCGGCGGCGATGCGACGTTTCAGGTTCAGCGCGGCGCTGTCCTTCAGCCCGCAGCGCTTGCCGGCTTCACGCATCGTGCCGCCTTCCACCAGCACCAGGATGGCGGTGCGGTGGCGTGGCGGGTGGCTGGCAAGGAAGGCCTCCCAATCGACGTTGCGCCCCGCTTCCTCGGCAGGGTCGGGTTCCTGGCCTTGGTAGCCGGGTGGGGCGATGACATCATGCAAGGTGCCGACGTCTCCAAATTCCATCTCGACTTCCTGATCGAGCCATTCGTGCTTCGCCTTGCCGTCGATCTGACAGCCCGGCGACATGACGTCGCTGCGGCCGGTGTAGTAGCTCCGGCGTCCGCTGCGGGCGGCCTTGGCGGCATACCATGCCATGTTGCCGGCGGTGAAACGCTGCCCGGACTTCTCGGCGGAGTCCATCATCCGGGCAGCCTGCAACGTGCAATCCTGGATGATTTCCTCGTCGTCCTCGTGGCCGACCTTGGGAACAGTGTGCACCGACTTCCTGAGGCGCGGCATGACCTCTTCAACTAACATTGCATCCATCATGGGGCTCATGGTGTGGGTTTCCTTTCTGCCTTTCGGTTGGTGGTTGAAAGGCAACCGTCACGACGGCCCCCACCGCGGGAGCCGTCCGTGGCGATTGCCAAGGGGCTCCCGTGCCCGCGGGTGGAACGCGGATGCGGGGAGAGGGGGGAATTGACGCGGGGAAAACGAACGAAGCGCGGGACAACACGCGTGTGTTCACGAGGTATTTGGCGACGAACAAAGACTCCTTGTCAGAATCTTATGACACCGTGGGCGGATGAATTGCGGCGCGGCAGCCGGGGATCTCTCAGTGCACCGGAGCAACCTCCCGGCCGTATGCCCCAAGTGCGACGAGGACCTGATCCGCGCCAAGACGCGCAAGCCGCTGGTGGTCGATCTGGCGCACCGGGGCGAGACGGTTTCGCAGGCGCTGGCGAAGCTGGACTAGGCGGTGAGCGAGTGCGTCTGGCACGGTCACTCGTCGCTCAAGGTGATCCACGGCCACGGCAGCAGCGACGGGGTGTCACGCATCAAGCCGCAGGTGTTGGCGGCATTGCGGAGACACGCGGAGCGGCTGGGTGCGGATCAGTGGGCTCGGCTTCGTCGTGACTGCGTGGGGAACTGGGACTCCGCGCAGTTCGCCGGGGAGTCGAAACATAAGGCGTTACTGCCCTTTGCGGTAGATCTCGTGGAGGATCGTCGTCGAACGTAGTGAAATGAAATGAGCACGTAAGACCAGCAACTTCAGGAAACCGAGGCCAAAACCGTTAGAATGAGCTCAAATCCAATCTTTCCACTCTGGAATGGTCAGCATCGCTCTGATTTTGGTAATTACACGGGAAGAGAATGAACTCGAAACCCCGGCAATGCCCGCAAGATTCACGCGAGGAGGCGGAAATGGAACTCGCATCTGCGATTTCCGCTCTAAGACTTCCGCTGCGGGGCTATCTGCACACGCTTATTCCCGACCAAACGGCTTGTGACGACTTGGTTCAGGAAACCCTGCTTTTTCTCTGGGAGCGGCGGGCTGAGGCCGATGAATCGTCCTCACTCAAGGCATGGGCGTTCAAGGTGGCGTGGTTCAAGGCCTTGGCGTGGCGGCGCGATCACCAGCGGGAGCGTCTGGTTTATTTCTCTGAGGACATTCTGCAACAACTTGCCCCGATGGCGGAGGAGATTTCCGGCGAGACCGACGAACGGCTTGCGGCGCTGAGGCAGTGTCTGGCCCGGCTCTCGCCGGAGGAGTTGGGGCTGCTACGCTTGAAATACGTGGACCACGGATCGCTCACCGACCATGCCACCGCCTACGGCTGGAAACCGAACCGGGTGCAGAAGACGCTCTCGCGGTTGCGTCTGGCTCTCCGTCACTGCGTCCAAAAACAACTCCAATCGATGTAATGAATCCAAAAATACCACCCCCGGAATTCAGGGAGCTTCTGGATCGTCTCATCGAAAACAACGGCTTGAGCCGCACTGAGATGGGACGCTTCGAGGAGATGCTGCTCGATCCCTCGCTGCGTTCCTATTGCTGCGAGATACTGTTTCACGAGGCGCTGATGCCGGATGCATTGGCAACCATGGAAATGGCACTCGAAAAACTCCCGACTCCCGCACAATCCGGCTCCATCAAACACCTGCGCCGGAACCGCTTGCTGGCCCAATTCGCCGCTGCCGCTGCGATCGCATTCATCGCCGGTTGGGGAATCGGCAAGTACCGGACACCGGGGCCGGCGCCATCGGCGGAGGTGGCGAATACGTTTGAGGTTTCTCCGCCACCTACCGCACGAATCACCGGCATGATCGGAGTCAAATGGAGTGATACCGCTCCCGAGCCGCGAATCGCGGCCGGATCGGTGGCGGCGGAACGCGTCGTGTTTGATACCGGCTTGATCGAGTTGACATATGCCAGCGGAGTGCGGGTGATGCTCGAAGGTCCGGCCGATTTTAACGTCACGGGCAATGGATCCGGGCGGCTCGATGGGGGTAAACTGGTGGCCCGGGTGCCGCAGGGAGCGGAGGGATTCACTGTCGATTACGGCAACGGCCGGGTGGTCGATCTCGGCACTGAGTTTGCCATGGAGGTCGGAAATGGTGGCAAGCTGGAGCTAGGGGTTTTCGATGGTGAAGTCGAGCTGCATCTGCCAGGAGGCGATGCACCATTCTACCTCGCTGGCAGTCAGGCAATCATCCACGATCTCACGGCGGAGGAACCACTCATGCCGGTTCCGTTCGAGCGTGAAAAATTCGTCCGTCAGCTACCGAGCCGGGATTTCCCGTGGAAAATCGATTCGAGCGAGCCCCATGAATTCTCGGTCGACGTCTCCCACCTGGTCTGGAAACCGTCTGCCTACCGAACGATCTTCAAATGGATATCCGGAGGGGACGTGGTGATCATCAAGGATGTGGAACTGCGCTGCGATGGCCAGACGATCGCGGCGGCCTTGGGCCCGGGCCAGACCGGCAACCACGATTTCGTCCATAACAACATCTTCGAGTTGAACGTGCCAAGCGATGCCTTTCGCTACGGGAAGTGGACCTTGCATGCGAAACTTGCCCCGTTGCCGCGTCCGTCTCATGCCGCGCGCCCGAACGTGCCGATTGGCAGTTCGGGCATCATGCTATTCGAGGAGGGGGTGTTGAATCAGGCCGTGGCGGCGGATTTCGTCGGTCGCTGGGCTTACCATTACGCCGGTGCCCGTTACGCCCGCGAGTTCCATGAAGACGGCAGCATCACACTCACGCGCAACGGTCGTCAGGAACCGAAGGCCTTTGCCGGTTGCCGCTGGTGGGTTGAAGAGGGAGTTCTTTACGCCGAAAGTCCCAAACATCCCGGACATCCCGAAACCCACGTCCTGCGCGACCGCGACACCCTGATCTTCACCAGCCTCGCCTTCGAAAATGCCCGCCGACTAGGACCCGAGGATGATTGATCCGGCACGGCAATGGAAAATCTGGTCAGCATCCTCATCGCAGCGGTACGAAATCAACATAGGAGCAAATCTGTAGTCTGGCATATGCCAGACCGCCACAAGAACCCCCACAAATCACATCGATTGCCCCCCCAAAAAAGGATCCAAAGCCAGAACTTGCAAACCCAATGAAAATTCCAATCCGCACCATCCTCACGGCTGTTTGTTTTCTAGGCGCTGGCAGCGCCATGGCACAAATCGTGCTCCGAACTGACTTCCAAGGCCGCACCCTGAACGGCGCCACCCGCACAGCATCCGGGTTTTCCTGGACCTCGGATCTCGACCAGCAAGCCAATGCGAGCACCTCGCTGACCTTCACCGGCAGCGCCACCGGCTTCACCAGCTACGTTCTTAACAGCGGTTCGCTGAACCCGCCCGGCCAGCCGATCCCCGTGGCCGGAAACATCGAGACCGTCGGCCCGTGGAGCACCAGTTTCACCTTCACACCCGACATTTCGGTCGATCTGACGACGATCCAAATGATTTCCTATGCGATCAACAGCGGTGGCGTACACCAGCTATCCGCCAAGTCGGTCGCCTGGGCGGTCAACATCACGGGCGGCTCGGTGAACGAGACGGTTTCAGATAGCGGAACCGATCCGGCTGGCGCGGCACCCTTGATTCTCAATCTGGACTTCACCGGCACCTCGCTTGAAGCGGGTACGCCCTATACCTTCACCTTGACGGTAAGTTCCCCCGCCCCCACCGGCGGCAACAACATCGCGCTCAACTCGATCGAAGTGAACGGAACACCCGCGGCCGGCGACGCGCTCACCTGGGTAGGCACAGCGGGCGGTGGAACCTGGGACCTCGACACCACCGCTCACTGGAAAGACGCGGGAAACAACCCCACCACCTTCGGGAATTTTGATCTGGTCACCTTTGACGACACTGCGGCCACCGGGATTGTCACCCTCGCGGAAGCCGGCATCCAGCCGTTTTCGGTGACCTTTGCCAATGTCACCCTGCCTTACACGCTGTCCGGCGAGGCATGGAGCGGTGCCGGAACCCTCTTAAAAACCGGTGCCGGCGAGGTCACCTTGCTGTTCGACAACAACCTGGCCTCCACCACCATCAGCGGTGGCACCCTGCGCATCGGCGATGGCGGCCTGCTGGGTTCCCCCGGCACAGGCCCCATCGTCAATGATGCGGCGCTGGTCATCGCGCGCGATGGCACGTTGGTTTACGATGGCGAGCTCTCCGGCAGCGGCACCCTCGAAATCGCGGGTCCGGGCACTACGGTGCTCACCGGCGATGTCATCCATACCGGCACCACAACCGTCAGCGGTGGCACGCTGTCAGTGAATGGCATCCTTGATTCGCCGGTAACCGTCGGCAACGGCGGCACCCTCGCTCCCGGGCCGGTGGCCGCGGCCGGCACCCTGGATGTTCCCGCACTTACCCTCGAAAGCGGCTCCCGCACCCGTTTCCGCGCCGACTTCCTGACTTCCGACACGATCGCCGTGATCAACTCCAGCGGACTTGCCATCAACGGCAGCCATGCGGTGGATCTGATTCCGACCGCTCCCTGGGTCGTGGGAGATCAGTTTCCACTCTTCACTTACTTCACCAGCTTCACCGGCAGCCTCACCAATCTGCAAATTGGCAATGCCCCGCACGGCTCTTACACCTTCATCGACGACAATCTCTTCGGCGAAATCCTGGTTCAGGTCGATTTCCTCGACTCGCTGACATGGAAAGGCAACGTCGATTCGATCTGGGATGTGAATCAAACGGCAAACTGGCAGTTGGATTCGGACAGCAGCGCCGCACCTTTCTTCGCCTATGATAAGGTGCTTTTCGATGGATCAGCCGCCAACACGGCGATCACTGTGGCCGATACCACACCGGTCGGCGATATCACTTTTAATTTCGACGCGCCGACCAGCTACCTGCTGGAAGGTCCGGGAACGCTGACCGGCACAGGCCTGCTCCAGAAAAACGGCACTGGCACCCTCACCGTCGGTGTGGCGCTCGCGAATACCGGATCGACCGAAATTTCCGCCGGGACCGTGATCGTGGGCGATGGCGACACGACCGGCAATCTCGGCTCCGGCGCGATCACCAACAATGGTGCGCTGGCATTCAATCGCTCGAACGCGATCACTGTTGGCAGCGGCATTTCCGGTGACGGCACGCTCACCCAGCAGGGCACCGGCACCCTCACACTCGGTGGTTCGGCGCAGAACACCTTCACCGGCGATGTGCTCGTCAGCAATGGATTCCTGAGGCTGGCCAAAACCAGCGCCTTGGGCAGCAGTAGTTCCGGAGCCAAAAACGTCACCGTGGCCGCTGGCGCGCAACTTGACTTCAATGGTGTCGCCATCGCTGCCACTGACCGCACTTATTCCTTCCGCATCGCGGGTGAGGGCGACGGCAGTGGCGCGCTCGTCAACAAAACCGGCACCGGTGCCGGCATTTCCTCCAACTCGGGAATAATGAATCTCGAACTCACGGCGGACGCCACCATCGGCGGCAGTGCCCGCTTCGATCTCGGCTTTTCCTTGGGTGCCCCGGGAGTGATCACCGGCAACGGCCACACGCTCACCAAGATCGGAACCAACCAAATCATGGTCCGTGGCGATGCCAGCGCGAGCGCCATCTCGTTCGTCGTCAACCAAGGCATCCTCGGCGCGGAAAGCACCGATACCTGCCTCGGTGGGGCTGGCGGCCTGGTGACCGTGAATGACGCCGCCGTGCTCGGCGTCTGGGGTGCGCGGAGCATCGCCACGCCGGTCATTCTCAACAGCGGGGCCACGCTGCGCGCGCTCGGCGGCGACGCCGCCACCTGGTCGGGCGATTTCACGCTCGGTGGCATCGCCGCCATCGACACCCCGTCCTTCGGCAAGACCATTTCCGGCATCATCGGTGGCAGCGGCGGAATCAACAAAACCGGTGGCAGCATGCTCACACTCACCGCCATCAACACCTACGCCGGCCCCACCACCGTCAGCGCCGGCACTCTTAGCATCCAGCACCCCTACCTGGCCGACACCGCGGCCGTGACCGTGGGCATCAACGGGGTTCTCAATCTCGATTTCATCGGCACCGATGTCGTCGGTTCGCTCACGATTGGAGCAAATACCCTGCCTCCCGGCATTTACGACGCCAGCACCCACCCGGGCCTGATCAGCGGCACCGGGGCGTTGGAGGTCGTCAGCGTCGCCAGCGACTACGACGACTGGGCCGGGCCATCCGGCTTCAATCTCACCGGTGGTCCCGGCGACGATGACGATGGCGACGGGCTGAGCAACTTCGACGAATATGCCTTCGGCCTCGATCCCACCGATTCCGCCAGCGTCAGTCCTGTCACCGCCCCGAACACCGCCGCCGGCACCTTCACCTACACCCGCCGCAAGCCATCGCTCACCGGACTCGACTATGCCTACGAGTCTTCGATCACACTGGCCGGTTGGGCTCCGTTCACCCCGGTCTCCGAAGGAACCGACAGCGGCGATCCGGTGGAAACCATCACTGTCACGATTCCGGGCACCTTGCTTGCCGAGCCCAAACTCTTCTTCCGCGTCGAAGCTACCGAACCGTGAAGCCAAGCGATCATGAATTTTGAAACCAATCCAAATCACCCACCCAAGTAGCATGAAATCGAAATTCCTCATCACCATGGTCGCAAGCGGCCTATTGACTGCTGGCAGCGCCCCGGCGGCCGTCCTGCTTTTCACCAACTTCACGGACCTTCTTCCGTCCGATACCAGCGCTCCTTACACCGTCACCGTTCCCACCGAGTTGTGGACAACCAGCGGGCTTACCTTGGCCAGCAATGACCTTGTTTTCACCGGATACAGCTACGCCGCTGGCACCAATGGCTTCATCCAGGGAGGTGCCAGGCGCAGTAACATCCAAGTGAATCGCAACGTTGAAACCGGCGGACCATGGAGCACCAGTTTCACGATCATCCCGACTGCCACCTTGGACCTGACATCCTTCACCCTATTCTACCGTGCCATCAGCGGCACCGGCGTGGATCAGGCCGCCGCCAAAAACGGTGTCGCCACACTTAAAGTTTATGAAGGCACCGACAATACCGGCAGCCTTCTGGGGACCTTCAGCGATATCTTCGAGGATCCGGGTGGCGCAACCACCGCTGGAGATACTGCGGAAATCGACCTATCCTCCCTTGATGATCTCACCATCGCACAGTCCTACTTCTTTGAGCTGACCACTTCCGCGCACACCTCAACGGGGGGCAACAACTGGGCGATCGACAATCTGACCCTCAACGGAGTGCCCGAGCCCTCCGCCGCCCTGCTTGGCGGTCTTGGCTTGCTCGTCCTGCTGCACCGCCGCCGCTGACAAGTCATCGCCTGGAGTTTCCACCTGCCCGGCGGCGGTGTTCCGCCGCCGGGCGATTTGTATCAATACGATGTCATTTCCCTTCGATCCACTCCGCGCCATTCTGCGGATTTCCCCACCTGCCTTGCTGGTCGCCAGCCTGTTGGCCTTCCCGGCCGCCATGGCCGACCGTTCCATGCAGCACAGTCGCTTTGAAATTGGAGAAAAATCATTCTTGTTAGATGGTGAGCCCTTCGTGATCCGCAGCGGCGAGATGCACTTCTCGCGCATCCCACGCGAATACTGGCAGCACCGGTTGAAGATGGCGCGGGCGATGGGATGCAATACCGTTTGCGCCTATCTGTTCTGGAACATCCACGAGCCGCAGCAAGGCACATTCGATTTCACCGATGCCAATGACGTTGCCGAATACTGCCGCATCGCCCATCATGAAGGGCTCAAGGTGATTCTTCGTCCGGGACCCTATGCCTGCGCCGAATGGGATTTCGGCGGCTTTCCTTGGTGGTTATTGAAGCACGAAAACATCCGGCTCAGGACCCGCGACCCGGTTTATCTCGATGCCTGCCGGAGATTTCTGCACGAAGTCGGCAAGCAGCTCGCATCACAGCAGATTACCCGCGGCGGGCCAATCATCATGGTGCAGGTCGAGAACGAATACGGTTCCTATGGCAGCGACCGCAAATACATCGGCCTGCTGCGGGACTATCTGGTCGAGGCGGGCTTCGAAGTGCCCTTGTTCACCTGCGACGGCCCGGTCCAGTTGAAGGACGGCACGCGTCCGGACATCTTCTCGTCCGTCAACTTCGGGGCGAATCCCGCCCACGCCTTCCAGGCGCTCCGCAACATCCGTCCAACCGGCCCACTGATGTGCGGAGAATACTATCCAGGTTGGTTCGACCGCTGGGGCGTGCCGCACCGCACCGGTCCCACGCCGAAGATTCTCCGCGAACTCGGCTGGATGCTCGATAACAAGGCATCCTTCAGCATCTACATGGCCCACGGCGGCACCTCCTTCGGATTCACCGCCGGTGCCAACTCGCCTCCGTTCCGCCCGCAGATCACGAGCTACGATTACGACGCGCCGATCAGCGAGGCGGGATGGGCGACTCCGAAATACCACGCGATCCGCGAGCTTTTCGCGAAACACCTGCTGCCCGGCGAAACCCTGCCCGATGTGCCGCCGCCGAATCCGGTCATCTACATTCCGGAGATACACCTCACCGAGCGCGCGGCGCTGCTTTCCAGGCTGCCCTCCGCGAAATCGGGCGTCCGCCCGCTGCCGATGGAAATGCACGACCAGGCGCACGGCCTCATCCTCTATCGCAAGCGGCTCCAAGCCCGCCCCGCGACGCTCCTGCGGGTCAACGGCGCACACGATCTCACATTCGCTTATCTCGACGGCAAGCCCGCCGGCATCCTTGACCGGCGCCTGGATCAGAACCAGATCGTGCTGCCCGCGCTAGAGCACGAGACGGTACTCGACCTGCTCGTGCACTCTTACGGGAGGATCAACTACGGAAAGAACATTCACGACCGCAAGGGCATCACAGGCAAGGTCGAATTGATTCGCGGTAACGATGCCAGCGAGCTGAGGAGCTGGACCACATATAACTTTCCGTTGCTTGAAAATGAGTTGAAGGATCTTCGATTCTCCAACGAAATCCCGCAAGAGCATGGTCCGGTCTTCCACCGCGGCACCTTTACTCTGGAGAAAACCGGCGATACTTTTCTCGATCTCCGGGGCTGGGGCCGCGGTGTGGTCTGGGTGAATGGCCGCAACCTTGGCCGCTATTGGAATCTCGGTCCGCAACAAACGCTCTACTGTCCCGGCCCGTGGCTCAAGCACGGGGAAAACGAGATCGTCGTGCTCGCTTTGGAGGCGGTCAAACGCGACTCCCTGGTATCCCTCAGCCAACCGGTGCTCGATGAGATCAACTCGGAACCGTCATCACGCGGACCACGCGTGGCGGGCACCCTGCAACTTGACGGGCTTAAACCGGTCCATCAGGGACGTTTCGCCGACGGGATCGAGATGCAAACCACCCTTTTCCCGCCAACCAAGGGACGATACATCTGCCTGCAGGCCTTGAACTCCCATCCCGGCGATCCCCATGCGACCTGTGCCGAGCTTTATCTACTCGATGCCGCCGGACGTGAGATTCCACGCGAGGCGTGGTCAATCGTCCACGCCACCAGCGAGGACCTCAGCGACAACGGCAACGCCGAAAACGTCTTCGACCTCCAACCGACGACCATCTGGCACAGTCGATGGAGGGGAGTGAAGCCGCGGCACCCGCACGCGATCGTGATAGACCTCGGCGCGGTGCGCGAGGTTGCCGCGCTGCGCTACCTCCCGCGCCAGGACATGCCAAACGGTCGCATCAAGGACTACCGGGTTTTCCTCAGTATCGAACCCTTTCCCGGACTCGCGCGCTGATTACGCCAGACGTTTTGTCATATTTGCGGGTTCCCCAATCCCTTGTAATCATGTCCAACATTATTCTGCGATGTCTTGTTTTCATTCTAGGTCTTTCATCGGCCGTCCCCGCACCCGCGATATCATCGGCTGCGGCCGAGGGGGCGGCGGGTGCAGTCATCCAACGCTTGCTACCAGAACACTCCGAGTCATTTGTCTGTGAAGTCCGTCCCGGAATAACCGATCAAGACGTTTTCCAAATCGCCTCCCACGGCGGGAAAATCGTGCTTCGTGGAAACCGGCCGGTGGCGGTGGCCGCGGCGTTCAACCATTATCTGGAACACGTCGCCGGTGGCCACCTCTCATGGTGCGGCGATCAACTCGACCTGGCGGATCCCCTGCCTCTTCCGAAACAAACCATCACCGTCGAGAGCCGTTTCCGCCATGGTTATGCTTTCAACTACTGCACCTTCAATTACACGATGGCGTGGTGGGACTGGCCGCGCTGGGAACGCGAGATCGACCTGATGGCCGCCAACGGCATTGACCTGCCGCTCGCCATCATCGGCACCGAGGCGGTCTGGCTCAATGTCCTGCAGCGCTTCGGTTATACCAAGGACGAGGCGAAACACTTCATCGCCGGCCCTGCCTACACCGCCTGGTGGCTGATGGGAAATCTCGAAGGGCGCGGCGGTCCGGTCACCGACGCGTGGATCGAATCCCGCGTGGCTTTGCAGCGGAAAATCCTCGCCCGCATGCGGGAACTTGGCATGCGACCGGTCATGCAGGGCTTTGTCGGCCTCGTGCCAGACAACCTGCCGAAAAAGATCCCTGGCACCCGCGTGGTCCCACAGGGGCGCTGGCTTGCCGACCAGCGGCCTGCCGTGCTTCATCCCGGAGATCCGCTTTTCCATCGGATGGCCACGGCATGGTACGAGGAGCAGGAGAAGCTTTTCGGGGCCTGCGATGCATTCGCCGGCGACTTGTTTCATGAGGGCGGCAAAACCAAAGGGCTCAGCGTCTCCGCCACGGTTCGCGCCGTGCAGCAGGCAATGCTCGCAAGAGATCCAAACGCGTTGTGGATCATTCAGGGATGGGGCGGAAACCCAAAGGGTGAATTGCTTTCCGCCCTCCGGACCGATCGCACGCTGATTCTTGAATTGTGCAATGAATTCTGGCGGAACTGGCAAGGCACCCGGGGCTTCAATGGTACTCCATGGGCCTTTGGAACCGTCATGATCTACGGCGGAAACACCGCGCTCCACGGCCGGATCGATACAGTCGCGAATCATCTCAACGCCGCTCTCAAGAGCGAAACTCCGCCCGTCGCGATCGGCATGGCCTGGGAAGGAATCGATACCAATCCAGTGGTCAACGCTTATCTCTGGGATTGTCGTTGGAGCACTGAAGCCCCGGACCCGGCCAAATGGATCGAAGGCTATGCCATCCGCCGCTATGGCACGGACAAGCCACAGATCCGCGAGGCATGGAAACGACTGCTTCAATCCGCCTACGCCTCATGGCCGAACCAGCGCCGCCCGGGAGAGTCCGTGTTCTGTGCCCGCCCTTCCCTCAATGTGAAGAAGGTTTCGCCCTTCGCCGCCAGCATCCAGGTCCATTACGACCAACGTCTGTTGCGCGACGCGGTCCGACTTCTGCTGGAGGTCGCGCCGGAGTGCGCAAGGCATGAAACCTACCGTCACGACCTGGTCGATTTCACCCGCCAGTTCATGGCGAATGCGGCGCAGATCCCATACCGGGAGATGATCTCCGCGTTTCAATCCGGAAATCCGCCCGCGTTCGAGACCGCCGCGAAACAATTCATCGACATGCTCGACGACCAGAACCGTCTGTTGGCCGCAGATTCCAGGTTTTTGCTCGGACTCTGGTTGTCCGACGCGCGCAACGCTGCCGGCGGTGACGCGGTCCAGCGTGAACAAAACGAGCGCAATGCCAGGCTGCTCATTACCACTTGGACCCACGAACGCTCCGGTCTTGGTGACTACGCCTGGCGCGAGTGGAATGGCTTGCTTGAGCGCTACTACCGCCCGCGCTGGATGGCCTTCATCGACGACCTTCGCGGACGCCTTGCCGGCCGCAAACCCTCGCCACCGAATTACTTCGCCATGGAATCCGCATGGGCCGCCGACCATTGGGAATCCGATTCCTACCCGGTTACGGCCTCCGGTGACCCCGTCCTGCTCAGCCGTGAGCTTCTCGAACGCTGGAGTCCGATGCTCGATGACGCCAATCGCTACAAGCCGACTTTGCTTCCTCTGAAACCCGCTGCTGTCGAACGCGCCTCCGACGCCCGCTGATCCAGCCCGCAAACCCCACTCTCCTCCGCCTGTAAGCCCGTTCATCGCGAAAATGAAAAAAATCGGCAGTCATTGCATTATCTCCGGCAAGGATTGTACAGATGAGGGATATTTATTTTGGATTCTTCAAAGGATCAAGTAACCACCTTGCTGTTCCAAGCTGGCAGCTGTTTCCCGAACATGCGTGCTGGGTTTTCGGGGCATCTACATCCCAAGAATCCGGGTCAGCATCACCCTTTTGACGGTACCTAGCTGCATGGGAAATCATGCTTTTCCCGTTTCATCAATCCATTCAATCACAGCTTGCGATCACAACCCTCCCATGTAGCAGCCCATGTCGGCACGATCACCCATCATCATGAACCAAACGCTTCTCGGTCGCCTTGCTGCCATTGGCCTGTGCCTTGGGTTGACCCCAATTTCCGCATCCGCCCAAACCCTGCCACCGGCGACCTTCACCCATGTCATTACCAGCCCCAACAGCTCGGTGACTGTGGATTTCGTTCTGCGCCCGATCCGCTCGGCGAACTTCGGCGTGATCGTGCAGCAGGCGGATGGAAGTTACATCAATCACACCGCCGACGTGCCGCGAACCTATCTCGGCACGGTGCGCGACCGGCCGGGAGCGGTGGCTGGCGCATTGCTGCGAGCCAACGGTACGGTCTGGGCGCAGGTTGTCTTCGATACTGGCGCCGCTTGGACGACCAAGGGCGGAATGGCCCAAGTGATCGGCTCCGGCGGATCATCCCCACTGTGGACGGGGCAAGTCGCGGGTGCCGGCGGCTTTGGATCGACGGTTTACGCGGTGGAGACCGGCCTCGACATCGCCTACAGCCATTTCCTCGCTGCCGGTGGCACCCCGGATGGCGTGCTCGACAGCGCGGAGTTTTCGCTCATCGCCGCCAACCTGCCCTACCTACGCGATGCCGGCATCGAAAACCGGCTCGGGAAAATCGTTATCCGCGCCCATCAGGCGCACGATCCCTATCAGCCCGATGGCACCGACAAGAGCGCTCTTCTACAGCGGGTCCGGGCACTCTGGTCCGCGGGAAACCCGATGGGAAACACCCATCATCTGGCCGCGTTAATCCACCGGGATCTGAATGGCGGGCTCGCCTACGGCGGCTTTTCCGGCGTGATCGGAACCTCGCTCGCCTATGCGGCGGTCGATTCCGACAATGGCGAGTTCTGGCGGGTCTGGCGGCATGAGGCCGGCCACAACTGGGGCAGCGGCCACACCGAGGGTGGTGGCCGAACCGAAGGGGCGACCATCATGAGCGGCGACAACGCGCTGTCCCACTTTTCGAGCGCGGAGCTGGTCAAGATCGTCGGTCACCGCAACGAGCAGGCGGCGCTGTTCGAGGAAATCGGTCCCTATCCCTTGCCGCTGCCGCCGCGCGCCAATCTCGACATCGCCACGTTCTATCGAAACACCCCCGCGACGATCGATGTGCTGCGCAATGATGCGGACATGAATGGCGACAGCCTGAGTCTGGTCACCAACAGCCTCAACACCTCGCTCGGCGGCTCCGTCACCCGGCTCGAAGGCGCTGGCCCCGGCGGGCGTGACCTGCTGGAATACAGCCCGCCGCCGACCATGGGATCCGGCACCGACTGGTTCCGCTACCGCGTCCGCGACGCATCGGGCATGGAGGCGGTGAACTTCGCCGTCTTGCGCCCGCGCACCAGCGTGCTGGGCCTGCTTGACCACTGGCGGCTGGATGAAACGTCGGGCACCGTGGCCGTGAACCGGGCGCGCCGCAGCCACGACGGCACCCTGAGGAATGGCGTGGCACCCGGGCAACCGGGACTCACTCCCGCCACCGGCACGGCGATGCGCTTCGATGGCGTGGACGACCGGATCGAGGCACCCGCATCCAATCTCAGCACGAACACGATCTCGATCACGTCATGGATCCAACGCGACGGAAACCAGAATGCCTGGGCGCCGGTCTTCATGGCCCGCAACACCGTCACGGCGTGGGGAGTCGGGTTCGGCACCAACAACGAGCTGCGCTATCATTGGAGCAACATCGGCTACACCTGGCAGCCGTCACCGCCCTTGGTTCCGCCGGACAACGAACGCTGCCTTGTGGCCCTGAGCATCGGCCCGAACGGCGCGGAGACTTTCCTGCGCGATTCCACCGGGCTGAAAAGCGCACGCAACGAGGTCGACCACGTCATCAGTTATCTCCTTGGGAACATGAATCTCGGTCATGACCCCGGCGGGGCTGGACGCTATTTCAAGGGCGTGATGGACGAGGTGCGGATCTATCAGAATGTTCTGAATGCCGCGGACATCGAGTCGCTCTATCAACAGGCGGTCCATCCGCCCGAACTCACCGTGACCGGGCCGCTGTCCGGTGCCGTCGTGCCGGGCCTCGATATTCCGGTCGCCGCCGCGGTGGGATCTTCGGCCGAACTGGTGGACCGCGTGGATTTCATTGGCGATGGCGCGGTGCTGGCCACGGCCGGTTCCGCCCCCTACGAGTCGAGCATTCCATTGTGGGATGCCGGCGAGCGGACGCTCCGAGCCCGCGCCACCTTCGGCGACTGGGGGTATCAGGTGGAATCTGCGCCGGTCTCCCTGACCATCGCGCCGCCGATGCCGCCGGTCGTGAGCGTCACGGCGAGCCCGCCGGCCTCGAAGCTGGGCCCTGCGCCGGGAATCTTCACTTTCACCCGGGATCATGGTTTCGGGGAGGTCACGGTCTCGTTCTCGCTTTCAGGCAACGCGGTCGCCGGCGTGGACTTCGTGGCATTCCCGACCAGCATCACCTTCGCGGAAGGCGAGTTAACGAAAACCTTGGAAGTCATGCCAATCGCCGCCGCGCCGGACACGTTCCGGGAAGAAATCGTCCTCACCTTGGAACCGGGTTCAGGATATGGCATCGGCGTAGACTCCGCGGCCTCGCTCACGATTGGCGACCATGCGACCTACACCTGGGTCAAGAATGCCGGAGGCAGTTGGAACACCGCGTCGAATTGGGACACCGATCCCGCCTTGCCTGTCTTCGGGCCGGATGTGGTCGTCGATTTCTCCAAGGTCAACATCAGCGCCAATCGCGACCTGAATCTGGGCAGCACCGGCAAGATCGTCGGACGGCTGGTCTTCGGCGATGCGGTCGTGCCATCGAATTATTGGGACATCATCGCGCAAAACGGACCGCTTACGCTGGCGACCACGTTCGGCCGGCCGATCATCGAGACGAGGGACTGGCAATCGATCATCAACGTGCGGCTTGCGGGCAACCAGGGCTTTGAAAAAAGCGGGCCCACCATGCTGCGGCTGAATCACCCGACAAACGAGATTACCGGGGAGATCCTGGTCGGCGAAGGCATCCTGCAAGTGCGCGACGGCTCGACCAACGATCCGACGGTGTTTGCGGCGGCAAGCATGGCAGGGCGCTCGCTGAGGGTAAGGGGTCCGGGGACATTGGATTTGCCCCGCCTCGGGGCCAGCGGCACCCAAAATATCAACTGGTCGATGCCCGACTTGACCTTGGATGACGGCGGCACGCTGCGCTTCCGCAACAACAACGGGGCCACCTATAACCACACGCTCGGCGCTGCTATTTCGGTCGGTTCTGGCGGCGGAGCGGTCTTCAATAACGGCGGCACTGGTGTGCAGAGCCTCACGCTTGGCGGCAGCTTCTCCGGCACCGGCGATTTGACTTGCTCGGCCGACAGTGGCACGATCCGCCAACTCAGCATCACCCGGCCGGACAACCCATTCAGTGGTGACTGGTCTGTCGCTCACGCAGGTGGCGGCACCACCATCCTTCGCGCCGCCGCCGCCAACGCGCTCGGTAGCGGCATGGTGATCGTCGGGAATGGAGGGCAGTTGCTGAACTCCGCCACGGGCGGCCTCGATTCGCTCGGTGGCGTTGTGCTCGAAGGCACCGATGCCACCCTCAAACTCGATCAGCCATGGGACCAACCCGCCGCCGATCTCGCGATGGCCGGCGGCACTCCGGTCGCGGAACTTGGCGACGCGGCCTCGGCGATCGGCAACCTATCAGGCGTTCCCGACGCGGTCCTCCGGGGAACCGGCGCGGCATCGGTGCTGACGGTCAACCAAACCCTCGACCGCGAATTCGCCGGCACCGTGGGTCCTGATGTAAAACTCATCAAATCCGGTCCGGCCAACCTGACCCTTTCGGGCGCGTTCGACCCCGGGCTCGATTTAACGACCGCCGACGGAGTCCTCGATCTCGCCGGTGCTCCGGTCTCCGTGGCTTCGTTGACGCAGGCCGGGGGGGATGTGGCATTGAAGCTCGTCGATCCCAGCACGCCGCCGCTTTCCCTGTCCGGCGACTACGCCCACGTTTCCGGCGTCCTGCGGATCGGCCTGCCGCCAGGCGGCTATGTCGCCGGCGTGCCGTATCCCGTGGTCGCCTACGCCGGATCGCTTGCTGGCCAGCCGGCAGTCGAGTTCCTCGATCCCGCGCCGGCCACGGTGGACTACGGCGGCGGCAGTAACTCTCTGATCACCGTGACCTTCCAGGACGCAGTCCTGCTCTCCACGGTGGCTTCCCCGCCGGAAGGCGGGACGGTGGATGGCGGCGGATTTTATCCACCGGGCACCGAGGCCAGTGTCACCGCGACCCCTGCACCCGGCTGGCAGTTTTACGGATGGGAAGGCGAGGGCGTCGTCGATGCCGAACACCCGGTCAGCGGGGTGATCATGGACGTAGCGAAGACCGTCACCGCCCTGTTCATTACCGACTACGAAGCCTGGACCCGGACCCACGGTTTGCTCGACGATGATGCGCTTCCCGGCGCGGATCCCGATGTGGATGACATGGACAACGATCTCGAGTTCCGCTTCGGCTTCGATCCGAATGATGCCAACTCAAGGCTCCGCATGACGATCCATCGGGATGCGGCCGGTGAGTTGATCCTCACCATCAACCGCGTGATCACCAAAGGAACCTTCCTGCTCGAACGCTCCAACTCGCCCGCGGGACCGTGGGATGAGGGCACCATCGTGCCTGTGATCTCTGCCGCTTCGGATCATGAGCTTACCGCACCCGTCGGGGCTGAATCCGGCTTTTTCCGCCTGCGTTATGTCCCATGAGATGTGGTGCTTGATTAAATGCCGAATTGAATTTGATGAATCCTTTCCTCCGCATCCTTCCGTCGCTCTTTGGGGTCGCCGCGTCGGCGCAGACTGTGCTCGTCGATTTCGATGACGGGATCCCCGGCAATGGCATCCATGAGAGTTCCCTTCGCAACGGCGGCTTCGAGGAAGGGGCGGCCGGCCAGACCTTTGCCGAGACCCCCGGCTGGTCGAGCTACTTCAGCCCGGAGGGCGATTCATCGACGCTCACGCACGGCACGAACGCCCGGACCGGAGCCTTGCGCGGGGCGGTCAGCGGGTGGTCAGGCACGGGCACCCGCCAGCACCCGACGATCACGATTCCGGCCAGCGACTGGACGATTGCCGCCGGCGACGTGTTTTCCGTCTCGGTGGACTGGCGCAATGGCGCGGGCTTCAGCGGTCGCTTCGAGGTGATCCTGCACGTCGTCGATGCGAATGGCAATCCGGTGACGGATCCACTGTATGGCGAAACGACCGGGGACCGATTACTGAGCCGCACCGATGGACTGGTAACGGCCAACCAATACCAAACCTTTGCCATCAGTTCGAACCCGGTGCCGGAGGGCAGCCCGTGGATCGGCCACCGCATCCAGCTCCGGCTGCTGAACTCGGGTGCCAGGTCCAGCTTCGCTATAATCGACAACGTCTCGCTGACCGCCCGCACCGCGGAGCCGCTCCCTCCGCGTCCAGCCATCCCCGCCAAGCCCAACATCGTGATCATCTACGGCGATGACGTCGGTTTCGGCGATGTGGCATGTTATGGCTCCGGGATCGTTTCCACGCCACGGATCGACAGCCTCGCCGCCGAAGGCATGCGCTTCACCAACGTCCACTCGCCGGCCTCCACCTGCACGCCGAGCCGCTTTTCCCTGCTCACCGGCGAATACGCCTGGCGCACGCCCGGCACCGGGGTCGTCTCGGGAGTCCACCCGCTGTTGATCCGTCCCGGCTCGGTCACCCTGCCATCGATGCTGCGGCAGGCCGGCTACGCCACCGCAGTGGTTGGCAAATGGCACCTTGGCATGGGCGGCAACCCGACCAACTACAATGCCCCGCAAATCACCCCGGGTCCGCGCGAACTCGGCTTCGATTATTGGTTCGGCATCCCCGCCACCAACGACCGCGTCCCATGCATTTACATGGAAAACCGCAGCGTCGTGAACTTTGATCCCGCCGACCCCCTGATCATCTCTGCCACCTCACCGGTTGGCAGCGAGCCGACTGGCGCGTCTCACCCACACTTGCAAAAATACTACACCGCAGACACCCAGCACAACGGCACCATCATCAACGGCATCTCCCGCATCGGCTGGATGACCGGCATGAACGCCGCGCGCTTCCGCGACGAGGACCATGCCGATATCTTCGATGAAAAATCCGGGCAGTTCATCCACCAGAGCGTGCAGGCGGGCAAGCCGTTCTTCCTTTTTCTCGCCAGCCCGGACATCCATGTCCCCCGCGCGCCGCATGAGCGCTTCCAAGGCGTGAGTCCTCACGGCTGGCGCGGCGATGCGATGCTGTCGCTCGATTGGTCGGTCGGCGCGTTGTTGGACCGGCTCGACGACCCCAACGGCGACGGTGATTCATCCGACTCGGTTACCGACGACACGATCGTGATCTTCGCCAGCGACAACGGGCCCGTGGGCTTCGATGGCTACAACGAATGGCCCGCTGGCAGCGGGGTCGTGCGCGGGACCACCGAGTTCCCCGACGGCCACGATTCCAATGGCATCTACAGCGGCGGCAAGTACTCGGCGCGCGAGGGCGGCACCCGGGTGCCGTTCCTGATCCGCTGGCCCGGCCGGATCCCGGCCGGAAAGGTCTCCAACGCCCTCTTTTCACACACCGACTTCATGGCCACTTTCGCCGCACTCACCGGCCAGACCTTGCCGACCGACGCCGGTCCTGACAGTGAAAACGTGCTCGATGCCATGATCGGCCAATCGACCACCGGCCGCACCATCCTCGTCACCCAGAACCCTATCGCGATCCGTGAGGGAAACTGGAAACTGCACACCGATACCAACAACCTCTATAACGTCGCCAGCGACCCGGCCGAGACTGCCAATGTGGCGGGGGCCAATGTCGTTACCCGCACCCGGCTGCAGACCCAGCTCGATGCGATTGAGACTACACCGATGATCTCGCCCCTAACAGGTTGGTGGCCGCTTGACGAGGGCATGGGTGCACTCGTCCGCGACCGGTCAGGTCTGCTGCATCATGGATCGATGGGCGGCGTCCCCACTTGGCTGATTGATGACGGCAAGCCTTTCCTCCGCTTCGGTGGTGGAAATAACGACAGCGTAAAGATCGAAGGATTGCCGGTCGTCGAAGGAAGTTTCACTGTCGCGCTGTGGTCACGCTCCGCCACGGCCGAGTTCTCGGGCGGCGGTGCCTTCGCCTCGTTCCGCCCGACCTTCGCCTTGCTGCCGGTCGAGGGTTCTCGCCAACTTCAGTTGATGGTCACCACCGCTTCCGGCACAGCCAGAACACTCAACTTCGACCTTGCCGATATCGATAGCTTCGATCTCACCGACTGGCATCACTACGCCTCCAGTTATGATGCCGCCAGCGGTATCCTGAGACTGTTTGTCGATGGAACCGAACGTGCGGCGGCACTCCATCCGCCGGAATCGCCACAGGCCGCCGCAGGCACCATGTTTCTCGGTTCGGACGAAGGCTCGGCATCAATCGCTGGTGATCTATCCGACGTCCGGCTGTATCCTCTCGCGCTCACGCTGCAGAGGATCGCCAACACCGCCAGCAGCCGCCTGGATGATGCCGACGGTGACGGTTGGCTTTCGGACTGGGAACACCGCAACGGCCTCGATCCCTTCGATCCCGCCGACGCCACCACCGACACCGATGGCGACGGCCTGCCCGACGCTTACGAACTCTGGCTCATCGGAATTTCTCCGGACCACGACACACTCGCCGATGTCAACCCAGGCGACGATCTCGACGGCGATGGCACGACCCTCTATCAGGAGTGGCTGGCGGGCACCAACCCGCTTGATCCAAACGACGTGTTCCGCGTCGTTTCGTGGGATATCATACCCGGCGGCGGCCCGCGCGACATGCGGGTGACCATCGCCGGCCGCGCGGGTCGTAGCTACGCGTTGCTCGCATCCGAGACCCTGGCGGAGCCATGGAACACGGTGGATTCGCTTGGCCCGCTTGCTGCCGACCAGCCGGTGACTCTTGAATGGAAAGGCATACCGGAAAGCCAGGCCTTTGTCCGGGTGCGCGTCGATTACGCACCCACTAATCCGATTTACGATTGAACCTAACCATACGAACCCATTCCTGATCCCATGTTCCGAGCCATTTCAATATCAGTTATCAGTGTCGTGTTGTCCGCCACTGCGGCAGCAGTCGCACCGCGTCCCAACATCATCTTCGTGCTCACCGACGACCTCGGCTGGGGTGACCTCGGGGTGCTCTATCAGAATTCGCGCAACTTTGCGGTGAACCGCAACCTGCCCGCCTTTGTCACGCCGAAGCTCGACACCATGGCAGCGCAAGGCGCCCGCATGAACCAGCATTACTGCCCGGCCCCGGTTTGCGCGCCCTCGCGTGCCTCGCTGCTGCTCGGCGTGCACCAGGGGCATTCCAACGTGCGGGACAACCAGTTCGACAAGGAACTGGCGAACAACCACACGCTCGGCACCATGCTGAAGCAGGCCGGCTACGCCACTGCCGCCATCGGGAAATGGGGAGTCGCGGGCGGCTCGGGATTTCCCGCGCATCCGCAAAACCGCGGATTCGACTATTTCTTCGGTTACATGCCCCACGGCGACGCCCACTATCACTATCCAAAAGAGCAAGGCCGCAGGTTTTATGAAAACTACACCGACATTGCCGCGGATCTCGACAAGTGTTACTCGACCGATCTCATCACCGGACGAAGCAAACAATGGATTGTCGATCATCGCAACGCCAATCCCAGCGAGCCGTTTTTCCTGTATCTCTGTTTTACCGCGCCGCACGCCCAGCTCAATGTCCCGACCGTTCCCTACCCGGCCGGCGGCGGCTTGGGCGGCGGCATCCAGTGGAACGGCACTCCCGGGGCGATGATAAACACCGCCACCGGCGACATCGATACCTGGATCCACCCCGATTACGCGGACGCCACCTGGGATCACGACAACAACCCGGGCACCGCTGAGCAAGGCTGGCCGGCCTACGCGAAGCGACATGCCACCATGATCCGCCGGATCGACGATGCCATGGGTGACCTGCTGCAATTACTGGCTGATCTGGAAATCGATGACAATACCTTGATCGTTTTCACCTCCGATAACGGCCCACACAATGAATCAGGTGCGAACGGCATCTACACCCAGGATCCGCGGTTTTTCCGCAGCTACGGTCCGCTGGATGGCATCAAGCGCGACATCTGGGAGGGCGGCATCCGCGTGCCCACCTTGGTCCGCTGGCCGGGCGGTATCCCGGCCGGACGCGTGAGCTCGCATCCCTCGCAGTTCCACGATTGGATGGACACCTTCGCGGAACTCGCCGGCGTGCCCGCGCCGTTCCGCAGCGATGGAGTCTCGCTGGTGCCCGATCTCACCGGCGTCGGCAGCCAGCGCGAGGGTGTGGTTTATGTGGAATACTACACCACCGGCACCACGCCTACCTATAGCGATTTCGACACTTCCCACCGGGGTTCGACACGCAACCAGATGCAGGCGATCTTTCAGGACGGCTACAAGGGCGTGCGCAACAACATCGGTTCCGCCGACACCTTGTTCCGTGTCTATGACGTAGCCAATGACCCGCAGGAAACCACCAACCTCGCCGGCCAACCGGGCGTGCCTAGCCAGGCGGACCTCAAGGCGCGGGCTGCCCAGGTTCGGCGGGCTGGCGGCGGCGTCAGCCGCATCTATGATTCGGTGCCGTTGCCGGCGGCGATTCCGACCGTGAATGAGAGCGTCAGCATTCTCAGCAGTGGATTCGATGGCCGCACTCTTGCCGGGACCACCGCTTCAGGGATCTCATGGACTTCGGATGTCGGCGAGGAAACCAACGCCACCACTTCGCTAGCCTTCACCGGCAGCGCTACCGGATTCATCGGAGGCTATAATCTGACCAGCGGCTCGCTCAACCCGCCCGGTCAACCGATTCCGGTGGCAGGCAATGTCGAAACCGCCGGCCCGTGGAGCACCAGCTTCCAGTTCACGCCGGATGCCGACCATACACTCGGAGCCGTCGAAATCGTCAGCTACTCGATCAGCGCCACCGGGGCGCATCAGGCCAACGCGAAAAGCGTCCGCTGGGATGTGACCATCCAAGGTGGTTCGCTCAATGAATCCGCCTTCGCCGAAGGCAGCGAACCCGGCGGCAGCGGCGCGCTCACACTGGCGGTGGATTTTTCCAGCGTCACACTTGTGGGTGGCTCGACCTATACCATCACGCTCACCGCAAGTTCTCCAGCGCCCAGTGGCGGCAACAACATCGCCCTCAACTCGATCACGCTGATCGAGCCCGGTGATGATCCCGGTCTTCCAGCGGGCATGAAGTCCGGACTCAACTATGCCGTCCATGAGGGGGGCTTCCCCTGGGTGCCGGATTTTGTCGGAATGACTCCCGCCGCCACCGGCGAATCCGCAGGCATCGACCTCGCCGTGCGCACCCGCAACGATGACATCGGAATCGCCTACACCGGTTATATCAACGTGCCGGCCGAGGGCATTTACACCTTCTTTCTCACCACCGACACCGGGGCCTTCGTGCGCCTGCACGACGTTCAACTCGCCGATGCCGATTTCGGCTATACCGACGGCACCGAGCGTTCGTCGGGTGCGATTCCACTGGCCGCAGGGCTGCATCCGATCCGCATTCACTACCGCCACACCACCGCCGCCAGCCACGCGCTTACCCTCCAATGGCAGGGTCCTGGCTTTGCCAAGCAGCCGATTCCAAGCGCAAGTTTTCTGATTGAGGAGGAGGCGGGGTCCGTCAATTCCACGATCTGGCTTCCCTTCGATGAAACATCGGGAACCACCGCCCACGATGCGCTCGACCAACCGCTCGGCACGCTCACCGGATTCGACATTCCCGACTGGGTGACCGGAATATGGGGCGGCGCACTCCGATTCTTCGGCGATGGCAACGCCGACAGCGTCGTCCTCACCGGGAACAAGGGAGTCACCGGCACCACCGCGCGAACCGTCACGTTCTGGCTCAATGCAGAGACTGATCAAGGAGGCGTGCGCCCTACGATCCTTTCGTGGGGCGACGACAATTCGCCAACTCCGGGCATCCGCTTTGACATCAACCTGAACCACACCAACGGCTACAAACTGCGCGGAGAGTTCAACGCCAGCGGCATCGATTTCGAAACCGCCAGCCGCTCCGACCTGCGCGACGCGGGCTGGGTGCACTGTGCCATCGTCGTGCCGGGAAACGCCACCGTCGCCCAAGTGCTCGCCTACCTCGACGGCGAGCCCGCCACCGCCACCCTGGAGCCAGCAGACTCCGGTGCCACCGCCATCAACACCGGTGCCGTCAACGACGTCACCATCGGCAACTGGGCCACCGACGCCACCCGCCCGTTCCGCGGCATTCTCGATGATCTGCGCATTTATCCGCGCGCGCTGTCTGCGGGCGAAATTGCCGCTCTCGCCGCACAGACACCGGAGCAAACTTCGGCTGCCGCCTGGTATTTTCGCCATACCGGCAACGACCTGCCTGATACCGCAGACTGGAATGCCGATATCGACGCCGACGGTCTGAGTGCCTTGCTCGAATACGCCTTGGGCGGCAATCCCACGGTTTCGTCGCTGGCAGTCGCGCCATTTCTCACTGTGGATTTCGATTATCTTTTCAACCGCCGTATCTACGGCCTTTCCGCCAATGCCTACGTCCCGGAGTTTTCTTTCTCGCTGGAAGCGGATTCGTGGATTCCGCTCAGTCCCTCGGATGCGGTTCCCCATCCTGAGCTTGACGGGTTCGAGCAAGTCACCGTGCCGTTGCCCGAGACTGCCGAAGGCAGGGCTTTCATCCGCCTGCGTGTGACCGGTCCTTGAATTGTTCTCGTGCTGAAAGCCATCTTCAGGCACCAGAAACGCGCTCAGCCGATCCTCCATCTGAGGATCATGTCCCGTCCGGCGTATCCTTACCACTGATGCGTTCCCAGGTGCGGAAGATGGCCAGCATCGAAACGCCCGCCACCGCGAACAGCACCAGCGCATAGAGAGGCTTGCCGTAAAGCAGCGAACCGATACCGAAAAGTGATCCCCACACCGCGAAGGCGCCGAGGAAAATACACAGCACTTTCAGCGCGAGCCGTGGCTTCACGCGGTGCCCTCCTTCGGCGACGATCTGGTCCTCGATGTGCGTCCAACCCGGTCCGCCGGGGCGCGTCTTGCGGACAAAGCGCCTCAGCGTTGCGTCATCCACCGGCGGCGTCATCAGGGTGACGGACACCCAGCAGGCGGTGGTGATGGCAATGCCCATCAGC